>NZ_AUFB01000099.1 GCF_000426285.1 Rhizobium leucaenae USDA 9039 | reverse complement strand
CAGGGTGCCGAACTCGGGTTAACGCGATTTCCCGCTTGCCAGAAGTCTGATTCCCTATGGCCTCGATGATTCGGAGGGCATGGTGATGAACGTTGTGGCATTGGAGGGATTTGAGAAGTCGCGATTGAAGCTGTTGCTCGATCATCTCGGTGAGATCGAGGACGTTCGCGATCCCTGGCGTGTCGCCTACCGGTTGCGGGAAGTGCTGTTTCTGGTGGTTTGCGGCACGATCTGCGACTGTGAAGATTATGATTTGATTTCGGAATGGGGCGAACAGCATCTGGATTTCCTGCGCCGCTTTCTGCCCTATGATCATGGGGTTCCGGGCGGGCGTTGGTTGACGATCCTGATGAACCGGATCGATCCGGCGCTGTTTTCGGCCGCCTTCACCGACTGGGTGCGCGAAAGCTGGCCCGACAAGCCGGATTTCATTGCCATCGACGGCAAGACCTCGCGCCGCAGCCATGACCGCGGCGCGGGCAAGGCGGCGCTACATCTGGTTTCGGCCTATGCGACGACCCGGCGGCTGGTTCTGGCGCAGGAAGCGGTCGATGCCAAGAGCAACGAGACGACGGCAATTCCGGTTATTCTGGAAAGGCTTGGCGCAAATGGCGGACTTGCCGGCGCCATCGTGTCGATCGATGCGATCGCCACCAACCCAACCATCGCCACCGCCATTGCCGGTCAGGGGGCCGATTACCTGCTGGCGGTCAAGGCCAATCAGCCGACGTTGCGCGCCGAAATGCAACGCTATTTCGAGGATGCACCGGACGGGGCGCTCAACACTGATATCGATGTCGACAAGGGCCATGGCCGCATCGAGCAGCGGTTCGTTACCGTCTCGAGCGAGACCGATTGGCTGACAGGAGGCCGGCGCTTTCCCGGCGAACTGCGCCTGCCCGGCGCAAGGACGCTGATCCGCGTCCAGTCCCGCACCGAGTTGAAGGATCGCTGCCGGTTCGATACCCGCTACTTCATCTCCTCGGCCAGTCTCGACGCAAAGACCGCCGCCCAGGCCGTCCGCGGTCACTGGCTCATCGAAAATGCGCTGCACTGGACGCTCGACGTCGTCTTCCGCGACGACCAATCCCGACTGCGCAAGGGCCATGGTGCCCACAACATGGCCATCGTCAGACACTTCGCCATCAATCTCGTGCGTGCCGTCGCCGACAAGAAATCCATCAAGCTCCGCAGAAAACGCGCCGGATGGAATACCGAATATCTACAAACAATCCTCGGAGCGCTCACCCGTTAACCCGGATTCGGTGCCCTGG
>NZ_AUFB01000098.1 GCF_000426285.1 Rhizobium leucaenae USDA 9039 | reverse complement strand
ATGCCGGTCAGCTCGCCGCCGGCAACAATCTCACCTTCAACATCTCGGGCGATTTCTACAACAGCCCCTCCGGCCTCGTCTTTGCCGGCAACAACACCAACCTCTTCGTCGGTGGCGTGCTGACGAATGACCAGGGGGCAATCCTTTCCGGCAACGGCCTTGCCATTGCAGGCCTGGGCGGCGGGCGCAACGGAGCCGTCGTCAATTCCGCCGGCCTCATTCAGTCCGGCGGCGGCATGTCGATCCTAACCAACAATCTGATCAACACCACGACCTCCGGGCCGACGATCCAGCGCAATGTGCAGCTCTCCAACACCGTCCTCAGCGCCTACGATCTCATCACCAAGACCTACAAATGCGAGACGCGGTGCAGCACCGGCTCAGGCCAGCATGAGCCGACCTATGCCTGGACGGAGACCATCGATCATCTGGTGAACCAGATCGTCTCGCAGGATCAATTGATCTCGGGCGCCGGCCCGTCGGCCAAGATCCGCTCCGGCGGCGATCTGACCATCAATGCGGTCAATCTGACCAACGCCTATAGCTCGATCAAATCCGACGGCAACATGGTGCTCACCGTCCCTGGCACGCTGACCAATGACGGCGCGACGCTGAACCGCACCACCACGACCACCTGCGACAGCTCTACGCCCTGCCAATATTATCCGGATGTCATCACCTCCGACACCACACAGGGCGGTCCGGATTGCAGCGGCCCGAACAATCCCTGCATCGGCAGCAACGATCCATCGCTCACCTATACGAATAATCCCAACGGCCATCGTGACGCCTCGAAGGATCTCGCCGCCGGTACGACGGTGAGCATGCAGGCGATCGGCGCGATCTCCGGCGTCATCGAGGCCCGGGGTGCGCTCGTCATCAATGGTGGCGGCACGGTCAACAACGTCGCCGGCAATGGTTCGATCAACGGCGGGGTTGCCATCGATGCTCCCGCGACTGCGAGCAATCCGCTCGGCGCCTTGAACGGCATGACGGCGGGTGGTGCGCTGTTCAATCTCAACGCCGCTCTGGTAGGCGTCGCAGCCAATGGCGGCGCAAACGCCGGTAGCAGCCCGTCGCTGGCAAGCTCCAGCACGATGGTCGGCAGCGGTCCGGCGATCAGCGGCAACAATCTGACGGCAGGTAGCGCCTCGGTGAGCGGCGGCGGCGTGACGGCTGCGGGCGGACCTTCGATCAATCCGAATGCCCTGACGGTCGGCGGCGCCTCGGTCAATCCGAACAGCCTATTGGGCAAGCTCACAGCTGCCATCGGCAATAGCGGCAATCTCGCTGAGATCCTGC
>NZ_AUFB01000097.1 GCF_000426285.1 Rhizobium leucaenae USDA 9039 | reverse complement strand
GATGATGTCCCAGGGAGTGGTGTAGCTCGGTCGATCGTCGAGCTTTCCGGACAGGGCCGGGAACGGGTCAGCTTGCCGCAGCAGGCAAGTTGATGAGCGGATCATCGCTCATTGTCGCGATGGTTTCCAGTGTCATGTACCGCGAGCGCTGAACAGCCCACTCATCATTTTGCTCCAGAAGCAAAGCGCCGACGAGCCTGACGATGGCATCGTCGTTTGGAAAGATGCCGACGACCTCGGTCCTTCGCTTGATTTCTCCATTCAATCGCTCAATCGGGTTCGTGCTGTGAAGCTTGGTCCAGTGCTGCTTGGGAAAGGTCATGTAGGCGAGGACATCTTCCTCGGCGTTGTCCATGAGACCAGCAAGTTTCGGCACTTTCGGCCTGATCTGATCGGCGACATTGCGCCACTGTTGGCTGGCGGCTTCCGGGGTGTCTTGGGCAAAGGCCGTTGCAATGAAGGCTGAGACCACGCGTCGGCCACTCTTGCCGGCATGAGCCAGGGCATTGCGCATGAAGTGAACTCGACATCTTTGCCAAGTGGCGGAAAGGACTTTGGAGACGGCCGCCTTGATGCCTTCATGCGCATCGGAGACGGCGAGCTTGACGCCGCGCAGACCGCGCCGGGTGAGTTTGCGCAGGAACTCCGTCCAGATTGGCTCGGCCTCAGAGGTGCCGATTTCCATACCGAGTACCTCGCGACGACCATCGGTGTTGACACCGACGGCGATGATGACAGCGACGGAGACGATGCGTCCGCCACGCCGGACTTTGAGGTAGGTCGCATCGATCCAAAGATAGGGCCAGTCGCCTTCGATCGGACGTTCAAGGAAGGCTTTGACCTTATCATCGATCTCCTCACAAAGCCGCGAGACCTGGCTCTTGGAGATGCCACTCATGCCCATCGCCTTGACCAGATCGTCCACCGAGCGGGTCGAGACGCCCTGGATGTAAGCCTCCTGGATCACGGCGGTCAGAGCCTTCTCGGCCATGCGGCGCGGCTCCAGAAAGCTCGGGAAATAGCTGCCGGTGCGCAGCTTTGGAATCCGAAGTTCGACGGTGCCAGCTCGGGTCTCCCAGTCGCGGTCGCGATAGCCGTTACGCTGAGCAAGTCGAAAGTCATTCTTCTCGCCGTAGGCCGCACCGGTCTTCGTGCCAACCTCTAGCTCCATCAACTTCTCGGCGGCAAAGCCAATCATCTCGCGCAGCAAATCCGCATCAGCGCTCTTCTCAACAAGCGAGCGGAGGTCCATCATGTCATTGGTCATCGGTGGTCTTTCCATCAGGTTGTGCTTGAACAACCCAACCCTACCGGAAA
>NZ_AUFB01000096.1 GCF_000426285.1 Rhizobium leucaenae USDA 9039 | reverse complement strand
TCCACCAAGGCAGTTCACAAGGCTGTCGCCGCGCCGCTTGCCAACCGCCGCGCCACGCCTGCCGCTCCCGCGCAGACCGTCGCTGCCCAGCAGGCCCGGGCCAAGGGTTTTGCCCTCGATCTTTCCATGGGCGGCCCGGATGCCGGCGACGCGGATTTCCGCGAAAGCGCCTGAGCGCTTCCTCGATGGCTTCCGCCAGGACCGTCTTGGTCCCGGCATTCTGATATCCCCAACGTGTGTATGCGTTGGCGTCGTGGTTCCTGAGATGTCCGGTGACGGGGAAGTGAATGGATCGCTTTCCCCGATTCGAAGGCTCTCTTTATCGGTACGACGCTGTCAAACGGTGACGCCGTTCCGCAATACCCATTTTGCTTCTTTATCTTCGGGGATAGGACAATGCGCTTCTCCATCAAACTGAAATTAGCTCTCGCTTTCGGCACTATGACGCTGCTTTTGATCGGCATCGCGGTCTATGGCAGCATCAGCCTTGGTCACCTCAACGATGCCAGCAACGCAATGACGGCGGGTCCTGTCAAACAGTTGCAAACTGCGCTCGACGCCAACATTGCGGCAGTGGAAGCCATTCGGGCGCAGAAAGATGCGCTGATTGCCAATGGCGATGCGGAAACCGCCTTCTACAAGGAATCCAGCACCCATCTCGATACCATGTTCTCCCAAGCTCAGGATGGGCTTGCTATCGCGACAGTGGAAGGCAAACCGCTCTGGGAGAAATTGATATCGCTCGGCCAGACTTTCCGCCAGCGCTCCACCGAGCTGCAGGGCCTTGAGGCCAAAGGCGATCACGCCGGTGCCGCGGCGCTTTCGGACGGCGAGTTGAGCGACCTCAGCAAACAGATGGCGGGCGCGATCAATAGTCTCGTCGACATCCAGAAAAAGGCGTTGGGGGCGACGGATGCGGCCGGCGACCAGCTTTATGAAGACACGCTGATGGTCCTGGCTGTCGCCTCCGCTGTCGCGTTGATCATCGCAGCGAGCGCTGCCTTCTGGATTACGCTCGGGATCAATCGCGGCTTGGCCAAGGTGTCTGATATCGCCAAGGCCGTGGCGATCGGCGATCTCAATCAGAAGGTCGAGGTCAAGACGAATGACGAAATCAAGGATCTGATCGATACCGTCAACATCATGACCTCAAACCTGCGCGCCACCGCCGATGTGGCGGACCGGATCGCGATGGGCGATCTCTCCGTCGCCGTGAAGCCGCTCTCCGACAAGGATGTTCTCGGCCTGGCGATGCAGAGCATGGTCGCCAACCTGCGCGTCACATCCGATATCGCCACGAAGATTTCCGACGGCGATCTGACGGTCACGCCGAAGCCGCTTTCCGACAAGGATGTTCTTGGCTTGGCGCTGGAGCAGATGGTGGAACGCCTGCGCGGCGTCGTTGCCGATGCATTGGGCGCGGCCGACAACGTTTCCTCGGGCAGCCAGGAACTCTCGGCAAGCTCTGAGCAGGTGTC
>NZ_AUFB01000095.1 GCF_000426285.1 Rhizobium leucaenae USDA 9039 | reverse complement strand
GAGCCTTTGAGGATCAAGTCGCGTCTGCCATGACTGCCAGCGCTTGCGCCGACGGACGATGTCAGTGCGCGCCTGCTCAAGGGCAAACATCGTTTATGGAATGGCTCGCCCACTCGGCCTCCTGCACAATGGCGCAGGATCAATTGAGAAAGGGACGGATCATGCAAGTCGCATTATTGGGAATCGACCTCGGTAAGAATAGCTGCAGCGTGGCTGGGATTGATGCGGCCGGTCAGGTCCTTCTGCGCCGGCGACTACATCGCGACAACATTGCAAAACTGGCTGCAAAGTTTCCTGGGTGCATCGTCGCTATGGAAGCGTGCTGCGGCGCTCATCATCTCGGACGCGTGCTGCGAAAGCAAGGGCATGTCGTTCGTCTCATGTCGCCAGAATACGTGCGCCCCTATGTGAAGGCGCAAAAGAATGACGACCGTGACGCCGAGGCAATTGCTGAAGCGGCGACGCGACCAACCATGCGGTTCGTCGAACTCAAGACCGAAGAGCAACTCGACCTGCAGAGCCTTCATCGCGCCAGAGATCGTTTGGTCGGCGAGCGGACCGCCCTCATCAATCAACTGCGTGCAATTCTTCTGGAGCGCGGCATCATCGTTCCTCAGGGGCGCAAGAAACTTGAGAGCATCCTACCGCAGGTGATCGAAAGCAGCGGCGATCTATTGACTGATCGAATCCGCCGTTTGGTCGAAGAGATGTGGCGGGATCTTCGCGGTCTCTCCAAGCGCATCACATCATTTGATGATGAGTTCACTGCCTTTTCTTGCAATGATGCCTCATGTCAGAGACTGGAATCCATCCCCGGCATAGGATCATTGAACGCAACCGCTTTTGTGGCAGCGATCGACCAGGCGCAAGCCTTCGCTCGTGGCCGAGATCTTGCGGCCTGGCTCGGGCTGGTGCCGCGGCAGATGACGACAGGGGGCAGACCCAAGCTTTTGGGCATCACCAAACGTGGGAACGGGTACCTTCGTCGCATGCTGATCCATGGGGCCAGGGCCGCCATGCCGCACCTGGCGCGAACCCAAACCGCAACCGGAGCGTGGCTACGAGGACTGATCGCGCGGGCTCATCCAAACATCGTTATCGTCGCATTGGCGGCAAAGATGGCGCGCATCATTTGGGCGGTGTTGCAGAAACGTGTGACGTTCGAACACACAGCCGCCGTGGCGTAATCGAGGCGTTGCTGTCTCGCAAGTATCTGCGGGTGGAATGAGGAAGATGGCCTGACAGTTAGACGACGCCTTGAAAACCCGATCAAAAAGATGGCGGACCTCGCCGGAGCGTTTATGAGGATCAGGGCGTGCGGAGCTCCATCTTGGCCAAGGCGTGCCTTGAGACCGGATACGTTGGTGCAGATTGATCAGGGTCTTTCAGACCACTTGCAGACGGGCGAGCCATACGTTTTTTTGAAGCGCAATCCCTCGCGGCGCAGGAAACGCCAAACGGCGTCATGCGAGACAATGACTCCTCTTGCCGCCAGTTCGTCCTTGAGGCCG
>NZ_AUFB01000094.1 GCF_000426285.1 Rhizobium leucaenae USDA 9039 | reverse complement strand
ACCGTCGCGATCCTGGATGTCGGCGCTGTGCACCATGAGACCGACCATCAGGCCGAGCGTATCGACGATGATATGGCGCTTGCGGCCTTTGGTCTGTAGAGTCGAGGAAAGGCGCGGTGGCTGGCCCTTGCGAGGCTCGCTCCGTTTCCTTTCCCCGCTCATCAAACCGGACGTGCGGATTTCCCGCATCCGGCTTTCCGACTGGCTTCATCGTAAGGCCCACGGCGACTGCTTGCCGCGCTCGCGTCGAAGACACAGCACGCCCAATTCCCCGTAAACATGTTCACGTGGGAATCGACGCGTGCTGCGTCCTTGCACTTTGTGCCGTCTGCACAGGAAGTTCGTGACGCGGTCATAGACGTGTCGATCGACGCCTTCATAGGCCGATGCGAGAGCGCCATAGGAGAAGTATGCGGCCCAACCGCCCAGGAGGCGGTTCAATCGCTTGCGAACTTCAGGCCATGTGCCCTTGTTGCCCGGCGTCAGCAGCGCGCTGACCTTGGTCTTGATCCGCTGCACGCTCTTCCTGGACGGGCTCGCTCCCAGGTACCACCGGCCGCCGTTGGGCAGATGACGTGGTCCAAGCGAGTAGCCAAGGAAGTCGAAGTGTTCGCGCCGGGCATCCTTCACCGAGGTTTTCGCCTCGTTGAGCGACAGCCCGAGTTTCGTCATCACCGTCCTTGTCCACGCCAGCGCCTCGGCCGCATGATCGCGGCTGAGAATGACGAAGTCATCGGCATAAGAGATGACGTGCGCGCGGAACTCTTCACCCAGACCGCTGAGACGCCAGTGCTTCAGGAACCGGTTCATGTAGATGACCGAGAGCAGCGGACTGACGACACCCCCTTGGGGCGTGCCGTGTGTGCTGCTCTTGCCGCCAGTCATGCGCCGTTTCCCGTCGCCATCCCGCTCCTCGACCGGTGCTCGCAGCCACAGCCTGATCAGCCGCAGCACGCTCCGATCGACGATGCGTCGGGCCACCGATTTGAGGAGGTCCGAATGCGGGATCGTGTCAAAATATTTCGACAAATCAGCGTCGACAACGTCGGTGTAGCCCCGGCACATCAGCCGGTGCGTTTCCTTGACTGCATCGACCGCGCTGCGACGCGGCCGATAACCATAAGCACCGTCCTCGAAGTCCGCCTCGAAGATTGGTTCCAGTACGAGCTTGGCAGCGGTCTGGATGACGCGACAGCGGATAGAGGGAATGCCGAGCGCACGCTCGCCTCCCCCAGGCTTCGGTATCATCACCCGCCGCACCGGATCGGGTCGGTACGTCTTCGAAACGAGTTCTTCGCGCAGGCCCGCCAACCACGCATCCACGCCCGACGCCTCGATCTGCGTAAAGGTCACTCCGTCGACGCCAGGCGCTCCCGCATTGGCGCGGGCCAGCGCATAGGCATGGCGCAGAATGTCTTCACGGCAAATCTTGTCGTAGAGCAAATAGAAGCGGAAAGCGGGCTCCGCCTTCGCCTTACAATAGAGCTTTCTCTGTAGGTTCCTGATCTTTTCAGGTGTTTCGAGGCTCATCGCCAATCA
>NZ_AUFB01000093.1 GCF_000426285.1 Rhizobium leucaenae USDA 9039 | reverse complement strand
ATGCCGGTCAGCTCGCCGCCGGCAACAATCTCACCTTCAACATCTCGGGCGATTTCTACAACAGCCCCTCCGGCCTCGTCTTTGCCGGCAACAACGCCAACCTTTTCGTCGGCGGCGTGCTCACCAATGATCAGGGGGCAATCGTCGCCAACAATGGACTGACCATCCAGGGAGCGGCAGCCGGGCAGCGCAATGCAGCAGTCACCAACGTCTCCGGCCTCATTCAGTCCGGTGGCGACATGTCGATCCTCACTGGGAATCTTATCAACAGGCGATCATCAACGCCGAGTTGGGTGACGGGCCAGTTGGTTTCCTCCGGTGCGGTTGTCGGTACCTTCGTGCTTAATCCGGCTGTCGCCGGCCAACCCTTCGCCTATCTGGAATCGACCGACCAAAATATGTTCCAGCTCTATGCGGGCGTCGATCCGGGGCAGTTCTCCGATTATCAACCGCTTTTGTATTCGGTCGCAACGCTTGCCGACGGCACCTCCTATCACGCCTGGACCTGGGTCAGCGACAGTGGTCCGACGGAGGTCCGACCGATCTTTGACTGGATCAAGGCTCGCGTTCCTAAAGATGCCAACGGCAATCCGGTCCTCGATCCAAACGACCCCTCCAGATACTTCATTGTCGATGAAGTCGTCCGCAGCGGCTCGGATACCAGCACGACCTATACCTGGGACGGCGGCGCCAATATCAGCCGATCGGTTTATGAGGATCGATTCACGGCACCGTTGAGCGCCGAAGCGGTGATCCGCGCAGGCGGCAACCTAACGATCGATGCCACCAATCTCACTAATTCCTACAGTTCGATCGAGGCCGACGGCAACGCGACGCTCAGGGGATCCGCGCTCACCAACGAGGGTGTTGCGCTCTATCGCACGACCATGCTGACCTGCAGCGCGGAAAGCGCATGCACGGCATACAATGCCAATGGTACCGCCGATCCGTCGCGCAACATTGCCAATGGTACCTCGATCGTCTCGAGTTCGCAGGTGATCGGCGGTGCGTCAGGCAACATCAAGGCAGCCGGTGCCCTTAGTCTCGCGTTCGGTGCAATCAGCAACAGCTCCGCGGCGGGATCCGTGTCCGGAGGGGCAGGCTTCGCCGCCCTAAGCAATCTTCGAAATCCGCTTTCAGCACTCAGCGGCATGACGGCGGGCGGTGCCCTGTTCAACGTCAATGCCGCCCTTGCTAATGTCGCCGCTAACGGTGGTGCGAGCCTCGGCAGCGGCTCGTCGCTTGCAGGCAGCAGCACAACGATCGGTGGCGGTCCGGCAATCAGCGGCAGCAACCTGACGACAAGCGGCGCTTCCATCAGCGGCGGCAGACTGACGGTCAATGGCAGCGCCTCGGTGAGCGGCAGTGGCGTGACGGCTGCTGCCGGCACTTCGGTGAATGGCAGCAACCTGACCGCTGCCAACGCTTCGGTGAGCAGCAACGGCGTGACAGCAGCCGGCGCTACATCGGTCAGCGGCAGCAGTCTGACGGCCACCGGCGGCGGCACCTCGATCGGTGGCAATGGTGTGACCGCAGCCGGCGGTGCCTCGGTTAACGGCAACAGCCTGACGGTCGGCGGCGCCTCGGTCAATCCGAACAGCCT
>NZ_AUFB01000092.1 GCF_000426285.1 Rhizobium leucaenae USDA 9039 | reverse complement strand
TAGCTAGTTTCCGTCCACAAACAGGCGTATTTAAGCGCGTTTACAAGGGTTTGTCCTTTGCGGTGAGAGTGGTTTTGGGGCGACGGACAGGATCATGAACGCTTGTGATTGGGCAGTATACAGTTGGCGGCGCTGAGGCGTACGCCACGAGGCCGGCATTGTAGCGACGGCGCAATTCTAAAAGCTGGTCGGAGTTCAGGTCGGTTTGAGGCGGATGAAGAGGACGAGGTTGTAAGCCACGACGGAGGACCAGACGTAGGTCTTGAAGTGGTCAAGGCCCCGCCAGGTGCAGCGTGCCAGGCCGTAGGCACGCTTGAGGCATGATATTCCGGCTTCGATACCGGCGCGGAAGTTGCGCAACTTGCGATAGACCCAATTGCTTCTGACCATGTCCTCGACCTTGAGGCCAGCTTTCTTGTGGAATGCCATGTCGCGAACGCCCCAGGTCTTGGCTGTGGCCAGGTTGCCGCGACTGGCAAAGCCGCCGTCGGCCGCCGCCTGCCGCGGCGCGTTTCCATAGACGGCGATGTGGCGCTCCAGCATCGGCAGCAGCCGCTCGCTGTCGGGCGGATTACCTGCCTCGATCACCAGATCGAGGATCATGCCGCTTCTGCCGGTGGTCAGGTTGAGCTTGTGGCCGTATTCGGTCTCGCGGCTACCTTTGACGATGATATCGGCATGGGGTTCGAACAGGCTTACCAGCTTCTCGCCCGCCGGCAGCTTCTCGCCCGCCAGTACTCGCCGCTCGCTCTGTTTGATGATGCGTTCGATCAGCGGTCGATAGCGGCAAACCTGGGCCTGCCAGAGTTGGACGAGCGGATTGCTCGCCGCTGCCAGTCGCTCGGTTGCCTGCTTCAGGTATGCCAAGGTCGCGCAGGCGATCGCGATCAGCTCACGGTAGAGCCGGACCCGATTGGGCTGACCGCGTGTGAACTGGATCTCGCGGGCACGCTTCTTGGCCGCGCGGCAATGATCGCGCCATGCCAGGCCGGCGCCGACCAAGGTATCTGCCTTCTTCAGCAGGCGCACCATGACCCGCACGGCATCCCACAGCAGGCTGCTGTCGCTCGGTTCGTGCATGAGTGCCGAGGTCACTGTACTGTCCAGCCGCACGACCGTGCCGTCTTCCAGCTTCGCCTGCCGAGCGCTCGACAGCAGCGCCCGATTGATCACTTCCCAGGTCTCGGGTCGGATCGCGCTGATCGTCTTTTGCAGCACTGACTTTTGCGGGCTCCATGACCACGGCAGGCGCGCAAAGGCCCGAAACGACGCGGAGTCCTCGAGATGGAACGCCAGTTCCTGGTAGCTCAGCTGCCGGTATTGCTTGAGCAATGCGCAACGCAGCACTGCCTCGGCCGGCAGCCCTTGCCGTCCGGTGGCCTTGACGCCGTGCCGACCCAGATCCCGCCCCACCAAGCCAAACAGATCGTGGTGCTCGTCCAGCCACTGCGACATCGACTTCAGTTCGTGGCCGATCTCGTGCGTGGCGAAAAGATCGAATATACTGGCTTGGACGGTGCGTTCCTGGCGCATTGTCGGCTCCGGCGGTTGCAGATTGTGCTTCGGAATCAGTGGCATGAGCCCAAAGTATACCTGAAACCGCCGGGCCTTGCTTGCGCAAAATTCAGATTCACTTAATAATATCAATAA
>NZ_AUFB01000091.1 GCF_000426285.1 Rhizobium leucaenae USDA 9039 | reverse complement strand
CCGAAGCGTGGATCATGATCGCCCACATTCGTCTCATCACCAGACGGCTAGCAAGGTATGGATATCGTTGAACGCTTTTCGAATCCGACTCTTAGCGCGACAGGGCCGACAAATATAACCGTCGGTTCTTTGCTTGGTGATTGGCATGGTTGTTGCGTCGTCTCAGGAAGACAGTGCACTAAGGAAAGGTCATGATGATTCATGGATGCTCGATGGCGATGGTCCTTGTCGGTGGATACCTTCTTGCTGCATCCGCAGGGGACTTGGCGGCGCTGAGGATGGTTTATCTGCGTCGCCATTGTCGATGGCTGATATATCCAATTTCGATACTTTCATGGTTCGCAGCCCACCGATTTCACTCGGCCTGGATCCGTTTTATGCCAAGTATGCTGACGCAGCAGGCATACCTATTCTTACTGATACCGCGTCCCGTTTAACTTGACTCTTTGGCCTTCCCAAAACGCGGTGAATCTGAATCTCTGGAGCAAACCGGAGGTCTGCGATGCGATCAGGGATTTCATTGCGTGAGGATTTTGAGGGAGAAGGTCTGCGGCGGCTGGCGCGGCAGACGAAGGACGCCGCCCAGGCACGACGTTTGTTGGCGCTCGCGTCGATCTATGACGGAGGCTCGCGTTCCGATGCCGCCCGTCTCGGCAATGTCACGCTCCAGATCGTTCGGGACTGGGTCATGCGCTTCAACGAGCGTGGTCCCCAAGGCCTGATCAACGGCAAGGCTCCCGGTCCGCAGTCGCGATTAAACGATCAGCAGCGTGCGGCCTTGGCACAGGCCATCGAGCGCGGACCGACGCCCTATCTTGACGGCATTGTGCGTTGGCGTCTGTGCGATCTGGTTCAATGGCTTTGGGAAGGGTTTCGCATCTCGGTGAGCGAGCAAACGCTGAGCCGTGAGGTGCGAGCCATGGGCTATCGCAAGCTGGCCGCACGGCCCAAACATCACGCGCAAGACCCCCAAGCCATTGAGGAATTTAAAAAAAGTTCCCCGCCGCGGTGGCAGAAATTGCCGCTGGAGCGGCACGAGGCAAGCAAATAGAAATCTGGTTCGAGGACGAAGCTCGCATCGGTCAGAAGAACAAGATCACGCGCCGGTGGGCCAAGCGCGGAACGCGACCTTCAGCGCCGCATGATCAACGCACCAGATCGGCCTACATCTTTGGCGCAATCTGCCCGAAGCTCGGCAAAGCGGCAGCGCTGGTCATGCCGTGGTGCGACACCTACGCGATGACGCAGCATCTGGCCGAAATCGCCCGTCATGTCGCCGATGACGCCCATGCCATCCTCATCATGGATCAGGCGGGATGGCACATGTCCAACAATCTCGTCGTGCCCGAAAACATAACGATCCTGCCGCTCCCGCCGAAATCGCCAGAGTTGAACCCGGTCGAAAACCTCTGGCTCTTCATGCGCGAGAATTGGCTCTCGAACCGAGTCTTCAAATCCTACGACGATATCGTCAATCACTGTTGCGACGCATGGCGAAAACTCGAAAGTCAGCCCTGGCGCATCATGTCCATCGGACGCAGAGAATGGGCCAATGCGTTCTGATCAATGAGAAGCCGTATGAGTCACAAAAAACGGGAGATTCGCGGTTTGCGATGATGTGCTAGCGTGGCGATTCGTGGTCAGCAGGAGCAAGCTGAGATGAATGGCCTGAGC
>NZ_AUFB01000090.1 GCF_000426285.1 Rhizobium leucaenae USDA 9039 | reverse complement strand
TTTTGGTCCAGGCCATCGTGTTCTCCATCGAATCTCGCAAATCCGAAGGAATCATAACCTGTTGAAATCACCCACCTCTTTTTGAGGCAGCCTCTGAGCTTAGAACTGCACGTGCCAGTTTCCCGGCATGCAGCTCAAGCCTCTGCTAAGCCCTCAGCGACGAGAGCCACCGGTTCCGGTGATAATAAAAGGGAGTGGGATCGTGGATCGAGCTTATCCGCTCGTGGCGAGGGTTGGTGTCGCCGTAGGGCGAAGTAACCATCCCACGCCGGATCGAATGGATTGGCGTCAGCCCGTACCCTCGCCGTTTGAGTGACGATAATCCTCCGATGCATTTCCCGGGTGTGTCCCAGATGGTCCGGTCCACCCCGGGTGTTCTCTTTCCTCTATTTTCCGTTACTCGCTTCACGGCCAATGCCTTGCCGCTGAACGAGTGGGTCAGCAGCCGTTGTAAGGCTTTTACCTTGCCCCAGCGGCGTTCCCGAACTGCTTTCGCGATACGCACTTGCAGCCGCCGCACGGATTGTCGAACCTTGCTCCAGTCAATCTGGTTCCAGTCCGCCGTTCCGCGGGAGGCTGCACCAGTCATTTTCATGACCGCCATTTGCTTTTCCTCCTGTAAGGGTTCTGCCTGTTCTCTCGCGATGAGAGACCAGTCGGAAGTCTGCTCCCTTTCGGGCGGGGTGATGTTGGTTGCCCATAACCCCTATCCGCGCCATTGCAGCACGGCCTTCGCTTTCTCCAACATCCTTTACCCGCACCTCCGACAGCGTTCCTTGCGGTCGGCCTGCCCGTTGCCGGGCGGGGATACGGGCTTACCGTGTTTCACTTGAATAACAGGAGCGGGTTAGACCCTGCCTTTTCGCCGGCGGTCATGTTGTCCGTGTGCTTCCAAACTAGCGGGAAGCATCCGACCGTGCACCTTTTGGTTCAAGCCTGTCAGCATCTTTGGCTTGTTCTCGATGACGACGAGTACAGCAGTTCACTTGAGTTGGTCATACCGCCCAGCCTAGCGCCCGATCCGCGTCGATGCTCGCAGATGATGCCTCCACCTCACGGCTTCCGCACGGCCCGAGGGCCCGGCTACATTGTCCCGGCAGCTTCACACCGGATTGTTGCCAATCCCGCATGTGCCGGTAGGCTACAGACGACGGAACGTCAGGTTCTCTGCGTGGTTTTTCTCCTTTCCCTTTCGAACAATTATTCAAGCGACTTCACGTCGCACCGAGCTCTTCGAGCTGTAATTCAGACGCGCCGTGCGCTCGGACCTCTGACCGCGCAGTTCGCGCCGGAGCTTTTCGATCGCCAGTTCCAGACTGACGATCAGCGCCTCGCTGTCCGACAGCATGGCCTGTGCATTGGCAGCTTGGGCCACCGCGATGTCCCGCTCGGCGGCAACGACATCGCGTTCGGCCTGAAGGATCGCACGCTCGGAAAGCAGCGCCCGATAGGCGCTTGTAAGGTCCGCAGGAAGATCGGAGGGCTTCGATACCATGAGCCATCTGATCAGATTCACTCAACATTTTCAATATAATAATGCTATCCGACCTTCGTCGGACGAGAGGTTTCCTGCGGATGGCGCCAATCAATTCCGGACAACAAATAAGAAAGCTGCGCAGGCGATATCGCTATCGCGCCGCCTTCCGCAGACGGCCAGACGAACCGCCCGCGGTCTAACTTTTTGGCATAAAGCGATAGTCCGACACCGTCATGCCATAGGGCCTTGATCAATCGACCATTTCTCCCGCGGAAAACAAAAACGTCGCCCTGGAACG
>NZ_AUFB01000089.1 GCF_000426285.1 Rhizobium leucaenae USDA 9039 | reverse complement strand
GGGTAAGTGGGGCAGATTCGGTGGCGGTGCTGGTTCGTTGGGCAACGGTGGTGCTGCAACCGGACTGAAGTGACCCCGTGTTCACGCCCTAGCGAGAATGATTGCCGGCAGGGGCGGAACCGGTTGGCCGACGTTGCCGATGCCAAGCCGGTCACCGAGATAGTGGTAAAAGGATAGCCCGAGCTTTTGGCAGGTCTTCATCAGACCGAGCATGGTATCGCGTGCAACACGACCATCGCGGCTCATCGTGCCGCCGGAGATCTTCCGCTTCGTCACAAAGCTCCGCAAAGCATTTTCGGATGCATTGGTGTGTAGCGGAATCTCGGGATGATCGAGAACTTTCAGCAACTCGCTCTTCCGTCGATGCAGCCGCTCAAGCAGCTTGTCGAGCGCCTCATAGCCGGTGCGCAGGCCGAAGATTCGGTCGAACCGTCGTCTGAAGGCCGGAACGGCCCGCGGGGAAGGGGTCTGCTTGTAGGCTTTCAGCGCCTTGTAGAAGCGCCAGACGAGATCGCGGACCATGGTGAGCGACCGCTCCTCCTTGGCGGTTCCTGGCATCAGCTTTTGCAGAAGACGTTCGGCATGAACCCAGCACAGCGCGTGATTGCCGACGCGGAACTGGCCGGCGTCGTCGGACACGATCACCGTATTGCCCATCAGGCCGTGGTGACGAATAGAACCCCACAGGCCGGCCTCGGCAAGCGTGCCGATCTCCTGCCGGTCGAAGATGTCGATACCCTTTTCGGCCAGATGCGCCATGAATGGGACCTGGTTGCAGAAGCGCTGTGGTTCAAAAGCGCGAAGTACGGCAGTTATGGACGCATCCGCACGGCGTTCTTTCAGGTAATCGAACGCGGCATCGTTGAGCACGTAATCCTGGTAGCCACCGCGCAGCAGCGACAGGAAATTCAGGCGGGACTTCGATTTTGTGGTGCGAAAGACAGTAAAATTCGGGCCGCCGATGTGTGTGGCGTAACACGGATTATGGGAATGCCACGCGCCGGTGTCGTCGACGGTGACATAAGACGACGACACCAGGCCGGCATGCAACACCGCGGCATCCTCGGCGACAAAGCCATCCAGCTGCCGGGTCAAAAGCCGTAAAATCTGGCGTTTTGAGATGTCGATACCGATGTCGTTCAGCAAAGTCGTCAGGCGCGCGGTCGTCACCTGCCCTTGTGTATGCAGCATCAGGCAAAGTCGCCTGAGGTTGATGCCGTAGCCACCTACGGTTCCCATAGGCAAGGGTGCCAGCACCGTCTTTCCATCCGGCGTCACCCAGCATTCACGACGGTAATGCACGAGCTCGGCCTTGAGCACCAGGTCGCGAACATAGACGCTTCTGTATCCCTTGAAGCGCGAGCCGGCCGGAGCATTGGTGCGCACGATCTCTTCCCGGCTGACCCGTTTCACATCGAGCTTCGGGCCGCGCGGTTTCTTCTTGCTCGCCTGTTTGTCGCCGGATTTGATATCGGTTGCCTTGTCCATGCCGGACGGTCGAAACGGCGGGCGCGGCGGCAGGTTCTTCAGTCGAGCGATCTCATCGCGCAGCAGTTGGTTCTCGACTTTAAGCCGGGTGTTTTCCAAGCGAAGGGCGGCGTTTTCCTCGCGCAGCTGGATGTTGTCGGCCTCAAGCTTCGCGAGCCGGGCTTCCGCCTGCTGCGACCGCTCCAACAGACCGGACACCAGACTGCGCAACGCATTCAGCGACAGCGTGCCGGCATGCTCGGGGGAGGGGAGCCGTTTCGTCATGGCAGAATCGAATCATGATTTGCCCCGGCAGGAGAATCCCCAGGCTATCAATCAATTCTCAAAACGCTGGGTTATGCACACTTCTATGCTCGCTCACCGAAACGCTGCCACCGATTTTGCCCCACGTAC
>NZ_AUFB01000088.1 GCF_000426285.1 Rhizobium leucaenae USDA 9039 | reverse complement strand
CGGATGAAGCTGCTGTTCTTCGATCGGTCGGGCTTTGTACTTGTCCTGAAACGGTTGACGGAGGACAAATTCCGATGGCCCCGTCGTGAAGTGCCGGTGGTCACGCTGACGACCGAACAGCTTCATTGGATCCTCGACGGCATCGATATCGACGCGATGGTGCGCCATCCGGCACGGCAATATCAGATCGCCGGCTGAAGGTGGCGAATTGGCTGTTGACGCCAGGGGGCGGTTCAGATTCAAGAATCTGATGACTCGAACCCGCGAACCTGATGTTGCGGCACTGATGGCGCAGTTGGCGGCAAATGCTGCCGAAATTGCCGCGCTTAAAGCCGAGAAGGAAGCGCTCTCGCGGCGGGTCGTCAAGCTGGAAGAGGAGCTGGCGCTGGCAAGGCTGCATCGCTTTGCCCCACGCAGCGAAAAGCATATTGATCGCCTCTTCAACGAAGCCGAAGAGGCTGCGGTTGAGGATGACAGCGAGGCAGGCGATGTAGTCGAGCTTCCGGACACCGGCCTGCCAGCGGTAGAAGATCAAACGGGAAAGAAGCGGGGCCGCAGACCTCTACCGGAAGACCTGCCGCGCGAACGTGTCGAGTACGACCTTCCCGACGATCAGAAGGCTTGCCCATGCTGCGATCGTCAAATGCATCGCATGGGCGAGGCTGTTACCGAGCAGCTTCATATCGAGGTTAAGGCAAAGGTCCTACAGAATGTGCGGTTCAAGTATGCCTGCCGCCATTGCGACCGCACCGGGATCAACACGCCCGTAGTGATCGCACCGATGCCGACGCAGCCCCTGCCGGGCAGCATCGCTACCGCTTCGACGTTAGCCTTCGCGCTCGTCCACAAATACGTCGATGGCACACCGCTCTACCGCGTGGCGCAAACATTCGAGCGGGCCGGTGTTCCGATCAGCCGTGGCGCTCTTGCTCACTGGGTGATCGGTTCGAGCGAGAAGCATCTGCACCGCATCTATGAGGCCCTGAAACTACGGCTTCGATCGCAGCCTCTCATTCATGGTGATGAGACGACAGTCCAGGTGCTGAAGGAAAAGGACAAAGAGGCCACCAGCACATCGTATATGTGGGCCTACCGCAGCGGCGAGGATAGTGAGCAGCCGATTGTGCTGCTCGATTATCAGCCGGGCCGCGGCCAGATTTACCCTCAGACCTTCCTGGGTGATTATCGCGGCATATTGGTGAGCGATGGCTACACCGCCTGGCGCACATTGAATGGCGCAACCCATGTCGGATGCATGGCTCACTCCAGGCGGCGCTTCGTTGATGCCCTCAAGGCGAGAAAGAATGGTGGCGGCCCGCCGGAGCAAGCTCTCAGGTTCTTCGAGCAGCTCTACCGGATCGAAAGGCAGGCGAGAGAGATAAAGCCCGACGCCGGTGAAACGCAGGCCGACTGCATTCGCCGCTTCCGGCAACAGCACAGCTTGCCTGTCCTGAACGCCCTAAAGACGTGGCTCGATAACATCGCGCCGAAGGTCGTACCGGATACCAAGCTCGGCGATGCTGTGTCCTACACCCTGAACCAATGGGATTATCTGACGCGCTACACCAGCGACGGCAGGATGCCGATCGATAACAACATTCTGGAACGCGAGATCAGAGTTTTTGCCACCGGAAGAAAATCGTGGCTGTTCAGCGATACCGCTGACGGAGCCAGGGCCAGCGCCGTGATCTACAGTCTCATGCTGACTTGCCGCGCCTGCGGCGTCGACCCGCTCGCTTGGCTGCGCCACGTGCTCACAGAGTTGCCGCAGCGGGGCGAAGCGGCCGAAATCGTCGACCTGCTGCCGTTCAACTTCGCCAGAACCGAAGCCGCCTGACACAATACGGTTCCAAACGTTGAGCCGATGCCAATCAACGCGTTGGCGTCAACGTGCGGCGAAAATCGCGCTTAC
>NZ_AUFB01000087.1 GCF_000426285.1 Rhizobium leucaenae USDA 9039 | reverse complement strand
GTAAGCGCCGTCTCCGGCCCATTGGATTGGGTGTATTTTGAGGCTTGCTGCGTATGCGAGAAGGTTTCCAGGACTATCTGGAGATTTGCATGGCAGATGATGGATTTGTTGGTCGCTACGAAGTTGTCGAGCCGCGCCGGGGAAACCGGCGCTGGCCGGATGATGTGAAGGCGCGGATCGTGGCGGAAAGCCTTGAGCCTGGTGTTCGTGTTGTTGATGTCGCGCGCCGTCATGACGTTGTTCCGCACCAGCTTTCCTTGTGGCGCCGGCAAGTGCGCGAGGGCATTCTGGCCCTGCCTTTTGAGTCTATGTCGGGCCTGTCGGAGAGCGGCGATGCCGAGCCTACATTTGTGCCTTTGGCGATTGCGGCAGAGCCGAGCGAGGCTGTGAATGTTTTGGCGCCGCCGCTGCCGGAGGCGGCTTCGTCGGTCCTGACGTTGGAGATCGGCCCGGACGTTGTGATGCTGGTTCCCGGCGATGTGCCGGTTGAACGTGTGGCGGCTTTGGTGCGGGCCATGCGAGGTACGGCATGATCGTCGCGGGCCAACGCCTGCCGATCCTGATTGCAACGCGGCCGGTGGACTTCCGCTGTGGGCACCAGGCGCTGGCTCTGATGGTTGAGACCGAGTTGAAGCTCGATCCGCATTCCGGGGTGACGGTGATCTTCCGGTCGAAGCGCGGCGATCGCCTGAAAATCCTGGTGTGGGATGGCACCGGAATGGTGCTAACCTACAAAATTCTTGAACATGGAAACTTTGCCTGGCCCAAGGTTCAGGATGGGACGATGCGTCTTTCCAGGGCTCAATACGAAGCCTTATTCGAAGGGCTTGATTGGCGACGGGTCATGGCGCAACGGGTAACAGCGCCGACTGCGGCAGGATGACTCAGCCGTCCTGTTTTTGTATTGTTTTATTGGGTTTTTCTGCTTCGATTTGCTATGAAGCTGCATGTCGCCGCCGATCGATCTTAGCCAGTTCCCGGACCTTCCTCCCGAGGTTTTGAAAGCTTTTGCGGACGTGCAGTTTGAGCTGTCGGTCGAGCGTGCCGCACGTCAGCATGAGCAGGCTGTGGTGGCCGAAAAGGACGCCTTCATCGCCGAGTTGAAGGAACTGATCGAGAAGCTTGAGGGGCAGGTTCACGACTATCGGCGCACGAAGTTTGGGCCAAAATCGGAAAAGCTCGATCCGGCGCAGATGGAACTGGCGCTGGAAGACCTTGAAACGGCGATTGCCGAAACACAGGCGCGGATCGCCGCCGTCGAGAAAAAGATCGAAGCCAGCGCATCCGATCCGGACAAGGCCGCTCCCCGCAAAGAGCGTAAGGCCCGTGCACTGCCCGAACACCTGCCGCGGGTCGAGAGAGTGATCGAGCCCGAGAGCATCGTTTGTCCCTGCGGCTGCGGCAACATGGTCCGGATCGGCGAGGATCGGACGGAACGGCTCGACCGGATTCCGGCGCGCTACGAGGTGATCGTCACGATCCGCCCGAAATACGCCTGCCCCAAGGGTCGAACGGGCGTCGTCCAGGCCAGAGCGCCGGCGCATCTCTTGGAAGGGAGCTGGCCGACCGAAGCCCTTCTGGCTGAGATTGCCGTCGCCAAGCATTCCGAACATATGCCGCTCAACCGGCAGGCCGAGGTCATGGCGCGACACGGGGTGCCGATAGACCGCACGGTCCTGGCCGACTGGCTTGGGCGCACGGGCAGCGAAATCGCACCGGTGGTCGACCACATGGCCGAACGGCTGCTGTTTGAAAGCACGCGGCTCTATGTCGACGAGACAACGGCTCCGGTTCTTGATCCGGGGCGAGGCAAGACGAAGACCGGTTATCTCTGGGCCGTGTTGCGTGACGACCGCGGCTGGAATGGCTCCGCGCCGCCGGGCGTGGTGTTCCATTACCGGCCCGGGCGTAAAGGCGAATATGCCGCTGAAATCCTCGACGGGTTCAACGGGACAATCCAGGT
>NZ_AUFB01000086.1 GCF_000426285.1 Rhizobium leucaenae USDA 9039 | reverse complement strand
CGCTCATCAGCCTGCCAGCAGCAAGCTGATACTCATCCGACCCTCTGGGATGAGCCGTGGTCGTCTAAGCTACACCACGTCCTGGGACATGATCAGCGGTCCTCGCCGCACGAGCATGAAAACACTCCTTGCTATGGCTGCCGTCCCATCATGACGGAATGGAAAAGCACGGGCGATAAACTCCAGTACAACGGCACTCGCAGCCCACATGTTCAGCGCGATGACCGATGGCGCTTCTTCCGCCGCGCACTCGTCACGACAGTCAGGCTAATATGTTCACATCATTTCTGACTGCGTGCATATCGTGGGTCATCTGGAAGCTCTGGCGAGGACGGCTGGGCCTACGTGCAGGCTGATGTCTGCCCACACTCGCTCGATAGCCACAGTAGGGAAAATCCGCCTGCAAGGCTCGCAGCAAGTAAGCATATCTGCCCATGACGGTGCTTCGTCTCTTGCAAAATTCTCACGCAAGAGGGACTTTCGACAAAGTGCCGTGCCGCTTCGCAGTTCCGCCCGGTACCGGCTAGGTTGCCTGTTTTAACGAACGTCAAGTTTTCCGTACATGAGATTGGAACATGATCAAATCCGAACTTATCGAAATTGTCGCTCATCGCAGACCCTTTCTGCATTTGAAGGATGCGGAAAGGATCGTTGATGCGATCCTCGAGGAAATGGCTGAAGCGCTGATGCGTGGCGACAGGGTTGAGCTAAGAGGGTTCGGCGCGTTCAGTGTCCGCCATCGCTTGTCGAAATCAGGCAGAAACCCAAAGACGAACACATCGATATTCGTCGAGGAGAAGTGGGTTCCCTTTTTCAAGGCGGGAAAAGACATACAGTATCGCCTGAACGCCGCGAGCAACCTCGATGCCCGAAGAATTGCTTCAAGAGGTTAGCTGCGATAGCGCTCGCACTCCAACCAATAAAGCCAACATGGGGAAGGTTATGGCAAGGAAAGTCAAATGGTTTGACGCGAACAAGAAGTACGGCTTTATAAAACTGACGATGGTGGCCCGGATATTTTCGTGCATCTCAGTGAAGCTATAAAGGCGAAGCTGCCTCATCTGACTCCAGGCGTACCCATTTCCTATACTCTTGAGATTGAAGACGGCAAAAGGTCGGCAAAAGAGCTCTCGCCAGTGACTATCAGCGCTGATCCAAAGTCCCCCGCCCGAACGATGAAGGAGCCGCCGAACGATTTTACGGACGAATTCGAAAGGGAATGGGGATTACGGCAAGCCTGAAGCTGGCTCGGTTGTTTTCCGGCCTTTAAATTCGGGCGTTGCCTTGTCTTTTCGCTTGGCCTTACAACGAAAGGCCAAGTCGATTTCTCTTGGCCGGTCCCGCTTGCAACCATTATCTGTAGCCCAGACCTTTTTGTTTCGCGCGCGAGGTTCTACGTGGCATATGATTGGAACGGCGCCAGAACACGGCGTATCAAGATATTGAAGTTCGTTGTTTCGCTCTTGATTGGTCTGACGCTCTTGGCCGGCCCTGCTATAATGCTTGTCCGTGCTCATCCCTAGGACAAACACCATGGGCCTCGAATATACCGAGATCTGGCGATGGATATCCACGACTCGCCATTGTCTCGCCAATTGCGGTGGAAAACAAAGCCCGATCGGCCCTGCCCTGTGGATCACTTGGGCATTTCCCTGTGGCGATCCAGCGCCTCAAGCACCGGGATGATTCCTTCAGCTACTTGCGGAGACAGATGCTCAAGTATGATACCGGATCGCACAACTGTTTCGAAGGAACGAGCGTCGACGACGGCGTAGGTATGATCTTCATCTTCAACTAGCGAGTAACTTTGCATGGCATGGATCTCCATAAACCTGTGCCTGACGATCAAGATGCCGGACACCGTACCGAATGATGCACTGGCCGTCACGTCTCCCGAGCGACATTAATCGAACATCGTTATCAAAGAAGACGAATTGGCCGGTCTGCCGAATTTTCGCAATATGGTGAGACCTCAATGCAACGACGCCTGCTCAGACACGCGCAGTTCATTCACGGCTGCATCGGCGATCTCTCAGAGGCTGCCTCAAAAAGAGGTGGGTGATTTCAGCAGGTTATGATTCCTTCGGATTTGCGAGATTCGATGGAGAACACGATGGCCTGGACCAAAA
>NZ_AUFB01000085.1 GCF_000426285.1 Rhizobium leucaenae USDA 9039 | reverse complement strand
TCTGGTGTACAGACGGTGCGGTCACCTCAAAGTGGCGACGCATGTCCGCTTCTGCCGGGGAGCGTTTGAAGATCCTGGTATAGGCATAAATGAAGACCAGGTATCGGCCCTGCAACTGCGTGAACTGTGGCGCTCCGGCAGGAGGCTCCTTGTCTCGTTGCGCGGGCTTATCCCAGGATGACGAAACGGTCCTGGTTTCGACGACGCTTGAATTTCTTAACGACGCGTCTTCGGATGGTTCACTTTCGTTCGTCTTTCGGACACGCACCTGCTCGATCTCGTCCGAACTTTTCATCCGACGCTCACCACCACGGCTCTTTACCGCAGCAGCTCGGACTGGTGAGACCCGCTCCCGAAAACCGATCCCGGAGGGCCAGCCTCCATCATTCACGCAGCTTTACGACACAGTGTCAGTTCATACTGAACTCCTTCCGTGCCTCTGCAGCATACTCTCGTCACAGAATACCCCCGGCTGCGAGCGGATGAAGGCGGTGAGCGCATCGTAGAGAAGCTCCAGCCACCAGGCGACCCACGTGACCCAGGCGCCGAGCGTGCCGCGATCGATCATGACGCCGCAGGAGGCCAGCATCTGCGCCTGTCTGTTGAGCGGGAGATGCCAGGCAAACTTCGAAACAGCGACATGCGCGGCAAACGCCCGTGGTCACCATGCCACCGTCCATCACGCGCGCTGGTGCCGACGCCTGCACAACAACGCTTTCGCAGGCCCGGCAGGCATAGCGCGGTCGGATCGTCCGTCTGACCCGGACAACCGCAGGCACGATGTCGAGAGCCTCGCTGACGTCCGTGCCGATGCAATGAAGTTCGAACGAACAGCAGGGGCAAGTCTTGCTCTCCGGCTCGATGATCTCGTCATAACGCGGAAGGTACTTGGGCAAGCGGCCGATATTGCGCGCTGGCGATCGCCGTGCCGGCGTTTTGTCTTCACCGACCGGCGCGACATCGTCATTGGCAGCAACGGGAATGTCGCTCACATGGCCAAGGTCGAGCATTGCCTGCGTCGGATCGATGATCGTCATCTTCTCCGATTTCGTCCCGAAGAGCAGGCGCTCAAGGAAGGCCACGCGCGCCTTAAGGTCGGCATTCTCTTCGTTGAGCGAGAGAATGATCCGGGTCAGTTGCACGGTGTCCTGGGGTAAGGGATCATGTCGAAGCGGCATGACTGGCCCTACCATAGGAGCCTGAATCTTCACGTAAAACCGACAGGATCAGCCTGCTTTTGAGGGCCTCCTCACAGCGTTTCGTTTGACGCGCGTCCAGTCAATACCGGCTAGCAAAAGCGAGAACTCTTCGCGCGTCATCTGCATGGCGCCATCGCGGACCGGGTGGCCAAACGAACTTGCCAGCCTCCAACCACTTGTACCTTATCTGAGAATGCAGCCTCGACCAGCACAGATCAGCAGCTAGTGCTGGTTACACATCAGTTTCATCCGCTTTTCGGACGGCAACGGGCCTCTAATCGACAATGATGCTCTGAAAAAGATCGAAGCGCATGTCGATGACGCTGTCAAAAAAGGGGCGATGGTTCGCTGCGGCGGTCGTCGGATCGGCGCGAAGGGAACATTTTTTGAGGCGACCGTCATCACCAACGTCGTCGGTTCGATGCGGATCGCGCAGGAAGAGACGTTCGGTCCGCTGGCGCCGATCATCCGTTATGATGACCCGGAGCAGGTGATTCGGGAAGCCAACGATACGATCTACGGCCTCGCCGCCTATTTCTACGCCTCGAACCTCAAACGCGTCTGGCGCGTGGCCGAGGCGCATGGTTGGCATCAACACTGGCCGCATGTCATCGGAGGTGGCACCCTTCGGAGGCATCAAGCAGTCCGGCATTGGACGCGAAGGCTCTCGGCACGGTCTCGAGGACTATCTCGAAATGAAGTACCTCTGCATGGGCGGCCTCTAACGCTGGTTGCCGCCCTCCAACATCGACGCCGGGTTCGACGATGTTAAGATCCGGATCACCTCAAAAAAAGAGGCTGCCGTCGACACATGTCCTACGGCAGCCAAGTCGCGTGGGAGGCGAATTTATTGCCAGGGCCATCGAAGAATCGCTGGCTCTCTAGTCTTACTGAGTCACAAAAAACGGGAGATTCGCGGTTTGCGATGATGTGCTAGCGTGGCGATTCGTGGTCAGCAGGAGCAAGCTGAGATGAATGGCCTGAGC
>NZ_AUFB01000084.1 GCF_000426285.1 Rhizobium leucaenae USDA 9039 | reverse complement strand
GTACGCATTCGGCGAGTACCGCATTAATTTCGTATTTGCACGTGATAAGCTCTCGCAATGGATATCGACGAAGACAAGATCGACGATGCGGTGCTGGCGCTGTTGTGGCTGACGCTGCATGACGGGTATCGAGCCTGGAAGGGTTTGGACTGGGAGACGACGGATCGTTTGTTCAAGAAGGGGCTGATCGCCGATCCGGTGAACAAGTCGAAGTCGTTGATCTTAACGGATGAAGGCCTGCAACGGTCAGAGGAGCTGTTTCGGGAACTGTTTACGCGGCCGCCGCAATAGGTGCCGCCTTTTCGGCCTTCCAAGCCCACGGCAACAACTCGTCGATCCTGTTTGCCGGGTGGTCGGCGATACGGGCAAGCACATCGGCAAGCCAGGCCTGCGGATCGACATGGTTCATCTTTGCGGTGACGATCAAACTGTACATGGCGGCAGCTCGTTGACCACCACGGTCGGAGCCGGCGAATAGCCAAGCCTTTCTTCCCAATGCAATTCCGCGCAGCGAACGCTCTGCCGCGTTGTTCGACAGGCAGATCCGGCCATCGTCGAGGAAACGAGTAAACGATACCCAGCGGTTCAACATGTAGTCGAACGCTTTGGCCAGATCATTGTCGCGAGACAGCTTGGCACGTTGCTCGCGCACCCACCGCTCCATGTTGGCGATCAGTGGCTTGCTATGCTGCTGACGCGTCGCCTTGCGCTCATCGGCCGTCTGGCCATTGATCTGACGTTCGATCTCGAACAGCGCATCGATCCGGCGCACCATCTCGATGGCGATTGGTGAGATGACGGCAGCGGGTTTGCCCTGAGCCTTGCGCCGGGCATTGGCCTCGAGATCGGCCATGATGAAGAATGGTCGCCTTGCGTGCGCCCAGCACGCTGCCTCATAGATCGGACCTGGACTGCGATCAGGAAGATAGAGCTTGGTATAACCGCCATAGGCATCTGCTTGCAGGATGCCGCAATAGCCGGCCAGATGCGCCTGCGGATGGTCACCGCTGCGGTCGCGGGAATAATAGAACATCGCCGACGGCGGCGCCGTGCCACCGAACGGGGCATCATCGTGCACATATGTCCAGATCCGAGCAGTATCGGTCTTGCCGGCTGCGAGAACCGGAACCGTGGTATCGTCGCCGTGAATCCGCTCGGCTGCAAAGGTGTGAGCCTCGATCCGCCTCAGGATTGGATCAAGGGCATGGCAACAAGAACCGATAGCATCGGCTGCCGTCGACAGGCTGATTGACACGCCCTCAAGCGCAAATCGTTCCACCTGACGATTAAGGGGAATGTGTTGGCCGAATTTGTCGTAGAGGATCATCGCCAGAAGGCTTGGACCTGCCCAGCCTCTGGGAATGACGTGGAATGGGGCCGGTGCCTGGCTGATCTTCTCGCAGTCGCGGCAGGTGAACTTCTCGCGCACCGTCTGAATGACTTTCCAGGAGCGTGGAATGCTCTCCATCGTCTCGGTGACATCTTCGCCCAGCTTGCGCAGCCGGTCACTACCGCAGCAGCTGCAGGCGACCGGACCGGGCACAACGACACGCTCGCGCGGCAGGTGATCGGGGAATGGCTTCTTAACGGGGCGTTTGCGTGTGAAGCCGGCGACAGCAATGGGGGCGGCCGCAGCAATGGCCATTTCAGCGGCAAGTTCATCCTCGGTGGCCGCCGCCTCGGCATCCTCGAGCATCAGCTCCATTTGAGCGATCAGCCTGGCAGTCCGCTCCGATTTCTGACCACGCAATTGCCTTTGCAGCTTTTCGATATGGACCTTCTGACGCAGAATGGTGGCTTGATCGTCCGCTTCCTTGGCTTTGGCGACGGCAAGTTCGGCTAAGGCAACGGCGCGCTCCGCACGCGCCACGACCAGCTCTGCTTCAAGTGCAGCGGCATAATCGGAGTGGTTTTCCAGGCCGTTTTCCATGTCCGGATCAAACCACAAAGCCACTGATTTGCATAGCTTTTCTTCAAGGTTCGAGCCGCAAAATGCACCTATCCGGCGCTCGTCGGACGCCATGTCTGTTGCGGATTTCGCCAGTCTATTCCCTCAAGAAGGTAGGACATCTGCCCGGCTGTAAGGGCAATGGCTCCGTCCACTGTCGCCGGCCAAATAAAGTGGCCTCGGTCGAGCCGTTTGGCATAAAGCGATAGTCCGACACCGTCATGCCATAGGGCCTTGATCAATCGACCATTTCTCCCGCGGAAAACAAAAACGTCGCCCTGGAACG
>NZ_AUFB01000083.1 GCF_000426285.1 Rhizobium leucaenae USDA 9039 | reverse complement strand
AAGTCGCTTTCCACGGCATCAACACCTCCCGCAAAAGCGAAAAGTGTTACCCATGTCTCCGGTACAAAACGTCACCTATCTCTCGGGTCGGGCATCCATTTCCAAAAGCGAGTGCACGCGGCGGAGTTGAAACTGGTGCCGCGGACGGTCATTGAGAGTGACCGGCTCGAATGGATCCGAACCTCCAAAACACGGTGGAGGTTCGGAATTAAGTTCTGTCCTACGATCCCACATAGGCAGATTGCGGTGGATCGAGCCGCTTATCATCAGAAAGCAAATGAACTCAACCAGAGGACGCTCCCTATGAACTATCTCGCGGTAAATCGATAGACCAAGGGCCAGCTTCAGCGCACCCCACATTGGAGAACCTCCCCGCCATCAGGAACGCGGGAGCCTCGCTAGCGGGATCACCGAATTGGTGAGCAGCACGAAAACCGACGGAGAAAGCAGTGAAACAAGCGCACAAGTTCTATATCGGCGGAGACTGGGTCGACCCGACGCTATTAAGCACGCGCGAGATCATCGACCCGTCCACCGAGCAGCCGATAGGAACGATTGCGATGGGCAGTGCGGCTGATGCCCATAAGGCAATCGCCGCTGCACGCAGCGCCTTCGCTTCTTTCTCTCAGACGACGAAGGAGGAGCGTTTGGCGTTATTAAAACGCATTCTGTCAATCCTTAAACGTCGCAATGACGAGATCGCTGATGTCATCTCCCGTGAAATGGGAGCGCCGCTCGCCATGGCTCGGGCCGAGCAGGCTGCCCTCGGCGCCATCCATTTCGAACAGACGATCAAGGCTTGCGAAACCTTCGCCTTTGAATACATGCAAGGCTCGACCCGAATCTTGCATGAACCGATAGGTGTTGTAGCAATGATCACGCCTTGGAACTGGCCGATCAACCAGATCGCCTGCAAGGTGGCTCCGGCACTGGCGACCGGCTGCACGATGGTGCTCAAACCCTCGGAGATCGCGCCGTTCAACGCAATCGTCTTTGCCGAGATCATGGACGAGGCTGGTGTACCGGCAGGGGTCTTCAATCTGGTCCACGGTGACGGTCCAACCGTTGGAACGATACTCGCCAGCCACCCGGACGTCGACATGGTATCCTTCACGGGCTCGACGCGGGCCGGCATCGCCGTCGCGCAAGCGGCTGCACCGACGGTCAAGCGGGTGCATCAGGAACTCGGCGGCAAGTCGCCAAACATCATATTGCGGAGTGCCGATTTCGCCGCCGCCGTCAGCGCGGGCGTGCGCCGGTGCTTTGGCAATTCCGGGCAGTCCTGCAATGCGCCGACGCGAATGCTCATACCGGCGGAGCGAATGGAAGAAGCAAGCTCGATCGCCGCGAACGAAGCGGCCATGCTTGTCGTCGGTTCCCCTTCGGATCCTCGCACGAACCTTGGGCCGGTCGCAAGCGCGGCACAATTCGAAAAGATCCAGACGCTGATCGCGGCCGGTATCGCGGAAGGAGCCGAACTCGTTACCGGCGGTCTCGGGCGGCCTTCGCATCTCAACACAGGCTACTACGTGCGACCGACCATATTCGCCCGTGTGACGAATTCGATGACGATCGCGCGCGAGGAGATCTTTGGTCCTGTGCTCTCAATTGTCGGCTATCAAAGCGAGGACGAGGCGGTGGCGATCGCCAATGACACGCCCTATGGTCTTGCCGCCTATATACAGGGTGACCCGCTGGAAGCACGGTCGGTTGCTTGCAGGCTCCGTGCCGGTACGGTTCGCCTCAATCAATCGCCATGGGATGGTGCCGCTCCATTTGGAGGATACAAGCAATCCGGCAACGGTCGGGAGTATGGGAAGTTCGGTCTGCATGAATTTACCGAGATCAAGGGTATCGTCGGTTTTGCGGAGTGATGAAGGCGTGACGAAAACCTAACTATCGGCACGACCCGGCTCCATGATTGAAAGCTAGCTTCCTGTCCAGAAGTCGGCGCCATGCCTTGCGGAACATAGCGGGAACATGTAGTTCTGTGTCCGCTTGTTCGAAAAGACTGAGGGATAGTTGCGATGAAGGCGCGGATCGATGCAGTTATGGAGAAGGCGATCAGGGCCTGCAGAATCGTCGGCACGGTCGTAATCGTCACTAAGGACGAAGAAACCGTCTATTGCCGCGCTGCCGGTTATGCCGATCGCGAAATGGGAAAACCCGTTGAAACGCAGACGATTTTCCGTCTTGCGTAAGCGCGATTTTCGCCGCACGTTGACGCCAACGCGTTGATTGGCATCGGCTCAACGTTTGGAACCGTATTGTGTCAGGCGGCTTCGGTTCTGG
>NZ_AUFB01000082.1 GCF_000426285.1 Rhizobium leucaenae USDA 9039 | reverse complement strand
TGCGTATTCCGATGAAGCCGGCCATCGATTCCGATTTGAAGCCGGCCAGTCATTCCGATTTCATTCCGGCCGCCGTTCCGATTTGAAGCCGGCCATTTTTCGGACTGATCCTGGGTCCCGTTGATGTTGGGTTGGGTTTCGTTTCAGGTCAAGCTTGGAGTGTTTCGGACGCTATTGGCGAACGCTGTTTTCGCATGCTTTCGCCGGTGAGATCGATGCGATAGGCGTTGTGAACGAGGCGGTCCAATATGGCATCGGCGAGTGTGGGGTTTGCAATAATTTCCCACCAGCGATCCAGCGGCACCTGACTGGTGACGATCGTCGAGCGCCGCTCATAGCGGTCTTCGATGATCTCGAGGAGATCGCGCCGCTGATCGTCATTGAGCTTTTCCGGTCCCCAGTCGTCAAGGACAAGCAGGTCGGTCTTGGCCAGCGATTTGAGGATACGGCCATATCTGCCGTCGCCTCTTGCCAGCGCGAGCGTGGCAAACAGCCTGGGAACGCGATGATAGGCGACGGAGAAATCCTCGCGGCACGCCTTGTGACCAAGCGCGCAGGCAAGCCAGCTTTTGCCGACACCGGCCGGCCCGGTGATGAGGAGGCTGTGATGCTTGCGGATCCAGTCGCAGCCGGCAAGGTTCATGAACAGGTTGCGGTCGAGACCACGTGCGGCACGAAAGTCGGCATTCTCGATCTGCGCATCATGACGCAGCTTGGCAGCTCTGGCGCGGGCTTCGAAGCGCTTCTGTCGGCGCATGGTAGCCTCTCGTTCGAGCAGGATGGCAAGCCATTCTCCATGCTCGAGGCCGCGCGCCTCGGATTGTGCTTCGAGCTCCTGGAAGGCCGTGGCCATGCCGTGAAGGCCGAGTTCGCGCAGCATATCGATGGTGGGATTGATCAGCATTGGTTTGTCTCCTCAATGAAAGTAATCAGGGCCACGCAGATTGGCGTGATCGACAATGGCAGTCGGTTCGGTGGAATGGCGTGCGGCTTTGTGGTTAGCCAGGAGCGAGGCAATGCTCTTGCAGTTCAGCCCGCCGATCTCGACAGCGCGGGCTGATACAGCCTCGGCACGACTGGGTTCGATGTCGCGAAACAGGCGCAGCACGCCCAGGCATGTTCGAAAGCCCTGTTCGGGATGCGGGCGACTGGCAAGGATTGCGATGACCAAACCTTCGGTCTGAGGGCCGATGGATGCGCCCCAGCGTCGAAAGCGATCCGGTGTCCATTCGGCATAGCGCCGGTGGGAACTGGGCATGTGATCCGGGTCGGTTCCATGACGAGGACCGCCATACCGGCGCTGATGCACGGCGACGCGCTTACCGCGGTGGAAGATCTCGATCGTGCGTGCTGTCGCCCTCAGATCGACCTGCTGGCGAATGAGACTGTGCGGCACGGAATAGAGGAAGGTTTTGAACTCGACGTGGTAATCCGTCGAGACGCGGGCCAAACGCCATTCGGCGAATTCGTAGTCTTCACTCGGAAGGCTTGCGAGCGCGGCACGCTCGACACCCTCAAACAGTTGCCGGCGACTGACGCCCAGCCGGCGCATCACGTGGTCGTTGATGCGATCGAGTGCCTGGCTGATGGCGGCATTGGCCTCCGCCAGCGAGAAGAAGGTCTGATTGCGCAGCCGCCCCAAAATGCAGGACTGGGCGAAACGGACTCCATTCTCCACTTTCGATTTGTCCTTTGGGCGCCGCGGTCGTGCCGGAAGAACGCCGACGCCATAGTGAGAGGCCATCATGCCGTAGCTGCGGTTGATCTCGGGATCGTAAAAGCTGGCGCGGCTAACGCCCGACTTCAGATTGTCGGGGACGATCAGCCGGGGAACGCCACCCAGGAAACGAAACATCCGCACATGCGAGCCGATCCAGTCCGGGAGCGTTTGCGTCCAAGTCGCCTCAGCATAGGTGAAGCTCGATGCACCGAGCACCGCCACGAAGATCTCCGCCTCGCGGATCTCGCCGGTCTTGCGATCAACGATCGGGATCTTCTTGCCGGAATAGTCGACGAACACCTTGTCGCCGGCCGCATGCTCCTGGCGCATCGTCGGTGAAAGCCGCTGTTGGAAACCACGCAGGAGTTCACAAAAGCGGCTATAGCCGTAACCGTCGGGGTGCGACCCACGATACTCCTCCCATAGGATGAGCATGGTAACGCCGGGCTTCTTGAGCTCGATGGCAAGATCGGCCCAGTTGGGTTCGACCCGCCTTCTCGTGCCGTGTTTGATGCCGTTGCGAGCGAAGAGTTTGCTCTCGAGCGCATCGTCAGTAAGGTCCCCAGGCAAGGGCCAGTTTAACCCAGCCGCCGCTGCGCGCTGCAGATTATCCTGCACCGTGCTACGCGCAATTCCCAACACGACGGCAATCTCACGCGAGCTGGTTCCGCTTGCTGCAAGCCGCAGCATTTGTCGCAAATGTCTCATGGTCAGCCTTCTCTTTGCCGGCATCAAAATCCCCTCGTTCACCGCGAGGTATTTGATGCCAAAGTTGCTGACCCAGGGAGTGATGTTCAGTGTCGAAAACTGGCCGGTCTTTGATCGGAACGGTGGCCGGCTTCAAATCGGAATGGTGGCCGGTCTTTGATCGGATTGGCGGCCGGCTTCACGTCGGAATCCGCA
>NZ_AUFB01000081.1 GCF_000426285.1 Rhizobium leucaenae USDA 9039 | reverse complement strand
TAAAACATTATGTGGCGGAAGATGCCAGATTTGGCAGTCCCCGGCTGGCGCCATGACGGCTCCGCCACAAAATCTCACCCGATGCATAAAAAGGGTTATGTGGCGCGCCACATAACCCTATTGCGGCGACGTGTTCGTGTTCCGCGCCAAGCGTCTTGATCGGCTTCGTTGCATTTACTGGGACGGATCAGGCATGATTTTAGCGACGAAGTGGTTGGAGGCAGGCAAGTTCGTTTGGCCACCGATCCGCGATGGCGCCATGCAGATGACGCGCGAAGAGTTCTCACTTTTGGTTGCCGGTATTGACTGGACAAGGGTGAAGCAGAACCCAGTGAAGCGGCCCTTGAAAGTTGGTTGATCCTATTGGTTTTGCTTGAAGATTCAGGCTCATGTGGTAGGGTCCGTCATGCCGCTTCGACCCGATCCCTTGCCCCAGGACACTGCGCAATTGACCCGGATCATTCTCTCGCTCAACGAAGAGAATGCCGACCTTAAGGCGCGCGTGGTCTTCCTTGAGCGCCAGCTCTTCGGGACGAAATCGGAGAAGATGACAGTGCTCGATCCGACGCAGGCAATGCTCGATCTTGGCGATCTAAGCGACATTCCCGTTGCTGCCAATGACGATGTCGTGCCGGTCATTGAAGACAAAATGCAGGCACGGCGATCGCCAGCGCGCAATATCGGCCGCTTGCCCAAGCACCTTCCGCGGTATGACGAGGTCATCGAACCAGAGAGCAAGACTTGCCCCTGCTGTTCGTTCGAACTTCATTGCATCGGCACTGATGTCAGCGAGGCGCTCGACATCGTGCCTGCGGTTGTCCGGGTGAAACGGACGATCCGGCCACGCTATGCATGCCGGGCCTGCGAAAGTGTTGTTGTGCAGGCGTCCGCACCGGCACGCGTGATGGACGGTGGCATGGTGACCACGGCGTTTGCCGCGCATGTCGCTGTTTCGAAGTTTGCCTGGCATCTCCCGCTCAACAGACAGGCGCAAATGCTGGCCTCCTGCGGCGTCATCATTGATCGCGGTACGCTCGGGGCATGGGTCACGCGTGTCGCCTGGTGGCTTGAGCTCCTCTACGATGCGCTGACCGCCTTCATCCGCTCGCAGCCGAGGGTGTTCTGTGACGAGACGCCGCTTCCGCGCCTCGATCCAGGACGCAAGCGAACCAAGGTCTGCCAGTTATGGGCGCAAGCGGTTGACGACCGCCCCTGGAATGGTCCGGCGCCGCCGGCGGTTGCTTATATCTTTGCCGAAAGCCGCAGTGCGCGCGAGATCGAGGGGCAATTGTCGTCGTTTGCCGGCGTGCTTCAGGTTGATGGATACCAAGCCTATAAAACCATGGTCAAACGACGCGGCAAGAGCAACGTTGCCCCCATGCGGCTGGCCTTCTGCCTCGCCCATGCACGGCGAAAGTTCGTTGATGTCGTCAAACTGACCGGCTCTTCGGAGGCCTTGTCGATCCTTGCCAGGATTGCAGAAATCTATCGCATCGAAGCAAAACTACGAGGGGAAGATGAAGATACCCGGCTTAGCGGCAGGCGTCGTGAGGCGGCTCCCATCATGAGGGAGCTGAAGGTCCATCTCACCGAACTGAGCGACGAGGTGTCGTCGAAATCAGCACTTGGCAAGGCAGTCACTTACATGCTCAACCACTGGGGCGGCCTGACAGCCTTCCTCGATGATGGCCGGATCGAGGTGGACTCCAACGTAGTCGAGCGTTCAATGAAATCCGTGGCTCTGACGAGAAAGAACTCATTATTCGTGGGCAACGAGCGGGGTGGCCAGACCTTCGCGGTCCTGGCATCGCTCGTGAACACGGCAAAGCTTAACGGCGTGGACCCCGACGCCTGGCTTGCCGATGTGCTGGAACGCATCATCTCCGGCAAAGTCAAAGCCAACGAGATGGAGAGCCTTTTGCCTTGGGCCTGGAACGCCGAGCGCGAAGCGATGACACAGCAGGAGCGACAAGCGGCATGACACAGAACAGCCAGGAGATGACGCCGCGACCGAAGCTCGATGACGACGCATTCGAAGCCTTTATCAGGAGACGTCGTCCGCCATCGCCTATCTGGTCAATGAGCAGTCTCGATGGCTATCTTACGGCCCTCATCATCGGCCCGAAGTTCATCGACCCACGCCAATGGATCCCGGAACTGACCGGCCCGGATGCCCTGAACCTGCCAATGGAAACAACCGAACATCGGGCCGTGCAGACGATCGTGGCGGAGTATAATCGGATATCTGCAAGCCTTTCCGAGAGACCGAAAGACCACCGGCCCAGGTTCACCAGGATCGATGATCAGACCCTTGATCCATTCGATTGGGACATCTGCTTTCTCCTCGGAACAGGATACGCGCCGAGGCTTTGGCAGCCTGTCCTTCGAGGTCATGCCGTCACTGGGGATATCATCGCGCCGATCCGCAAGCTCGGCGAGACAAAACGGAAAGCGACCCACCAGGATGCTGCTGCCGTCGCCGAAGCACTCGTCAATATCCGAACCTATTTTATGCCGAAGCGGGCAAAGCAGAAGTTCTAAAAGAAAGTGCTATTGCGATCCCGTCAACGCCGAAAGCAGTGGGCTGTTCGTCGCGCTCACTGTCATCCTGAATGTACGATGGTGTCAGAACCCAGCGAGTGTCTCTTGCCCATGTCATATTTCGACATTGATGTTTATAGAGCCACCAGCGACGCCACGGCGCTGAATCCGGGTTAACAGTCATGCTCGGATGATTTCGGCCATGTATTGTGGGTTTCTGCCTGCTTTGTTTCGTCTGAGTTTGATACTG
>NZ_AUFB01000080.1 GCF_000426285.1 Rhizobium leucaenae USDA 9039 | reverse complement strand
CTTCGTCACTCATATTTGGTGTCCACCTATTTTAAGTGGACACTTCATGCGGCAGAGAATTCAACGCGAAAAGGCGCAACGAAATGAGCGCTTACACTTCGTCGGCGTGAGATGTCGCGGATCGTTCGCCCGAGATAGGTCCTTAGCTTGGGCAGCGCCGTCCCAGCCCGCTTGAACTGTTTGGCATGGGGATACCGCTGGTGCTGGATCAGGGCGAATTTTCCCAGCCGTCTGGCGCAGATCGAGCGCCACCCTGCGAGCCAGCCACACGAGCCGCTCCGTGCCCGGTCAATGAGCTTGGCGGCGGTCGGAAACATCATGTTCTTGGACTATTGTATCGACGATCGCCTGCCGCGTGTCCGACGACTTCATCGCACCGGTCTTGACGCCACCAAGAGGCTCTCCTGCAGAAGCGCCTTTATCCGCTACTCGCCCATGCGTTGGCGCCAGCCATGCGACAAACTGCATTTGCGCTGCCATCAGCGACGAACGATCGAAACGGCAATGTGTGTTGGAAGAATGTCCCGCCGCAGAAATACTGGAGAGGCTGTCGAGGTAGTGGCGGCATACCGGCTCCATCGGAATAAATCTCACCATATCGTTCTTCTAGAACGGCCAATCGATTGTCTGCGCCAACCAGATAAGGTCGTGCTTCAGATCAATGATCTGATCAAGACGAGACCGGAACGGATCCTGCTCCCGTCTCGCGCCGTTCACTAGGTCTCGACATTTGTTGGCTCCCATTGTTCCTGAGGCAATGCGACAGCTTTCTTGCGACACCGATTAATGGGACACGTACGATGTACCGGAAACATCAACTACTTCCGGATAATTCACGGCCGACTACCTTGGCCTCGTTTGACGAACTTGACAGATTCAACTTCAAATAGACGCTGCATAGGCCCTTCAAAAGTTTTACAGAATCTTTGCACAAGCAACCCGCCGACAATGATACGCTCACATAAACTGAAGAAACGCGTTGAGTGAGAGAGGGACTTTGCAATTTGCCCTCAGATCATCCAGAGCGTCAACGTCGGAGCTCCGCGTAAATGGCAAGAAGAGCGCTCATCCTAGTTGAAGGTAGTAGAGGTAATGGTCCTCTGTATATTCAAGCTGCCCAGCGCCTTGGCATTCAACCAATTACTCTATCGGTTGACCCAGCTCAGTACGACTATATTTCGGCAAAAAGGGTACAAGCGATCCGTGTCGATACAGGCGATCTCGATGCAATGATTCATGAGTGTACCCAGCTACGTGCGACTTATGACATCGCGGGCATCACTGGGTTCGCGGGCCGAGATGAATCGGTCTATGTGACAGTCGGGAGGCTCTGCCGCCATTTCGATCTACCCGGACCAGACCCAGCATCGATTGAACAGTGCTACGACAAATTCGTTCAACGTCAACTCCTCGCACGGGCGGGCGTTCCAATACCTGCCTACCGCTTGGCAACGGATGCAACGGACGTTGAAAGCTCTGCAGAGGAGATTGGTCTGCCGGTGATACTTAAGCCAGTCACTGGCAGCGGCAGCAGCGGGGTCCGATTATGCCGCAACATCACGGAGGTGGCTGAACACACGACTTATCTGCTGGGCGGTAAGCACATCTGGCGATCTTCGCCAGGGATACTAATCGAAGAGTTCGCTCAAGGACCATACTATAGTGTCGACACAATGGGGAATGAGGTCGTTGCAATTGGCACCGCCAAATTTGGCAGCCCACCGCATTTCGTCGTTCGTGAGAGCATCTTTCCGGCGCCCCTAACTGATGGTCAATGTAAGTGCATCGCCGATGTTTCACTAAGCTGCTTACGAGCTCTCGGTCTTGGTTGGGGGCCAGCGAACATTGAATTGCGGTGGACGAAGCGAGGTCCAGTCGCTATTGAAGTCAATCCGCGTCTTCCGGGTTGGACCACTCCTCGGCTGATTCAGCTGGCTTATGGTGTCGATCTTATCAATCAGCACATCAAGCTTGTCATAGGCGAGAAATGGGATTTGAGCCGAAGACGTTCGCAGACGGCGGCCGCACGATTCCTAGTTCCTGATACCGATGGCATCCTCGATTGGATCAATGGCGATAGGCAGGCAGCCGCTGAGCCCGGTGTCGCCGAGATTGAACTGTACCTTAAACCGAAGACGCCGTTCGTCAGGAAAAGCGATGACCGAGACTCGATTGGACACGTCATTGCCACCTCACCCAGTCGCAGTCAGACCGAGATCATACTTGAGCGTGCCGTTAACCTAATCAGTTGGTCGATTACACCTTTTCCGAACATTGGCGAACAGGAACAATTGTAAGCATCTGCTCGAGCAGCTTTTGAGATGCAGTACGCATTCGGCGAGGACCGCATTAATTTCGTATTTGCTCGTCAAAAGCTCTCGCAAGGGATATCGACGATGCGGTGCTGGCGCTGTCGTGGCTTGTGAAGACCCGCAGCTTGTGACTCTCAGGTGCATTGTGGCTCCGCCGTGTGCGGCGTCTACGCCCCATTGATTTTTCAGTTTCAGCGACTCAATAGTGTTCCCTAAGGCCGGATATGAGCTCAGGATAGTATCTGACGAGCTCATTGTGAGGTCTTGATGCGAGCGGCATAAGCCCATGGCATCAGAGCGTCGATATCTTTGGCAAGAGGCCATTGGCGAGACGGGTGAAGAGATCCCACAGATAAGCGTAGGGCTCCACGCCATTCATTTTGCATGTGCCAATCAGGCTGGCGAACTGGGCCCAGTTGCGTCCGCCTTCATCATGGCCTGCAAAGAGCGCATTGCGGCGGTTCATGGCAATGCCCCGTTCATTCGTATGCCCACGCCGAGGACCGCCTTGCTTTGTCACGGTGATA
>NZ_AUFB01000079.1 GCF_000426285.1 Rhizobium leucaenae USDA 9039 | reverse complement strand
TCGGGGGCTTTGCGCCGTCAGCAGAGAACGACGCGAATGATCGGTTGTCGCCTCATCGGCATGATCAACGGCGCCGCCGGCGCCATCACCTCTCCGTCGTCACCGTCGGCACCATATCCATCTGATCCGAGAAAAAAGCGCTGCTCTGCCCCTTTGCTCGCAACCGCAAGGGTGAGGCCGGAAAAGCTGTCCGCCGACGCTGGAATGGCTTGGAAACCTTCGATTTGTTCGACGCGCCGGACTCTTCCGGCACCAACGATCAAATCGAGGAAGCAGAATGACAAAGCGAAAGTACAGACATCGCCGCAGTGTCGATGTTCGGATCACTTGGCTGCAACCACATGTCGACGGATTCAAGCACTGGCTTGGCCAGCGGAATTATTCGGCCGCAACAATCGTGGAGGTGGTGCGCCTACTGGCACTGTGGGGTGATTGGGTGCGTGCCGCCGGCTTCGGTGTCGAAACACTCGCCGAGGGTCTGAACGCATCGGCATCGGTGTTCAAAGGCAGCAAGACCGCCCGTGCGCCACAGGGTGCTGCCGCACTGTTCGTCACGTATCTGCGCGAGTGCAACATTCTGCTGCAGGAGCAGGCTCCGTCACTGGAGGAGACGTGGCCGGCCCTGGCCGCCTTTAGTCGCTGGATGCGGGAGCAACGCGGCATCAAGGAGTCGACGCTCAACCTGTACCAGCCGGTATTGGCCGATTTACTGATATCGATTGGATCAGATCCCGCGGCTTATACGGCCGAGGCGATCCGCAACTTCGTGCTTGTTCGTGCGAGGCCGCACGGCCGTTCGCGGTCGCGGTGCATCGCCGTCGCCACGCGCATGTACCTCAAATACCTCATCGCGATGGGGCACTGCCCTGCGGGGCGGGAACATGCGGTTCCGAGCTTTGCGAGCTGGCAACTGGCGACGACGCCGTGCTTTCTTGGTCAAAGTGATATCGACCGCCTCCTTGCCAACTGTGAGGGCGAGTGCCGCTTACGCGACCGCGCTGTCATGTTGCTTCTGGCCCGGTTGGGCCTCAGGGCGAGCGAAGTCGCCAATCTCACTTTTGCTGACATCGATTGGAAAAATGGCCGGATAACGCTGCTCGGAAAGGTCCGGCGCGAGGAATGGCTGCCGCTGCCTCAGGACGTTGGCGATGCCATATTAGCTTATATCGAGCGGGCAAGGCCGCACATTGCGACGACGCGCGTGTTCCTGACGGATATCGCGCCGATCCGGCCGCTGAGCCGCATTGCCATAAAGTGCATCGTACGTCGCGGCCTCGACAGGGCAGGAATCGCGAGCATCCATCGTGGCGCGCATGTGCTGCGGCACTCAGCGGCGACCGCGATGCTGAGGAGCGGCGCAAGCCTTGCCGGCGTCGGAGCCGTTTTGCGTCACCGGTCTCCATCGACGACCGCGCTCTACGCCAAGGTCGACATCGGCCTCTTGTCCGAAATCGCGCAGCCTTGGGGCGGGAGGTTGCCATGCTGAGCGCCGACGTCGCCCGCTACATCAGTCTGCGCCGCGCGCTGGGCTACAAACTCGCCCGGGTCGATCGGTATCTCCTGGCGTTCGCGCGCTTTGCAGCGGAACGCGACGAGAGCCACATTCGCACAGCAACAGCTCTTTCTTGGTTGCCAGTGGCAGCCAAGAGCCCAAACGCCATGTCGCATCGACTGACGGCCCTGATCGCCTTTGCCCGCTTCATGCAGGCGGAAGATCCTCGTCACGAGATACCGCCCGCAGATATCAAGCGGTCCACCAATCGACCTGTTCCCTACATCTACAGCGCGGATGAGATCGCCCGTATTCTCGTTGTGGCCGGCAATCTGAGGCGCCAGCAGCCCAATCCACTGCGTCGCGAGCTCTATGTCATGCTCTTTGGACTGATTGCAGCTACGGGACTGCGCATCTCCGAAGCTCTCGCGCTCAGGCTCGACGACATCCTGCCGGACGGCGTGTTGCACATTCGCGAAACCAAGTTCCGCAAGAGCCGACTTGTACCGCTGCACGGCACCGTCATGGAAGCGCTCCAACGCTATCTTCACTCTCGGCGCCAACACGCCGGCGAGAGCGATTGGCTCTTCCCATCCGTCCAGCACCGACAGCTCTACCCGACGACGGTGAACTATACGTTCCGCTGCATCTTACGAGGGGCAGGCATCGCGCCGGGGCGAAGTCAGCAGCCACGTATCCACGACCTTCGACATACCTTCGCAACCCGCGTCCTGGAACAATGCGGTGCCGATCGCGGCGAAGTTGCCCGGCACTTCGTCGCTCTGTCGACCTACCTTGGCCATGTCAGTATCCACAATACATACTGGTATCTCGAGGCGACGCCGGAAATGATGACCGACATCGCCGCCGCGGCAGAAACTCTGGTCGGGGAGGACGGCTTATGACAGAGCTCGCCCCTCTCATCACTGGCTTCCTGCGAGATTATATGCCGCGACAGCGAGGTTACAGCCCGCAAAGCTGCGAGACATACGCGTTCAGCTTCAAGCTGCTGTTCAACTTTGCAGCCAAACGGCTCGGCACGCGACCGTCTCTGCTCGCCATCGAAGACCTAGACGCACCGATGATCGTGGCCTTCCTGGAGCACATTGAGCAGGATCGTGGCAATAGCGCTTCCACCCGTAATATGCGGCTTGCCGCCATCAAGGCGTTCATGCGCTATCTCGAGCACAAGGTTCCCTCCGCCCTTCAGCAGATCGGCCGGGTCCATGCGATTCCGACCAAGCGCCATGACCAGAAGCTCATCCGTCATCTGACGATGGATGAAATCCGCGCGATCTTAAACGCGCCCAATCTGGCGACGAGATCTGGCATCCGTGATCGGGCAATGATGCATCTCTGCTTCGCCGGAGGCTTGCGGGTCTCCGAACTGGTCGGCCTTCAGACAGAGAACCTGTCGCTTCAGAACGGTGCGAGCGTGAAGGTCATGGGAAAGGGCCGCAAGGAACGTTGCCTGCCGCTCTGGAAGGAAACTACGCGGGACCTTCGTGCGTGGCTGAGTGTTCGTGGCGCAGTCCGCGTACCGGACCTCTTCGTCAATGCTCAGGGCGACCCGATGACCCGCGCCGGCTTCGAGTATGTGCTCGACAAACATGTCGGCAAGGCAGCCGAGAGCTACTCATCGCTTCGCGGCCGTCGCGTCTCACCACATCAGCTTCGTCACGGCTGCGCAGTTGTGATGCTGCAGGCAACCCGCGACATCCGTAAGGTCGCCCTGTGGCTC
>NZ_AUFB01000078.1 GCF_000426285.1 Rhizobium leucaenae USDA 9039 | reverse complement strand
TGACCGTCGCACTCAGTCGCAACCTCCAGCGATGTCCATGCTGCTCCCGGATGAAGGATCGATAAAATCCACAAATTTGTGACGCAGTAAGACTATTATCTCGTCCGAAAAGGTTCCAGACACGGCACTTTTAATCGCACGTGACATTGTCCTATACATGTTGTCAGAACGTCGTGATGTTCGCGATGCCTTAATCTGGGCCGGGGCGCGGGTGGGCATCATGGCGATCGACGAGACGACGACTGACATTCCGGAGCAGCGGGATTGGAAGAAGCCGGCGCCCGATGATCCCCGCCTCACCCCCGACGAACGGCGGAATTACGCCAACACGATCGACAAGATGACTGCCCGGGAATACTGGGCCCAACGGGCACGCGGCATGGGCGGGCTCTACACGACGGGGGCCGTGGAAAATTTGATGGGCGTGCCTGGCACTCGCTATTACGGAGGAAACATTCTTGTTCACGAATTCTCACATAATATCTTCAACGCGCTTCGCACGGTGGATCCTGATCTCGTCGCGCGAGTTGAAAAAGCCTATTTCCACGCCCGCGAGAAAGGACTCTGGGCGCGTTCGTATATGGAGAACACCGTCGATGAGTATTGGGCCGAAGGCACGCGGTTTTGGTTCAATACGAATACAGCTTACAGCCATGGTGCACTCACCGTCGCCACATCAGACGAGTTCGAGGCTCACGATCCAGAGCTCTACAATATCATGGCTGAAGTCTACCGCCATGATCACCACATTCTGGCGGATGTCTTTTACCGGCACTCTGCAAAGTAACGGCTAACGTCGATCGCCTCGGTAACGGGTGCTGAGCCTTATGCCTGCAGTCCGCAAAGGCGACCCGAGTTATGGCAGCTCGTCCTTCCTGTCGATCGGACCGCTGCAATTATTCGAGTTTTCGTTCAACTGGAGCATCCATGCTGTTCCGCTGCGCCCGGACGCAAAATAACGTTGCGACCGGTTATCGCCGTGCGGTCGAACCCAATTGGCTTGTGTAAATCTTAAAGTGAAGGGCAAAGCACGTGACTTCTCCGCCCGTTATCAAGTTCGCCGATCGCAGGTGAGCGGGTCAGGGCCGGTGCTAATCCGGTGCATATGAGGTTCGGCCGCGCCCGGCGGCGAAATCATGTGGGACGCCTCCTTGAATAAGAGTTCGCGTATCCAGAGGCTTGCCGGATCACTATTGTGCAGAGCGGGCCATTGTACGGCTTCGGTGAACGGAAGGAGTAGTGGTAGCGGAAGCTCAACGATTTGCAGGGGTATGGTTTTTGCGAAATGCTGCGCCAGCCGTAAGGGCATGGTTCCTATGCGTTCGTTGCCCGAAACCATCGGCGGGATCATGCTGAAGCCATGCACGACGACGTCGATGCGTCTCTTGTGACCATATTCGAGCAAATACCATTCCTCGATGCCAGGCCTACGGACATTCCCAAACTTGACCACAACGTGTCCCATCGACATGTATCTCTCGAACGTAAACGGCTCTTCCAGTTGCTTGTTCGAGGTGCAGCCTACGCACACGTGGACATCATCGAACAGCCCTGCTCGGGGATGGGTGTTCGACGCGAACACTTCCGGCAAAATGAGAAGATCGACGTCGCCGCGCCGGAGTAAATCATCAGTGTCATCGCCCGGGGGCCGAAATTCGAAGCTGACAGCAGGAGCTTCCCGCGCCGCGCGCTCAACGACTTTTTCGAAAAATACGAGCGCGACGTAATCGGAAAGGATAACTTTGAAGCGACGATCCGATTGGGCGGGCTCAAACGGCTCTCTGGAAATAATGGAGAGCTGAACATGGAGCAGAGCATCTCGCAAGGCGGGTGCCAGGCTTTCTGCCCTAGGTGTGGGGATAAATTCGCGCCCAGCGATCGTAAACAGCTCATCTTGGAAGAAGGTGCGCAGCCGTGCGACCGCCGCGCTCATGGCTGGCTGGCTCAGGTTAATGCTGCGCGCCGCCGCCGTCAGATTACGTTCGCTCATCAGGGCGTCGAGCGCAACCAGAAGATTGAGATCAAGGCCATTGAACCGCATATTTCTTCATCCGATGGCGGCCGATATGATCCTGCCGATGACCGGACCGGATTGCGCTTGGGACAGTGAGCTCCACGAGGAGCCTGAGCACTTCCGCTAGCAGTCGAGGTAGCTCATAACTCCGGTCCGTTCCGGTCGATCATCGTACCGGCTGGCCAGGCGGAGATGGGCTGTCCAATCGGCATAATGATGACAAGCGGATCCTCGACACGGGTGGGCGGCAAGTCGATGCGTGCGTGTGGCAGCGTAGATCGTACGCTCACCTGCGACACAACAGTCAGTGGACTGTGTCGGCCGAATCTTTCAATGTGTTTCCGCAGCTCGGGTCGAACCGTACCGAAGGCGAATGGAACTTGAAACTTCTGCAATGTGGGAAGCATAACCTGAATCGAATGGGCGATGCCGAGCCCCTCGAGATCCGGACGCACTCCATATAAACCTAGCTCAGCCACCAAAAGGTCTACCCCGTCAACTTTGATGAAGCGGCGCAGCAAGCCCAGATGGGCCGCAACACCGATCGAGTCGTACGCGATCGCACGAAGCTCCGGTCTTGCTCCGGCCCAGCTTTGACTGCCTTGGAACGGCTTTGCATTAAACGCGCCAGTCGGCCCGTATGTCTTCCGAAAGAACTCGGCGAGTTCGACATGATCGGAGAGTTGCAACTCATTTTCCCAGCACAATTTCCACTGCACGTCTGCGCGCATTCAAAGACCTCTTCTTTTGACGCTGGCCGGACGATTTACGGCCTAAGGGTTGTTATTATATCGCTACGACAAGCAATGGTAGTATATCGGCACAAGTGCTGGCCGATGGCTTTCCTGCAAGGCTGATGCTCTTCGTCCTATGGACGCGGGCGAGGCGATATCCTTGACCCCAGCGGCCAATATCATGAGGCGAACCAAAACTGAAATGGCATTCCTTCATGGATCCATGAGCAGCGCTCATAATGGTGAGCAGAGAGTGTTTGCAGGTGAAGCCAAAAAGTGCTCGCGTTCGAACCGCTCACAGAGGACTCCTGAAGGAGCATCAGCCGCAATATCGATCGGACGTATTTTCGGCCGTTGGGCTAGGTCTGAATGGACCCAAGTTTTTTCCAATACTGGCCGCGGTCCGATTTTCCTCTCGGGAAAGAAGGTCGATGCGCCCTAAAGACGAGATTGGAACCGGCTTAGGTGACAATGAAACGGCGGAAATGGAATCACGTGACATGTAGCCCCATACTGGCTCGGGGGCGGGGCGGTTCGCCGCCAAGGAAATGTGAAGTCCGTCGAAATCCCGGTCAGGGGCGCGGTTGGAAGTGGCGAGCTGCATCAGCTCTACTTCGCCCTGCAAGAGTAGCGCCATTGCGCTTCAGCGAGTTGCTTGTTGGTCGAAACGCGAGAACTTCAGTGAGTTGCAGAAGGCCCGCCGCAACAGCACCGAGCATCGGTGCAATTATATAGAGCCAGAGCTGTGAGCGCGCCGTCTCCCCTGCAAAGAGCGCCGGGCCGAGCGACCGTGCAGGGTTTACAGAAGCACCCGAAACCGAAATGCCGGCCAGATGGATTGCGACTAAGGTAAGACCAATTGCAAAACCTGCGACAGTGCCCGCCCCTTCCTCGGTGGTGCTTTTGAGAAATACCGTTACAAACAGGAACGTGGAGATGAACTCAAACAGGAACACAGATCTGACCCCATAAGCTCCCCAGCCGTTTTGGGCGAAACCTTCTACGGCAATGTCGTAGCCACCGACTTTGTCCATGGCTATCACATAGAGAGCGCCTGCGGCCGCTATAGCCCCCGCACTTTGAGCCAAGACATACGCGAGGAAGTCCCACAGTCCAAACCGTCGCGAAACAAGAAAACCGAGGCTGACCGCGGGATTGAGATGAGCGCCTGATACTGGGCCAATCGCGTAGGCCATCGCCACCACTGTCATCCCGAAGGCAAGAGCGACACCGAGGGGGCCCACCTCGGAACGCATAAAGACGAGTGTGCCGCAGCCGAAGAAAATGAGCGCAAACGTTCCTAGTAATTCGCAAAAATATCTATTCATCCTTAACTCCGTTGATTGCATCTCTGCGGATATTTGTCGTCAACCTCGACATTCTCGCTGCCGACTGGGTTTTTGGCAGGTTATCGATGCAGTGTTCGCCAGAACCCTTTGACGCCCACAGGATCAATCGTCCGGTCCGTTCTGTGCCCTATGTCGTTGACTTCAATTTTGTGACGACCAGCCGAGATCAGGACCGGTGCCCTTGCTGCGGCTTGCTCCCGGCGGTCTGCGATAAACACACAAGTTTCGTGCCAAACAAAAGTGGGTCTACGGCAGAGCGATCACTCCGAGGGTCGATCTATCTGGCGTTCAAAAAAGTCTTGAGTCCGACAATAAGCGACATAGCAGACGCGTTGCAGTCTGAAGATTGATCGTGTCCCATGGAGTGGTGTAGCTTGATTTCATAGCCATCGGTGATTTCCGGTAGGGTCGGGTTGCTTAGAGCCAACCTGAGGGACACCAC
>NZ_AUFB01000077.1 GCF_000426285.1 Rhizobium leucaenae USDA 9039 | reverse complement strand
TGCCTACACCGCCGCCGCTTTCGACATTTCCCGAGATCCTCTTTCCCTGGAACGGCCCTGCCTGGTCGCTGTTCTTCGAGCTGCTGATCAATTTTGCCTATGGCTTGGTCGCCGTGAAATTAAGCGGACGGGCGCTGACTGCAGCGATCATTGGCGCAGCATTCTTTCTCGTGGTCGCCTCTCTCCATTTCGGAACGTTGGAAGGCGGTGCGACCTGGGCCACTTATCCTGTCGGTTTTCCACGGGTGATCTTCTCGTTTTCGCTCGGCATCGTAATCAAGCGCTATTGGATGCGGCCGGTGCAACAATCCCGCATCGGACCATGGCTATTGTCGGTCCTTTGCATCGCAGTCCTGGTGTTTGATCCAGGCGATGCGCTTCGACCCTATTACAATCTGTTCGTAATCATTCTCCTCTGGCCGCTGGTCGTGATCATGGCGTCACGGATGAGCTTTGCGAGGGGATGGCGGATTGTGAGCCAGTTGAGCGGCGATGCGTCCTACGGCATTTATGTTCTCCATACGCCGTTGTTGAACCTCTTTGTTCTGATCACGGAATGGGACAGCGGAGCAAAATGGAGTGGACATGGGTTACGCTTTGCAATTCTGAGTTTGGGCACCGCAATGATAGTTTCATGCTGGCTGAGCTATGTTTATGACCGGCCGATCAGACATCGCCTTATGCAGATCTTCCCACGAAAGATCGACATCGCTCCCGCGCCCACGGCTTGATCGCGTCTAATCTCCTGATCGATGCGTGGAACAGAAATGCTCTCACGTTGGAGCCGGCTGCGAGCGCGCTGCAGGAGGCCGAAAACTGCATCGGCGTGACATTCGGCCTGCAAAGGCCGTTCTCAGCAAGCATTGCCTTCCAGCGCGTCCTGGCAATCAGCACCGATCAGGCGCTCACCAATGCCGCAACTTTGCCGACGAGACCGAAGTATATCCGAAGCTGATGTGATTAGCCTATATTGATTATGCAAAGCAGTATTTTCCGGAAGCCATGTGCATTTTTGTCCCGCTGCCGGATACCTATAATTGACTACATCCAGTATAAACAAACGATAAATATATCGTTGACTAACGTACTTGGGCCGGTAATCATCAACGCGATGATCTCGGGGTTCTATTGAAGAGGTTGGTCAAAGAAGCATGCCGGGACCGCTCGTTGCTATCGTTACACCAACCCACAACGGCGCACGTTTTCTAGCCGAAACAATGGAGTCGGTGCAGAAACAGATATGGCCGAGCGTCGTTCATATCGTGCTTGACAATAACAGCACCGATGGAACGGCGGAAATCATAAGGAACTACAGCAAACAGCGTGTTCCGGTCGTCGCACACCATAACGACGAAACCCTCAATCAACGCGACAATTGGAACCGTGCCTATTCGCACGTACCAGCCGAGGCGTCCTATGTCCGTTATCTCTGTGATGACGATACGATAACGCCCGATTCCGTGGCGAAGATGGTCACTCTTGCGGAGAATAATCCAAAGGTCGGCGTCATCGGTTGCCTGCATCTATGTGCCGGTGCGGTCCAGGATTTTTTCTGGCCGAAAGATCGAAGCGTCTTTAACGGCACGGACGCTATCCGGATGATGTTGCTGCGCCAGGGCATTTTGATGCCGGTGCAGATGCTTTGGAGAAAGAGCGTTACCGATCAGTTCCAGCCACTGTTCGAAGATGCCATGGAAAGTGGCTGGGATCTTGATGCCGTGCTGAAAATGTTGACGCGGTCGGACTTCGGCTTCGTGCACGAAAACCTCGGATTTACGCGCGTACACGCCAACACGACGACATCCCTTTCGTCCGCAAGCAAAACAAGAGCGTGGACGCGAGATGCTCTTCATTTCCTCACTCGATATGGGCCGCTGGCCTTCGGCCCGGAGTACCGCGCTCATTTGCTTCGGTTCCGGCGATATTATGTCCGCCGCATTATCGCGTGGTGGAAGCAGGATCGCGGCCGCGAAAATCTCGGCATTCATTTCGATGCGCTCGACAAGGTCGGATGGACATTCAGCGCGCCTCTGGCGCTGGACGCCTTGGTAGATTGGGCATGTGTCAAGATGGGAATACGGACGAACTGGTCGGGCTATCCCGGCTGGCAATAGCACCGCCTTCATGGCCGACGAGAAGGGCCGCAGATCACCTCTCGCAATCTTAGAAGGGGAATGATGATGGTTGAACCCGTAGGTGCACGCGGAACTGCAGTTTCCGTGAGAAAGCATCCCTCCTTCTTTGTAAAACCGTCTGCCGGGACCACAGCCTTCCGGCACGATGGCGTCTCCTCCCTGATGGATGATCCAGCGGTCCGGGAAGAGCGTTTGACGACACCGCCGCTCGATGTCGCGGAAGTTGTCATCGCCTTCGGCATCGATGCTGGCTATCTGCCGCATGCGGCGGTGGCGATGACATCCCTGATCGACAATGCGCGTGGTGCTCGATTCCGTTTTCTGATTGTTCATGACGGCATATCAATCGATCGGCGGGCGGATTTGGAGCGCTGTGCACCGGGCCAAAGGTTCGAATGGCTCGAGATCACGGATTCACGCCTGTTGAACATGGAAGGCAGAAGGCATGTAAGCCGCGCTGCCTATCACCGGTTGGCACTGCCTGATCTAGCACCTGCCGACGTCAGCAGGATTGTTTATCTCGATGCCGATGTTGTCGTCATCGGTGACATACGCGAGCTTTGGAACCAGGAGCTTGGCGACTGCGCGATTGGGGGTGTCTACGACGTTGGCATCGATTCCGAAGCATTTGCAAAGCATTTTAGATTGCCACCGAAGCGACTGGCCTATTTCAACTCCGGCATTCTTTTGCTGGACCTTGCGAAGATCCGGCAAAGCAACGAGTTTTCGCAGGTGCTCGATTTGCTCGAGACGCGGTTCGATGAGCTCGATCAAATCGATCAGGATGCACTCAACATCGTCTTTTGGGGACGATGGAAACATCTTGATCCGCTTTGGAATGTCCAACGCCGGATGCTGATGCAGGAGGGAAGGCCGTGTTTTGCCGAAAAATCAGAGATGGCAAACGGTCGGCGGCCAAAGATCATCCATTTCACCGAACATAACAAACCCTGGTCGATCGACGGATATCACCCTTATATCTGGAAATACTACCATTACCTTCGGCGCACGCCCTATTGGGAGGCGATCAACAAGGTTGGGGAAACGAATTTCAGAAAAAGCATTCGCCGGCGCATCAAGACGACACTGATCTGGGCGCTTTTAAAGCCGTGACGGTTTGCGTGGATCGGCCGCTTTTTTCTCGCCGGGCAGAGGGGTTTCGTCATTGCGGTAGCCCCTGTTGTCCGCGGCGCGATCTGTAACCGACAAGAACAACAGATGGGCGATGCGTTGGCATAAGGTCCGGTTCTGTGAGTGACTGTTCCTGTTTGACGTGGCTTCCGCAAACCTGACTGAAAAATCCGGCAAACATGGCCCCTGGGCTACGGCACTTAGAGCCTATGGCCGAATTATCGGCGACGGCTTCATTCATCTTGGCGCCTTATTAATTGGCGAAATTTTTTATAATGTAGGTTAAGCGTTGTGTGTGGGCGGGAAAGCTGAATGACCGAACTTTCGATTTCACGAGCCCTTCGCAGCGGAATTTTGTGGAGTAGTATCAATGCGATCCTCTCACAGGCAGCAGGCTTCGTCATATTTTTGATCCTAGCGCGGGCGCTGCCTCCTGAACTCTTTGGCGTCGTCGCCCTCTCGTCGGTCGTTGCCGATTTCCTTGCCAACGAAGGCAGATACGCCGGAATGGACGCCGTTATCCAAGGAAACGGATACGACGGGAAGACACTGAATTCAGCCTTTTATAGTTTGTTATCCATCGCGCTGCCGTTTTCGGCGCTGTTGGTCATTGCTGCACCACTTGTCGCCGATTACCAAAACGCCCCTCTGATCCGATATTTCATGCCGATATTCGGATTGATGCTCTTAGCGACCCCTTGGCTTTCGGTGATGGATGCTTTGATCATGAAGGATCTTGGCTTCAAGACCTTCACGCAGCGCAATATCATCAGCACCTTTGCAGGGGGTGCTGCCGGCATCATGCTTGCTTTCACGCCTTGGGGAATCTGGGCGCTGGTTGCTCAAAGGGTGGTATTTCTGGCGGCAGTCCTGCTGTTCGAATATCGCTGCACGCGTTGGCGTCCCGGATTTGACGCGGATTGGCGCATAGCTCGAAGCATTTTGCGGCGCTTCATTCCCCTATGGTCTGTCGCGGCGCTCAGTCTTTCGATGCAGCGTGCGGTCATTTTCATATTTGGCTTGCGATATGATGAACGAACCGTCGGCTTATTTCGCGCCGCCGACCGCATCAGTGAAACGATGCAGGGGCCGCTGATCGGCCCGCTATTTTCGCTATGGCTTCCGCTGATGACAAAAGTACGGGGCGACCTCGTTAAGGAGCAGGAAGTCTACGTCGCAATCATTCGAACGGCTGCGTTTGTTTCATTGCCTGCGTTCAGCGGTCTGATTGTCGTCTCTGATGATATCGTCGCTTTGCTCTTGCCGCACACCTACAACGGGGTTGCGCCGATCATTCGGGCAGTCGCCATCACATCCTTGATGATCCCGATCTCGTGGTTTAACCC
>NZ_AUFB01000076.1 GCF_000426285.1 Rhizobium leucaenae USDA 9039 | reverse complement strand
TACCGAGAAGGGCGCCGGCGTCAACATGAGCGGCGACATGGCGGCCAATGCCGGCGAACTGTCGCTGTCGGCAGACGGCAAGATTTCGATCGGCAATGCCTCGGGCAGCCAGGGCGTCAGCATCACCTCGAAGAACAAGGTCACGGCCATCAAGGTGACCTCGAAGAAGAAGGTCGCCATTCAGGCCGATCAGGGTATTACCCTGCAATCGGTCGCTGCCGACGACGATATCGCCCTGTCTGGTGGCACCGGCCTGCTGAGCGTGACGGGCGACAGCAACAGCGCCGCCAATCTGGTGATGACCTCGGCCGGCGGCATCTCCGCTGCCAATGTGACGGCCGGCGGGACGGCGACGTTGTCGGCCTCGGCTGGCAATATCGCCCTGACGGGGGCTGCCAACAGCACGGGCGCGCTGTCGATCACCGCGACTGCCGGTGCGATCTCGGCCGCCTCGCTTTTGAGCTACAACAATATCGGCCTCAATGCCGGCCTGGATATCGCCGTTTCCGGCACCATCTTCGCTCAAGGCACGATCACCGCCACCGGCCGGTCGATCTCCAGCGGCGCCACCGTCTCCGGCCTCGACATCGCCGCCACCCAGGCAGGTGGCACGACCATGTTGGCCAGCGCTGCCGACCTGCAACTGACGGCGACAGGCGGCGCGGTCAGTGCCGCAAGCCTGCTCTCCTCCGGCAATATCACGGTTGATGGCACCTCGCTCACGGCCCAGACCGTCACGGCGCATGGTAATGCCAACATCAGTGCCACCGGCGCGAGGACGGCAAGCGGTGGCGTGGATATCAGCGGGCAGCTTCTTGCCTCCGGCAACATCGCCATCTCCGGAGCCGGCATTCAGGCGACGACGATCGCCTCCGGTGTCGATTTTGCCGCCACCGCTGCGGCGGGCGGCAATATCGCTCTTGGGTCCTCCGGCACGCTCGATCTAACGGCCGGCGCCGGTAACATCACGGTCGGCACCTTGTTGTCGGCCGGCGATCTCACGGCTGAGGCCGCGCTGCTGCAGTCAAGCAATCTCACCAGCCACGGCAAGATCGGCATCGATGGCGGCGTTGATGTCACCAGCCAGCTGCTCGGTGCCGGCGCTGTTACCATCAACGGCAACGCCAATGGCGTCAGCGCCGATCTTCTCGCCTCCGGCGTCGACTTTGCCGCGACCAAGGCCGCCGGCGGCAACATCGTGCTGGCGAGTAGTGGCGATCTGACCATCAACGACAGCGCCGGCGCCATTCAGGCCGGCACCATCCTTGCAGCCGGCGCGATCGATGCGGTCGGCCAGACGATCACCGCCGATGCTATCACCGGCCACAAGGATATCTCGCTCGCCGGCGCCACCAACACGATGGCCGGCAGCGGTCGCGTCGACGTCAGCGGTCAGGTCCTCGGCGCCGGCAATGTCGGCATCACCGGTTCGAGCATTGCCGCCGATGCTATCGTCTCCGGCGTCGATATCGCCGCCACGGATGCGGCCGGCGGCACGATCGTGCTCGGGGCAGCGGCAGCAGGAACCGGCAATCTGACCCTTGCGGCCTCTGGCGCCCTCGGCGCCGGAACGCTGCTGTCTTCAGGCAATCTCACTGCCAGTGGCGCGACCATCATGGCCGACGATATCTCGGCGCATGACGACATGATACTTGGCGGCGTCATCAATGTTACGGACCAGATTCTCGGCGCCGGCAATGTATCGATCACCGGCCAGAGCTTGACTGCCAAAACCCTCGTTGCCGGTATCGACTTCGATGCCACGAATGCCGCGGGCGGCAATATCGTGCTCACATCCAGCGGCGATCTGACGGTGTCGGTCAGCGGCGGCATGGCGCCGTCGACCGTGCAGGCCGCGGGCGCTATCGACATCGGTGCCGCCACCATCACCGCCGATGCGATCACCGGTCATCAGGACATCACGCTTTCTAGTGCGACCGGCACGACGACCGCAAGCGGTCGCGTTGACATCAGCGGCCAGGTCCTCGGCGGCAGCGACATCAGCATTTCCGGTTCCAGCATTAACGCCGGCGCCATCGTTTCCGGCGTCGACTTTGCCGCGACGGCAGCCGCCAACGGCGGCATTGTGCTCGCCAATAGCGGTGATCTGACGCTTACCTCGACCGGCAATATCAATGCCGGCACGCTGTTGTCAGCAGGCGATCTCAGTGCTTCGGGCTCGGCTATCACTGCCGACAATATCTCGGCGCATGGCGACATGACGCTCGGGGGCGCGATCAGCGTCACAGATCAAATCCTTGGCTCCGGAAATGTCTTGATCACCGGCCAATCTCTCTCGGCGCAGACTCTCATCGCCGGTATCGACTTCGATGCCACAGATGCCGCGAATGGCAATATCATGCTTGGCCAGTCCGGCGACCTGACGGTCTCCGTCAGCGGCGCCGCGTCGGCACCGACCATTCAGGCGGCAGGCGCGATCGACGTCGGTGCAGCTTCCATTACGGCCGACGCCGTCACGGGCCATGGAGATATCAGCCTTTCCGGTGCGACCGCGATTGACAGTCAAGTCCTGGGCGCCGGCAATGTCAGCATCTCCGGTTCCAGTATCAAGGCAGGTACCGTCGTTTCGGGCGTTGATTTCCCTGCGACGGCCGCTTCCGGCGGCAGCATTGTGCTCGCCGGCAGCGGCGATCTGAGCCTTGCCTCGACCGGGATCATCAATGCCGGAACGCTGCTCTCGGCCGGCGATCTCGGTGCCAGCGGCAGCACCATCATCGCCGACAATATCACCTCCCACGGCGACGTGACGCTCGGCGGCGCGATCAGCATAACGGATCAGATTCTCGGCGCGGGCAATGTGCTGATCACAGGCCAGAGCCTCTCAGCCCGGACCCTCGTCGCCGGCATCGATTTCGACGCGACCAATGCCGGCGGTGGCAATATCGTGCTTGGCCAAACTGGCGACCTGACGGTTTCGGTCAACGGCGGCGCGGCGGTTTCGACGATACAGGCTGCCGGCGCGATCGACGTCAGCGCAGCGTCCGTTACTGCCGATGCGATCACCGGCCATAAGGACATCACGCTTTCCGGGGCGACTGATATTAGCGGCCAAATCCTTGGCGGCAGCGACGTCAGCATCGCCGGTTCCAGCATTAAGGCCGGCGCCATTGTTTCCGGTGTCGATTTCTCCGGAACGGCCGCCGCCAACGGCGGCATCGTTCAGACGAGCAGCGGCAATCTGACACTTGCCTCGAGCGGAGCAATCGACGCCGGAACACTGCAATCGGCCGACGCGCTTTCGACAACCGGTACCGCGGTCACTGCCGGTGCCGTTATCGCGCATGGCGACATGATACTCGGCGGCGCCATCAGGGTGACGGACCAGATTCTCGGTGCCGGCGACATATCGATCACCGGCCAATCTCTCTCAGCCCAGACCCTTGTCGCCGGTATCGACTTCGATGCCACTGATGCAGCCGGTGGCAATATCGTGCTTGGCCAGAGCGGCGATCTTTCGGCCTCGGTCAGCGCTGCGGCGGCCGCGTCCACCATCCAGGCGGCCGGTGCTATCGACGCCAACGCTGCGACGATTACCGCCGATGCCATTACTAGCCACAAGGGTATCGCCCTTACCGGCGTGACCGGCACGACGGCGGGCAGCGGCCGCGTGGATGTCAGTGTCCAAATCCTCGGCGGTAGTGACGTCAGCATCTCCGGCTCCAGCATCTCGGCAGGTAGCGTGGTCTCCGGTGTCGATTTCGCCGGGACTGCTGCGGCCAATGGCAATATCGTGCTCGCCGGCAGCGGCGATCTGACGCTTACGGCCTCCGGCGCACTTAATGCAGCAACGTTGCTGTCGGCCGGCGATCTCGATGTCAGCGGCAGCAGCGTCACGGCCGACAGCGTCACCGCCCATGGCGACATAACGCTCGGGGGCGCCATCAGCGTCACGGATCAAATCCTCGGCTCCGGCAATGTCCTGATCAGCGGCCAGAGCCTGACGGTTCAAACCCTTGTCGCCGGCATCGACTTTGACGCCATCAATGCCGCCGGCGGCAATGTCGTGCTTGGTCAGAGCGGTGACCTCTCGGTTTCGGTAAACGGCGGCGTGGCGGCTTCGACCATACAGGCCGCCGGCGCGGTCGACGTCAGTGCAGCGTCCGTTACTGCCGATGCGATCACCGGCCACAAGGACATCACGCTTTCCGGCGCGACGACCGAAAGCGGTCGTGTCGATGTCAATGCCCAAATCCTTGGCGGTGGCGACGTCACCATCTCCGGCTCCACCATCAAGGCCGGCACTATTGTCTCCGGGGTTGATTTCGCCAGAACGGCCGCTGCCAACGGCAACATCGTGCTGACCGGCAGCGGTGATCTGAGCCTTGTCTCAAGCGGCAGCGTCACTGCCGGCACGCTGCTGTCGGCCGACGATCTTAGTGCGACCGGTTCGACCGTCACGGCGGATGCCATTACCGCGCACGGCGACATAACGCTCGGCGGCGCGATCGGTGTTGCCGGCCAAATCCTCGGCTCCGGCAATGTGCTGATCTCCGGCCAGAGCCTGTCTGCGCAAACCCTGGTCGCCGGCATCGACTTCGACGCCACCAACGCTGCCGGCGGCAACATCGTCCT
>NZ_AUFB01000075.1 GCF_000426285.1 Rhizobium leucaenae USDA 9039 | reverse complement strand
ACCGCTATGAGCGGCGCTCGACGATCGTCACCAGTCAGGTGCCGCTGGATCGCTGGTGGGAAATTATTGCAAACCCCACACTCGCCGATGCCATATTGGACCGCCTCGTTCACAACGCCTATCGCATCGATCTCACCGGCGAAAGCATGCGAAAACAGCGTTCGCCAATAGCGTCCGAAACACTCCAAGCTTGACCTGAAACGAAACCCAACCCAACATCAACGGGACCCAGGATCAGTCCGAAAAATGGCCGGCTTCAAATCGGAACGGCGGCCGGAATGAAATCGGAATGACTGGCCGGCTTCAAATCGGAATCGATGGCCGGCTTCATCGGAATACGCATGGAGAGAGACACGGAGATCGGAGCTTCGCGTCAAGGCGACGATATGCGTCTTTCTGTTTTCCATTATCCTCTGCGTGGTTGGACAGACGCTGTTGTGATGAATGTCTTGATGGGCTTGGCGACGGTCATCCAGCTGGACGAACTTTCCCACGTTTCATACCAGCCGCTGGCAGAGGCTTTCCGGGCTATCCGATTGCGCGAACTGCGCCATCAGGAATTGGGCGTGCAAGGACTCAATCGGATCGTCGCTTCCAACGAGCAGCGCGATCTAATGAAAAGCTCAGTCGAATACTGGCGTCCTCGCATAGCTGCGAGCTTTGGGCACTCAGATTCCAAAAGGTTCGAGACGCAATCGCGCTTTGGTCTGCGTCACAAGCCGAACGAAACATTGCTAGCCGAATGGGTTGCTGCGACGGAGCAGCAGCTTGGCTCGCTTGGCCTGAATTGAAAGGGTAACAAGAATGAACATCAGTGTCAGGCAGCCGGGCCGCCTAGAAAGTTATGTCTGTGGCGGTTGGGTAGCAGGTTCGAAGGAAGGTAACGCTCTTCTCGACGCTTCGACCGGGACACCGGTTGCCTTCATAGATTCTACCGGTATCGATTTCACAGCCGTGCTGGCTTACGGTAGAGAAAAGGGTGGGTCCGCCCTCCGACGGCTGTCGTTCCATGAGCGTGCCTTGATGCTCAAAGCACTTGGCATGGCTCTGCTGGAGAGAAAGGACGAGTTTTACGCTCTCTCTACCGCAACCGGGGCGACCAAGGCCGATAGCTGGATCGATATTGAGGGCGGTATCGGCACATTGCTATCCTATGCGTCGAAAGGTCGACGCGAGCTTCCAAATACCCGCGTCCTCCTTGATGGAGACGTCGAAGGGTTGTCAAAAGACAATTCATTCTCGGCGCAGCACATCCTGACCCCGCTGCTTGGGGTGGCGGTTCACATCAACGCGTATAATTTCCCTTGCTGGGGAATGCTGGAGAAACTGGCCCCGACGCTCCTCGCCGGCGTTCCTGCCATTATTAAGCCAGCAAGCCAGACAGCCTATCTGACCGAACTCATGGTCCGCAGAATCATCGAGACAAGCATTCTTCCAAAAGGTTCGCTTCAGCTGATTTGCGGTTCAACAGGCGATCTGCTCGATCATGTTGATGGTCAGGACATCGTCACCTTCACCGGATCGGCCACGACCGGCCAGCGCCTGAAGACAGGCAAAGCGATAGTGGCCAATTCCGTTCGCTTTACCATGGAGGCTGACAGTCTCAATGCTGCGGTGCTTGGTCTGGATGCGGCGCCTGGTACCGACGAATTCGAACTCTTCGTCAAGGAAGTGGTGCGCGAGATGACCGTCAAAGCTGGACAGAAGTGCACAGCCATCCGCCGCGTCATTGCTCCACGCTCTTATACCGAAGCTCTGGTCGCCAGCCTTCGAGACCGGCTGGCGAAGACATCCGTTGGCAATCCGGCCGATGAAGGAGTCCGCATGGGGCCGCTGGCGAGCTTGGATCAGCGAGACGAAGTCCGTGCTCGTATTCGCGATTTGATGGCAGATGCTGAGATCGTTTCTGGCGACCCGGAAAACCCCGCGATTGTGAGTGGCGATGCCGCTGGTGGAGCATTCCTCAATCCCGTTCTTCTATATTGCGACAAACCTGCAGCGGCCGGGGCCGCTCACGACGTGGAAGCATTCGGCCCGGTTAGCACTGTCATGCCTTACGAAACAGCCGAAGAGGCCGTCTATCTCGCTCGTCGAGGCAAGGGGAGCCTTGTCTCGTCCGTCTTCACCAACGATTCCGGTTTCGTTCAAGAGGTGGTTCTGGGCCTCGCGCCCTATCACGGCCGTGTCGTGATCGGTAATCGTGTCAGCGCGAAATCATCCACCGGACATGGTTCGCCCTTGCCAGGACTGGTGCACGGTGGGCCAGGTCGGGCCGGAGGTGGGGAAGAGCTGGGCGGCATGCGCGGCGTCAAACACTACATGCAGCGTACAGCGGTCCAGGGGGCTCCCTCGATGCTGGCCGCAGTGACCGGGAAATGGTTGCCCGGAGCAGCGGCAAACAGTGACGGACCCCACCCGTTTCGCAAATCGCTTGCGGAATTGAATGTCGGCGACCAGCTCATCACAGCAAGCCGGACCGTCACGCTGGATGACATCGAGCACTTCGCAAACTTCACCGGTGATACCTTCTACGCTCACATGGATGAGGAAGCTGCCAAGGCAAACCCGTTCTTCGAAGGCCGGGTGGCGCACGGTTATCTCATTGTTTCTTTCGCTGCTGGCCTTTTTGTGGACCCGGATCCGGGACCGGTTCTGGCGAACTACGGTGTCGATAACCTTCGGTTCCTGAAGCCCGTGAACCCCGGAGACATGTTGAAGGTCCAGCTGACTTGTAAGGAGATAAATCCCCGCGCCAGCGCAGAGCACGGCGAGGTAAGGTGGGATTGTCTCGTAACGAACCAGAACGGTGAGCCGGTCGCGCAGTATGACGTTCTGACGATGGTTGCGAAGGTCGGGAAGTAGCAGCTTTGAAAGCAGGCCTGCGACAGAAGGGGCAAATCTATTCGGTGACGGGTGGTCCCGGTCTTTGACCCAAAGCCTTCGTTCATCCAGCTGCGATTATCGTAGTAACGTAATAGTTGTCCACGCTTGTTGTGCAACTAATGAAATTACCTGGGGTAGAGAGGATTTGAAGATGATCAAGTCACACGCATGTGATAAGCGGTCGGGGCTGGCACACATCCGGCTAGCATTGTGGGTAAAGGTTCGACGGGCCTCCGTTTTCGGTGCGGTGGCTAGCTCGCTAACTCTGGCGGTGCCGGCTGTGGCTGAGCCAGCAGTAGCTACATATCTGGCAAATGGCGAAGTTCCTGCTGCAGTGCAGGAGCTCCGGAGGCACATGCTGGATTCGGATATTAATGTGCTCACGTTCCGCAGCATGGACAAGATCTTCGAGACCAGGCTTGTCCCCCGCGCAGGTCCGGTGTGGCAACTTGACCGTGGTGAGACCCTCATTCTCCCTTCCTATGAGTTCAACGGGCGGACTTTCGCCAGCGAGCAATTCTTCGAGCGAACGTTCACCAATGCGCTACTGGTTATCCGCAACGGAAAAATTGTATCCGAGACGTACCGGAACAATACAGACGCGAGTACTCACTTCATTTCGTTTTCCATGGCAAAATCACTTACGTCTATCCTTGTCGGCATTGCCGTGGAGCAAGGCTCGATAGAATCGATCGAGGATTTCGCTGCGAAGTACGTCCCGGAGCTGAAATCGTCTGCCTATGATGGCGTGACGATCCGGCAGCTGCTCGAAATGCGATCCGGTGTAGACTATGAGGAGCGCTATGACTTTGGCGCTAATCCGAGCGCCGCCGCGCAGGTGTTCGAGAAGACTTTGGTGCAAAATCGGCAGCGATTTGTCGAAATGGCCCCACAATTAAAGCGAAAAAATGCACCAGGGACCGTCTTTAACTATTCGACAATGGACACAGCGATTCTCGGGTGGATTCTAGAACGCGCGACCAACAAGCCTTTAGCTGCGTTCATGAGTGAAACCCTCTGGCAGCCCGCGGGAATGGAATCGAATGGTTTTTGGATCGCCGACGGACCTCCGGGCGTCGGCCGTGAACTTAGTGGCATGGGCTATAACGCCGTCCTTCGCGATTTTGGCCGCATCGGCCAGATGATGCTTGATCAAGGAAAGGCAAATGGCCGACAGATCGTTCCCGCACAATGGGTGAAGCTATCAACGACCATGAAACCTTTTACGCCGGGCGCCACAACAGGTTACGGCTTCCAATGGTGGCACCGAGACTCGACCGGCGCGTACGTTGCCATCGGACTGCAAGGTCAGTACATTTATGTGCAGCCGGCGACGAAAACCGTCATCGTCAAGCTTAGCTACTTTCCTCCGAAAGATAATAGCGCAGTGAGCGAAGAAACATTGACCTATATGCAGCTTATTTCCAAACTCTAGTATTCATACATCGATCTGAGGCGGTCCATGCTGACGGTACCAATTGCGCTCAGAAAGCAAGAAGGACCGATCCGCTGCTGAAATATTGCCCACTAACACTGAAAGGATCGTGGATTGAACCTGTGTGAGTCCCGCCAAGCCAGTCATTCGAAGTGAAATGTTTATCTGCTTAAAATATAAGACGCCAACCTGAGGAAGGATTCCTCAAGTCCGCAGAGAGAAAGCTACTGATTTGCAAGCCGGGCGGCACCAGGGCACCGAATCCGGGTTAACGGGTGAGCGCTCCGAGGATTGTTTGTAGATATTCGGTATTCCATCCGGCGCGTTTTCTGCGGAGCTTGATGGATTTCTTGTCGGCGACGGCACGCACGAGATTGATGGCGAAGTGTCTGACGATGGCCATGTTGTGGGCACCATGGCCCTTGCGCAGTCGGGATTGGTCGTCGCGGAAGACGACGTCGAGCGTCCAGTGCAGCGCATTTTCGATGAGCCAGTGACCGCGGACGGCCTGGGCGGCGGTCTTTGCGTCGAGACTGGCCGAGGAGATGAAGTAGCGGGTATC
>NZ_AUFB01000074.1:0-2500 GCF_000426285.1 Rhizobium leucaenae USDA 9039 | reverse complement strand
TGAAATAGTACCTGAAACTGGATACCTACAAACAGTCGGAGCCCGCAAGGGTGACGGCGTACCTTTTGTATAATGGGTCAACGACTTAGTGTAACAAGCAAGCTTAAGCCGGTAGGTGTAGGCGAAGCGAAAGCGAGTCTGAATAGGGCGATATAGTTTGTTGCATTAGACCCGAAACCGAGTGATCTAGCCATGAGCAGGTTGAAGGTTGGGTAACACCAACTGGAGGACCGAACCCGCATCTGTTGCAATAGATTGGGATGACTTGTGGCTAGGGGTGAAAGGCCAATCAAACTCGGAAATAGCTGGTTCTCCGCGAAATCTATTTAGGTAGAGCGTCTGACGAATACCCCCGGGGGTAGAGCACTGGATGGGCTATGGGGACTCACCGTCTTACTGATCCTAACCAAACTCCGAATACCGGGGAGTACTATCAGGCAGACACACGGCGGGTGCTAACGTCCGTCGTGAAAAGGGCAACAACCCTAACCTCCAGCTAAGGTCCCCAAGTCATGGCTAAGTGGGAAAGGATGTGAGGATCCCAAAACAACCAGGATGTTGGCTTAGAAGCAGCCATCATTTAAAGAAAGCGTAACAGCTCACTGGTCTAGTCAAGGGTCTTTGCGCCGAAAATGTAACGGGGCTAAAGCCATGCACCGAAGCTGAGGATTCCTCTTTGAGGAGTGGTAGCGGAGCGTTCCGTAAGCCTGTGAAGGGACAGCCGTGAGGCATCCTGGAGGTATCGGAAGTGCGAATGTTGACATGAGTAACGATAAAGAGGGTGAGAGACCCTCTCGCCGAAAGACCAAGGGTTCCTGCTTAAAGTTAATCTGAGCAGGGTTAGCCGGCCCCTAAGACGAGGCGGACACGCGTAGTCGATGGGAACCACGTTAATATTCGTGGGCCTGGTGGTAGTGACGGATTGCTCAACTTGTAAGGTCTTATTGGATTGATCTTGCAGGGACGCGGTTCCAGGAAATAGCTCCACCGTATAGACCGTACCCGAAACCGACACAGGTGGTCAGGTAGAGTATACCAAGGCGCTTGAGAGAACTATGTTGAAGGAACTCGGCAAATTGCACGCGTAACTTCGGAAGAAGCGTGACCCTTATGTACGCAAGTATGTGAGGGTGGCACAGACCAGGGGGTAGCGACTGTTTACCAAAAACACAGGGCTCTGCGAAGTCGCAAGACGACGTATAGGGTCTGACGCCTGCCCGGTGCTGGAAGGTTAAGAGGAGGGGTGCAAGCTCTGAATCGAAGCCCCAGTAAACGGCGGCCGTAACTATAACGGTCCTAAGGTAGCGAAATTCCTTGTCGGGTAAGTTCCGACCTGCACGAATGGCGTAACGACTTCCCCGCTGTCTCCAACATAGACTCAGTGAAATTGAATTCCCCGTGAAGATGCGGGGTTCCTGCGGTCAGACGGAAAGACCCCGTGCACCTTTACTATAGCTTTACACTGGCATTCGTGTCGGCATGTGTAGGATAGGTGGTAGGCTTTGAAGCAGGGACGCCAGTTCTTGTGGAGCCATCCTTGAAATACCACCCTTATCGTCATGGATGTCTAACCGCGGTCCGTCATCCGGATCCGGGACAGTGTATGGTGGGTAGTTTGACTGGGGCGGTCGCCTCCGAAAGAGTAACGGAGGCGCGCGATGGTGGGCTCAGACCGGTCGGAAATCGGTCGTCGAGTGCAATGGCATAAGCCCGCCTGACTGCGAGACTGACAAGTCGAGCAGAGACGAAAGTCGGTCATAGTGATCCGGTGGTCCCGCGTGGAAGGGCCATCGCTCAACGGATAAAAGGTACGCCGGGGATAACAGGCTGATGACCCCCAAGAGTCCATATCGACGGGGTTGTTTGGCACCTCGATGTCGGCTCATCGCATCCTGGGGCTGGAGCAGGTCCCAAGGGTTTGGCTGTTCGCCAATTAAAGCGGTACGTGAGCTGGGTTCAGAACGTCGTGAGACAGTTCGGTCCCTATCTGCCGTGGGTGTAGGAATATTGACAGGATCTGTCCCTAGTACGAGAGGACCGGGATGGACATATCTCTGGTGGACCTGTTGTCCTGCCAAGGGCATAGCAGGGTAGCTATATATGGAATGGATAACCGCTGAAGGCATCTAAGCGGGAAACCAACCTGAAAACGAGTGTTCCCTATCAGAGCCGTGGTAGACGACCACGTTGATAGGCCGGGTGTGGAAGTGCGGCAACGCATGAAGCTTACCGGTACTAATAGCTCGATTGGCTTGATCGTTCCCATTGCCAGTGCTCATCGAATAAATTCGACGAGCTTTTTGTCCTCACGCTGTCGCGATCTTCGATCGCTGCGCTGCGGACGGCGCACCAGTATCGCGACAAATCGCAAAGCGATTTGCGCTGACGGTGACGCGCCTTGCGCTTGCGGACTTCGTCCGGAAACGCATCCAACGACGTGTTTAAAAATCCAGCTTCTCAAAACAAGTTGCGCTTTGCCGACCTGGTGGTTATGGCGGGG
>NZ_AUFB01000073.1 GCF_000426285.1 Rhizobium leucaenae USDA 9039 | reverse complement strand
CCGAGTCCGGCGCCTGTTGTACCTTCACCGGAACGAAGGCGCGCGGCTCTTCCGCTCTCTCTGCAACACCAAGCTCACGACGCCACCGATAAACCAGTGACCGATCAACGTCGTGACGTCGCGCAACCTCCGTCACCGTCATCTCGCCAGTCAGCGTCTCCGAAACGATCGATTCCTTGGAAGTTCGTGTGAACTTCCGGCGCCGCATACTGCCCGCCAAAATCTCAAGCTGATGGATAGACACGTCGTTATCCTCGTTGTTAGCAACGTGGCGATACCGCTCACCTCAGCAAAACATCGATATCACCGTGACAAAGCAAGGCGGTCCTCGGCGTGGGGATACTGGACCTCTGGAACTCCGGACTTCCTGTGAAGGATCACCAAACATGTAACCGATCGCGCAAGTCTGTGGTTACGACGGCTTCGGTAATATTGTTGGGAGATATCGACAAGCATGGGTGACGGCTAGCTCGCCGGATGCGGTGCCGCTGCGACGGCACCAAGCTGCCGCACGCCTCCTTGCGAAGGCGTTAGACGATAATCAATTGCGTCTTCGAGAAGATATAGGTCGACGCACGCAAAGCCACATTCTCGATAGTTCGCCACGTTAATGACGTCTGGTGTCAGAAGTCTAACCAGACAAAGCCAAGCGTGAAATAACAGCTTTCAATGTGTCAAGATTTGGCTGAGGAACAGCTTTGTTCTGTCGTGCTTGGGGTTGCCAAAGAAGTCATCGGGGTTGCCCTCTTCGACAATTCGACCACAATCCATGAAAATTACCCGATCCGCGACGGCTCGGGCAAAACCCATCTCGTGGGTGACGCAAACCATGGTCATTCCCTCACGCGCCAGACTAGTCATAGTTTCTAGTACCTCCGAAACCATTTCAGGGTCGAGTGCTGAGGTAGGCTCATCAAATAACATCACTGCTGGTTCCATACACAGAGAACGGGCAATCGCGACGCGCTGCTGTTGTCCGCCTGATAATTGGGCTGGGTATTTGTTCGCTTGATCGGGGATGCGAACGCGCTCTAGGAACTTAAGAGCGATCTTTTTGGCCTCTGCCTCGGGCACGCCATTAATCCACATTGGACCGGCCATACAATTCATCAGCACGGTCATGTGGGGAAAGAGATTGAAGTGCTGGAACACCATACCGACATTCTTGCGAACTTCGGTGACGTTACGCATTCTGTTGTGCAACCTGATCCCGTTAATGGCAATCTCACCCTCCTGATGCGCCTCAAGTCGGTTGAAACATCGGATCAGTGTCGATTTTCCCGATCCGGAGGGGCCGCAGATGACGATGCGTTCGCTTTTGCTGACAGTAATATTGACATCAGTGAGTGCCCTGAAGGCGCCGTACCACTTGGAAACGTTCGTCGCTTCAATTATTTTTTCTGCGCTCATCGAGACCTGCTTCTGCTTCGAAGACTTGTGGGATGACGGCACATGCACTGGCGGCATGTTGTCAATCCCCTGCAAAGAGTTGCGCTCATCGGCCCCCTTCACTTCAAATGTATTGCTAAGGGTCATCGTACCATACTCCTCCCGAAATGGCGCTCGAGCCGTGATTGACCAATCTCGAGGCAGACAGACATTGTCCAATAGATGAGCGATGCTGCTATCAGCATCTCCATGTGATGAAACGTCGGCTGACCGATTGTGCGGGCAAGGAACGTCAATTCCCACACGCCGAGTACCGACACAAGCGAACTATCCTTTAGCATTGAGATGAACGTATTTCCCATCGGTGGAATGATGACAGGAAAAGCCTGCGGCAAGATGATCTTGCGCATGGTCAGACCGAAGCCAAAACCGATGGATCTTGACGCTTCCCATTGGCCCCGGTCGATACTCTGGATACCGGCGCGAAAGATCTCTGTCATATAGGCTCCCACACAGAGCGACAACGCCAAGATGCCCGAGGGAACGGCATTGAGCACAATCCCCAACTGAGGCAAACCGAGGTAAATCAGATAAATCTGCATGAGAAGGGGCAGACCCCGGAAAAAAGAGGTGTAAAAACTGGCGGTGGCATATGCGAAGCCATTGCTTGAAAGCTTTGCGACCGCGGCGACAATCGCGATTAGCGAGGCAAAGAAAAGCGAGACCGCTGAAACATAGATCGTAGTCACCACCCCTTGGGAGATGAGGTAAGGCAAATTCTCCCATATGAAGGGCATGCTCAGATTGAATGATCTGAAAAAGGCGAGAAACAGCAGCAATAGTTCCATCCATACGATGCCAATCTGCACCTGTAATGGAATAAATCCAACTACTACGATGTTGAGGCTAAATATGATCGCAAGTACGAAGGCGATCGCAAAACGCCCGTAAATTCCGCTTTGTAGCGGGTCGCCAATAACCGGCCGCATAAGTTCGCCGAAGGTCGTGCCCGCAAGGTTGAACGAAAGAAAAAATGCAAGCATTGCGACGAAGATCAGGGCGACGAACCAAGGCTTATGAACAAGCACCTCGGATTCAACTGTATCCCGATATAGCATGATAGACCCTTCAAGAAAATGGGCCCGGCCGAGCCGGGCCGCTAACGCGTGATGTCTTATTTTTGTTCGCAGTAGTCCACCCCGAACCACTTGATCGACATCTTGGAAAGGGTACCGTCATCTTTCATACTCTTGACGGCGGCCGCGATCTTGTCATTGAATTCGTCGTCGCCCTTCAAAATTGAGATTGCACCTGGCGCGTAGAAGAGGGTACCAAGCACCTTGATCGGATAGCCTGATTTTATTGCTTCACGGGCCACCGTATCATCACCGAGAACCGCATCTAAACGAACACCGTCGCCGAGACGAAGGTCGTCGAATGCGACGTTGCTGGATCCATACGTCTTCACTTGGCCTGGCGTAAATTGGTACTGCACCGGCTTGGCGTCAATCCAACTGGGATTGAAGTTGTGATTGGCGTAGGATTCCGCCACGTTGCCCGCTCCGACGCCGACAATCTTTCCGTCCAAATCCGAAAGCGTCGTCGCCTTGCTGTCTTTGTGAACAACGGCAACTTCTGGCGCCCACACGTAGACAGCTGGGAAGTTTAATTTTTCCGCACGCTCCTTGGTTGGCGTCATTTGACCCATAGAAAGATCCCAGCGACCCTCCCACTGGCCAGAGGTGATGAGATCCCAGGCAGGCGTAACAAACTTGACCTCCACCCCTAGGTACTTAGCAACTCCCTTAGCGATATCGACATCGTCACCATCAAGTTCGTGCTTGTCATTCATGCGCGACATCGGCCCCCAGTCCGTTCCGACCGCAACTGTCAGCGTCTTGGTTGCGCGTACGCGATCAAGTACCTCACCGGCATTTGCTTTGGCTAATGGAATTGCCGAAGCAACCGCGACCGACGACGCCGCTGTCAACATTTTTAAAAATTTGTTCATCCGATATTCCCCTTTGTTAGTGCTTCTTGATTGTCGGCGCGGCTCATCGCGGCGCACCTCGGCTCAGCTTGTGCGTCCCGATCGGTATCCCAGGCTGCTGCCCCGTTTTCGAAGCGTATCGTGTGGTAAATCGAAATGCAACATTTGTTTTAAGTATGTCTGTTCGACCCGAATGTATCGCCGTGAGTTATTGGCTTAATAACGCTGCGGTATCCGTGTTGTGTAGCCGCTTGGCCCGGACCGAAGGGGGCGCGGGTGTCGTCACTTCTTGGAACTAAGTGTAATCGGTCGTCAAAGCGGACGGCCCGGAAGGCCTGATCAGTGGCCACGCCATTTACATTTAAACTTGCCAGGGTGCGGTGTCGCAACCTCGATTGGGGAGCGACATCCAATGGATGGCTCGTGCGCTGGCGCATCAGATGCAGCCCAATGATCTTGAAAGCGATGTTACACCTGATCCATATATCGCAAACTAAGACACTCGTTGCATTAGTGGTCATATTGCGTTAGGCATTGGTTCCGGCTCGTAGGGTCCTTGGGAGTGTGCCCCTACTTACCGGTCCGCCAGACTTGTGCCGTGTTGTTAATGGAAGGATGTTCGCAACAAAGAAGCGGCCTGATCGTCAGCTACTTCGAATGGGTGAAGAATCTCACGCATATCCCTTCGGCTTCGGCTTGATGGAGCGCCGCCGGCGCGAGCGGCGCAACCAGACCATCGCACCGGCCCTCGAATGCATGACCGGTAAGGAGTTCCCTGCCGACATCCGTGACGAGTTCCTCGAAGGCGGCGCGGAAATCGATCTCGTTCGTTCCGGACTGGAAGACGTGATGCGAAGCACCTGGGGGCGCATTGCTGACCTGATGGAGCAGCAACCGGAACTCGGTGACTACCGAACCGCCGCCTATGTCGCGTCAATCCGACAGATCGCCGATGCCTATGAAGCGATAGGTATCTGATCGGCGACACGTACGAAAAGGGCTTCGTTTAGGGGATCAGTCGCTTGAGCTTTGAATTCGCCTCCCAAGCGACTTGGCTGCCGCCGAACAAGGACGGCAGCCTCTTTTTTGCGAGAGAGACTGGTATCAACAGCGTCAAATCGCGGGAGGTCTTAATCCGCGTCAGAGGCCACCCAGGCAAAGGTACTTCATTTCAAGATAGTCCTCGAGGCCGTGGCGGGAGCCTTCACGTCCAATGCCTGACTGCTTGATCCCTCCAAAGGGTGCAGCCTCCGACGACATGCGGCCGGTGTTAATGCCGACCATCCCGTATTCCAGCGCCTCGGCCACACGCCAGACCCGCCTGAGGTTCGAAGCATAGAAATAGGCGGCGAGGCCGTAGATCGTATCGTTAGCGTATCGCACGACTTGCTCCGGGTCGTCGAAACGGATGATTGGTGCCAGAGGACCGAAAGTCTCTTCCTGGGCGATGCGCATTGAGCTGACGACATTTGTAATCACGGTCGGCTCAAAAAATGTTCCGGACGTGCCGATGCGCCGCCCACCACATCGCACTATTGCCCCGTTTTTGACAGCGTCATCGACATGCGCTTCGATCTTTGTCAGAGCATGATTGTCGATCAGAGGCCCGATCGCGGTGTCCTGTTCAAAGCCGTCGCCAACGCGAAGTCTTCGCGCGTGCGCGGTGAACTTTTCAGCAAATTCGTCATAGACGCGTTTTTGGACGTACAGCCGATTGGCGGACACGCAGGTCTGCCCAGCATTGCGAAACTTGGCTCGGATCGGGCCGTCAACGGCGGCGTCGATATCAGCATCGTCGAAGACGATGAAAGGGGCGTTCCCGCCGAGTTCGAAGCTGATGCGCTTGATTTGGTCGGAGCACTAGCGCATCAGTAATCGGCCGACTTCGTTCGACCCTGTGAAACTGATCTTTCGCACCTTTGGGTTTGAACACAATTCACGACCGATAGCGTCACCCTCTGACGCATAGACGAAATTGAGAACGCCCTCCGGGAAACCAGCTGCACGCGCGAGGGCGAACATGGCCCCGGCAACGAGGGGCGTTTGCTCAGCGGGCTTCAAGACAACGGTACAGCCAGCGGCAAGCGCCGGCGAAATCTTGCGCGCTACCATCGAGGCCGGAAAGTTCCAAGGGGTAATGGCCCCGACAACACCGATTGGTTGCTTGATCACCAGCATACGCCTGTCATTGGAGGGCGCTGAAATGGTCTCGCCGTAAATGCGGTTGGCCTCTTCGGCGTACCATTAGAGATATGCCGCCGCGTACAAGACTTCCGATTTCGCCTCTCCCAGCGGCTTTCCCATCTCAGCCGTCAAGATCACGGCAAGATCGTCGCTATGTTCGAGGATCAGCCGGTGCCACTTCCACAGGATGTCCGAGCGCGCCCGGGCGGTGAGCCCAGCCCAAGGCGCTTGGGCAGCATGCGCCTTGTCAATGGCTGCGGAAACCTCTTCGGCACTCATGTCCGGCACCTCGGCCAGCAGATCGCCGGTGGACGGGTTAAAGACCGCAAAGCGCTTCATAGATGTAGCCGTGTGCGTGCTAGGCTCGGATAGGTCGAGGAATTGCTCCGGATTTTTTAGATGCCTCGTTAGCGCAGCAGTGAGCGTCATTCCCGTTCTTCCTGTTCCGATCGTCAACGTCTACAGCTTTGTTCATCTGAACGTTTATGCTGAACGGGGACGCCGGAGCAATGTTGTTCCTGATCGTTGCGGTGAAGGCGGCGCGCAGCTTGACTGAGAGCGATCAAGGTCTCGATTTCACTTTTGCACCTTTCGCCAACGCCTTCCACCGCCAGCAGGGGTAGGGGGTCTAGAGGGGGGCGGCATAGATACGTTTGACGTCCGCGAAGTCGCTGAGTTCAACGAGCAGAACGGTCGCTTTCAACGTCTTCGCATGCTCGCGCTAGGCCTTCGCAAGGGAAGCAAGATTCGTCAAGCACCACTGTTCGGTCGCCATTGCATTCAACCCTGCGAGATCGCAGCTGAGCAGCCGGGTATTCGTTTCATCACGGATGTCGCTCAGCGCTTTGAAAGCGGAACGTATTCGCGCAGCGGTGCGCCGGTATAGAGCTGGCGCGGGCGGCCGATACGCTGATCCGGATCTTCGATCATCTCGTTCCACTGGGCAATCCAGCCGACGGTTCGGGCGAGCGCAAATAGTACCGTGAACATGGTCGTGGGGAAGCCGAGCGCCTTCAGCGTGATGCCGGAATAGAAGTCGACATTCGGGTAAAGCTTCTTCTCGATGAAATAGTCATCGGTCAGCGCGATACGCTCCAGTTCGATCGCGATGTCGAGCAGCGGATCGTCCTTGATGCCGAGTTCGCCGAGGACCTCGTGCGCCGTCTTCTGCATGATCTTGGCGCGCGGATCGTAGTTCTTGTAAACGCGATGACCGAAGCCCATCAATCGGAACGGATCGTTCTTGTCCTTGGCGCGGGCGATATATTCCGGAATGCGGTCGACCGTGCCGATTTCCGTCAGCATGTTGAGCGCAGCTTCGTTGGCGCCGCCATGGGCCGGGCCCCAGAGGCATGCGATGCCGGCGGCGATGCAAGCAAAGGGATTGGCGCCGGAAGAGCCGGCGAGGCGAACCGTCGAGGTCGATGCGTTCTGTTCATGATCCGCGTGCAGGATGAAGATGCGGTCCATGGCGCGGGCAAGCACCGGATTGACCACATATTCCTCGCAGGGCACGGCAAAGCACATGCGCAGGAAGTTCGATGCATAGTCGAGATCGTTCTTCGGGTAAACGAAGGGCTGGCCGATATGGTACTTGTAGGCCATGGCGGCAAGCGTCGGCATCTTGGCGATCATACGAAGGCTTGCGACCATGCGCTGGTGCGGATCGGTGATGTCGGTGGAGTCGTGATAGAAGGCCGACAGAGCGCCGACGCAGCCGCACATGACGGCCATCGGATGCGCATCGCGGCGGAAACCGGTGAAGA
>NZ_AUFB01000072.1 GCF_000426285.1 Rhizobium leucaenae USDA 9039 | reverse complement strand
GTCAGTAAGGTCCCCAGGCAAGGGCCAGTTTAACCCAGCCGCCGCTGCGCGCTGCAGATTATCCTGCACCGTGCTACGCGCAATTCCCAACACGACGGCAATCTCACGCGAGCTGGTTCCGCTTGCTGCAAGCCGCAGCATTTGTCGCAAATGTCTCATGGTCAGCCTTCTCTTTGCCGGCATCAAAATCCCCTCGTTCACCGCGAGGTATTTGATGCCAAAGTTGCTGACCCAGGGAGTGATGTTCAGTGTCGAAAACTGGCCGGTCTTTGATCGGAACGGTGGCCGGCTTCAAATCGGAATGGTGGCCGGTCTTTGATCGGATTGGCGGCCGGCTTCACGTCGGAATCCGCATTCCGGCATCCCTAGAAGCGGCCTAGTGTCCCCAAAGCCTGTCTTCGGCAATAGGATCGGGCAGATCCCCGATTCGCTTTCGTAGATGAGCTCCATGCTCGCAAGGCTAAAGGTAACGCTCGCGTATTCGCGGTTCGGCAACTCCCGGAAGGGATGAAGCCGTGCAAGAAACTCACCGACCGCAAGAGCTGCGGCGAACATGTTGACGCTGATCACCGCCGGTCGGCGATTGACAACGCCGCGAATGTATCCCTCTTCCAGTTGCCGCCTATGGGCATCCGGATCGGTACGACGAAGACCTGCGGCCGCGACGTCGTCCATCGAAAACAGATCGCGGCTGATCAGAGACGATCGACCGGGCTGCAAATAGTGAATTGTGCCGCAAACCTCTCGAATCTGTCCGCGGTTATATCCGTCGCGAACCGCATCAAGCCGAATACCGATGTCGAAGTACGGTATGAGATATTGGCTGGCTATACAGTTCAGGAGATACCGTCCATCGACTGTATCCATGCAACCGAAGAGAACGTCGCATTGGGCAATGGCCCGAACGACGTCAGGGTCCCAAAGATTGCGGGGCAGCCGAACAACCTTGGTGCCTAAGCCCATCCGCTCGATGGCATCGCCGAGTACATCGACTTTTTTTCGGCCAGCCTTTGCGTCATCCATGGTCGAATTGATGACCCGATTTACATTACGATCTTCAATCGGATCATCATCCACCATGACGACTTCGCCGACACCGAGACGCACCAACTGTTCAATAACGGGGCTGCCGGTGCCGGAGCAACCCACGACGCCGATCGACAGCTTGCGGAGCCGCTCAATCGTGCCCTCATCGAATGCTTGCGCATGCGAGGTAACAAAGCTCGGCATCTCCACATCGCCCGTGTTGGGATACCAAAACAACAGATCATCGCCGGCAACGCTGATGCCACTGATAGTTCGCATCTCATTGTCATCGACGAGTGCGCGACCGAACATTTCCCCGGTTGGCAACATGACGACACTGCCGTGCGGAATATCGGCTTCCACCCAGCCTCGGATCATGGGCAGGAGCTTGTGATCGCCGATGTCATCGACGTCCGAAAACTTCGGATAGCCACCCGGATGGCTGTGGACCTTCACAACTGACAGCCCCTTCTCAGTAGCCCGTTCCAAAATGCCGGCAATGTAATCGGGGCTCCAAACGACGCCGACCGCGGACCGCTCGAGGCATTCTTCATAAGGAATGTCGTGAATCTCCCGTACCGTCAGCCGCTGGCTGCGATCGCCGTCCCGGCGACCGCAGAGGAGGATGGCAACGGCCTCGTAGCCGTCACCGGGGAACAAAAAGCTCTTCAGATGAGTATGTTGGTCGCCCGAGAGGGCGAGCGTTACCTTGCCGGGCATTTCTCGAACTCCCGCTCCAGCCATTCCTCGATCAGGAAAATATGCGTTCCCAGATTGTCGAAACCGATCTTCCACGGATTGGCCGCGGTGCGATGACGCGACCAGCGCTGGTAGATCTTGCCATCCAACTGCTGCTGCGCGTCGGAACAGCCTATCGGCTGGCCATCAATGCGCTTGAGCGGCGGATAGAAATAGACCATGTCGAGTTGAGCATTGGGATAACCCGCCTCGATCCGGATGGCGGCCGTAACCTTTTCGTGGTTATAGCCTTTGGGCACGGTAAAATCGTGGATGAGGACCCAATGCGAACCATCGATGATGGTTTCCCAAGGGCGTTCATAGGTGGTGAGAAATTCCTCGTCTTCCGCACCGAGATCGAAACTACGCCGCATTTCCATCCGCTCAGCCCTCCGTCTGATCCCGCGGCAGCGCCTTGAACTTCTCGATACCCTTGCGACGCAAATCGACCTCCTCGTCGAGAGAGATCTTCTCGGGACGTTCGCCAGCCATCTTCAGTCGCAGGGTATAGTCCTTAGCAGGAAGAAGACCTGCGAGGGTCAGAATTTCCGCGCCTGTGGGATTGGGCTTCTGGATGACATACGACTTGCCGTTGACCTGCAAGCGATAACCCTTCGCGAGCGGAGGCTGCTTGCCCAACTTGGCATACTCTTCGAGATCGATGATGTCGTCGAGGATCTGCTCCTCACCCGGGTCGTCGGTCTTATCATGCATGTTCATATCTTTGTCCTTCATATGTTGCAGTCGACCTCGTCGACCGATAAGCGCATGCTCTCACAAGCCTGCTTGATATGTCAAGCAGAAATTAGCACGCTTGACAGAATGAGCAAGCAGGCGTATTATTCCCGATAAATCAATATGTTAACAGATCGTTATGAACCCGGACACCAAACAACGACCGGCGACTCTTCCGAGCCTCGGGCAATATCTCGCTTCAATACGTGAAGATCGGGGTATGAAACTGAGAGAGGTCGAGTCGGCAACAAAGCGCGAAGTTTCAAACGCTTATCTCAGCCAAATCGAGAACGGCAAGATCAAGAAACCGTCCCCGAATGTTCTTCATTCTCTCGCGGTCGTCTATAAGATCAACTACGAGCAACTGATGACGATGGCGGGCTATGCTGTCACGTCGAAGACGCAAAAAACCCACCATCCTGCCCGCAATAGCTTCACCGAGCTCAATCTAACCCCCGAAGAAGACGCGAAACTGCTCGAATATCTTCGTTTTCTGCGAAGCACCAAATAGGCGTCAGGTCCGCACCGGGATATCGATGACGGGCCTGATCGGCTCTAGGACGGTCGCGTATTTGCGGACGATTTGGTCGTAGAGATCGGCGACTTTCTTCGCCCGTACCGTGATGACCAGCGCATAGGCCAGTTGCTCGTCAGGCGAGAAGTTGCGCCCCTCGAGCCGGGCATTGTAGTGAATGTCAAAGCACGGGCGGCTCAGGCTCTTGCCCTGGAACCGCCTGGAAGCGTGTAGGCAGTTTTCCCATTTCCAGGCATCGCGACGGAGCTCGTCCTCGCCCGCATCGAGACCCGGGTCGCCAAAAAACGATTTCGAGTTTGCGTGAACCTGTTCTTCCGCCTTGAACTTCCCATCATGGGGACGGAAGGTCGCAATCAGGCCTGCCCGCGTGTAATTACCAGGATGGTGAGGGTCCGTTTGGCATTTATAGCAGAGCGTTGCCGAAATTTCGACCATGCCGGCGAGTTCTGCATCGGGCATAGGAACGGCGGCGCGGATATACTTCGCTGGCGATATGGTGCCCTGATAAATCACACGGATCGCGTTGTCGTCGCACAGGACGATGTCATCGATTGTGCGCGCCACCCTCCCCCAGCCGACTTCCGCATGCGGCAGATCGCTTGGTTCAGCTGAATGGGTCAAAAGCGCCCGCACTGCAAGGAGATTCACCGAATCGCCAAAATGCGCCCGCAATCCGGTACCTAGCCGCAGCGTACTGGGTGCGGCGAAAGAAGTTCCTCCGGTCGGCTCAAGCTTAGGGATCGGCCCTTCAGCGACGACAAGAAATGGCCGCGGCAGAGATCCCCCGAATTCTACGATATCGGGCTTGATAAGGCCGGGACTGCGCCCGGGGCCGACGGCACTATAAGCCGCCCTCTGCCAGGGCGTTCCGGGTGAATCTGCTGCGCCGACGGCCAACGCATTGACACAGTCTGCTGGTACCTGGATTCGGTTGAAGCCCATCAGGGCGTCCCCTTCGCCGTTATTGCCCACGGCGATCGTGGCAAGCGTGTCGTTGAGCGCGAAGCGCTCATCCAGAACCGCAGTCCAGGCTTGCACGTCGTCGTCCTCGATAGAGAGGCTCGGACCAATGCTGATGTTGACGAAGTCGTATGCCTGATTGTTCAAAACGTAGTCTATGCGCTCCAGCGCTTCGTAGAGTTCGTGCGGATCCTGTCCCGGCTCAGCGTCAAGCACACGGTAATGGTCGACATTGCAATAGGGGACATCGATCGGCTTGGTGGGATCGAGCGACCCGAAAAGAAGAGCAGAGGTGACCTGCAAGCCGTGGTTAACCAGAAAGGGGTGGGACGCGCCGACGTGTTGCCCCTCGATTGCAGTTACCCAGGGATCGAGTACATGGTCATCAGGTAGCCCGCCGTCAAAAACCGCAGCTCTGATAGAGGGATCGACGGCCGGCTCGGTTGGTAGTCGGATGGACTGCGATGGCAACCCGGAGGTTCGGAACGCTGGCCGCAAGATCCGCAGCCTTGGCATTTGCCGGATTGCGCGAACGATCGTGAAAGTGGCGATGTCGTCGGCGAGGTCGACTGGTGCCTCGATTTCGACAAAGCAAAGTCCGCCGGCGTAGAAGCGCTTGGTCAGATCCTGCTCAACACCCAGGGATTCAAGGTAGGCTTCAAACGCAGGTAAAGTCTCTATTTCCCCAAGGAGGGGATCGGTGTGTAGGACAACTTCGAAGACAGCCTCCTTGCTTTTCGGCAAGGGCCCTTTGATTTTGTCCTCAACGGTTGGTGCCGCGATCTCCTCGATCGTGATCATGTCTTCGGCAAGATTGGTACCTTCGTTCCACTGCGGCAGCGCGCCTTGCCATTGGCGGAAAGCTGATCTTGGCCCAAGTAGGAAGAGCTCGGTCGTCAGCGTTTCGGTAGGTTCACGCCCTTTGGATTTTTTGACCGGCGTAATTCGGCGCGGTCGGCTGCCAACAGCCAGCAGGCCCGTCTGTTTCAACAAGGCTGCAGGATAAAAGGATTTGGCGATATATTCTGGGTTTAACGTTACAGACGCGACGGCGTGATCCTTAGGGCATGCCGTCGCAGGCAACTCATTGAGTATCTCGACTGTCGTTGAAAGCATCGGCGACAGGCGAGCACGGGCCTCCGAGAAGGTATAGGGTGCCACCTTATTGGGTGGCCCGCTTCGCACGATAACGTCGCTGGTGAGCCGTTCACCTTTGCCCAAAAGGAAGTTGCGCTTCGCCATCCTGTTTCCGCTTTCCCCTCGGCTTTGCCTTGGGTTTGGAAGGTTCACCTCTAATCGTCTCGCGCGCAACACCGGTAAATTCGTGTGCAGCGCGTTGTGACATCAGCTTCTCGCCAGCCAGCGTCCGCGCCAGAGCGATTCGTTCCGGCTTGGGCATCTGGTCCAAGCGGATGAGATCCTTCAGATGGGTCGTAAGGTCGCCGCCGTGAATGGCTGTGAGCCGTCGCGCCGATTTAATGTCCCGATCAATATCGCTGAAGGATTTGCCGCGCATGGCCCCCGCCAACACTCCAGCCCATTCGTCTGCCTTTTCCGTATGGGAAGCAAGGGAAGCCTTCACGAAGGTCGCGATTGCCTGCGGATCGGGCATCGGAAACTCGATCGCGTGATCGAAACGTCGCCAGATTGCCGGATCGAGAAGTTCTGAGTGGTTGGTCGCTGCCAAAAGTAAGCCAGTTGCCGGCCAGTCGTCGATCTCCTGGATGAGGACCGTAACGAGTCGCTTCAATTCCCCTATTTCGCCGCGATCGTCCCGGCGCTTAGCAATGGCGTCCAATTCGTCGAGCAGCAAGACACACCGCATCGATTTTGCGTAGTCGAGAACATGCCGAAGGTTGGTGCCAGTTCGGCCGAGATAGCTGCTCATAACGGCGGCGAGGTCGAGGATTAATAACGGTCGGTTGAGCGACCGTGCGATCCATCGCGCAGCCATAGTTTTGCCCACACCAGGCGGGCCTGTGAAAATTGCCGAACGTGTCGGCTCCAAGCCCACTTTCAGGAGCGCCTCCAAGTGGGTACGCTCATCAACAATGCGCTCCAGCGACTTTCCGAGTTCCAGCGAGAAAACCGGCTCATGATCGAGTGCCGGCGTCTCTTCAATCCGTAATAGCGAAAAGCGGGTGTCTGCATCAGTGGGCAGCACCGCCTCAGTTTGGCGACGCAGTGGCGAAGCCCGGGTCGGCGCCTCACGCATGAGTTCGACCAGGCCCGTCGCGAGTTCCGGCGCGTTATCGCGATGCGCCTTGGCCATGCGGTGCACCATCTGCAGAACATCCTGCGTTCTGCCCGAGAGTGCAATCCGAGCCAAATTTAAGATATCTTTTTCCAGTTTTGATGCCACAGCTGTCACGAGCGGTTCCGATCTCTTCTGCCACGACTTATAACCATACGCGGAAGATTTTCCACATGGATCAGTTAATTTTTCTTCCACTAACGAATATATCTCTGATTTAACAATGATATTTTTGGAAGAGACGCCCATGAGCATGGGTCCCACGACCTGACGCAAGGTGACCAGAATGACGGAACCATGAGTTGCCAGAATCACCTGTCACTACTCTTCGCTGGCACTCCGCGCTACAATATTCCCCACGCCCGAAACCTCCCCCTCCCCGTCATCTCGCGCAGGCCGAGCTCGCCAATGATTCGGACCGCCGACTGCGGCTCCACGTCCAGCGTTTTGGCGACCATGCCGGCGGAGACCAGCGGCCGGGCGATGACAAAGTCGATCAGCTCCGGCAATTTCGATGTGGCGCGCCGGCCGGCCAGTTTCCGCCCCATCATCTGTTTTGCCAGCGCCAGCCGGTCATGTTCCTTCAGGCCGATCTCGACGGCCGCGATCAGGCCCTGCGCAATCGCGAGGAGGCGGGTTTCGCGGTCGCGATGCCGGCGCCGATCCACGGGAATAGTTTTCAGGCCAAGATTGAGCGCGGCGAGATGCGCCGCGGTGGTGATGCCGGCCTGGCGCAAGAGCGACGCGCACAACAGCCGGCCTAGCCAGGGTGCATGTTGCAGCACCGCCAACTCATTCCAGGCATCGAGGACGATGATTGCTTGAAACACCGGCGGCAGACCGTCGGTTTCCGCCAGCACGGCCCGCCACTCCTCCAGCCGCGCATCCTCGTCCCAGTCGAGATCGTAGATCAGCGGATCTTTTTCGGCAGCACCGCTGCCCGCTGCGCGGCCGGGCGTCTTTGCTTTTTCGATGGCAGCCTCGGATCGGGCAAGCACCGCATCGATCGCGGCGAACTCCGCGTCGAGGAGGCCGACGCCGTCCTCCCCCTTCCCTTCTCCATCCGGACCGGCATCCGCCGTGGCGTCGTCGCTCCCGGCGATGCCGTCATCACCGAAGGATGGTGCAGGCGACGCCTGCCCGGCAACGACGTTGTGGCCGCGTAGCGATCGGAGACCGTCGAGGCTCAGCGCCCAGCCGGGCGGCTGCGCGGCGATACGCCGGCGGGTTTTCAGGACGTCGCGGGCGATTGTCAGTTCATGGGTCGGTGTGCGAATATCGCGCGTGTCGTCGTGCAGGACGAGGTCTTCCAGATGGACGAGTTCGCCGTCGATCCACAGCGAGGCGCAGGCGTCGGCGAAATGCATGCGCTCGATCCACCCCTGCCCGACCGGCGAACGGGCAATGCGCTCGTCGAGGCGCGCCAGCGCGATGCCCGCTTCCGAAATCGGCCGCAGAAGGTACGTGGGGCAAAATCGGTGGCAGCGTTTCGGTGAGCGAGCATAGAAGTGTGCATAACCCAGCGTTTTGAGAATTGATTGATAGCCTGGGGATTCTCCTGCCGGGGCAAATCATGATTCGATTCTGCCATGACGAAACGGCTCCCCTCCCCCGAGCATGCCGGCACGCTGTCGCTGAATGCGTTGCGCAGTCTGGTGTCCGGTCTGTTGGAGCGGTCGCAGCAGGCGGAAGCCCGGCTCGCGAAGCTTGAGGCCGACAACATCCAGCTGCGCGAGGAAAACGCCGCCCTTCGCTTGG
>NZ_AUFB01000071.1 GCF_000426285.1 Rhizobium leucaenae USDA 9039 | reverse complement strand
TAAAACATTATGTGGCGGAAGATGCCAGATTTGGCAGTCCCCGGCTGGCGCCATGACGGCTCCGCCACAAAATCTCACCCGATGCATAAAAAGGGGTCGAGGCCGCCATCGCGCACCAGGGCCATCAGCGAGGCCGCGCCTTTGCGGAAGTCGACCGGTTGGCACGACACATAGACCACGACACCCGAAGCGATCATGCTTGCCGTACCGCCCTGACGATGCCGCTCAGCAGCGCCGGATCGATCGAAGCGCTGACGCGAAGTGTCGTGTCGCCCACCTGGATCTCGACAGTGTCCGTCCGCACCGCCTCGAAACGAGTAAAGGCCTCATCGTTTTCGGTTGCTCTCAACCGCTGAACCGAACCAGATGCAAGGGCTACGCGCCGCCATCCAAAGAGCTGCGATGGGTCCATTCCATGGGCACGCGCGACCGCAGAGACATTTGCGCCCGGAGCCAACGCTTGCTCCAGGATCAGAGCTTTCGCCTCATCTGACCACGACTTCGGTTTCCGCCGCGTTCGCACCGGCTCCGCCGTCAGAATTTCGAACGTACGATCATGATTCATATCTTCACTCATAGGATTCCCAGCATGATTCATGCTGAAAATGAGCGATTTCGCGTCTCCATGCTACGTGGGATGGCCTGTCCGCTTACGAACAGTGGAGATAACCCCTTCGTTGGCTAATTCTGCGGAGTTGGCACATCTTTTGCTTGCTTCCTATTGCGAAGCAATGGACTGCCGATCTTAACGTCAAGGACGAGATTATGATGATGAGAAGTAGAAGACAGCGTGCCGCACATCGAGTAATTTCATGTTCGGCGCCGTCCTGATTCTCCTGACGATGTTGGTGCGCTTGGGTTGACATCGCCTGATCTTCAAGAAAGTTTCAATCAAACCAGGTCCCGGGGAACGCTTAAGCACGTGGATGCCGTAGGCAACACGGGCTGTTTGAGGCATCGCGGAATGGTCACGTTTGTCAACGAAGACGGCGACCTTAATCCATAGACCAAGGAAAAGCCTTTGTCGCTTAAGCATTTGCCTAATAGACTTCAGGAAGTAAGAATGGATTGTCCCACCACAAGTCTCATAAAGAACAACTATGAGCGATTTCCTCGGCAAATGAAGGTCGCTGCGCGTTGGTTGGTTGACCATCCGACAGAGGTCGCACTGCTGTCAATGAGGGAGCAGGCACGCCGAGCACGAGTGCCTCCGGCAACATTAACGAGACTTGCAAAACGCCTTGGCTTCGACGGTTTCGACAAATTAAAGGAGGTATTCGCCGATAGGGTCAGGGAACGGCCGGAAAGCTTCGGTGGGAGTGGAGAGGAGTTATTGGCACGAGCGGAGATCGGGGGCGATGGCGTCCTCATATGCGATACAGTGAATGCTTTGCAGGGTCATCTAAGCAGGTTCGCGCAGCCGCCCGCGATTGCCGCGTTGGCGGCAGCAGCCGACCTAATAGCGGAGGCGAAACAAATTTTTTGCGTCGGCCGCCGTTCAAGCTTTCCCATCGCCTATCTAATGCACCATGTTGGATCATTGCTTGGCTCTCCTACAACATTGATCGATGGGATGGGCGGTGCCTCCGATGATGCGCTTCGGTCTGTCGGCCCAGAAGACATTTTGCTAGCGGTCACAGTCAACCCTTACACTCGCTTCACAGTACAGGCAGCCGAGTTTGCCGTATCCCGTGGTGCAAAACTCGTCGCTTTGACGGACAGCGAACTGTCTCCAATCGCCAAGATTTCTCAAGCGGTAATCCGCGTTCGCACCGAAGTTCCTTCATTTATTCACACGATGACTCCCGCATTGGCCGCAGTAGAATGTCTCATGGAACTGGTCGCCGCGAGACGCGGGAGCTTCGCTCTTCGAGCTCTGGCTGACCATGAAGAACAACTTATGGAATTCGAAACTTATGCTCTGAAGAGCGGCGTCGGCAAGAACTCTCATGACTAAAGAAGAGCCAGAAATTTGAACCGCTCGTTTCCGCCTAGCAGGTCGCTGAACTCTATCGCATCGAGGCTGAGTTGCGTTTGTTTCCCCTATCGATTGGCCGGAGGACAGGATCGATCAGCGCCCTTGATAGCGCACATGCGGACCTAGCTGAGCCACCATCTGGCTCGCGTCGCTGGCTGCTCAACTGTCTAAAGCTCTGTCTCCCGCCCTGCGCAGCCGCTCCAAATACCAGGCCCATAATAAGGAAGGCCGAAGGTTGCACGATTTACCTTTACAATGAACATCAGAGCTCACGTGCGATAACTGGCTATCAAACCGAGTCTTCAAATCCTCTTATGTTCGTTGTCAAGTGGTCTAGGCATGACTGTGTCCCTTCCATCAGCAGTGATGAAGCCGTGTAGATGAAGCTGATATACAAAGTTGGAGGCAGGGCTTTCGACGACGGTTGGCATACTCTTGTGCGCGGGTTGTTTACCGCATTTCCGTAGGTTCTGTCGGGCGAAATGAAAAACTGACCCCCTGACGAACCGAAGAACTGACCCCTCGTGTCAAAACGAGGAATGATGGATGACGAGCACGATTTTATCGCATCCTGCATTGTCGCGAACGATGCAGGACGGGGATATGCTTCAGGCTGATGAGGTGGTGGCGATGTTGCGGCTGCACGAGCTCGGTTGGGGCGCCAAACGTCTATCGAAGGAGTTCGGATGCGCCCGCAATACGGTCCGGCGTTATCTTCGAGAAGGCGGAGTTGCACCGTTCAAACAGCCTGTTCGGCGCACGGGGTTCGACGGGCTTGATGATTGGCTTCGCGAGCGTTTTTTCCGGCACGACGGCAATGCGGATGTAATCCGCCAGGAGTTGGCGAGCGAGCATGGAATCACCATCGGTCTGCGTTCAGTTGAGCTTCGAGTTCGGCAGTGGCGGCGAGAGCTAAAAGCACAGAAGCGGGCGACAGTCCGCTTTGAGACGGCGCCAGGCCATCAGATGCAGATCGACTTCGGTGATACGAAGGTATGGATCGGCGGCGAGCGGGCTCGGGTTCATCTGTTCGTGGCGACGTTGGGCTATTCGCGACGGATGCACGCTCGCGCGTCACTGAGGGAGCGGCAGGCGGACTGGTTCGAGGGGATGGAAGGCGCCTTTCTGCGGTTTGTTGGATTCCGGCGGAAGTGCTGATCGACAATGCGAAAGCCCTGGTCGAGCATCATGATGCGGTGACGCGAGAGGTAAGCTTCAACGCGCGACTGCATACTTTTGCCCGTTATTGGGGCTTCACGCCGCGGGCCTGTGCACCGTATCGGGCGAGAACGAAAGGCAAAGACGAGCGCGGGGTCGGCTACATCAAGAAGAACGCGATCGCCGGGCGACGCTTCGAGAGCTGGGCCGAGTTCGAAGCGCACCTGGATCGATGGACACGCGAAGTTGCCGACCAGCGTGAACACGGCACCACCGGTGTCAAACCGGCGGAACGTTTTGCCGACGAAGCCAAGGCGCTACGTCCGCTGGCCGGACGGGCACCCTTCGGACAATTGCGGGATCTGGTTCGCAAGGTTCAAGCCGATTGCGCGATCGACCTCGATACCAACAGCTACTCGGTCCCTTGGCACCTGATCGGTGAAAGCGTTCAGGTCGTAGTGTTGGCCGGCCGCGTGATTATCCGTCATGCCGGCCAGGTCATCGCTAACCATCCCCAGTGCCGGGGGCGACGACAACGAATTGTGGACCGGGCGCACTTTGTTGGCGTTACCGGCTTCGACGGGCCGGTTCGTAAGGAGGCCATCGAGGCCGCGCCCGCTGCCTTGCTGCGGCCGCTTGCGGAATATGAAGCAGTGGTTGGAGGAGGCTGGTGATGACGACTGTGGATCATGACGTGCTGATCGCAACGCTCGACCGGCTGAAGCTGACGGCGATCCGCGACCAGCTCGATACGTTGCTGGACGAGGCAGCGCGGTCGAAGATGACATTGCGGGAGGCTCTCGCCTTCCTGGTATCGCGCGAGATCGCCCGGCGCGACGAGCGGCGGATATCAATGTCGAGCAAGCTGGCGCAATTCCCGTTCGTGCGCGAACTGGACGGCTTCGACTTCGAGGCGCAGCCCTCGCTGGATCAGGGGCAGATCAGGGAACTAGCGACCTGCCGCTGGATCGCCCACGGTGACACTGTTCTGTTCCTTGGACCGCCAGGTACAGGCAAGACGCATTTGGCGGTGAGCCTCGGCCGCGAGGCGATCCGTCAAAATTACAACGTCCAGTTCGTCACGGCGGCTACCTTGGTGGCGATGCTGGCGAAGGCTCACAGCGACGGCTCGCTCGACAAACAGTTGACGATTCTGTCGCGACCGAAATTGTTGATCATTGACGAGCTGGGGTACCTGCCCTTCGAGGCCAATGCCGCCCACCTGTTCTTCCAACTGGTGTCTCGGCGCTACGAAAAGGGCTCAATCCTGATCACTTCAAATCGCTCTGTGGGCGAATGGGGAAGTGTTTTTGGGGATCCCGTCGTTGCCACGGCAATATTGGATCGCCTGCTTCACCACTCGACAGTGATCACCATTCGGGGCGATAGCTACCGACTTCGCGAAAAGCGCCGCTCCGGCCTTCTGCAGAAGGCCGGAGCGGCGCTTGAAACCAACGAAACTGCAAACAAATGAGGGGGTCAGTTCTTCAATTCGGCAGAGGGGTCAATTCCTCGATTCGCTTGACAGGTTCGTCTGGGGCTGCCTCTGTCTACGATCGGGCATGGGCTCAACGCTTGCCACTTGGATTTGGCGAGGATTCCCCACCGGGGCTCTGCCCCCAAGTTTATACATCAGCAGATATATGCGAATGCTGATTAGCTGCTTCCTTTCATGTATTGAGGTTGGCGTTGATCACGCTTATGCCGCGGGAGCGACCTCTTGACCGATAGCCCACAGGAACGCCGCCATTTCCCGAGCGATCGCGATGGTGGCTACTGCCTTGAGCTTCCCCGCGCCGATAAGTTGATGATAGCGTGCGCATAGCCGGATCTGAGCTTTCCAGGCGATTTCGCGGACCGGCTGTGGCAGCCCCTCCAGTCTTGCCTGAATGGCCCGACTTACCCGGGCCGGGTAATCTATACGTCCACGCGCCCTCAGAACACGGCGGGCCCGCGTACTTCCCGCCTTGGTGATACCCTTGCGTTTCACCGGTTCGCCAGTCGAGCTCTCGGACGGCACAAACCCCAGATACGCCATCAGCTGCGGAGCCGTTTCGAAGCGCCTGACGTCGCCGATTTCAACCACGAAAGTCACCGCTGTGAGGAGCGAGACGCCGCGCATTGCTTGATAGGCTTCGACGACTGGCGCCATCGACCAGGAGACCACAGTCGCGGCGGCCTGTTTGGTCAGCCGCTCTACCCGAACCTCAGCGTCTTCGATGGTCTGAATGTATTCTGCGAGAACGATGTGGTGGGCGGGATGGGTGAACAACAACTCTGCCAACCATCGCCGATGGACTTGTGTCCAGGGCGAGCGGCCGCTATAAATATGACCGCGACGCAGCAGGAAAGCCTGCAACTGCTGGCGGGATTTCTTCAGGGCGTCGTTTGCAGCCTCACGAGCCCGGACCAGATCGCGGATCGCCTCATGGGTCTCATCTGGAACCCAAACTCCCGTCAGTTCCCCCGCCCGGTGCAATCGGCTTGTTCGAGCGACCGTCGGAGGAACAGCTCAGCGGGCAACACCTCACTACCGCAGCAGGTTTGATCTAGCAATCCCGTATGCGAGCTCGTGCGGCTCACTGTTGTCAACTCACATAGCTCAGATAGGGCCGATATAGGGGAAACGTGATAGCTTCCGGTACGTTGCTGATTACCGCCAGCGCGGTGACCGCGTTGTAAAAAATGACCTCTTTCGGCATGCCCTTGTCTGCCTGCGTTAGCGCATCTAATACGCTGCGATTCGTGTGAAAATCGATGTTGAAGGAAATCGAGGCCGATAAGCTGCGAACGTGATGGAGCGTTCCGGGCGGCATATAAAGGATGTCACCGGGATTTACCGTGATTACGAGGGGTGTCGCTCGCTTGTACTGCGGAAAGCGCACATAGTCCGGTTGCTCCGGGTCCACATCAAACCACCGCCAACCTCGGCGTGCACAGCGGGTGGCTTGGCTGGGTGGGAGAATGGTGAACTGCTTCGCACCGAAGATTTGGAAAAATAGGTTATGGCTAAGCAGCGTATCGAAGTGGAGGGGGGTAACGGTTCCTTCCGGACCCATGAAAAACTGCGTATAGCGCCACCAGTGCCGGCGGTAAGACGAACTGACAAAGTTAACCGGGAAGGGCTGACAGTCCTCCGCCAAGCTCTCCACTAAGCCCAGTAGGGGGATGTCGTGGCAGTAGGGTGCCGCTCTCGCGTTCAATGAAGAGGCTCCATCGTGGCAAGACGGTGACTCCATTACAAACCGGGCGTATTTTGCTAGTTCCCAAGAAGAGACCTTAATCTCGCTGCCGTCGAGCGTTTTGGTGGGTACAATCATTGACCCGGCGACTTTCTCAAAATACTCAGGTGACCAGCGCTGACAGGCACTCCAGGCTGCACAGCCTCCACGTAGGAGAACCGGCCGCATGGGATCTCGGTAGTTCGTCGCAAATTCCCAGTCAAATAGCTCTGTCACTGTAGGAATCGATGACCAGCCAGAGTCTTCTAGCGGCGCCAATGAGGATGCTACTGTTTCAAGTTCAACCATTTTTAATCTCATATTTTGCGTGAATTCGTTAAGCGACGACTCCCATCGCGACCGTAGCGAATTGGCTAACCAGCAGCATGCGGTATTAACCTCTTGGACGGGTAAGTAGACCTTGTATTTATGCAGGCGGCGGTCGAAACGTAGACCCGGCACTATCGAACCACTCGGGTCCCACTTCCGTATGCTTGCTCACACACTCACGAGCACTTGTCGCGGAAGGTGTCGTTTGCACCGAACTCTCTGAGCTTTGTAAACCGCATGGGATCACTATTCCCGCAGACGGTGTACATTCATTCCTGTCATTTTCCTGTTAATTTCCGGATAGAAGGATATTCGGAATGTGCCCACCTGCTCAACTATTAGTCTTGGTAGTTGGTGTATATACATCTGAGCAGACCACCTAGGATGCGTACTGTCGACCGCGGGCATACAACTCGATCACCGCAAATGTCGGGATCTGGAACGATGCGCACGAGATAGGTGCTGGTTTCCATTGCTTTTGAGCCGGATGGAGCGTGCTGAAACCAACGCATCAACGGCAGGGCGGCTTTTGCAAAGCAGGTAGAGACGTGGGGAAGACCTTCTCACCAGCAGCTTTGGGTTCGCACCAGTTGGCGACTTACTTGGCGATCGCGGTTTGCTGAACATCTGGCGTCGGGACGCTCGGCTGACCGTATGTCGGCGAGGAGATCTTGAAGATCGTCAATCCCATTTTCGGTCAGGCCTTTTGCCATCTTCACTGCCGCCACGGAGATAAACCAGTTTGCCTTCGGCGATATTGTCCGAGTTGGCGGTTACCTCTCGACTAATTCGAAGTTCTCGCCGATCATGGCGACGACTTCTTGTGAGCAAGATAAAACCTCCACCTTCGGTGGAGCGTAAGCCCCGTCTGTGTCCCATCGGTTCGGCTGCTTTTTGCAGCATAGGTTCGAATGCGAGAAGGTTTCCAGGCGCATATGGAAGCTGAATGATGGATGATGGATTTGTTGGTCGGTACGAGGTTGTTGAGCCGCGCCGCGGTAACCGGCGGTCGCCGGATGATGTGAAGGCTCGAATTGTGGCGGAAAGCCTTGAGCCTGGTGTTCGTGTTGTTGATGTCGCGCGTCGTCACGGCGTAATAGCGAACCAGCTTTCCGATTGGCGGCGTCAGGCTCGCGACTGCATTCTTATACTGCCGTAACACTGCCGTCAGAGCGCATGGTGTCGAGCCAGCGTTCGTGCCTCTGCCAATCGCTGCGGAGTCGCCTGAGCCTGTCACTCGTTTGGACGCTCCTTTAATGTGATCCGTGAGGTGCCGCTCCAAATCCGACCTGATCGGCCAACGTCGAGGTCGACAGGTCTATGCCCTCACATTTGAACCTTGTGCTCTGGCGGTTCAGCGGACTGTGCATCCCAAATTTGTCGAAGACGATCGTCGCCAGCAG
>NZ_AUFB01000070.1 GCF_000426285.1 Rhizobium leucaenae USDA 9039 | reverse complement strand
CCAAAGTCCCAACGCTCTCCATTCATAGAAATAGCGCTGGACGGTCGAGCAGGGTGGAAAATCCTTCGGCAGCATCCGCCATTGGCAACCAGTTGTGGCGATGTAAAGCAGGGCATTCACCACCTCTCGCAAATCCGTGGTCCGCGGGCGGCCCAAGCGGCGCGGCATTGGCAGGAAAGGCTGAACCAGACCCCATTCCCGATCCGTCATATCGCTTGCGTAGCGTGCCGTTCGCCGGGCATATTGCCGACGGGTGATTTTGGTCCAGGCCATCGTGTTCTCCATCGAATCTCGCAAATCCGAAGGAATCATAACCTGTTGAAATCACCCACCTCTTTTTGAGGCAGCCTCTAAGAGAACTATTGTCAGGTTTGTCCAACCCAGGGTCGCGACGTACTCGGCTGATTATGCTGCATTTCGCATGCAGTTAAGAAAATTTGGTAGAGGCTCTGTGGGTTCTTTCAAATTGGCACGACTCTTGAACTACGGACAGCAATTCCGACCCCTCGGAAAAAACGAGAGGAAAGCAGGATGTCAGCTCTTCCACAGCCCGCTTCCAAAGCTTTAGCGATAACGTTCGCCGGTGGCCGCTCACGGCCAGCGACTTCATCTGGCGACAGCATGGCGTGCCATTATTTGCCCGAGAGACAGCATCGATTGTCTCGGGACGGTTGCGGTTCCACTCAAATCAATAAACAGACTGGCCGAGTTACCGATCTGAATTCCTCGGACCTCTCGCCACCTTCTCAAGCTTTAAATCGAGGGGAACTTGCGGCCGAGTTCGGCCGATTTCTTGACCAGACACATACCGTCGCTCGGTCTAAACAGTTATTTGAGCACTTATCAGCTTTTGCTCTGAATCTTGGCTGCACGTGGATAGCCTACGGTCCTCTTACAACCGAGCGCAAGGTTTTACAGCCGGTTCGACGCCCTTCTTTTGAGATCCTGAACTATCCTGATGAATGGCAGAAGCGATGTCTCGAAATGGGTTATGATCGGAAAGCTCCTATTATCAAGGAAAGTCGAATGCGATCAGGCCCTATTCAATGGAGGGAGGCATACGTTAGCTCGAGCACAACTCCAAACGAACGGCGCATCTTCGACGAGGCTGCAAGCTTTGGCGTAAGGTCAGGCATTACCATTCCATTGCGCAGCGCGGCTGGAAGTTTCGCCATCATGAGCTTTGCCCAGCAGATTGAGCGTGAATTCCACCACAGGGCAATCGCCTACTTACAACTAGCGGCGATACATTTCCATCTGAGACTTGCTAATGTCGGGAGTTCGAATGTCATGGAGAAAGTGCCTGAGCTCTCGCAAAGGGAGAAAGAATGTATTCTCTGGGTAGCACGGGGAAAGTCGTCATGGGACATTGGAATTATTATGAGTATATCTGAAAATACTGTTAATTTTCACATTAAAAACGTCATGAGAAAATTAGACGCTGCGAGTAGAACCGTCGCGGCTATTAAGGCGTTAAATTTCGGATTTATCGAGTTGTAGGAGGCGATGTTCGTTCGTCGCTAAGTGATAGTGCCGCCACTGCCGCAGGCCTGTTTTCCTGCGACGAACAATAGGCAAGTAGGAACACTATCATTCTAGGTAGGAGCACAGTTGGCAATGGCCGTATAGAGTTGCGGAAACTTTCAAAATGGAGCCCGCTTTCGGAGCATTGCTAAGATCTCGCGGTAATTGGCGAGGGGTACAGGCGCTGGTGGGTCATGGCATCTGGTTGAGGAAATAATCGTGAGTAATGACAGCATTTCCAATTCCCTATTTGCCTTTGAAAACCATGAATCGAACGTGCGATCCTATTCCCGATCATTCCCCGTGGTGTTCACGAAAGCGGCAGGAGCCATCCTCGAAGACGAAAATGGTTGTGCGTTCATTGATTTTCTTTCCGGCGCGAGTGCCCTTAACTACGGTCACAATGATCCGCACATCCTAAGTGCTGCCGTGGAATACCTGCATTCAAATGGAGTTATTCATGGGTTAGACATGGCTACGCCGGCGAAAAGAGAGTTTATGGAGCTTTTTGACGACCTGATTTTGCGCCCGTGCGGTCTCTCATACAAATTTCAGTTTGTCGGTCCCACTGGCGCCAATGCCGTCGAGGCAGCTTTGAAACTTGCACGCAAGGTCACTGGACGTCATAGCGTCGTTTCATTCACCAACGGTTATCATGGGGTGAGCCTGGGCGCGCTTGCTGTAACTGGTAATCGATACTTCCGAAATGCGGCAGGTCTTCCTCCTTCCGGCGCGGTCTTCATGCCTTACGACGGTTATTGGGGGCCTGATCAGGATACTACGGAATATCTGGACAAAGTGCTTGCGGATGGTAGCAGTGGCGTCGATTTGCCTGCAGCTGTTATTCTCGAAACCGTTCAGGGTGAGGGCGGCATCAATCCTGCGAGCAGAAACTGGTTGCAGTCGCTAGAGCGGCTTTGCAGGAAGAACGAGATCCTCCTGATTATTGATGACATTCAAGCGGGCTGCGGACGAACTGGCGATTTTTTCAGCTTTGAGTTTGCGGACATTTCTCCAGACATCGTTCTCTTGTCTAAGTCTCTCAGCGGTTGTGGGCTGCCGCTGTCGCTCCTGCTGCTCAAACCCGAATTTGACGTATGGCAACCAGGCGAACACAGTGGAACCTTTAGGGGCAACAATCTCGCACTCGTGACAGCGACTGCTGCTTTGCGAAAATACTGGACAAATGAAAAGCTATCTAAAGGAGTTGTCGAAACAGGATGCATTCTAAGAGAGCGCCTTCAGGAAGTCGCCCAAAGCAACCGAAATTCCAACATTACCGTACGTGGAAGGGGCATGATGGTGGGGCTCGACTGCAGTACGGGCAAATTGGCGGGGGAAATCGTACGGAAAGCCTTTGAAGACGGGCTTGTAGTAGAGCGATGTGGCGCTGAAGATCAGGTTATTAAGCTTCTTCCTCCATTGACAATTGAACGGCAGATCTTGCAGCGTGGCTTGGACATTCTGGAGAAGTCCGTCCACTCAAGCGTATAAAGCTACGCTTGCCTCTTGGAGGCATGGCAGAGCCAAAGCAATGGGGGGAGGGCATTTATCGTAGTTTTGGGCACCGCGGCTCGCACGAACCGGTTCATTCTCCGATCGTGCGGCCGGACGGGCGTCTTCGTTGGCGCCACTCGTAATGGGTTGCCGCTATTTAAAAAGTACGACCCTTAAGCTTGTTGGGTACTGCGGTTGATTTGTCGGATTCATGACACGGAGTTCGGCCCTGCGCGTTGCCCCATCCTCACCTAAATAGTTGAACAGTGGTAAGCGGTTAGCCGACGGCGTCTGGTTTGAAGTTCCATGGCATGAGCAGCTCAATATCAGCGGCTGGCCAGCGATTTGCGATGCGGGTGAGCGTTTGAGATAGCCAGGCAAGCGGATCGACGTTGTTCATTTTTGCCGTCTGCAGAAGTGTGGCGATCGTCGCCCATGTCTCTCCGCCGCCCTCGCTGCCGGCAAAGAGACTATTCTTCCTCGTAATGGTTTGGGGCCGGATGGCACGCTCGACTATGTTGGAGTCGATTTCGACGCGGCCGTCCGTCAAGAAGTGCTCCAGCGCCTCCCGGCGTGTCAGGCCGTAGCGTATCGCCTCAGCAGTCTTGGACTTTCCGGAGACTTTGGAGAGTTCCTTCTCCCACAACTGGAAGAGATCGGCGACAATGCCAGCGGACGTCTCCTGACGGCGCCTCGCGCGCGTTTCGGCATCACTGCCGCGGATCTCGTCCTCGACCTTCCAAAGTTCCGTCATGGCTGTGATCGACGCCGTTGCAGCGTCATTAATGCCGCCGACATGCAGCTCGTAGAACTTTCGGCGTAAATGTGCCCAGCATCCGGCAAGCTTGATCGTTTCATTGCTGCCGGACTTGGCGCGCTCCTTGAGCATGCTGGTATAAGCCGAGTACCCATCCACTTGCAGGATGCCGCTGAACCCGGCGAGATGACGCGCGACACACTTGCCACCCCTGCTGTCTTCGAAGCGATAGGCAACCATCGGCGGGCCAGACCCGCCAAACGGTCGGTCATCGCAAGCGTAGGCCCATAACCACGCCTTCATCGTTCTACCAGAGCCGGGGACCAGCGTCGGTAAGGTGGTCTCGTCTGCAAAAACCCTCTCTCCGGCTTTAATGCGTTCCAAGATGTAATCCGCCAAGATCCGCAGCTCGAAGCCCAGATGCCCCATCCATTGGGCCATCAAAGAGCGGCTGAGAACCACGCTGTCGCGCAGATAGATCGCCTCCTGCCGGTAGAGCGGAAGACCATCGGCGTATTTCGACACGGCGATATAGGCCAGCAACCGTTCGCTCGGCAGCCCACCTTCGATGATATGCGCGGGCGCCAAAGCCTGCAGCACGCCGTCACGTTCGCGGAAGGCATATTTCGGGCGGCGTGTGACGATGACCCTGAACTTCGGCGGTATGACATCAAGCCGCTCGGATCGGTCCTCGCCGATCAGAACCTTTTCCAAGCCTTGGCAGTCGTCGGGGATCTCCGGCTCGATCACTTCCTCGATGCGTTCGAGATGGGCGGCAAAACCTTTGCGTGGCCGCGCCTCCCTTTTTGGCCGCTCTTTGCCCACTTGGCCGAGCTCGCTGTCAATCGCCGCAAGGCCAGTCTCGACCTCCTCAAAAGCGAAGTCTATCTGCTCGTCGTTTATCGCCAGCCGCAGTCGCTCGGAGCGCGTACCGTTTTGGGCCCGCTGCAAAACCTTCAAGATCGCCGTCAAAGTGGTGATCCGCTCGTCGGCTTTCTGTTGGACAGCCTTCATTCGGGCAATTTCGGCGTCAGTCGCAGCCTTCTCTGCGTTCAAAGCGATGATCATCGCTTTCAGCGCATCGATGTCGTCAGGAAGGTCGGGACCGGGTAAAATCATGCGCGTAATAGAGCATAAAATCAGCCGATTTCCCAACACTTACAGCAACATGATTCAACTTGCCGCACGTCGTCATCAGCCGATCGAAAGTGGCCGGCGCACCTTGGCGGGGCGGATCTTTTTCCAATCCATTCCGGCCAGAAGTGCCATCAATTGCGCATGGTCGAGACGGACGCGGGCAGCAGACGGGACAGGCCAGCAGAAGCCATTTTCTTCGATTATTTTGGCGTAAAGGCAGACCCCACTGCCATCCCACCAAACAATGCGGATCCGGTCTGCACGTTTCGAGCGGAATACATAAAGCGCACCGTTAAAGGGTTATGTGGCGCGCCACATAACCATATTTATGCATCGGGTGAGATTTTGTGGCGGAGCCATTACGGCGCCAGCCGGGGACTGCCAAATCTAGAATTCTCCGCCACATAATATTTCATGCCTCTCTGACGGGCGCGGGATCCCCCTGCGCCGCAATACTGGAGGGGCAATATGCTCGACTTCTATTTTTCGTATCGTGGGGTACTCAAGCGTCTGCGTAGCGGTGCGCTCGGCGGCGAGATGGATCGCTTCGCGGAGCATTTTTTCACGCTCGGTTATAAGCGAGCGTCTGCCAAGATTTACCTGAGCCGGATTGCGCGCTTTAGCCAGTTTGCCGCGAGGCGTTCTTCTGGGCGGCCGCCGCTTTCTGGATTGGTTCCGCCATCACCATCTCGGCCAGGACCTCGAGCCGTTGACGGCTGAGCAGGTCCTTGCTGCTGTCGAGCATCGGCTGTCGCTATCGGCGACCTCCGGCAGCCGCACGGCAGCGACTGCTCACACTCGAACATTTCTTCGGTTTTTGTATTGGGCTGGCTACCATCGCCAAGATCTCGCCGGCGTTGTCCCAAGGACGCCCTCTTGGCGTTTGGCACATTTGCCGCCACGCCTTGCATGGGATGACGTTCGGCAGGCGATCGATGCGATCGGCGCAACGACGCCGGTCGACATCCGCGATCGAGCCGTCCTGCTGCTGCTCGCCACTACGGGCATTCGCAACGGCGAGTTACGCGCCATTCGGCTGAAGGATATCGACTGGCGTACTGGCGAGGTTTTTGTCCGGCGCACCAAGGGCAAGCGTGATCGGGTGGTGCCACTCCTAGAGGAGACCGGCGCCGCACTCGCCGATTACATCCTGCGCGCTCGACCGAAGGTGGATAGTCCGTATCTGTTCCTGTCCTTCACGCCGCCGCTGGGGCCGTTCAAGTGCGCGTCGCCTGTTTCGAGGATCGTGCGGAAGCGGTTGCGGCATGGCGGGGTCGAACTTGGGCGAGTCGCAGGTGCGCATCTCCTGCGCCACAGCCTTGCCACCCAGCTCGTCAGGCAGCAAAGGCCAATCAACGAGGTCGCCGATCTTCTTGGCCACCGGAGCATCAACACAACGGCGTTGTACGTGAAGGTTGCGGCCTCGCAACTCGCCGAGGTCGCACTCCCCTTTCCGGGAGGCGCCGCATGACCGCCTTTGCCCGATTCCTCGGCGAGAAGGTTGAGCGTTACATCGAACTGCGCCACTCGCTCGGCTATGCCTTCAGTAAGCAAGCTGGTACGTTGCGCGCTTTTGTCCGCTACGTTGAACGCACTCAAATCGACGCGCCCGCCACCCGGACGATGGCGCTGGACTTCGTCCTATCGTTCGGCGGGGCCGCCAACAGCCGCACCACTCGTCACGGCGTGCTCCGCAGATTCTACGAGTATCTCGCCGTCTATGACGCCCAAACCGAGAGCTTGGAGCGTAGGGTCTTTCCCAGATCCAGGGCAATTCCGCCGCCGCGGATCCTCAGCGAGTCAGAGTTGGCGTCGCTCATCGACGCATGTGCGCGCATTTCGCCAAGCATCCCTCTCAGGGGGCGGACGATGGCAACGCTAATCGGATTGTTGGCAAGCTCGGGACTGCGATCTGGCGAAGTGGTAAGGCTTGATCGTTCCGACGTCGATCTGACCAACGGGGTTCTTCTCGTTCGGAAGACGAAGTTCCGCAAGGACCGTCTCGTTCCAGTTCACACGACGACCCAGGCTGCCCTTCGCCACTACGCCAGTGAGCGTGACGCCGCTTTTCCCACGCCCAAGGACCAGGGCTTCTTCCTCAGCTCTCGTGGCAACCGCCTCTCAGCGACCGGCCTGCAAAACGGTTTTGCCGAGGTGCGTAAGCTCTCCGGCCTTGATGGCGGTAAGCCCTTAAGGCCGCACGATCTCAGGCACCGGTTCGCCGTGACCCGCCTCAGCTTCTGGCATCAACAGCGCGCAGACGTTCAGGCGTTGCTCCCGTTGCTCGCCACCTATCTCGGCCACGCCAGCTACAGCGATACCGCTTACTACCTCACTGGTTCGGCGGATCTTCTCGCCATTGCGGCGGACCGCGCTTTCCTCGATGGAGGTGCAGCATGAGCGAACATCTGCTCCTGGCGCCGCTCCTGGAATCCTACTTTCGCCGGCGCCTAACCAAGCAGCGCAACGCCACTCCCGCGACTGTCGCGAGCTATCGCGACGCCTTGCGCATGCTGATCCTCTTTGCCGCCGCCAGGTTGCGGAAGAGGCCGGCGGCGTTGGTGCTCGAAGATCTCGATCGAGACCTCGTTCTCGCATTTCTCGACGAACTCGAGGAGAAGCGGAACAACACCGTCGCCACGCGTAATGCCCGACTAGCTGCGATACGATCTTTCTTCCACCATGTGGCAGCCGCCGACCCGGCGTCCTTTGGTGTCGCGCAACGCGTGCTGACGATTCCCACAAAACGCGCGCACATTGAGGTGACGCACCATCTCACCGACGCAGAAGTGGACACCGTCATTGCGGCGCCCGATCAGAGGACGCCCCGTGGTCGGCGCGACCGCGCGTTTCTGCTGTTCCTGGCGCGGACCGGCGCGCGGGTCTCCGAAGCCATCGGTGTCAATGCTGACGACCTTCAGTTGGGACGCCCGCACTCGCAGGTGCTATTGCACGGTAAGGGGCGCAGAGATCGCGTCATCCCCGTTCCTCAGGATCTGGCGAGAGCGCTGGCGGCCTTGTTGCGCGAGCGCGGAATCACCAACCACGAACCACGACCGATCTTTATCGGTGCCCACAATGAGCGCCTGACGCGCTTCGGGGCGACCCACATCGTACGACGAGCGGCGGCCAAGGCAGTGGCCACAAGGCCGGATTTGGCCGAAAAGCCCATATCGCCACACATCTTCCGGCACTCCCTTGCCATGAAGCTTCTCCAGTCCGGCGTGGATCTTTTGACGATTCAAGCCTGGCTCGGGCACGCACAGGTCGCCACCACCCACCGCTATGCCGCCGCGGATGTCGAGATGATGCGTAACGGACTCGAAAAGGCGGGCATCAAGGGCGATTACGGGACGCGCTTCCGGCCCACCGATGCCGTTCTGCAACTGCTGAACAGCATCTAAGCTAAAACATTATGTGGCGGAAGATGCCAGATTTGGCAGTCCCCGGCTGGCGCCATGACGGCTCCGCCACAAAATCTCACCCGATGCATAAAAAGGG
>NZ_AUFB01000069.1 GCF_000426285.1 Rhizobium leucaenae USDA 9039 | reverse complement strand
CTTGACGTCTCGACCTTCTACGGCTCGGGTTATTTTATCGACCGGATCGGCTACACGCCGGAGACCAAGGTTCCCTTCCTCGGCGATGCCTATTTCGACAATCAGCTCGTCGACGAACAGATGCGGCAACTGGTCGGCGATGGTCTCGGCGCCGGCTCCTTCATCCCCGGCAACAACGCCACCGATCAGATGAAGACGCTGCTCGACAATGGCGTGGCCTATGCCGAGGCGAACGGCCTTTCCCTCGGCCAGGCGCTGACGCCACAGCAGGCGGCGTCGCTCACCCAATCAATCGTGATCTATCAGGCCGAGGTCATCGACGGCGCGCAGGTACTGGTGCCGGTGGTCTATCTCTCGGCCGCCGACCGCGCCAAGGTCAACAGTTCTGCCGCCGTCATCGCCGGCAACACCGTCAGCATCGATGCCGGCTCCGTCGACAATTCCGGCGCCATCGCAGCCGCCGACGGCATGACCATCAACGCCACGGACATCAAGGCGAATGGCGGCGTCTTCCTCGCCGGCGGCAACATGAACCTCAATGCCACCAACGGCATCACGCTTGCCGCCCAGACGATGAACATCGGCGGCCAGACCGTCGTTGCATCCAATGGCGGCATCACCGCCGGCGGCAATCTGAAGGTCGATGCCGGCGGCGGCAGCTTGACGCTCTCCGGCACCAAGGTGGCGGCGGGCGGCTCGGCGCAGCTTTCCGGCCAGACCGTGACCGTTGGCGCCGTCAAGCAGGACAATGGCGGGACCCAGGCGCTCATCGGCACCACGGTGACGACGGGCGCCAATCTCAGCATCGCCGGCACGAGCGGCGTCAACATCATCGCAAGTTCCGCCAAGGTCGGCGGCGACCTCTCCGTCCTCTCCTCGAACGGTTCGGTCAACATCATCTCCACCGGCGTCGAGAATACCGTCCTTACCAAGGACCGGCTGAGCCTTGCCCAGGGCGGCACCATCACCACGACCACCAGCCAGATCCAGCAGGGCTCCTCGCTAATCGCCGGCGGCAGCATGCTGGTGTCGGGCAATCAGGGCGTGCTGATCGCCGGCTCGACGCTCGATGCCAAGGGCAATCTCGGCATCATCTCGACGAATGGCAACATCGCGATTACCGCGTCTCAGGATCAGACCACTAGCCAGTCGAAGACGATCGCGGGTGCCGCCACCGGCTACAAGGGCGGCAGCTCATCCTCGACCTCGGTCGCCAGCAACGGCTCTTCAATTACCTCTGAGAACGGCCACGTGACCGTCGAGGCTGATGCTGGCAATGTCAGCGTTATCGGTTCCGATATTGCTGCCAAAGGCGGCACGGCCAATCTCATCGCCAAAGGTGACGTCACCATTGGTGAAGCAACCGACAGCGCTTCCTCCTCCAGCAAGTCCGGATCGAAAAAGGCGAGCGAGGCGACGACCACCGCCGAGGCCTCCTCGATCTTCGGCCAGACCGGCGTCAACATCACCTCCACTGGCGGCAATGTTACCATCTCGGCCTCCGACGTCACGGCTGGCGATGCGACTCATACGGCGGACGCCAATATCCAGGCCGCGGGCAACATTGTCATCGCCTCCGGCAAGGATACCGACGAGACCACCTCCGACAGCAAGTCGAGCGGTTTCCTGTCTTCGTCGAAGACCCATACCCACACCTACGACGAGAATACCGTCGGCTCCTCCATCTCCGCGTCCGGCAACGTCAACGTCGCCGCCGGCAGTGAGACAGTCGTCTCCGGTTCCAGCATCGCTGCCGGCGACAATCTTGCCCTCTCCGGCTCGACGGTCACGATCATGGGAGCCGAGGAAGAGCACGAGAGCGACAAGCAGACCAAGAAGTCCGGTATCGGCGTCGGCTCTGGTGGTGGGTTCATCTCGATCTATGGCAGCCACGATAAGACGATCAGCGAAAGCTCGAGTGACAATGTCGGCTCGACGCTCACTGCCGCCAACGGCAACATCACTCTGAACGCCACCAAGGGCGATCTGAACATCATCGGCTCGTCGATCGCGGCAACGAATGGTGACGTGACCGGCAAGGCCACCGGTGATATCAACATCCTGCCGGGCCACGAAAGCGACGACACGTCGAAAAGCGACAAGCGTTCCGGCTTCGGCATCCAGGTCTCCACCAGCGGCGGGGGCGCCTCGATCGGCATCGGCGCCGGGCGCTTCACCGACGAGGTCAACCAAAGCGCCGATACCAATGCCGTGTCGACGATCAAGGCTGGCGGCGACATCACGCTTAAGGCGGGCGACACCTTCAACGATCAGGCCGGCCAGATCGCCGCTGGCGGTGGCGTCACCATCACAGGGCAGAACGGCGTCAACATCCTCTCCGGCAACGACGTCACCAATTTCGACGAAGTGGCCACCAGCTTCTTTGCCGGTGTCAGCGTCGGTGTTTCCTCCAGTTTCGTCAGCGCCGGCCAGAGCATTGAGAACCTTGCCTCCAAGCTCGGCAACGTCACGGACGGCTATTCGGCCGCCAATGTCGCCTTTGCCGGCATGAAGGCCTATGAAGCGCTCTCCAATCTCAGTGACAGTGTCGCCGCCGGCAACCTCGCCTCGGTCTCACTGTCAGCCGGCTTTACCTATTCGAAGACCGAGACGTCGGTTTCGAGCTCGACGCCGGTGCTGCCGACGATATCGGGCAGCTCGGTCGACATCTCGACCAATGGCGATTTTGTCAGCCGCGGCGCACAGATCTCAGCCGCCGCCGATCCCGATCGATACGACTATATGAATGGTAGCGTGCTGATCTCGGCCAACAACATCGACATGGCCGGCGCTGAGGCGACGACCGACGCTTCCTCGCGCAGCGAGTCGGCCGGCGCCAGCATCGGCGTCTCCGTCGGCGTCGGCATCGGCGGCGCTACCGGCATCACCCCGACGGCCAGTGTCTCGGCCGGTCAATCGAAATCGTCGAGTTCCTCGACCACGCAGGTAATCTCGGCCGTCAGCGCCACAAACAACATCAAATTCGTCTCGAAGGGCGACACGACGCTCAACAACACCGTCTTCACTGCCGACACTATCGACGGCGATGTCGGCGGCAATCTTTCGATCATCTCGACGCCGAACACGGGCACCCAGTCGAACAGCTCGTCCTCGCTCGGTTTCTCCTTCACCGGAGGCACAATCGGCAAGACTGCTGGGCAAGATTTGCTGACGGCAAGCAATGTCGGCACCGCGCTTGGCGGCCTCACGCTCGGCGGCGTGCAGCCGGCCTTCGGCTCCGGCAAGGGTTCGACCAGCTGGATCGATACGCCCGCCGGACTTTATTCGCAGGGTGCGCAAAACATCACCGTTGGCGGCAATACCAACCTGGTGGCTTCCGGCCTGATCTCCGACACCGGCCAGGTCGACCTGACCACCGGCACCTTCACCTATTCCGACTTCAACGGTTCGAAGGTCTACCGCAACCTCGAAGTCGACGCCAATATCGACCTCTACGGTGGCAAGGACGCCAACGGCATAAAGCAAAACAATTCGAGTGCGGAGGGCAAGTACCAGCTCGACAACGTCCAGCAGACTGTCAAGTCAACTGTGACAGGCAATATCACAATCACCGATCCCACCAAGCAAGCGGCACTCGAGCAAAGCGGCGTCACAAAACCAGCCGATCAGATCAACAAGGATCCGACGCAGCAATCAGTCATCACAAAGGACGAGCATATCGATTTTGAGCCGTATGTCTCGGTCAAGAGTGTGGAAGGCGTTGCTACCGTCATCGAGAAGGCCGCAACTTATATCGACCGTCTTGTTGAAACAGGCTCCTTAGACAAAAGCAGCGCTGCTGAAGCCAAAGCGATTATCGCCCGGCTGATGGATGTTGATCCGGACACTTTGAAGGTTTGTACAGGTGGAGACCAAGGCAGCATCTGGGATTGGATTATCACGCCGGCCTATGCTGGATCCGGCTGTATCATCCGCTTCAAGGGGCAGTTCGGAAGCACGAACCTCACTGAGGCCGAATACAATGCGGTCCGCGATTCCATCGTTCAAGCTTCGGAAGGTGAGATCAAATACAATCTCTCGATCATCCAGTCGTTGGACGCGCTCGTCGCCAATGGTGGAACTTTGTCCCCGCTGCAGGCACAGGCGCTCGCGCGGGCACAAAGCAATCTGCAGCAGCAGATGGCGCAATATGTTCTTTGTAGCGAAAACCTGGACGATCTCCGCAATTCGGGCATTGTTCCCAATACCGCGGAATTCAGCACATATTTCAAAACAGCCGAGGCTTATCGCATCGGCGGCGACGCGCTCGGCGATCAAATTCTCGGACTTCAGAAATCCACGCAGGACCAACTGACAGCACTGCGCCAGTCTAATCCGACCCAATATCAAGGGCTAATGTATCTCGCATATAGCGGAAGCTCCTCGACACTGGATGCGGCATTCGTTCTAAAGGGCTTGTCACAGGAATCGGGCATGTCGCCCCAACAGCATGCCCAGGTCATTCAGCAGGCAGCGGCAAGCTTTGCCCAAGCACTGTTCTCGTCGGACATGACGGCAATCAATGGCGTCGGCGGCGGGAGCCTGAGCGGCATTCAGGCGGCAATGGCGCTTGCCACTCAGAATCTGAGTGTGCAGGACCGCGTGACGCTACTCGTAACGTTGAACAGCTACGCTAATCAACATGCCGACTCCATCGACGATTCAGTCAGCCGTGCTCGTGCGGCTACTGCATTTGTAGTTGCAGGGGGATCTCTGGTTGCCGCGACGCCGGAGATCACCGCCTGCTTCGCCGATATTCTTTGCCGTGGCGAAGCTGTAAATGCCATACTCGATTTGAGCTTCGGCGAGGCTATTGGCGCGTCCAGCTTTTCGATCAGTGTCGCTTCGGTAGGCGGCGCGATGATCGTGCGGAACGGAGACCAAATTGTCAGCATCGTCGATGAGGTCGCCGGTACTGTGCTTCGCCGAGGTGACGCAGGCTTTGTTGACGCGGTTAACGCAGCTACCAAGATAGAGAATGGGATTGTCGATGTAACAGGTCATTCCCTTATTGCGTTCGAAAATTTCGGCGGCCATACCATTGCTCAGCACATAGGCAAGACAGATGCTGATCTCTTAGCGAGACTGGCGAGCAACCCAAACCTGAAAAACGCATCGAGCTTTCCAGATATCGAGACCGCAAGTGCAGCCGTCGCAAATACAGTGGCTGATGCTGCAAATCAGGCAAAAATTTCCTCCTGGATGGCTGGGGGTGGCCAAGGCACCTTGGAGATCAGTTCTCCTTCCTCCTCAATAGTCGGCACTGTGATGCAACGAGGGGCAACTCAGTCAGTTTCAACCGACGTGACAACAGTCGTTCTCACGAAGGATCCCTTGAGCAAGAAAGGGTACACTATTTTAACGTCATTTCCGGATTTGTAGCACAGTTCTTCGGAAGCTATATGTGCAATGAGTGGAGCTCTTAGCATGACCGATATAGATCGAAATCATCCCGCAAGGCAATTCTTCGGAGCGTATTTTCATCAAGATTGGTCGTTAATTTATGATAGCTATCAAGCGGCTATTGATGACTTTGTACGAGAAGCGTCAGCTCAACAGCTCAATGCGGTGCTGGATCTAATCGAGCCATACTTGCAGAGCGGCAACTGTGAAGATTTTGATATGAGCAAATATGGAGGCAATTATCGTCCCGAAGGTGATGGCTTGTCCAAACGCGCATTCTTGACCGCAATCAGGCGATCGATCCATCGAAAAATTGGTATAGTCGACGTAGATAAAAATCATCCGGCAATGCAGTTCTTTGGGGGCTATTTCCATCAAGATTGGAAATTGGTGTACAATAGCTATCGCGACGTTATCGCGGACTTTGTAGGACAGGCTTCACTCCAGCAACTCGACGCGGTGCTCGAAGTGATAAGTCCATATCTGGCGAGCGGCAGTTGCGAGGACTTTGATATAAGCCTGTTCGGGGGTAACTACCATCCCGAAGACGATGGCATATCCAAATTCGATTTTCTGAGTGCGATTAAGCAGTCGGTCGAGAAAAAGAGAGAAATAACTTCTCAGGAACCTGATGGGGAATAGGGAGCTCTGTTAGGGGCAATCTCGTGCGCTACACAATTTCAGCCAGAGAACTGATCAATTTCCAGATTTAGTGTGGCCGCGAATTCCCACTATTTTGCCACCGATGCCGAATGGCGGGCGTCTTGCCGAGATCTCATGGACGAGGACGCCCGGGCTTACATCCTCGGGCGCAGCATAGCCCCAGCAGCGAACGCTATGGGCGCTCAGATATCATGGTGCCGGGATTGGCCGCAGCAATGGATCAGGTCAGGCCTTTCGAGAATTGAGAAGAATGCCAAGGGGCGATGAGGTGAGGAGCACCGAAGAATAAATGCGTTTGGTGTCAGCCGACAGAGCGCGTTCGAAGCTCGGATGCAATCCTGCAGCTGGCTAACAGACTTCCCCCATTTTTAGTCGCTCCCCGGAACAATTGCATCTCTCAAAGCGTAAAAAGCCTTTTAAGACAGGCGTCGGCACCACAGCGCGTTCAGAGCTGTGGGCTCGCATAAAAAAATGTAGATCGCTCTTGTAATTTGAGAATGGCACAGGTAGATGACACTCACCGAACGCGAGGGACGATCCGCTCCGCTTGCGAAAGGGCGATTAGCTCAGTTGGTAGAGCGCCTCGTTTACACCGAGGATGTCGGGAGTTCGAGTCTCTCATCGCCCACCATTCGCTTGAAAATCGTAAGCGGTTAGCCGACAACGTCCGGCTTGAAGTTCCACGGCATGAGAGCTTCGATATCTTGGGCGGGCCATCGGTTCGCCATGCGAACTAACGTCTGTGTGAGCCAGGCAAGTGGGTCGACGTCGTTCATCTTTGCTGTTTGCAACAGGGTCGCGATCGTTGCCCATGTATTGCCGCCGCCTTGGCTTCCGGCGAATAGACTGTTCTTTCTCGTAATTGCGGTCGGGCGGACATTCTGCCCATATCGAGCAAGAGCTTGTAGTCCATTATCGCTGGCACGCGCTTTACGGGCGTCGTGTGCGGCGGTTTTATGATGAGACGCGGCGAGGTATGGAGACGATCGTCGCCGAAGTGGCGCCTGGGGTGGCGCTTTGCTTGCCGGCTTGGATCTTCGATCCGATAATTTGTGCGGTCATGCAGATCGGGGAGCCCCACGTAAACATTGAGGGTCTCGCAGATCTATGTCGCTTGCTTGAAGGGCATAGACTCAGGCGAAGTTCTTCAGACGACAGCACCGTCGTCCAGGAGGACCGTCATGAGGAAGTCATTCGACCTGATGTTAACGCCCCGCCGGCCGCGCCAGCTCTGCATCTTGTTGGACCCGCCGGAGCTGAAGGGGATCAAGGCCATCGAACGAAGCGCGGTCACCGTAAGGTTGGCGCGGCTTCTCATGGAGGCCGCCGGCGCGATAACGGTGGAGAGCGGCAATGACTGACGTCGATATTTTGCCGCCTTCGATATTGAAGCGCAAAGCCGTGGTTTATGTTCGCCAATCGACGCAAGCCCAGGTCCAAAACAACCTTGAGAGCCAGCGGCGGCAGTATGAGCTGGTCGATGAGGCCCGCCGGCGCGGATTCCGAGACGTTGAAGTTATCGACGATGACCTTGGCCGTTCTGCTAGCGGAACGGTCGCTCGCCCAGGATTTGATAAACTCGTCGCTGGGCTATGTGCCGGCAATGTGGGCGCCGTTCTCTGCCTGGATGCGTCGCGTTTGGCTCGCAATGGGCGTGACTGGCATCATTTACTTGAGCTCTGCGGGCTGGTTGAGGCAAGGGTCATTGATCTTGAAGGCGTGTACAACCCTTGCCGCCCGAACGATAGGCTGCTTCTGGGAATGAAGGGCAGCATCAGCGAGTTTGAACTTGGTATCTTGCGATCAAGGATGCTCGATGCGGCTCGATCCAAGGCGCGTCGCGGCGAACTGCGTATTCCGGTGCCAATCGGCTACATCTGGCACCGGGAAGTTGGCCTCGGTTTTGATCCTGACCTTCGGGTTCAAGAAGCCATTCGTCAAATATTCGAGCGCTTTCGCCAACAGGGAAGTGGTCGCCAGGTCTACCGCGCTCTCAGCGCGGAGCGAGTTCACTTCCCCCGCCCATCCGACGGTAAGCGGTCAGTGTCGTTTGATTGGACGCCGATCCGCTATCGTAACGTCATCTCGGTTTTGAAGAACCCATTTTATGCGGGAGCCTATGCCTACGGGAAGACTGAGAAACGCACTGAGATCATCGACGGACGCGCCCACAAAACCTATAAACATCCTCGCGCCCTCAGCGATTGCGAGATTCTTCTAAAGGGCCACCATGAGGGCTACATCGATTGGTCCGAGTACGAACGCAACCAGAAGCAGCTTTCCCTCAACGATTTCGGCCGTCGGGGTGGGCCGAAGTCCGGTAGAGGTGGGCGATCCTTACTGATTGGATTAATGGCTTGCGGTCGATGCGGACGCCGCTTGAAGGTTGGGTATAGGGGGCGCTATCCTTACCCCATCTACCAATGCTTCGGCGCGGATGTCTACAACTCGACGCGCTGTATGAGTTTTGCGGGGCAACGTACCGATAGAGTGATCGCTTCTGAGCTCATCCGTGCCGTCGAGCCCATGGCGGTCGAAGCGGCGCTTACGGCGGAGAGGACGTACATGGAAGGTCAGGCAGAGCAACAGCGGATGATCGAGCTGGAACTTCAGCAAGCCCGTTATGATGCCTCTTTAG
>NZ_AUFB01000068.1 GCF_000426285.1 Rhizobium leucaenae USDA 9039 | reverse complement strand
CTCCATTCATAGAAATAGCGCTGGACGGTCGAGCAGGGTGGAAAATCCTTCGGCAGCATCCGCCATTGGCAACCAGTTGTGGCGATGTAAAGCAGGGCATTCACCACCTCTCGCAAATCCGTGGTCCGCGGGCGGCCCAAGCGGCGCGGCATTGGCAGGAAAGGCTGAACCAGACCCCATTCCCGATCCGTCATATCGCTTGCGTAGCGTGCCGTTCGCCGGGCATATTGCCGACGGGTGATTTTGGTCCAGGCCATCGTGTTCTCCATCGAATCTCGCAAATCCGAAGGAATCATAACCTGCTGAAATCACCCACCTCTTTTTGAGGCAGCCTCTAAGCATTTGCGGCTACGTCTCTATCCGAAGGAAAGGCGGATCAGGAGCTGCAGCTGGAGGCAACATGCTTCTCGACGCTGGGAGGTTGCTCGCAGCGGCGCTTGCATCAAAATATGTCATTTGCCCGCGAGCCAGGCTCGCATTAAGCCCGCGCTATAGTCCCGCAGCTTCCTCGAACACCCAGTCCCGCCGGTCGGTCTTCTCGCCAATGCCGGCGAGGGTGCCGACAGCACGAGCGGAGCCGGCGATCGCCGCCAAATTCGACGATAACCTAATCCTCCAATGAAAATCGCGAGATAGTGCCCGCATCAGACTCAAGGGAGAGCCTGTACTTCCGATCGCGTTGGAATGACGGCCTGAACATCGCCTGCAGCAAATCGTGCCGAGACGATGATTAGGACATTGCAATGTCGATGCGGCGGTGAGTCGAGGAGCCCGCGAGAGCCATGGCCGGCAGTCTATTGCGCTGCCACGAGCGACGCCGCCGCGGGCACGAACCGACGACACCTGCCCTGGTCGATTTTCACCGCTGTGATGCGAAGCTTGCCGCAACCATCCGACATTTGGATGAGTCCTATTAAATCAATCGATTATCCCGATGGGCCGATCAAGCGTAAATAGGCGGTGAAGTGCTCCACCGACGGTGGGGTCGGCGATGCTAATCAGTGGTGGTTCACATGACGATAAGCCTCCTCGGCAGGGATGTCGACGATGTCCCCATTGATCCCACTGGCGACGGCCGGCTCATCAGTGGCGAAGGTATTGGGCAGATCAGAATACCCAATCCGCCGACGGACGGTATCGATCTCGCTCGCATGGTCGTGTTTGAGGTCTCGATCCAGTCCGTAGCTCTCGGCTTGTAATTTCATGCTCCAGGAGGCCCTCATGAAGATTTCCGTGGTGATCGTCCAAGCGAGCTGCACGTTTCTGCCGGTCTCGACGCGGTCGGTCGCGATTGCGATCCCGTCAGCTGCCTTCGGAGTTTTGCCGAGACTACCACTTTAGGGGATGGGCCGGGTGAGAGCCGCATTCGAAAACGGCGGGGGCAAGCTGGCGGCATTGGCCGCCAAATCACATCGTGAGAGGCGGCTGGTCCAAAGGCGCCGCTCTAATTTCAAAGGCTTGAGCAAATTGCGGTTTTAGAGGGTTAGCGTTGCGTGGCGATCTGCGGACAGGATGATCGTTGCTGCCGTCGTCGAAGCGGAACGAAGATACATGGGCTTCAGCTAGGACTGCCGATCACATGCTAGCGGGTTCGACTAACTGATACGGAGAAAAGATATGTCTGATGCAAAACTGCAAAGTGTGCTTTCGGCTCTTTCGCAGACGGTGAGACAGCTCGACGCTATTCCGGCTAAACAGCCGGGTCCTGAAGCCAATTGCGTTAAGCTGGACACGAATGAGAATCCATTTCCGTTGCCAATGCTGGTGATGCGAAGCGCGATTGCCGCCCTCAAACGGCATTACCTTTATCCGGAGGATGATAATCGCTGCTTGCGGGAAGCGGCCGCCAATGCGTATGGCCTCTCCCGCGATCAGGTGATCGCCGGCAATGGATCGTCTGAACTGCTGGGGCTAATCTACAGGGCTTTCCTTGCTCCGGGTGATAGCGTGGCGATGATGTCGCCAGGTTTTTCGTTCAACCGCAAACTAGCCTTGTTGCAGGGTGCTCAATTTCTCGAAATCGAATGGAGCAAAGCTTATTCGTTGCCGATAGAGCAATTGCTTCTCGGTCCCGCAAAAGAGGCAAAGTTCATCCTGCTGGCCAATCCGAATAACCCGAGCGGAACCTTTGTTCCAATAGCCGAGATCGACAGGCTCGCTGCGCAATCCGACCGTTTGATAGTGTTGGATGAGGCGTATGTCGATTTTGCGCCCGACGATGCTCTACGACTTATCAATCGCCATTCGAACCTGCTGGTCTTAAGAACATTTTCTAAAAGCTACGCCGCCGCCGGTATTCGCATTGGTTTCGGCTTCGGTCATCCTGAACTTATCGGAAGGCTGCGTAACAGCCAAAATCTCTTCAATATGAATCTTATTGCCCACGCGGTCGGCACCAGCATCCTCTCGCACCGCGCCGCCTACGCCGAGAACCACAAACATATCAAAGATGAAAGACACCGAACCACGGCCGCACTCTCTAAACTCGGATTTTCGGTGACCCCGTCTCATGCAAATTTCTTGCTTGCTCGCGCACCACCTGGGCAAAACGGCACGTGGTGGCAAGCATCGTTGAGAAGACGAAAGATACTTGTTGCCGTCTTTCCCGATGACGGCCTGGAAAATCATATTCGCGTAAGCGTCGGTTCAAAAACCCAAATGGATGCATTCCTATCAGCCGCCGCTGACATTTCTAAAAGCCTGAAGATGCAGCCGGTCACGCACGGCTAATCTTTGTTTTTGCCGACACCACAGAAACAGCCAAGTCGATTTGGCCGGGATACCCAGATCTCCGCACCAAATGAGGTCGACACAACCGGTGTCGGCGATTGCACTGACCCTGGTGCCTTTTGATGCCTCGTCGTGGAGAACCACGGCCGGAGCATAGACCGCCTCTTCATCGCTTGAATCGACATCTTTCATCTAACATTGGAGACAATCGAATGGGAAATGCCATTCCTTCTAATCTGACCTTCGGCATCTTCGATCATCTGGACGACAACGGCTGCGACATAGCCCAGCAGTACTCAGATCGCCTGAGGTTAGCCGAGGCGTGCGACGGCCTTGGTTTTTACGCTTATCACCTTGCTGAGCACCACTGTACTCCACATGGGAGAGGGCCATCGCCAAATCTGTTTTTATCGAGCGTCGCGCAGCGTACGCGTTGGATTCGTATCGGGCCACTTGTCATGCTGCTGCCCCTTTATCACCCGCTGCGTGCTTTTGAAGAAATCTGTATGCTGGACCAATTGAGCGGCGGCAGAGTTGAGGTCGGGATTGGACGCGGTTCTCTCCCGATCGAATTAAGTTATTTCGGGATGTGTGCGGACGCGGCACCAGGCTGCTATGCGGAAGCCAGTGAAATTCTTCTTAATGCGATGAGAGGCGGCACGTTGTCCCATAAGGGCCAGCATTTTGAGCTGAGCAACATACCTTTGACACTAAAACCTCATCAAAGCCCGCATCCACCGATGTGGATTGCCACAGGTAGACCCGAATCGGCCCGCTGGGCCGCTGCGAACGGCGCAAACATCGCGTGCCTGGGACCGTCCTCTTCTGTCCGCAAAATTACTGACGCCTTCCGCGCCCATCGAAAAGAGAACACGGGCGAAGATGATCAATCCTCGTTTCGTGGCTTGCTTCGCATGATCGTGATTGGGCGTTCTGACCGCGAAGCCTGGGTGCTCGCAGCGCCGGCTTACGAACACTGGCTCGCCAGCTTTGAATTCCTTTACGAGCTAAATGACCTGCAGACTCCACCAAACCTGCCGCTGACTTTCGACGAGGCGGTTGAGAACGAGTTATGCATCGCAGGGTCGGCGGCGTCGGTGAGACAAACATTACTTAGCCAGGTAGAAGAGGCAGGCGCCAACTATCTTCTGTGTCAACTTGCATTTGGGACCCTGCCGCTGGATGCTTCCCTTTACACAGCAGCCACTATTCAATCCGAATTTATGGCTCGTCTTAACTGATGCGCCATAATTTGGAGCCCCAACAACTTTTCCTGCGCCGTGCTGGCCGTCCAGTTGGATGCTAAACGTCAAGCTCCTCGCCGTCGCATCCGGTTCATATGCTCCTGATGATGGCAAAGTTCTCGGCAGCGCCCCGTTCATGGTATCATGATCGCCTCGCTATCGTCCTATGGCAAGCATTGAAGGCCACATTGTCGCCGAATCCTCGTCGACCGAAGCCGGCTATATCACCGCTTTTGGCTTTACGCTGGGAAAGAAGCCTTGTCCCCCGCACTATATGAGAGGAATTAAAATGATCGATCGTTACATCTCTGCCGCATCGTTGACCGCTGCAGTTTTGGGCTTGATGTTTCTCAGCAATCCTGCAGCGGCGCAAGAGACGCAACCCGCCCAAGGGCAACCAGATGGCAATGGTGCGGCTGCGGCCATCAGTGACCAGAAGATCGAAGCTTTTGCCGTCGCCTATCTCCAGGTGGACAAGATTAGGCAGGAGTACGCGGCCAAGATCAAGGCGGCGCCGGATGAGACAGCGAAGCAAGAGCTACGGAGCGAGGCAAGAAAACAGATGATACAGGCCGTTCAGACCTCTCCCAATATTTCAGTGGACGAATACAACGAAATTCTGGCCGCTGCACAGAAGGATCCTGTTCTCGTGAAGAAACTTGACGACAAACTGCAGAAATCCGCGCCCGCAAAGCAGTGAGCAACCCCACGATCACCGATCAATTTGATCACCCGCCATCGCCGCGCCGAGTCCTACAATCTTGGCACGGCGTTGACCGGGGGTTCTTCATGACCATGTCCGCGACATTGATCCAACTGGGCAGTGAGCACGTCGACAAGATACCCTGCGGCAATTGTCCGGCAGCCCAGCAGTCACATACGAGCGATGGACGCAATCATCTACTCTTCGGCGGGGCGCGTGCATTATCCGGATCTGCCGATGGCTCAAAGTGCCACTTTCCAACAAGATCACCCAAGTGGCCCTCACGGCGTAGTCGCATCTCCGACATCGTTGAGCGGCAGACAGACCGGCAAAACGTGAGGTCATGGATGAGCGATGTTCGCGATCGGCTACCCTAAACTAGCGTCCCCGGTGTTAAGCTAATCCCACTATCGTCAAAGCGGTCGGCGAGCGGGCGCGGGAACGTATAAGCTTGCCGGCAGCATTAACGCGCGGCGTATAGCGCGGCGCCCGAAACGGCGCTATGGCAGCCATATAATAGTCATGGCCCGATGAAGTTTTCGGATCACATGTGCGCAGGACAACATTCGTGCTGGTTTGAGTTGCTGAGCGGCGCGGTCGTGGCAATCGGCGAAACCATGCGGGACGCCTCCTCAAACAGCATTTCGCGCATCCAGACGCTTCCCGGATCACTATTGTGAAGTTCATGCCATTGAACGGCTTCGGTGAACGGAAGGTGTCGTGGCAGCGGAAGCTCGACGATGCGCAGCGGCATTGTTCTTGCGAAGTGCTGCGCCAGCCGTAAGGGCATGGTTCCTATGCGCTCATTGCCCGAAACCATGGACGGAATCATACTGAAGCCATGTACGACGACGTCGATCCGTCTCTCGCGACCGTGCTCGAGGAGGCACGAATCCTCGAGTCCCGGCCTCCGCGTATAGAATTTGGCCACAACGTGCCCCATCGACATGTATCTCTCGAACGTAAACGGCTCTTCCAGTTGCTTGTTCGAGGTGCAGCCTACGCACACGTGGACATCATCGAACAGTCTCGCTTGGGGATGGGCGTTTGATAAGAATATTTCCGGCAGAATGAAAAAATCAACGTCGCCGCGCCGAAGAAGGTCTTCATTATCATCGCCGGGGGGAAGAAATTCGAAGCTGACGCCGGGAGCTTCTCGCGCGACACGCTCCGCAATCCTTTCGAAAAACACGAGTGTAACGTAATCGGAAAGCACAATTTTGAAGCGGCGATCCGACCTAGCCGGGTCAAACGGCTCCCTCGAAATAATGGAGAGCTGAATCTGCAGCAGAGCCTCGCGCACCGCCGGCGCGATACCTTCAGCCCGCCGGGTGGGGATAAATTCGCGGCCGGCCATCGTAAACAGCTCATCTTGGAAATAGGTGCGCAACCGTGCGACCGCCGCGCTCATGGCTGGCTGGCTCAGGTTGATACTGCGCGCCGCCGCCGTCAGATTGCGTTCGCTCATCAGGGCGTCGAGCGCGACTAGGAGATTTAGGTCAAGCCCATTGAACCGCATAACTTATCTATCCACAGCGTGTATGTACGCCCTACAAACCTATCAGTACTCCTCATTAGTAATACAAATTGACGTTTTCACAGCGCAAAGACGCTCTGTGAAAACTTTCTTCGCAAATCGCATAGTGGGCGGAAAATTGAATATCGCGCAGTCCGACAGCGGGCCCATTTGGTGGGAAAGAAAGAGCGATCCGCACAGCATCCTGGTGAACTTCAGCGAGTGAACGGCAGGCCTTTTGTCATCGCTATATCGGTAGTCGATCTGTTCGGAGGGCAATCCCCTTCGGCGCCCGGAAAGACCTTTCCATGCGTAACAATGGTTTCACGTCCTCTGCGAATTTCTATTGGCGTGATATTTGCCAGAGATCAATTCGGTTCATCCCAGCGGTCGAGCGCCTTCTGACCCGGATCCCGATTGAGCGGGAGTTTATGATGCGGCGAAGAGGCTCAATACTAATTTGAAGGAACGTTTCAAAACACGCAGACGGCACTTGCCGTGCTCTGGATTGTTGCCGCGCGGCTATTCACTGAACATGGCACTGTGAAACTATTTGGCTTCCCCTCAGGCGGCGAGGCACCGGCAGGACAGTTGGTTTTCGCCAATGCTGCCCGCAGGCGGCGGCGATGGCTTAATCCTGTTTTGCTTCGTCGTCCTGTATCTGGTCTTGGCCGGGCCGGGGAGCTTTGATGCTAAGATGAAACGGATCTGAGCCGACCCTCGTGCTCAACTTGCCGGATAGGATCATCACCAAACGGTGGGCCGCAGCCTTGCAGATCTTCTCGCTAAGCAGCCTCCTGATCAAGGCCGCCACCAAGTTTAGATCAGACCCAACTCTTTGAACTTCAAGCTGCGGAACTGATATCCGAACGAACAGGTCCATCTCTTTCCGCCGCGTTCAATCCGCCAGCCTCAACTCCCCGCATACCATTTCCGACCTTGGTTCTGATCCAACGTCGCTTATCAAACGGAAACATAAAATAGTCACGTACGGTGAGTGGTTCGGACTGATCTCGGAGACCAACTTGCGGCCACTCGTCCTTTTTCGGCCAATATGCCGTGCGGAAAATCGTGTCCCATACCGTCGTAAAGAACCCATAGTTTCGATGCCGATGATGCGGTTCCATCGAGTGGTGAATGCGGTGGAATTTGTTGTCGCCGATAATGTATCGGAGCGGCCCAAGGTTGACTCGTGTGCTAGAGTGAGAAAGGTGGGCCTGAAAGGTAATTAGGGTCATGGCAACGACGGGCACGACGCCTGATTCGAAGTTAACCAGCGTAAGTGGTAGCGTGACAAACAATGCGTATACAAATGGCTCGGTAAAATGATGATTGCAATTCCAGGCCGTCAGTTCACGAATTGAGTGATGAGTGGCATGCAGGCGCCAAAGGAACGGAACGGCGTGTTGGGCGCGATGCATCCAATAATAGAAGAAGTCACCGGCTATCGCGACGAGCACACCTGAAAGGACGGCGAGCCCCGTGTTGATGAGCGGATTGCTAGAGTGAAGCAAGGCACCAAAATTGACCGTTAGATGGTGTAACGGGCGGATCCCAGCCAGGCGAGTTTGAAGGCTTGGTGGTCGTCCCTCACAATGATGGTGTCGCGGAGTCAGGAGTGGCCTGCTCCATAGCATCACGGAGAGACGACCATGAAGCAGTATGCCGGAATCGATGTCTCGTTGGAATACTCGAGTGTGTGCGTGGTGGATGCGGATGGCCGCATCGTGCGCGAGGCAAAGGTCCACAGTGAACCCGATGCGCTGATCGCCTGGTTTGGCGAGCAGGGCGCGGCGATGGAACGAATTGGTCTTGAGGCTGGCCCCTTGTCGCAATGGCTTTACGCGGAAATGGCGAAGGCGGATCTGGCGGTCGAACTGATCGAGACGCGCCACGTGCGGGCGGCCTTCAAGACGATGCCCGTGAAGACCGACAAGAAGGACGCACGGGGTATTGCGCAGTTAATGCGGCTTGGCTGGTTCAGGCCGGTCCACTGCAAATCTCTTCCGGCCCAGGAGGTGCGAGCGCTGCTGACCGCACGCAAGCTCATCCAGGGAAAACTTCACGACATCGAGATGAGCCTCCGGGGCATTCTGCGCGGTTTCGGCCTCAAGGTAGGGCCGACCACGCGGCGCACCTATGCGGCACGGATCCGCGAGCTGATTGAAGGTCATCCGACCTTGGAGGCGATCACCGTTTCACTGTTGAAGGTGCGCGACGCGCTTATGGACGAATTTGCAGGTTTTGAACGAAAGCTGCGTGTCATGGCCCGTCAGGACGATAATGCACGTCGGCTGATGACGACGCCCGGCGTTGGCGTGCTGGTGGCGCTGACATTCGTGTCGGCTGTTGACGCGCCTGAGCGCTTCCGATCATCACGAGCGGTGGGGCCGCATTTCGGATTGACGCCCAAGAAGTATCAATCGGGCGAAACCGATTATAGCGGCCGCATCTCGAAGATCGGTGATGCGGGCGTACGAACCGCGCTCTACGAGGCGGCCAATGTCATCCTGACGCGCCCCGTGAAGGGTTCGGATCTCAAAAGCTGGGCGCTGGCGGTTGCAAGACGTGCGGGACCCAGAAAGGCGCGTGTTGCGCTGGCCCGTAAGCTGGCGGTGGTGTTGCACCACATGCTCAGGGATAAAACCAACTTCATTCCCCACAAGGCGGCGTCAGCCATGACCGCCTGAGCAGGAAGCGAGACAACAAGACAAGGTTTCGGGCGGGCACCACCATCAGCCCACCGGAGCAAGGTCCCTTCGCCGGGACGATGGAGCGGATAGGCCGATGAACCGCAAGCAGCACTGAGGTGACTGCGCGTCCTTAGATTGGCCAGCCGGTCCTCAGCAGACCCCATAAAGCAGCGACCCCGGCGTCGACTGCGGACAGAAGCAAGCACTCGGCGAGGGATTAAGCTCAAAAGGGATTGACTCGGGACAGCCCGTTACAGAAG
>NZ_AUFB01000067.1 GCF_000426285.1 Rhizobium leucaenae USDA 9039 | reverse complement strand
CCAATGTTTCAAGGCCTATGTCGAGCAACAACTCGTCCCGACGCTGCGACCAGGCGACATCGTCATCATGGACAATCTGGGTAGCCACAAATCCGCGCAGATACGCCAGTTGATCAAGGCCGCCGGTGCAAGGCTCTGGTTTCTGCCGCCTTATTCACCTGACCTCAATCCAATCGAGCAGGCCTTCGCCAAGATCAAGCATTGGATGCGAAAAGCGCAAAAGCGCACCGTCGACGACACCTGGCGATATCTCGGCTCACTCGTCCAGACAATCGATCCAGACGAGTGCACCAACTATCTTGTCAATGCCGGATACGCTTCAAACAAAACATGAAATGCTCTAGAATTGCGGGGCGGACCGGCGCAGGGCGGGCTGGGCGCCTTCGACGCTCATTGCCGTAACCATGCGCATGTCGCGGCGAAAATCCGAAGGTGACATGCCGGCAATATGGCGGAAGGATTTGTTGAAGGCGCTGATCGAGCCGAAGCCGCTGTCCATCGCCACCTGCAGCACGTTGGCGCCGTCGCGCATCAGCATGGCCTGGGCGCGCGAAAGGCGCAGCAGGTTGACGTATTTGCTGAGCGTCATGCCGGTGCACTTCTTGAAGAGGTTCATCGCATATTTCGGATGCAAATCCGCCGCCTTGGCGATATCGACCGTATCGATGTCGTCAAGGAAATTGCTGGCGATGAAATCGCACATCCGCGCCAGGCTCGGCGAGGATTGCGGGTGGATCTGTTCGCTCGGCTGGTGCTCCCGCTTTTCCGGCAGCATGCGATAGGGCTCGAAGGCGATGCGCTCCAGGCGCAGCAGCAATTCGGCAACCGCGTGTTCGGCCTTGGCGGGATCGCCGGAACGGACATAACGATACCAGCGAGCGAAATTCTCGTTGTCGGCGGCATCCGTCGCGGAGGTGACCAGGGTCTCGCCTCGCATCAGACGGCCGGAAATATCGAGCGGCAGGCGCATGCGGAAGAAGTGCACCAGCGGCAGATGCGCGCCTGCATAGATCGAATCCTCAGACGAATCGTCCATCTGATGCGGCTGCCCGCCCCAGAACACGCAGATATCGCCGGCGCGGAGCTGAATTTCATGGTCGTTCATACGGTAGTGAACCGTCCCGCGTATAAGGTAATTCACCTCGACCTGCGCGTGCCAATGCGGCTTCACCATCAGCGGCGGATGGGTATGAAACATCTGCAGGGTCGTCGGCAGCCCTTCGATGCTGCTTGCACCCGGCTGATAAACCGCTCGATGACCCACCTTACTTTCCGCCAAGTCGATGTTCCTTTTTTAGGAGACAGAAGCGCATTGGCAGCTAGTTTAAGCGTGTTCGCTAGAGGACGGCAATTGAAAAGGGAGGATTTTCAATGCGTTTAAAACTCGCGGGAGCTGCGGCACTTGCTGCCTTGCTTGCTTCCGGTTCTGCTTATGCGGAACAAACCACGATTACGGTCTGGAGCTGGAACATCGCCGCGTCGGCGCTGAAATCCACGGTCGAGGGATTCAACAAAAAATACCCTGACATTAAGGTCGATGTTCAGGACATCGGCAACCCGCAGGTCTTCGACAAGATGCTGGCCGCTTGCGCCGCCGGCGGCGACGGTCTGCCCGATGTCATGTCGATCGAAAATCACAAGGCATCGATCTTCTGGAACCGCTTTCCGGACTGCCTGACCGATCTGACGAAGCTCGGCTACACGGATCAGCTCAAGAAGCAGTTCCCGGACTTCAAGCGCGCCGAACTCGAAGTCGGCGATGCCGCCTATGCAATGCCCTGGGATTCCGGCCCGGTCACCATGTTCTACCGCCGCGATTTCTATGAAAAGGCGGGCGTCGATCCCGCAACGATCAAGACCTGGGACGATTTCATTGCCGCCGGCAAGAAGATCTCAGCCGCCAATCCGGGCGTGATCATGACGCAGGCCGATCTCAACGGCGACACCGAGTGGTTCCGCATGCTCGCCAACGAACAGGGCTGCGGCTATTTTTCGTATGACAGCCAGAGCATCACCGTCAACCAACCGGCCTGCGTGAAAGCGCTGGACAAGGTGAAGGAGATCAAGGACGCGGGCCTGATGAGCGCGGCGAACTGGAACGAGAAAATCCAGGCGAACACTGCCGGCAAAGTGGCATCGCAGCTCTACGGCGGCTGGTATGAGGGTACCATCCGCTCCACTTCACCGGATCTCGCCGGCAAATGGGGCGTCTATCCGATGCCAAGCATGACCGCCGATGGCCCGCATGCGGCCAATCTCGGCGGCTCTTCGCTCGCGATCGCCAGCAGCTCCAAGAACAAGGAAGCCGCCTGGAAATACCTTGAATATACGCTTGGCACCAATGAGGGCCAGGTGACCATGCTGAAGTCCTTCGGGCTCGTGCCGTCGCTGCTGACGGCAGTTCAAGACCCCTTCGTCAACCAGCCGCAGCCCTATTGGGGTGGGCAGAAGGTCTGGGCCGATATCCTCGCCACCCTGCCGAAGATTCGCCCAAGCCCCGGCACTCAGTATTTCAGTGACGCCGATGAGGTCATAAAGGCCGTCCAGACGAAATACCTCGCCGGCGGCTATCCAAACGGCAAGGCCGCGCTTGACGATGCGGCCCAGCAGATCGCCTCGGCGACAGGCCTGCCGATCGCGAAGTGAGTGACACTGCCGGGCGCGCATCCCAAGCCGCGCTCGGCATCCCCGCCGCCCCAGAGCCGGACGATTTTAAGTCTGTTCGACCTAAAATCTGAATCCGCTCTTAGAATCAAAGAAGTAAGGCGTGACGTCGTCCGAAAACCGCGTACACTTTTCGGCGTCACGCTCTAGGGGGCGGCGGGGATGCGACGTCACGCATCATTTCACTGCGCTTAAAGGAGAAGGCTTCCATGCGGTTGCGAAACCGGAGCGCCTATGCGTTCCTTGCACCCTATCTTCTGGTGTTCGCCGCTTTCTGGGTCTGGCCGATCATCGATTCGTTCCTGATCTCGTTCCAGAACACCCGAGTTAATCCGTGGACCTACCATCTGTCGTTCAATTGGGGGCGACTGTTCGGCGATCCGGCCTTCTACAACGCGCTTGAAAACACGCTGATCATCCTGATCGTCCAGGTACCCGTCATGATCACGCTTGCTACGGTCATGGCGGTGCTGCTGAATTCACCGCTGTTGAAGGCGCGTGGCATTTTTCGCTTCGCTTTCTTCGCACCCGTCGTCGTTGGAGAGGTAGCCTATGCCGCTGTCTTCCGCCTGATGTTCAACGTCGACTTCGGCATCGTCAACAAGCTGCTCGGCACGGTCGGCTTCGCACCGGTGTCGTGGTTCGCCGAATCGCATGCCGCAATGGTGCTCATCATCATCGCCGTCACCTGGCGCTGGGCGGGTTATAACGCCATCATCATCCTTTCCGGGCTACAGTCGATCCCCGAGGATGTTTACGAAGCTGCGACCCTCGACCGCGTCAACCGCTTCCAGCAGTTCATCCATATCACCCTGCCCCTGTTGAAACCGATCATTCTGTTCTGCGTGGTCCTCTCCGTCATCGGCACCATGCAGCTCTTCACCGAACCATATCTGATCACCAACAGAGGTGGCCCCGGCGGCGGGACGGAGACGCTCGGCCTGCTGCTCTATCGCCAGGCTTTCCAGTCGACCAACTTCGGCTATGCCTCGGCGATCGCCTACACGATGGCGGCGCTCGCCGTGGTCATATCTCTTCTCAATCTCTGGGTGGGGCGCGAACCGAAATGAAATCGAAGTCCAAATCCACTCTGATCCGCTCGATCGCCTTGCACGGCCTGCTGGCGCCGCTCGCCATCATCTGGCTGTTTCCGATCTGGATGATGTTCGTCTTCTCGACCATGCCCGACTACGGCATTTTCAGCCCCGGCATCATTCTGACACCATCGACGGGTTTCATGGACAACGTCCGGAACCTGCAGGCCGACACTAATTTCATAGGCGCGATGACGATCTCCATCGTCGTTGCCATCGTCTATACCTGCCTGTCGGTACTGCTGACCTCGATGGCCGGATGGGCTCTGGCGCGCTATCAGTTCGCCGGCCGTTCGGGCGTCATCGGCATCATCCTCGGCACGATCACGCTGCCCTATTCCGTCGTCATAATCCCGCAGTTCATCATGGTGGCGCGCGATTTCGGGCTGGCGAACACGTGGGTTGCGCTGATCGTACCGCCGCTCTTCAACTCACTCGGCGTTCTCTTCATGCGCCAGGCTTTCTCGATGATGCCGGGTGAGCTCTTCGATGCGGCCCGCGTCGAGGGCGTCAAGGAATGGCAGATCTTCCTGCGCATCGCCCTGCCCTTAGCGCGGCCGACCATGGCGGCGCTCGCCATCATCCTGTTCCTGGCTTCCTGGAACAACTACCTCTGGCCGCTGCTCATCAACTCCCGACCGGGAATGATGACCGCGCCGGTGGCGCTCGGGACGCTGATCGGCCTCACCAGGGTGTCCTGGGGCGGCATCATGGCCGGTGCCGTAATGTTGACGGCGCCGATCCTCATCATCTTCGTTCTCCTGCAGCGCCACTTCATCGCCGGCATTGCCGCCGGCGCAATCAAATAATTCCGGGAGATCCGTATGGCTGAACTGTCCCTTACCAATATCGTCAAACGCTACGGTACTCTTGAGATCATCCACGGCGCCAATCTCGACGTAAAGGACGGCGAATTCGTCGTCTTCGTCGGCCCATCCGGCTGCGGCAAGTCCACGCTGCTGCGTATGATCGCCGGTCTCGAAGACATCACCGGCGGCGAGCTCAAGATCGGCGGCCGCGTCGTCAACGATATGGAGCCGGCCGATCGCGGCATCGCCATGGTCTTCCAGTCCTATGCGCTCTATCCGCATCTGACCGTCGAGCAGAACCTCAATTTCGGCTTGCGCATGAACGGCAACCCAAAGGCGGACACTGAACGCCGCGTCAAGCAGGCGGCCGAGATCCTGCAGATCACCGAACTGATGCAGCGCCGGCCGAAGCAGCTTTCCGGCGGCCAGCGCCAGCGCGTCGCCATCGGCCGCGCCATCGTGCGCGAACCGCAAATCTTCCTGTTCGACGAGCCTCTCTCCAATCTCGACGCGGAACTGCGCGTGCAGATGCGCGTCGAAATCTCGCGCCTTCACAAGAAACTCGGCACGACGATGATCTATGTGACCCACGACCAAACCGAGGCGATGACGCTGGCCGACAAGATCGTCGTGCTGCGCGGCGGCAATATCGAGCAGATCGGCGCGCCGCTCGACCTTTACGACGATCCCGCCAACCAGTTCGTCGCCGGTTTCGTCGGATCACCGAAGATGAATTTCCTGCCGGCCGAAATCGTTGCCAAGCAGGATAGCCACGTAACGGTGGCCCTCAAGAATCAGCGCGAAGTCCGTCTGTCGCTGCCGATCACCACGGCTCAGGTCGAAGCCGGCCAGATAGTGACCCTCGGTATCCGGCCCGAACATTTTCTTGAGGCCGGCCGTGGCGATATCGATGTAGCCGTCGATGTCGATGTCGCCGAACATCTCGGCAATACCAGCTACATCTACGCCAACATCGCCGGTGGCGAGCAGATCGTCATCGAGCGGGAGGAATCCCGCAACACCAACAATCGTGACACGCTGACCGTAGCACTCTCCGCAGCCAAGACATTCCTGTTCGACAGCGCCGGCAACCGATTGCGGTAGGCGCCCTTTTCCCACAGCTCCCCCGTTCTACCGCTCCCCAATTCTACCGCTCCCAAGTCCCGCCACTCCCAAGACAGCATGCAGATTTAGGAAAGGACCAATTCATGACGACCGAAACACCCATCCGCTGGGGCATCATCGGCCCCGGCAGGATCGCACAGACTTTTGCCGAAGGCGTCGCTCACTCCCGCAGCGGCAAACTAGTGGCCATCGCCAGCCGCAATCCGGACAAGCCGGGTCTTGGCGATAACTTCCCCGGCGCGCGCATCGTGAACGGCTATGAGGCGCTGCTGGCCGACAAGGAAATCGACGCCATCTATATCGCCACGCCCCATACCGGCCATGCCGAATGGGCCATCAAGGCGATCCGTGCCGGCAAGCATGTCCTCGTCGAAAAGCCGATCGCGCTGTCCGCCTATGATGCCGAGGCAATCTATTACGAAGCAAAGAAGGCCGGCGTCTTCGCCGGCGAAGCCTTCATGTACCGCGTGCATCCACAGACGGCGAAGCTGATCGAACTGGTGAAAAGCGGGGTGATCGGCGAGATCCGCATCATCCGCTCCTCCTTCGGCTTCAACATGGGCACGGTCAAGCCGGAACACCGGCTGTTCGCCAACGACACGGCCGGCGGCGGCATCCTGGATGTCGGAGGCTATCCGGTATCGATGGCCAGGTTGATTGCCGGCGCCGTTGAAGGCAAGCCGTTCCTCGATCCGGAAAAAGTCTTCGGTGTCGCCCATCTCGGCCAGACCGGCGTCGACGAATGGGCTTCGGCAGTGCTGAAATTCCCGAACAACATCATCGCCGAAGTCTCCTGCTCGATCATGGCCAATCAGGACAATACGCTGCGCATCATCGGCTCGGACGGCCGGCTGGAAGTCAAGGATTTCTGGTTCGCCTCCGGCCACAAGGGCGGCGTCGGCAAGATCGAGCTCATCAAGGGCACAGAAACGCAGATCATCGAGGTCCGGGAAGACCGCTGGCTCTATTCCTTTGAAGTCGACGCCGCGGGCGATGCCATTCGCGCCGACCAGACGGAATTCGCCTATCCGGGCATCAACTGGGCCGATTCGATCGGAAACCTGCGCGCTCTTGATCAATGGCGCGCGACCGTCGGTCTTGAATATGAGGTCGAGAAGGCGACGCGGCGGACGACGAACATCGCCGGGGCATCCGTTACCATGGGCAACAGCATTCCGAAGCGCAGCATTCCCGGCATTGCCAAGCCGGCTTCGATCGTCACGCTCGGCTTCGAATTCTTCCCGAATTTTGCAGCCGCCTCGCTGACGCTCGACGCCTTCTACGAGGCCGGCGGCAATGCTTTCGACACGGCCTATGTCTACGGCGCCGGCAAGACGGAGAGCATATTCGGCGACTGGCACACCAGCCGCAAGGTTCCGCGCGAGGAGATCGTGCTGATCGGCAAGGGCGCGCATTCGCCGCTCTGCTATCCGGACATGATCGCCAAGCAGCTCGACCAGTCGCTAAACCGGCTGAAGACCGATTATGTCGACATCTATTTCATGCACCGCGACAATACGGCCATTCCGGTCGGGGAATTCGTCGATGCGATGGATGCCGAGGTCAAAGCTGGCCGCATTCGTGGCATCTTCGGCGGCTCGAACTGGACGCGCGCACGTTTCGACGAAGCGATCGCCTATGCCGAAAAGAACGGCAAGTCGGCGCCGGCGGCACTTTCCAACAATTTCTCGCTGGCGGAAATGCTCGATCCGATATGGGCCGGATGCATCGCCGCCTCGGACGAAGAATGGAAGGCGTGGCTGAATGCCAAGCAGATCCCGAACTTCGCCTGGTCGAGCCAAGGCCGCGGCTTCTTCACCGATCGCGCCGGCCGCGACAAGCGCAGCGATGAGGAATTGGTCCGCGTCTGGTATTCCGACCGCAACTTCGGCCGCCGCGACCGGGCGATCGCACTGGCACAGAAGCTCGGCCGCAACCCGATCCACATCGCGCTCGCCTATGTCGTCGCCCAGCCCTTCCCCGTCATCCCGCTGATCGGCCCGCGCACGATCGCCGAGTTGGAAGACAGCCTTTCGGCGCTCGACATCAAGCTGACGCCGGAGCAGGTGAAGTGGCTTGAAGGCTGAGACAACCGATCGCTGGATCGGGAATCCCGGTCCGGCTGCGCTCTGATGACTGAGGCCTAAAACAAGAACAGCCCGCTTGGTTCGACAAGCGGGCTGTTTTTTATTAGCATCGAATCAATTTCTTATCAGGCTGACGCCCTTAATCGTTATGCTGCAAAATCGAAGGTTTTTGTTTCAGAGCCTTCAAATTCCAGAAGATAGGTCTTCCGCTCCAGACCGCCGGCAAATCCCCTCAGGTCACCGGCCGATCCGATAACCCGATGGCATGGCGCGATGATGGAGATCGGATTTCTGGCATTGGCTGCACCGACTGCCCGTATGGCCTTAGGGGCATCGATCTGCGCGGCAATCTCGGCATAGGAGCGAGTCTCCCCGAAGGGAATGGTGAGCAGCGCCTGCCATACCTTCTTTTGAAATTCCGTGCCGGCAAAATCGAGCGGCAGATCAAACACCTGTCTTTTGCCGGCAAAGTATTCCTGCAACTGCCGTTCCGTCTCTACGAGAACAGGATGATTCTCATGCTCCGCGACAATGTTCAGCCGAACACGGTTTGGCCGGTCGTTGTCCCAGAGAATCGCCGCCAGGCCCGCGTGGCTGGCGACAAGCTTCAACTTGCCGACGGGTGAGTTCACGATCTTATGGACATAATCCTTCTGTGCACCTCGCGCTGTCTTGGTCATGTCGGTATCCTCTCACTTGCGCCAGATCGGATTTCGACACGGTCTTAGCCGTCTCTATTCGTCCGATCGCGGCGATTTCGCTGCACCGCTGACAATGACGCATATGACCCGAGATACCGGCCACGGCCCACCCGAAAAATGCTTCGACTGAAGTAAGGCGCAATATTTTCCTGTTTTTCCGTGGCGTGCAGTCGCGGCCGCCACCGCCTTTAGCCCATCGACTTAGGACCTGATGGCAGGCTGCGGCTTCAACGCATAGAAATGCAAAAAGCCCCTGGGCAGGGGCTCTATAAGCAGCCTTGGGAGCTCTGTTTTTGCAAAGTTGGGCGGACCAGGATTTGCGCGTGCGGCTTGCTGTTATTGTCCTGGTGACGCTGAGCTACGATCGCGAGCGAAGCTGGCAGTCTTCGGGCCAGCGATAAGATCTCGGGGATGATGTGATGAGGGATACCGGAAAGTCGACGGATGTGGGACTTGATAGAGATTTGGTTGCGGGGGCAGGATTTGAACCTGCGGCCTTCAGGTTATGAGCCTGACGAGCTACCGGGCTGCTCCACCCCGCGCCATCCGAGCAAACCGCTTGCGGTTTGTCCGCCCTCGAGCGGACTGCTTTGCAGTTCGTCTCGACGAAGCAAGCCGCTTAGCGGCTTGCGTTAACCACGTGAACCGCCGGGCGGTTTATCGTGTGTGAGCAAATCCGAAGGATTTGTCTCTTGTTATATAGGCACTATGCGTTTGAATGCCTAGTGCTCCAAACACAAAGGGCCGCATGAGCGGCCCGTTTGATCGGCTCAGGGCCGTTTCAGCGTAAACCTTTTGGGTTTATCG
>NZ_AUFB01000066.1 GCF_000426285.1 Rhizobium leucaenae USDA 9039 | reverse complement strand
GACGGACGCGCCCACAAAACCTATAAACATCCTCGCGCCCTCAGCGATTGCGAGATTCTTCTAAAGGGCCACCATGAGGGCTACATCGATTGGTCCGAGTACGAACGCAACCAGAAGCAGCTTTCCCTCAACGATTTCGGCCGTCGGGGTGGGCCGAAGTCCGGTAGAGGTGGGCGATCCTTACTGATTGGATTAATGGCTTGCGGTCGATGCGGACGCCGCTTGAAGGTTGGGTATAGGGGGCGCTATCCTTACCCCATCTACCAATGCTTCGGCGCGGATGTCTACAACTCGACGCGCTGTATGAGTTTTGCGGGGCAACGTACCGATAGAGTGATCGCTTCTGAGCTCATCCGTGCCGTCGAGCCCATGGCGGTCGAAGCGGCGCTTACGGCGGAGAGGACGTACATGGAAGGTCAGGCAGAGCAACAGCGGATGATCGAGCTGGAACTTCAGCAAGCCCGTTATGATGCCTCTTTAGCCGAGCGCCGTTACGCAGCCTGCGATCCAGACAATCGCTTGATCGCCGCGACGCTCGAGAAGAACTGGGAGGCGACCCTACGACGCGTTCAAGAGTGCGAAGCGCGGTTGAGCGCCGCAAAAGCCACCAACGCTGGTAAGACCGTTCCGGATTTTGCCGGTCTCGCCGACGATCTGCAAGCGGCTTGGGCAAGTCCGCAAGTGACGATGCGCACCCGCCAGCAGTTGCTTCGGTCGCTCGTCAACGAGATCACGGCCAATATCGATGACGTTGCCCGTGAGATTGTTCTGATCATCCATTGGAAGGGCGGTCAGCACTCGGAGGTTCGACTGCATAAACTGAGCTCCGGAGAACATGAATGCCGCACGTCCGACGACGCCATTGCCGTGATTACCAGCATGGCCGCTCGATGGTCTGACGAGGATATCGCCGCCACGCTGAACAGAATGCGGATGCCGACGGCGCAAGGGAAGACTTGGACAGCCAAGCGCGTGAGTTCCATACGGCGCGTGCGCGATATCCACGCTTATCGTTCGGCGGAGAAGGACGGAACGTGGCTCACTCTGCGCGAGGCGGCACAACACTGCGGGGTCACAAGTCATCGGATCCGGCGCTTGATCGAGGCTAAAATCCTTCCCGCAGAACAGGTCGTGCCCGGCGCTCCCTATCAAATCCTCGCCGCCGATCTTCACTCCGACGCCGTAGTTCGTGCGATGGGGCGTAACGGGGGCCCGTGTCACCTCGAAGCCCAAAATCAGATCCCAATGTTTCCAAACACTTGAGAAGGACGCGTACAATGAATCAGACATCGCCACACCGCGCAGCGATCGCTCCGCACAATTGTTCGACAAGCAGATACGCCCGTCGTCGAGGAAACGGGTGAAGGATTCCCAACGGTTCAATATGTAGTCAAACGCCTTTGCCAAGTCATTGTCGCGCGACAACCTGGCGCGTTGTTCGCGTATCCATATTTCCATGTCGTCGATCAGCGGCTTTGATAACTGCTGGCGTATTGCCTTTCGCTCATCCGCAGTGCGGCCATTGATCTGGCGTTCGATTTCGAACAGCGCGTCGATCCGCTGCACCATGTTCAATGCGGCTGGTGAGATAACGGCGGCACTTTTGCCTTGTGCTTTTCGGCGTGCATTGGTCTCCAGATCGGCCTGCGCAAAAAACGGTCGTCGCGCGTGTGCCCAACACCCCGCTTCATAAATCGGACCCGGACTTCGATCAGGAATATAGAGCTGGCCATAGCCCGTATACGCATCCGCCTGAAGGATGCCGGTATAATTGGCCAGATGCGCCTGCGGATGTTCGCCCGCCCGGTCACGGGAATAATAGAACATCGCCGACGGTGGCGCCGCTCCCCCAAACGGAGCATCGTCCTTGACGTAGCTCCATATCCGACCGGTGACAGTCTTGCCGAGAGCCATGACCGGCACGGTCGTGTCATCACCATGGATCCGCTCAGACGCGAACGTATGGCTTTCAATCCGCCGCACCAGCGGTTCAAGGACCTGGCAGCACGCACCAATCGCGTCCGCCGCCGTCGACAGACTGATTGGCACACCTTCCAAAGCAAAACGTTCGACCTGGCGATTGAGGGGAATGTGCTGGCCGAACTTGTCGCATAGCATCATCGCCAAAAGGCTCGGGCCAGCCCATCCTCTCGGGATGACATGGAAGGGCGCCGGTGCCTGACTGATCTTCTCGCAGTCACGGCAGGTGAACTTTTCCCGCACCGTCTGAATGACCTTCCAGCTACGCGGTACGCTCTCCATCGTTTCGGTGATGTCTTCGCCGAGCTTGCGAAGCCGTTCACCGCCACAGCAGATGCAGGCAACCGGACCAGGCACAACAACACGCTCACGAGGTAGGTGTTCCGGGAAGGGCTTCTTGACAGGCCGCTTGCGCGTAAAGCCGGTGACCGCAATTGCAGCGGCTGCAGCAACGGCCATTTCGGCGGCAAGCTCATCTTCGGTCGCAGTCGCTTCGGCATCCTCAAGCATCAGCTCCATCTGTGCAATCAACCGCGCTGTCCGTTCCGACTTCTGACCACGCAGTTCCCGTTGAAGCTTTTCGATGTAGACTTTCTGGCGAAGAATAATGGCCTGATCGTCGGCCTCCTTGGCCTTGGCAACAGCCAATTCGGCCAAAGCTGTAGCCCGTTCCGCACGCGCTATCGCCAGCTCCGCCTCCAGGGCAGCAGCGTGACCACGGTGACTTTCCGAGCCAGTTTCCATGCTCGAAGTGAATCACAAAACCACTGATTTGCATAGCTTTTCTTGGTGCTGCCAGCGGCTAATCCCGCCCAAAAAGACGCTATCCCGCGCTCGTCGGGCGCCATGTCTGCTGCGGGTTTCGCCAGTCAATTCCCTCAAGCAAATAGGACATCTGGCCAGCCGTCAGCGCAATCGCTCCGCGCTCCGTCGCCGGCCAAATAAAATGACCGCGCTCAAGCCGCTTTGCGTATAGCGAAAGGCCAACTCCGTCATGCCAAAGAGCCTTGATCAGCCGACCACTTTTCCCGCGAAAGACAAAAATGTCGCCCCGGAATGGGTCGCGACCGAGACCCTCTTGTACCATCAGAGCAAGACCCTGCATCCCCTTGCGCATATCGCAATGGCCACTCGCAATCCAAACACGCACATTCGAACTGATCGGGATCATTTAAGCGCTCGTATGACTGCAGCAGCAAGATCGCAAGGCGCAGAAGACGCAATCTTGACCTTCGTGCCGTTTGCAAAGTCCAAAACGATGGTCGCAGAGCCGCCATCACCACCGCCACCGCCAGCGGCGCCCGAGACCGTCGCAGGCACGAACGCAGGGCTATTCTTCACCGCAACTGCCAGTGCTTGACGGCGCCACGTGTAGATCAGTCCTGTCGAAACATCAAAGCGACGCGCCACCTCCGAGACGTTCGCTCCCGGCCCAAATGCCGCCTCCAGTATCTCCAGCCGATCATCTGGCGACCAACGACGACGCCGCTCCTGCCCGGTCAGCAAAATTGCCTGTGCCATCGATCCTCAATGCGCTCTTAAATCCACTCTCAAGAGCGCAAAATGTATCCATACGGCGGGAACCGCGGAACTGGGTCGCGTGCGCGGGCCATTGCTGATGTATGCTGCGGATAAGATTCAGGCGGTGATCTGAGCAGAGGCTTTTTCGGCTTGGCGCAGCCTTTTCCACTGCCATGGGAGCAGTTCGTGCAAGCGGGAGACGGGAAGATCGGCGATGCGGGCGAAGACATCGGCAAGCCATGCCTTTGGATCGACATCGTTGAGGCGGCATGTGGTGATGACGGTCAACATGACGGCTGCACGATCGGCCCCACGTTGGGAACCGGCGAAGGTCCAGTTTTTCCTTCCTAATGCCACACCGCGCAGCGATCGTTCCGCCGCATTGTTCGTAAGACAGACCCTTCCGTCTTCGAGGAAGAGGGCGAAGCCCTCCCAGCGCTTAAGCATGTAGTCGATCGGCTCGATCACCTCGGACGATCTGCTGAGCGTGGTGCGTTCCCGTTTCAGCCACGCGTGCATGTCATCGAACAGCGGCTTGCTCTTCTGCTGCCGTACAGCCAGTCGTTCTTCGGCGCTCAATCCATTGATCTGGCGCTCGATTTCGAACAACTCGTCGTAGCGCTTGACGGCTTCCAATGCGATCGGCGAGATCGGCTTGCCTTTCCGCTTGTAATCCCGAGCATTTTTCTGGATATCGGCCAGTGCAAAGAATTTCCGACGCGAATGGGCGTGGCAAAAGGCAAAGATGATCGGCACCGTCTTTGTCTCGGCGACAGCGAGCGGCTCGAAGCCATTGTAGCAGTCGCTCTGTAGAATACCGCCATACTCGGCCAGATGCTTCTGCGGATGTTCGCCGCGTCGGTCACTCGACGCATAATAGATCGCCGCCGGCGCAGCCGTTCCCCCGAACGGCTGGTCGTCCCGGACGTAAGTCCATATTCGCCCGGTCACGCATTTGCCCTTGGCCTGGATCGGGATGGTCGTGTCGTCACCATGCAATCGCTCGGCCGCGAAGACATGCTTCTCGATCAGGTCGTAGACCGGCATGAGGGCCGCCGTTCCAAATCCGACCTGATCGGCCAGCGTCGAGGTCGACAGGTCTATGCCCTCACATTTGAACCTTGTGCTCTGGCGGTTCAGCGGACTGTGCATCCCAAATTTGTCGAAGACGATCGTCGCCAGCAGGTGCGGACCAATGAAGCCGCGCGGCGTGGCATGGAACGGTGCTGGTGTCTGGCTGATCGCCTCGCAATCACGGCAGGTAAATTTCTCCCGGACCGTCTCGATCACCTTGAAGCGGCGCGGTATCTCCTCCAGCGTCTCGTTGACATCCTCACCCAGCTTCGACAGCCGCGACCCGCCGCAGCAAGCACAGACGGTCGGGGGATCGATTACCACGCGCTCACGCTCGGCATCCTCCGGCCAGGGTTTGCGCACCGGCCGTTTGCGTGTGAACGAACGCACGCTCGACGTTCTGGCGGCCGCCGCCTGGGCAGCCGCCTCGTCCTCCGTCGCGGCCATCACGAGTTCTTCGAGCTGCAATTCCATCTGGTCGATCAGACGCGCCGTGCGCTCGGATCTCTGACCGCGCAGTTCGCGCCGGAGCTTTTCGATCGCCAGTTCCAGACTGACGATCAGCGCCTCGCTGTCCGACAGCATCGCCTGTGCATTGGCCGCCTGCGCCACCGCGATGTCTCGCTCGGCGGCAACGACATCACGTTCAGCCTGCAGCATCGCCCGCTCCGAGAGCAGCGCCAGATAGGCGCTTGCAAGGTCCGCAGGGAGATCGGAGGGCTTCGATACCATGAAGCCATTCGATCAGATTCCTTCAATATTTTCAATGGAATAATGCTATCCGACTTTCGTCGGTCGCCACGTTTCCTGAGGGTTGCGCCAGTCAATTCCGGACAGAAGATAACTGAGCTGCGCAGGTGAGATCGCAACCGCGCCGCCTTCCGCAGACGGCCAGACGAATCGGCCGCGGTCCAACTTTTTTGTAAAAAGGCAGCTCCCCTGGCCGTCACTCCAGATCACTTTTATCAGCGATCCGCTGCGACCGCGGAATACAAAAAGATTGCCGTCCAGAGGGTTCAGTTTCAGCACCTCCTGCACCCGCAAAGCAAGAGATGGAAACCCACAGCGCATGTCGGTATGGCCCGTCGCAATCCATACCCGCACATTCTGACCCGAAGGCAGCGAGATCATCGCAGCGTCTCCAGGCCCCGAATGATCCGCACCAGCGCCTCAACGTCGACGCTACCGTCCACGATCACACGACGGCCGTTCGCCGCAACAATCTCCATGCGGCCGGAAGGAGGCGCTACCGGATGCTCCATCGCAGCAGGTGGAGTGACCTGCTTCACCGGCACAAAAGTTTCCGGCATGACGAACGCCGGCACAAAACCATCGGTTTGTTTCTGGCCGTGCAAACCCTGGCGAACCGATTTGCGCCAACGGTTCAACAGGGAACGGCTGATGCCGTACTGACGGGCCGTGGCCGAGGCCCGGCCTCTCCCCGCAAAGCTTTCTGCGACAATCCGCAGCTTCTCATCCTCAGTGAAGCGACGCCGCCGACCGGTGTTGATCACCTCGATACGGCTCACCCGAGACCCGCTGTCTCCTCCCAAAATCTCCATCCGTCGAACTGTCCTTATGCATGGGAATAAGGACAGGGTCTGAACAATTCTACGCAATATTCAAAGGCGGTCTCGGTCGGACGGATACCGCAAAATCACGATTTCGCCAAAAGCTCGCAAGGCGGTTCACGCCGGAGGGATACGGTGAGCTCATTTGACGGCCCGCAGATCAACCTCAGATCGCTGCAACTGAAAAATCGATGGGGCGTGGACGCCGCATACGTTCAACCGACGAATGGAACGACTTCCTCGTAAGCGCGCATTTCCCTGCGCGTTGACGCGGGCGCTATGAGGGTGATCGTCTTTTGCCGATGGGCCTTGATCAGGCGGGTGCGGTTTTTGCGAAGTTGAATGGTAGGAGGTCGTTGATGTCGGCGCCGTCTGGACGCTGCGGCAATTCGGTGAAGACGTGTCGCAACCAGGCGAATGGCTCGACGCCACAGGCGCGACAGGTCAGCATGAGGCTGTAGATTACGGCACTTGCCTTGGCCCCGTCGACAGTGTCACAGAAGAGCCAGGATTTTCTTCCGGTTGCAAAAACTCTAATGTCGCGCTCCAATAAATTGTTGTCGATCGGCATCCTGCCGTCTTCGGTGTAGCGCGTCAGATATTGCCACTGGTTTCGCGTATAGGAGATCGCATCGCCGAGCTTGGTATCGGGCACGACCTTGGGGGCCATGCTGTCGAGCCACTCCTTCAGGGCGTCAAGGACTGGAACGCTGTGCTTCTGGCGCAGGCGCCGGAGGCAATCGGCTTGCGTTTCGCCGTCATCCGGCTTTTCGTCCCGCACCTGCCTTTCAATCCGATAGAGCTGGTCGAAGAACTTCAATGCCTGTGTGGGCGGGCCGCTTTGTTTCTTCCCGGCCTTGAAGGCGTTGACGAAGCGTCGCCTGGCGTGAGCCATGCATCCGACATGCGTTGCCCCCTTGAGGGTGCGCCAGGCCTGATAGCCGTCGCTCATCAAGATGCCGCGATAGTCACCCAGGAAAGTCTGCGGATGCACCTGCCCACGACCGGGCTGATATTCGAGTAGCACAACCGGCTCGACGCTGTCCTGCCCGCTGCGATAGGCCCAGATGTAGGACTCGTCGGTTGCTTTCCTGTCCTTTTCCTTCAGCACCTGCACCGTGGTTTCGTCACCGTGAATGACGTCCTGCGATAGGAGCCGCTGTTTCAGGGCATCGTAGATGCGAACGAGGTGCTTCTCGCTGGAACCGATCACCCAATGGCCAAGAGCGCCACGGCTGACAGGAACGCCGGCGCGCTCGAAGGCCTGTGCCAGGCGATAGAGCGGTGTGCCGTCGACATATTTATGAACAAGAGCAAAAGCCAGCGTCGAGGCCGTGGCAATACTGCCCGGCAAGGGCTGTGCGGGCATCGGCGCGATGATAACGGGCGTGCTGATATCGGTGCGCTCGCAGTTGCGGCAAGCGTACTTGGCCCGGGCATTTTGCAGCACCGTGGCCTTCACTTCGATATGCAGCTGCTCGGTGACGAGTTCACCCATGCGATGCAACGGATGGCGGCAGCACGGACAGGTCTTCTGATCGTCGGCAAGGTCATATTCAACGCGTTGGCGTGGCAAGTTTGCCGGAAGAGGTTTGCGTCCGCGTTTCCTGCCTTCGGGCTTTTCTACCTCTGGCAATCCCGTGTCGGGAAGCTCTGCGACGTCCGGCTCGCCACAATCGGCCAAGCCCTCATCAGCATCGGCCTCAAGGGCGGCGTTCTCGGCTTCGTTGAAGACGCGATCCATATGCTTTTCGCTGCGCGGCGCAAAACGATGCAGTTGTGCAAGCGCCAGCTCTTCCTCGAGCTTGAAGACACGCTGCTCAAGGGCGTCTCTTTCAGCCCGCAGCGCAGCGTTCTCGGCAGCATTCGCCGCCAGAAGCGCCATCAGTTCCGCAACGGTCGGGGTGCCGGCTGGAGTCATCACAGCTTTGAATCTGAGCCGCCCCCCGCCGTCAACTGCCTTCAGCCGACAAATTCATACTGCCGGACAGGATGGCGCACCATCGCGTCGAGATCGATGCCGTCAAGCAGCCAGCGCAACTGTTCGGTATCGAGCATCACGACCGGCGCCTCGCGGCGGGGCCAGCGAAACCGGTCTTCGGACAAGGCTTTCAAGACGAGCACAAACCCTGACCGCTCGAAGAACAGGAGCTTCATCCGGGTTCGCCGGCGATTGCAAAAAACGAACACAGCACGCTCGAACGGGCTCAGACCCATCGACTGCTCGACCAGGATCGCCAGGCTGTTGATCCCCGCACGAAAGTCGATCGGATCCCGGTGAAGATAGACGCGAAGATCGTCAGCCAGCCGGAACATTGCACCGCCCCAGAACTTCGATCATCGCGCAAAGGGCACGCTCATCCACATTCTCAAGTTCAAGCCGCACACCATTCGGCAAAGACGCCATCAGCCGCATTCCTGCCGATGATGACCGCGCCGGCATGTCGGGCTGCCGCGCAGTCGGCGACGCTGCAACCACCGGAACAAAGGCCGACGTTTCCTGCCCTGCAACGACCGTCAAAGTGTCTTGGGCCTGCCGATTTCGGCGAAGCTTCACCCAATTGCGTAACTGATTGGCGTTGACGCCGCGCGCCAGGGCCAGGCGGGCGACTGATACGCCGGGCTTCATTGCAGCCTCGATCAGACGGTCTTTCTCGTTGGGATCGAAACGTCGCTTCCCGTTGGAAAGAACCTTCACAGCCCGAAGGGGCTCCGATCCAGTCAAGATATCCAATGCCATTATGTCCACAGTCTCCGTTGTGGACACAGACTCCTTCATTCGATTTTCAATGAACAGGTGCCGCGAATTGTGCGCTTACACTTCCTCGACTGCTTTGTAGACGACGAGGAGCTGGTCGCCCGCTTCAAAGCGAAATCTCCGCGGTAACAATCGGTCGGTTAGTAAGCGCCGTCTCCGGCCCATTGGATTGGGTGTATTTTGAGGCTTGCTGCGTATGCGAGAAGGTTTCCAGGACTATCTGGAGATTTGCATGGCAGATGATGGATTTGTTGGTCGCTACGAAGTTGTCGAGCCGCGCCGGGGAAACCGGCGCTGGCCGGATGATGTGAAGGCGCGGATCGTGGCGGAAAGCCTTGAGCCTGGTGTTCGTGTTGTTGATGTCGCGCGCCGTCATGACGTTGTTCCGCACCAGCTTTCCTTGTGGCGCCGGCAAGTGCGCGAGGGCATTCTGGCCCTGCCTT
>NZ_AUFB01000065.1 GCF_000426285.1 Rhizobium leucaenae USDA 9039 | reverse complement strand
TGCTGCGGTAAAGAGCCGTGGTGGTGAGCGTCGGATGAAAAGTTCGGACGAGATCGAGCAGGTGCGTGTCCGAAAGACGAACGAAAGTGAACCATCCGAAGACGCGTCGTTAAGAAATTCAAGCGTCGTCGAAACCAGGACCGTTTCGTCATCCTGGGATAAGCCCGCGCAACGAGACAAGGAGCCTCCTGCCGGAGCGCCACAGTTCACGCAGCTGCAGGGCCAATACCTGGCCTTCATTTATGCCTATACCAGGATCTTCAAACGCTCCCCGGCAGAAGCGGACATGCGTCGCCACTTTGAGGTGACCGCACCGTCTGTACACCAGATGGTGATAACCCTGGAAAAGGCCGGTCTCATTCAACGCCAGCCTGGAGAAGCGCGAAGCATTCAATTGCTCGTAGAACCTGAGGCGCTGCCAATCCTACGCTAGCTCACCAGTCAGAATCTCTTAGGAGCGGTACTAGTTGCCGTGGTGGCATAGCGATTGAATGGATAAAAAAAGTTTCAAAGGGCTTCGCAAACTTACAGTTTTGGCACGGACAGTGAGAGGACGGAAAATGGCACAAGATAAGCTAGTTGGCTTAAACCGGCGCAATCTTCTATCGCTAATCGGTATGACTGCAGGCAGTATGACGATGTACCACGCCATGACTACGCTCGGGCTGGCTGGTGAGTCTAGATACAACGGACCAATAAAGCTGGAAGGCGCTCCGAAGGACACTTCCGTCTTGATTCTTGGAGCAGGATTGGCGGGTATGACGGCAGCACTCGAACTGCGTCAGGCCGGTTACAACGTGAAAATACTGGAATACAACAATCGAGTAGGTGGCCGAAATTGGACGATACGCGGCGGCGATAGCGTGAAGGAACTGGGCGGCGAGATCCGGAATTGTGAATTTGATGAGGGGCTTTACATCAATCCTGGTCCGTGGCGAATTCCGTATCATCACCATGGCTTGCTCGCATACTGCAAGCGGCTGGGCGTGGTGCTAGAGCCCTTCCAACAACTCAACCACAACGCGTTCCTGCACTCCACAAGGGGGGGCGGCGGCAAGCCGCAGCGAGTGCGTTACGTTATGACCGATATTCGGGGACACATATCAGAGCTGCTGTGTAAGGTGACGCGCAAGGGCGCACTCGAAGGGAGTGTCACTAAGGAAGATCAGGAGATGCTACTTGAGGCCCTTCGCTCCTGGGGCGCGTTGGATGAGAATTATGCCTACCAGAATAGCACACACGTGAGAGAGTTTCGCGGTTCGGTCGAAGCCTATCGCGCGGGGAGAAATAGCGTCGTGCCAACGTCCGGAAAGCCGCTGAGCCTTTCCGAAATACTAGGTTCGGGCCTTTGGAGCGATCTAGCCGCTTTTGCGCGCTATGAATTCCAAACAACCATGTTCCAGCCACGTGGCGGCATCGACCTGATTGGCAAGGCTTTCAGCAAGGAAGTGGACGACCTCGTCACCTATAACGCCAAGGTGACAAAGATCGAGCAGGACGAGAAGCGCGTCACGGCCTATTACGAAGACAGCGAGAATCCCGGTACAATACAGCGGGCGAGCGGCGACTGGTGCGTATGTACGATTCCCCTGACGATCCTCAGTCAAATCGACATCAATGTCAGCGCCGAAATGCTCGCAGCGATCAAAGCTGTACCCTATGCATCATCCGTGAAGGTAGGCCTACAGTTCAAGCGTCGTTTTTGGGAGGAAGATGACCTGATTTTCGGGGGCGTGAGCTACACCAATCTGCCGATCCGGCAGATTTCTTATCCAAGCAGTGACTTCAATACGAAGGGAAAGGGCGTTCTGCTGGGCTGTTACACTTGGAATGGGCCGAATTCCTATGAGTTCACGTCAATGGCTCCCGAGGAACGCGTGAAGCGGGTTGTCGAATACGGTGCGCGGATCCATCCTCAATACAAAGAGGAGTTCGAAAATGGCGTTTCCTGGGCCTGGCATCGCTCCCCGTTTACACTTGGCTGCGCCGGGGACTGGACGGAAGACACCCGCAGGGAACACTTCAATAATCTTTGCAAGATCGACGGTCGCGTAGTAATCGCCGGCGAGCATGCATCCCAAGTCCCGGCCTGGATGGAGGGGGCGATTCTCTCCTCACTAGACGCAATCACAAGGCTTCATAAGCGCATCATGGCTGGCTGATAATACGTTGCGACCAATTGAAGGTTTTTTCCGATGGCGAAAAACTCCAAAGGGCCTCTAGGCTCCGTTGTTGTTTCAATCTTGACGATGGCGCTCGCTGTCCCCGTCGGAGCCCAAGTAATGTTGAGCGACGGTGAGAACTTCAGTGAACAAAGCGGGGAAGCGCTGTATGCGAACGTCTGTGCCGCTTGTCATATGAACCATGGGGAAGGTGCGATGGGGGCAGGCAAATATCCGGCCCTTACTCAAAATCAGAATCTAGTGGTCGGGGATTACCCAGTTTACTTGGTGCTCCACGGGCATACAGGCATGCCACCTATCGGTCATATGATGAGCGATGACCAAGTTGCTGCCGTCGTTAACTACGTGCGCACAAATTTCGGCAACAATTACGAAAATGAAGTGACACGCGAGGACGTGGCGGACATCCGATAAGGCGAACACGACGGTCCGTTTCGAAAGAAGAGAATGACCGCAGCAAGCCAAATTCTCTACGGCGTCGACTCATAAACTCTGGCACCATATTCTTGTTGCGACGAGCTTTACGGCGGCGAGGTAGTTTTCCGGGTGCTTGTCATATCGGGTTGCGATGCCTCGGAACTGCTTGATCCTGTTGAAGAACCGTTCCACGAGATTACGTTGCCGATAGACCCAGCGCGAAAATACAAAGAGCCCTTGCGATTACTCTTCGGCGGGATGTTGGCCCAGGCCTTTCTCTCGGCGGCCTTAGCCCGTATGGCATTCGTGTCATAACCCTTGTCGGCCAGCAGGATGTCCCCCTCGCCAAGCTCATCCGTCAGCGCGTCGGCTTCGGCACAATCGGCGATCTGTCCACCAGTCAGACGCAGATTGACCGGGCGACCTTCGGCATCGACGAGCGCATGGATTTTGCTCGTAAGGCCGCCGCGGGAACGTCCCATGCCACCATCGTCTCCATCCCTTTTTTCCCGTGTCCGCGTGCTGGTGAACGCGGACACAGGTCGAGTCGATCATGACGATGTCGCCATCGTAGGCCTTGGACACCGCTTCAAGAAGCCGATCCCATACCCCGGCTTTGCGCCAGCGGACGAAGCGGTTGTAACAGGTCGTCGGCGGGCCATAGCGTTCCGGAACTTCCGCCCAAGGCGAGCCCGTTCGAAACCGCCAGAGGATGCCATTCAGTACCCGCCGATCATCAACGCGGGCAACGCCGCGTGGCTTGTTGGGTAACAACGGCGATATAATCGACCATTCGTGGTCAGTCAGTTCGTAGCGACGACCGTCATCAAATGCTTCCCTATTTCGAAGCCTTGAATCACGGCGGTCGATAAATGCCAAGAAATTTTATGAGTTTACGCTGTAATCTTCCAGGAGCGATCAATCCTGGCGGATCCAGGGGGGACGAACGTGTGCTGCAGGCACACATGAAGGGAGTTCAACATGAACAACTAACGTGTGGACAAGCTGCGTGAAAGATGAGGGTGGGCCCCTCGGGATCGGCTTTCAGGAGCAGGTTCCAAACCAGTCCGAGCTGCTTGCTGCGGTAAAGAGCCGTGGTGGTGAGCGTCGGATCAAAAGCTCATGGCATGACCATGAGCAGGTGCGTGTCCGAAAGACGAACAAACGTGAACCCTCGAAGACTCGTCGTAAACTGGTCAGATACCGTCAAAATCAGGGGCGGTTCGTTCCTCTGAGACAAGTCCGTCAGGAGCCTGATTATCGGGCGGACGGCGGTCGGCGGTGAGAGGGCGTGAGTCGGTCACAGGCTTTTGCGCGGAACTGCAGGAACCAGCTTTCTGATGCCAAGGGAGAAGCACAAGCGGCACATCACCGTGAGGCGAGAGTACAGATACAGGAAGTTGGGGCGAACCGACCCGTAGTAGTGATGAAGGCGCTTTAATGGAGCTGGAGCAAAGGGCTCGGATCAGGTGGTCGTATTTTCGAAACAACTGGAGACAGGATGACGTCGGCGGATACGACAGACAAGCCGTTTAGGATCGATAAGCGGCTGGTGTACGAAGCTTATAAAGCGGTCAAATCCAATGGTGGTGCGGCCGGAGTGGATGGGCAGACGATCGAGCAGTTCGAAGCCGACTTGAAGGGTAATCTCTACAAGATCTGGAACGGGATGAGTTCGGGAAGCTACTTTCCGCCACCGGTCCGTGCCGTCCCCATTCCCAAAAAGACTGGGGGCCAGCGGATTTTGGGTGTGCCCACCGTGAGCGATAGGATCGCGCAAATGGTGGTCAAACGGCTCATTGAACCGGAACTTGATCAGATCTTCCGGCCAGATTCCTACGGCTACCGACCGGGCAAATCTGCTCTGGACGCGGTAGGGATCACGCGTCAGCGGTGCTGGAAATATGATTGGGTTTTAGAGTTTGATATCAAGGGCCTAAATGACAACTTGGCGCACGATCTCTTGCTCAAGGCGGTCCACAAGCATGTCAAGGGTCAAGGGGCGTTGCTCTATATCGAAAGATGGCTGACGGCGCCCTTGGAACAGGATGGACAAAGGATAGGGCGGATCGCGGTACCCCGCAAGGGGGTGTGGTCAGTCCGATTCTTTCAAATCTGTTCCTGCACTACGCATTTGATCTCTAACCGGACATACCCCGACCTCCCATGGTGCCGGTATGCGGATGACGGTCTGGTGCACTGCCGGACCGAACAGGAAGCGGAGGCCGTCAAGGCTGCCCTTCAAGCAAGGCTGGCGGAATGCCAGCTGGAAATGCATCCCACCAAAACCAAGATCGGTTACTGCAAAGACCCCAAACGCAGGGGAACGTATCCGAACGTCAGCTTTGACTTTCTCGGATACTGTTTTCGACCGCGAGTGGTGAGAAATCCGCAAAATGGGCGACTGTTCTGCCGATTTACGCCGGGGGTTGCTCCCTCGGCGCTGAACCACATGCGGGCGACGATCCGGGACTTGAAACTCCGACAGAAAACGCATGTGTCGCTGGCCGACATTGCTCGCGAGATCAATCCGCTCCTCCGGGGGTGGATTGCGTATTACGGGCGGTTTACGCCATCGGCGCTGGATGCCTTGCGGCGTTACGTCAATCAGACGCTGTGCGTGTGGGTGAGAAGGAAGTTCAAGCGCTATGCCCGTTCGACCCAAGCAGGGAAATTTCTACAACGCCTTGCCCAAAGTCGAACGAAGCTTTTCGTGCATTGGCAGCTCGGAATAACCGGTAAGTTCGTCTGATGGGAGCCGTGTGAAGCGACAGTTTCACGCACGGTTCTGAGAGCGCGGAGGGTGAAGTCCCTCCGCGACTCGCCCGATCGCGACATGGCTTCAAACGCCGCTACTAAGAATGGTCTCGTCCTCCCGAGCCTTTGCCGCAACGCAAGCGGAATGATGGTGCAGCCGCTCGGCGCGGCGACCGAATGTGAGTTTGAACCGGCAATGGAAACAGGCCCGTTCACGCGAACAGGCTCAGCCTTGGATGCCGAAAGAGCGACCGAAGAAAACATGCGATGGAGTTCTTGACCCGATCTTCCCATATGAGTCGCTCGCTCCCAAGAACGTAAATGGTCAAGCGAGGACAGAAGCATCGGCGCTGCAGTTAACTGAACGGATCTGTGATGCTGTATCCTTCAGCATCGTTCGCGCTGTTGTCCAAGACATGACTGTTTGTTGGCAAGCCTGCCATCTGACAAGAGGGCACTAGCAAAAGGAATACGAAGCTCCCAGAAGAAGGCCTTGCAAACTCTTATTTAGATCATCCTTCGCGAGGCGCCTCCTTCGCCCCGGAGATTGAGGTCGATATTTCGTCCGGTTCGCAAAGGGACGGAAATGGTGCGATTGACCACCTGATCAGATTAACGGCACGCTCCAGCATCATTTCTGTCTGAGAACGACTTGACGAACATGCGATGACATGTCCAATCGAGTCTAAATAATCACCTCTTCTGACGATTTGTGCCTTTGGTGTAACGTAAAATTTGACCTCGTTGACACCCGGTACAGCAGCCGCGCGATTGTCACCACTGATCCAATCGAGGATGCCATCGCCCTCCGGAAGCAGGCTCCTCACTGCTGCTATGTGCGAATGCTTTGCTCGCAAGTCACAAATTTGTTGGCCGATGACAAGATTGATGTGCGCCGTGATCAAATCAACGCCGTACGCCAGTTGAACCAGTCTAGCTTCCCCGGTCGGAAGGCGGGGATTAACTTCAATGACAACTGGGCCATCGTTCGTCCATCGGAATTCAATGTTTGCCGGTCCCCATCCAAGACCGAGAGCTCGCAAGCAGCTAAGTGAAACATCGATGATGCGTTGAAGTTCGGTTTCAGTCAGCGGGGCAGGAAAGGTGTATTCACGAAAGACGAAATGTGGCGGGGGGCCGAAGTCAGCGGTACCAATTGCAATGACTTGGTTTCCCATTGTATTAGCGCCGTAGTACGGGCCTTGTGCGAATTCTTCGACGAGTATCTTCGGCGAAGATTGCCACGGGTGATCTCCGTCGAGCAGATGGCTCGTATGTTGAGCTAACTCTTTGGCATCCCGGCACAATCGGACACCGCTGCCGCCGAGGCCTGCGGTTGGCTTTAGTATCACCGGCAGACCAATCTTCTCCGCTGAGCATTCCACCTCCATTGCATCTGTTGCCAAGCGGTAAGCAGGTACTGGAACTCCGTATTCCGCGAGTACTTGGCGTTGCACAAATTTGTCGCAGCATCGATCAATCGATGCGGGGTCCGGTCCAGGTAGAGTGAAGTGTCGACAGAGTCGGGCAACTGTTGCATAGACTGTCTCGCTCGGGCTTGGAAACCCGGTAATGCCAGCAATCTCATAAGTCGTGCTTAACTGGTAGCATTCGCGGATTAACGCATCGAGATCGTCTGTATCGACACAGATTGTCTGAACCTCGTTCGCGCCAAGATAGTCGTACTGAGCTGGATCTGCAGACAGAGTAATAAGATGGAGACCAAGCCGCTGAGCCGCTTGGACGTACAGCGGGCCATTAGCCCGTGAACCTTCAATTAAGATGAGTGTTCTTCCTTTCATTGGCGTCAACCTCCATGTGGCGTGCTTTCAGGCGAGCTGAGGATGAATTTCCATCAGTTTTTACGCACGCCTCTCCGCGGATTTGCGGGTGAACGTATCATTGCCGAGCAATCTGCGAACGCGAAGATTTTGTAAATTTTTTCTGAGAGGACGTGCGACGACGTCTAATATTGCTGTGGCAAACTACTGTCATCCGTGAGCGCGACGAACAACCCACCTTTTCTTTTGTGAATGAGGCCGTGAGATAAGCTCCTTCATCGATAGGAGCGGAATGGAATGGTTGGAGATCGCGTTGATGCCATGCTTGAAGTCATGGATGAAGGCATGCATGAAGCCAGGCATGAGGGAAAGTATCGCCGGATCGAGGTGATCACCGGTCGGCGCCAGCGGCGGAATTGGACTGACGAGGAGAAGGCGCAGATCCTTGCGGAAAGCGCAGAACCTGACGTGAACATCTCGGCCGTTGCCCGGCGCTGGGGCGTCAATCGCGGCTTGCTGAATGTGTGGCGACGGGATGCCGGACTAACCTCTCAACGGTCGGCAAAGGCCAGTTTGCCGTCTGCCGTGTTCGTGCCGGTGACAGTGGTTGGGGATGGCGCACGACACGAAGGCTCGCCATCGAATGCCTCGGAGGTTCTTGCTGGCCGAATTGAGATCGAAATTGCGGGCGCACGCATGACGGTTATCGGCTCGGTGGCGCCCGAGTTGGCGCAGGCGATGGTGGCGGTGTTGCGAGGGCGCCGGTGATCGGACTTTCACCAAGCGGTGTGAAGATCATGGTTGCGACGCGACCTGTCGACTTCCGGCGCGGCATGAATGGCCTGGTGGCGTTGGTGGCGTCAGCCCTTGCGGCCGATCCATATTTATGCATCGGGTGAGATTTTGTGGCGGAGCCATTACGGCGCCAGCCGGGGACTGCCAAATCTAGAATTCTCCGCCACATAATATTTCATGCCTCTCTGACGGGCGCGGGATCCCCCTGCGCCGCAATACTGGAGGGGCAATATGCTCGACTTCTATTTTTCGTATCGTGGGGTACTCAAGCGTCTGCGTAGCGGTGCGCTCGGCGGCGAGATGGATCGCTTCGCGGAGCATTTTTTCACGCTCGGTTATAAGCGAGCGTCTGCCAAGATTTACCTGAGCCGGATTGCGCGCTTTAGCCAGTTTGCCGCGAGGCGTTCTTCTGGGCGGCCGCCGCTTTCTGGATTGGTTCCGCCATCACCATCTCGGCCAGGACCTCGAGCCGTTGACGGCTGAGCAGGTCCTTGCTGCTGTCGAGCATCGGCTGTCGCTATCGGCGACCTCCGGCAGCCGCACGGCAGCGACTGCTCACACTCGAACATTTCTTCGGTTTTTGTATTGGGCTGGCTACCATCGCCAAGATCTCGCCGGCGTTGTCCCAAGGACGCCCTCTTGGCGTTTGGCACATTTGCCGCCACGCCTTGCATGGGATGACGTTCGGCAGGCGATCGATGCGATCGGCGCAACGACGCCGGTCGACATCCGCGATCGAGCCGTCCTGCTGCTGCTCGCCACTACGGGCATTCGCAACGGCGAGTTACGCGCCATTCGGCTGAAGGATATCGACTGGCGTACTGGCGAGGTTTTTGTCCGGCGCACCAAGGGCAAGCGTGATCGGGTGGTGCCACTCCTAGAGGAGACCGGCGCCGCACTCGCCGATTACATCCTGCGCGCTCGACCGAAGGTGGATAGTCCGTATCTGTTCCTGTCCTTCACGCCGCCGCTGGGGCCGTTCAAGTGCGCGTCGCCTGTTTCGAGGATCGTGCGGAAGCGGTTGCGGCATGGCGGGGTCGAACTTGGGCGAGTCGCAGGTGCGCATCTCCTGCGCCACAGCCTTGCCACCCAGCTCGTCAGGCAGCAAAGGCCAATCAACGAGGTCGCCGATCTTCTTGGCCACCGGAGCATCAACACAACGGCGTTGTACGTGAAGGTTGCGGCCTCGCAACTCGCCGAGGTCGCACTCCCCTTTCCGGGAGGCGCCGCATGACCGCCTTTGCCCGATTCCTCGGCGAGAAGGTTGAGCGTTACATCGAACTGCGCCACTCGCTCGGCTATGCCTTCAGTAAGCAAGCTGGTACGTTGCGCGCTTTTGTCCGCTACGTTGAACGCACTCAAATCGACGCGCCCGCCACCCGGACGATGGCGCTGGACTTCGTCCTATCGTTCGGCGGGGCCGCCAACAGCCGCACCACTCGTCACGGCGTGCTCCGCAGATTCTACGAGTATCTCGCCGTCTATGACGCCCAAACCGAGAGCTTGGAGCGTAGGGTCTTTCCCAGATCCAGGGCAATTCCGCCGCCGCGGATCCTCAGCGAGTCAGAGTTGGCGTCGCTCATCGACGCATGTGCGCGCATTTCGCCAAGCATCCCTCTCAGGGGGCGGACGATGGCAACGCTAATCGGATTGTTGGCAAGCTCGGGACTGCGATCTGGCGAAGTGGTAAGGCTTGATCGTTCCGACGTCGATCTGACCAACGGGGTTCTTCTCGTTCGGAAGACGAAGTTCCGCAAGGACCGTCTCGTTCCAGTTCACACGACGACCCAGGCTGCCCTTCGCCACTACGCCAGTGAGCGTGACGCCGCTTTTCCCACGCCCAAGGACCAGGGCTTCTTCCTCAGCTCTCGTGGCAACCGCCTCTCAGCGACCGGCCTGCAAAACGGTTTTGCCGAGGTGCGTAAGCTCTCCGGCCTTGATGGCGGTAAGCCCTTAAGGCCGCACGATCTCAGGCACCGGTTCGCCGTGACCCGCCTCAGCTTCTGGCATCAACAGCGCGCAGACGTTCAGGCGTTGCTCCCGTTGCTCGCCACCTATCTCGGCCACGCCAGCTACAGCGATACCGCTTACTACCTCACTGGTTCGGCGGATCTTCTCGCCATTGCGGCGGACCGCGCTTTCCTCGATGGAGGTGCAGCATGAGCGAACATCTGCTCCTGGCGCCGCTCCTGGAATCCTACTTTCGCCGGCGCCTAACCAAGCAGCGCAACGCCACTCCCGCGACTGTCGCGAGCTATCGCGACGCCTTGCGCATGCTGATCCTCTTTGCCGCCGCCAGGTTGCGGAAGAGGCCGGCGGCGTTGGTGCTCGAAGATCTCGATCGAGACCTCGTTCTCGCATTTCTCGACGAACTCGAGGAGAAGCGGAACAACACCGTCGCCACGCGTAATGCCCGACTAGCTGCGATACGATCTTTCTTCCACCATGTGGCAGCCGCCGACCCGGCGTCCTTTGGTGTCGCGCAACGCGTGCTGACGATTCCCACAAAACGCGCGCACATTGAGGTGACGCACCATCTCACCGACGCAGAAGTGGACACCGTCATTGCGGCGCCCGATCAGAGGACGCCCCGTGGTCGGCGCGACCGCGCGTTTCTGCTGTTCCTGGCGCGGACCGGCGCGCGGGTCTCCGAAGCCATCGGTGTCAATGCTGACGACCTTCAGTTGGGACGCCCGCACTCGCAGGTGCTATTGCACGGTAAGGGGCGCAGAGATCGCGTCATCCCCGTTCCTCAGGATCTGGCGAGAGCGCTGGCGGCCTTGTTGCGCGAGCGCGGAATCACCAACCACGAACCACGACCGATCTTTATCGGTGCCCACAATGAGCGCCTGACGCGCTTCGGGGCGACCCACATCGTACGACGAGCGGCGGCCAAGGCAGTGGCCACAAGGCCGGATTTGGCCGAAAAGCCCATATCGCCACACATCTTCCGGCACTCCCTTGCCATGAAGCTTCTCCAGTCCGGCGTGGATCTTTTGACGATTCAAGCCTGGCTCGGGCACGCACAGGTCGCCACCACCCACCGCTATGCCGCCGCGGATGTCGAGATGATGCGTAACGGACTCGAAAAGGCGGGCATCAAGGGCGATTACGGGACGCGCTTCCGGCCCACCGATGCCGTTCTGCAACTGCTGAACAGCATCTAAGCTAAAACATTATGTGGCGGAAGATGCCAGATTTGGCAGTCCCCGGCTGGCGCCATGACGGCTCCGCCACAAAATCTCACCCGATGCATAAAAAGGG
>NZ_AUFB01000064.1 GCF_000426285.1 Rhizobium leucaenae USDA 9039 | reverse complement strand
GGATCGATCCGGTTGAGCAGAATGCGCAGCCAGCGCGAACCCGGTATGCCATGGTGATAGGGAAGAAACCGACGTAAAAACGCCAGGTTATCCTCTCCCCATTCGACGACCTCGTCAAAATCGTCGCATGCGCCGATCGTCCCGCAAACGACCAGAAGAAGCACCTCGGGTAACGGATGGGCGACCCGCCATTGCTCCCGCTCATCCTCAACGAGACTAAAATGGTCCAGCAAAACCCGCAGCCGCGGGCGATCGTCTTCAAACATGTCGGCCTCCAAATCACCGACACTCTTGAATCACACCCAAACCGTTCAGGGAAGAAACGTTAACCCGAGTTCAGAGCCGTGCCAGCGACGCATCAATTCCCACAACATAGTCCCCGCTTGTCCCCCGCTTGATGCTTGGGGCCGAAATCATCGGACCCGCTTCACCATCGTCGCTCTGAGGCACAGTCATCTTCTTGGCTATGCGGAGCGCCGCCCCATTGCGGCATCTGGCTTCGTCGTTTGAGCGCGCCCTCACAACGGGCATGCTAGATCGGAAACAGATATCAATCTTCACAGCGCCTCTTCGAGTTCCGGCAGTGCCTCGAAGAGATCGGCGACGAGGCCGTAGTCGGCGATCTGGAAGATCGGTGCCTCCTCGTCCTTGTTGATGGCGACGATGACCTTCGAGTCCTTCATGCCGGCGAGATGCTGGATGGCGCCTGATATGCCGCAGGCGATGTAAAGCTGCGGTGCCACCACCTTGCCGGTCTGGCCGACCTGCCAGTCGTTCGGCGCGTAGCCGGCATCGACGGCAGCGCGGGAGGCGCCAACGGCCGCCCCGAGCTTGTCGGCAACCGGCAGAATGACTTCCTTGAACTTCTCCGCCGAACCGAGTGCGCGTCCGCCCGAGATGATGATCTTGGCCGAGGTCAGTTCCGGACGATCGGAGGTCGACAGCGCATCGGCGACGAAGCTCGAAAGACCGGGATTGGCGACCGCCGGGATTGCCTCGACAGTGGCCGAACCGTCTTCTGCGGCGGAAGCGAAGGAGGCGGTGCGCACGGTGATCACCTTCTTGGCATCGCTTGCCTGCACCGTCTGGATGGCATTGCCGGCATAGATCGGCCGCTTGAAGGTGTTGGACGAAACCACCTCGATGATTTCCGAGACCTGGGCGACATCGAGGAGAGCTGCGACACGCGGCATGACGTTCTTGCCGACCGAGGTAGCAGCCGTCAGGATGGTGTCATAACCTGCCGCCAGCGAGACGATGAGATCGGCAAGCGGTTCGGCGAGATTGTTGGCAAGCTCGTCGCTTTCGGCCAGCAGCACCTTGGAGACGCCGGCAAGCTTGGCGGCGGCATCGGCCGCAGCCTTGGCGGCTTTGCCGGCCACCAGCACATGGATATCGCCGCCGATCTGAGTGGCCGCCGTCAGTGCCTTGGCGGTCTGGTCGGAAAGATGGGCATTGTCGTGGTCAGCCAGAAGAAGAATGGCCATGGTGAAGTTCTCCCTTTCTATCCTCAGAGCACGCCGGCTTCGGTCTTCAGCTTCTCGACGAGTTCGGCGACCGACTTGACCTTGACGCCTGCCTTGCGGCCGGACGGCTCTTCGGTCTTCAGCACCTTCAGCCGCGGTGTCGTATCGACGCCGAAATCGGCAGGCGCCTTCTTGTCGAGCGGCTTCTTCTTCGCCTTCATGATGTTCGGCAGCGAGGCGTAACGCGGCTCGTTGAGGCGAAGATCCGTGGTCACCACCGCCGGCAGCTTGACCTCGATCGTCTGCAGGCCGCCATCGACCTCGCGGGTCACCTTGGCTTTTCCCTCGCCGATCTCGATCTTCGAGGCGAAGGTCGCCTGCGCCGAACCCAAGAGGGCCGCCAGCATCTGGCCGGTCTGGTTCGAGTCATCATCGATCGCCTGCTTGCCGACGATGATCAGGCCCGGCTGTTCGGCATCGGCAACACCTTTGAGGATCTTGGCGACGGCCAGCGGCTCGACCTGATCTTCGGTCTCGACCAGGATGGCGCGATCCGCGCCCATGGCAAGGGCGGTGCGCAATGTCTCCTCGGCCTTGGCCGGTCCGATCGACACCACCACCACTTCCTCGGCCTTGCCGGCCTCCTTCAGCCGCAGCGCTTCTTCGACCGAAATCTCGTCGAACGGGTTCATCGACATCTTCACATTCGCAAGCTCGACGCCCGAACCATCCGGCTTCACCCGGATCTTCACGTTGTAATCAACTACCCGCTTCACGGGAACGAGAATCTTCATGTGCAGCACTCCTGATCAGCGGCTCGGAACCGGCGTATCGCCGCAATAATCATAAAAGCCTCTGGCGACTTTGCGTCCTAGCCATCCCGCTTCGACATATTTCACCAACAGTGGACATGGGCGGTACTTGCTGTCCGCCAGGCCTTCATGCAGAACGTTCATGATGGCGAGGCAGGTATCGAGGCCGATGAAATCAGCCAGTTCCAGCGGTCCCATCGGATGATTCGCGCCAAGCTTCATGCTCTGATCGATGTCGAAAACCGAACCGACACCCTCGTAAAGCGTATAAACGGCTTCGTTGATCATCGGGACCAGAATCCGGTTCACGATAAAGGCGGGGTAATCCTCCGCAACGACTGCGGTTTTGCCGAGTCGTTGTACGACGGCGCGGACAGCCTCGAAAGTCTCGTTGCTGGTCACGATTCCACGAATGAGCTCGACGAGCTGCATGACCGGAACCGGATTCATGAAGTGGAGGCCCATAAACTGCTCGGGCTTTCGAGTCCGTCCGGCTAGACGGGTGATCGAGAGCGAAGACGTGTTTGAGGTGAGGATCGCTTCCGGCTTCAGGTGAGGTCGGAGATCGTCGAATAATTTCAGCTTGACCGGCTCGCTCTCCGCCGCCGTCTCGATGATCAGATCGAGCGTGCCAAGTTCGGGCAGGTTTACGGTCGTCCTGAGGCGTCCAACGGCGCTCAACATTGCCTCGGCCGCGATCGTTCCCCGTGCCACCTGCCGGTCCATATCCTCGCTAATTTTGGCGACCGCGGCGACGAGCCGATCCGCGTCGACGTCCATCAGCGAGACCTCGAATCCCGCAATTGCAAGCACATGAGCGATACCGCTGCCCATCTGCCCGGCGCCGAGCACTCCGATGGTTTCGATCGTCATTTCGTGTCTACCCTCGACTCTTCGGAAGAAAAGCTCCAGCGTCCAGCACCCAAAAGCGGCGAGGCACTGTCGAGCGTGAGGAGGCTGCGCGACAAGCCGATCGGCGTTCTCAGGCCGGACAAGCCTTCCGGAGCGATCTTAAGCCGGCGCGCCTTGATCTGCGGATCGTCGATCGCCTCGGCGACGCTATTGATCGGTCCTCCCGGAACACCCGCCCCTTCAAGTGCGGCGATCAGTTCTGCTTTCGGCCGAAGTCGCGTCTTTTCCGCAATTATCGCGCAAAGCTTCTCGCGGTTTTCCACTCGTGCGGGATTGGTGGCGTAGGCCGGGTCTCCGGCGAGCGCAGCGAGATCCAGCAGGTCGCAAAGGGATGCGAACTGCCGATCGTTGCCACAAGCGATAATGAGATGACCGTCGAAGGCCGGGAAAACCTGATAGGGCACGATATTCGGATGAGCGTTTCCCATACGGTGAGGCACGTTGCCGGTTGCGAGATAATTCATGGCCTGGTTGGCAAGGACGGAAACTCCGACGTCGAAGAGCGCCAGATCGACATGCTGGCCAACGCCGGAGCGGTCGCGCTCGGCAAGCGCTGCCTGAATGCCGATGACGCCGTAAAGTCCGGTAAAGACGTCGATCCAGGCGACGCCGACTTTCTGCGGTTCACCGTCTGGCTCACCGGTCAGGTCCATAATTCCGCACATACCCTGTATGAGGAAATCGTATCCTGGCTGACGGGCGCGCGGGCCTGTCTGACCGAAACCGGTCACCGAAGCGTAGACGATCCGCGGATTGATCGCGGCGATGCTTTCATAATCGAGACCGAATTTTTGCAGCCCGGCAACTTTGAAGTTCTCAATCACAACGTCAGCTTCTGCGATCAATGCTTTGACGCGCTCAAGACCCTCGGGATCGCCGAAGTCACAAATGACCGACGACTTGCCTCGGTTTGCCGCATGAAAATACGCCGCCACCTTCTCAGCGCCGCCCTTACCGTCCGGGCGTTCGATAAAGGGTGGCCCCCAACTGCGGGTGTCGTCGCCCTGCGGGCTTTCCACCTTGATAACCTCGGCGCCGAGATCGGCGAGTGTCTGGCCGATCCAGGGACCGGCAAGGATGCGGGCAAGTTCGACGACTTTCAGGCCGGCAAGCGGTGCACTGTTCGGACCGCCCATCAGAAGAACGCCTGAATACCGGTCTGGGCGCGGCCGAGGATCAGTGCGTGGACATCATGCGTGCCCTCATAGGTGTTGACCGTTTCAAGGTTCTGGGAATGGCGCATGACGTGGTATTCGATCTGGATGCCGTTGCCGCCGTGCATGTCACGGGCTTGCCTGGCGATATCGAGCGCCTTGCCGCAGTTGTTGCGCTTGACGATAGAAATCATTTCCGGCGCGAACTTGTGCTCGTCCATCAGGCGCCCTACGCGGAGTGAAGCCTGCAGCCCCAGTGCAATCTCCGTCTGCATGTCCGCCAGCCTCCTCTGGAAGAGTTGAGCGCCAGCCAGCGGTTTGCCAAATTGAACGCGGTCCAGTCCATATTGCCGCGAACGCAACCAGCAATCCTCGGCAGCGCCGAGCACGCCCCAGGAAATGCCATAACGGGCGCGGTTCAGGCAGCCGAACGGCCCCTTGAGACCCGAAACATTCGGCAGCAGGGCGTCCTCGCCGATCTCGACGCCGTCCATCACGATCTCGCCGGTGATCGAGGCACGCAGCGACAGCTTGCCGCCGATCTTCGGCGCCGACAGGCCTTTCATGCCCTTTTCGAGGATGAAACCGCGGATCTGGCGGTTATGAGCTTCCGACTTCGCCCAGACAACGAAGACATCGGCGATCGGCGCATTGGAGATCCACATCTTTGAGCCGCGCAGGCGGTACCCGCCGTCGATTTTCTCGGCGCGGGTCTTCATGTCGCCGGGATCGGAGCCGGCATCCGGCTCGGTCAGACCGAAGCAGCCGATCAATTCCCCGGATACGAGGCCCGGTAGATACTTGTCTCGCTGTTCTTCCGAGCCATAGGCATAGATCGGATAGATCACCAGCGACGACTGGACGCTCATCATCGACCGATAGCCTGAATCGACGCGTTCGACCTCGCGCGCAACCAGGCCGTAAGAGACGAAGTTGGCGCCAGCCGCCCCATATTTTTCCGGCAACGTTACGCCGAGAAGCCCGGCCCTGCCCATCAGCCGGAAGAGACCGGGATCAGTCTTCTCCTCAAGATAGGCATCCCCCACGTGCGGCAGCAATTCGGCCTCTGCAAAGGCCTTGGCAGCATCGCGGATCATGCGTTCCTCTTCAGAGAGCTGCTCCTCCAAGAGGAAGGGATCGTCCCACGCAAACGCGCTCGTCTGTGCGGAAGACATGGCTGTGGCGGAATTTGTCGTCACGGATTTCCCTCGAATGAAATGCGACCTCGGATATCGAAGCTGCTTGCTCATGCATTTACCGATTGTGTTTCGCGAGAAATAACCCTATTTAGATGTGATCTAATTCATAAAATGCATAGGTTTGATGCGCCCGCGTCGGTTCCTTCCCTCCATGAGCCTCCTCTCTGCGTTCGAAGCCGTCTTGCGCACCGGCTCAACGGCGGCGGCGGCGCGTGAGCTTGATTTGACACAGAGCACTGTGAGCCGCCTCGTGCAGAATCTGGAGCAGCAGCTTGGCCGGCCGCTCTTCGAGCGACACAGGCAGAAGCTCATTCCGACGGAAGCAGCCCATGCCTACGGGCGGAACGTGAGCCGCGCGCTCGATCTCATCCAGCGGGGCAGCATGGAATTCGCCGCCAACCCAGGCGGCGGCACCCTGTCGCTGGCTATCCTGCCGGCTTTCGGTACGCGATGGCTGGCGCCGCGGTTGGGCGCATTCCTGGTCAAACATCCAGGTATCACGATCAACCTCGCGACGCGGCTCAAGCGCTTTAACTTTGCCGCCGAGAGTTTTGACGCAGCCATTCATTTTGGAGCAGACGATTGGCGGGATGCCGACCATATGAAACTCTTCGAGGAGCGCCTGACGGCGTGCATTTCGCCAGCGCTCCTCGCTGAACATCCGATTGACGACATCGCGGACATGGCGAGGTTGCCACTTCTGCAACTGGAAACCAGGCCGACCGGCTGGAGGATCTGGTTTGCCGCTCAGGGAGCGCGACCGGCGAACGTGACGGGGATGCTTTTCGACCAGTTCGCGACGATGACGCAGTCGGCGATCTCCGGGCTCGGCGTGGCTCTTCTTCCGGCCTATCTCGCTGACACTGAAATAATCGAAGGGCGCCTGGTACCGGTCCTGAAGAGATCGGTGCCGGGCTCGGGGTCCTACTGGCTCGTCTGGCCGCAATCGCGGACCAATTACCCGCCGCTCGAAGCTTTCCGCGCCTGGCTGGCCAAAGAAAAGGTCTCGGGAACCTCGTGAGTCTTAGCAGCAAGACGGGAAGCGGCTGTGTCGTTTTCGTGACAGTCATCATCGCCACATTATAGTCGGCCCGAGCTTGTGGGCATGCATGATGTGTCCCTCATTTCGGGCAACGGATCGTGTCCCGCCGGGTAGTGTAGGTCCTGAGGATTAGATGGCCATCAGTTTTTTTCCGGCAGGGTCGGGCTGTTCAAGACCAACCTGATGGAAAGACACCGATGACCGACGATATGATGAACGTGCGCTCGCTTGTTGAGAAGAGTGCCGATGCCGATTTGCTACGGGAGATGATCGGCGTTGCCGCCGAACGGCTGATGGAGCTGGAGGTCGGCAGTGCGACCGGTGCTGGCTACGGCGAGAAGAACGCGATGCGGCTGGCCCAACGCAACGGCTACCGCGACCGAGACTGGGACACGTCGCATGGCGGAAAAGGCTCTGACGGCTGTTATCCAGGAAGCTTACATCCAAGGCATCTCAACGCGTTCCGTCGACGATCTCGTCAAGGCGATGGGTATGAGCGGCATCTCCAAGAGCCAGGTGAGCCCTCTGTGCGAGGAGATCGATGTCAAGGTCAAGGTTTTCCTCGAAAGACCCATCGACGGGCTGGCCCTATCTCTGGATCGATGCCCACCTATCTGAAGGTCCGGCGCGGTGGCCGCATTGTTTCCGTTGCCGTTATCATCGCCGTCGGCGTCAACACCGATGGCCGACGCGAAGTGCTCGGCATGGAGATCGGCACGTCCGAGGCCGAGGCGATCTGGACCGAGTTTCTTCGAAAGCTGATCAGGCGGGGGCTGCGCGGCGTCAAGCTCGTCGTCTCCGATGCTCATGAGGGCCTCAAGGCCGCCGTCACCAAGGTTCTCAGTGCCACATGGCAAAGATGCCGGGTTCACTTCATGAGGAACGTGCTGGCGCACGCCGGAAAGAGCGGCAGACGCGTCGTATCCGCCTTCATCGCCACTGCTTTTGCTCAGGACACATCGGAGGCGGCGAGCACCCAGTGGCGCAACGTCGCCGTCCAGATCCGGCCGAAAGTGCAGAAGCTCGCCGCCATCATGAATGATGCCGAAGAGGATGTGCTCGCCTGCATGACCTTCCCGAAAGAGCACCGGGTCAATTGCATTCAACAAATCCGATCGAACATCTCAATGGCAAATCAAGCGACGCACCGAGGTCGTTGGCATCTTTCCCAACGACGAAGCCATCGTCCGTCTCGTCGGCGCACTGCTGCCCGAGCAAAACGATGACTGGGCCGTCCAACGTGCCAGGTACATGACACTTGAGACAATGGCATCAATGAGCGATGATCCGGAAATCAGCCTGCCTGCAGTCACGCGCTGAAATCCCACTCCGGCGCTCGCCGGAAAACACGGCTACCTGCCGGAAGCTACACCAATCCCTTAGGCTGAGACACGATCGGGAAACGTGAAACAGCGCATGGGTAGTGCCTCCGGATGACGCTGGTCCGAGTTGAGTCGGCAATTCCGGGCCGTCCTCATTTCGAAGCTAGGCGTACTGAGCTATCGGCGCGAATATCGCCTCTCTTTGAACGTGGCGAGCGACGGCAACCTTGTTACGGATGGAAGTCTGCCGAACCTCTTGTTGACGATCCAGGATCGTTGATCGGATGATCGGATGTGTGGAGGGGCGGAATGTTCGGTCGCCTGCGTAGAGGGGGCACCTCTGGCGATCTCGCGTTTCGTAAGCCAACCAAACCGCCTTCGCGTGGATGACTGGCTCAACGCTTGCAGGCGCGCGCCCTTTGCCGGTTTGTCGCGTATTCGCGCGAAGCTTCGCGTTCTGCCGCGCGACGATCAAGGTGGAAGTTCCTCCCAGATCGCCGCGCTATAGCGTTCCGCCATTCGTTCCGCTGATCCTTTGTCGATTATAGTTTATATCGAGGCCACCACGCGTGCATCAATCTAAATCAGACGCAAGTTCACGTCCCTAACCCAATATCCCGCCATGCCTCGACGCTCGGTGGTCCAGCGCAGACTGATATTTTAGTACGCTCGCCGATCTCATAGACGACCGCGCCAACGGTCATCGGTTCCGTCGCCAGTTGCGGGGCAACTAGCGAAACCTCACCGCCGGCCCGGCATGCCGCCAGTGCCGCCTTGACATCATCCGTGGTTACCCGCACGTCATCAAGATCGAGATGCAAGCTTTGGAGGCGACCGCGCGAACTATCGCTTCCTGCGAGGGGTATTGTCGCCGAACGCCTGTCGTCGCTCGCAAGCGGATGATTGGTATGCAGCGAACATCTAGACTTAGTAGCGAGCGGCAATACTTTGCCCGCGGAGCATTCGACAGTCGCGATGTTCTGACGGTCTCCCAATTGATAGTTCTGTCCCGAGGCGTGCGGAACGTCATGCAGGAACCTAATGGCGTCCGACACGCTCGAGCAGGCGAGGGCGCCTCGCATCACGAAAGCCACTGGCAACCCTGTCGGGCTGACAGCCAGTTGTGATAAGGTGTTCACACAGACGCCGACCCCGCGCTCGGACACGCCCATCAGGCCAATCAGACCTGCAGATGTGAAGACCATGGTCTCACCGGCTTCCGAGTCCTGCGTTTTCAGCAAAACCTGCGCCCCGTCGTGCCATCGTGGCAAGTCCATTGTTTGAGCAATTATTGTCGGGATAGGCCCGCAGGGGGCGATTGCAAGGCTGGAGCAATGTCCGTCTCCAGTGGAGCGGCCGAACCACCACTCCTCATCCAGTAGCTGGAGCGCAAATGCGGTTTCGTGGGCGATGTTGGATCCTTCCGCTATTCCTGCAACCTCTTCGGCGAGGTGGGGTGTGTATCGCTTCACCGCATCGCCGAACCGTGTTGCCGCCAAGAAGCGCGGAATGAACGTCTTGGCGGTGACGCCGTAGGCTTCCGCGATGGCGTCATGCCAGCGCATTATCTTTTCAGCGATAGCGGTGCGCAGCGCTTCTCCATGAGTGCGTCCTCGTTGACGGGGCGACCCAGCGCAGTCAATGACGGAAAGGAGATCGGTCTTCATTGGTCCTCCAATTTAAATGCGTGTCGCAAGCGGTGTTGCAACGGTATCGGCGTTTCAATCTCAGAACACCTCGAGAAGACGCTTCGTACGTGGTGTTAGGATTTCGAAACCTTCCTCTGTAATTGCAATGGAATCACCGAACCCGGCGGCGACCTCCCCAAACACTCTGAACGAGTAGCACGCGTGGAAGCACATCCCCGGCACGAGAATCTGGTCAGACTCTGCCAGCCAGATCGAGTTTTCAGGCCAGGACGGAGGAAAGGCCAGGCCGACGGGATAGGCCTTCCACGACCTGAATTTCTCAGTCAGGTAGTCAGCCAAAGTGGAGCCTACTATTCGGGTTCCAAGGCGAGTTCGCGCGTCCAAACTCATCAGTTCGCACTTCGTGCTAGTCAGAACGTCTCGCATAGTTCGGCGGGGCTTCAGATTGCTATAAAGTGTCTCAAGACAATGGAGCGCGACATCTGACAGAAGGCGTGTACTATCTGACGCACGCCCTGCTATCGCCGTGGAATAAAGCGGCGCGTTATAGCGCTCATGGACCCCACTCATCTCCATGATGATGGGGTCGCCCCGCTTGATCTTGTTCCTACGAAACGAAGAATGCACTATAGCATGCCAATCTCCGGTACGGATGATGGGATCAATGGAGAAATATTCACTGCCTGCGCGGATCATACCTGCAGACGCCGCCGCGGCAATGTCATTGTCGGTGATGCCCTCCTGGATGATCGCTTCTGCTGCCGTCAGACCAGCTACCGAATAAAGCCCGGCCTTGCGCATATAGGTAATCTCTGTTGGGGACTTTACGGCACGAATGCGAGTGACCAAACCGGACGCATCGGCCACTATTGCATTAGGAAATGCAGAGCACAGTTTCGAGTAGGCATACGGAGTTAGTCCCTTTTGCCGACTCTCCAAGCCAATTTTTTTCGGCGTTGAATTTAAACTGTCTATGATTAAGGCTAGTTCCGTACCAGCCTCATCCATGCGACTCCACATTATCGACTCGATGCGCTCGACATTAGTATGGACGCGGCCAAGATCGACCTCCAGATCGCAAACATGGAGAACTAGGTTTCCCTGCGCAGGAAGGATCAAGCAGGAATACCAGTCCGATACCAATGTTTGAAAACCTGTTAGATAGCAGATATTGGAAAGGTCGGTAACGAGCAGCACGTCAATCTCAGCTTGCGCCATTTTCTCGCGCACGCGCTGAACGCGATAGTTGTAGTCTTTCTGCTCGAAAGCCGTAAACTTAAACGGTTGAACCTTTGGAGTCGCTTCAGTAGTAGTCATTGAACGATGCTTTCTGTGATGGTGGAGGCGTCGGGCGCAACGGCATACGCCTAAATGCGTCCGGGCGAACTCGGCTCGAATGCTGGATGAGAAAGAGCCTTTTCTGTGTTCTGCGTGTCGGTTCGCCGGTCGACTAATTTCCGCAGTTTATTGCACTCACTCGGTGCAGTGTCCACAACGATCCTGTCCGATTCTCGAACTGCGAGTCTCCATCTTTAGTTGAGGAAACAACAAGCGCGGTTGCGATGCGGCAGTTACTCTCGTCTGAAGCTAGACCATTTGTAATTCCCTGTGTTTGTGGCTGGGACAAGCCTCAGTCTGCTCCTTTCAGCGACATCGGTACTTCTGATAGTTAGAATGCATAGCGAACTCTCTCCTGCAATGCAACGCATGTTTTATAAGTTCAACTTGTGATGCAAACGTCCCGCTCTTTTTCAGGAGGACAAGGTCCTTGGGTCTTGTGATCAAAGAACCTCTGGACCTCTGGACCTTGGTACGCATTCGGCGAGTACCGCATTAATTTCGTATTTGCACGTGATAAGCTCTCGCAATGGATATCGACGAAGACAAGATCGACGATGCGGTGCTGGCGCTGTTGTGGCTGACGCTGCATGACGGGTATCGAGCCTGGAAGGGTTTGGACTGGGAGACGACGGATCGTTTGTTCAAGAAGGGGCTGATCGCCGATCCGGTGAACAAGTCGAAGTCGTTGATCTTAACGGATGAAGGCCTGCAACGGTCAGAGGAGCTGTTTCGGGAACTGTTTACGCGGCCGCCGCAATAGGTGCCGCCTTT
>NZ_AUFB01000063.1 GCF_000426285.1 Rhizobium leucaenae USDA 9039 | reverse complement strand
GTGGTGTCCCTCAGGTTGGCTCTAAGCAACCCGACCCTACCGGAAATCACCGATGGCTATGAAATCAAGCTACACCACTCCATGGGACACGATCTTGGTTCAGCTCTCTTCACAACAACGGATCCGATTTTGTTGACTGTGAGTCGTGATCTTTAAAGTCGCGTTGCAGCCAAGTGCGGGACGACTGCTTCGCGCCTCCATTTCAGTCGTTCAGACACTATGGTTAGTGTCCCAAAAGCTGTCATCGAGCTGAGCGCCAAAAACTCGAAGACGATGTCAACTCAGCCAGAGGTTACCTAAAGGCCGGAAGCCGATAAACGAGCCTATGACGGGCACTTTTGAAGGTGGTGTTCCCTCCGACATTAAATCGACGGGAATCCCCGGCTCTTAATTCCTAAATGTCGGAAGTACGGTTCGGAAAGGCTCCACGTACCAGCATCAACAGCTGTCACCCGGCGGTGCCGGGTGATAAATCCTCTGTCCGACGTTGGATGACGGCCGCGGTCCGGTCGATGTCGTCAAGATCTGATGAACGAGAGTAGAGCGGGGTTGAGGACATCCGCATGCGTGGTCAGCATGCCATGGGGGTAGCCGGGGTAGGTTTTCAGCGACCCGTTCTTGAGCAGATCGACCGCACGCGGCACGGAACTTGCGAAAGGGACGACCTGATCGGCCTCGCCATGCATCACCAGCACCGGCACGGTGATCTTCTTGAGGTCTTCAGTATAATCTTCGAGCCAGGAGTCGACAGTTGCATAATGTGCCAAGGCGCCGCCGGCCATGCCCTGGCGCCACCAGTTCGCAATGACTGCTTCCGAGGGCTTGGCCCCGTCCAGATTGTAGCCATAGAATGGGTTCTCAGGAACGAAACGGAAGAACTCTGCCCGGTTGCCCAGCACGCCTGCACGGATCGCCTCGAACCATTCCGGTGGCTGACCGGCGGGGTTGTTCTCGGTCCGATACATGTTCGGCGTCAGCGAAGCGACCAGGACCGCCTTCGCGACGCGTTCCTGATAGCGGGCGACGTAACGAGCCACTTCGCCGCCACCTGTCGAGTGGCCGATGTGGACCGCGTGGCGCAGGTTGAGATACTCGGTCAGGGCCGCGAGGTCGGCAACCCAATGGTCCATGTCGTTGCCCGTGCCGGGCTGGTCGGACCGGCCGTGCCCACGCCGGTCGTGCGCGATTACCCGATAGCCGTGTCGAAGGAAGAAGGTCATCTGGGCGTCCCAGTCGTCCGCCGACAGCGGCCAGCCGTGGCTGAATACGATCGGCTGGCCCGAGCCCCAGTCCTTATAGAAGATGTTTACGCCGTCTGCGGTAGTGATCGTAGGCATCGAGTCGCTCCTTCTCCAATTGGACACAGTTGAGTGGGAAATACCTCCGGTGAGGCGCGTTTGATTATATCCCCAAATCGCGACGTTAACTAAATCGCCCTTTTTTCAATGACAAATACCTTGTATGTTCGAGCTATGCCTTAAAGGTATAGCGAGGAGCTGATGGAACTGAGGCATTTGCGCTATTTTGTTGCTGTTGCCGAGGAGGGCGGGTTGTTGACGGCTGCCCAGCGGCGACTGAACACCTCCCAGCCATCATTGAGCCGGCAGATTCGCGATCTCGAATCTGAAGTCGGTGTTCAGCTATTAGAGCGGCAGGCGCGCGGCGTTGTGCTCACGGATGCGGGGCGCGTTTTTCTGGATCATGCTCGGCTGGCACTTTTGCAAGTCGAGGCTGCGATCGAAGGCGCCCGGCGGACGGCGGAGCCGAAAAGGCCCACACTCGCTATGGGGTTTCTGGTTGGGCTGGAGGTCACGTGGCTGCCTCACCTATTGCGCATGATCCGCGAGGAAGCGCCGGAGACCGAAGTCACGCTGTGTAGTTTATCCTCTCCGGAGCTTGCTCTTGCGTTAATGCGCGGGAGGTTGGACCTAGCCTTCCTTCGCCCCGAGAAACAGAGTTTAGGCTTATCTTTCAAATTGCTGGCGAAAGAGCCTCTGCTCGCCGTGCTGCCGGCGAGCCATCGCTTGGCATCGCGCAAAAAGATTCGGCCGGAAGATCTTGCCCGCGAAATTTATGTCAGTTCGGCGAGAACGTCTCCGGTATTGCAAGCTGTGATTCAGGATTATGCATCAAGTGCGGGGATCGTGCTCAAGGCAAAATACGAAGGCGAGAACATATCGTCGGCAATGTCGCTCGTCGCATCCACGGGCGGAGTTACACTCGTCCCGCTTTATGCGCAAAATATGCTGGCACCAAACGTTGTCGCTAGAGCGCTGGAAGGTGTGCCTCCGACGGTCGATCTCACTCTCGGATACAGCGAAGCAAATTCCTCTCCCTTGCTTCGCCGGCTTTTATCGCGTGCGGATGAATTGGTTGAAAACGTGCAAAATCAGAGCATCATCCGATACGCTGAAGCTCTATCGTAAAATCCTTGCTGCAAAGACCGATGGCGACATGGTTCTCCGCCGCAATCAATGATCAACACAGCACCCTTTTTTGCGACATTATGGAGCAATTGCCACAATATCTAAGCGAAGGGCTCCATACTGCCGCGACTATGTCGGCGCTGCTGAATACACTAGCGGTCCGGATGCCAGCCTTAGATGTCTGCCTGGCCTTCGAGGTAGAAGACGCAAGAACCCTCAAGCTCGACGCGCTCGCCGAAAGTGCGGCAACGTAGCTCACCACCGCGCGCGGAGGCCTGGAATGCGCGTAGGCTGGTTTTGCCGAGGCGGCTCGCCCAGTAGGGCGTGAGCGCGCAATGCGCTCCGCCCGTGACCGGATCTTCAGGAATGCCTTTGGCGGGGGCGAAATAGCGGCTGACGCAGTCATAACCATCGTCGCCCGGTGCGGTGACAATCAGGCCAGCCCGACCAAGTAGGGTGACTGCCCCGAGATCCGGGGCCAGTTTCCGAACCTGCTCGGCAGTTTCCAGGACCGCGAGATAGTTATGCTGATCCACCAAAGTCTCGGTCGGGTTCTGCCCGATCGCGGCGGTCAGCGCCTCGGGCGTGGAAGTGGCAAGCATGGGCCGAGCCGGAAAGTCCATGACATAGCTGTCCCCCGAACGGGAAACGACGAGCGGGCCGCTTGCGGAATGGAAGGTTACGACCTCCCGACCCGGCTCAAGCCGCTCAAGAACCACGGCAGCGCTTGCGAGCGTTGCATGGCCGCATAGAGGCACCTCAACGGTCGGCGTGAACCAACGCAAACGATAGTCGGCGCCGTCACGAACCAGGAATGCGGTCTCTGCGAGATTATTCTCGGCGGCGATGTCCTGCAGACGCGCATCATCGAGGAAGCTTTCGAGGATCATCACGGCAGCCGGATTGCCGCCAAAGCGCCGCCGCGTGAAGGCGTCTACCTGGAAAATCTGTACCAACATCAAGGTCTCCGTTCATTTGCTCCCAGACAGCCGCTGATTGACCAAGCAGTCAATTCGCTTGTTGTCGCCGTGACAATTTCAAGGGGCACGTCGATGCCTTGTGGCACTTGCTCCATAATGCCGCTTTTTTGCAAAGAGGCACTGATTGCGATAGCGCGGCGATCGCCTTGCAACCTGACAAGGTGGAAGCTGCAATCTCCAACCATAACAGCACAACTTCTCAACTACTTAAGACAATTCTTCGGTCCAGACGATGACGAGTCATAGGTTCGCATCTGTTCAAGAGCGGCGACTAAAAAACTGCGCTTATTTAAGGACGCTTACCTTAGCCCCTCGCTTATTTAAGCGAAGCCGCGCTTGCTTAAATAGCGACCGAAAAGCATACTCTGGCTATGTCTGATTCTGAATTCAATCAGCGGCTCGGGCGCTTTGTAGAAACATCCGCCGCCGGCGAAAAGGTGCGGGCGTTCACCACCGCCATTGCCGCCCCGACCCGCTATCGATGTGCTTTCACTGTTGGAACGTCTCAGCTTGGCGGAGCGAGCACTGGGACGCCTGGACGGCAGCACAGTGCTACTCCCGCGCCAGGAGCTGTTTCTTTATATGTATGTCAGGAAAGAAGCGGTTTTATCCTCGCAGATCGAGGGAACACAGTCGACACTCTCTGACCTATTGCGTTTTGAGACCGAAGCGCAGGCGGGGCAACCCATCGATGACGTCCGTGAAGTTTCCAACTATGTGGATGCCATGATGTATGGTCTGGAACGGCTCGAAGCCTTGCCCCTGTCGCTACGACTGATCCGTGAAATGCATGCGCGATTGCTGCAAAGTGGGCGGGGCGGCAGCAAGAATCCTGGAGAATTCCGCCGCTCACAAAGCTGGATTGGCGGAACGCGGCCGGGCAATGCACTCTTCGTGCCACCGCCTGTTACGGAGATGGACGTCTGCCTGAACGCACTTCATGCACGAAGATCGGTCGCGACTGCCCGCACTCATCAAGGCCGGCCTTCTGCACGTCCAATTCGAAACGATCCACCCGTTCTTGGATGGCAATGGGCGTATAGGTCGCCTCCTTGTCACCCTTTATCTTTGCATGAACGGGATTGTGCGTAAGCCGCTGCTCTATCTTAGCCTCTATCTGAAGACACATAGGACGGAATATTATCGGCTGCTCCAGGAAGTTCGTGAACAAGGCAATTGGGAGGCTTGGCTCGACTTCTTCCTCGCCGGCGTTGCTGACACCGCTAACCAGGCGTTCGACGCCACCGCCCGGATTGTCGACGTGTTCAAAGAAGATCGTGAGCGGATCACGACTGAAAGCGATCGAGCGGGTTCAGCGCTTCGTATTCACGACCTTTTTCAACAAAACCCGTTCTTTACTGCCAATCAGCTCGTTCAGAAGACAGGCCTATCCGCGCCCACAGTCAATGCTGCGCTGGCAGACTTGGAGCGCTTCGGCATCATCGAGGAAGTGACGGGTCGCAAGCGCGGTCGCGTTTTCAGCTATAGACGGTATCTCGCAATTCTGAGCGAGGGCACCGACCCCTTGCCAACGACTGCGTGAAGAAACCAACTAATTTACGGGTCATCGGTTCTGTTCCATTCAACTGCAAGGCTATACGTCGAGTGACGGCATCTCAGGTTCTGCCCCCAATTAGAGCTTGGATAGCCGCAACGCGCTCGGCCAAGCGATCACAGATGCACCTCTGGAAGTTTTCGATGGGCTATCGGAAGGCGCGCCCGCAAAATACTGCCTGGTATTTGATTGCGTCCTTTGCAACACCAGCCGATTGTCTCGCAAGGAACGACAACGCTGCGTTCGAGCATCAATTGGTCGACTTCGCGCAGGCTGACATTGAAGCGGAACCAAAGCCAGATCGTCGCGCGACAATCTCGATTGGCGTTAGGCGCAACTAGGGGCGCCGTAAGAAAACAACCATTGTCGCCCTTGTCGGGAAAGCTGCTCGTCGCGATGTGTAGATATGTGGCAGCGAGCGTTGTAATCGAGGTTTCCATCATGAAGGCTGTTTAACGAGACCCCACACCGACATCTCATCAGCCTCGGCGGATCCAGAAGAGCAACCGAGATCCCAGCTGGCTTTAACGTCGCATCAAAAGCGGGTCGCGGCGGTAAGGATCGCCAGCCTCAGGCGGCCGGCAGCGCCCTGATCGGGATGTCGTCGCTCTCCTCGCCGCACTCGAAGGCCATTTGGTCGGCGAGCTGGCGGAGTTGGTTGAAGTCGGCCGGGCTGTCGAAGGAGCTGCCGCCGAGGCGGATGGCGACGGAAAGCGGCGCGCCGTCGGCGCTGAAGGTGGCCGCAGAGACGCCCGTGCGGATGCGGGTGCCGATATCGCGGGCGTTCTCGACCGTGGCGCCAGGCAGGAAGATGCCGAGTTCGTTGGTCGCAAGCCGCGCCACGAGATCGCCACGACGAACCGAGGACTGGATGATCGAAGCAAGCGATTGCATCACGGTGTCGGCCCATTGCGGCCCGTAGCGGCGGCCGATGTCGTCGAGCGTATCAACGATGACGGCGATGACGATGCCGCCGGCATCGCTGGCGACATGCTTGCGCCGGTCGATAAAGTGCTCGACGGCCGCCGCAAAGGCAGTGCCGTTCAGCGTCTTCGTCATGCTGTCGTAGCGCGCCGAATGGGTGACGTTTTCCTGCATCTTGCGGACGACGTCGTTCTTGAGCTGCAAGGCAAAAAGCAGCGGAAAGGCCACAAATGCGGAGATAAGTGCTGCACCGACAAATCCCACTAAAAATGGTCGATCCGGCATCAATAGGTCTAATATAAGTAAAAGACCAACGGAACCGGCCACGGCGCATAGCGCGCCGAGCGTGGCCCTCCGCAGGGCTTTAAAAATAATGGCGGAGGGATGTCGCTGTTGTAGAATCATATCGGAACTATACCGTTCTGTAATGCTGCGTCAGCTAAACAGAGGTCCGATAAAAACCTAATTAAGAAATCCTGTAAAATTTGTTGCTTTGCACAGTCGAGGACAGCGCAGCTCGACTGAGCGGGCTCTGACAAAGCAGCCCGCACGAAATCGAGCTCAAGTCGCTGCTCTTGAACTTTAAGCCTCAACAGAAATCAATGCCGCGATTCTACCGTTTATACGTGCCATTTTGAACTCCTCAGTCGCTCTGAAACTGAACATCTCGCCTTGCACACACAGGAAGGCACCGCATTTTCCAAACTTAACGTCAGCCGTGGCATAGCGACCGTTCAGTCTCATTCCTATTGGAGCTTCGATCCAATACGGCGGGTCGCTCGTTCAAATCCTTTCAACTGCGAAATCTTGTTATCGCTTCGGGGAGCACCCGGTGGCATATCGCTGAATAACGACCGGAGCAACTCCGGCCGTTATTAGTCGGGCCGTAGGCCGATCCAACTAACTATCGGCTCGATCTCATGCCCGAAGTCTCTCATGCGTGTGTGCGGATGATTGTCTTGCCTGTCCGTCGCTCCGTCGAGTTGAATGCGGCGACGGCATTATCGAGTGTTGAGATGTTGCCGATGTTCGTCCGAAGGCGTCCGTCCCGTACCCGCTGAACGATCTCGCCGAGTTGAGCGCGATCAGACTCGACGACGAAATCAATCGCCAAGCCATCGGCGGGGCGCGCTTCAACCGGGCCCACGACGGATACCAGCGTTCCCCCGGCTCGTACCAGGCCCGCCGACCGCTTCTGGATCTCGCCGCCGATCATGTCAAACACGAGATCGACGCTCCCGATCTCCTCCAGCGTGTCGTTTGCGAGGTCGACGAATTCATTCGCGCCAAATTCGAGCGACTTCTGACGGTCCGCAGCACGTCCGGTCCCAATGACATAGGCGCCGAATTCGCGGGCGAGCTGCGTCACGATCGAGCCGACCGCACCGGCGGCCCCATGCACAAGAACGCTCTGGCCTGCCTGAAGACGGCCATGCTGAAACAGACCTTGCCATGCGGTCAGACCCGAGATTGGCAGGCTTGCACCGGCAGTGAAATCCACGTCGCCGGGGAGCGGCGAGAGGTTTCGTGCCTCGATCGCTACATATTCTGTCAGGGTGCCGTCGCGATACCAGTCCGCGAGGCCGAACACTCGCTGTCCCACCGACAGGCCGGTCGTGCCATAGCCAAGAGCGGTAACCACTCCGGCTAGCTCATGCCCGGGAATCGAAGGCATCCGCTTGCGGCCGACGCGATCGGTCCAAGTCGAGGGCCACGTCAGTTCGGTCGGGACGAAGCCCGATGCGTGAACCTCGACGATGACGTCGTTTATCGCCGCCTGCGGCTGTGGCCGTTCTGCCAGAGTCATGCCAGCCGTGCCGGCGGCTTCGTCGGTTGCTATGATCGCTTTCATCGATTCGTCTCCTTAGATATTTTGATGTTTTGCGGTGATACAGCGCGGAAGACCATTCGATCTGCCGTAGCTAGTTATGGTAAATGCCCTTAGCGGTTCCCTTGGTGTCGGTTTGCTGAGCGGCACTGTGTAAGAAGGTATGCGGGCTACTGGACCTGTTTTTTGCCGCAGTTTCAGGATGCCCGGGATACTCAGCGTGGCAGTGGCGGACGCTTCATCGCCAAGAGCTCTGTCACATCCTGCAGATGCTCTTTCGAAGAGACGGCAAGTGTCAGCCATTTCCCGTCGGTGTAGGTTCTGGCGTCATCGTAGACCTTCACTAGTTGCGGACGCCAGAAATAACGCCGTTCGTCAAACTTCTCCCGTTCCGCTTTGCCCATCACGACGACGGCTGAAAACCGCCGAAATTCGGGCACTAATGTCGTGAGGGCCTTGACCTTCTTGAAGCGTAGGGACCAACCGCGGTTCTTTCCGCCGTAAAGCCAGTCCGGTGCGAACACTCCAGGGTAGGACGCGTCGATCCAGGTTCGCAGTTCGGTCCATTGATCGTATGCATCTGAGCCCAGCCATTCGCGGATGGCGCCGTCTTCGGGTTGTGCCGAGTTGCCGGTGATCCTGTCGCCGATCTGGGGAAGCGTAGGCGTCGATAAAATCATCTGAAGCCTCATGTTGATGGTCCGGCTGCGCCGGTGGGTTGATGTGCAAACGTTGGAAGCTTTCCGTCCTCAGTGTGCGCTTGGCGATGCTTGCCGGGGCGAGGCGAGGTCGGCATACATCCAGCCGACGTTCGCGCTGATTTCGGTCACGCGCTCCACGGCGGTGACGTCCAGAGCCGCAAGCGCCTTGTCTCTCGCCCTCGCCGCATGCTCCCAGTCAAGGAAGGCAGTTCCTTCAAGCGGGAGAAACTGCTGGCTTTTCAGCCCGATGGAGCTGAGCGCGCCCGACAGATAGGGTGTCAAAAAATCCGGCTGGTTGGCACGCTCTCCAGTGAAGAAGCCGCCGGAAGCCACACCGACAAAGACCGGACGGTCCCAAAGCATTCCGACTTTCCCGGCCGGCGTTGATTTCATTGTACGGCCGACGCGCAGGATCTGGTCGATCCAAGCCTTGAGGACAGAGGGAATGGTCAGATTGTGCATCGGCGTTCCGATGACGACCGCATCCGCCGCTTCGACCTCCCGCATAAGCTGTTCGGAAAGGTCGAGCGACCCAGCCGGTGGGGCGGCTAAAGTAGCCCGTGACGCCAGCGCGGCGGCATAAAGGGCTTCGGTCTGAGGTAGGGGATCGGCGCCGAGGTCACGTCGGATGATGTCCGCGCCAGGTGCAAGCTCAAGAAGCTTTTTGACGATTGCGGCCGAAAGCTGCCGGCTATGGGATTGTTGGCGCGGACTGCTATCAATGTGGAGAATGTTCATGGGATTGATCCAACAGCTTCATGAGGTTGCGAGAAAGCGGAGCTCAGATCGCGCCCGCGGGGGCAACGGCGGGAAAGTCCTTGTCCGGATCGAAGACGTTGTTGAACAGGTTCGTCAGCGTGTACATGGCCACAAGGGCAACGATCTCGATGATGTTCGCGTCGGTAAACCCGGCATCGCGGACAGCCTTGAGATCATCATCGCTGACTTTCCCTCGGGTCTCGATAACCTTTCGCGCGAACTGCACTGCCGCATCCCGCTTTGGGTCATTCGCATGGCCCTTGCGAGCGAGAATGATCTCGTCGCCTGGCAGCTTGGCCATATGTTCGGCGGTGAAGCTGTGAACCGTGAGGCAGTAGTTGCAGCCATTCGCTTCTGAGACAGCAAGGCCGATGCTGTCTCGTGTCCTCACGTCAAGCGTCTTGCTGAGCGACCCAAGCAGGGCAGCCCATGCGTTGAAGGCGATCGGGCTTTGCGCAAAGGCCGCCATCATGTTTGGGGTGAACCCGATGTTTCTGGTGAAAGCATCGAGGGTCTCTTTGGATGCAGCCGGCACCTGTTCCGGCGTCAGAACGGTCGTTCTGGTCATGGTAGTCTCCATAAGTATTGATTGTGATGGGGTTATGCGAAGGACAGGACGTCTGCCACGGGCAGGCGTGGCTTCTGCGGCCAGTTGCCGGACCGCTCGGGTCCGACGGTCAGGAGCATGACCGGGATTTCATCTTCGGCGAGGCCGAACTCGCGATGCACGGCTTCGGCGTCGAAGCCGATCATCGGCGTGGAACCGAGGCCGAGCGAGCGGGCCGCATAGATGATCGCTGCCGTACCGAAGGTGGCGGAGCGCACCGCCTCGTCACGTTGCCGCTGAGGCTGATTGTCATAGAGGCTGCGGGCGGGCGCTTCCCATTCCGGCACCAGGTGAGCCGGCATGATACCGGCTTCCACGACCGGCGCCAGACGGGCGGGAACGGTACTGGCATCCGCCAATTGGCCGATGATGACAAAGGTTACCGCGGCGTCCAGGATCGCGGGCTGCTTCCAGGCGATCGGATGGAGCCGGGCCTTGGCTTCAGGTGTGCGGACGGCGATAAACCGCCAGTTCTGCAGGTGGAACGACGTCGGCGCCGATGTGCCGATGCGCACCAGATCCCGGATCTGATCGTCGCTCAATACGGCGTTGGTGTCGAAATATTTGGCGGCGCTGCGGCTGAGGATTGTTTCGATGACCGCATTCGACGCAGTTTCGGAGGCTGTGTTGCTGATGTAGTTCATTGGGTGGCTCCCTCATCAAGTGATTACGGAGCCGATTTTACGAACGTGGATGATATTATCGAGACTGAATAGCCTCAATATTATGCTCAAAAGGATCAAACCTTATGGCAAACACTAACTCGCAGTTTTCCCGCCGGTCTGCGCCAGCCTGCGCCATTCCCCTGGCGTCATCCCTATCTTCTCGGCGAACACGCGCCGGAATGCCGAAACGGATTGATAGCCGACCATTTCGGCGATTGCCTCGGTACTGATCGCCGGCTTCCTGAGCTCATTGGCTGCCAGACTCATGCGCAGATCAGTCAACAAATCGAGGGCGGAGCACCCGAGCCTGTCCTGGAAGTGCCGCATGAACGTGGCGCGCGACATGCCGCATAGGTCCGCAAGATCGGGTAGTTTCCAGGGCTTGGCCGGATCGGCGAGCATGGCGCTGATTGCCGGCGCCAATCGCGGGTGGCCGGCCAACGCCAACAAACCCTCGGGAGCCGTTGCGGATTCGCTGGCGGCGCGCAAAACCAGCGTGAAAAGAGCCGAAGACAGTGCATTGAGGACGGCGCGTCCTCCCGCGCGGTCGCCGGCCGCTTCCATGCGCATCAGCCCCACCAGACTCGAGAGTTGACCAGTTGCGAACGCGACACCGTCTTCGCGGGGGCCATCCGAGGTCCGCGCCACGAGATTCAGGGGCAGGTAGTTACGGATCAGTCGATCATGAGGCGGGGCGATGAAGAATCGGCCACACAACAGATCGAGTTGCTCGCCGTTGCTGTCGTTCTGGCTCAACATCCAACCGGCAGCACCCTGCCGCTGCCGAGTTGGGGCCGGCAGCTGCCCGCTACCATCGTGCAGCACATGTGCCGCACCGTGTGGTAACAGCACGATGTCGCCGCTCGTCAACTCCCGCCTTGTTCTTGCCTGCGGATCTTCAAATATCGCTCGGCCGCTGACGATAACATGGTACGGGATTTCGTTCGCGGCAGCCCGGTTCCAGGCAACGCGCCATGGCGCGCCGTACGCACAGCGCACTTCGAGTTGGCCTGTCACCGTAATAATTTGCAGCAGCTGGCTCAACCAATCGAGTTCAGACATAGGACCTCGGGAATCTACGGTTCAGGCATTCCATCGTATTGCACGATAACCACACGCACTCCATGGTCCAATCCACGAGCTGACGGTCATAATTCGCGGTGAAGGAGCGGGGTGTTGTGCAGTGGATTGGATCAAAGTGTATCTAATCGGGTAACCTGATCTGAAAACGCGGTTCCCTCACAACCATCGAACTGTGGAGCGATTACAAATCGATTTCGCTGACGAAGTAAATGACCGGGTCGCAGGTTCGTATCCTTTCAACTGCAAAGCCACCCTCCTGTCCATACCGGAGACATAGGTAACAGATTGTACCTAAGACATGGGTGACAACCTCGTGCCGAACGGGTTGTCGATGGTTTGCAAAGTTCTCTGC
>NZ_AUFB01000062.1 GCF_000426285.1 Rhizobium leucaenae USDA 9039 | reverse complement strand
TTGTGCTTGCCGAAGATTTCTCCCCAGGCTGCCATTATCTGGATGTCGGTGCCCGCTTTGGCTTACGGTCTTGCCGGAAATCTATTTCTCCATAATAGACTGGGATTGTCGCATCTTTCAGTATATCGGGGTTTGGCCCCTGCGGTAATTGCCTCGGCTTTCATGGCTCTTGCGGCGTGGTGGGTGAGGTCAGAAATGCTCGATTGGAGCACCGGCCTTCGCCTCGGCCTGACGATCCTGATTGGGGTGATCGCCTATTTGGGTTGGCTTGGACTTTTTCATCGGCAATGGACGACCGAGCGCGTCAACCTCCTGCTTGGCCGTAGTTGAGATGGAAGGCGTCGCGCGTAGGTCTGCCATCTCATGCAAGCGGCCGAAGCGATAGAGCGGCGGCAATATCGATCCGCCTCTAATGATTTCCTGGTAATGCACGCGGCATTGATCAGTGAACCGATAATCACCTAACCCAAAACCGGGATGGGCCATAGGAGGACGCGGGGATTGTTCGGGACGTCCCAAAAGATCTTCTTAGGACGCCGCAGTTCGCCGGCAACGTTTGGAATGCGTCGTTTTTGGCATCAACTGTCGCATGAGTGAGTATTTCGTGATATAGGCTGGCGCACAGCCGCTGCTCAAGGCGCCCGCCGCAACGATTCCCCGAACCGTCGATCGAAGCCCTAATCGAACCTTGGAAGGACTGGAGAATGGCCAAAGGCATACGAATACTCGCCCCTGTTGGCTATCCCTGGGAGTTCACTGGTCCACGGATACGAGACTATGAAACAATGCGACGGAAATTTATCCCGTTCGATAGGCTTGGACGTGGATGGGACGGCTTTACTATTTTCAACCCGGTCGATGTTGTCCGGTGTGATCTTATTCACGCGTTTAATAGAATCCCCCTGAATGGCACGCCATTCATTATCGGCTTTGAATCACACCTGCCCCGAACATTTTCGCCTGACGCAAAATACTACACGCCCTATTTATATAAGAAGCTCCTTTCCGAAAAATGCAGGCGTATCGTTGCGATCTCAAACTTTGCAAAGCAGAATTTCGTTGCGGGATTGCATGCAGATGGACTGCCGGAACAGGATCGCGAACTCCTTATTTCGAAAACGACAATCCGCTATCCTAATATCATCATCGACAGCGTGACGCCTCCCAAGTTTCAGGGAAGTTCGGAGATATTCGAGCTGACTTTCGTCGGAAACCACTTCGGAAGGAAAGGAGGATGTGTGGCCGCGAGAATTGCGGAGCTTGCGCAGGAAAGAAAACTTCCTCTGCGGGTAAACATAGTATCAAAGCTTCAAATGGGTGGATCCATATGGACTGATCCGGTCGATGGTAAGGTCCTGGAGCGATACGTTAAGATGCTGACCCTGCCAAATGTCAGCTACTTCCCGACATTGCCAAACCGCGATGTCCTGACGCTCTTTGACCGGAGCCACTTTTCTCTTCTAACAACCTTTTCGGACACCTTTGGCTTCAGCGTAATCGAATCCATGTCCAGAGGAACGCCCGCCCTCTGTACTGCCCAAGGCGCATTGCCGGAATTTGTCTCCGACGGGACCAACGGCCTCATGATCGCCCCGGCTTTGACACCTGGATTATCGCACTGGGGCCCAGAGACGGATGAGAGAAAAACCCAAAAGTTCGAAAAATCGTATCAGGATGAAATAGAGCGCATGGCGATCGAGAGCGTTCGGAAAATTGAAGCAATCTTCAATGACCATCAAGGTTATATGGCGATGCGCACTGCCGCCATGAACACGTGCAAACGATTGTTTGATGCGAGAGACGCTGCAGAATTCTGGAACGACACCTATCGAACTGCGCTGGCCGGCCGCTCTGGGAAATATCCAACGCTCGTTCCAGCGGGCGTGGAAAAGCGGTAACGGTTGGAGCCTCTCTCACATCGTCATTCTGAGGGACAAACCTCCATCTGCCCCATTCGCCGTCGAATGTGCCGGCCGTTGCCGGCGTCTCGGTGATACTATCTGAGACCGAGGCAGCATGTCGGGTTCTCAACATTTTCTCCGAGCACCGATCAATGCGGCGACCTGGGACCTGTTGTCAAACTCGTTGCTTAACAGGATCGCCGGACCTTGGCCGCGTCGGCGCTCCGATGGAGCGATGCTCGACATCGCTCAACGACGGATGCCTCCTTCGGTATCCGCCTCACCCAGCAAGCAACCGCTCTACCGTAACCGGTGTTTTATTCAAACTACATAATTTTGCGGCTTTGGGTTAAAAATGGCCGGCCCCCAGTTCGATTCCGTGCAAGAGCAAAACACTCAGCGAATAGGTACTTGGTTGCCGAGGACAAACTTATAGCGCTCGGGCCGAATGAAGAATTCAGACTTTTCTGCGCAGGCGCCGTTTTCGAAATAGGAGGTTCGTTCGAGCACGAGCAGGACCGTATTTTCCGCCACTGCGATCAGCGACGTTATCCGAGGCGAAACAGCCCGTGCTCCGATCGCAATCTCGGCGGCGACAATGTCGGAGCCGGCTCTGTCTTTGAGAAGCGCATAAGTCGGCTGCTCTTCGGCGAACTCTCGATCAAGATCCGACATGAAGTCCGGCAGGAAGCTTCGGCCCAATGCAATTGGCTCGTCATTTACTACATGAAGCCGCTCAAGAAGCGTGCATTTCGTTCCGAATAGCGACGCAAACGCTTGTGGTGTGTCAATGGCGCTCAGCTCGATGATGCGCATGGCGGCGTCGAAGCCCTGAACTTTCAGCGACTCATGAAAGCTACGCAGCGTATCGATCTGATGTCGCACCTGCTTGCCGGCGACGAAAGTGCCCTTGCCTTTCCGGCGCTCGATCAGCCCGTCCTTGTCGAGCTGTTCGAGCGCCAGCCGGACGGTGACGCGGCTGACATTGAAGCGGGCCATGATCTGCGCTTCCGATGGGAGCCGTCCGGAGGGCTCGTAGGTTCCTTCGGTGATCTCGGCACGAAGACGATCGGCGATCTGCAGGTACATCGCCACCGGGTTGTTCCGTATCAGGTTCATCGTTTTTCCATCGAGGTTGAAAAGACCACGGAGCAGAGCAGCTTTGGAATAGCGTTCTCTTCAGCCGCCACACAAGGGGAACTCTTCACGTTGATAACCTGTATTATAATGTATTAAAAATTGGGGCAACTCCAATCCAGGTCGTCCGAAGGCAACATGGCATCTCTACCTACTTCACGGCAGATTTCATCCGGCGCCGCCTTTTCGGTGGACGGCATGGCTTTCGCCTATCCCGAAAGCCGACGCGGCGTATTCGAACGGTTTTCGCTAAAGGCCCGCCCAGGAGAGTTCGTCGCGGTTCTGGGGCCGTCCGGTTGCGGCAAGTCGACGCTGCTTAATCTTCTGTCCGGCTTCCTGCGCCCGCAATCGGGACATATCACGATAGACGGTGCGCCCGTTGCGCCCGAACATCCGGCCCTCGGATATGTATTTCAGTCGCCAAACCTCTTCCCTTGGCTGAGCGTCCTGGAAAATGTCCGCTTTGGCCTGCGCATGAATCGTCGGGGATCGCCGCAGGAGCAGCGAGCCGTGGCGCTCAATTTTCTGCGGCTTGTCGGTCTGGAAGAGCAAGCGGAAGAGCCGCCTCATCGGCTCTCGGGTGGCCAGCGTCAGCGCGTGGCGCTTGCGCGCTCACTGGCGCTCGAGCCGCGCCTTCTGCTCATGGATGAACCATTCGCGACACTCGACGCCATGACGCGCGCAACCCTCAATGACGAATTGCTTCTGATCTGGTCGAGTTTGGGTCAGACCGTGCTGTTCATCACCCACGACATCGACGAAGCGGTCTATCTCGCCGACCGGGTTCTCGTCCTCGGCTTTCCCCCGGCAGGCATAATGGCCGAAGTGGCAATCGATCTGCCGCGTCCGCGCGACCAGCGCGGCACGAGAGCCAATCCATTGTTCGCAGAACTGCGCGAACGGCTCTCCGAGGAAATCGCCAAGCTCACGGCCGGCAATAAACGCGTTATTTGAAAAGGACTATTCGATGAAAGGCATTTTACCTGCAGTTCTTCTCGCTTTTGCGGCGGCTTTGCCTGCCCATGCCGAGGATCCGCGGCCGCTTCGCATTGGCTGGGTCCAGGCCATGGCGAATGCGCCTGCCTTGATCGCCGAGGAGAAAGGCTATTTTCAGGAAGAGGGATTGACCGTCGAACTCAAGGGTTTTGGCGATGGTCCGGTCATCCAGCAGGCGGTGGCTGGAGGCGAAATCGATGTGGCCTATATCGGTGCGCCACCTGTCTATCAATGGGCAACACACGGTCTCGACGCGAAAATCATTGCCAAGGTCAACTATGGTCAGGCAGCCGTGATCGCCAAGACGGATGGCCCCATCCACGCGCTTTCCGACCTCAAAGGCAAGAGGCTTGCCGGCGTCAACAAAGGCAGCGGCATGGACGTGCTGCTGCGTGGTTATGTCCTGAAAGAGGCCGCCAGCCTCAGCCCGGACGCGGACCTCGCGCTGTCGCAAATGCCCGTGGGCAACATGAACGCTGCCCTCGATACCGGCGTCGTCGATGCGGCCTTTTTGTGGGAGCCCTTCATAAGCCAATCCGTGCTCCGCGGCGCAGGTCGCGTTGTCTTCGACGTGAACGGAGCTTTGCCCGGCTACCCCTGGTACGTCGTGGCAGCGCCTGCCAAGACGCTGGAGGAACGACCGGACGATCTCGTGAAACTGCTGCGGGCGAATGCGAAAGCCATCGCCTTTCTCAGAGCGCATCCTGAAGAGGCCAATCAGATCATCGCCCGAGGCTTTAAGCTGGAACCCGTGAAGGCTGCCGACGGAAGGATGGTTCCGCCAGAAGCGATCGTTGCGGAAGCAAGGAAACGGCTCGGATGGTCCGCTGAAATAGAGCCGTCCGATCGTGCCTTTATTCAGCGCCTCATCGATTACTCCGTCGACCTTGGTTTTCTCGACAAGCGACTGAACGTCAACGACATCATTGACGACAGGTTCGCCGCGAAGGCGGCCGCTCAGCGATGAGATACGATCAATGAAGAAGTTGGCAGCACGGCTGCATTTCCCACAACCGTCCTGGCGCTGGGCAGCGCTTCCGTTCCTGCTTGTGGTGTGGTGCCTGGCGGCTAGCCGGGTTCCCTCCTATGTGCTGCCGCAGCCTTGGGAGGTGGCTGCTGAAGGGGTCCGCTGGGTCCGGTCGGGCGAGCTGGGCCGCCAGGTCATGCGAGCTTGCTGCGGGAATTCGGCGGATTCGGCGCGGCCGTCGTGGCGGCGGTGCTCATCGGCGTATCCGCTGGCCTTTGGCGGCCTTTCCGTGAGTTCGTCCAGCCTCTGGTCAGTCTCTTCATGGCTATCCCGCCGATCGCCTGGGCGCCGCTGTCACTGATCTTCTTCGGCCTTGGATATCTTTCCATCGCCGTCGTCATATTCATCGCATCGGCCTTCCCAATGGCCCTGACGATCCAGGAGGGTGTGCTTTCCATCAGCAGCGGCGAGGTGCGTGCGGCACGTATTTTGGGTGCCAAGCGGCTGCAACTGCTGGCTCATGTATATCTTCCCGCCTCTCTTCCTTTCCTGACTGCCGCATTGCGCATCGGCTTTGCCCAGGCGTGGCGTGCGCTCGTGGCGGCCGAGATGATCGGCGCCTCCCAAGGTATCGGCTGGATGGTCGGCATGGGCGGGCAGCTCGGCAATTCGGCACAGGTGCTTCTCGGCATCGCCCTGATCGGGCTCACAGCGTGGCTCATGGAGAGCCTCGTGTTTCGACGAATAGAGCGCCGCTACGAAGGCTGGCGTGGACAATAACGGACGTTTCCCATGACAGAGATTTTGCCGCACAAGACGTTTCAAGCCGCCGTCCATTCTCCGACAGGTATTGCCGATCACTTCGACACTCTTCCCTTTCTCGGCCGTCTGACTTGCCAGAGGCAGACGCTGACCGCGGGCGAATGGACCGAACTGGAGCTCGTTTATGAGGTCGGGGCTGTCGGCCTTGCAGACGGCGCGTGGCTGAAGCTCGCCTTCAAGTTCTATTCCGACTGGGCGCTTTTCCAGACAACGGACCCGACGGGCGCCAACTATGTTTCCGCCGAATACCACGCCGGTCCTCTGGTTTCGGGGCAAAGCCCAAGTACGGTTCAAGCGCTGAAGGTGCGTTTCGACCAGAAGGGACACGAACGCCCGTTTCAGAAGGCCGTCATTATCGATGTCGTCGACGGCTATCTCAATCCCGGCGACAGAATCGTCATCCGCCTCGGTGATCGGCGGCAGGGCGGGGCCGGCACTCGCGTGCAGACTTTCGTGGAAAAGGCGTTCCGCTTGCGGCTGTTCATCGATCCGCTGGGCAGCTCGAAGTTTGCGGAGGTGCCGGGCGACTGCAAGCTGGAGATCTCGGCTGGACAACCACACGCCATTCAGGTCATCGCGCCGCGGCTGATCGGCCTCGATCAGTCCTTCGATGCGATCGTGCGCGTCGATGACATATGGGGAAATACCTGCCATGATCGCGATCTGCAGGGCGCGCTCGTCATCACCGCACCGGATGGGAAGCAACGGACGGAGCCAGTGGCATTCGCCCCGGAAGGCTGGACGTTCGCTCGAATTTCCGGTCTTTCCTTCGCCGACGCCGGCGAATGGAAATTGGAAGCCCGGCTGAACGGCGAGCCTTCCGTCGCCCCGGCCTACGTGCAGAGCGAAGAGGGAGCTTCGCGCGCTCTCTATGCGGATTTGCATGTCCATTCCGACGACACCGTCGGCACGAATGACGCGACCTACAATCTCACCTACGGACGCGACATCGCCGGGCTTGACGTGGTGGGCTACACGGTCAACGACTTCAACATCATCGAGGCGAATTGGGACAAGGCCGTGGAGATCATCCACGACCTCAACGAAGCCGGCCGCTTCGTCTGCTTTCCAGGCACGGAATGGTGCGGCAACTCCGCCGCCGGCGGCGATCGCAATGTCGTCTTCCTGCGCGACGGCAAACCCCGCTTTCCCTTTGACGAGAAGGGGCGGTCGCTTCGTTCTTTCGAGTGGAATGAGATGACGGCCGGAGCGATCCGTCCTGGCATATGGCCAGTGGACAGGCTCTATGCCGCCTATCAGGACGATCCTGAAGGGCATTTGCTGATCCCGCACGTGGGCGGCCGGCGCTGCATTCTGGACTGGAACCATCCGGAGCTGGAGCGCCTCATAGAGATTGGTTCCGCCTGGGGACAATTTCATTGGCTTTACACCGAAGCCCTGGCGCGCGGATATAGGGTCGGCGCTTCCGCTGCGAGCGACGAGCATCAGGGCCGCTGCGGCGGCGGTGCGCCAGCCACCGGAACCTTCGGTGCGCGCGGCGGGCTCACCGGCGTCATCACCGATCGTTTCGACCGAGCCGGCGTCGGCAGCGCGCTTCGGGCAAGGCGCACTTTTGCGACGACCGGCGAACGCAGTTTCGCGGTTCTGTCGCAAGGAGAACATTTGATGGGCGAGGTGTTCGACGCCGGGCCCGGAAAGCCATTGGCTTACCGTCTGCTCGGCCATGCCGGCTGGGAGGAGGTTCAGCTTTTTTCCGGCGACCGCGTAGTCTGGCGACGCGATTTGCACGCCGAAGCGGGCTTCAGCGAGCGGAGCGTGCGCATCCGTTTCGGCGGCGCGCGGATCAAGGATCGTTACCGGGCCGCCTATTGGAGCGGTGAGGTCGCTGTAACCGGTGCCGCGCTCCTGGATGCCCAGGGGGTAGGCTTCGACCATCCCGAACAAAGCGTGTGGCGTACGGGTCTCGGCGAGCTCGGTTTCAAAACGGCAACACATGGTGATGTCGACGGCATTGAACTCAAGCTTTCAGACCTGCGTGGTGCCCGTATCGCCGTTGCCGCAAAGCTCCATGGCTACAGCAAGATCGGAAATCCGCTGCAGCCGCCACCGCATATCCATGCTCCGGAAGTATCGCTGGAGGTAAGCGGCAAGGACCTTATTTCAAAGGGCTCCATTTCCATCAATCTCTCGGGGGTGGAATTGCGGCTTTTGATAGAGCGTGTCACCGATCAGCCGCTGCCGCGCGATCTCGCTGGCGAGATACCGATTGCCGAACTCGAATTGCAGGAAGGACGCGAGCATCCGCTTTTCCTTACCGCAAGGCAGCGGGATCAATCCCGTATCTGGACGTCGCCGCTATTCATGACAACCTGATAGCTGGAGACGTCCGAGCCCGCGCTTGTGGGCTTATCGGGGAGAGCGCTGTTTATGCCGGATTGCAATGGCTAAGACCTTTGTCCTAGCCGAAGTGATACGCGGGGCATTCTTGGGCGTTCCCAAGGGCGCCTTGGAAGCAGCGTGGGCCTGCGGGATAAGCCCTTCACGACGGTCTGTCGCGTTTGGTCGCCGCGCGCCGTGCGTCGCGCTTGCCGACGAAACGATACTTCAGCTTAGAGCGACACCCTTGGTTCCACCCGCCGCTTGATCGACTTTCCCGCAAGCGGACGCGTTGGGAGAATTGCTGGGACGCGCGAATTGGTTATCACCGGAACACCGCATATTGCCGCATATGCCATTACTGAAACTGCAGTTCGTGTCCTTCGCGTCCTCACGGCGCGCAGGAATGGCCAGAGACTTTGTCCGGTAGCTAAGTTTCTAGCTTGGCACGCAGACCCTACGTCCTCTGAGATAATCGCCTGCTGCACACCAAGCTTCGCGTCCGCATAAGGTGGATATTGCCTAGTTGTCAGTGAAAAACCCAGGTGACGCCGCCGGTTCGACTCCCTTCAACTCCAAGCCAAGCACTTTATGATCGGCCAAACCAAGGGCAGCCGGCATTTTTCAAGCAGGACAAGGGCCAAAATCCCACCAAACGCCACGGCAACGCCGAGCCGTGTTGTGCCTGGATAGCGAAGGCAATGCGCGCCGATGGCAAAGGCCATCGGTGAATCCATTCCCCAGGAATTGATCGGGTTGACCGACGTGCCGAGGACCGGCCTGCCCGAAAATAAATCTTGGAAATAGGTGAGCGGCATGGAGAGTAGCGCCGCGGCTCCGGCGGCAGCGGGGACCGTCAGTGCGTAAACTTGCGAGGGGGCGGTTGCGAAAGTGAGTGTAGCCACTGAAATCTGCTAAGCCCGCCAGGGCGCCGCGCCCTGCAATATCCGATTCCCGCAGAACATGTCCCAAGCGCGCATCCAAGATTTAAACCTCGGTGAAAGTGAACTTTCTATTAGAATTTTATCGAAATGCTATTTGATCCAAGCGACGGCGAAAATGCTTCCTCTCGAGAACGAGGGTTAATCTCAAACAAGCCGGACGCATATGGCGCGGTCGAATGAGTCGATCAGCGATTGCGATAGTCAGCTGGGGATATGAAGACTCCTGTTGCCACCAAGCAGGACTCAAATATGCCCGTAAGCGTCTTTTCGCGCATCAGCACCAAACTGGCGACACTTTCTGCAATCGGTATCTTCCTGGTAGCGATCATGATTCTCACGGTTTGGCAGGGTGGCAGTCTCGTCCGCGAACGTGCGAAGAACCAGGAGAGCCAGCTCACAGCTTCACGCGATCTGGTCGACGCCAAGGCTTCCTTGCGCGGCATGCAGACCGGCGTGCGTGATCTCCGTCTTGCGACCTCCGAGGAGGAAATTGCAAAAGCTTCAGACTATATCGCTGCCCGCCATCATTCGGTGATCAAATACCTCGACGAGGCGATGGGCGGACTACGATTGCCAGCCAACAGGGAGCAGATAGAGAAGCTCAAGACGTTGGCCGAGGGCTTTTTTGCCGCAACGGGCGACATGGTCGAAGTCGTGAAGGCGAAGGTCGCCGTCAAAGCCGGTGATCCTTCTCTCGACGCAAAGGAGAATGATGCTCAGGCAAAGCTGCTGGCAATTTCGGACGAGGCATCCAAGCTGATCGATGAAGGGGTCGAGTCGGCAAAAGCGGCGGCGACAAAGGCCGAGGCAGAGGCGACTGCAACCGCCACACTCGTCCTATCCGTCAATATCGGCATCGGTCTGCTGACCATCGTCACGCTGGTCGGCGCTGCCGTGTTCGGCTCCCGGGCGATCGCACGGCCGATTGGTGAAATCACGGCAAACATGAATGTTCTCGCCCAAGGCAATCTTGACGCGAGCGTCCCTTTCGCCGACAGGAGCGACGAGATCGGCCAGATGGCTCGTGCCGTCGAAGTATTCCGGCAGAACGGTATCAAAGTCCGTGAGATGGCTGCACAGGAAGCGGCCTTGCAGGCGAAAAGCGCCGATCTGCAGTCGAGCATCGGCATGGTTGTTTCGGCCGCGGTTGCCGGAGACTTCACGCAGCGCATCACTAAAGACTACGACAATGCGGACCTCAATCGCTTTGCCGGTCAGGTCAATGAGTTGGTCACTTCCGTCGACCAAGGCGTCGCCGAGACCCGCCGCGTCGTGTCGGCGCTTGCAGACGGTGATCTGACCGACAATATGCGCGGCGAGTTCCGCGGCGCGTTCGGTGAGCTCAAGGAAAACGTCAACGCGACGATGCTTAACCTGCGCTCCGTCCTCGGTGAAGTACGAGCCGCCGTCGATGCGATCAATGGCGGCGCCGGAGAGATGCGGATCGCCTCCAGCGATCTGTCGAAACGCACCGAGCAGCAGGCGGCGTCGCTTGAGGAAACCTCTTCCGCCTTGGAGGAGATTACCGTCGCGGTGAGGCACTCGACTGAGCGTGCATCCGAAGCCAGCCACATGGTGAACGAGGCAATGAGAAGCACCGGACAGTCGAGCGCCGTCGTCAGCCAAGCGGTTTCGGCGATGGAACGGATCGAACAGGCCTCCGGCGAAATCAGCAAGATCATCAGCGTTATCGATGAGATTGCGTTTCAGACCAATCTTCTGGCGCTCAATGCCGGCGTTGAAGCGGCCCGTGCCGGTGAGGCCGGCAAAGGCTTTGCCGTTGTCGCCCAGGAGGTTCGCGAACTTGCCCAACGCTCCGCGGGTGCCGCCAAGGACATCAAGGCACTGATCACCCGATCGAGCGAGGAGGTCCATTCCGGGGTGAAGCTGGTGACAGCGACGGGCGAGGCACTGACCTTGATCCAGGGCCATGTGGTCGAAATCAACGAGCATGTGCATTCAATCGCGACGGCTGCGAAGGAACAATCGACCGGGCTTACCGAAGTCAGCACCGCCGTTAACGAAATGGATCAGGTGACGCAACAGAATGCGGCCATGGTGGAAGAGTCGACGGCTGGGACCAACCGCTTGGCCGAAGAGGCGTCGAACCTTGCCCGCCTCATCGCCCGCTTCAAGCTCGATGGCGGTTCCGTCATCGCTCAGCCACGGGTCGCCGGCCAGACCAGCCGTCCGGTTGCCTCTCCCGCCCGCGCTCTTGGCCAGAAGCTTGCCGATGCGTTCGGCGGCCGGTCGGCAACCGCAGCCGCCGTTGCCAACTGGGAGGAGTTTTGATGGAAAAATTGGCCGCGGCATTGGCGGAGGCGCGGGGGGGACATCGCTGGAAATCATCGCCTTCCATCTTGGCGATCAGCAGTTCTGCATTAAAATGACATCCATCCGGGAAATCCGGGGATGGGCAGCGGCTATGCCGCTGCCCCCAGACCACTGACAAACCCGTCGATATTTTCGGCGGGTTTTGTTTTTGAAGATTGGGAGTTTTAATTTTTTGTTGTGAGGCGGGGCGCAATTGGCGGCTAGACTTGCTAGGCACCTTCTTGTGTTCGTCACTCTTTTTGCCTACACCGCCGCCGCTTTCGACATTTCCCGAGATCCTCTTTCCCTGGAACGGCCCTGCCTGGTCGCTGTTCTTCGAGCTGCTGATCAATTTTGCCTATGGCTTGGTCGCCGTGAAATTAAGCGGACGGGCGCTGACTGCAGCGATCATTGGCGCAGCATTCTTTCTCGTGGTCGCCTCTCTCCATTTCGGAACGTTGGAAGGCGGTGCGACCTGGGCCACTTATCCTGTCGGTTTTCCACGGGTGATCTTCTCGTTTTCGCTCGGCATCGTAATCAAGCGCTATTGGATGCGGCCGGTGCAACAATCCCGCATCGGACCATGGCTATTGTCGGTCCTTTGCATCGCAGTCCTGGTGTTTGATCCAGGCGATGCGCTTCGACCCTATTACAATCTGTTCGTAATCATTCTCCTCTGGCCGCTGGTCGTGATCATGGCGTC
>NZ_AUFB01000061.1 GCF_000426285.1 Rhizobium leucaenae USDA 9039 | reverse complement strand
CGGTGCGAAGCTTGGGAATGCGCAGCTCGACGGTGCCCGCCCGTGTCTCCCAATCCCGGTCGCGATAGCCGTTACGCTGGGCCAGCCGGAAGCCATTCTTCTCGCCATAGGCCGCGCCGGTCTTCGTGCCGACCTCCAGCCCCATCAGCTTCTCGGCAGCAAAGCCGATCATCTCCCGCAGCAAATCGGCATCAGCGCTCTTCTCAACGAGTGAGCGCAGGTTCATCATGTCGTCGGTCATCGGTGGTGTCCCTCAGGTTGGCTCTAAGCAACCCGACCCTACCGGAAATCACCGATGGCTATGAAATCCAGCTACACCACTCCATGGGACACGATCCCGGTACGGCTTAGCCACACTTCTGGTGCGGCATTCCACACTCCGTTACCAGCCATGCGAAAACCGCCAATTGATAGACCGACGTCGTCGAAAACTATGCCGATGCCCGTTGGATGCTTCACCACACTGGAGAGGCATTGCGATCATTTCTGTCTCAGCTGAGCAGCAATCATGTCGCGACTGGCGTTATGGATCAGCAGCGTTTCGTAAAAAACCGTCAGAATGTTTTCCGCCAATTCCGTATCCAAGTGTTGCATACGAAGGACAGTCACCTTTCGCTCCTGCCGTGAAACCTGTTCTTCACTTTCGGCAATATGGCGATTTGCGATATCAAGGTCGGCTTGAGTGAATATCATTTTGGTTTCTCCCTGAGATCGGCATCCCTGGGAAGTGGCACTCGCACTGAAGCGCTTCCCTGTGTTCCGTCGGAACCCAGTTCATCGCGGTTCGGAAGAAACGAAGATGACGCTACACTGGTGGACGCTACCAGTGACGCTCGAAACGCGTCGGGTCGGTCAATATCTTACCATAGGTAGTGCGGACAAAGCAGCAGAATACATGTTCGAGGAGTGGCCGGGAAATGTCACGATGGATTTACTTCAATTAGCGCAACGCATTTCGGTCATTTGCTGCCGTCAATTTGCTTACCAATTGCGATTTCGACACCATTGCGGCATTCAGGATCGCCTACTGTCTGGCCATCATTTTGGCCGCAGGTCTCGCCTATGCGACCTAACAAGCTGAAAACATCTCGCAGAGTCTCTTCGTCCAAGGTCCGCAACTTTTCGATTGAGGCCAATAGCAGAACCGCTTTTGCTTCAGTCCCACCCCAGAGATGGGGTGCTGCTGGCGCGATAATTTCCTCCGGAGTGGCGTCCAGAACCTCACAGAGATGAATTAGCCGGCATACCGTCAGGCGGGAGATCTTATTTTCGTAGCGGCCGTAAACCTGTTCGCTCAGCCCAAGCAGGGGCGCAAGTTTCGATCGAGGCAGTTTTCGTCTGTCGCGGGCGCCGCGAAGACTGGTGCAGATCTGTTCTTCCAGTTCGGCGCTAAGCACAATTCGCCCATCAAAAGGCTTCCGATAGACAGGTTTGTCTATGCGTGGGTCAACGACCTGCTGTAAACCGAGTTCTTTAATCCATTGCTTCAAAGATGGACCTGCCATTGCTGAGACTGAGGGTTAACGCGCAAGATCTCTTTTATACGGAAAAACGTTAAGGTTAAAACCTGTAACGTTGCATTTTTGATCATTTTTGGCGCATCTTTCTATCAAGCGAATTCGTCAAACGTGCACTAATTTCGCATATTATTATTGTTTTTCAATACATAATTGAAATCGGCACTGGTTTCTCTTGGTGCAAGAAAAAACACAATCGCACCAAATTGGCTATCGCCAGGTTACGCACCGCACTGGCATGGCGTTCCCGACCGATCCGATATCGTGAGAAACGCATCAATGCGATGTCTAGAATCTGTAGGGTGGTTTTCCTGTGGTTTTTGTTCACTGCGACCCCGAAGCGGCTCTCTGTCGCTTAGGTCTGATGATCGACATGCGGGAACGCGAGATAGGCCATCAGCCTCAGAGGGGATCGCCGAAACCCGTTCATAGATCGGCTCCTCCAGATCGTGTTTTTTTGAGGTCACAAGTCGGGACGGGCGATCGGGTTATCCAGCGCTCTCCACGCGTTACGCTTACTGAAAATTGCATACTCAGCTCAAAAAATGAGTCGACTGACATAATGCTTTCCATTTTTTTGCCGAAAAAACGCAAAATATATTTGGCTCACCTTCAAGCGTTCTCACTAAAGGTATCCTATGAAATACCAGCTCGATTCAACTGATTTCAGTACAAATCTTTAGAATTTCAGCCGACCCGGAAAGCTGTCCAGATTGCGAAACACGTGCCAAATCGGCGCGTACGGCAATTTACAACGCCCTATGAGAACAGCATATTGCGTCGCGCCGCCGCTATCTATGGTTGGTATCACAGCTCTCCCTTCTCCCTCATCTCTGTGGGCACGAGATCGCTTCAAATAGGAGGCTAAAGCAAATGAAAAATATCGTGTACGTGTTAGAGTCGGATACCGCCCGTTTTGGGGCGGTTGAGCTTCAGGATGGAAGCATTGCTCCGATCTATGACTTGATTGGTAGCAGGCTAATCGAGATGATCCGCTTTGACGATATGCACTCGCTGTTCGTAGATGAAGAAGCGTTGCGTGATGGGCTAACCGCCTTTACAATCTTTGATGGCTGTCCAAAGCCTCTGGCGGGGAAAATTGTCCTTGTGGGAGGCGACTGCGGACAACCTTATCGTGCCCCATTGATCACGATTGCGGATGCGGCGGCACGCTTCCGATGTTGCCGGCCGGTGCTCGATCCAGTCTTTGCCACGGCCGGCGATATGACGCCAAAGGGTCTTATAGTTGCCGGGGCACTGGCAAGCTTGCAAGTCCGCATTGATCGTCGCTCTCCCGTGCTCGAAGAGAGCGAAAATCGCGGTTTGATACAATAAATCCGACCGCCACGCTCGCGAAAGATCGCGCGGGCATGGCGGCAAAAGCTTAGGTATTCGGTTTCAACTCACTCACTCATTTGCCAGGCGGCAACCCCTTAATGAATTTGCTGCGGTGGCGCTGCCGCTAAATAGGCTGGCAGATCTCAGGGAACTCCGGAAAACGCGCGCACCGTTTGCAGGTCTGAGATGGCGATCCAACGCACCTCGGGTAATCATTGCTCCAGGAGATCAGATCTCAAAACCCAAAATGAGGGGATGGAGTTTACGTCGACCACGCACGGCACAATCCTCCCGCCTCTTGTGATAGCCCCCGGGTCGATGATGACCAGCTGGGAAAGCGGGCTGTCGCTATTCATCCAGCCATCCACGTTTCGCACGCTGATCCTCAACGTCAAGTACGGGAGGAGCATTGCGTTTTCGGTCAAGCGTCATTGGCTCCATGTCCGAGCATCGGCCAATTTGAGAATTTTGTCCGTAAGGCGAACCAAATTTGATCGGTCGAAACGGTATCGAAATGGCATTTAGACTTTCAAAACAATTAATAAAATCAATGCGTTAGTTTAGTCACTATCCCGCTGCGACCTCAAGTAGCAGCTCAAACTCGTACATATCTTGCGCCAAATTGATTTGTTGGGATATGCTTTTCGCGTATCGACCGCAAACATCCCGACGCGTGCGTCGGGTCTGAAATGGAGAGAAAAAACCGGCCAGAAAAAGAAAAACCGCTCCCGAAGCAATCCGGAAGCGGGTCTGTAAGAGAATAAATTAGCCAAAACCTTTGTCGCAGACCCTTCCTTCCTTGTCAACAAAAAACATCACTTTGGTGAACGGCGGAGCTTTGCCTGGTCCCGAACGGAGACGAGGACATGGAAGATATGACCACCTGCCAACGGCCGGTCGGCCGTAAGATAACGCCCCAAAGGGCTGAATTCCGGCGCTGGGCAAAATCGGCAGAAATCGGAATGGTGACGCGTGCCCAATTGGCTGTGCTTGCTCAAAATCTGACCTGCACAGGCCTGATAAATGGAACGGAAAGCCATCTGTTGCTAATATTGATCAACACCGCCCCCGCCGATACTTTCGATACGTCGGGGCGGCCAATCGTGTTCAAATCGAACCGACAATTGGCATTTGAGGTCGGGCGTTCGGCCGGCCGGGTCAGTCGAATGCTTTCCAAGCTTTTCGATCTGGGTTTGATCACGATGCAGGACAGTGGAAACTATAAGCGATATCCCGTCAGAAACAGCGATGGCGTCATAACGGATGGATGCGGGGTCGATCTTCGAATATTGGTCCTGCGATATGGCGAGCTTACTCGCCTCGTAAAAGACATCCGAGCGGAGAAGAGGGCGACCGAAGCTGCCTTGCGACGGTACCGAGGCGCCTTGCGCAATATCCGTTGTGCCCTCGCTGCTGTCGCTGATGTAAGTGCAACAATGCGCCAACGCATTGCCGACCGGGTCGAGCGCATCAGCAATTATATCGGAATTGCTGCCAAAGCATCCAACCGGATGCTGCGTCGTGCGACTGTCCTTCTTGAATGGTCTATGGACCGACTGATGCGGCTTGACCCGCGACCTCAAGACCAACTCGGCGCAGGGAAAACGACATGCGTGCCTGTCGAAAACGACATGCAGAAACAGACTACACCTCCTTATCAATCAAAACGTAGTAGTAATGTTCGAGAGGGTTCGGCTCATGTCGGACAATACAGTTTTCCAAAAGCCAGCGCCGCCAGCAGCTCGGCTTTTGAAGAAACCGCGACCCTTTGGCGAGGCTCAGTCAGCGAGCGAGAACCTCAGCGGCAGGCTCTAATCGCGCTTAAGGATGTCTTGCGGGCGGCCCCGGCCCTCGCGGAGCTTGGATGCACTCCCAAGAGCTTCCAGGAGTTTGTTCGGCTGACTCCGATGCTGTGCCGCTTCGTCGGGATCTCAGAGGATGCCCGCCGTGGCGCCGTGGAGGCAATGGGCGAACAGCAAGCAGCGGTGGCGGTGGCAGTTATTCTGGAAAAAGCAAATCGGCAGGAGGTCAGTTCGCCCGGCGGATATCTGCGCGCAATGGCCGAGCGCGCAGCCGCGGGCAGATTGTATCTTACCCGCTCGGTCTTCGGTCTGGCGGCTCGCCGCGACCTTGAGCAAAGCACTCGAATGGCCGGGCAAACTTAACTGGTGGGTCACGCTCTTAAGCGGTGCAGCGTTCTAGTCGACACTGTTCATGCGCCACGATCAAAGTGAGCGACGATGTCGGCGCATGCGGTGACCGACCGGAAAACGAGTGAGTGTGAGGTCCAGGATTCTATAGTTGTGGCGCTGGTTCCTTTAAAAAGATGATCATGAAAACCACTTTGCGGCGAGATCGCGGTGAAGACCGACGCTTTCCGTTGCCGGAGTGCCTACCAGACAGCCAAGCTTACCTGCGATTGATGTCTCATTAGCTCCCGTTATCTTGAGGCACCATACGCTTCAGCAGCCGAACGAGATCGCGCTTTGCCTCGCTCGGAAGGGTTCTGATAATTCGGTCCAGAGTGAGACGATCCTCGGCTTCCTCAGGCGTGCGCCCCCAAAGATGGGGCGCCGCTTCAAAGAGCATATCTATGGGCATAAAGCCGAGAATTTCACAGAGATGGATCATTCGGGTGACCGTCATCCTTGAAAACGCCCGCTCGTAACGTCCGTACACGGGTGTCGACAGACCGAGCATTGGCGCAAGATCCGCGCGAGCGAGGCCCTCGGCCTCGCGCGTTTTTTTTAAAAATGCGCTGATCAGTTCTTCCATATCTCCTAGCGTCGCAACTTTCCCGTCAAAACCGGGCTTGCGGTAGATCGGCTTGTCGACTTCCGGATCGGTGGTATCTACGAGGCCTCTCGCACTTTTGTAACTTTCTAGATCTTGCGTCACCGCCTGTCCCTACTTTTCAACAATCGCCGGTCAGCGTGGATCGCCGTGGACGGACTTGAACTGCTTGCCTTTGCCCCTTTGAGGTCGTCTTCTGTCCGTTCCGAGGGGAACATTGTCAGGTTATAACAACTTTAGAGAGCTTAGCCAATTTGCTTCAGTAATCCGATGCACGATGAAGTCAAATCACGGCTGCGAGATCGGCGATCTAATTTAATCAGCGACAAACGATTGCTCGCTGGGACCATTTTCAAACCACCACGATCCCCTTGAAATTCAGCGAGAATTCGCGAATACATCCTTCAAGCTCCTTTATGAAGTCAGCGGCAATCGTCATTGGTTCCGATGTGAACGGCCGAGCCAAGGGTCGGCGCATCTTCGTGTCCGCTTATATCCCATTTGGTTAGCAGGAAAAGTAGGACCGTACCCTGGTGATGATTTTCCCAGAGAGCCTTATCGGCTATCCCTCTCCGGTTGTTGCGTAAAACCAAGCGATTTGTGATGGCCGGCTTGCTCGCGCGAAGCGGACGGGATAGTGCCTGTCTTTAAATGACGGAACCGGTCGTCGAGCGCATCGTAAAGCTCGCAGAGCGTCAAAGCGAAAGGCTTACTGCGGCTTTCTGGGGGCTGGGCGGCAATCAGGGAAGCGCTCGTCTTCTCTGGTAGGTCTCGGCCATGCGGTGCCCGATTGACGCGTCAAGAATGCCCGGATTGAATCGGGGCTCGGCCTTGAACCCGACTGAATCGCGCGCCGGATCGGCATCCCCGCGCCACTGGCTTGACGATGCCGAGACGCTCAGCGGACGTGCGGCGAAGGCCGCTGAGGCTGCCGTTGAGGGCTGCGGCATCGTTCGTAACGACACCGCGCTGACCCTGCTCGCACACCGCATCGGCCTTCGAAATAGCAGGTGCGATCGATCTTGCCGGGACATGTTCCGGCTTCCGCTACGCTCGCGGACGGCGCTGTTCGCAGGCAGGGACGACAGGCCATGGTGGCGGCCAATAATCTCAGCCACCGGATCAATCCAGCCGAAGGGCGACCTCTTTTCTTTTCCAGACGCCGCCGGCGCCGGCGTCTTGAGGCCATTAGGCAATACGGAGAAGCCATTCTCGGTTTGGATCTCGCGGTGGACGACAGCCGCTACGATCTGATCTCCTTCCTGTTGGGGGCAGCACCTGGCCCCTCGCTCCAGGCATGGTGGCGGAGGGTTTCCTGATGATGATGCGGGACGGTCGTGCCGTTCAGGCCAATGCCCGAATGTCCGATGTCGTTACCAACGGGATCGGCATCGATCCACAAAACTCCTGCTGACAGGCTCTGAAGCGCGCCTGACGGAAGGTGACCGTCGTTTACGGGCCACGCCATCAGTTCCAGACAAGGACCTGAAACAAGTTGACGTGGGCCCGCAAGACAATGTCCCAGATGAAATGACACGCGGGCGCAAATCGCGATTTTCCGCCCGAAGGCCGCAACGTCCTGCATTGCACAGGTCGCGCCGAGCTAAGATAGTCCGGCAACATGGCCACAGAGCGAACGAAGTGCATCAGGCTTCCGAATGTCGACCATTCGCGCATGTCGCAGGCTGATTATGCTTTGTTCCTTCAACTCGCTCATGGCACGCGATACCGTCTCGATCGTCAAGGCGAGATAGTCCGCAATGTCCTGCCGCGACATGGCCAATCTAAACTGCCGAGTGCCTCCCAGGCGCTCGCAGAGATCCAACAAAAATGTGGCCACCCGTTCAATCGCAGACTGCCGTCCGATAAGCAGAAGGTGTTCCTGAGCACGTTCCATAGCTTCAAGAGCAAGTGCAAGGAGTTCCGGCAAATGCCGCTGCTGAGCAAGGCCCTGTTCAAACGCCACTATTCTTGTCAGGGCGAGCGCTTCGGCAAAGTAACGATGCTGAGAGCCAGCTTCGAAGCCGAACATTTCCCCCGCGACATGGAAGGAGACGACCTGCCTCCCCCCGTTGGAAAGGATGCGACATACCCGAACAGCTCCGGTAGAAACCCGATAGCACTTATCGGCGCTCCCGCCCTGGGCGTATATCTCTTGGCCGCGCTCATATGTGACGGCGATGTGCGCTCCCCCAATTTGCGGCCCCACAATTTTCGTCGGCGAGGTCCAAGGCTGTGCTGCGGGCATGAATTTCGACTGCATCTGGTATTCCCCATGTTCCGGGGCAAGATTGCCGGTTCTTATGGGAGCGATAAATTCGGTTTTATCACTAAGGGTAAACACTTAACCGGCATCTCGTGCGAATTGCCGGCGATTTATTCCGATCCCTTTCGAAGGGTGTTCATCACTAGAGGCAGCAGCTTGTCGTCGTCATAAGAAATCGTGGCGCCGCCCGGTCAGAAAATAATGCGGGCGAGTCTTTCGGCAAAGACGTCTCGACGCGCAGGATGGGCCCGCTAAGTCCGCGAAAGCGCCTCCAAAGTTGCCTTCGATTATATAATCCCGTCATCGAGCAATGACGATCAATTTAGAGTTTTTGGGAAAACAGATGCCATGACGACCCTTCCCGTTCGCAAGGTTACGGCAGGACCCCGAATGCGGCGAGATCAACACTACGAAGCTAGAAGGGCCCCATCTCCACCGCAACAGCCATACGAACCAGATGCGGGATGCTTTTTGCTCTCATTTTCGACATGACGCGGGCGCGATGAACCTCCACCGTGCGGCGGCTAATATTCAGATCATGTGCAATCGACTTGTTCGGAAGGCCGACCACGACGGCAAGAAGCACTTGGCGCTCCCTCTCGCTCAAGGTTTCGATGCGCGCTTGAATGGCAAGGCTCTCGTCGACGTTAGCGCCATTAACATGTAAATGGTCCGACGCTCGTTCGATCGCCTCAATGATAACGGCGTCTTCGCAGGGTTTCTCTATGAAGTCGACCGCACCGGCTTTCATCGCCTCAACTGCCACCGGCACATCGCCATGTCCGCTGATCACGATTGACGGAATTGAGATCTTTTTCACGCTAAGCTGACGGATGAGATCTATACCTGACATCTCTGGCATTCTGAGATCCGTAACAAGAATTCCGTTGTGGATGCCCGGCGCAAAGGAAAGAAACAAGGCTCCCGATTGATGCACCTTGACGGCATAGCCGTTCATGGTCAGCATGAAGGCAAACGATTTGCGCGCCGGCTCTTCATCATCGACAATATGGATCGTATAGTCAGTCGGTTTCACACGTTTGTCCTTCCGTATAGGCGGGAAGCGTGAACTGGAAAGTAGCTCCGCCAGCCGCGTTTCTTGAGACCGTCATTTCACCTCCATGGGCCTCGACAATACGTTTCGAGATCGCAAGGCCGACACCCATTCCACTTGGCTTTGTCGTGACGAATGGCTCGAAGAGCTCCGCGGCAATTTCTTCCGGAATGCCTTTGCCGGTGTCTTCCACGATAACGGCGACTTCATCCTCCTGCGTGGGCATCGTGCGGATCGTAAGCTCACGATGCTCGACGTGGCGCATAGCTTCTATGGCGTTTCGCATCAAATTAATGATGACCTGTTCGACCTGAACACGATCGACCATCACCATCTCGGCGCCGGGCACGTATTCGAAGACAGTCCTGACGCCTTTTTCTCGGGAACCTACAAGCGCAAGGACGCCTGCTTCCTCCACCAGCGTGCGGATATTTTCGAGGCCCTTTTCCGTTTCACCTGTCGTGACGAACTCTCTGAGATGTTTGATAATTTTTGCCGCTCTAAGGGACTGACGTTCAATCTCCTGCAAAGCGTTTCTCATGACCGTTGGGACATTGTTGTCCATGTCGCTCAAGAGCTTCGTACACCCGAAAGCGTAATTTGCGATCGCCGACAGCGGTTCGTTCAGCTCATGCGCAAGGGCGGATGCCATTTCGCCCATTTCGCTCAGGCGGGCCAATCTTGCCAATTCCGCCTGGATCCGCTGCTGGTGAGCAGCAGCCTCTTCCCGCTCCGTAAGGTCTCTTAGGAAGCCGATGAAAAATAAGCCACCACCCGATTCCAGCTGGCTCGCGGTTAACTTGAGGGGAAACGTCGATCCGTTCTTCCTGCGTCCGACAACTGCTTGATCTGCGAGAACGCGCTTTTCGCCCCTTCCAAGTTGCCGTTGCATATGGCTGCCGTGGACGGCGCGAAAAGGATCAGGCATCAGCAGTCGCAGGTTCGCGCCAACGAGCTCTTGTTCTGCATACCCGAACTGCCGCAAGACGGCGGCGTTGAAGGACACAATTTTACCGTCGCGGGTCGTGATCACCATCGCATCGGGCACTTTGTCCAATATCGATGTCAGATGCGCAGTGGGGGCAATCTCACTCTCGATGATGGCATGTCTCGTCGCCTGCAACACCTCTCCCAGACAAGCAATCAGAAGCACCGCAACGCCAAAGGAAACCAGTTCAAAGACCGTCGCGTAAGCCGCATCGCTCAGCCGCTGAACAAGGACATCAGCGCCAAGCGACATGCCCGCCGCTAGAGAAATCGGCTTTCCGCCGCCGATGATTGCGACCACGAGAATAGCGGGAATGAACGGCAATAGGGTAAGATCGTCGCTGGTGAACTGCGACAGGGCCAATCTCAGTGCGAGGACGCCGAATGGAGCAGCGGCGGCGACACTATAGGCGACGATCGGTCTGCCCCGCCACCGGACAAGCATCCAAGCGAGCCCGCCAGCGCCTTGTGAATGCATTTTGTGATCCACCAGGGAAAAAGGTACTGTCATCATGCCGAGCATCTCGCTGGCAGATCAAAACTAAGCTGAACTCTTTTCATCGAGTATGCTGCGCCTCCTTTGCCTCGGCGCCGCGATTTTGAAAATAATTCAAAGAAATCCGTCGCGCTCTTTGTTGAAGATCAAAGAGCCATGCAAAGCGTGTGCCTAGAATGGCCGCATTCTAGCCAGTACTCCGTAGAAGGATTTCGCATGCAATCGGCACTTATTGAAAAATACGGCGATGAGCGCCTACCCCGCTACACTAGCTATCCGACATCGCCGTGTTTCTCCCCCAACGTTGACGATAGCACTTATGAGAATTGGCTTAGCGCTGTCTCGCTGGAGAAAGCGGCATCGCTTTACGTGCACATCCCGTTTTGTCCGTCGATATGCTGGTATTGCGGATGTCACACCACGAATGCGCGCAATAGCCGACCGATCGTCGACTACCTGCGAATGCTGCGCGAGGAAGTACGCCTCGTGTCCGCAAGGACCGGGGCGCCGGTTAGGATCGACCATCTGCATTTTGGTGGAGGAACGCCAACGACCATCGGGCCGAAGAAAATGTTTGAGCTTATTGAGCTTCTGCACAAGCAGTTCGAGTTCACCGGTTCGGCCCAAATCGCGTTGGAGATCGATCCGAGGACGCTAGATCAGGAGATGGCGACGGTTCTCGGGGAAGTAGGGGTGCACCGTGCTAGTATCGGGGTACAGACCTTTGATCCGACGGTCCAAAGGGCGATCAACCGCACCCAAAGTAAAGAACAGACAATGGAGGCGGTTTTTAAGCTGCGCCGGGCGCGCATCGCCAGCATCAATTTCGATCTTATGTATGGCCTGCCAAACCAGACGGTTCAATCCTGCATCGAAACGGCCAAGGCAGCGATCGAGATGCGGCCGGACCGTTTCGCAGTCTTCGGTTATGCGCATGTACCTTCCTTCAAGAAGCATCAACGGCTAATCGACGAAGCCGCTCTCGCCAATGCGCAAAGCCGTATTTCCCAGGCAAAGGCAATTTCGGAACACCTTGTTGCGGCAGGCTACCGCCGCATCGGGATCGATCATTTCGCCAGGCCGCACGACAGTTTAGCAACCGCGCAGACAGACGGGCAATTGCATCGCAACTTTCAGGGCTATACGACCGATGCTTGTGAGGCACTTATCGGCTTGGGTTCGTCAGCTATTGGCCGCATGCCAGGCGGCTATGTTCAAAACGAGGTACTTCCCAATCGTTACGGAAAGCGGATCGCATCCGGCCGCTTGGCCACAACGAAAGGCTGGCGCTTGTCGGCCGAAGATCGCCTGCGGGCAAGTATCATCGAACGCCTGATGTGCGACTTGCAGGTCGACGTCCCGGCGTTGGCCGTCACATACGGTTTTGACCCACACGCGCTTCTTAACGGCAACCCCAGGCTCTCGATGCTCGAGAGCGACGGAATAATCGAAAACGCGGGCGGCATCATTCGTTTGCGAGAAGACGGGCGCTTCCTGATCCGCGCCGTTGCAGCAGCTTTCGATGCCTATGTGAGGGAATCGGGGCGCCATTATAGCAAGACGGCCTGAGGTTTCTCTTTGCAACAATGCAACGGGAGCCCTTCGGCATGTTATACCGCCGGCAAACCATCTCGTCTTAAGCGACTTGCCGGCCGGCTGGATGAAGAGTTGTTAACAGCCATCTTGCGGGATACCACAGATGAACGCAGATGGAACTCAATACTAATTGGCCGCAGCTCTTCGAGCGAGAGCCATAACGTAGTCATCTGCGATGTCGGCCAAGGTCAAAGCGACCTCCGGCTCCTTCCAACCGGCAGCGACGGCCGTCAGCACGAATTCACGGAATGCCACGGAAAGCACCTCCTCGCCCTCGATGACGCGATATGGATTATTCGCGGCATGTTGAGGGGCGCTGATCTGTATTGTTGTGGGTAGATGAGGTTCCATGAGACGTCCCCTGAAGGTTGACTTGTTGTAGACCTGTGATCGTGTCCCATGGAGTGGTGTAGCTTGATTTCATAGCCATCGGTGATTTCCGGTAGGGTCGGGTTGCTTAGAGCCAACCTGAGGGACACCACCGATGACCGACGACATGATGAACCTGCGCTCACTCGTTGAGAAGAGCGCTGATGCCGATTTGCTGCGGGAGATGATCGGCTTTGCTGCCGAGAAGCTGATGGCGCTGGAGGTCGGCACGAAGACCGGCGCGGCCTATGGCGAGAAGAATGGCTTCCGGCTGGCCCAGCGTAACGGCTATCGCGACCGGGATTGGGAGA
>NZ_AUFB01000060.1 GCF_000426285.1 Rhizobium leucaenae USDA 9039 | reverse complement strand
TCAAGGCCTATGTCGAGCAACAACTCGTCCCGACGCTGCGACCAGGCGACATCGTCATCATGGACAATCTGGGTAGCCACAAATCCGCGCAGATACGCCAGTTGATCAAGGCCGCCGGTGCAAGGCTCTGGTTTCTGCCGCCTTATTCACCTGACCTCAATCCAATCGAGCAGGCCTTCGCCAAGATCAAGCATTGGATGCGAAAAGCGCAAAAGCGCACCGTCGACGACACCTGGCGATATCTCGGCTCACTCGTCCAGACAATCGATCCAGACGAGTGCACCAACTATCTTGTCAATGCCGGATACGCTTCAAACAAAACATGAAATGCTCTAGAGCGCCGAGCGTTCATTTAAACGGTAAGGTCGCTCTAGTTTTTGAATCTGGAGCATCTTGTCCGCTTGCAGGTGGTGCCACCTGCAAGCGGGATGGTCCAGTCGCTATCTCGCGGCATTCGGAAAACGGAGCTGCCAGCGGCGGCCATCGCTGGTCATTTCCACGATGCCGAGAGGCTCGATGTCGATGCTCCAGAACGCCGGAGGCGGTGCCTGCAGCACGTGGAGAATGGCGGCGCGAATGACCGTCGCATGCGTAACGACGACGATGTGACCGCCATCGCCGATGTGGCTCTTCATCCAAGCGCCGACGCGGACAAATACGGCGGACAAGGATTCGCCGCCATGCGGCGCTGCATCGAAGTCCAACATCCATTGCGACAGCGCTTCCGGATCGGTCTCATGGAGCTCGGTGATCGGCCTGCCTTGCCAACGCCCGTAGTCGCATTCTCGAAAGGACGGCTCCGCCATGACGTCGAGCCCCAAAGCCGCGGCCGTCTGGCGGGCCCGCAGCGCCGGGCTCGTCCACGCTTGATCGGCCGTTCCGAATCTGGAGGTCAGCTGAATTCGCTCGAGCGCTTTTGCCTCCAGCGGCTCGTCGTCGGGGAAGCGTCCCTCACGATTGGCCCGCGTCGGCCCGTGACAAATCCAGCTCAGACGCCCTTTCATAAAGCGCGATAACTCCATCTTTGTCGCGATTTCGCATCGCGATGGCGTTTGATTGACAACTATCTTTGCAGCCAGATATAAACTTAGTCATACGGGTGTGGAAGCCGGTGAAATGCCGGCGCGGTCGCGCCACTGTAATCGAAGGGCGGATACCGCCCCTAGAGAGCCAGACCCTTCCCGTAAAAACTCCCCTTCCGCAAATGGAACGCGCTATTCAAAAAGGGAATACAATGTCTGACACCACCTTCGCACCGACCGCAATCCCGACGCCGATCCCGCTTGGGGAAATCCTGCCCTGGGCGATCTTCGCCGGTCTTCTCCTCATGCTGGCGATCTATTTTATCGGCGCCGAAGAAGGCGCGACGGCGCTATTTTCCGGATCCAATGTGCACGAATTCGTGCATGACGGGCGCCATCTGCTCGGATTCCCCTGCCACTAAGGGGTAACGCCCATGGTTGGACGTCTTTTGCTCCGCGGCATGCTGGTCGGAGTGTTTGCTGGCATTCTGATATTTGCCTTCGCTCATACGTTCGGCGAGCCACTCGTCGATCGGGCGATCGCATTTGAAGAGCAAGCTGCCCAGGCCGCAGGCGAAATGCCGGAACCGGAAATCGTCAGCCGCGCCACGCAGGCCGGCCTCGGTCTCTTCACCGGCATCATGGTCTATGCAACGGCAGTCGGTGGGCTCTTTGCCCTGGTCTTTGCCTATGTCTACGGTCGGGTCAGCCCCTTTGGCGCCCGCGGCACGGCCGCGTTGCTGGCGATCGCCGCCTTCATCGCCATCTCCCTGGTTCCCGATATCAAATATCCGGCCAATCCACCGGCAGTGGGCAATGCGGACACCATCGGCGCCAGGACCGAGCTGTTCTTCATCATGATCGTCGCATCCGTCGTCGGTATGATCGTCGCTGTTGGCTTCGGTCGCCGGCTGGCGGCACGGTATGGGTCCTGGAACGGCGCGATCCTTGCCGGCATCGGCTATATCGTTTTCATCGCGCTGATCCAGTATCTGTTGCCGTCGATCAACGAGGTGCCGGAGCAGTTTTCCGCAGTCGTACTCTGGCGGTTCCGGATCGCTTCGCTCGGCATGCATGCGATCCTATGGACAACGCTTGGCCTTGCTTTCGGGGCATGGGCCGAACGTGACCTGCCGCAGGTTCGTCATGGCCGCACGACCATGCGCCGGGCGTGAAATGGCAAGCCTGACACTTCCCACGCATGTCTTCATGCGTGGGATGCCCCTGCTAAAACCAGCGGTTCTGTTTTCGGTCCTTTGTCTGATTTGCGCACTGAGCCTGCCGATGGACGCGAGGCGCATGCCGGCGGATCGCCCGGAAGTCAGGCGGGCATTCCAATACCAAGCCTGAGCCATGGCGAGATGGCCGTGATCGCTCCTTATTACGGGCGTATCGTTGCGCTTGCCTCATCGGCATCTGACACCGACGAGTCCTTCCGTCGCGTGTTGAACTTCGCGCAGATTCAGCGTGCCTATTGCCTTTGGGGCATCATGCCGGGAAGCGTCGGAGATGAGGACAGCCCTTTTAACGAATGCTCACATGCCTATCTCGCCGCTGCCAAGATGGCGCTGCTGCAGATGCGCACGATGAAGGACGAAAGGGCGTCCGCCGGCGATCTCGTTTCCGAAATCGACGGCGTGCTTGTACGCAACAACCTGTCGCTTATTCTCTGCCGTTTCAGCGGCGAGGACTTCAACACGGCTGACCTTATTCGGCCACAGCTCGCCGGCATCTTTCTGCACGGCAAAAGTCTGGCAGCAGTGATGCTGGCCCTGTTGACGGCAGTGGCCGCGCTGTGGTGCACCGCGCGGCTCCTGCGGACGAAACCGGCCGGGGCCGGTTAGACGACATCCGCCGTCATCGGACGGCGGTGTCCCGCTTTACCAATCTCGCGGTCGGCCTCGCCAGCCACCATCCCATCCGTCACGATAATAGGGGCGATGGCCATACCAGCCCCAACGCGGCGGTGGCGGCCTGTAATATCCCCAGCCATAGCCGCGCGGCGGCCCATAGCGGTTCGGTCGGCATACGCCCCGAGGCGTCAAATGCCAGCCACGCCCGCAGGCATAGTCGACATTGACGACAGGTGCTTTGGCCACGGTGCCAACAGCGGCGATAGGCATCGCTTCTACCGAAGATACCGCCATGCTGCCAAGTACGGCAGCGACGGCAATCACGGACAATCTCATTGTGATGGTCCTCCATTCAAGTCCCTTACATGCGGATTTAAACCCCCATCATCTGAACGCCGGGTGAACCAAAAAAGGCATTTTCGCGGCAAATTCAGGATGTTGAACGTGAAGTTGAGATGGTCAATTCATGCGCTGCCGCCTAGCGTGAGACCGCATTTGCCGCGAGCGAGAGCCGATGCAACCATAACCCGAGTGAGTGTCTCTTTATGCGTCATGAGAGCTTCATCAACCACGCTTAAATGAAAAACCTTATTTTGCCATAGGGGAGTTTGAGATGGTCGTCGTCGTTTCAAGCAATACAGAGGGTGGCAATCACCCTATTCATGGGGCAGGCGGTTCCGCCAAGTGGTTTCTGCCGCTCTTCGGCCTGGTCGTGCTCGGCGGTCTTGTTTATGTCGGCTATGCCCTCGGCAGCGATCTTGCCAATGCCGCCGCGGTTTCCTTGGATCCTGCTCGGATTGGCGCTTTTGATCGCGCTCGGCTTCGAATTCGTAAACGGCTTCCACGATACGGCGAATGCGGTCGCGACCGTCATCTACACCCGCTCGCTGCCGGCCGAGTTTGCGGTTATCTGGTCGGGCTTCTTCAATTTCCTCGGCGTCTTGACGTCGTCCGGCGCTGTCGCTTTCGGCATCCTGGCGCTGCTGCCTGTGGAACTGATCCTGCAGGTTGGTTCGGGCTCGGGCCTTGCCATGGTCTTCGCGCTGTTGACGGCTGCCATCATATGGAATCTCGGCACCTGGTATCTGGGCCTGCCGGCTTCGAGCTCGCATACGCTCGTTGGTTCCATCATCGGCGTCGGCCTCGCCAACCAGTTCCTCGCGCCTGCCGGTTCCGCCACAAGCGGTGTCGACTGGTCGCAGGCAAGCAATGTCGGCCTGTCGCTGCTGCTGTCGCCGATCATCGGTTTCTGCCTCGCCGCGGTGTTGTTGCTGGTTGCCAAAGTTCTGATCCGCAACAAGGACCTCTATGAAGCGCCGAAGGGCAATGCGCCGCCGCCGCTCTGGATTCGCGGTCTGCTGATCTTCACCTGCACCGGCGTCAGCTTTGCCCACGGCTCGAATGACGGCCAGAAGGGCATGGGTCTGATCATGCTCATCCTGATCGGCCTCGTACCGACCGCTTTCGCGCTGAACCGGACGCCCGATATGAATTACCTCGATGCCTACAAGACAGCCTCGGCGCAGGTCGAGACGGTCCTCGGCAAATATGTGAAGCCGGGCGTCGCCACGCCCGCCGATGCAAAGGCCGCCGTCAGCAATGCGGTGAAGAGCAAGACCTGGACGGACGAAACCACGCCGGCCCTGCAGACCTATATCCACGCCACCAGCGCCGAAATCGCCGCTTATCCGAGCGTCGAAAAGTTGCCGAACGGCCTCGTCGGCAACGTTCGTAACGACATCTATCTTATCGGTGAATCGCTGAAGCTGATCGACAAGCAGAAGCTTTTGCCGATGAGCCCGGATGATCTGAAGGCCGTGACCAACTACCATGCCGCTGTCGATCATGCGACGAAGTTCATCCCGCTCTGGGTGAAGGTTGCGGTCGCGCTGGCGCTCGGCCTCGGTACCATGGTCGGCTGGAAGCGCATCGTGGTCACCGTCGGCGAAAAGATCGGCAAGACCCACCTGACCTACGGCCAGGGCGCCGCTGCCGAAGTCGTCGCCATGCTGACGATCGGCGCAGCCGACCATCTTGGCCTGCCGGTTTCGACAACGCACGTCCTGTCTTCCGGCGTCGCCGGCACCATGGCGGCGAACGGTTCGGGCCTGCAATGGTCGACCGTGCGCAACATGCTGATGGCCTGGATCCTGACGCTGCCGGCCTCGATCGCGCTTGCCTTCGTGCTCTTCATCTTGCTTCGCCAAGTCTTCTAACCGGCGTCACGAGTTATCGAGCCGGCCATCGTTTAGCCGGCAAAATATCATCCAGCGATAATGGCGCCCTCCTCGGGGGCGCCATTATTCTTGCGGCTTGTTGCCGTTGGCGCCGAGGCCGGAGAGCTTGGCAAGTTCCGAACGGCGGTTCGCATAATTCTGTGCGACCATCGGATAGTTGGGAGCAAGGCCCCATTTCGCACGATATTCCTCGGGCGTCATGCCGTAGTGAACACGCAGGTGTCGCTTAAGCGTCTTGAAGCGTTTTCCGTCCTCGAGGCAGATGATGTAGTCGTTCGTCACCGACTTCTTGAGGTCGACGGCCGGAACCGGTCTGGCTTGCTCCAGCGGAGATGCGGATTTATTCAAAACCCGCAGCGCCTCGTGCACATCCGCAATCAGCTTCGGAAGGCTGCCGACAAGAATGGGATTGTGGCTGACATAGGCCGAAACAATCTTCACACAGCCTTCAAACAGAACATGCATTTGCGGCTGAGGCAGGTCTTTTCTGTTGCTGAAAGCGTCCATCATCGTTTCCCGGATCTCGTGTGGTCTGGCATGGGCCGCCTCGCGCGATTGCTTTGTGTACAAACCCATTCGTGAATCTTGCATTGGCTTCAAACTCCACAGGTTTTGGTTTGCGGCATCCTCGGCATCCCTTGTTGAGGACGCCTGCTCATTGTGGGTCTTTCTTCACGGGCTCGGCATGACCAACCGCATCTGCAAAGTGCTCTGCGGGATCCGCAAAGTAGGTTGCCAGCTTGGTACACAGAGTGATGAGAGGAATGCCGAGCATGAAGGCGGCATAGGTTGGATTGCCGTTGCAGTGACGCACGGTCTGAAGGATGAGCTTGCGCTCGACATCCTCCATGGTCTGGCCGACGAGAACGCCGACGGCGGTGTTCACGGTATGTGGCGCAAGGTTTTCGTCGCTGCCGGAGAGATGTGCGACGATTTCATCGATCAGCCGCTCTTCGCTCGCCGTCGCAAGCACAATGCCGGCGTTGCGGTCGAGTTCACAAAAGACGTAGAGGCCGTTTTCGGCATCGATCGTGACCCGTCCTGTGGCATCTCCCGACGTGTTGTGGATGACGATATGCGGCTCGTCCCCGCCGACGAGAGCAAACGGCAACCCGCTGTCGATATAGGAGGCGCCGGGAAATAGGCGCTGCAACTCTTCGAACAGCAGATTGAGCCGCGCTTGCGCCTGCACGTCGTGTGCGGCCGAAAAATCGGAATTGCGAGGGAAGGAAGGATGTTTGATCATGCCATCACCTCCGCGATCCAAGCGGAGAGGAAGGCAGGAAAGCCGCACCTCCCGCCGATGGGCTCCAAACCATAAGTTCGTTTCGCCAAGCAGCTTCGCGGGACAGGAGGTGGAATATTCATCCGACCTCCCGCAGACCGAATTTGCCCTTTGTCTGTGGAAGCTGCTGAAGCGTCACCGGCTTGGACAGAAGGAAACCTTGCACATGCGTCGCGCCACTCGCGCGTGCCGCCTCCAATTGCGTCTCGGTTTCGATTCCCTCGACAATCACCATGGAAGCAAGACAAGATGCAAAACCGACCAGATGATACAGGCTGTCGCCGCCGTTGTGACCCGGCCTGATATCGCGGACAAAAGCCGCGTCGATTTTGATGATATCGGCCGAAACCTGCAGCATGTGCGCGGGAGTCGCAAAGCCGGTACCGAAATCATCGATGGCGATGCGGCAACCGAGTGCCCGTATCATTTTCAACCGTTCGATGGCGGCGCCGACGGGCGGATAGGTCTCAGTGATTTCAACGACAAGCCGGGACGCGAGTTCGGGCTGCTGGCTGATTCGGTTAAAAATATCGGCAAATCGATCCGGCGCCGATAAGGTGGCTGCGGATAAATTGCAGCCGAGCGTCAGTGCCGGCTCCGCCGTCGAGGCCGCCAAAATCATGTCCAGCATACGAAAATCGAGGTCGAAGCGACCGACCAATTGCTCCAACTGCGGCACGAAGGCGCCTGCGGTGTGAACGATGCCTTCGGCGTCCGTTACGCGCGCGAGGCACTCGGCATAAAGAATCTCTTCGATGTTTTTGGCGTCATGGATCGGCTGTACGACAAAGCTTAGGCCGCCCTTGGCGATCGCTTTTAAAATCAGGGCGTTATGCGCCCTTTCAATCCGGCCTCGTTTACCGCTCATCAAGCCTCCGATGGCTGCAAGATGGGCAGCGAAAAGAAAAGCCGACATCAGAAAATAACGCAAACGAGTTGGGAGCATGGGATTTCTGGTGCCCAGAAGCTGCCTTTTCCATCTGCGCGACTTCCTCTAACTCAAGTAACTAGAGTTTCCCTTCCGCAAGCAGAATATGTCGCGTCAAGGCGACAGCATACTTAGAATCAATATATTCCTAATATGTAAACTACTATCATCAAACATTCAATTGATAGGAGTTTTTTGAGTTACTAATTCAATTACTGCCCAAACGAGTGACAACAATCTTCGGCCGCAAGCCACGGGATCGCTATATTGAGGGATGCGTCCGGCATGCAAGTTCTTCGGGCGGTCACATCAAAGCCCTGACCCGACTCACCGCTGCGGTTCGCTTTCATCGGACTGCGGCCACCAGTTCGCTTGCCTTGCCGCGCTCAGGGCATGATCGAGCAGCGGGAGATCTGCATGCCATAGCCGCTCCCATTCGAGGCTCATGACGCCGTCATAGCGGTCGGCGGCCAATGCGGAGAGCAGCGCCGGCATTGGAAACTCGCCAGCGGCAGGAAGCGTGTAGGTATATGGCAGTTTCCCACCGGCCTTCGAGATGCTGTCCTTCACATGAAGATGCCTGACGTTGTGGCGTACTTGCTTCCAGGTCTCGGCAGGATCTTGCCCGCCTTTGCGCCAGGTATGATGCGTGTCCCAGAGCAGGGCACAATCGGGTGCCGCTTCCAGAAAACGGCCGAGTGCCTGCGGGTGCACCAGAAAGTCGTGCGTCTCCACCATGATGTCCGAGGCAAAACCTTCACGGCGGGCGATCTCGCGCCACCATTCAAGCGTCGTCAGCGCCTCGGAAAGTTCGCCTGCTTCGCCGGTGCTGCCGCCATCGAAAATGCGCAGCGTCTTTATGCCGGCCGCCTCGGCCCACGGAAGATAGCGCAGGAACTCTTCTTTCGCTTGCGGCGTAGCGCCGACGAGACGCAGCGAGGTATTGAGCGCGCAAACGGCTACGGCGGAACGCTCAAGGGCATGGACGAGGCCGGCAGGCGTACCGAACCGCTCTGCAAAATAGGCCGGCAGATCGATCATACCGCCGAGCGCGCGAATTTCGATCGCATTGAGGCCGTGGCGCGCCGCCAGAGCAAGGGCCTCGTCCAATTCCAGCTCGGCGCAGCCCAGTGTCGAAAATGCCAGCGACATTCTTGGGGCTTTGACATCAATGGCGCTGACCATCGCCTTCTCCGCTTGGTTGCAGGATTGGATATGTGACGTTCGCCAACGCGATGTTCTCTCGAAGAGCTCGAACCAAGCGCGACGCTAGTAACTAAATAGATAATTGTGGAGCATCCTTCGGGCGTCAAGAGCTTGGCGATGGCTCCCGCGAAAGAGCTCGGGCATCCTTTCAGATGCGCCGATCCACGGCGCCCATAATTTTTATCAGAGGCAGGGAACATTCCTTTGGAATGTTGGTTTCTCGTCCGTGATCGAGGGCGCGAGAATTCCCACAAAAATGTTGGCGTCCGCCGGCACGACATTCGTCGAGATATTTCCGAAAAATAATCATTGATGTGGAGGAGACCATAATGCCGACTGACCAGGCACATGAGTGGATCAAAAGGCGTGCATATTCTCTGTGGGAAGAAGCAGGCCGTCCCTACGGCCGCGATCAGGAACATTGGAATCAGGCTGCTGCCGAACGGGAAGATCTCGAACGAACACGAGCCTCTGTGGACGGCGAGGAAATCCTTATCAAATTCAGGAAAAAAGAGCCTGGTCTCGGAAAAAGCGCCGGACTTCAACCACTCTCCAAATTGACGGGCACGCGATAAGGATTGGGAATTTCGGAGAGAACAGCCAGACGGGCTCCGGAAGCCCTCCGAGCATGCCGGTGGCTCCTGTCAGTGCAGCTTTCGCTACCCACCTCGCCGCTTATGGCAGTGCGCTTGATAAATGCTAGCTGCCGAAGATCGTCCGCATCGCCTTCAGGAAGGCGCGCGCACTTCGCTCCTGTGCTTTTGTGGAGATGGGCAGATGGCGGATGTGATCGGCACGGGCGGAGAGTCGTGTGGCAATCTCCTCCGCGATAGCCGGCCGCGCGTCGAGGAGGGGCGCGAAGCTCTGCTGATCGATTTCGTAGACGGTAACGCGGGTGTGCGCCTGCAGCGTGCAAACTTCTCCCATGCCCGCAAGCAAACCGCTCTCGCCGAAGAAATCCCCGGGCGAAAGCCGTCGCTGCTCCTGCTCGCCATAACGCATTGCAACAATGCCGGCGCGAATGATCATCATCGAGGCGAGCATCTGTCCCTGCTGAACGATGATATCATTCTTCTGATATTCGCGGATCGCGCATGATCGGGCCAGGAGCTCCCTTTCGGACCTCGTCAATCCAAGGAAAATGGGAATCGCCTCAATGAGCGCAAGCGGCGTTATCTCGGGCGGCCTGGCGCGCTCCTCCGTCGGCGGTTCGTTCATAAGCGCGATGGCCGATGGCGGCATCGCCAACAGCAGTCCGGCAGATTTGCAATGGCGATAGAACAGATCCATCATTTCATTTCGGGCTTTCGTCCGCAGCGACGGGTTCTTTACCCAGAACTGCAGTTCAAGTTCCAGGGCGACGGCATCCAGGTTTTTCAACGCGACTTGCGGCGGCGGCTCCCTGACGATCGAGTTACAGCCGGCCAAAACCGACTGCATGACCTCCTCGACGATGGAGGGCATCCGGGTGGGTGCGACTCGCACCGTCATTTTAAGGAGATGCGTTTCATCGGGCTGGCTGATATTCGTCAGTCCGAGTTTGGCAAGCACGCTATTAGGCAGAGCGACGACATTGTTTGCGCCGGTCAGAATCTGTGTCGACCGCCAGGTGCTGGCAATGACACGGCCCTCAGTCCCGTCAGCAAGCAGAATCCAGTCACCCAAAGAATAGCTGCGCCCGAGCGTGAGAGCGATGCCCGAAAAGACATCTCCCAGGGTGTTTTGGAGTGCCAAGCCAAGGACAATGGCAATCACGCCCGACGTGGCGACCAGCGTTCCGATCGGAACGCCAAACACGAAGGCCAGCGCCGACAAGGTAACGCAAAGATATACTAGCCCAACGACGATATCCTGCAGAAGATGGGCCTCACGTGGGTTGCCTTCGAGAACCAGATAGATGCGTACGAAGCCAATGATCGCCCATGCGAGATGAAGCCACCACAGCAACTTCGCCATGATGACGATAAAAGCATGGGCATTCTCAAGCCCGTAGCCCTGAAACTGGCGGGGCGAGATGTCGCTATAAATAAGGACGGCCGTCATCGCGGTGAAGAAGGCGATCTCTACGATCAGCCGCAGGTTCACCCGCCAACGCGGGATCAAATGCCATACGACTATTCCAGCCAACTCGAGAATGATCAGCCAGGCAAGGGAAGCCGTCGCGAGTCCGTCAAGATAGGCCTGCATGATGATCATCTCTTGGCGCGTGGAGAAGCCTGGTTCCGGCGGGTCAGGTGCCCGCGGTCAAATGCGAAGGACGGCCTCGATCCAACGGTCCTGGAATGCGACAGCGGCAAACCTCGCCGTTGATCGACATCGAGACCGTTCAGCCGATCTTACGCCGCCATCGGCTACCGGTAGCCCATTCCCCCTATGTAATCCGCCAGCATGTGCTCCTGCAGCTCTTCTTGCTCGAAGAGCACCTTCATCGCATCGCGGATATCGAGAACGCCAAGCGGCTTCGAATCGGCGCCGAGCACCGGCATGTTTTGAAGACGCTGCGCCACCATGGTCTTCCAGACGGCGAGGAGCTCATCATTGGGGTCGCAAGAGACGATATTCCGGCTCATGAGCGTCACCACCGAGGTGTTCGGTTCTCGATCCGTAAGGTGGCGGATAAGGTCGGACTTGCTGAGCACACCGGTTGCTTTCCCATTCTCGCCGCTGACGACGGCCAATCCTATCCCAGGATTGGAAAGCGAAAGGGCGGCGGTTTGCAGCGTGGCATCGATATCGATTACCATCAGGCGAGCCGATGTCATTGTATATAGGCGTTCGATAAGCATCATGGCCTCCTGACAGAGCCCTGTGGCTGACAGCCGGGGCAAAAATTGTTTCGTTCGCGCCGTCGGATAGCGAATTCAGCACCTGCGTCTTTCTCTGCAGGCTGCTGTATGTGCAAGCTCCGGAGATCGCAGGGCTTCGGATCGGTGCCGTCGAAAGAAAGTTCGGAACTTCGATACAGCCCCGATAACGAAGAACTCGATCGAAGTGGCGCCGTCTCGTGGCGCCACTTCGAGATGGCGGCAAGTGTCGGGAGGGTGGGGCCTCTTGCCGCAAGATGGTCGAACTCATTTCTCGGAGGTCATCAGCTTGGCCTCGCTCGTGTCGACAACGAACACGGCAAGCAGGTTGACGCTAACCAAGCCTCGGACTCCGATCGTCAGTTCTTGCGAGCAGACTGGCTGAACCAAGCGTCGAAGTGGACGGCGCCCAGACGCGGGTTGTCTCCTTCCCCGGGGACGAGCGAGCGGTCATCCAGCTCCGTGCCGAAATAGAGGGCATGAGGGTCCGCAACGACCTTGCGCGGATCGTTGCTCGCTTTCAGGAACCGCGCGACAATGTCGGTGAAGCGCCCGCGTTCGGGCCCGGCGATATAAATGATGCCGTTCACCGGCGGGGTCAGTGCCACGTCCGCCATGACATCGGCGACGTCGTCAGACGCGATCGGCTGGAAATTGACGGCTGGCAGATGCACGGTGCCATCGACCGTTGCCGACTGAGCGATGCCGCCCAAGAACTCGAAGAATTGCGTGGAGTGAACGATGGTATAGGGGATGCCAGAGTTCCTGATCAGATTCTCCTGAGCCATCTTGGCGCGCAAATAGCCGCTCTTCGGCAGACGCTCGGTCCCTACGACCGAGAGCGCGATGTGGTGCTTGACGCCCGCGGACGCTTCCGCGGCAAGCAGGTTTCGGCCGGACTTTTCGAAAAATTCCAGAACAGCCTTGTCTTCGAAAGAGGGCGAATTCGCCAGGTCAAGGACGACCTGGGCTCCGGCAACAGCCTCAGCCAGACCTTCGCCGGTGATGGTATTCACGCCCGTATTCGGGGAGGCGGCGATCACGTCGTGACCCTTCTTGCGCAGCCGTTCCGCCGTCTTTGAACCGATGAGGCCTGTGCCGCCAATAATGAGGATTTTCATGTGCAGTCTCCCGATTTGCGAAATTGCGTTGGTCTTGCAGTGGACCTAACCAATGCCAGGGAGAATGCGCCAGACCGGCGCGCCAGCCTATCGAACGGAAGCACTGACCATATGATGCCAAAGTGTAGGTTGGCTATATCGGGCGATGAGCAATCCTGATCGAAACGAGTTCGGCTTCGCGGTTGTCGGCATTGGTTGGGTTTGCCATGCGGGCAGATAACCGACGAGCGTCCTCACGCTCATGGGTTGACTGCAAGCATGTTTACGCCCGGCCAATCTTGCAGATCTGACGGGCCCACGCTTGCTATGCCGGCCGTGGCCCGGTAACCCAAAAAGCCCGCGAGAGGCGGGCTGTGGTCCAAGAAGGGGAAAGTTGGGCGGACCAGGATTTGCGCGTGCGGCCTTATGTTATGGTGGGCAGGACGCTGAGCTACGATTGCGAGCGAAGCTGGCAGTCTTCGGGCCAGCGATAAGATCTCGGGGATGATGTGATGAGGG
>NZ_AUFB01000059.1 GCF_000426285.1 Rhizobium leucaenae USDA 9039 | reverse complement strand
CTCATGGACAGTGCCGAGCAAGACGTGCTCGCCTACATGACCTTTCCCAAGCAGCATTGGGCCAAACTTCACTCGACCAACCCCATTGAGCGATTGAACGGTGAGATCAAGCGGCGCACAGAGGTCGTCGGCATTTTCCCCAACGACGACGCCATCGTGCGCCTGGTCGGTGCGCTGCTGCTCGAACAGAACGATGAATGGGCCGTCCAGCGATCCCGCTACATGACACTTGAGACAATCGCCACAATGAGCGATGATCCGCTCATCAGCCTGCCAGCAGCAAGCTGATACTCATCCGACCCTCTGGGATGAGCCGTGGTCGTCTAAGCTACACCACGTCCTGGGACATGATCCGTACCGGTACTTTTCGATATGCGTGTATTCCACCCCTTTTGCACCACCAAGCACATTACCGCTGACCAGAATGTTTACCTGCTGGCGGTACAAGTTCACACACATTGTTATTTTAAACTGGCGTTCTATCGACGGCATCAAAGACATTCCTGCCAATCTGCCTTGCACCGTTCGCCGACTTGCCAGATCCGTTGAAAGCCAGGTGCTTCGATGGCCTCTCTTCCCTATAAACTCTAAGCCGATCTTGCGAGTATCCGCATGAGATGGGCTCCAGCAACATTGCTGGCATCCACTCAATGCTCTGCCGACGGGAGGGCAAGGCGCGATGCTTCCTGTAATAAAATCCCGCGCATCCATAGGCTCGCCGGATCACTGTTTTGAAGCGCAGGCCATTGAACGGCCTCTGTGAATGGGGGAAGCGGCAGTGGAAGGTCCATGATCCGAAGGGGCAAAACTTCTGCGAAATGTTGCGCCAGTCGCAACGGCACGGTCGCTATGCGATTGGTATTGGACAGAACGGGCAGGATCATGCTGAAGCCCTGCACGACGACCTCGATACGTCTCTTAAAACCGTGTTCGAGCAAATACCATTCTTCGATTGATGGTCTTCGTGAATTCCCGAATTTGGCCGCGACGTGCCCCATGGACATGTATCTGTCGAATGTAAGCGGCTGTGATAGCTCTTGGTTCCTGCCACAGCCCACGCATACGAGCCTTTCCTCAAACAGTTTCGCTCGAGGATGTCCAGTTGGCATGAACACGTCCGGGAGAATGATAAAATCGACTTCGCCACGGCGCAAAAGCTCGTCGTAATCATCGGCGAGGGGCAGGAATTCGAAGCTCACGCCTGGGGCTTCCCGCGCAGCACGCTTCACGACCTTTTCCATAAACACGAGTGTGAGGAAATCGGAAAGAATGATCCTGAAACGGCGATCCGACTGAAAGGGATCAAACGGCTCCCAGGAAATGATCGAAAGCTGGATATGGAGTAAGGCTTCACGTACGGCCGAAACAAGGCCCTTCGCACGCGGCGTCAGGACAAGTTCGCGACCATTCATCGTAAACAGTTCATCCTCGAAATAGACACGCAATCGGCCCACAGCAGCGCTCATCGCAGGCTGGCTGAGATTGATGCTGCGTGCCGCGGCCGTCAGGTTACGCTCGGTCATCAATGCGTCGAGCGCGACGAGAAGATTTAAGTCCAGTCCTTTGAAGCGCATCTTTTCCTTCATTCAAGATGTGGATGGTTGCCATCCAAACAATCAATTTTACCGATTCGGCATGATGGTGCATGAGGAAAATGTCGATAACCTGACAAGTATGTCGATTAGCAGACGAGTACATCGGCGTAAGCTTACGAACGACCGACGACGGTCGGAAGTATTCAGAGAGTTGATCATCTCAGACGCGAGCGAAATAGAAAGGTTCTACTATAACGATTGTATGCCGTTGCGACCGCCTGGGGCGTATGACGTGGGTAGACGAGCAGTTGCTGCAATCACACGATGTTTCCCTCAGAACTACAGCAGGAAAAAGGAGGTCTTTGCATGCGCTCAAAGGTGCGGTGGAGACTGTGCTGGGAAAACGAGTTGGAACTCGCCGAGCATATCGAGCTCGCCGACTTCTTTCGGATGACCTATGGGCCAACCGGGCCCTTTAATGCAAAACCATTCGAGGGCAGTCGAAGCTGGGCGGGAGCAAGGCCCGAACTTCGTCTCATCGCCTATGATGCTAATGGTGTCGCGGCTCATCTGGGCTTGCTGCGCCGATTTATTAAAATTGGCGCAATTGATCAGTTGGTGGGTGAGCTCGGACTATATGGCGTACGTCCGGATCTCGAGGGATTGGGGATCGGGCATTCAGTTCACGCCATGCTTCCTGTATTGCGCGAACTCGCCGTTCCATTTGCTTTCGGCACCGTTCGGCCCGCATTGCAAAAGCATATCGAAAGGTTCGGCCGTTACGGTCCGGTAACGATCTTATCGGGGATTCGTGTGTCGTCCACTCTACCGGAGGCGCGCCTCGACAAGCCGCCCACACGCATTGACGACGCGCTTGTCATCGTCCTGCCGATTGGAAGATCCATCTCCGATTGGCCTGCCGGCACGGTAATCGATCGGAACGGGCCAGAGCTATGACGCAACTCGATTGCTTATACGAAATGCCCAATGCGTGCGATGACGCCACCGACCGGCCGAGCATCTATCTGACATTTGACGACGGACCTCATCCCTTCTGTACGCCTGAGATTCTAGACGTGCTGGCGCAACATCAGGCGCCCGCAACCTTCTTCGTTATCGGAACTTACGCAGCCGAGCGGCCGAAACTCATCCAACGAATGATCGCCGAAGGGCACAAGGTCGCCAATCACACGATGACCCATCCGGACCTGTCCAATTGCGGTCCCGGCGAAATAGAACATGAGATATCTGAGGCGAGCAGGGCTATCAAGACTGCATGCCCGCAGGCGTCGGTGCAATATATGCGCGCTCCCTACGGGAGCTGGACCCAAGACGTTCTTTCCGTGTCGGCGAGCGCAGGGCTGGCGGCCGTCCATTGGTCTGTGGACCCGCGAGACTGGTCTCGTCCTGGCGTCGATGCCATTGTCGATGCAGTGCTCGCCTCTATCCGTCCCGGGGCAATCGTTCTGTTGCACGACGGATGCCCTCCAAGCGAGGCGAAGCCGAGCGTAGATAGCAGTCTGCGCCGTCATACCATCATGGCACTCTCTCGCATCATCCCAGTCGTGCGCGACCGCGGATTTTTAATCCGCTCGCTTCCTCAACATCACTGAAAGCGATATTCATGAATCTGCTCGACGCAACCAGCACTGCCGCTATCTCGCTTTATGCGATGCTCTCGACGGCTTATAAAAGCATGCAGGTCGTTTATGCTCGGCCAATCGAGGAGCCATCGACCTCTGCAGAGCCCATTGCTTCGGCGCAATGGCCGAGCGTCGATGTCATCATACCCTCCTTCAATGAGGATCCGGGCACACTCTGGGACTGCCTGGAGTCCATCGCGCAGCAAGAATACGCTGGGGATTTGAATGTCTATGTGGTTGATGACGGTTCCAGCAATCGCGACGCCATCACGCCCGTCCACACGGCGTTTGCACGCGATCCAAGATTCACATTCATTCTGCTCAGGGAGAATGTTGGAAAGCGCAAGGCGCAGATAGCAGCGATACGCCGTTCCTCTGGGGATTTGGTCCTCAACGTCGACTCCGACACCATTCTCGCCCCAGACGTCGTCGTGAAACTTGCACTCAAGATGCAAGATCCGGCAATTGGCGCGGCTATGGGCCAGCTTGCCGCCAGCAACCGCCACGAGACCTGGTTGACCCGTTTGATCGACATGGAATACTGGCTGGCCTGTAATGAGGAGCGCGCGGCACAGGCTCGTTTCGGTGCTGTCATGTGCTGCTGTGGCCCATGCGCCATGTACCGCCGGACTGCGCTTACCATGCTACTCGACCAGTACGAAACGCAAATGTTCCGGGGAAAGCGAAGCGATTTCGGCGAAGATCGTCATCTTACGATTCTCATGTTGAAGGCCGGATTTCGAACCGAATATGTTCCAACCGCCATCGCGGCAACTGTTGTTCCAAACAAGCTGCGCCCTTATCTGCGTCAACAACTTCGCTGGGCACGCAGCACTTTCCGTGACACGTTGCTTGCAATGAACCTTCTGCCTGGTCTTGACCGTTTTCTCACGTTGGACGTCATTGGTCAGAACCTCGGACCGCTCTTGCTCGCCCTATCGGTGCTAACCGGACTAGCGCAGTTCGCGCTCACCGGGACCGTGCCCTGGTGGACATGCCTGATGATCGCATCGATGACCATGATCCGCTGCAGCGTCGCAGCGGTTCGTGCTCGCCAATTTCGATTTATCGGCTTCTCCCTGCATACCTTCATCAACATCTTTTTCCTGCTGCCCTTGAAGGCCTACGCGCTCTGTACGTTGAGCAATAGCGATTGGCTGTCGCGCGGCTCTGCTGCCAAGGCAACAGGCAAGGGTGGAAAGCTGGACGCCATCCAAGACCCGGTTGCTGCATCAAGCCCGAGAGAATCGCAAGAAAATGAAGCTCCGCTTCGCCGGCACAATCTTGCGAGAGATGCTACCAGATCGATGGCATATGACGGCATTTGCACCGACCAGTAATGATCGCTCTATCAAGGTAGACGGCTTGAAAACGCACGACAATTATCAACTTTTAAATCGCGAACTGGCTGCAGATGATCCGTGGCGCCTCGACGGAAATCCGTTCGAACGCAAGCGTCACGCGCAAATGCTCCTGCTGTCGCTTGCCCAGGGGCCCATCGCAAATGCACTCGAAGTCGGGTGTGCGGCCGGCGCCTTCACGGAAAAACTGGCGCCCCATTGCCAGCGCCTCACCGTTATCGATGTCGTGCCAGAAGCGATTGATCGAACACGCCGGCGCATGAACAAGCCGGCACATATCAGCTGGGTTGTCTCAGACGTACAACAGTTTTCCTCTGAAGAGCTTTTCGATCTGATCGTGGTTGCAGAAGTTCTTTATTACCTCGGAGACATTGCCGAGATGCGAATGGCAGTTGGGAACCTGCTTCGCATGCTTGCGCCGGGCGGGCATCTGGTCTTCGGCTCGGCTCGCGATGCGAACTGCCAGCGCTGGGGTCATGTTACCGGCGCTGAGACGGTCATTGCCATTCTCACCGAAATGTTGGTCGAGGTAGAGCGTCTTGAGTTACAGGGGGACTCGGACAACGAAGACTGCTTGCTCGTCCGTTTCCGCAATCCGGTTTCCTCTTCCTAATCAATTGAAGTTTCGAGCTTAGACATGGAGACACTATGCGCATCTGTGGTATAAAGCTGACCCATGACGGGGCGATCGCCCTTATCGAGGACGGACGGCTAGTCTTCTGCATTGAGCAGGAGAAGCAAGACAACAATCGCCGATACCAAACCATCGACAATCTCGACGCAATTGTCACCGCGTTGGCGGAACACGGTCTTAATCCAAGCGACGTCGATCAGTTCGTCATCGACGGATGGGATGGTGAGATCGAGTCGCGTTTCCAGGTCCTCAGCGGCGCGGCTCCCGTCACTCTCACGGGGGCGCCCTACGTTGAACGCCACCCCGACGGTCTTCTCGATTCGCTCGACGGCTCCGGCCTTATTCTCGACGACCGGGTTCTTTCTTATAAGAGCTATCCGCATGTTACCGGCCATGTGGCCTCCGCATACTGCACCAGTCCATTCGCCAAGGCTGGTGAAGCCGCGTTCTGCCTGGTATGGGGTGGCTGCATCTTCCCGCGCCTCTATCACGTCGATGGCCACGGAGCGCGGTTCCTTGAGTCCTTATTCCCGATGATAGGGCAAGCTTACGCTGCCGCGGGCCATTACTTCGGGCCATATAAGCAGCCAAGCCGCGCGGGCTGGGACCTCGGTGTCGCCGGCAAGCTGATGGCCTATATCGCGCTTAGCTCGATTGATGAAGACATCGTCGCGGTGTTCGAAGAGCTCTACGAGGAGCACTTTTCAGGCGATGCCGAGCGAGCCTGTCGCTATCGCGCAAACATCAACGACGCTGAATCTTCCCTTATAGCCGTACATGACTTCTTCGATGCCAGCGTGGTCCGATTGGAGGATAAGGCGCCCGAAAACGTGCTTGCATCATTCCATTCTTTCCTGGAGCTTCTCTTAGTCCGTGAAATGGCGCTTGCCATGCAGCGCCACTCACTGCCAGGGCCGCGTAATTTATGCATAGCCGGCGGCTGTGGTCTCAACATCAAATGGAACAGTGCACTGCGCGAGACGGGCCTGTTCGATGCCGTCTGGGTTCCGCCATTTCCGAACGACAGTGGTTCTGCAATCGGTGCCGCCTGCAGCGCCATGGCGGCGCATGAAGGCTTTGTGCCGCTGGAGTGGTCGGTCTACAGCGGCCCGGCTTTGAAAAACGGCGATGCGCCGCCCGGATGGGAGGCTGCCCCGTGCAGCATATTAGAACTCGCCACGATCCTCGCCAGCAATAAGCCCGTTGTCTTTCTTGCCGGGCGCGCCGAGCTCGGACCCCGGGCGCTCGGAGGCAGAAGCATTCTCGCAGCCGCGACGTCGCCGCAAATGAAAGACTATCTCAACGAAGTCAAATTTCGCGAACACTTCCGGCCGGTGGCGCCAATATGCCTGGAGGACCTCGCGCCGGATATATTCAGTCCCGGAACGCCCGATCCCTACATGCTGTTCGACCACCAGACGCGCCCGGAGTGGAAGGACAAGATTCCCGCTGTCGTCCATCTCGACGGATCTGCACGTTTGCAAACCATTTCCAGGAGCTCTGAACACGCAGTTACCGAACTCCTCATCGAGTATGAAAAACTCACAGGCATTCCGCTGCTTTGCAACACGAGTGCCAACCTCCATGGACGGGGCTTCTTCCCGGATGCTGCCGCAGCCTGCGAATGGGGACGCATCGACCATGTATGGTGCAACGGCGTGCTCTTCACCAAGGAGCGGGTCGCCGAATTGGCGCCAGTTGGCGTCGCAGACAACATGAAGATGAGCACATGTCCACGGTAGCAATCGAACTTGCCGGTGTCACGAAGTCTTACGGCGAAAGGACCGTCGTCGACGGGCTGTCGTTTTCCGTTGGAGCGGGAGAATGCTTTGGCCTGCTCGGGCCGAACGGCGCGGGAAAAAGCACAATCGCGCGAATGGTTCTCGGCATGACTCTTCCTGATTCCGGCAAGATCAGCGTGCTCGGTGTACCCGTGCCGGCGCGCGCCCGCTTGGCACGCAGGCGCATCGGCGTCGTCCCTCAGTTCGACAACCTCGACGCCGAATTCACTGTGCGCGAAAATCTTGTGGTGTTCGGACGCTATTTCGGCATGAGCACACGCGAGGTCGAAAAGGTTATCCCGTCACTGCTCGAGTTCGCGCGCCTTGAGAGCAAGGCGCATGCACGCGTTTCCGAGCTGTCCGGCGGCATGAAGCGGCGCCTGACACTGGCGCGTGCGCTGATCAACGACCCGCAGCTGCTTGTCATGGATGAGCCGACGACGGGCCTTGATCCGCATGCGCGCCACTTGATCTGGGAGCGCCTGCGGGCACTTCTGGCGCGCGGCAAGACAATTATCTTGACCACCCACTTCATGGAAGAAGCTGAGCGTTTGTGCGATCGCCTGTGCGTCATCGAGAAGGGACGCATCATCGCCGAGGGCCGCCCGCATGCGCTTGTCGACGAGCAGATCGGCTGCCAGGTGATCGAAATATACGGCGGCAATCCGCATGAACTGCATTCAGCGATCCGGCCATATGCGCAACGGTTCGAGGTGAGCGGCGAGACGCTCTTTTGTTACGCGTCCGATCCGGAGCCGGTCTTGGCGCAACTGCGCGGGCGAACGGGCCTGCGTCTTTTGCAGCGGCCACCGAATCTGGAGGATGTTTTTTTGCGGCTGACCGGGCGCGAGATGGAGAAATGAATGATGGGTGAAGGTTATGCGACAACGCTGCCGGCTAACGCTTGGAACTGGATTGCGGTTTGGCGCCGCAACTATCTGGCATGGAAGAAGGTTGCGCTTGCGTCGATACTCGGGAATCTCGCCGATCCCATGATCTACCTGTTCGGTCTCGGTTACGGCCTCGGCATAATGGTCGGTCGCGTGGACGGGGCTCCATATATCGCGTTTCTGACGGGCGGCATGGTTGCGGCAAGTTCCATGACATCTGCTACCTTCGAAACGATTTATGCGGCTTTCGCTCGCATGCAATCTCACCGCTGGGAAGCAATCCTATACACACAACTGACGCTCGGCGATGTCATTCTCGGCGAATTGGCATGGGCGGCCACCAAGGCGTTTCTGGCCGGGACGGGAATTTTGATCGTCGCCACTATGCTCGGCTATGCGGCGTGGACGTCGATCCCCTGCGTGCTGCCGGTTATTGCGCTAACAGGGTTTGCATTCGCGAGCGTGGCCATGGTCGTCGTGGCACTCGCACCCAGTTACGACTATTTCATTTTCTACCAGACGCTCGTCCTCACGCCGATGTTGTTCCTCTGCGGCGCGGTCTTTCCGGTCGCGCAACTGCCGGGCGGATTTCAGGAAATGGCGCAGTTGCTGCCGCTCGCACATGCGATCGACCTCATTCGTCCAGCAATGCTCGGCCGGCCGGCGGAAAGCGTCGGCCTGCATGTCGGTGCGCTCTGCCTTTACGCGGCATTGCCGTTCTTCCTTTCGGCAACGCTTCTGCGGCGCCGTCTGATGCCCTGAAGCCGTGACCGCTTACGAAACGGAGTGATGAAATGCAGTATCGCGGACTCGGCCGCAGCGGCCTGAAAGTAAGCGCGTTCGGCTTGGGTACGATGGGCTGGGGAGAGCAGAACACGGAAGCCGAGGCACGCGCGCAACTCGGGGCGGCTCTCGATGTAGGCGTAAACTTTGTCGACACGGCGGAGATGTATCCTGTACCACCGCGCGTCGGGACGACGGTCTCTCGGCGCGCTATATCGACAGTTGGCTGCGCAAAACCGGCCGCAGGCAGGATGTGGTGCTTTCGACCAAAGCGGTCGGTCCCGTCCGGCCAGCCAAAGCAAACCTGCCCTATATCCTGGACGGCCGCGTCAGCTACACGCGCGCAAACCTTTTCGAAGCAGTCGATGCCAGCCTTCAAAGGCTGCAGACGGATCATACCGATCTGTTTCAGCTGCACTGGCCAGACCGCAGTACGAACGTCTTTCAATAGCCTGGCGTAAAGAACCAGCCGGAGAGCCCTTACGCTCGTCGGCGCAACGGCGAAGTTCTTGTGCGGGCGCCATCCCCACCTTTGTGATCAATAACAGTTGGAAACATGCGCAATGATCCATTCCCTACCGTCGCCGGAGCCATTTGTAATCCTTGCGATGCCGCGAACTGGGACGCACTATCTCGAAGCGTTGCTGAACGATCATCCAAATATCTTGAGCAACGGTGAGTTGCTCAACAGCTATGATGAAAATTGGCCCGATAAGGATCGCCTGAGGCACAGCGATCGCGAGCTTCTCGAGCTCGCCTACATGCGCTATCCACCAGCCAAGAAGAAGGTGACGCATGTCGGCTGTAAAATTAACGAGCCTCAATTTTATGAGCGTCCAGGCTTTTTCGACGAATTGGCTCGCTGGCAAGGCCTCAAAGTCATTTTGCTTACTCGCAATACATTGGAATCCCTACGATCGCTGGTGCAGGCAAGGCAAACGGGTCAGTGGCTGAAATTCAGCCCGGACCGTAATGAGCCCCCAAGTGTCTCGCTGTCAGTGAACGAATGCGAAGCCTATTTCAAAGCTGCCGACGATTTCCATGCGCGGGTCAAGGATGCGTTTGATCCGAGCAAACTGCTGATGATCGAATACCAGGATCTTCTTCTTAAACCGAGCGCATGCCTGGCAGCCGTTTTGGCCTTCCTGGGAGCTCCCGCGCATCGGTTTTCCAATCGCGCCACCATTCAACGGCAGGAAACACGCTCGCTCGCTCGCTCGCTGCGGAATTTTGTAGAGCTACGGCGGCACTTTGCAGGCGGCCCCTACGCGAAGTTCTTCGAGCTTGACGACGCATCGGCTCCGCAAGGATAAATGAGATGTCTTTCGACAATCTGCGATACCTCGAATCCGAAGCCATCCATATCATTCGGGAGGTCGCTGCGACCTTTTCCAATCCGGTAGTGCTCTATTCCATCGGAAAGGACTCCTCCGTTTTATTGCATCTCGCAATGAAGGCGTTCTTCCCGGGAAAACCGCCCTTTCCCTTTCTTCATGTGGACACCCGGTGGAAGTTTCGGGAGATGATCGATTTCCGCGACCGCATGATGCGGGAAATGGACCTGAAATTGATTGTCCACGTCAATCAGGATGGCATCGATCAGGGTATCAGCCCGTTTCGAGACGGCTCCAACGTGCACACGCACATGATGAAGACCATGGCGCTGCGCCAGGCGTTGGACAAATTCAGTTTCGATGCTGCGCTCGCAGGCGCACGCCGCGAGGAGGAAAAATCGCGAGCCAAAGAGCGGATCTTTTCCATTCGCAACGCACAGCATGCTTGGGATCCGAAACGCCAGCGTCCGGAGATGTGGAGAACCTACAATACGCGTGTCAGCGCAGGCGAAACGATGCGCGTCTTTCCGCTTTCCAACTGGACGGAACTCGACGTCTGGGAATACAACCAAAAGGAAAACATCCCGGTCGTGCCACTCTATTTCGCGGCGCCGCGGCCCGTCGTTCAGCGCGGTGCGGGGATGATCATGGTCGATGACGAGCGCATGCCGCTTGAGCCCGACGAAACGGTCACGCAGCGCATGATCCGTTTCCGTACGCTCGGCTGCTACCCTTTGACGGGCGCGATCGAATCCAGTGCGGAGACGGTGCCGGAAATCCTGCGCGAGATCGTGGAGGCACGCACCTCCGAAAGACAGAGCCGGCTGATCGATTTCGACGAGGCCGGCGCAATGGAGAAGAAGAAGCGGGAAGGGTACTTCTGATGCCATATCCTTTTTCGATATCGCCGCATGACATGGAAGAGCATCTGGTCCAAGAGGACAAAGGACCGGTTCTTCGATTCATTACCTGCGGTTCGGTCGATGACGGCAAATCGACCTTGATCGGGCGACTGCTCTGCGATGCGCAACTGGTCTTCGAAGACCAATTGGCAGACCTTCGCCACGGGGGCATCCGCGGCGGCAATGGCGAGGAAATCGATTTCTCTCTGGTGCTCGACGGCCTTGAGGCGGAGCGCGAACAGGGCATCACCATAGATGTTGCCTATCGCTATTTCTCCACGTCGAAGCGCAAGTTCATCGTTGCCGACACGCCAGGCCACTTCGAATATACGCGCAACATGGCGACGGGCGCATCAACTGCCGACCTTGCCGTCATCCTCGTCGACAGCCGCCAAGGCATACTCCAGCAAACACGCAGGCATTCCTATCTCGCCTCGCTTCTCGGCATTCGCCATGTCGTCCTGGCTGTGAACAAGATCGATCTCATCGATTTCAGCGAGCCGATATTTGATGCCATTGTGGCCGAATACGTGCGCTTCTCGGCGAAGCTGGGTTTTGCCAGCGTAATGGCCATTCCGATGTCCGCCCGCTTCGGAGACAATGTTGTTTCGAAATCGGGGAAATTACCCTGGTATCAAGGCTCCCCGCTTCTTGAATATCTGGAAACGGTGGAACTCGACGCACCTGACAGGCAAGAACCCTTTCGTTTTCCTGTTCAGCTCGTCATGCGGCCGAATGCGGATTTTCGAGCTACGCGGGCCGGATCGCATCCGGAAAAATTGCGGTCGGCGATCCGGTGATCGTTGCAAAATCAGGTCTGCGATCGTCGGTCAGGGCGATCATTGCCCCTGATGGCAACCAGATATCTGCCGCAGAAGGGGAACCGGTAACCTTGGTTCTTGCCGACGAGGTAGATGTCTCGAGGGGCGACATGCTGGTTGACCCCGCCTCAAGACCTTTTGTCTCGGACCAATTTCAGGCGCATCTTATTTGGTTCGATGCCAATCCGATGCTCCCCGGACGAAGCTATCTCTTGCGGACGGAGACGGACAGTGTCAGCGCCACGGTGACTGTGCTCAAGCACCAACTAAATGTCGACAGCTTCGTTCGCGAACCGGCCAAACTGCTTCAGATGAACGAGGTGGGCGTCTGCAACATCATGACGCAACGACCGATCGTCTTTGACGCCTACAAGGAAAATAGGTCAACCGGCAATTTCATCATCGTCGATAGGGTAAGCAGCGCGACCGTCGGCGCCGGCATGATTGATTTCCCGCTTCGTCGTGCCGACAACGTTCATTGGCAGGCGCTCGACGTCGACAAGGCCGCGCGGTCGGCTCTCAAGAACCAAAAGCCTGCTGTCCTTTGGCTCACCGGTCTGTCCGGTTCGGGCAAGTCGACGATCGCCAATGCACTCGAAGCGCTTCTGCATACTTGCGGCAAGCATACCTATCTATTGGACGGAGATAACGTACGCCACGGGCTTAATCGTGACCTTGGCTTTACCGCAGTTGATCGGGTCGAGAACATACGCCGCGTCGCTGAGGTCGCCAAGTTGATGGCGGACGCAGGGCTGATCGTAATTTGCTCCTTCATCTCGCCCTTCCGAGACGAGCGGCGTATGGCGCGCGAGCTCATGGGCGAAGGCGAGTTCATCGAAATCTTTGTTGACACGCCTTTAGACGAATGTGCGCGCCGAGATCCGAAAGGGCTTTATAAGAAGGCCTTTGCCGGAAACATTGCCAATTTCACCGGCGTCTCGTCTCCCTATGAGGCTCCGGAGAATCCGGAACTTCACCTCAAAACCATGGGCCAGGAGCCAGCGAGGTTAGCGCTTCAGATAGAAGAGTTCCTTCGAAGCCGAATGGAGGAGAAATAGCTCACTGGCCCAGTGCAGACAGGAATTTTAGCAACTGAGAGCCTGTCAACAGGGGAGGGCCGAAAATCTCCTGCAGCTGCTTCGCTGAGAAGAGTAGCCGGCCAGGCCAGCGGGTGCTGGCGTTTCACCAGCTTTACGGACCATATGACGGCAGCCTACCGAGAATACACCTTCAAATACTGGATGGACACTCATCGCAGCGAGGAAATCTTCTTCGTCCTGCAGGTCCAGAAGGTTATGCCAAAAACCTTCGTTGCATTTGGCTCCTGCCGGTACGTGGAGGAAGGGGAGAGGCTTCCCCGATCTCACATCATCGCTGATTGCAAGTCGGAAGCTGATGCGCTCGCCTTACGCGATCGGTTCTTCGCCATACGAGTCGATACGGGCAAGACTATCGAAAAGGAGATGTATCGGCGCGTTGATAAGTTCGCAGCGCGCGCAGAGGGGAAGACGCGAAGACGCTGAAGAAAAACCTATCGCTGCCTCCCACATATATTCGGGAGGCAGGCATGACCTCACCGGCCGTACACAAAGACCCCATCCTCTCGGGCCGCCTTAATGATCGCCTCTCGCACTTCTTCGGCAGTTATTCTGCCCTCATGGGCTGCAAGAACCGCTCTCTTGGCGTCTTCATAGGCTTCGCCGGTATTCTCTGCCGGCCATTCGTTGAGCAGGAAATCGGCAGCGCGCTCGGCGCTGTTGATCGCGACCGCTCTGCCGGCCTGTCTCGTTTCCAGCATCAGAGTTTTATCCCACCATTGTGTGGTCATGGCATTATTCCTCCGCAATCAAAACTGGCGATCAGATGCTTGGTTCCAAGGAGGGCGGCGTGATGCTCATCTTCGAAAGATCCTGTATTCGCATTCGGGTACCCCTCGCACATGCAGGGTTCGCTTATCGCCTACGTGTTTCCAGAATCTCTTTTTGTCCGCTACGCGACTATCTGCGAGGCCTTGGCGCCGACGTCAGGCTTTCAAGACTGATCGAGAGGCGGCTTTCATGCGCAACAGTTGATTGGCAGCCGCGTCAAGTTCCGTTCGCAGGGATCCGACATGGCGTCGACATTGTTCATGATCTAGAAGGCGGCAGTCGGTTCCGCAAGAACGACGAGCGCGGAAATTCATCATCCGCCCGCCATGCTCGGTCCGCCGCAAAGCGCCCAGGGCTCCCCGTAGCTAGTTTCCGTCCACAAACAGGCGTATTTAAGCGCGTTTACAAGGGTTTGTCCTTTGCGGTGAGAGTGGTTTTGGGGCGACGGACAGGATCA
>NZ_AUFB01000058.1 GCF_000426285.1 Rhizobium leucaenae USDA 9039 | reverse complement strand
GGCCGGCTTCAAATCGGAACGGCGGCCGGAATGAAATCGGAATGACTGGCCGGCTTCAAATCGGAATCGATGGCCGGCTTCATCGGAATACGCAGTTAAGAACGATCGTCGGGTCAGATACATCGTTTCGAATGTCGCGGACGCCTTGGATATTCACCGAAACGTCTTGAGAATTTGCGGTCACGACGCCGACAGCATTCGCATAAGTGCCAGCTGCTTGTTTGCCGTTGTTGTAGGCCCCAAACCCTTCGATGCTTATGCCTTGGCAACCGACGATGGGCAGGTTTGAGCTATCGTCAGTGCTTGAGACGATAAGGACGCCTTCTTGCTTGTTGCTCTCAGCGCCGAAGGCAATAAGACGAAGCCCCTGCGAATTTTTGATGATATAGCCTGGGCCATTGTTCCAATCAGCGCCGCACGCCTCTAGATAGGAATACAACAGGCCGTTCAGATACCAGCCGCCTTGGTTACCTCCGCTAGGTGCAGCAGCATCGCCACCCGCCCAACAACGTTCGAACGCCATGGAAGTATGAGTGCCGTTGCATTTGAAACCGTAGGCGCCACCGTTCCGACTCTCAACGTTTCGGATCATGCCCATATAGGTTTGCAGGAACGAAATGTTGTCGCCGGCGCACCCATCGACAACCATGTTTTCCATGAAGAAGCGAGAAATGTAGTTAGGGCCGCCGCGAACCTCGGCGGCATTCCAATTCACGCCCTTTCCAGATGCGGTCATGATCTGCATGTCACGCATGCCGCACCGGCCGCCCCAGCCGGCCCAAGCAACGCCGTCTTGGCCGGTAAGGGTGTTGTCAAACTTCAACCGCGTACCGTAGCCAGCCCCCGTAAGAATGATATTGTGCCAACCAGCGTTGACACCAGACGCTACGGGATTAATCGTCAGCGTCGGCCCCATGTCGTAATCATGACCCGGGAAAAGCAAGGTGCCGCCGCCCGCTGCTTGAAGTTCTGCGATAGCGCGAAGAGCCGTCGTCGTCCATCCTACGTCCGACCCCTTGCGGAAGTCGTCAACTGACGCCCATTCACGCAACTTGGTTTCAACAGTTCGTTCAATCGTTGAGTCGGTCGTTGATGGGCGGAAGTAGGGAAGCTTCACCTGAAAGCCGGAACCATCAGCCTTAACCTCAAGCACCTTCCGTGCATCGGAGACGGTAACCGACGGCAGATTAACCCCAGCCGCTGCTGCCTCGGCGCGGTCTGCCGCGTCTTCTGCCGCAGCCACGATCGCACTGGAAACCTGATCATTAAGAAGACGAAAGGTCGTACCCGACTTAATCCCGAGAATAGTCATCCCGGCAGTCAGGCCGCCAACCACAGGATCGTTGCCTGTGTTAGTCTTGATCGTGAGCAGAGAATCCGAATTGAACTGGATAGTTACAGGGCTCGCCGTAGTGGTGTCAGCCAGTGTTACCCACACCAGCGCCGACGAACTAACAGGAATGCTGGTTGTTGCCTGAATAGCGTTCGGCGTGCCGACGCCAACGTCAGAGGCGATGATGAACGAATACGGCAGCGGCAGGATAAGCGACCAAGAACCGGCGCCAGACGCGCCACTCTTGCGATAAATGCCGTTGTAGGCAGTCGTTGTGTCTGCATAGACCCACGCCATCGTGTCTGCGTCATGCGCAAGGTCTGCGTAGAGGTTTACGCGCGTGTCCTTGGCAATGGTGCCGGATCCAGAGGCTAGCGCAGAAATGGCGTTCTCGACCGCCGTGCCCCATTTGCGGATGTCTGGTTTGTAGGGCTGGGTCGGCTCAAACGCAGGTCCGTCAGCCCAAATCGTTTGGGCATTTGGCGAAAAGTTCATTGATTCTCCAATTGAGAAAGCCCGGCGCGCGGCCAGGCTGGAAGGGTGAGATTTTTGGGGATCGGGTTTGAAATGCCGTCCGCGTTACGCGCCGAAAACATCCTTGATTAGACGGCCCTAAAATGCTGGCTATGCTGGGCGCCTAACGGGGGAAGACGACAATGAAAGTAGCCAACGGCAACGCGCCCAAAAGGCTTTCAGAGAGCGAGTGGGTCAGCGCAGCGCTGGTGCTTGCCTTGCCGTTCGGTATCTTCGCCGTTGCGCTGGGATGCTCGTTTTTGATTTAGCGGTTAGGTCGCCACTACGACGCCGTGAGACTACCGCCGCCGCTTCCCGCGAGTGACGGGTGGACCGAACTGTTCCTCCGCCCAATATGGCCGCGGAGGCGGGTAGAAGCCTCTGTGCATCTCATCGATGTGCGCGACCACATCTTCGCCGATGCGGCGCCAGGTTGCTTCGGCGATAGGCCATGCTGTTTTCTCAGTCAGCCCGATTCCTTCGAGTTCATCGAAGAAATCGCACCCCGACATGAAATATCCGGCCCAAGCTTCCGCTTCGCCGGCACGCCGCCTGTTTGTTCGTCGACGGACCGGCATCAGCGACGATTCCCGTAGTCTGCGGTGCGGGGTGCGCGCGGCGCCTCTGGTGCGTCGACGCCATCGAGTGCGAGTTCGCGAAGTCCTCGGAAGAATGCGGTGCGTGCGTCACGCTCGATACCAACACAAGGGTGCGCTTTCGGCGTTCCGTACCGGTCAACGACGGTCAAACCGTCCTTGGCGAGGATTTCGCGCGCCTCTTCGGAGCGGTCAAATGCCTCGCACGTCTTAATTAATTGGCGAAAATGGTGACTTTCCAAGTCGAAATCCGTGAGGATTCCACGTGCCCATTTCCGCGTTTCCGGCCGCAAATGGTCAGGAATGCGGTGTTTTTGGCCCATTACGGCCTCCTTTATCAAAATCGTGCTGGAAGTCTCACGGAACGAACCGGGGCAAGGCGAATACGTGCTGTTGGGCACCACCGGTACCTTGGCGCGCGTCGATTTTGGGATGCGATGCACCCCTCCCGCCTACGCTTCGGCCCGCCATCGCGCCTCGAAGGCATCGATGCGCATCTTGCCGGTGTGAACTTCGCCGGATGGATAGGCGGGATTGCGGACGATCGATACCTCAATCAAATCGCAATCGATGACCACGCGCTGGCGACCGTCGCTGGTATTTGCCCACCTTGATACTGGCCGCTCAAAGCCGACGGACAGACCCGCTCTGGATCTGCCACGCACCGCGTTGAGCGCGACGTCTCCGATGTCAGTGTCGGCGGCTAGCGCGTCTATGCGAAGGCCGTGTGCGTCCTCGACTAACGACAGGGTGCCGTCCGACTGCTTGGCGACGACGGCGTTGCGATCGTGATCGAGGCAAAGATTGACTCGGCCGGCGGCTATGGATCGCGTAAAGGCATTTTTGACAAATCGCTCTTCAAAGCAGCGGCCGCCGTCGCGGATGAATGCGGGCTCATGCCAGCGTAAAGCGTATCCGACCATGCGGCGGCCGGTGATCGATAGGCCTTCGTCCACTAAATGCCACGTTTCTTCATTGCCGCAGCCATCCGCTCTTTTGCCTTGGCCGCAGGCGATTTCTTCGCGCGGCGTTCCTTTAGGATGCGCGCGACTTCCTTAGGATTATCAGGCAACATTTCGCTGCGGCCGTTTACCTGCGTTGGCACCAAACGGTGTTCGCGTTCGGTGCTGCCCGCATGGGCGGTTGCGCGCTCTACTCCGCGCATGGAATATTCAAGGTGTAGTTTCACTGTTGCAGTTCCTTCGGAATATCGCTTTTCGTGATGAACCCAGCGCGCGCAGCTTCGCGAAGCCAGGTTGCCACCTTTCCGCTGTGATCACCGAAAATAGGTCTCGCCTGCATGGGGTGGAGGTGGACAGTCCACGAGATATCGGCGGCGTTCAGCCCGTCAATGATATTGAGGAGCTCGCGGTGGGCTGCATCTGCTTCGATCAACTTTGCGGCAAGGTCTTTGACAGCGGCGGTGTAGGCTGGTTTGATATCTTCGCAAATCACGGCAGACGCCCGATGACGGGCTTTTGCGAGGCGCCCTTCGGCTATCTCCAGAGCGGCCTGCAAATCGCGGCGCTCGCCGTGTATCTTCGATAGCCGCTCGCGGGTGGACGAGAGCGCGCCGCAATTATCAGCAGGCTCATCGCCGAGCAGGGCAGAAACGCGGGCATTGTGCACGTTTTCCAGCGGCGGCGCGTTGTTAAGGCGGAAAAGAATATCTGTTTCCTCCTGACCGAGCTCCGATGATTTTGTCCGCAACGAGTCGCGGAGGCTGAGGGCAGGGGCGTAGCCTATCGGATCGGCCTCCGACAGGCTTTTCACTGTGATTTTTTTGGGTGCCATTTGTTTTCCTTTAGAAAATAGTTGCACGTTCATATCGCCTGTAGCGATCACGCGTGGGTGGCCGGCCTGCTCGCACTTCAGGGGCGGCGGCAACGGCTGCGTGGAGGCTGATAAGCACGTCTGGCGTAACGCGCACCTCGCGCTGAAACGCCGGACGGGTCGTTGGCGCATCAGACGTAAATACCTTCGTCTGCACGCCATGATCATGGCCGCGAAACGTCAGAACAGCGCCTGGCGCGACAGTGTCGATACGAAGATCCAGCAAGTCGTATGGTTTGTCGATAAACCGCGCCAACGTCTCTCGGAATGTTGCGCCGCCGCTGATGGCATGCAGATCGAGATATTCAGCGACCGTCGCAGAGCTCGTTACAACGGCAATCAGGATCGCGGCAATTTCGGCTGAAGAGATTTGCTCCGGCTTCCCTTGTGTCGCCGGTATCAAGCCTTGCGCCCGGATACGATGCGCATACCCGGCAGCCGTGTTTGGCGGCAATCTGAGCGCGTCATCGAGCGCTTGGCATGCCTGCTTAGCAGAGGCCATGAATGTTCCTCCTATTTAGGGGGTGAAGTTTTGGGATAGAAAAACGCCCGCGACGGGGCAGCCATCGCGGGCAGGTGCGCTGCCGGCACCGGGAAATGAAAAGCCGCCTTGTGGGCGGCTGAAACTCGATACTTCTACTTCGTAGCTAAACTACGCTACATGATTTGTAACATTGGCACGATAATTGCTTGTCGCTACCTGCGCTTTAGCCCACGCCATGGCCTTGGCCAGCATTGCGGCACCCTTTTTGTCTGCGTACCGGCCTCGCGCGCCGAATGCCGCACCAACTCCCGCCACGTTTTCGCGCGCCATGAGCAGTTCGATCACATAATCAACGTCAGGCGGCGGCTCGTCAAAGTCCGGCTCTTCTGCTTTGAGCGGAGAGCCTTTCGACTTTCCGGGCCGTGGCGTCCCCAATCCGCTTTCCGCCCCAATAAAGTCGGTGCCAGGTGCGACGGCATCGGCACAAGCCCCAAAGGACAGGAAGTTGTCTGAAAGCTCTTCCACGTCGTTCTGCGGCCGTACGTCCTGCCTGCTATAGCCGGACGCGGTGACTGGCTGCGGTTCGGCATCTCCAAGCCGTGGGATTATGCCGGGAATGCTAAGGTGCTCGCCTAGAGCAACCTTGAATTTGGACTTGCCGCGCGCCACTCCGTTTTTGCGGGTTTCTAGCCCACCTTGCTGTGGCTCGTTATCATTCGCCGCCACGACAGGATCCGGAAGGCGTTTGCGGGCAATAAGCCATAGGCAAGCAGCGCCATATTCGTCGTGCTTGGCCGCCCAGTTAAAAGCGGGCCGGCCGCCGCGGTAAACTGGAGCTCTGCCTTTCGGAGGCGTGTTGTCATTGGCCGCCAGTAACTTGGTTGCGTAGCGTTCGGCTGTGTCTCGCGAAGATGCTGTGCGTAGGTTAGTTGGTACGCTCATATGGCCCTCCTACGCGGCACATTATCGTTCGCGGCGACGAGCCGCGTTGCGGATGATGACATTATGATTTCCCTCGGTGGCAGCGTGCCGCTAGGCGGCTGGTGGCGGGCCGTTTGTGGCCTTCGTTTTGGTATTGTGACTTTGGTGTAAACTTACAAATTTGTCAACGCGGCCTTGACAGATGTATCTAAATGTGCATCTCGGCACAGAAGCCCGTAGGCGCGATTTCTGGGGGTCGGATGATCAACGCGCCTAGCCGACACATCGACGCACGTCACTGGCCAACGTTGCCGCGATGTGAGCCTATTTTCGCGACTGTGGCCCCGACGCGTACGCACGCGCGTTTGCGCGCGCACGTAGAAGAATCTGTATTAGCGATATCGCTATGGGATGCGGACGCTTGGCGGGCTAGTGGCGGAGAACGGCGACCCACCCCTCCCATAGGGGGTGTTCCTGGTTTCGAAAACTTCGACCTTACGCCTTACCCGCGTGGCAGCCATGCGCACTTTTTTCTGACTCTTTGATTTTTTGATTATCCGGCCTGCTAGGCGGATTTCGAATTTTGCGGATGCACATTTTTTCTTAGGCCACCGGTACGGTGGCAGACGGCCGTAGAGCGGCGAGACACCCCCTATCGCATGGGGCTAAAAACCCAATAATTTCTCGTGCGCGCGTTGCGCACGCGCGAGGAAAAAACTGTGTTAGCACTATCGTTAGGCTGGGGCGACGCTAGGCGGTGCGGCGATGGTAGGGATGTCGTGCGCCCTCTGGGCGCCCACAATTACTGCGCTGACACTCGGTTTGTGGATGATGCATCAACATTCTGTACGACTTCCAAGCCATGTGCGAAGCTCAGCCCATACATGCGGAGCCAACCTATGAGTTTTATTATTACGAATTGCATTCGCTGCCCAGGAACCCATGTCCAGCACATTCTGATAGGCGAGCAGATGATGGATGAGTTTGGTTACGAGTGGGAGCTCGCTTTCGCCTGCCAAGCATGCTCAAAACTTAGTATCTATCACTATCGACTTCGGAGGAATGGACAAACGCCTTCATCTTACCGAAACCTGCACGAAATCGGCGAAGTTGAAAGCCGCATTATAGTAGGGATAAATGAGGTTAAAATCGATCCATCCGTACCTCAACGAATTGCCGACTTGTTTCGCGAAGCGAACGCCTGTCGTCAGATGCAGCGATACGAAGCAGCAGGCGCTATGTACCGTAAGGCTCTTGATGTCGCCACCAAATACATCTACCAGCATGACGGCCGGCTTACAGGTAAGAAACCTGCAGATGCGTTGAGGGTGCGCATTAAGTCACTCGGCGAAATGAAAATACTGGAACAGGATATAGTGGAACTAGCGGACGTTGCAGCCCTAGACGGCAACGATGCTGCGCATGATATCGATCCATACACGGCTGAGGAAGCCGAGGCTCTTGAGGATCTCAGTAACGACCTTCTTGATCGCTTTTTTGTTCGTCCTGCGAGGGTTGCCGCTGTGAAGGCCAAACAGATTGCTGCGGGCGTTCGGTCTCCGTGAGTGATACAGGTCGATTATCATTCGCCGCTAGCGCCGCGTAATCAGGCTTGGGCTGCCCGGTCAGCGCTGTGAATTCGGCCCAGGAGATGCGCCGGCCGCGGAGTGGTCTGTCTGGGTTTGGGTTCATGTGGTTTCCTTCTATTTTGGGGAATGGGTGCGCCACTTCACCTTCATTGCTGCACGCTCCACCTGCGCACCCCTCATAAAGGGGGTGCCGCAAGTGGCGCAGTGACGCAAAGGCAATGATTTCAACAGGTTGCCACCTCAAAAATCGAGGTGGCGCAAAGTCGCGCAAGGTGACGCAAGGTGGCGCAGAAATCAGGTGTCGTACGCCCATTCTCCGACCACAATATGAGGTGTCAGCTTGCGGTTACTGTCTTCCTTCTGCTCGACAACTAAGGCGCCCGAAGCCTTCCAGACTTTGAGGAGTGCCTTGATGCGGCCCTTGTTGGTCTCGGCGTCCAGCCCCAGTGCCTCTGCCACGGCATGCCCGGCCCAATTTGCAGCCTGAACCGAGTCCTTATAGCTGCCCGCGTTGATTATTTTCTGGACGGCGAGCAGATCAGATACTTTCAATCCCTCGGTAGCGGATGGCCATAACCACACCGTCGCGACGCCAACGTTGTCGGCTGGCCGCTCATTGGTGGCATTACCCAAGTCGTGGCCTTGCATCTTATACCAGATCGATTTCTCAGACGGCGGCGCTAGGTTCGATTTCGCGTCGGTTTCTCGGAAGTGCAGGCGCCGATTTTCTACGTTCACACTTTTCGCTTCGTCTGCAGTCATGGGATTGAGAACGCGTGCCGCACGTGCCGCACCGATAAGAGCTACGCCACCGCGCGCGCTTTCCGCCGTTACTTCCTGGCCGCCCATCTTCTTTGCATGGTGCACCAGATCTATGGAGCAATTCGTTCTATCGGCGATCGTTGCCCATGCCTGCTTAACAACCGCATCCATCGCCATGTTGTCGTTCTCGGTTATCGCGTGCGACGAAACGAAGGGGTCTACGATCATCACGTCTATGCCCTTGCTTGCGATCTCTTCACAAAGGCGATCAACGACGGGCATAGCGATCTGCGCGCCGTCTTTTGTCTGTCGGGCCGTTATTAGCGGCATGTTGCGGCCACTATCGACAAAAAGCATCCCGTCGATCTCGTGAGCCGCAATGCCATAGTGAAGGCATGCTGCCGTTAAACGCCTATCAAGTTCTTCCTGCGGATCCTCACCGTTCCAAATCCAAACTCTGGAGCGCTGATGCACCTTGGCGCCGAACAGCTCGCGACCCGTCGCCATAGAAAGCGCCTCGCCCATACCGAGTGATGTCTTTCCAACACCGCCTGGTGAGACTGTTACTGAGACGAATTTGCGGATGTAATGGTGACCATACAGCCACTCGCGGGGAGGGATGGATTTTGGATCTAGCAACTTCCAAGATGTCGCTGAAATCGCACCTGGGGTCTTTTTGGGCAAGCTAATGCGACTTGCGCCGTTTATCGTATAAAGCCACGCTTGGCCTGCAGCAGAAAACGATATCTGCCCGCGCTTGCCGTCGACCGTCGCGCCAAACAGCGTGGTGCCGCGGATCTCGCCCCCATAAGCATCGCCGAATGCTATCAGGCGCGGATCAATGGCGGGCTCGTTGTCGTTAGCTGCAGGTGGCGGCGCCTTGCTCGCTTCCCAGGCATCAAGAATTCCCTGTGCCAGTTTGCCGAGCTCAAAAGGTTTTCGCGTTGGTTTCGCTGCTATGTCGCGGCACAGAACACGTATCGCGATGTCGCGGTCGGTGTTCGGTCCCGCGATCTGTTCGATAATCGGCTCGCCGCTGGCTGGGTCGATGTTGAGGAGCAACGAGGTGCCACCGTCGCAAGCATCGATGTCATCGATAAGAATAGCCCAGCGTCGCGCTTCCGCCATGTCGGCAGGTCCGGAGTCGCTTGATGGCTTTTCGAGATTGAGTGGGCTTGCTTGATCCCAATCGGGCTGGCCGTCTTCCTTGGCGGGGGCGACTACGATGTCGGCCGAAGCGTGTTGGTGGTCAATAATGCGATCCAGAACGCCGTAATAGATCGCCGCAATTTCGTTGATGTCACCCGTTGCGAATGCTTCGGTGATGGTAAGAGGCTTAGGCGCCTTGGACGCTATGCTGCTGGTCATGGTGCTCTTTCAAAATGTTTTCGGCGAGGTCCGCGATTTGCCTGCGAACGGCGGGTGACATGGCGGCGGTGCGTCCGCCGCGACACGGAGGCGGATACACCTCAAGCTGTCCGCTTGGAGCTTGCACGAGCTCGTAGTCGTAGAGTCGGAAGCCGTCGGCTACGACCAAACTAAACCGGGCCAGGGCTCTGAAGCCTTTAGCGGATGGCGGGCCGTTGAGGCGCCGCAAATCGGCAATTTTCATCTCTCTCCTTTCAAAGCGCAGAAACGCGGCCCGCAGACGGGTGCCGGCAGGTGGTTGATGTGATTGGGTGGTTGGTGGTTAGGCGGTTATCGCTGGTGGAGTTTGGCTTCTGCCAGGGCGGCATCGAGAATTTCTTGCCGCTGCTCGGGTGAGGGCTCAATGCCCAAGAGGCGAATATACGTGCCGTTGTCCAGCATGCTTACGCCGCGCGCCACGGTGCCGCCGCTGAATTCGATGTCGAAGATTGCCGATGTTGTGACAGGATTAATCGGTGGAACGAGCTTGAAATTGGTGATCCTGAATTCGGTCATGCCGCCACCTCAATTTCGGCCATCCATTTGGCGAGCGACGACTTGCGGGCCGCGACGGTGCCACCAAGTTTGAAGGATGGCACGATGCCATCATAGACCAACCGGTAGGTTTGCCGGCGAGTAATACCTAAGAAGCGAGCGATTGCGTCGGCGCCCATCAGCAAATCGCCCCCCACTTGGTTGTCATTTGCAGATTCCAATTTTTTCTCCTTTTTTGTATTGACAGCTTTTCAGTTTACATGTACTTTCAAGAGTGGATTGGTGTGCCCAATTCATTTTTCCAATAATGTTGTAAACTGACAAAAATGTCAAGGTTCGCCCTTGATTGCCGAATTATGCCGTGCTTTCCTGTGCGCCATTGTATCAGGGGGTCAAAGATGGCTACAATCACTAAGAGACGGTGGAAGACCAGCAAGGGCGAGCAGCGCGAGGCGTGGGTGCTTGCATATACCGATGCCGCTGGCAAACGGCATAAGGAGCAGCACGACAAGAAGCGCGACGCAGAGGCGCGACGTACCGAGGTAACTCACCAAGTCGTTGTCGGTACCTATCGTGCCGATGCAGCGACGACCACTGTGGAAGACGCCGTTGCAGATTATCTGAAGCTGCTAGCCGGTCGCCGTGACCGCGGCGAGCATGTGACGGAACACTACTATAGGACAGTCGAGGGTCAGTTGCGGAATTACGTGGCGCCGACAGAAGAGCATCGCGCAAAGCAGCCGGAAAAGACCCGAATCATTTTTGACGGCGGCATAGGCGCGGTGAAGCTTTCCCAGGCAACGGCAAAAGTCGTAAGCGACTTCCGCGATCGTCTGCGCGAGGCGGGCGTCGGAGTCGTTACTACCCGCCGTATTCTCGGCAGCCTATCCCGCGTGTTCCAAAATGCCGTGGGCAATGACCTCATGGCCATTAACCCAGCCGCAAATATCCGTGTCACCGGCAAGCGTGGCGAAGGCTCCAAGAAGGTCGTGCCGCCATCAAAGTCGGATCTAGCCGCTGCCCTCGCTCAAGCCAAGGGAAGCCTTGCCGTTCGAATGCGGTTATCCGCATCGGCTGGCGTTCGCGCCTCTGAGCTTTACGCTCTCCGCTGGAAGCACGTGGCCTTCAATGCAGGAGAGTTAACCGTTGATGGCCGCGTCGACGCCTATAAGAATGAGGACACAACCAAATCAGTAGCAGGCATCCGGCAAGTGCCTCTTTCATCCGCCATGCTGGCCGAGCTTCGGAAGTGGAAGGATGCCGCCAAAAGCTCAGAAGCGGACGATCTAGTTTTCCCTGACTCCAAAGGCGGGTTCCTTGATCATAAGAACATTCTTAAGCGCGAGTTCCGACCACTCCTAACCGCCACGGCCACTAAGGCAGAGGAAGACGGTCGAAAGTTCAAAGCGTTCAATTGGCATGCGCTCCGCCACTTTGCGATATCGCTTTGGATCGAAGCTGGTCTGCAGCCAAAGACCGTCCAGACGTTCGCCGGCCATTCGTCCTTGGCTGTCACGATGAGCCGTTATGGTCACCTGTTTCCCAGCGACACGCACCGTAACGTCATGGATCAGATATCGTCCTCTATTTTTGGCGATGGCGCACAAATGGCGCATGACGCTGTAGAATCCCTGTAGTATAAGGCTTTCCATCTTGATTTGTAATCAGGGGGTCGCGGGTTCGAACCCTGCCGGGGGCACCATTTCTATCCAATGATTTGCCCGAGTTGTTTATCTTCTTGCGGTTGCTGCCCAAAATCGGCGGCTCCTTCATGCAATTGAAACGTCGCTGCCTTTGAAATGCTTGCGATGATCACTAACTTACGATTCTCGTCATCGCTGCATGTGGGAAGATATGACCCTTAAGCCCAAGAAGCCCAAACTCGAACATTCCGAGCTCTCCGGTGAATTTACGGAAGACGATGTGACCGTGCTCGTCGATATCTTCCGCCCCGCAGGCACGCAGGAAGACTGGCGGATGGAAGTCATCACGCCGGAGGAGGACCTCATAGAATGGGAAGAGCCCTTCGCGACGGACCGCGAAGCCTTCGATGAGTTCCTGGCGACAATCGCGCGCGATGGGATCAGAACATTCTTCGATGATTCGGATCCGGCAATTCACTGAGCTGCAACGGCGCTTGGTTGGATTATATGCGCTTCATCGGCCGGCGCATGGCTGACCTCGACGACTAGGCGGAAACTCGGCCGGGAATCGGTCGGAAATGGGCGCATTTACAACGTCTAAAATAGGCATACACTCTTTGCCCTCAACGCGGGCGAGGGAACGTCCATGCGCAGGGCATTCAGGCATATTGTCTTGGGATTGTCGCTTGTTTTGATTGCGCTGCCTGCAAGTGCACCGGCATTGGGTGGGCAGAATTGCTATTGCAAAAACACGGACGGAAAGCTGCACGCGGTCGGCGAAATCGCTTGCATGACCGTGGACGGCAAAAGCTATCTCGCGCAATGCGAGATGAACCTCAACGTCACCTCCTGGTCGAAGCTGCAGGATGGATGCCCGGTCACGGAGCGGTCGCCGTGGCAGCAATCGGCTTGGCGTCCGCAGCCGATTGCGGTGCGCTGACCGCTGGTGGCACCGATAGTGCGCTCCAGAATGTCACACTTAGGCGGGGCCCTTAGCTGCCTTGCTTGCGGACCAGCACCATCGGTTCTCCCTCTTCCTCCTCGGATTTCTGAAAGCTGCCATCCGGCCGCATATCGAAGGAGAGCGAAGAGCCGTCAGTGCCCATCATCACCAGACCAAAACCCTCCATCGCCCAAAGGGAGAGCTTGAGATCGCGAATGTCTGCGGGGCAGTCACCGCCCGGAGACATTTTCGGTGTACCGTCCTGGTCGGCATCGCCGGACAGAGTGACGTTGCAGATGAGTTTGCCGCCCGGCTGCTGGATCTGCCAGGTACCGGCGAGACTTGCGACGGTTGGAACATGGTCGACGTCTCCAAGCGCCGGCAACAGCCACGTCGGATCGCCGTCCTCGCTTTCCCAGGGCGAACCTTCTTCTTCCTGGAAACGCGCCACCACCTTCTGGCTCGCGTCCATGAGATTAAGCGTGCCGTCATCGCTGAAATTCCAGGCGGCCGCCTTGGCATAGGCGGGCAGGGCGGTCGCGCAGGCATCCGCGCCGCTAATGGCGTAGCCGCCGCTCGCGGGGCTGGTTTCGAAGGTGAGGCGGCAGCCTTTTGCGCCGCTTTCGGGCGCCAGCAGCCATGAGCCGGCCTGCGATTTGATAAGTTCGTCGTCGGCGGCAGCAGCCGGTTGCCCGGCGGCGAGAATAAAGGCGGCAGAAGCCGCCGCAAAACAAAACGTGCGGATCAAGGCAATTCCCCCAAATCTGCTGCGGCAGCCCCAGTACCGCTAGATTTTCAGATAGGACCGCGCTGCATAGAGAGCGATCGCGGCCGCGTTCGATACGTTGAGTGATTTGATCGCACCGGGCATGTCGAGCCGCGCCAGCGCATTTACCGTTTCGCGCGTCTTCTGGCGCAGCCCCTTGCCCTCGGAGCCGAGGACCAGGGCGACTTTCTCGCCCGAAAACGTGCCTTCGAGCGGCGCCGGTCCTTCCGAATCAAGACCGATGGTGACGAAGCCGAGGCGGTGCAGCTCGCCGAGCGCGTCGCCGAGATTGGTGATCTGGATATAGGGGATTAGCTCCAGCGCGCCGGAAGCGGATTTGGCCAGCACGCCCGATTCGGTCGGGCTATGACGCTGCGTGGTGATGACGGCACCGGCGTCGAAGGCGACGGCCGAGCGCATGATCGCGCCGACATTATGCGGATCGGTCACCTGATCGAGAACCAGCAGCAGCGGGCTGTCCTTCAGCGCTTCCAGCCGGCGCACGGGCAGGGGACGCGTCTCCAGCATCACGCCCTGGTGGATCGCTTCCGGACCCAGCACCTTGTCGATATCCTGCGGCGAGACGATTTCGACGGGAATGCCGAGTTCGTCGGCCGGTCCGATTTCCAGCCGCACCAGCGCATTCTGCGTCGTCGACAGCTTTATGTTCTTCCGTTCGGGATTGGCAAGCGCCGCGCGGACCGTATGAAGGCCGTAGAGGTAGACCTGGTCGGGGGCCAGCGCCGGCGGCTTCCAATCCTCCCCACCTGCTCGCTTGCGCTTCTGTGGCATCGGCGTCGGGATTTCGCCGCGCTCGCGCTTGGCGTCGCGGTGCGCGCGCCGCAGGGTGGCGTAATGCGTGTCCTTGGCCGACTTGTCGCCGGCGTTGTTTTCGGGGCCGGAACGGCCGGGTGTTCTGTCTTTGCTCATGCGGCTTTATAGCGGGAGCGCCCTTGAGCGCATAGTCCTCTTTCGTCTGTGGGCTTTTGCAGCAAGTTGAAATTTTTTCGTCATTTTTGCCCGAACCTCATGTTGACAGACGGAAACGGTACGGTCATATACGCGGCGCAGATCGCGGCGGCGACGTCCGGTCTAGCAAGCTTGGTCGCAAGATCCAGTCGGAAAACTGGAGGGATGCCCGAGTGGTTAAAGGGGACGGACTGTAAATCCGTTGGCTCAGCCTACGTTGGTTCAAATCCAACTCCCTCCACCATTCCGCGCAGGATCTTGGCCACCCGCGGGTATAGCTCAATGGTAGAGCAGCAGCCTTCCAAGCTGAATACGCGGGTTCGATTCCCGCTACCCGCTCCAAGATTTCCAATTGCTGAATTCATTGTCGCATAGGTCTTGCGCAGACCTGTTGCCGTGCATTCGGTAACGGCCGACCTTCCTGATGGATTGCGGTATATCGTTCGGAAAGAAATCTCCTTCCAAAAAGCCAATCCCTCGAACCCTTTTCTTGATCGGGGAGGGCGTTTTTGTTGTTTCGCGATCCACAGGCGTGTTCAATTCCGGGGAGTGCATTTGGACACCTGGAACTATTTCCTCAGCGGCCCTATCTAAGCATCTGAACCGGCAAATGCTTTTGCGTCTTTCCGGATCGGCCGATGAAACCTTCGCGGCGAATCAATATCGACGGCGCGCATTGTCCGCCATCGGCTACACTTCGCCAAGAATAGGGCCTGCAATTAAGTCTTGCGCAAACGCGATGAAAGCCTTAAACGGCGGCACTAAACCGGTTCGCCGGGGTCACCCATTTACGTTCACAGGAAGCATTCAAATGGCAAAGAGTAAGTTTGAGCGCAATAAGCCGCACGTTAACATCGGCACGATCGGCCACGTTGACCACGGCAAGACGTCTCTGACGGCAGCGATCACGAAGTTCTTCGGTGAGTTCAAGGCGTATGACCAGATCGACGCGGCACCGGAAGAAAAGGCACGCGGCATCACGATTTCGACGGCACACGTTGAATATGAGACGCCTGCTCGTCACTACGCGCACGTCGACTGCCCCGGCCACGCCGACTATGTGAAGAACATGATCACGGGTGCTGCGCAGATGGACGGCGCGATCCTGGTTTGCTCGGCCGCTGACGGCCCGATGCCGCAGACGCGCGAACATATCCTGCTCGCCCGCCAGGTCGGCGTTCCGGCGATCGTTGTGTTCCTGAACAAGGTCGATCAGGTTGACGACGCCGAGCTTCTGGAGCTCGTCGAGCTTGAAGTTCGCGAACTTCTGTCGTCCTACGACTTCCCGGGCGACGACATTCCGGTTGTCAAGGGTTCGGCGCTTGCTGCACTGGAAGACAGCGACAAGAAGATCGGCGAAGACGCGATCCGCGAGCTGATGGCAGCGGTTGACGCCTACATCCCGACGCCTGAGCGCCCGATCGACCAGCCGTTCCTGATGCCGATCGAAGACGTGTTCTCGATCTCCGGCCGTGGTACGGTTGTGACGGGCCGCGTCGAGCGTGGCATCGTCAAGGTTGGTGAAGAAGTCGAGATCGTCGGCATTCGTCCGACCTCGAAGACGACGGTTACCGGCGTTGAAATGTTCCGCAAGCTGCTCGACCAGGGTCAGGCCGGCGACAACATCGGCGCGCTGATCCGCGGTGTGAACCGTGACGGCGTCGAGCGTGGCCAGATCCTTTGCAAGCCGGGCACTGTCAAGCCGCACAAGAAGTTCAAGGCAGAAGCCTACATCCTGACGAAGGAAGAAGGCGGCCGTCATACGCCGTTTTTCACGAACTACCGTCCGCAGTTCTACTTCCGCACGACGGACGTGACGGGTATCGTGACGCTTCCGGAAGGCACGGAAATGGTTATGCCTGGCGACAACATCACGGTTGACGTCGAACTGATCGTTCCGATCGCGATGGAAGAAAAGCTGCGCTTTGCTATCCGCGAAGGCGGCCG
>NZ_AUFB01000057.1 GCF_000426285.1 Rhizobium leucaenae USDA 9039 | reverse complement strand
CGACCATCGATGCTGACCTCCTCTCAGCCAGCATCTTGAATCACATTCGACAACAAAAGGGAATCCGCGATTCAAATAAAATCAGAAACGCTCTAAAGCGTGGGAGCGAATCTGAAAGATCGCGACGAGCTTTAGAATTCTGCTATCGGATGTTCCTCCGACAATGGAAATAGAGCACTTCATGGCAGCTATCCCCCTATCCCTGACGCGGACAGGGGGTTTTTTGTTATCGGGCGCTGCGCAACCGTGTGCTGGGTATTCCTAAATATCAAAAAAAGCCCCGTGCTTAGCGGGGCATAGTTCGGAAAGTGAACCTGCGGTATGCAAGTTCCAAACACAGGAACGAATGAAGCCCGATTTTGTTCCAATCTTCGTTGAGCGTTTCATCTGCCCGATCAGCGAGAAGACCGATATGATCCTCCGTAAAATTGCCAGCGGCGATGTCGCGGCTCGCCTCGAAAAGGCTGCACTGCTCAAAGCTTTCAAAAGCGAGAGGGACCGCCCCAAACGGTTCCCAAGATAAGGCCCTACTCGGAGACGTTACCGGTGCCCAATGAAGAGACAGTCATTATCGGTGCGGGCCCAGCGGGGTTGGCATGCGCCGCGGCACTCGGTGCAAAAGGCTGCCGTTCCTTGATCCTTGAGGCCACGAACCGGCTCGGCGCGTCATGGCGGAGGCACTACGATCGTCTTCATCTCCATACCGCCAAAAGCCACTCAGCGCTTCCGGGAAGACCGATGCCCGCCGATTTTCCAAGATACCCGTCGCGGCTGCAGGTCATCGACTACCTCGAGTGCTATGCGCGTGCAAACGACCTTCGAATTCTCACTGACAAGACCGTCGCATGTGTAACCAAAAAGACAGACTGGATCGTCGAGACCGCCGACGGCGATGTATTCGAGGCCAGAGCCGTCGTAGTCGCGACTGGTCTGGCGAAGACTCCCATTAGACCGCACTGGACCGGTCAGGACAGTTTTCGAGGAAACATCATCCACTCTTCCGAATACCGGAATGCTTCCGACCTCAATGGTGGTCGAATCCTGGTGGTAGGCTTCGGAAACTCGGCAGGAGAGATCGCACTGGAATGTGCCGAAGCGGGCCTTGATGTTGCCATGTCGGTCCGCGGTCCGATCAATGTTGTTCCGAGGGAGATATTAGGAGTGCCAAGCGCGACGATCGCTATCGTTCAACAATACTTCCCGTACAAACTCATTGATGCAGTCAATGCGCCTTTTCTGCACTTACGCTATCGCGATATCGAGGGGCTGGGTCTCAAGCGCTCCCGGCAAGGACCCCTCACCACGATGATAGAGCGAGGCCGAACACCCTTGATCGATATTGGTACCATCGGCAAGATCAGAGATGGACGGATTAAGGTGTTTCCCGGCATCGAAATGTCGAACGGTGCGACCGTGCGCTTCGCGAACGGCCAATCTGCGGAATTCGATAGGATTGTGCTGGCGACAGGTTATAGGCCGTCTCTCGAGACACTGCTGCCGGATTTGGCGGAACGGTTTCCGAATGCGGAGAAACCGGGGAGGGACGAACTTCAACCGGGAAAGGACAACCTGTACTTCTGCGGCTTCAATCCCGCTACGACGGGCTTGCTCCGGCAGATTGGGATCGAGGCGTTGCAAATCGCAAATTCGATCGCTGCGACAAGGTCTATCCGCGGTGATCATCAATGCCGCTGATCGAATGTGAGCATTGGCGTGGCGCGTCCGGATATCACAATGATCCCGTGACCGGCTGGTCGCGATTCCTCTGTTGGAGCAACATCCGGCTGTGGTTTCCTGAAAATCAGCAATCAGGCTTCCGCTGGACGAGCGCACTGCCAAGCTCATGTAATGACGCCGGCGGATGCCAGACCACCGCGTGCGATGATGAAATCGAGCAATCCGCTGCGTCAGCGCTTTGCCGGCCGGCTGGTTCGCGGCGGCCAGCGTCGAAAGAGCGTCCATGCATTCTTCGACATTCTTGTGGAACACAGCCACAATGAGATCGGAGCGGGTCGGAAAATGCCTGCCGAGCTGGATGGACGCTGCATCTACTTTGCCCGCACGGATGAGGTTCCCCTGCCAAGGCAAGGGGCACCGTAGCGGGGCCGACAAGGCTATCGACCCCGACGGTTGCTTGCCCTATGCCCAGATGTCGCCCAGCATGAAGCCTTCCGTAAACGGATCGTCATGATCCAGCACGATGGTGTTCAGGCCGTAAATCCAGCTCTGACCGCTGACGGTCGGAACGACGGCGTTCCTGTCTCCGATCTTCGTCTTTTCCACGAGTCTGCCAGTGTAGATATTTCCGAGAAGGCCTTGATGGCGGAACGGCTGATCCAATTTCAGTTCGCCCTTGGCATGGAGAGTAGCCATCTTCGCGCAGGTACCGGTGCCGCAGGGGCAGCGGTCCAGCGCGCCGGTCCATGTTCCCGGATCGTCCCAGGAGAAGTCTCCCGAGGCCATCGTAACAGCGTTCTTCCAATCCGCTTTCGGGTCTTCACTGGGCCCGGATAGCTGGGAGATCGTGATGCCGACGCCAGGATAATCAGGGTGGGCGACGGGCAACTGCTCTATCGCCGCTTGGCGGATCATCGAGGAGATTCGGGTGATTTCTCTGCCATGCTCGGGCTTCAACTCGAGACCCTTGAATTGGCGGACGTCGGCAATCGCATAGAACATTCCGCCCCAGCCTACATCGACAGTCACTTTGCCAAGGTGCGGAACGTCACCGCGTCCAGATGCGCGGCGAATGCCGGCACATTCTTGAAGGTAACGCTCTTGACCTTGCCGTTCTGGCACTCCGCCTTGACGCGTATGAGGCCGGCAGGCGCCTCAAGAACCAGCTCTGTTACGGGCTCCTTCATCGGCAGCATCCCCATTTCGAGGAGGACCGTTACGACCGAGATCGTATTGCCGCCCGACATGACCGGATACTCGATCTGCTCCATGATGATGTATCCGGCGTCAGCTTCCGGATGGCTCGGCGGCACGATGATGTTGCAGCAATGCGCGGGGTAGCCGCGAGGTTCACGAAGCAGAAGCTTGCGCAGCCCGTCGTCGTTTGCCTCCAGCCATTTCATCTTCTCGTAAGAAGAGTTTCCCGGAATGTTCGGAATGCCTCCCGTTACGACGCGCATAGGCGTGCCTGCATGGGTGTCGACCGCCTGGATTGTTCTCTTGAATGCCACGTGCATGCTCCCGTTTGTTTGGTTGACGAAGTTGATTGAAAAACAAGGTTCATTTCGACGCGATCGCGGAGATCCGTTCGAAGACACTCTGCGGTATGCTGATGCCCAATGCGGTTACGGGGTGCTCGACTCCGGTCACGCCGGGGACGAAGACTCCGTGTTCTTGCAATCGTTGGGACTGAGCGTGCGCCCGAAGAATTCGACCGTCGTCGACCTTGCCGGGCATGATTGCGACGACGGTCAGGCCGACGGCAGGCGCCGTCGAGCCGGACCGGAAGTCAGGAACATCCAGCGACCAGTTTCCGCCGGACAGGCCCGCAGACAGCATTTCCACGAAGAGCGCGACGTTACCGCCCTTGCGGCCGCCGAAGGGCAGAAGCGCCCCCGACAGTGCCTTGTTGGCGTCGGTGGTCGCCTTGCCATCGGCATCGACGGCCCAGCCTTCCGGGATCGGTTGGTTTTCTTCGGCCGCACGGATGACGTTTACAAGGGCGGTGGCGCTCGATGCCTGGTCGATGACCATGGGCGGGCTGTCGGGTCCAAGCGGGAAGCCGAACGCCATGGGATTGGTGCTGTAAACGGCGGGGCCGCCGGGTTTCGACGCCACCATCGCGTTGGCGTTCGTGACTGCAAGCCCGATCACGCCGTGATTGGCGAGAGTACGCACATAATAGCCAAGTTCACCGGTGGTGAAGCTGTTGGTCTGGGTGAAGACAGCGACACCGTACGTCCTGACGGCGTCGAGCAGATCATCGAGCGCGAGGTCGAAGCCGAGTTGTGCGATCCCCCGATCAGCATCGGATACGAGGAAGGCCGGAAAATTGCGTTCCAGTCGGGGTGCCGGATCGACCTTGATCCGGCCTTCGATAAAGCCGTTCAGATAGTCGACAAAGTGCGGGAACCCAAGGGTCGCAGGCCCATGGAGGGCCGCCGACAACGTCGCTTCCACGAGTGAGTGAGCACTCGCGGGCGCTGCCCCGACTGCAAGACACGCCCGCATCGCAAGCTCTTTGGCCTCCGTCAGGGTTAAGAAAACCTCATCCACCATTTTAGATCTCCAATCCTGTCTTTCTGTCTTCGTGAAACGCTGATTCGGCCTGCCGTGCTTCAGGGCAGTCGCCGATCCGGCGGGGGCCGGTTTCATCTTGGTTGGCTTCTGAGCGTATGCTGGTCCGTCTTGATGGAGCTAAGCAGGCAAGAAGCCGCCGGCATGTCGCGCCGCTCGATCTGGTTGGAACGGTCAATGCGCCGGGCTTCCCGCCGCGATATTTCTTCTGACGTGACGAATTACGACCCAGACAGCAAATACGACGGCAGGGATTGTGAAGAAGAACGCAGCCTTCGCGGCATGGACGTCTAATCCCAGTTCGCCGACGCTTTCGAGACAGGCCTTCGCCAGACCCACCGCGTAGTAGCTGATCGCGATCACCGAGAACCCTTCAACGGCCTGCTGGATATGGACCTGAACACGAGCGCGCTCCTCCATGGACTTGAGAAGCACGGCGTTCTGATCTTCGAGCTGGACCTGGACAGACGTTCGAAGAAGGTCGCTTGCGAGACCTACACGCTCGGTGATTTCGCTCAACCGCCGCTCCGCCGCATGGACAAACCGGACGGCGGGCTGAAAGCGACGGTCGATGAATGGGCAGATACGCTGCCTCTGCTCCACTCGTTCCTCGCGCAACTCCAGCATCCGGCTCGCGACGATGTCGGCATATGCCCGCGTCGCACCGAACCGTTGCCGGGCGTTGGCCGAGAGTTTTAGGATGTCCGAAGAGAGTCGTGTGACTTCGGACAGAAGTGCCTTCTCGACCTTTTCCTCCGCCTGCAGATGGTCGACGAGCGTGGCGAGACGCTGGTCCAGTTCTGGAAGCTCGGCGACGATCTGCTGCGCTGTAGGCAATGCCAGCAACGCCATCATTCGATACGTCTCAATCTCCAAGAGACGTCTGACCATGCGCCCGGTGCGATACGCGTTCAGGCCCTTGTTGAAGAGATGGAGCTCGACGAATCCTTCATCACTTAGACGGAAGCTGGAGTGGACCTCGGCGTCGCCGCCACCAACTTTCGATGCGACGTAGTCGCCCTCGGTCCCAAAGGAGTGAGGCGGCTCGCCGGTCCGGACAATCACGAGCACCGCTGCGATGACGCGGCCCTCCGTTGCGTCGACGACCTTGCGGAACGGCATGGGCGGAGCAAGGGGTTGTCCGGGGCACGCAGGCTCGATGTAAGTAAGAGTGACAAATTCGGAATGGGCCTCCCATTTGAGGCGTCCTGCTCCGACGCCCGCGATGCCGTGCCTTCCGTTCCCGGTCGTTTTCACGCCTTCCAGGCCAAACAGTTCTGACGGAATTCGCGGAGCGACCACGTCGCGCACGATAGCGACGTGCCACACGTTGGTGTCCCCATCAAAGTATAGCGAAGGTCTTGCATGGAGCTCGTTATGGAGTTCCATGCGCGACGGGTGCTCTACGCCCACTACCATTTCAGCCCAGCCTCCGGATCAGATCATCGTGCGAGGGCGACTGCGCTCTCGCGTTCCTCGTGTGGCTGAGAGTTAACCATGGCGCAGGCCAGTTGCCGGAACGTGACGATACCCACAGGCTGGGACGAGGGGTCGAGAACGGTGATGTCGCCATCGGGAGCCGAAGCCAAAGTTCGGACGGCTTCCTCGACCGTCGTGTGCGCCTCGATCGTCAACCCGCTCACCCCCGAGCCCGGGCGTAGCGGACTCATAACGGCGTCAACCTGCACGACTCTGCCACGGTTCACTTCCTTCACGAAGTTCGCGACATAGTCGTCCGCGGGCCGCAGGACGATGTCCTGGCTGGTACCCTGCTGGATGATCTCACCGTCCCGGAGAATCGCGATCTGATCGCCAAGTCGAAGCGCCTCGTCGAGGTCATGGGTGATGAAGACGATAGTCTTCTTGATCTCCTTCTGGATGTCGAGAAGCACCGTTTGCATGTCCGTGCGGATGAGCGGATCGAGGGCGGAATAGGCCTCGTCCATCAAAAGCACGGGGGCATCGTTTGAAAGCGCGCGGGCGAGGCCGACGCGTTGCTGCATCCCGCCGGATAGCTGATTGGGATACCTTTGCTCGAACCCTTTGAGGCCGACGCGTTCGATCCAGCGCATTGCCACATCGATGGCCTTCGAGCGATCCATTCCTTGAACTTCGAGGCCGAAGACGGTGTTATCAAGCACGTTTCGATGCGGCAGCAACGCGAACTTCTGGAACACCATGGCGGTTTGATGCCGGCGAAACTGGCGGAGCTGCTCCTCGTTCATCTTTACGACGTCGGCGCCGTCGACCAGCACTTCGCCTGCCGTCGGATCGATCAGACGGTTGATGTGACGGATGAGCGTCGATTTCCCCGATCCCGACAGGCCCATAATGACCTGAATGCAGCCCGATGGAATCTCGATGTTGATGTCCCTCAGGCCGAGGACGTGACCGTGCTGATGGTTCAGCTCCGTCTTGCTCAGGCCATTCTTGACGGCGTCAATGTATGCCTGTCCCTTAGGGCCAAAGATCTTGTAAAGATTGCGGATCTTGATGCCGCCGAAGTGATTGTCAGCCATGGACAGTCTCCCGGTACGTCTGGAGTCGTTTGCCGTATGCCTGGCTGACCCTGTCGAACATGATGGCGATACCGACAATGGCAAGGCCGTTGAAAATACCCAGCGTGAAGTACTGGTTTGCGATTGCCTTCAGGACTGGCTGTCCGAGACCTTGGACACCGATCATGGATGCGATGACCACCATAGCCAGTGCCATCATGATCGTCTGGTTGATGCCGGCCATGATGGTGGGAAGAGCCAGGGGTAGCTGAACCTTGAAGAGCTTTTGAGTCTTGTTGGTGCCGAAAGCGTCAGCGGCCTCAAGAACGTCCTTGTCAACCAGGCGAATGCCCAGGTCGGTGAGGCGGATCATCGGCGGAATGGCGTAGATGACGACCGCAATGAGGCCTGGAACTCGGCCGATACCGAGTAGCATGACGACAGGAATAAGGTACACGAAGCTCGGCATGGTCTGCATGACGTCGAGCACGGGGCTCACAATCTTCTGCACACGGTCCGACCGCGACATGAGGATGCCTATGGGAAGTCCAATGGCTATCGAAAGGACGGTGCAGACGAAGATCATGGAGATGGTTCGCATCGTGTCCTGCCACATGTCGAAGTAGCCGATGATCATCAGCGTCACCAGACAGCCCAGAACGACCTTTATGCTGCGGCTTGCGAACCAGGCGATGACGAGGATCAGCAAAGTGATGATCGGCCATGGCGTCTGCGTCATGAACCTTTCGGCAGCAATTAGGAATGTCTGCAAGGGCCTGAAGAAATTCTCGATCCCGTCGCCGTATGCTCGCGTGAAGGCGCGAAAATTCTCGTGGATTGTTTGTTTCAGAACCCGCAAGGAGTCATCGTTCATATGCGGAAAATTGTAAAGCCAGTCCATTCGGATCCCCTTTTCGTGGAAGAAGCCGTCGCTAAGTCCTTTGATTTTTTTCGTAGCTGGTGCTCGGCGCCCCGGCGTATTGATGCCACCGATCTGGCGGCAGTTCGCTTACACGGATGCGTTCCTGGTGCGTAAGGTCCGCGGTTTCAGGTGAAGCTCAATCATGTTCGTTCCCTTTTTTTGCTTTTCGTCTACTGCCAGCCGGCGCGGCGCGGGTCGCCGTTCTTATTCAAGTGCTCGCCTTCCCATGACGAGAGTTCGCTCCAGGGCCGCCGCCAAGCCGCCCGAGACCACTGTACCGAATCCGTTGTCTTTCATCGCGTTCAGGCCGGCCGCGGTCGTTCCCTTATATTCGAGAAAAGCGTCCAATATGTCTTGCGGATGCTGCGGATGCGCCTGCAGAAGTGCGCCCGCGCCGATGATGACGCCGTTAACGGCGCGCAGTGCGACTTCCGGCTTCACGCCACGCGACTGAGCATCCTCGAGCATTGCCAAAGCTAGAAGGGCGGGGTAGGCCGGCCCGGTACCTGTCAGGCCTGTCAGGTAGTCGAGTTCCGCTTCGCTGATGACTTCATCCTGCGTGCCGCAGGCGTCGAAGATCATCCGCACGGCGGCCTTGTCCTCTTCGGATACGTCGGACGAGGCAAGCCATGGAGTATAGGAAAGAGAAACTTCTGCAGCGGCATTCGGAAGCGCGCGAACCACGCGCCTCGTGTTGTGCCGGCGAGAAAGCGCGTCCGCGGAAATACCAGCCATAACGGAGACCAGCAACTTTCCACCGACGTCAGCAGCCAAGTCTTTCCAGTCCTCGGGCCTGACGGATATTATAACGACGTCCGATCGATCGACGACCGCTTGATTGTCGTCGCTCCAGAACGCATCGTGCAAAATGTCAGGACGGCGGCTCCGGAAGGAAAGGGCAAGATTATCCTCAGGAAGCTTGCCAATCCTGATCAACGAGCCGGCGATCGCCCTGCCAAGCCATCCAGCCCCTCCGATGATCCCTATTTTTGTCGATGCGCTCATCTAGTCGCCTGTGCCTGGCTTGTAATTGTGACGGGCAAAGAATCGGTCGAGTTCCCTCTGCTGTGGGATCTGGCCGGTGTAAATCGCAATATACTCCGGGATGCGCCTCATGCGGACGGCGATCTCTTCCTGCGACTGCATCGAAATGTAGCCGATCTGCACGAGATAGGTCGTTCGAGCACGAACGTCGGCGGCACCGGCTTCGAGGCCGAACCGGATGAACATCCGTGTGAGCGCCTCGACCCTCGTCTGGTCCGCCTCTCGAACTTCATTGAGAATTCCTGGCGACTGCAGAGCCCAACTGCGCACTGCGAACTCGAACTGAGAATCGAACAGATCCTTGTTCAGCCAGCAGTCGAAGACGTTTAGCATGGCTTCGGCAAGCGACTCCGCATAGGCTTCGGACTGCTTGATGATGCCTCCGGTATTCTTCTCCCGCCAGCGTGCAAGCAGCGCACTCAGTAGTTCCTCGCGGTCCTTGAAAAACCAATAGAAGCTCGTCCGTGACAGCTTCAGCTTTTTCGCCAGGGGTAAGATCTTTACGGAATCGACGCCGGATTCGATCAGCGAAGAGTAGGCTGCTTCCAGCCATCCCTCCTGAGATCCGCGCCAACCGCTTTCGTTCACACTCTGGTCCATGGCCTATCTCCTAACAAATTTCGAATTCATCCGCAAGAAAAATGTACATAAGTGTCAAAAAATGGACTCCGTATGTTTTCCTCATTGACACTAATGTACATTCCCGCGTAGCGTTGACAGATGTTCATAAACCGGAGCCCGACACATGTCGAACGATCCTCTCCTTCAGCCTTTTCAACTCAAGCACCTGACGTTGCGGAACCGCATTATCGTCACTTCGCACGAGCCAGCCTATCCGGAGGATGGCATGCCGAAGGAGCGGTATCGGGCCTATACGGTGGAGAGGGCCAAGGGCGGCGTCGCTCTGACGATGACCGCGGGATCGGCGGCGGTCTCTCGCGACAGCCCGCCGGTTTTCAACAACCTGCTCGCCTATAAGGACGAGATCGTTCCGTGGATACGAGACATGACCGACGCCGTGCACGAGCAGGGCGCTGCGATCATGATCCAGCTGACCCATCTTGGCCGCCGCACGCGCTGGGACAAAGGCGACTGGCTGCCGGTCGTGGCTCCGTCGCATCACCGCGAGGCGTCGCATCGTGCGTTTCCGAAGAAGATCGAAGATTGGGATATCGAACGCATCATCAAGGATTTCGCGGACGCTGCCGAACGGATGAAGGCGGGCGGTATGGATGGCGTCGAGCTGGAGGCCTACGGCCATCTCATCGACCAGTTCGCTTCGCCGCTCACCAATGAACTCGATGCCCCTTACGGCGGTTCGCTCGAGAACCGCATGCGCTTCTGTTTCGATGTCTTCAAGGCGATGCGTAAACGGGTCGGCGACGACTTCATTCTGGGCGTGCGTTACACCGCCGACGAATGTCTTCCCGGCGGTACCAGCAAGGCCGACGGTATCGAAATTTCGAAGCGCCTGAAGGAAAGTGGCCTCATCGACTACCTGAATATCATCCGCGGACATATCGATACGGATCCCGGCTTGACCGACGTCATCCCGATCCAGGGCATGGCCAATTCGCCGCATCTCGATTTCGCCGGCGAGATTCGCGCTGCGACAAATTTCCCGACCTTCCACGCGGCGAAGATTCCGGATGTCGCGACGGCTCGCCATGCTATTGCGGCCGGAAAGGTCGACATGGTCGGCATGACCCGCGCGCATATGACCGACCCGCATATCGTTAGGAAGATCATTGAAAAGCGCGAGGAGGACATCCGCCCCTGCGTCGGCGCGAACTACTGTCTGGACCGCATCTATCAGGGCGGCGCCGCCTACTGTATCCACAACGCCGCGACTGGGCGTGAGCTTACCATGCCGCATGTTCTGGCAAGGGCGGATGTTCGAAGGAAGGTTGTGGTCGTCGGCGCCGGTCCCGCGGGTCTCGAGGCGGCTCGCGTAGCGGGGGAACGCGGCCACGAGGTCGTCGTCTTCGAAGCGGCGCCCAATGCGGGCGGGCAGATTCGACTGACCGCCCAAAGCGAACGCCGCCGCGAAATGATCAGCATCATCGACTGGCGCATGAGCCAATGCGAGAAATACGGCGTCAGGTTCCATTTCAATACCTGGGCGGAAGCGGAAACCGTTAACGCGGAGAAACCCGACGTCGTCATCATTGCGACGGGCGGCCTGCCGCATACGGAGGTTCTGTCGAAGGGTAACGAACTCGTCGTATCCTCGTGGGATATCATCTCCGGCGACGTGAAGCCCGGCACGAACGTTCTGATCTTCGATGACGCTGGCGATCATGCGGGCTTGCAGGCTGCCGAATTCCTGGCAAAGGCGGGAGCGAAGGTCGAGATCATGACGCCAGACCGCTCGTTTGCGCCGGAAGTCATGGCGATGAACCTCGTTCCCTATATGCGCTCGCTGCAGAAGCTCGATGTCACCTTCACAGTCACGTTCCGGCTGGAATCCGCTGAGAAGAATGGCAATCAGATCGTCGCCAATGTTGGAAGCGACTATGGTGGCGTCTCCAAGCAGCGCCTCGTCGACCAGATCGTCGTGAACCACGGCACCATTCCGCTAGACGAGCTGTATTTCGAATTGAAGCCGATTTCGAGCAATCTTGGCGAGATCTCGCACGATCAGCTCCTTGCCGGAAAGCCTCAGTCGGTCATCCGCAATCCCGAAGGCAAGTTCCAACTGTTCCGCATCGGCGATGCCGTGGCTGCCCGCAACACGCACGCTGCGATCTACGACGGTCTCAGGATCGCGAAAGACATCTGAGATCGAGAGGCCGGTCGCGGGTCTGTCTGGGAGGAGACGGAATGGTTGAAAGAAGTGAAGATCTCCAACGATTTGTCGATGCCGCTTTCATAGCCTTCGACAAATTCGCCGGAGATCCGGAGGCTCGCCGTGCGATCCCGCAGATCTTTGCGGCGTTGGGCCATCCTGGACCGGAACGCGGAAATCCTGGCAGCCGCCTGCCAGTCTGCCAGCTTTTGCCCGCAGCTCTTTCCATAGAGACCTCGGATCCTGCCTTGCGGCAATTGATCGAGTGCTTCGAGGGCATCGAAGGCAAGCTCGCGTGGCGTCGTCGGACTGCGCATCCTACGGCCAGCGAGAACTTTGCCGATGGCCACACGAACGCGATGATCATCGGCCCCGGCGGACTTGAAGAGCGCAATGACCTGTGGCTTGGCGTCACCTTGATGGCGCCGCATGTGCGCTATCCGGATCATGAACACGCGCCGGAGGAAGTCTATCTCGTCCTGTCCGAGGGAGAATTCCAGCAAGGGGATAGGGATTGGTTTTCGCCCGGTATCGGCGGGTCGTTCTACAATGTCCCGCAAATCAAACATGCCATGAGGTCGCTCGATACGCCTCTCTTCGCCTTCTGGGCGTTGCGCGCTGAACGGCAGCGCTGAATTGGCAACAAGCTTGGGAACACATGAAAAGGGGTCCGCCATGAAGATTCTCGTCCCGGTGAAGCGGGTGGTTGATTACAACGTGAAGATCCGGGTGAAGCCGGATGGATCGGGCGTCGAGCTTGCGAATGTGAAGATGTCGATGAACCCGTTCGACGAGATTTCGGTCGAAGAAGCGCTGCGGCTGAAGGAAGCCGGCAAGGCCGAGGAAGTGATTGTCGTGTCGATCGGCCCGGCCAAGGCCGAGGAGACGCTGCGCACCGCCCTTGCCATGGGCGCGGACCGCGCCATCCTCGTCGAGACCGACGATCAGGTCGAGCCGCTGGCCGTTGCGAAGATCCTCAAAGGGGTTGCCGATGCCGAACAGCCGGGCCTGATCATCGTCGGCAAGCAGGCGATCGACGATGACAGCAACCAGACCGGCCAGATGCTGGCCGCCCTTTTGGGTTCGGCGCAGGCGACCTTCGCCTCGAAGATCGAGATCGGCGACGGAAAAGCCAAGGTGACCCGCGAGGTCGACGGCGGCCTGCAGACGATCGAGGTCAAGCTGCCGGCGGTGGTAACGACAGACCTTCGCCTCAACGAGCCGCGTTACGCCTCGCTGCCGAACATCATGAAGGCGAAGAAGAAGCCGCTCGACAGACAAGCTCCTGCCGATTTCGGCGTCGATACGACACCGCGGCTGAAGGTGCTGAAGACCGAAGAGCCGTCCGGCCGCAAGGCAGGCGTCAAGGTCAAGTCGGTGGCCGAACTGGTCGAGAAGCTGAAGACCGAAGCCGGCGTGCTCTGAGGATAGGAAAGGGAGAACTTTACCATGGCCATTCTTCTTCTGGCTGATCACGACAATCAAAGCCTTTCCGACCAGACCGCCAAGGCGCTGACGGCTGCCACTCAGATCGGCGGCGATATCCATGTGCTGGTTGCCGGCAAAGCCGCCAAGGCTGCGGCCGATGCCGCCGCCAAGCTTGCCGGCGTCTCCAAGGTGCTGCTGGCCGAAAGCGACGAGCTTGCCAACAATCTCGCCGAACCGCTGGCCGACCTCATCGTCTCGCTGGCGGCAGGCTACGACACCATCCTGACGGCTGCCACTTCGGTCGGCAAGAACGTCATGCCGCATGTCGCTGCTCTCCTCGACGTCGCCCAGGTCTCGGAAATCATCGAGGTGGTTTCGTCAGACACCTTCAAGCGGCCGATCTATGCCGGCAATGCCATTCAGACGGTGCAGGCAAGCGATGCCAAGAAGGTGATCACCGTGCGCACCGCCTCTTTCGCTTCCGCCGCAGAAGGTGGTTCGGCCACCGTCGAAGCAATCCCGGCGGTCGCCAATCCCGGTCTGTCGAGCTTCGTCGCCGATGCGCTGTCGACCTCGGATCGTCCGGAACTGACGTCTGCCAAGATCATCATCTCCGGTGGTCGGGCCCTCGGTTCGGCGGAGAAGTTCAAGGAAGTCATCCTGCCGGTTGCCGACAAGCTTGGTGCGGCGGTTGGCGCCTCCCGTGCGGCCGTCGATGCCGGCTATGCGCCGAATGACTGGCAGGTGGGCCAGACCGGCAAGGTGGTGGCGCCCCAGCTCTACATCGCCTGCGGCATTTCCGGTGCCATCCAGCATCTCGCCGGCATGAAGGACTCGAAGGTCATCGTCGCCATCAACAAGGACGAGGAGGCGCCGATCTTCCAGATCGCCGACTACGGTCTCGTCGCCGACCTCTTCGAGGCCCTGCCGGAACTCGAAAAGGCGATCTAGGTTTTGGGATTTCGGGAGGTCGACATGAGAAAGTGCGTGGGGAACGGGGCCAATCCTCTCATCGAAATGACCGAGGTCGATCTAGATCGGAAAGGCCCTTTTGGCTTTTCGGGCGGTGCCATGTCCGCAATTGCGACCAGTCACGAGATGAGGGATGCGGGATCGTGGAGATGAGCAATAGCCGGATAACCGCCCTAAACGGCTTAAGCTATGATGTTGTGGTGGTCGGAGCTGGGGCTGTTGGATGTGCGGCCGCACGCGAACTGGCTGGGCGAGGTTTCAAGACTCTGCTGGTTGACCGCGGAGATATAGGGGCAGGTACATCGTCACGCTCCAGTCGCATGCTTTATTCGGGCGTCGGTTATCTCGCTCCGCCTTTTCCCTTATGGCAGCTTCCCTTCAGGCCAGTGACGATGTTGCGACGTTTCGTATACTCGCGAAACATCATGCACTGCCGGGCAGAACTTGTCCGGGACATGCCCAATCGCCTGACTCTACACAGATTTCACTATCCGTTCCGAAAAGGGGATCGCTACCCTCACTGGCTGGTGGAATTCGGCTTTAGGATGATGGAGGCGGTTTGCAGCCGGAATGTGCCTCTCTCATTCCGCCGTCTTTCACCGGCACAGGCTGCCAGCGAGAGCGGACTGGTGGCGGCGTTGGGTGGGCCGCTTTCAAGCGTTGGCGTCTTCGATGAGTACATGTACGCGTGGCCGGAGAGAATCTGCGTCGATACTGCGCTCGATGCGGAAAGACGTGGCGCCACTATTCGCACCTACACGAAGGTGACCGGCATCAAGCGACGTGGCGAAAAATGGGAAATTTCGTTGAACGACCAGGCGCCCGAAGCAAATGGGCAGGCCAGCATCACGGCGGATGCCATCGTCAACGCCGCTGGGCCGTGGGTCGACAAGATCCCAGGCGGTGGGATGGGAAAGAAAAGGCGGGTCCTCGGCCGTAAAGGCGTCAATGTGATGGTGCGCTTGCCGACGGCGTGGCGCGGTCAGGGTCTCGAGGCATTTTCCAGCAAGGGCGAAAATTTCTATGTTTTCCCGTGGGGGGATTATCATTTCATCGGTCCAACCGAGCTGGTGGTCACGGAGGATCCGGACAACGTGCGTGTCCTGGATACTGAAGTCGATTACATCTTGAACGAGGCGAATTTGCTGTTTCCGCAACTTGCTTTGACACGAAAGGATGTGCTTCATACCTGGTGCGGCGTGCGGCCAATGTCTACGCGGGATGGAGAGACGGTAAGCCTGCCCGTAAGAGCTATCCACGATCGTGAAATGCCGGGCCTGATCACGGTCACCGGGTCATATATCATGATGCATCGGCACGCTGGACGCCTTGCTGCCAAACTTATCGAGAAAAGACTCGGAAAGCGCGGCGCTCCACCGAAGGGAATGCTGCCGACGAAAGCCGCCGCCGACATCCATGAGATCATGCGGAACGAGCATGTCGTCCGTCTCGTCGATCTTCTGCGCCGGCGGCTCACGATCGGGCTCAATCCTTCACTTGGATGCGACCAGGCAGAGGAATTATCTCATATCGCAGCGGCAGCAGCCGGTTGGTCGGAATCGAGGCGGCAGGAGGAGTTGCGCCATTTCGAAGAAGATACCTCGCGGATCTATCAGCGGGTACGACCATGAATTCCAGTCCGTGGAGAGCAAAATGAAAGCCCCCGTCAGACGTTCGGCGGATCTCTTCCTTGACGCCGCGGGTCGGTCGTTTGCGATGAGGTGTACCTCGAATGCGCTGCTTGCAATCTGTTGCCATGTTGAAGGTGAAGACCAATGAGTCTGGGCGAGCTGCCTGAACGCGAGAGCATGGAATTCGACGTTGTGATCGTCGGCGCGGGGCCGGCGGGGCTGTCGGCGGCGATCCGGCTGAAGCAGGTCAATCCCGATCTGACCGTCGTCGTACTCGAAAAGGGAGCGGAAGTCGGGGCGCATATCCTGTCGGGTGCGGTCGTCGATCCGATCGGCATCGACCGCCTGCTACCTGGCTGGCGTCAAGAGGAAGGCCATCCCTTCAAGACCGAGGTGACGGACGATCATTTCCTGTTCCTCGGCCCCGCCGGTTCCGTGCGCCTGCCGAATGCGCTGATGCCGCCGCTGATGAACAATCACGGCAACTATATCGTCTCGCTTGGGCTTGTCTGTCGCTGGCTGGCGACAAAGGCCGAAGAGCTCGGCGTCGAGATCTATCCCGGCTTTGCCGCAACCGAAGTGCTCTACAATGATGCCGGCGCCGTCATCGGTGTCGCCACCGGCGACATGGGCATCGAGAAGAATGGCGAGCCCGGCCCGAACTATACCCGCGGCATGGAACTGCTGGGCAAATATGTGCTTGTTGGAGAAGGCGTGCGCGGCTCGCTTGCCAAGCAGCTCATCGCCAGGTTCGATCTCTCGAAGGGCCGCGAGCCGCAGAAATTCGGCATCGGCATCAAGGAACTCTGGCAGGTGAGGCCCGAGAACCACAAGCAGGGTCTGGTGCAGCACTCCTTCGGCTGGCCGCTTGGCATGAAGACCGGCGGCGGTTCCTTCCTCTATCACCTCGAGGATAATCTCGTCGCCGTCGGCTTCGTCATCCACCTCAACTACAAGAACCCCTATCTTTATCCCTTCGAGGAGTTCCAGCGCTTCAAGACGCATCCGGCGATCCGCGGCACCTTCGAGGGCGGCAAGCGGCTGTCCTATGGCGCCCGTGCCATTACTGAAGGCGGCTATCAGTCGGTGCCGAAGCTCTCCTTCCCCGGCGGTGCGCTGATCGGCTGTTCGGCCGGCTTCGTCAAC
>NZ_AUFB01000056.1 GCF_000426285.1 Rhizobium leucaenae USDA 9039 | reverse complement strand
CCATCGATGCTGACCTCCTCTCAGCCAGCATCTTGAATCACATTCGACAACAAAAGGGAATCCGCGATTCAAATAAAATCAGAAACGCTCTAAAGGGACCGCGTTATATGTTAGCGTGTTGCGAGGGGCTTCCCCGAGACCTTGCCTGGGATCACGCAGGTTTGTTTTCCGGGCACTGCGGAGCTGTGGTCAGACTGACGGTCGTCAATTTCTCGGCTGCCTCTTTCTGGCCTTGATGTTTAACACCATATGTCGGGAATCTAGGCATCTGGGGATGTCGTTTGTTCGGTAAGGTTTGGATGAAATTGTTGAGCGCTTCTCCGTCTGTCCTGTGTCGTCAGCCTTGCGGCCGCTGACCGATGGAGCGCGTCGCCGAACAGCGGAAGCCGGATGAGCGTCGATGGGGACTGATCCCTTCGATCCTGCTGCATATCCTGTTTTTCGCGGCGCTTTTCCTGCTGCCGGTGGTGGCGATGCCGATACCGCAGCCGGAAGACAGCATCAATGTCGAGATGGTGCCGCAGCCGAAGGAGCAGGCACAAAATGCCGCCAAGCCACAGGAGCAGCGATCCGGCCGTTTGCCGACGCCGACGCCTAGACCAGATCAGAAAGATCCTTCGAAGGAAAAGGCCGCATCCACCGACAAGACGGAAGGCGAGCAGACCGCCGACAAGCTGAGTGACAAGAGCAAGACGAAGACTGAGAAGGGTCCCGATCCTAATGCGCAGGAGCAAAACGCCAAATCGCAAGAGCCGGCGCAGGCGGATAAGCCTGCGGATGTAAAGGCCGATCAGCCGTCACCGGCCACGCAGCAGGCTGACGCGCAGCCACAGCCGAGTGATACGCCGTCGCCGACACCGGCCGATGATCAGGCTAAGCCGCAAGACCAGACAGGCGATCACGCACAGGCGCAGCAGCAAGACCAAACGCCGCCCAATTCCGATCCGGCGACGGAGGCACAGAAGCCGGACCAGACACCGCAAACCAAGGACGCGAATACCCAGCCGCAACAGCAAACTGCTGATCAACCGGCGCTGGATGCTTCGGCCTCGCAGGTTGCGGCGGAGGCCAACGTGCAGCCGCAGGCGGATGTGACACCGCCCGCAAGCGATGCCGCTTCACAGCAGCAACAGGCACAGGAGGTAGCAAAGGCCGATGCGGAGGCGAAGGCCGCCAAGCCCGATGCCGCAACATCCGCGACCGATCCGAATTCCAGCGATCCGGCGTCAATGCCGACGCCGCAGGAGCTGGCGACGGACCAGGCGTCCGATACCCAGGTTATGGAGCCGGACAAGCCTTCGACGGATCAAGCCGGCACGCAGGCGGATCAAAAAGACGGAGCGGCGTCTGATCCCATTGCGGGACAAGCGAAGACCGCCGAAGGGCAGGTAGACCAGAATTCGCAGCAGCAGGCTGCGGCCGATCCCAAGGTCGCGTCGGATGTCGCCGTTCCGACGACCGGTGGCGCTCTGCCGCAGCAACAATCGCAGGATCAATCGATCTCGGGCGGCGCCAGCGACCCAACGGCTGGAACCACCTTCGTTCCCGAACCTCAACCTCGGCCGCAGCAGCAGCCGTCGTCAGCGGACGGTACACAACAGGCATCGATATCCGATCCGTCGCAGACGCAGCAAAAGTCAGGAGACAAAACCGGCGGTCAACAGGGTAAATTCATCCAGGCGAAGCGTTTCTACTCCGGCACGGAAATGGCGCGCATGTCGAAGGACGAGCTGGACGCCTGGAAAAAGCTGCCGCGGCTCGAGCGTGTCAGGCAACTTTGCAACAGCGAGGAAAAGCTGCAGTTCGGGCATGAGCTACACGCCGTCGGCTTTATAAATTCTGCTCTTTCGCCCGCGATGATTTCCCCGACCGGATTGTATGGTGATGGCGTTGCAATTCAAACGTCCAAAGGATGGCAACAGGTTCAATTCAAATGCCAGGTTGATGAGGATGCTTTGAAGGTTGCCGCTTTCTCCTATGCCGTCAAGGGGCGCGTTCCTGCAAGTCGGCTGGAGAAACTGGGTGTTCCGAGCAATTGATGGACGACACTCGCCTCATCAGCTTGAAACAATAATTTATCCCTGTGCCCGATCGAAATTCGGCCCATTTCATCATACAATTCACTCTATCTATTTGATTCAGTGTCCTCCCTTCGCAGTCCAACTCCAATGACAACGATTCACAGCCAATTCCAATTCGATGGCCGCTGGCCATTCAACACTGCGTGGCGTCCTCGTGGCGTTCGCATCCTATGCCGTTTTCGCGTTCAGTGACGCGTCGATCAAGGTATTGCATGGGACGCTGCCGTCCTACCAGGTGGCCTTCATCGGCGCGCTGTTCGGTTTTGCGGCCATTCCGTTTCTGAAGAGGCGAGGGGATAATTGGCTCGATATCGTCAAGACGACGAACCGGCCGTTGTGGATGCTGCGCTTCGTTTGTGGCGCGATCGGCACCATATGTTCGATCGTGGCTTTCACCGAGCTGACAATGGCAGAGGCTTTTGCGCTCCTGTTCCTGCTGCCTTCCTTCGTTACTATTCTTTCCGTCATCTTCCTCAAGGAGGACGTGCGCTGGCAGCGTTGGACCGCGGTCATCCTCGGTTTTGTCGGCGTGCTCATCGTGCTGCGGCCGGGCTTTCGCGAGCTTTCGATCGGCCATCTCTGCGCGGCGATCGGCGGCTTGAGCGGGGCCGTCTCGATCGTCATCAATCGCGCTCTCGGCTCGAAGGAAAAGCGCATCTCGCTTTATGGTGCGGTGTTGTTCGGCACGCTCATTGTCAGTGGATTGCTGATGCTGCAGGAGATGACGTGGCCAGCGGCGTGGCAATGGATATTCCTGGCGAGCTACGGCCTTCTCGGCGCCGCCGGCACAGTTCTGCTGATGAGAGCAGCGCAGTTGGCCCCCGCCAATCTCGTCGCGCCGCCCCAATACAGCCAAATGATTTGGGCGATCGGTTTCGGCTATCTGCTGTTCAATGACAGCATCGACCTGGCGATGGCGCTCGGCATCGTACTCATCATTTTTTCCGGACTGTTGACGCTAGCGCGGGAGCGCAAACGGGGGACCGCCTGCCGGCCGCCGTTGTTGCGGCCAATACCCAAGGCGCCCTAACGGCCGAGACATCAGAGAAATGATGTGCCTCGCCTGCGATCCCATCGCCGCGTCACCCGAATGAATGGGGATTAGGTTTATTGTCGCCATGAGGTGACAAGCCTATGGTTGTTGAGCGCGACCTGCATTGACGGGACGGGGCCCGAAACACCGGGGTGGTGGCGCGTAGTTCCGAAAACTGGGATGGTTTTTCCAGGGGCTTACGCGTGGATCAAACCGTTACTGCGTCATCTGCCTGCTCGTCTCAATGGATGCGCGACGCAGCGGAGGAGGTGTGGGATGACCACTTATATCGTTCTGCTCAATTGGACCGACCAAGGAGTGCGTAGCGTAAAGGAGTCGCCGCGGCGGCTGGATGCTGCCAAGAAGCAGTTGCAGGAGATGGGCGGTTCGTTCAAGCACTTTTTTTTGACCATGGGCGATCACGACATGGTTGCCGTCTGTGAGGCGCCCGATGACGCAGTGATGGCGCGCTTCGCCTTGACGCTTGGGATGGGCGGCAACGTGCGCTCGCGCACGCTGAAGGCTTTTCCCGAGGCCGCCTATCGCGAAATCATGGCGTCCTTGGGATAGCGTTGGGGGCTATTTTGTCACTGCTGAAACCCGGTCAGCGGCTGTTGACCGGGTATATGGAAGATGTGGCCAGCCGTGTCGCCATTGACCGCGACGGCCGACTTCGAAAAGATGCCGGCTGATGAACGGAATGGCGTTGCGATATGGAAAAGCCTTGTCTCTTTGGCGCGGATTATAGCGTCTACGTGCGAATTGCCCGGCTTGCGTTGCTCGAGAAAGGCGTCGAGCACGAGAGGGTGCCGATAGATGTTTTCGCTGAGGGCGGGCCGCCGGCATCCTATCTCGAGCGGCATCCGTTCGGGCTCATTCCGGCTTTCGAGCACGGTGATTTTCGGCTCTATGAGACGGCTGCGATCACACGCTATGTCGATGAGGTGTTCGATGGGCCGCGCCTGCAGCCGGTTGCGCCTCGGCAGCGGGCGCGGATGAACCAGATCGTCAGCATTGCCGACGGATATCTCTATCCTCATCTCGTTTGGGGCATTTGCGTAGAACGGGTCTTCAAGCCGGCCAAAGGCATTGCCGCCGACGAAGAGCGGATTGCCGCAAGCCTGTCCAAAGCCGCAATCAGCCTTGCCGCTCTTTCCGACCTGATCGGCTACACTCCCTGGTTTTGTGGTCCGGAGCAGACGCTTGCCGATCTCTATGTGGCGCCGATGTTCGACTATTTTCTCATGGCGCCGGAAGGACGCGAGATGATCGAGCATCATCCGAAATTGGCGTCATGGTGGTCGCGTATCGCTGTCCGGCCGAGCGTCAGCATGACCAATTTCAGCAGGCCGGAAGGGCGGCACGCATGAGGTCAGGCCAGTTCAGGATGCTTCGCTCTTCCATTGCCGGCGTGGAAGCCGTGGCAGCGGAGACCGGACATAGCTTTCCCAAGCATACGCATGATCAGTTCGGCATTGGCGTCATCGAGCGCGGCGCGCAGGTATCGCTGAGCGGGCGTGGCATGGTACGGGCTGAGGCAGGCGATGTCATCACTCTCAATCCAAACGAGGTGCATGACGGCATGCCGGTTGGCGAGAGCCGGGCTTGGTCGATGCTCTATTTCGATCCACGGCTGATGACAGATCTTCTAAGCGACGTCGGCGAAGGTCGTAGCGGGGAAGGGGAATTTCCCTCTCCCGTCATTCAAGACGGGCAGATCGCGGCGCGATTCAAAGCACTGTTTTCGATAGTGACCACTCAAGGCAGCCCGGAAACGGCGCTGCGGCGGAATGGACTGTTGTTATCGCTTGTTGCGAACGTGATGCGGGAGCAGCGGCAAGCGGATAGGAGTGCCGGCGCTCCTGCGGCGATCATGCGCGCTCGCAACCTCATGGATGATGATCCGGCAGCATCGGTGACGTTGGCCGATCTTGCCGAGGTAAGCGGGCTCAGCCGTTTCCAGCTCTTGCGCGGGTTTGCCAAGGCAACCGGGCTCACGCCGCACACTTACCTACTTCAGCGCCGCATCCTTCGCGCGCGGCGACTAATCGCCGGGGGCATGCCGCTGGCGGAGGCGGCGCTTGCCAGCGGATTTGCCGATCAAAGCCACATGACCCGGATCTTCGTGCGCAATTTCGGTGTGTCGCCACGCACCTATGCCGACACGAAGCGCTGAACGCATCTGCAATTTCGTTCAAGACCGGCGGCAGGCTCCGAGGTTTTCTTCTGCTCCAAATCAGAACCACAGAAGGAAAAGCCATGTATTTCCGCCATTCGAATGAGATGTGGAACGAATTCCCCGACTTGGTCCCCGGCGCACTCTTCGTGGAAGGGATCACTGTGGATGTTGCGATTACCGATCGTATCGCGAAGTTCCATGCGATCGCCGAAAAGCGGCTGACGGGCAGTTCAGAGGGTGAGATGCCGGAAATCCAAGCGTGGCGGCGCACTTTCTCGAAAATGGGGCTGAAGCCCACGCAATATCGCTGCGCTTCCGAGGCTTTGCTCAGGAGATTCCGCCAGGAGAAATCGTTGCCGCTATTGCATCCGCTTGTCGATCTCTGCAACGCGATCTCGATTGCTTTCGCCGTTCCCATTGCTGTTTTCGATCTTGCGAAAATTTCCGGCGATCTCGAAGTCAGGCATGCGACCGGCAGCGAAACTTATCTGACCTTCGCCGGTGAAACGGAACATCCGGAGCCGCGCGAGGTGATCTTTGCCGATGGTGCCGACCAGGCGCATGCGCGGCGCTGGACCAATCGTCAAAGCGGCCTCTCCGCCGTTCGCGACGATACGCGATCCGTGCTGATCGTTGCCGAAGCCATGCATGAGGCGGCCGGCGGTGATGTTCCGGGATTGGTCGCGACCCTTGTCGCAGAACTTACTGCCGTATGGTCGATCCAGGCCAAGACGAAGGTGCTCAGTTGCTCTTCACCACGATTTGATCTGTAGGTCTTCAGCTTTCGGCGTTAATTGGCGGTCGGAAACAAAAATGCGATTGACAAGCGCGGTATTCGGGCAGAGCAGGGAACCCAATAGATATTTCATATTGCTGATAAATCCTGCTCCGGGCGCTGCGCCTGAAGCCGAAGAAAGACATATGGACACCCTACAAAGCCAAGGCCGGGCAACCGTGCTCGGCCATCCCGGATATCGTTCCTTCGCTGCCTCTCGCGTCTTTTCCTCGATCGGTTTCCAATCGGTGACCGTTGCCATGGGCTGGATGATCTACGATCAGACGCATAGCGCCTTCTCCCTTGGCCTCGTCGGATTCTGCCAATTTTTGCCGATGGTGATCCTGACCTTCATCGTCGGTCATGTTGCTGACAGGTTTGACCGCCGACGCATTGGCCTAGCCTGCCAGTTGATCGAGGCTTTGACGGCGCTGGTGCTTGCAATCGCCGTTTGGCAACACTGGATCGGCCCGGCCGGCATCCTTGCTGCAGTCGCCGTCATGGGCGCTGCCACTGCCTTCGAACGTCCGACCATGGCGGCTCTTCTACCGAATATCGTGCCGCCGTCGATGTTGCAGATGGCCATCGCGACCTCCACGTCGATGATGCAGACCGCCTTCATCATCGGACCGTCGCTCGGCGGCCTGCTCTATGGAGTCAGCCCGATTGCACCTTTCGCAGTGTCTGCGGTGCTGTATGTCATCGCGAGCCTCAATGTCATTTCGATCTGCGTCGAACGACGGCAGCCATCGTCGCGGGAGCCCGTGACATTGAGTTCGGTTTTTGCCGGCGTCTCCTTCATCAGGAGTAGGCCGGTGATGATGGGCACGATCTCGCTCGATCTCTTTGCCGTGCTGCTCGGCGGCGCCACGGCGCTGCTGCCGATGTTTGCGCGCGATATCCTGCATGCCGGGCCTTGGGGTCTCGGACTCCTGCGCGCCGCACCCGCAATCGGTGCTTTGGTCATGTCGATCTGGCTGGCGCGCCGACCGCTGCAAACGGATGTCGGCAAGAAAATGCTGTTTGCCGTTTTCGTTTTTGGCGTTGCCACCGTCATTTTCGCGCTCTCGACCAACATCATCCTCTCCGTCGCAGCGCTGCTCATCGTCGGCGCGTCGGATACAGTCAGCGTCGTCGTGCGCAGTTCGCTGGTGCAAATCCTGACGCCGGACAACATGCGCGGCCGCGTCAATGCCGTGAATTCCCTGTTCATCGGCACGTCCAACCAGCTCGGCGAATTCGAATCGGGGATGCTCGCCAGTGCGCTCGGCCCGGTTCTCACCGGCATTGTCGGCGGCCTCGGCACAATCGCGGTTGTGCTGCTCTGGATGCGGATTTTTCCGGATTTGAGCAAGGTGAAGACTCTCAAGGGATGAGGCGGCTTTGCTTCTGCTGTACCCGCCGAATGCCCTGCAAAATCCATCGGCTGCATTGTTTCGCATCTGGTTGATATCGCAGGTCAACGCAATTGCTTGAAAGGCCATCGACGTCAACCGCGCAGCCTGAGCAAGCCGGCCTCTGTCGCTGTAAAGCCCAGGCTCCGATAGAAGCCGGTGAGATGCGGTTGGAAATCGACATGCAGCCACTCCGCGCCGCGTTTGCGCGCAACGTTCGTTGCCATTTCGACAAGTCGGGTCGCTATCCCCTGTCGACGGAATTCCGGCGCGACGCAGGTATCGAGAATAAAGGCATGTATGCCGCCATCGGAGGCTACATTGACGAATCCTACCAGGCGCACTCCGTCGAACGCGCCGATATGGGCGAGGCTCCTCGATAGAATGACCGAGAAATCTCGCGCGGCGGCTTCGTTCCAAGCCGTAGCCCACAAGGCGTTGAGTGCCCCGTTTTCAGGATAGGGATCGATGCTGAATTCAATCGTCATAACGTCCCTCGTTCATTGTCGTTGAAACTGCAGTGCCAAGCTTATCCGCATAGCAAGTGGATGCAATTGGGGCATAAGGCTGATGATATCAGAGGATCGGAATGGAAAAGTGCATCCCATGTCGGATCGCGCTATAGTCAATCGTCTTTTGGGGGTGGAAACAGAACAGAGGAGATTGCTATGCCTTATGTGGATGGTTTTGTTATTGCTGTTCCGAAAGACAAGATCGAAATTTACAAGACGTTGGCGCGGAGGTCCGGCGATGTCTGGAAGGAATATGGTGCGCTTAGCTACGTCGAATCTGTCGGAGACGACGTGCCCTATGGCGAGCTGACATCCTTTCCCCGCTCCGTTCTGGCCAAGGAAGACGAGGTCGTGATCTTTTCCTGGATCACCTATGAATCTCGCCAGCATCGCGACGCCGTGATGGAAAGGGTCATGGCCGATCCGCGGCTGAAGGACGAAATGGCGAATATGCCCTTCGATGGCAAGCGTATGATCTATGGCGGCTTCGATATCTTTCTGCAGCTCTGATCTGTCTTGGGCCCAGCGGCTGGGCTTGACTTTCAGGCCGCTGCGGCCGACCTCAAAGGGCATCGCTGCGATCGCAACTGGAGATGCCATGCCGCAGACCGTCATTACACTGTCGACCCATGGCCAGGGGCTTTACGAGTTCACGGACCAAGCGGCGGAATTCGTCCGCGCAGCGACTTCGGCAGGCTCAGCATCAAGTGAGGGCCTGCTGACCGTCTTCGTCCGACATACCTCCTGCTCACTGCTGATTCAGGAAAATGCCGATCCCGACGTGCAGACAGATCTCAACGCCTTCTTCCGCCGGCTCGTGCCCCCTTCTTCAGACCCTTCGATGCGCTGGATCGTACATACGACTGAGGGGCCCGACGATATGCCCGCGCATATCAAGGCGGCGTTGACGCAGGTGTCATTCGGCATTCCGGTCATGCGCGGCCGTTTGGCGCTTGGCACATGGCAGGGCATCTACCTTTTCGAGCATCGCGACCATCCGCACCGGCGCGAAATCGTGCTGCATCTTTCGAGCTGACGCTGCGAAGTTCCCGTTAACCGATCGTCAACTATGCTGAATGCAATCTGAATGAGCAATTCGCGCTCGGTTCAGCTTGGCTGACCTAATGTGGCTTCAATCCCGAGGCGTCGGCAAAGTATCGAACCAATTCGGGATTGCAACGATCCGCAGTAGGACTTGAAGGAGAAACATCCATGATCGGCGTTTTCGCCAAGGCGGGCATTGCAGCCCTCATCACGCTCGGCGCGGTCTCCGCTACCGTTTCCGCTGCCTCGGCCAACGATCTTCAAGCGAGCGTTCATCAGGTGCGTTACGATCCGCATCGCGGCCGCATTTGCTCGCCGATAACAGCCGTGCAGAAGGCTCGCGCCATGGGCCTGCGCCGCGCCCGAATCCAGAATATCACGCCGCGCCGCGTCGTGGTTGACGGTTTTGGCCGACATGGTCCGGACCGCATCGTTTTCGCCAACGTCCCGGGTTGTCCGCTGATTCGCCGCTGATGACGAACCGCGGCAGATGGCGGAGCCTTCTACGTCGTGCTGCCGCGGCAATGTCTCAAGATTAGGAAAGTCGTCCGCATAAATGAAGGCGGCTTTTATTTTCTGTTGTTCGGCGAGTCGGCCACTGGTCTGGCTTTTGCTTTCATTGTACCTGAATAGCGTATGAACGGCTGATTCTGAACTTGTTCATTATCGTGCCGTTACTCCCGAGACATTCCCTCAGGAGCTGCTGCAAGCGCACGAGGGAACACCTTTCGTTCCATGGAGGACAAATGAAGCAATTGTTGGCAAAGTTGGGGATCGCCGCCGCGGTCGCCGTTACCGCGCTGTCGGGGACTACGGGATATGCTTCCGCCCAGGGCGTCGATATCTATATCGGTCCGGGCCGGCACCGGCCGCCACCGCCGGATTACGATATCCCGCCGCCGCGGTACGAGCGTCGTGGCTGTGACCCGCGCGAAGCCATGGATGTTGCCCGCAGCTACGGCCTGCACCGCCCGCGCGTGGTCGACGTAACGCCGCGCCGCGTCATTGTCGATGGTTTCGGCCGCCGTGGTCCCGACACGATGATGTTCGCCAATGTTCGTGGCTGCCCGCTGATCGGCCGCTGATATCGTCTGCGGACGCGCAATTGCGTCCGACGGCCACCGTCTGACGCTTTCGCTTTATCGGCGGGGGCCACGAAACCGCCCTTTGCTCGGTCCTATCGGATTTGAGCGAAGGGCGGTTTTGTTTTGGGCTATTGCTGGATTGCGTAGGTGATGCTGACCGAGGCGTTGTAGGTGTTTTCGCCGCTTGCCACCGGCACCGCCTTTTCGGCAGATGCCATGGCCATGGATTGACGCATATAGGGCTGCGGCGGCGTAACGATGGCACCTTCCTTAATCGAAATGAGGTGGCCGAGCTTGACGCCCGCCGCATCGGTCAAGGTTTTTGCCTTCGCCGTGGCATCGGCCACCGCGTTTTTCCGGGCCTCTTCCAGGGCAGCATCGGGCTTATCGTTGGTAAATTGAATATCGCCGCCCTGGTTGATACCGAGATTGATGGTTTGGTCGAGGAGGGCGCCGAGCTTGGAGAGATCCCGCACGCGCACTGTCAGCCCGTTGGTCACCTGATAGCCGGTCAGCGTCGGCGGCAAAGACTGGCCGTTCTTGTCGTTCTGATAGTCATATTGCGGCTGGATCGAGAAGCCCGATGTCTGAAGATCGCGCTCTGCAATGCCTCTATCCTTCAGCGTCGCCAGCACCGCGCCCATCGCCTTGTTGTTCTGATCGAGCGCATCCTGTGCGGCTTTCGCCTGTTTGACGACGGAGAGGGTGACGACGGCCATGTCCGGCGCGATTGCGGAATGTCCCTCGCCGGTGACCGTGATGAACGGCTCGCGCGGTTTTGCTTCCTCTGCGAAACTATGGGTGGCGGGCACGAGGAGAGTCGTGCCGAGAAAAGCGGCAAAAATAAAATCTCTGGTTTTCGTCATAGGCATGGCTCATTCCTTGGTTGGTGTTTCCTTGGGATTCGCTTTTGCGGATTGATTGTGAAGGTATTGCGGCAGTCCCTTGTGGGAAAAGACGAATTGGGCTAGAGCCAAGTCGGCGGTCGGGGAACCATTGCTCCGGCACTGCATGCACGGTCATTTTTCATCGTGCCGGGCCTGTAGCTCAATGGTTAGAGCCGGCGGCTCATAACCGCTTGGTTGGGGGTTCGAGTCCCTCCGGGCCCACCACCATCCTAAGGCGCTGAATTTCCTTAAAATTTTAGGCACTCAATTTTTGACGTACACGCCGCTGTACGCCAGACCGTACACATGCCGGGCCTACGAAAAGAGGTTGGTATGTATCTATGGCGACGGTCATGTGGATTCACGTTCCAGCAACGGGTTCCGGTTAATTTCCGGGAAAAGATCGGAGAATCGCCCATCCGGGTCAAGCTCGGCCCGCTTCCCATCCAGGAAGCTCGCCGTCGAGCGCGAATCCTAGCCGGCGCCGCGACAACCTTGCTGGAAGATCCAGATATGACACGAGAAATCCTGACTTCTACGCTTGCAACGCTGTCTGCGGAGCTCAGGGACCTTAAAAAGGAAGCAGCGTTGCTTAGTCCCAAGTTGTCGGCGTTAAGTGCCGTCCAGCGCTCGGAGTGGTACGATAGGCACCCTGAAAAACATACTGAGTTGGAAGCAATTCCGACGGGACCGATTCCCCATCGTTACCACCATAGCCATGAACACAGAAAACAACTTGTGGCCCTGCAAGAAAGACTTGGCAGGATCGGGCAGGCGCTGGCATTGGACAAAACTGCGTGGGAGGCTGAACGGACAACGTTCGAGACAGTCGTCGGCATCCTCGGTCGTGTCGAGAACAAAATAGCTACGCCGGCTGCGCTTCGAGCGTCGGCGCCGCCGGAGCCAGTCCAAGAGTCTGAGGCCGATGAAAGGGCGTTCAAGCCGACGACGCTACTGAGCGTGGCTGGTCGTTCCATTCTTGATGCCCGGAAAGTTGCGGTAAATCCCAACGACAAGGATGCCTCACGGTACGAGGAGCGACTGGAGACCGCGTTTGCAGCTTTCCTTGACGTCGTCGGCGACAAACCTTTGAGCTACTACCTGCCGATCCACATGCAGGACTTCGCGACTGTTCTTGCACGCCTTCCGCCGAACCGCTCCAAGTACGCGATTTTTAGTGGGCTGACGCTAAGGGAGATAGGCGAAAAGAACGCGAGGCTTCCACCCGACCAGCGGAAGAAATGTCTGTCGGAATCGACCGTTGCGAGCTACCTGTCGGAAGTCAAAAACATCTGGAGCCGGGTGGCAGCCGGTGTGCCAGGGCTGCGGGACATGGGAGCCTATCGCGTAACCATGCCGCAAGATGCCGAAGATTCTATCGACCGCGAGCCGCTGGCGGTAAAGTCTGTGAACGTCTGGCTTCGAGACGCCAAGACTTCGAAACGGTTGAAAAAGCCGCACCAAAGTTGGCTTCCCTTCGTCGGGCTGCTGACCGGCATGCGGCTGGCTGAGTTGGTCTACCTTCAGAAAACGGACATTATCGACGTCGAAGGCAACGAAGTTATAGACCTTCGGAAACCGCTGCTGATCAACGGGAGAGAGATCGACCGTCCGGCAAAAACGAAGACGTCGAAGAGGATCGTCGCCATTCATCCGCTGCTCCACGACAGCGGGTTTATCGAGTATGCGAAGAATGTGCAGTCCCGCGACGGATTCGTATTCGGACGCTTCCAGAAGGCTAACGACCCACCGGACGCCGCCCAGAAGCAGATGTCTAACTGGATGGAGGCACTTGGCATCCATGAGACGCAACGGCAAGTCTTCCATAGCCTGCGTCACAGCGCCAAGGACTGGCTCCGTGACAATGTTGGGGAGCGTCTGGCCGACAAGCAATGCGGCCATGCCCTGAACGGCGTAAGTGCGAACTATGGGGCGAAAGCGCTTAAGGCTTCGGAAGTCCGGAAGATCATGGCAATGCCTGCTCCTGAAGACGTGGATTTCTCACCCTTCATGCTTGCAAAAGGCCACGGAGCTTTATAGCGTAACTCGCAATTTATGGTCACGGTAAGCTTGAACCAAAAAACGCAAAAGTTGATTGAAAATGACGGCTCTTCCCAAAGCAAAAACGCTCAGTGATGACGAAGTCAGTGCCCTCGGATCACAAAAATCTCTTGTCGAGTATTTCGGCATCGAAGGCCTGTATGGGTATCGCTCAATCTCATTGGAATCGCCGTACGCGGCGACAATTCTGATCGCGAAGAATGGGTCCGGAAAAAGTACACTGCTAGGCGCTCTGGATGCCTTCTTAAAATGTCAGTTCTTCCGACTTCAGGGTTTGCAATTCGATAAAATTCGTTGCCGCCTTCGAGGCCTTGAAGAAGAGCTTACGCTCACAAAATCCGACATCGATAGTCTTGCAGATGTTTCGAGCGACAGTGAACTCGCGCGATACTCCAGATTGGCCGAGATTGACGTGACTACCTTGAGACGCTTTATAGCTGAAGATTTTCCGGTCTTAAGGGGCGACCACACGTCACTCAACGAGGACAAGGTCTTTAACGCCCTTTGGAAAATAACAAACTACAATTATTCCGAAGCAGTTAATATCTGCCAACGATTGCTTTCTAATCTATATTCTGACACTCCAACTTTATTTAATCTTCAAAGATCGATCAAAGAAGTTCTCAAGGACATTGAGATTGTATATCTTCCAACATTTCGTCGCGTCGAGCTTCCGCTTCAAAGTGATAGAGGTCGATCTCGCAAGGCAAGACTTCGGTTTTCTCAATCGTCCAGCTTATACGGGAGCGATATTCAGTTTGGCCTTAGCGATATTCACGAGCGCCTCGCCGACTTGAATCAGACCATTCTAAGTGAGTCAAATATCGGCTATCGGCAGATCAGCGCAAACATTATCAATGAACTGATCGACGGCACCTTTGAACGGGACGATTTTTCTTCGAATAACTTGCCAGATAGAGAATCCTTGGAGCTATTTTTCTCCCGGTTAAAGGAGGGGGGCAGACGCATCGGCCCATATCATGACGTCGTGATCCCCAATATTGAAAAGATCTATGGAGGAGAAGAACTTGATTTCGTTTCAAGAAAAACGCTGCGATACTTTTTGGGAAAATTATATACAGTAATTAACTCGACTAGAGACATAGAATTGCGTGTCGAGGAGTTCATTTCAATTTGCAATAACTATCTTGCCGGCCCTGATGACAGTGCCACGCCCCGGAAGGAGCGTCACCCCAAGGTTAAATCACAACGCGCAGACGGCAAAGTTCTTAGGCTAACTCGACGCAACTTGAAGGTGCATGCTGAGAGTGTCGCGTCGGAGCGGAAGATCCCGCTGGATTCCCTCTCATCAGGCGAGAAGCAAATGGTTTCGCTGTTTGCGAAACTGTACCTTTATGAAAAAAATAAAATCGTCCTGATTGATGAGCCTGAACTTTCAATGTCGCTCAATTGGCAGCGACAGATCCTTCCAGACGTCATCTCCGCTCCGCTGTGCCAACAAGTGATTGCGATAACACATTCGCCCTTCATATTTGACAACGCCCTCGAGCCGTATGCGAAGTCGTTGACCCTCTCTCTCGATCTGGAGTCCCTTTCGCCTGTCGGACTTGATGATGACGAAATTGCGTGAAGGTTTAGCGATAGTGGAAGACGAATACCTCGAAGAGATGAAGGACGCCAAAGATAGGGATGCCGTCCTCAAGCATGAACTGGTCAACATCCGCAGCGACCTACCAGAGTCAGTAATACTGGTTTTCGAAGGCGATGAAGATAAGATAGTATACTTTCAATGGATTAACAGGATAAATCCTGATTTTGATTATGAACCTCTTCCGCAGCGAGGAAAAAAGAAGGTTTTAAATCTTCGTGACGTCGTCCTTCGGGATAAAAACAATCTGTCGTCCGGGATATATTTTTTTATTGATCGAGACTTTGATGATCTAGGGGGCTTCGCAGCGCACCATAACACTTTCATTACTGATATGTACTCGGTGGAAAACTATCTAGTTTCGAGAGAAGTGCTTGATCTGTTTCTTATCAATGAATTTCACTGTCATGGGAAGCCCAAAGTTCGAGCCGAAATAACGAAGCATTTCGAGGGGGTATTTGAACAATTTCTTGATGCTACGGAATGTATAAACTTTCGAATCTACAAAGGTAGAAAGCTTAATATACATATTCCGGCAATTCCTGAAAAATTAAATTCAATCGCTGAAGTTAGTCTTTTAGAGGTGAAAGCAATTTCCTCGCCTCCATCTGAGATAATCAAGCTGAATAGGGAGCCGACACAGGACGAGATTAATTCCGTTGAAGAAGACTTCCGGGGACTAACAAGAGCTGAGAGATTTAGGGGCAAATTTATTCTAAAATTTTTCGAGCGGTGGCTCAAAGAGTTGGCGAAGGACTATTCGGCAGATGAACCTGTCTTTTTCAAGGATATCGTCAGGACATCCAATGCGAAGGTCGCCGAGATTACGTTGGGAACCATGGCATCGCGATCGACGCATCCGGCCGGTTTGAGCGAATTCATTAATTCGATGCGACCTCCAGTGCAGCCGGTTGAAAAAACGGCTTGACCTAATCAGGGCCGAACCTGAGCATTGAAAAACCGCCGGTCAACGGGCTCGCAACCCTCGCGGCGGTTTTTCGGAGATGTTCTCAAATGCTGAACGATGCCGTTGAAAATGTAAAGCCGCCGTTGACGGTCGTTTGAGCCCCCGGCTCGGATATGACCAGTCCGACGCCGCGCCGAACCCTACCCAGCCAGCCAAATTTGTTGACAGAGTCCCGCAGGGCATAGGCAAACGTGCTGCCGCCGCTGCCGCTCAGCTTGAGACATCCGTCGCCGTCCCGTCGCACACGACGCACGGCGTTGTCATGCGTTCGAATGCCGCGTGGCGGCTCGACCCCTTCGTTTGGGCGAAGCGACAGGCCGCGACGAAGATGCTGGACCAACAGACGGAATGCATCGCCGAAGCGCTCCTGCGCGCGGGCGTGAACGTTACTCTCGACGGCGATCTCACGATGATCGGAGCTGTGACGGGTGTTGTCGAGCACCAGCGCGTCTACCGCGCCGTGCGGTTCCTTCCAACCGTCGCCGGGCGCGACCGTCGTCCGATTGTCAACGGGCTGAAGCTGTTCATCTCCGGGCATCCGAATTCGCGTTATTTCCGTTACGCCGTCATGACGTGCGCCGAGCCGGTCCCCGTCGGCGGTGATCTTCGCAGCGTCATCCGGGCGCTATCTCGACGGATATCGAAATGGGCGTACGAAGCCCGCAAGAAATATCACGTCGAAGCTTTGTACCGGGGCATCGAGTTCACGCGTGCGACGGCGGCCGAGCGCGACGCTGAGGCTCATGCTCGCGGGCAGGCGTCGGATCTGTCGGAGCGGTGCGTATTCCGATGAAGCCGGCCATCGATTCCGATTTGAAGCCGGCCAGTCATTCCGATTTCATTCCGGCCGCCGTTCCGATTTGAAGCCGGCCATTTTTCGGACTGATCCTGGGTCCCGTTGATGTTGGGTTGGGTTTCGTTTCAGGTCAAGCTTGGAGTGTTTCGGACGCTATTGGCGAACGCTGTTTTCGCATGCTTTCGCCGGTGAGATCGATGCGATAGGCGTTGTGAACGAGGCGGTCCAATATGGCATCGGCGAGTGTGGGGTTTGCAATAATTTCCCACCAGCGATC
>NZ_AUFB01000055.1 GCF_000426285.1 Rhizobium leucaenae USDA 9039 | reverse complement strand
ATGTAGGCTCGGCATCGCCGCTCTCCGACAGGCCCGACATAGACTCAAAAGGCAGGGCCAGAATGCCCTCGCGCACTTGCCGGCGCCACAAGGAAAGCTGGTGCGGAACAACGTCATGACGGCGCGCGACATCAACAACACGAACACCAGGCTCAAGGCTTTCCGCCACGATCCGCGCCTTCACATCATCCGGCCAGCGCCGGTTTCCCCGGCGCGGCTCGACAACTTCGTAGCGACCAACAAATCCATCATCTGCCATGCAAATCTCCAGATAGTCCTGGAAACCTTCTCGCATACGCAGCAAGCCTCAAAATACACCCAATCCAATGGGCCGGAGACGGCGCTTACGGATAATTGGAGGGTTCCTTTGCAGAACTTTGTCCACGACTGGACGAGATAAAAGGTGACGGTGGGGTCGGTTACTCCTCAGCCCAGGCCAGATCCGTACGTGCGACGCTACCGGATACTAGTCATATCGGTTGTTGTGACGGTAATCCGAGGAGTCTGGTTGCAGATGCATCTGGCGGCATGCAAGCAGATTCATGGTGCTGAGTTGTTCTGCAAGCGGAAGCTGTCATTTTCGATTTCGACGATGTGGCAATAATGGATTGGCCGGTCGAGCAAGGCGATGATCATCTTGGCGTCGCCGAAGAGGCTGGCCTATTTGCTCTAAACTTTTCTCTGTCCAGTTGCGCGAAATATGGCTATGTTCGCGCCCTGTTCCGAATTAAATCGTGTCTTAATTGGCGCTGGCAGAAAGGTTTCCACTTTCTATGAAGTCAAGCCTTGAGCATCTGCCTGAACCCAAGCGACGCGAGTTGTCGCGCATTGTCGAGATTCTGCATGAGGAGTTCGAGGATGCCCTTAAGGACGGCACGGCAGACTATAAGAAAAAAGGTCGCATCCTCAAGATCATTTTGTTTGGCTCGTATGCCCGCGGGGATTGGGTGGACGAGGTTCACACCAGCAAGGGGTACAAGTCAGACTACGATCTGCTGATAATCGTCAATAACCGCAAGTTTACAGATTTCGCGCTCTTCTGGCAAAAGGCGGCCACTCGTTTCCCCTATGACCGCGCGGTCAAGACACCGGTCAGCCTGATCGTGCATTCACGTCGCGAGGTCAACACAGCGCTGAAAGAAGGAAATTATTTCTTCTGTGACATACGCCGTGACGGTATAGTGCTCTTCGAACTCGATGGCGAAAACCTTGCCGAGCCCAAACCCGTCTCGCCTGTCGATCAATACCGAGCGGCAAACGAGCATTTTCAAAGCAGAGCTCCAGGTGCTGCGAACTTTCTTCGCATCGCGCAGATGGCTATCGAGACAAACATGCTCAAAGAGGCCGCTTTCTTACTTCATCAAGCCATCGAGCATGCATATTCGTCGTTGCTATTGACGCTGACGAGCTATAGCCCCGCCTCGCATAACCTCAATCATCTAAGGACGCTGGCAGAGGGCCGTGATCAGCGACTCGCTGAAATCTGGCCAGATGATCGGCAGCGATACATCGCGTGGTTCAACACAGTTAACCAAGCCTACGTAAAAGCTCGTTATTCTCCCCATTTTACCATAAGCGACGAAGCGCTGATATGGCTGGCGGAGCGCACAAGCCAGCTGCAGAATGCGGTTAAGACCATCTGCCAAGAGTATCTCGATAGTCTTCGGAAAAAACTTTAGTGCGGTGGGTTAACCAAACGCGTCCTGCTCAGGGTTTTAGGTCCGAGCACATACGCGCGATAGAGCGTCAACTACCGTACCCGCTTTTGTTGCGGATCAGTTTAGTTTAAAGCGAAAAAATTCGCACCATTTTGCGGCGAAAAGAAAGGGCACGCTTCGAAGAAGAACCTTCCATTGACTTGGAGTTATTCCTAATTCCCGGACACGAATCGCACTGATCTCCTTGGCGCCGACTGACGACATTTGACTGGAGGTTTTTTGGAAGCCGTGGACCCGGAAAAACCCGAGGAAAATTGGCAGGTGTTGAATCACAATGTCTTTGTTCGAAAGCCGCAGCAAGAAGTCCCAGTCCATCGCGAAGGAGAATCGTTCATCAATCCGACCTCCGACTAGGTCCCATGCGCTTCGAGACCAGTACAAAGTTTCTTGGGGTATAAAATCTACCCATTTTAGAAGTTTTGCGGAGTGGTACGGAAGGACCCATCGACCGATTTCATATCCTGCTTCGTCAATTACGATGCGATCTCCGTACACGGCCTGTGTTCGCGGATTCGCCATGAAATGCTCCGCGACCCTCCGCAAGGCACCAGGAGCGACCATATCATCCGAGTTGACCCAGGCCATGATTTCTCCAGATGAACGCTGGAAACCTTTGTTTATGGCGGCCGCCTGACCGGCGTCGCGTTCGCTTACCCACCATGCCAAGTACGATTCATATTGTTTGATCACCTGCAACGTCGCGTCCGTTGAGCCGCCATCAACAACGATAAGTTCTAGGTTCGCATAATCCTGAGAAATGATGGATTTCAATGTATGGCCGAGATAATCCCCTTGATTATAAGAGGGCACCACAATGCTTATTTTCGGGTACAAGACTCCCGCGGCGGAGTTTTTGCTCTTCCGCGGCGGCCAGGAAAGCGCTCGGGGTGGATAGGTGCCCAGTTGGCCAATTCCGGGCCTTAGAGAACGCAAAAGTCTCGTCCAACGCTCATCAGTGGAGCGAGAATCATTGTTCGCTTTAGCCATTCTGGAGTTCTCTATCTGATTAACGACTTATACCAAACCGCGTACGGCTGCGCGATCCACCATTTCAGCGGAACATGTCCATTATATTTGCGGACAACGGCCATAGCTTCATTGTAGTGCCTGTAGCGCAACGTCTTTGTTTTGGTTTCGGCATGTTCTCGATTTACTGCCACGAATTCATCAAGAAAATGAAGATTGCCGACGATTTTAAATAGGCGCCACCATAAGTCGTAGTCCATCACCATGTGCAAATTTTCATCGGTGCCGCCAACCGCGTCCCATGCCGTACGGCGAATTAGCGTCGCCGGCTGAGAGACGATGCACCGCAATGAAAGGCGACGCTCACTGAAGGGTTCCACCCAAACCGGATAACGTTTTCCGGTTTTTTCGACCAAGTTCCAAGCCCGCCCATATACCGCCGGCGCTTCACGATGTGCCTCGATAGCGTCAACCAGTTTTTTAAGCCCACCAGGCAAAAGGAGGTCGTCGCTGTTGAGCCAGCAGACGTAAGGCGCACTTCCCCATGCTATTCCTTCATTGATCGCAGCCGCCTGACCTTCGTCGCGGCGGCTGCGCCATCCTGCAAGCCGGCCTTTCCATTTCTCGATGATTTCGCTTGTATTGTCGGTTGATCCACCATCGAGCAGAAACACTTCAATCGGAATTTCTTGTTGGAAAATCGAAGCTAACGCGTCGTCCAAATAACGCCCTTGATTAAACGAAGGCACCGCAATGGTTACAAGTGGTACAGTCATTAGCTATCTATCCCATCTAGATAGAAAGTCCTCGTAAGCCTTCGAAATGCCATCGCGTAAAGACGTCTTTGCCTCCCAACCAAGCGCGCGCACACGCTCCACGCTCAACAGTTTTCGCGGTGTGCCGTCGGGCTTGCTCGCATCAAAGATGATCCCGCCCTGAAAACCAACAATTTCCATTATCGTTTCGGCCAATTCCCGAATGGTAACGTCAACACCCGTTCCAATGTTGAACATCCCATCGCCAATTCCCTGTTCCATCAGGAAAACACATGCATCCGCAACATCGTCGACGTACATAAATTCGCGTCTGGGCATTCCAGATCCCCAAACCGCCAAATTAGCATCGCCGCGCACCTTGGCTTCGTGAGCCTTCCGTATTAGCGCCGGAAGAACATGCCCATTGCGCAAGTCGTAATTGTCGTTCGGTCCATACAGATTGGTGGGCATGACGGAAAAGTATCGTGTGCCGTACTGAAGATTATAGCTTTCGCACATCTTCACGCCTGCTATCTTGGCGACGGCATATGGCAAATTCGTCGGTTCGAGAGGCCCCGTGAGAAGATCCCCTTCGGTAATTGGCTGTTTGCAGTCACGCGGGTAAATGCAGCTCGATCCAAGAAAAAGGAGGCGCTGCACGCCCGCTTTAAAGGCAGAGTGGATGATATTCGCCTCTATCATCAGATTTTCATATATAAAATCAGCACGATAGGTATCATTCGCCTGGATCCCACCTGTTTTCGCAGCGGCGAGGAAGATGAAATCAACCTTTTCTGAGGATAGAAACTCAGCCGTTTTCGCCTGGTCCAGCAAATCCAACTCCGCGCGATCGCGCGTGACAATGTTCAGGTAGCCCGTCTCATGGAGACGACGCATAATTGACGAGCCGACCATACCACGATGACCGGCTACATAGATTCTGGATGAGCGATCGAGAGGATTACTCGTGATAGTCATACGCCAGATACCCGTTCCTTTTCACCAACTCATCGCGTTCTGCATTTCTTAGATCTTCGCGAACCATTTCCGCAACGAGTTCATGGAACGTGGTTTTTGGAACCCAACCCAGCTTCTCTTTCGCCTTGCTGGGATCACCCAACAAAGTCTCGACCTCCGTTGGGCGGAAGTAACGGGGGTCTACCCGAACGATTACATTACCGTTCTCATCCGTACCAGTCTCATCTACACCGTGCCCATCCCAATTGATTTTAATTCCCAGCTCCTGCGCAGCTAAGTCTACAAACTGACGGACGCTGTATTGAACGCCTGTAGCTATCACAAAATCCTCAGGCTCTTCCTGCTGCAACATCATCCATTGCATCTCGACATAGTCTCTTGCGTGCCCCCAGTCGCGGAGGGCGTCGAGATTTCCGAGGTAAAGGCAGTCCTGCAGACCTAATTTGATACGTGCCAGCGCGCGGGTGATTTTACGAGTCACGAAAGTCTCGCCGCGCAACGGCGATTCGTGGTTAAACAGGATACCGTTGCAGGCATACATTCCATAGGCTTCGCGGTAATTTACCGTGATCCAGTATGCATACATTTTTGCAACCGCGTAAGGGCTGCGTGGGTAAAACGGCGTCGTTTCTCGTTGAGGAATTTCCTGTACAAGCCCATACAATTCTGAGGTGGACGCTTGATAAAACCGCGTCTTCTTTTCTAACCCCAGAATTCGAATAGCTTCGAGAATTCGCAACGTACCCAGGCCGTCCGCATTTGCAGTGTATTCGGGTGTTTGGAAGCTTACGGCAACGTGACTCATCGCCGCGAGGTTATAAATCTCGTCCGGCTGAATTCTTTGAATTATCCTTATAAGATTGGTGGAATCCGTTAAATCTCCATAATGCAGAATGAAGTTTGCATTATTGACGTGTGGGTCCTGATAGAGATGGTCAACACGATCCGTATTAAAGAGTGACGCCCGGCGCTTAATGCCGTGGACTATGTACCCCTTCTTGAGCAAAAGCTCGGCTAGGTATGCTCCATCTTGTCCCGTTACGCCGGTGATAAGTGCAACTTTCATTCCTATACCCTTTGAGATGTTCGCAAACTGTCAAGAAGACAGGAAGCACGTCAGCTTCAACGATAACTTGGTCACCCGTCTCCTTAAGCTTGAAACGAGCGAAACCACGATTGATGCGCCGATTTATATGTACTCAGTGCCGCGGTCAATCGGAAGCATGACTCGTTAATCTCATTCGCGCTCTCGAAACGGTTGCATCAATCGCGACCAAATTACTTCCCGCAGAACTCTCATTCTGGTCTAGGCTTGAAACCGTCAAGACCATTTGCTAGTGGGCACCTCAACACCTCGCCTGACGGGACCAGTTACGCGTTCATGCTGTCGAAACAAACGGATTCTGACTCAAACGCCGTTCGACGCGAAGTATTGGCAATAAAATGTTCCAACAACGGCGATAACCATCTGGAGCTGGTCTACGTTGTCCAATCAACCAAATGAGGGTTAGGCTTTTCCGCTGCGCTCGCCATGCACGCTACGGCTTGTACAGGGATAACTGATGGTATACCGACCATGATAGCTGAACAACGTGCGAGTGTCGTGAAATATTCCGTTCCTTTGGGGGGATATTTGAGGTAGGAGCGCCCCAGCGGAAGACAAAACGCTTGGCAGTGCCGTCTATAGGCTTCCAGTGCCGGACGCGAGTTGATCCGACGAGATGTGGATGAAGGCACCTGCGAAAAACGAAACTTCCACTGGGCCCGTCAATCGAATAAGGGTTTTTAGGATTTGTGATGTCTGAGAGAAATGAAATGACCTCAGCAAGTTCCATTGCTTCACTGGCCGGTCGGAGAGTCTGGATCACGGGACATAAGGGCATGCTCGGCTCTGCTATGGTTCGCGCTATGGCGGGCGAAGATGCTCACCTTCTGTTGACGTCTCGGGCAGAGTTGGATCTCACCGATAAAGTGGCAGTCTTGGCATGGATGGAAAAAAGTCGGCCGGAATTAATTTTTCATATCGGCGCTAAAGTGGGTGGAATCCACGCCAATTCAACGCTGCCAGCAGACTTTTTGCACGAAAATTTATTAATTCAATCCAATGTTATTGATGGGGCCTATCGCACTGGCGCCGAGAAGCTGGTCTTTGTGGCTTCAAACTGCACATATCCGACGGATGCACAACAGCCAATTGCCGAAGATGCGCTTCTCACAGGTCCGCTCGATTCGAATATTCGTGCCTATGCCGTAAGCAAGATCGCAGGCATTGAAATGTGCCGAGCATATCGTCGGCAGCATGGGAGCAATTTTATTGCGATAATACCGCCCAATCTCTATGGTCCAGGTGACAATTATCATCCTCAGCATAGTCACGTCGTGGCCGGCATATTGCGCCGCGCCCACGAAGCCAAGGTGGCTGGAGCAAAGGAGTTGGTCGTTTGGGGTGACGGGACACCTCGTCGCGAACTGCTACATGTCGATGATCTTGCGAGTGCAATGAAGCATGTCATGCTCGCTCCCACCACACATGATCTTTACAATATCGGCTGTGGCCACGATCTTTCCATCTCAGAAATCGCAAGCATTATTGAGGACGTTGTTGGCTACGAAGGTCGAATTGTCTATGACAAGACGAAGCCGAACGGCACGATGCGAAAACTGCTTGATATAAGCCGTATACTCGAGCTTGGCTGGAAGGCTGAAATCGAGGAGAAGTCCGGCTTGCGCAGCGCTTACGATGACTTCCTAGCCCGCTATCAATCTCCCGAAATGCGCGAGCGCTAGACGTGTGACGGGCATCAAGATCAAAAATTGGGATGGCATAGCGCAAAGCTTGCGTGGCGGCGGATGCTTGTCCTGGCGATATGGGTTTAACAGATGAACACGGATTTCCAAATGCCAGAGGGCATTCTCGGTCGTTTTGCGATCGTGAAACTATGGCCCGAGATTAAGGCCGCTGAAGACGAATGTATTGCGCGTTTGAAAATCGCGGCAAGCGCATTGGGAGTCGAGTGTATCGAAGTTCATGCTGATGGTACTTTCCTCACCAATCCTTCTATGCGTGCTTCAAAAGAAACCGTCGACTTCGTAATTCACCTGCATTTTGATACCCCGAAGGCCTACGATGCCTTCTCCTTCGTCGCATTATGGAATCCGCTCAAGTTTTATCACGAATGGGGCTACCATCGCTGTTCCCGGAATCTCACAACGCACGATGATTTCTTGAGTTGTAGCTCGAATGCGGCAGACGATCACGTGAGACGGATGATACGTCGCGGTTCCTCACACCTGCCTCCGCACTTCAATCTGTATCATTCGACAGCCAATATCGTTCATACACCGTCTCTGGGGGACGGCAAGCTTGCCTATGCCGGGATCAATTGGGATGCATTGAAGGGCGGCAAATCGCGTCATCAAGAGGTGCTCCGGCTTTTGGATGGTACTGGTCTGCTGCGCATCTATGGTCCGCACATCTTTATGGATGTGAAGGTTTGGGCGGGCTACGAGAGCTATGTCAAAGAAGTGCCGTTCGACGGCGTGTCTATGATTGATGAGATCTCGAAAGCCGGAATTTCGTTAGTTTTGTCCTCACAGGCGCATAAAGAGGCAGAACTGATGTCCAACCGTCTGTTCGAAAGCATCGCCGCCGGTGCGTTGATCATTTGCGATGAAAATCCTTTCGCAAAAAAATTCTTTGCAGACTCCCTTCTTTATATCGATAGCCGCTCGTCTCCGGAACAAACGGTCGAAGACATCAAGAACCACTTGAATTGGGCGCAGAGTAATCGCAATGAAGCGATTAAAAAAATTGAGAAAACGCAAGAGATTTTTCGAGAAAAGTTCTCCCTGACTCACAATCTCAATCAGATCTATCAAAATCTTGATGAACGCAAACGTGATCTCAGACGCGCGCGGACACCGGACGCGTCGCAGACACCGAGAATTCAGCTAAATCTACTAATGCCGGAGTATTCCGCGAGCGTGCTGCAAACTCATCTGGAAAGTATTCAAGCTCAGGAATATCAAAATTTCTCTGCCGCTTTAGTCGTGGATGCGGTCGAAGCTCGTAACAATCGAGTTGAAATTGAAAGCAGCTTGGCCGGATGCGGTGCCCGGGTAAAGCTGGTTGAAGTTAATTATTTCGACTACGGTCTACATGAAGGCATACGCTCTTATCGCCGTGTTGGTGCAGTCATAAATGAACTGATTTCCTCATCCCGCGAAGCCGATGCCTTTATGGTTGTAGCCCCAAACGAGCGCCTTTTCTCAAATCACCTCACAGTTCTTTCCGCAGCATTGCAAAGAAATCCAGAGGTAAATTGTGCAGCCACCGCAGCTTTGCTCGCTGGCGTTGAGAAGCCGGTTCATTCCGTTCACGAGGTGATCGATTTTGGCCACGTCAACCCGGAAGGACCACCGGGCTATGGGCGCTTCATTTTCCGAACATCCGCGATACCAAACGATATCGATATTGCGTTACCCTATTTGGACGGTCGTCCATTGGCAGTTTTGGTTTCAGATAGCGTTATTGATCAGCAAATGCCGGCTACAATTGTGATCGATCTCAAAAAGCAATTTCCAGAACGGCGGTGGGATGATGCTGCAGAGAATGAAATTATCAAAAGTTTCAGTCCCAACGCCTTCAGGCTCGCCGTCGGATTTTCTGGAAGCTCTGTTGAAAGACAGCCCACCTTGTCAGCGGGCAACCTAATGCGCACTGTGTTCACGCGTCAATGGATTGACGCTCAATGGCGCGCATTGCGCAAGCACGGATTTGCGTCACGCTTTCAAGCAATGAGGCGGAGACTGCAGTCATGAATCCGCATGCTCCAGCTCCGATTTCTTTAACATCGCTCTTTCGCAGCCTTTGGACGCATCGCGAACTTATCCTGCGTATGACAAAGCGCGATGTCATTGGCCGCTACAAAGGCTCGGTCATGGGCCTGCTTTGGTCGTTTCTAAACCCGCTGGCGTTGTTGTCTGTCTATACCTTTGTTTTCTCCGTAGTTTTCAAAGCAAGGTGGGGCATAGCCCAAGAGCCTCGGTCGCAGTTCGCGATCATTCTATTTGCTGGGATGATTGTTCATAGCCTGTTCTCGGAAACATTGATCCGCGCGCCCTCTCTCGTGGGAACAAATGCAAATTTCGTCAAAAAGATAGTTTTTCCCTTAGAAATTCTTCCCGTTGTCGCAATCGGTGCGTCGTGCTTCCATGCGGCTGTGAGCACCCTCGTTCTGGCAGGAGCGCTGCTGTTACTGAACGGAGCTCTACCCTGGACTGTGGTTTTTTTGCCGCTGGTAATTTTGCCGCTGGTCCTGCTCGCTCTCGGAATCGCATGGGGATTGGCATCCCTGGGTGTCTATTTACGAGATGTCGTTCAGCCGATCGGCCTGGTCATGACGATTTTGCTATTTGCCTCACCGGTATTCTATCCCCTCTCCGCACTGCCCGACGGCGTGCGGGCTTGGCTGATTTTCAATCCGCTCACCTTCATCATCGAACAAACCCGCGCCGTCCTCATCTACGGGCAGCGTCCTGCCGCCTCCGGGCTGGTCTTATATTTTCTCATTTCGATAGGAATTCTCTGGCTAGGATACGCATGGTTTCAGAAGACGCGAAAGGGTTTCGCGAATGTCTTATGAAAACCTAGCTATTCAAGTTCAGACGCTCTCGAAGCGTTTCGAAATTTATGACCATCCGCGCGACCAGTTGAAGCAGTTAGTGTTCCAGCGCCTTCGCCGCATGTTTGGCCTCTCTCAGAAGGACTATTTTCGCGAATTCTGGGCACTTCGCGACGTAAACCTTACAATTCGACGGGGCGAGTCATACGGCATTGTTGGCTTGAATGGCAGCGGCAAAAGCACATTACTTCAGATAATAACCGGGACGTTGACCCCGACATCCGGAAGCGTCTCCACTTACGGCCGTATTGCGGCGCTGTTGGAACTGGGAGCGGGGTTCGACGGAAATTTCACAGGAAGAGAAAATGTCTATCTCAACGGCTCACTGCTAGGATTGAGCAATGAGCAAATTGCGGAAAAGATTGATTGGATACGGTCGTTTGCCGATATAGGCGATCATTTTGACCAACCTTTGATAACTTATTCGAGCGGAATGCAAGTGCGCGTCGCCTTCGCCGTGGCGACGGCATTCGATCCCGACATTCTTATTATCGACGAGGCGCTCGCGGTTGGGGACGCATATTTTCAACAAAAGTGTTTTCATAGGATAGAGCAGTTTAAAGAAAAGGGCGGCACGCTTCTCTTTGTGTCTCACGACGCAAATACCGTGAAGCATCTGTGCGATCACGCCGTTCTTCTTAGCCATGGAAGTGTCCTGCGCGTAGGGCCGCCTAAGGACGTCATCGATCTATACCAAGGGCTCGTAGCGCGAATGACGGATCTCGGCGAGCGCGCCGTTTCAGTATCGCAGATCGTCGCCCAACCTGCTGAATCGTTCAAGGAAAATGGCCGGATTTGGACTAAAGCAACCACGATAACTACAAATCAAGATGCAGAGCTGGTTGATTTTAAGCTACTCGACGCGAGCGGCAACGAGGTGCTGTACATGGAGAGCGAATCCGACCTAACCGTTCAGTATAGAGTGAGATTGAATAAAGATTTTGAGCGCCCTGCATTCGGCCTCATTGTGCGGGATCGGTTGGGCCGCTCACTATTTGAAACAAGCACCTATGCCATGAGACTAGAAGTGCCTCCGGTGGCCAAGGGGAAAGAAGTGCTCGTGCGCTTCAGCATGAACTTTAATCTCCGCGCCGGAAGCTATTCATTTTCAATTGGCGTAGCGAATCGGGGTTTCTCGAGAAGTGAATTCGAAGAATACAGCTTGTTGATGCACGATGTAGAGCAAATCGAGTTGTTGGAAGCGAACCAATCTGCGTTCTATGGCGGCGTCTTCAATATGAAGCCAAACGTCTCGATAGCAGTTATGGAGTAGTTTGATGTTTGGCTTTAAAGCAACTCGAAGAAAAGATCGTCTACAGGCCCTCGCGGATCAATTGGAGCGCGTCAGTTTCGAGATTAAGGCAGCAGGAGAGCGGATGGCGCATCTTGATGCAGCCGTGTTAGAGCGGCTTGCGCACTTTGACGCTGCCGTGTCGGAGCGTTTGGCACATGTGGACGCCACGCTCCACGAAGCGCTGAATGCGCAGCAATCAAAATTTGTTTCGGGGTTTCACGAGATGCGTGAGGGTCAGCTTGTCGGGCTAAATCCTCAGCTTCGCCGGAATGTCTTACCAAATTTCGACGCAGTAAACCAAAAGCTGATAATGGCTGCGTGGCGCCGCGAGGGGGCGTCTGTTATTGGGTACAAAGACCTTCTGGACAGCAGTTTTCGCGTTTTCTCCCAAAATGACGAAGACGGCGTTCTATTGCGCATATTCAACCATATCGGCTCCACAAATAAATACGTGGTCGAGATCGGTAGTAATTGCGATGGATCCGACCTTGGAATACCCGAAAATCTTTCGACAAATTTGATCGTCAATCATGGCTGGCATGGGGCCATTTTCGAGCTTGACGTGAGTGAATGCGATCGGATGCAGTATTTTTTCGCGCGAAACTATGCCACCAAGCACTTTCACGCTCGAAACGACGCTCCACATCGATATTTTTCTCCAATTGTTGTGCAGTCGGAGGTCACTCCTGACAATGTCAACCAACTACTTCACTCAGCAAGCGTTGAATTAGAGCCTGATTTAATGGTGGTGGATATCGATGGCGGCGATTATGCAGTTGTTCGCGCCATGACCTCGCGCCCCCGAGTTCTAGTAGTCGAGTTTGAGAAATATTTTAGAGATCGATATAGTGTGGTTCAGTTTGACAGGAACCATTTCGGGAATGCTTTTGCCCAATCGGGCGCGACCAGTTTGCCAGCCTGGCATAAGCTGCTGGAGGCAAGGGATTATACCCTATGCGCGATTGGAACTTGCGGATTCAATGCATTCTTCGTCCGGAACGATGTTGCTACCGGGAAATTGCAATCGCTGGCTTTGAGCTCCGCATTTGACAATCACCCAATTCTTTCCAAACTCCCTAACGAGACATGGCTGACACCCGATCAAACATGGGAAGAGGTATAATGGAACACTGGTTGAACGCGGGCTTGGGGCGAATGCTATCGGTTGTCGTACCATGTTATAACGAAGAGCATGGTTTGTCGGAATTGCATAGGCGAGTGACCACCGTTTGCGAGAACTGTGTCGGCAGCGCCTACGAGTTGGTCCTTGTCAACGATGGCTCCGGCGATAGAACCTGGGCCGCCATGTGCGAAATGGCTGAGCGCGACAAGCACATTGTTGCCGTAAATTTGTCTCGAAATCACGGGCATCAGCTTGCATTGTCAGCAGGTCTAAAGCTTTGCAGGGGGGATCGCATCCTTGTGCTTGATGCAGATTTGCAGGATCCTCCAGAGCTATTGCCGAAAATGATGGAGCGCATGGACGCAGGCTGCGATGTTGTCTTTGGCCAACGTATAAAGCGAGAAGGCGAGACTGCGTTCAAGAAAACATCAGCCTTCATTTTCTATCGTCTGCTGAACAGAATTGTGGATATCAACATTCCTCCCGATACCGGCGATTTCAGGCTGATGACTAGGCGAGCATTGGATATCCTGAACAGCATGCCTGAGCACCATCGCTTCATCCGCGGGATGGTAAGTTGGATCGGGATGCGCCAAGAAGCAATTCCTTATGAGCGAGCGGCGCGTTTCTCAGGCGAGACAAAATATCCGCTGCACAAGATGATCCGCTTTGCCATCGACGCCATTACGGGCTTTTCGATTCGCCCACTAAGAATGGCGACCTACGTCGGCCTTGGATTTGGGTTGGCGGAGGTGTTTCTGCTTGCTTATGTGATAATCGAATATCTTCTCGGACATACGATAGAAGGATGGACTTCCTTAGCGGTGATCATTCTTGCGGTCGGAAGCGTACAGCTGTTCGTCGCCGGCGTGATGGGAGAATACTTGGGAAGATTGTATATCGAAGCTAAAGGGCGCCCGCTGTTTATTATTCAAGATGTCCGATGCTCTGACGAGCACGCTCAAACCCGATCAATTGAAAAGGCATTCGAGCATGAATCAAGAAACTGACAAGAAAACTTCTGGCGACGCTCGTTTGCAGGCGGAATTCGACCTGTTGGCCGACGAATATCATACCGTTCATAAGGAGAATATCGCAATCACAGGCGAAGCACCTGAGTATTTCTCCGAGTACAAGATCGCAGATCTGGCGACTTGGGTAAATCGAATGAATGTTCCAAGTGCAACCATACTGGATTTTGGGAGCGGAATCGGGAACTCCCTGCCCTATTTTCGCAAACATTTTCCCGCCAGCAAGATAAACTGCGCCGACGTCTCAAGCAGGAGTATTGAAATCGCGCAATCTAGGTTTCCAGGTAACGAAGAATACCTGCTAATCGACCGAAGTATTCCTCTGCCAACGGCTAGTCAGGATGTCGTTTTTTCCGCGTGTGTATTTCATCACATCCCGCACGAAGAGCATCTACATTGGCTTGCAGAATTGCGCCGGGTTACCAAACCAGGGGGTGTGCTGGCCATTTACGAGCATAATCCACTAAATCCGCTCACGTTGCAGGCTGTGAACACATGTCCTCTCGATGTCAATGCCCACCTCATTCGCGGCGGCGTTATGCGTCGCAGAGCGCGGAAGAGCGGATGGGCATCCGCACAGGTTGCCTACAAAGTGTTCTTTCCAGCAGCTCTCGGTAAATTGCGTCCTCTCGAACAGCACCTTGAGTGGCTTGGCCTAGGGGCACAATATCGTATGCTGGCGCGGAAGAACGCATGATCGCAACGATTTGGCAGGGAATACGCTTCGGTGTGGTCGGACTAGCCAACACCAGCATCGGCCTTCTTACCATATATGCCACGATCTATTTTCTTGGCTCTCCGCCTTTGGCCGCGAATGCTATTGGCTATGCGATTGGATTTGCAATAAGTTTTGTATTAAATCGCAGATGGACATTCGAGGACACCTTATCAATTTCTCATGTATTACCGAGATATTTTCTTGCCGCGGCGTCTTCTTATATTCTAAACTTTATAGCCGTTTTTATTTGCCTTCACTATTTCAACGTAAATCCATACTTTTCTCAATTGGTTGGGATCGCTTTATACACTATATCTATGTTTTTTATTTCTAAGTTCTTTGTTTTTACTAAATCTCAGAATGACTGTGATGGATTAATTTGATGAAAATACAAGATAATCGACATTCACTGGCGCCATATTCCAGGGACGTTGCTGCGGGTATTTTCATTTCTGCACTATCGCTTTTGCTGGGTATCTGGTCTCTGGGCGCGCTTCATTTTGATTTGTCGATTCCGCTTGTCTATAATACTGGTGACGCGACGTGGCAGCTATCGCTTACTAAGATGCTGCGAGATACGGGGTGGATACTTACCAACCCATATCTAGGAGCACCCGATGTTGCGCACTGGCACCAGAATTCTGCAGCCCAAACCAGTGCACTTCATTCGATATTGATGCTGGGTTTAAGTTACTTTATCAATGATGCAGTAAAGATACAGCAGATCTATTACATACTCAACTTTCCATTGATAGCGCTGACGTCATTTCTTTCTTGTAGAATACTAAAGATTAGCACATTTCCAGCAATGGCGGTTGGGATTATTTTCGCGTTCACCACGTTTCGCTTCAATTATATTATATATTCATTCCTTCCTAACTACGCGGCTTTGCCGCTGGCGATCGTTCCCGTGGTATGGGTTGGATTAGGCGAATTCTCACTCGACCACGTTGGCGAACACCCCGCCTCGAAAGCGGAGGAGAAACCGGCTTCCAAATTTCCTTTAGGAAAATTCCTGGGTAGCTTAGCGTGTATAATTCTCATTACAATCTCAGATGGCTATTATGCTTTTTTTACACTGCTCCTTCTCGGATTTGCAACGTTCTTAAGATTATGCAGCGGCGACATATTCAAGCCGAGGGCGCTGTTGGCGCCGCTCCTCCTGATAGTTACCTTGATTGGGGTTTCGTTTGCTCTTGGTCTCCCCCTCCAGAACTATAAGCAAAGTCATCTTCACGAATTTTATCCAAATGGGGTCTTGGACCCCGCACTTGTCAAACATCCCTTTGAAGCAGAGGTCTATTCATCCAGCTTGAAATTGATGATTGCGCCGATACCCAATCATCATATCCTTCCGCTCGCAGAGCTCGGAGATAAAATCGTCCAAACAAGCGAAGCAGCCCGTTCATTCAAACTTGGAGCGCACTCGGTTCCCCTCGGTACTTTAGGGTCGCTCCTACTACTCGGCACATTATGCTATCTTATGATACCCGCATTCCGATTAAAAACGGATGCTAGCAGTTGGAAGCAAGTGGTCGGCGCCGACAGGCTTGCTAACCTTCTCGCGTCCTTGGTCCTCTTTAGCTTTCTTTGTTCAATTACCGGCGGCATTGGCTCCCTCATCGCCCTTATTTTTCCAACTATTCGAGCGTACGACAGATTACCAATAATAATCCTTTTCCTTTTACTTTTATTAGCAGCGCGCCTCGCAAGCATGTCTTTAAAACGGTCGGGCCCAATCACCCGGCAAATTGGAGTGGTATTGATCGTGCTAGTCGCTATTGCTGCCTTATACGATCAAATCCCCAGGACTTCCTTGAGCGATGGCGAAGGCGGGCGCAATCTCTACATTGCTGAGCGAAATTTCGTTCAGAAAATAGAAGCGTCGGTCCCGCAAGGATCTATGATCTATCAATACCCCTATTCCGACTATCTAATTATGAGCAAATATTACGGGTGGGGCTCATTTGCGCCAGTAAGGCTATACCTTCATTCGAAAAACATTCACTGGAGCAGTGGCCCCGCGAAGAATAGTTACGTCGAGAACTGGAATCTTCGATTGGCTAAGTTGCCTTTCGATCAAATGTTAAATGAAGTCGCAGCCGTTGGCTTCGCCGGCATGGTGATAGACCGAACAGTGGTGCCCGATTCAGAGTACGTTCATCTCGTTCGCGCGCTATCGTCTCATGGGGCACAAATCGTGGACGATCAATCGAGCCACTTAGCTTTCGCCAAATTCAACAATTCCGGGTTTCGATTGGAATTCGATTCGACATATACCGAGGCGGTCCGACTTGTAATAACGGATCCTGCGCACGTTGATGTCTCCGCGCTCCCATCCCTTGTGGATCGCAAGGAATTTAAGAAACTCTTGGCCGAGCTGCCGGCAAATTCCCAGCCCCTGTTCATTGAAAAATCAGTCCATCCTGAGGTGTTCTTGAATGGCACCGCGCACTTGAGGAGTTCGGGGGAAATATCGATCAGCCCCCTAACCGATATGAAGGGCACTCTCCGTTGTGCACTTAGTCCAGAGGCTTCATCGTCGGGACAGAGAGACGTTCTTCTAGATTTGACTAACGCAAGCAATTTCGATTGGAATATTGGGGCGGGAAGTTATCCCATCGGAATTGGACTTCATTTGTATGCTACGGATGGCACTCCGCTGCGCGGCGATGATGGCACGAGGATATCAACCGCTGGTAATTCCGGCGGCTTTGTTCCCAACTCAGCTGAGGCATCCCTCATTAAGCCAGGGTCCACCGCCCAATTCCGTGTTCCACTCTCAAAACTGAATCTCAACAGCCTCGAAACCGCGCAACATGGCATAAGAGCAAATTTCCAAGTGGTGCAAGATGGCAACGCTTGGTTCGCCAATCTCGGATGCAGCATACTCATTAACAACTGATCTGGATGCTCGTACGCAGCCGTCGGATGGTATGAAATGATATTGACCTCAGCCACGAAGACGGACATACGCTTTACGCTTAATTCACGGACGCTCATTTCGTTTGAGAAGTTGACCAGTGAACGGGTTGCGTAGTTGAGCGCCGTTCCCTAATGCTCTCTATCAGTAGGCGAGAGGGCATGTCCTATGCGATCCAGTGAGGAGAGCTATTTTTCACGCTTGGACCACCTGCGCTTTGTCGCGGCGGTTCTCGCGCTCTTCTGGCATATCTATCGTAACCGACGTATGCGGCGTCCACGCCCCATCGATTTTTCAGTTGCAGCGATCTGAGGTTGATCTGCGGGCCGTCAAATGAGCTCACCGAAGAGTACCTGACGAGCTCATTGTGAGGCCTTGATGCGGGCGGCAAAGGCCCATGGCATCAGGGCATCGATGTCTTTGGCGAGGTGGCCGTTTGCGAGGCGGGTGAAGAGGTCGCACAGATAGGCGTAGGGTTCAACGCTGTTCATTTTACAAGTGCCGATCAGGCTGGCAAACCGGGCCCAGTTGCGGCCCCCTTCATCGTGCCCCGCAAAGAGCGCATTGCGGCGATTCATGGC
>NZ_AUFB01000054.1 GCF_000426285.1 Rhizobium leucaenae USDA 9039 | reverse complement strand
CGGCTATGAAAGCGCGATGCGGTTCCAAAAGACGCTTGCGATGCCCGCCCATCTGACTGGGCGCGACGGAGCCGCTGCGGCGATAGCGCTGCGACCACTTCACGACAGATGAGACCGAGACACCGAACCGCGCCGCCACCGAGCGGCAGCTCTCTCCCGCCGCAGCAGCGCCCACGACACGTTCACGCAGATCATTCGAAAGAGGTGCGACCATCGATGCTGACCTCCTCTCAGCCAGCATCTTGAATCACATTCGACAACAAAAGGGAATCCGCGATTCAAATAAAATCAGAAACGCTCTAGGCGCGGAGATTAAAGACCACTGACAGGTACTTTACTGGCGCGTTGATAAGCTTTTCATGGCCATGAATTGAATTTGCGTCGAACACCATCGTATCGCCGGGGCGCAACTCAACCAAGGCATCCGCATATCGGTAGACCATCGAACCTTCGAGGACGTACATGAACTCGATCCCGGTGTGCTGAAACCCTGGGCTGACACTGGAGTCGCTGCTCAGAGTGACAAGGTATGGCTCAACATACTTCTCCCCTGACAGCAGGTGCCCGAGAAGTTCATAGTCTAGCCCGACCTTCGAGCCCCGCCGCTGGACCGAAATGCCTTTTCCGGCCCTCACCAGGGAGTAGTCAGCACGTTGCTCGTGGCTCGCAAAAAGGCGGGCGACCGGGACCTTGAGAGCAGCCGAAATGGCGACCAATGTTCCAAAGGAGGGTGTTGTCGTTCCGCGTTCGATCTTCGATAGCATGCCGTTTGAAAGTCCTGCCGCTTCAGCCAACTGATTGGCTGCCATGCTCAAGCTCAGCCGGAGACTTTTGATCTCCTTGCCAACAGCAACGGCCAGAGCCTCACCGGAGGGAGCTTTGACGGACGAGGAGGAACTTGCGGATGGAGTCGCCTTTTCGTCGACCTCATCCTGCGTGTTCGGACGGATCATCATGGAAAGAGCACCGCGCTTTACCCGTTTGCCCTCTACGACTTTCTTCTTTCCATCATGCACGGCTTTCCTACTCCATTTTCCATGCACTGTAGAGTGTTTTAGCGTCCATAGTAAGAGCTGGCGGGGCGTCGAACGCGTCAAGCATGGATAGGACTTCCGCCGATGCCGAGCGCGGCTTCCTTAATCGCTTCGCTGTGCGTCGGATGGGCATGACAAGTGTATGCCACGTCCTCGGCTGTTGCGCCAAACTCCATCGCTTGGGCTATCTGGCCAATCATCGTCCCAGCGACCGAAGAGATGATGTGCGCCCCCAAAACGACATCAGTCTTTTCGTCCGCGATCAGTTTGACAAAACCATCGGTCTCCCGATTCGCCTTTGCTCGGCTGTTGGCGACCATGGGGAATTTTGAAACTTTGTAGGATCGACCCGACAACTTGAGAGCGTCCTCCGTTAGACCAACACTGGCGACCTCTGGGTCTGTATAAACCACAGCAGGGATGACGTCGTGATTAACGTCGCGTAGTATGCCCGCCAGACGTTCAGCCAGCGCGATGCCATCGTCCTCGGCACGGTGCGCCAGCATCGGGCCAGCGGTGACATCGCCGATGGCGTAAACGCCCTCGATTGCGGTTCTCGCCACGCGGTCAACGGGGATAAAGCCGCGCTCGTCGACCGTGATGCCGACGATCTCAAGCCCGAGCTCAGAAGTGTTGGGACGCCGTCCGGTGGCGATAAGAACGGTATCGGCCTCGATCTCTTCGAGCTTCCCTTTTTCTTTAAAAGAGACTTTCGCAGAGGAGTCAGCCCGGTCGATGGTCTGGACTTCAACCGATGTTCTGATCTTGAAGCCTTGCTTCTGCAGCAGTTGCCTCATCGTCTTGCGAACATCGCTGTCCATTCCCGGTAAAATCTCGTCCAGGTACTCCAGGACTGTCACCTCCGCACCAAGCCTGCTCCAAACGGAGCCGAGTTCGAGACCAATCACTCCGCCACCTACAACTATGAGACGTTTTGGAACGGATTTCAGAGTAAGCGCTCCCGTAGAGTCGACCACGACGCCGCCGTCGTTGTTGATCTCAACCGAACGGAAGGGTGAGGGGTCTGACCCTGTCGCGATAATTATGGATTTCGCAGTGTGACGTTTTCCTGAGACTGAAATTGCATGAGCGTCTTCGAACCGCGCCCAGCCATGTAGCAGCTCCACTTTATTCTTCTTGAACAGGAACTCGATACCCTTGGTGAGGCTGCGGACCGTCTCGTCCTTCTGCAACATCATCGTCGGCAGATCGAGTGAGACGCTTTCGGCTTTTATTCCGAAGCTGGACCAGGTGCCATGGGCTGCCGCGTGATAAAAGTGCGAAGCGTTGAGCAATGCCTTCGACGGTATGCAACCCACGTTCAGGCAGGTGCCTCCCAATGTCTCTCGGCCCTCTACACATGCGGTCTTCAAACCAAACTGAGCGGCCCGGACCGCGCAGGCGTAGCCGCCTGGTCCGCCACCGATGATGATGACGTCGAAATCATACTTGGCGCTCATTAGGACCATGTCTCCAGCGTCCGCACGAATTCCGTTAGCCACGTATTGGTCTGGTGACCGTCGAGGGAGCGATGGTCAATCGTCAGAGATACATAAGCCATCGGGCGAATCTGGATGGTATCGACACCATCGACTTCGCGGACGACGACCCGTTTTTCCAGCTTGCCCACTCCGAGAATCGCCGATTGGGGCTGATTGATGATAATTGGAGCTGCGAGCAGGGAACCTGAAACGCCGTGGTTGGAGATGGTGAATGTCCCACCCTTGAGGTCATCGCCTTTCAACGTGTTGGACCGCGCCTTATTTGTCATGTCCTGCAGACGAGCTGCTATACCCTGCAGGGACAGGTGCTGGGCCTGCCGGATCACAGGGACTACCAAGCCCTTGTCTCCCAGCGCGGTGCCGACGCCAATGTTGACGTCTCCGAAAACCTCAAGACTTTCGTCGTGCCACTGGCTGTTGATCTCGGGCACTACCTTCACGGCGGCGACGCACGCAGCCACGATGTACGCAGTGTACGATAGATTGACGCCCTCAGCCTTCATACGAGACTTGTTTGCGTCGCGATGGCGCACAATCGCTGTGAAGTCCGCTTCGAACACCGCAGTGACCTGAGGCGCTGTCGAAAGGGAGTGCGACATATGCTTGGCGATGGCCAGGCGCATTGATGAGTGCGGCACCTTACGAGAGGAGCCGGTCTCCAAGCCCATGACCTGGGCGGGAGTTGGTGAAGTGGCGCCTGCTTGCACAGGAGCGACCGTAGCAAGAGGTGCTGCGACCGGTGCCACAGCCTTTTTGGGCTTCCCTTCGTTGGCTAGGTCCATATCGGCTCTGGTCACGCGTCCGCCCTTGCCGGTGCCGCTAACCGTTGACGGATCAATGCCATATTCCGATGCCGCCCGTCTCACTGCTGGTGAGTAGTGCTCGTTCGGTGTTGCTTCTGCGACTACAACCACTGGGCTGGTTGCTGCTGCCGTCGGCATCACCGAAGTGCTACCGCATGTGAGGCGGCCAAGGATCGAGCCTGGCGTCGCGTCAACGCCATTGGTCATAGTGATCTCGGTCAGAATGCCGTCGCAAGGGGCAGGTACCTCTTGCGTTACCTTGTCGGTTTCCAGCTCAACCAGCGCATCGCCTTCAACGACGTTGTCACCAATCTCCTTCAGCCAATTCCGAACAACGGACTTGGTCCCTTCCTGCTCAATAGGAGCAAGGATATCAATTACGTCGGCCATACTTAGAACTCCAGAAGCTCGTTGATACGTTTGGAGATACGTTCGACCGAAGGAACCGCCCAGTCTAGAAGGATAGGGTTATGCGGGCTGGGAATATCCGGCATGGTGAGGCGGGAAACGGGGGCATCTAAGTCCATGAAAGCTCTGTCGGCGACAACGGCAGAGATTTCAGCGCCGAAACCAGCCGATCCCAAATCCTCGTGAATAATGAGGCAACGCCGCGTCTTCCTCACCGAGGTCAGGACAGCGTCCTGATCCCAAGGCATCAGCGTGCGAAGGTCGATCACATCAGCTGAGATACCTTCTGCCGCCTCCTCACAACGTTGGACCATAGCACCCCATGTTACGATGGTGATGTCGTTGCCGGTGCGGGTGAATTTCGCTTTCCCGAACGGCAGTGTGAAGTTGTCGCCAGGGTAGCGGCGTCGAGCCCAAGCGTGGTCAAGCATGGCGCGATGTTCGAAGAAGATAACGGGATCATTGCCCCGCAGCGATGTGCGAAGCAGCCCTACCGCATCCTCTGCGTTCGAGGGGACCGCGACTTTCCAGCCGGGCTGGTGCACAAAAGCGACCTCGTTCGTCTGACTGTGCCAAGGGTCGCCGCACTTGAAGAAACCACCAGGCATGCGCACGACGATGGGTGCGGCGAAGCGGTTATTTGTGCGCCAGCGGATGGTACCACAGTCATTCAACTGTTCGGTCGCCGGTTCAGCGTACTTGCGGAATTGAATTTCGGGCACGGGTACAAGGCCAGCAAGGGCCATGCCGACGGCGCGACCGATGATGCCTTCTTCTGACAGGGAGGTGTCAAACACGCGCTCGATGCCGAATTTCTCCTGAAGACCAAGCGTAACGGCATGAACGCCGCCCTTGGGGCCAATATCCTCACCGAAGATCACGACGCGTTCGTTGATTGACATCTCATGATCAAGTGTCTTTCGGATCGCGGTTACCATGTTCATCCGCGCACCGGATGGCTCAGGCGTCTCGGTGCTCTGCGGCGCGACATAGCCGTCACGGTGCTGACCGCCCATGACCTGCATTTCGCCACTAAAGAAAACATTATTCGTAAGGGTCGAAGGGTCGGCTACAGGTCGGGCTTCGGCGGCTTCCCGAGCCATTTCGGCAGCCTGTCGTGCACTGCTTTCTGTTTCGTCCCACTCGTCAGCCGTCATGACAGCCGGGACAAGATATTCTTTCAAACGGGGGAAGGGATCACGATCCCACTCCTGTTTTACCGTGTCTTCGCTCTTGTAGGTCTGAGTATCCTGGAAACTATGTCCTTGCAGGCGTGGAACGGTCAGTCGCAGCATGGCTGGCTTGCGCTGATCGCGCACAAACGCAACAGCTTCTTTAGTAAGGCGAGCGGCGGCTGCCGGGTCGCAGCCATCACCGTCGAAGATTTTAAGATTTTTCCAGCTCGCCAGGTTGGCAGCGATATTCCCGCCCGGCGTCTGGACGGTTGAAGGAACGGAGATGCCGAAGCCGTTGTCCTCGATGTAGAACAACATCGGGAGCGATTGAGTTGTGGCGGCGGTGATCGCCGCCCAAAAGCCGTTCGAGGCAACCGACCCGTCGCCACCGAGCACCACCCCGATGTCCTTCGCATATTCGGCTTTTCCAAGCGTCTTGGCATAGTAGTTCATCGCCTGGGCCCAGCCTGCAGTGGGCGTGTATTGCGCTCCAACACCACCGCACATCGGGAGCGCGGATGCACCCGAGAGGTTGGGATAATTGAATACTACACCGATGTCGCGGCCGTCTGAGTATCCGCCCGCGCGGCCCATCGCGGAGCCAAGCGCATCAACAGGATCGACGCCAAGAGACAGGAGAAGGGGCCGGGAGCGGTAATATCCGCAAGTAGCATCGTGCGATCCGGTCAGCTGCATGCCCAAAAGAATTTGAGCCATGTCATGTCCGCGAGCGGAAAATTGATAAAGGACCTTCTTCTCCGGGACGAGGCGCGTCTCTTCCATTTCATCGAGAGCCCGAGAGAGCTGAAGGTAGTATGCGGCTTTGCGCCAGTCGATCTGCTCATCTGGTGAGTTTCGCTCGTGCGATTTGATAGCGACGTGATCCATGTCGTCCTTCCGAAATTCGTTCGGAACAGGATATTAAAATCGGGCGCCGGATTCCTTTCAATGTTGGCCGGTCTGGTGTAGGAAATGAAATAGATCGTTCACAGATGCGGGGAAAGGTGAATGGAAAAGATCACGCTAGACTCGGTCGATAGAGCAATCCTCAGAGCTGTGCAGGAGCAGGGCGATATCAGTCAGGCACAGCTCGCACAAAAAGTAGGGGCCTCCGCCGCGTCTTGCTGGAGACGGATTACAAAGCTCCAAGAGGCGGGGGTGCTGACCAAGACAGTGCGACTGGTGGATGCTGATGCTATCGACAAAGGCCTCAACGTGTTTTGCCAGGTGCGGATGAAATCACATGATCCTGGCGCACGACGTGACTTCGAACGGTTCATAGACAGCCATCGGGAAGTGCTGGAATGTTACTCGATGTCGGGTGAGTGGGACTATCTGATACGGGCAGTCGTCGGCGATGTCCGTGAGTATGAAACACTACTCATGAAGGGCATCCTGACCCACGATGCTGTCCTAACCTCATCCTCCCACTTCGCGCTGAAAGCGGTAAAATACACCACAGCTCTGCCGGTCTAACTACCGGAGTTGATCACGTTTTGGCTTCTGTTTGCCGTGACGAATGACGGCTCCAAGCGTCGTGGCTCGATTTTCACCTCGTGAAGTCCAGATAACTTTACACTTTAGACCGGCCATATAACGCACGAAAATACCACGTTAAGTTTGCTCTCCAACTCGGCAAAAATTGTCGTTTGTTTTCCTGTGATGAAAATATTTACGGTCACATTGACCGGACAGGGTGAACGGACAAACAATCATGACAGCTCAATGACGAGCCAAAAAAAGAGGGAACGAAATGATGGAATTCCGAAAACTCAAGTCCGTCTTGGCAATGTCGGTCGTAGCGCTTGGCGCTCTCTCGACCACCGTCATGGCCCGTGATCTCCGCATCGCCACCGAGGGCACCTACAAGCCTTGGAGCTTCGTCGACGAACAGGGCAAACTGACTGGTTGGGACGTCGATATCGCCAACGCCCTTTGCGAAGAAATGAAGGTCAAGTGTGAAATCGTCGCTCAAGAATGGGACGGTATCATCCCAGGCCTGAATGCGAAGAAGTACGACATGATCGTCGCGAGCATGACGGTAACCGAGAAGCGCAAGCAGCAGGTTGCGTTCTCGAAGAAGTACAAAAACACGACCAGCCAGTTTGTTGCTGCCAAGGGCACTTATCCCGACACCTCCCCCGCCGCTCTGGCTGGCAAGCGTATTGGTGTTCAGCGCGGCAGCAGCCAGGACACTTTCCTGACCGACAACTACAAGGACTCGGAAATCGTACGCTACGACAAGACGACCGATCCTGAGATGGACCTCATCGCTGGTCGCGTCGACCTGATGATCGCAAACCGCGTTACGTCGATGGTCGGCTTCCTTGCAACTCCTGAAGCTGCAAATTTTGGTCTCGTGGGCCAGGAATACTCCGGCGGCGTTCTGGGTGAGGGCAATGCCATTGCGTTGCGCAAGGACGACGCCGAGCTTCTGAAACAGGTGAACGCGGCGCTCGATGCGATCTTCGCCAACGGCAAATACGACCAGATCACCTCCAAGTATTTCAAGTTCAAGCTGATGTAAGGCAAACGACGTCCAGCGAAGCGGCGATCAGATCGCCGCTTCATCTGTTTTTTTGATAGGTGCCCAAATGATCACTTTCGCTACCTTCGGCCCGAAAGGGACGAACCACGAACGCGTGACCAACGAGTATATTCGTTTTCATGGGATTGAAAACGCTCGGATCGAACTGGTTCCGAACTTTGACGTGGCAACCAAAGGTCTTCTGAACGGTGATTTTGATTTTGTGGTGCAATGCGCCGTCCATCCGGAAACTCCGGAGACCATGGGAGCCCATTTCAATAAGATGTTTGCTGTCGATTCCTTCATCTCTCGCAGCAAAGAACTTGCTGTCCTGACCCGCAAAGACGTTGAAAATCCCAAGACCATTGGACTGTTGTCTCCTGCGACCGAGAGCTACATAGATCACGACAAGTGGGAGACCCTTATCCCTGGCGTCTCGCTCCCGATCATCTTCGACAACCTATTGAACGGCGCGTATGACTCGGCGCTCGTTTATCTGGAATATGCTGAGCAATTTCCCGACCGCGTGCGGGTCGACGAGATCATTGGCTCACCGGACGACGTCTGGATCGTATACGCCCGCGAGCGCACGTCGGATGGGAACTTGCAGGCGTTTAAGAACGCGCCGATCCGCCGTCTGCTCATTGAAAAAGGCGCTCGCTTTAGCGCGGAAAGGGAGGCGCTATGACTGTTTTTTCAGGATACGGCATTCAGCTTCTCAACGGAGCGATGGTCAGTGTCGCCGTGACCATAGCGGCGCTGATTGTGGGCACGGTGTTGGGGGTGTTCCTTGGCGCGGTTAAAACCTATGCGAGCCGTCCCTTTCGATATGCCGTGGAGGCTTACACGGCGATTGTTCGGGGCGTTCCCGACCTGATCATCATCTACCTGATCTATTTCGGAAGCACGGTTGCCCTCACGAAACTGACCGGCGACTACGTCGACGTGAACGGGTTCACAGCGGGTGTCTGCGCGTTGGCCTTCATTTTTGGCGCCTATGCGAGTGACATTATTCGCGGTGCCATCCGCCAGGTCCCACGTGGACAAACCGAAGCGGCAATGGCTCTCGGGTTGAGCAGCAAGCTCTGTTTCATCAAGATTGTGATGCCCCAGGCCTGGCGGCTTGCGCTCCCGGGCTTCGGCAATCTGTCCATCATTCTTCTTAAACAGACATCGCTGATCTCGGTTATTGGCTTGGAAGAGCTTCTGCGTGCTTCCTCCGTCGTATCGGGAGCGACACGCCAACCATTCTACGTCTACTCCGCGGCTGCCGTCATCTATTTGATTTTGACGGGTGTGGCGACTTTGGGCCTCCGATACGCTCGTAAGCGAGCTGATCGCGGCTTTGCATAAAGGAGGCCAGAGATGCTTGACTTTCAATTGATGTCTGATGCCTTCCCAAAGCTCATCGAAGGCGTTGGGCTGACCGGCAAACTTGCCATCCTTATCCTTTTGCTGGGCATGATCCTGGCGATCCCGATTGCATACGCTCGCAACGCTCAGAGCGTATGGCTCCACGGACCGGCCAACACCTACATCCTGCTTATCCGGGGCATCCCGTCACTCTTGCAGGTGTTCCTGGTCTATTACGGCATGGGACAGCTCGGCTTCGTTCGGAATTCTGCTCTTTGGCCGATTCTTCGTGATCCATTTTGGTGTGTGATTATCGCTCTGGGCTTGAACTCGGCGGCTTATACAGCCGAAATTATCTCGGGTGCACTCCGACTGATCGCAAAGGGACCCGTGGAGGCAGCTTACGCCCTAGGCCTGTCCTGGTGCCAGACGCAGAGGAAAGTGACGATCCCGCTCGCCATTCGCGCGGCCCTTCCAGCCTACGAGAACGAGATCATTTTGACGGTCAAGGCTACGTCGCTTGCCAGCACCGTCACGCTCATGGACCTCACCGGGGTTGCTCGCCTCGAAGTCTCCAACACGTATGCACCGTACGAAATCTTTCTGACAGCCGGTGCAATCTACTTCTGCATAACGACCACCCTTTCGTGGTTGTTGAGACGGCTGGAGCAGCGCCTTTCGCTCGAAAACATGAAAACCCTCAACCCCACGCCGCTGCAGCAAACTGAAGCTGTTCACGCTTGAACTTGGTGGTACGAGAAAGGAACCGAATATGACCAACAGTGCATTGGCTAAGGAACAAACGGCGGGCGAAAATGGACAATCCGGCCAAATTAAGGTCGTAGGGGTTGGCAAACGTTTCGGGCCCTTCCAGGCCTTGAGTGATGTTAATCTTGAGATCGCTTCGGGGGAAAAACTCGTCATCTGCGGGCCGTCCGGTTCTGGAAAGTCCACGCTAATCCGCTGCATGAACGGGATCGAAAGCCACGATGCTGGTACTATCGTGGTCAACGGCGTTCCCCTCGACAAGGTGAAAGCGAACAGAGACCAAATTCGGCGTGAAGTTGGAATGGTGTTCCAAAGCTTTAATCTCTTCCCGCACATGAGCGTGTTGGAAAACTGTCTACTCGCTCCGATGTCAGTGAAGGGTATGAGTCGCCAGGATGCCAAGGAAGTTGCGATGCATTTCCTTAGCAGGGTGCGAATCGCAGAACAGGCATTGAAGTACCCTTCACAGCTTTCGGGCGGCCAGCAGCAGCGCGTTGCGATTGCACGCGCGATGTGCATGAAGCCGAAAATCCTCCTTCTGGACGAGCCGACATCGGCGCTCGACCCGGAGATGGTCAAGGAAGTTCTCGATACGATGGTCGGTCTTGCGCAGGGCGGTATGACCATGGTGTGCGTCACTCATGAAATGGGCTTTGCTCGTGAGGTTGCCGACCGCGTCATCTTCATGGACCGCGGATCGATTGTCGAAGAAGCCCCGCCGGAAGAGTTCTTTGGCAATCCAAGAACGCCCCGTGCGCAGGACTTTCTGGCACAAATCCTACGGTAGGTGGCCAGACAAGAGAGGCGGAGACGCCACCTTTTATAGACCGCAATCTCCGCAATCGAAGTGTCGGGCTCACAATGTCAACAGATTTCAAGGTCTTCCACGGCAAGGTCGCTTACCTCGGACCCGCTGGATCGTGGACGCATCAGGCTTGTATCGACCTTTTCCCGCTTGCCGAGAAGGTGCCGTTATCTCGTGATGAGATGGTAAGCGCATGCGACGAGGGCAGGGTAGACCTCATCTGCCTTCCCGTAACCACATCCATAGTCGGTGTTACGCCCTATATGGACCTGGCGCTTTCGATGAAAGGTATGCGCGTCATTGCAGAGTATCCAAAGATGCTCGGCTACAGCCTTATAGTGAAGCCTGGGACGAAACTCGAAGACCTTGCAGAGATATATGCTCATCCGGTCGCGTTCGAAGAAGTGCGTCCTTGGCTTGACCGTGAGCTGCCGAATGTAAGGCGCATCGAAGTATCAACGGGCGGGCGGGCGGCGAGCTTGGTTGCCGAGAGCACTATAGCCGATAAGGGATCATTCGGGCCCAGAACTGGGGCAGACATTTATAAACTGGCTACGCTCGTCGATGATATCGAAGAAGGCCCGCATAATGTCACCCGATGGTGGGTGCTTGGCCGCACAGGGTCTGCACCTACGGGAAACGACAAAACGTCGATGGTTGTCGAGTTGGACGACAGCGATTTTACGCCATTTATGACCTCCATGTTTCGGGCAAATATCAACGTCCTGACCGTCTACGAACGTCCGGCAAAATCCACTTTGGACCGCCATTTCTATCTCGTTGAGGCGCAGGGGCATCAGGACGACGCTCCCTTACGCTTGTTCTTGCAGGACAATCCACAGGTCGATGTGCGAGGATCATATCCTCGCCGGTATTAGCGAAGTCGCTTTATCTTGAATTTCCTATGGCCGTGGCGTTATGAGGATGGCTTATCCTCGCGTGGAGCGCCGCCGATTGGCCGAAGAGAATAGCAAGGGACGTTCGTCAGCGGAAAAGGCTGTATCGGCCCTCTTAGACGATAAGCCTATCAAAGCTGCCAGCTTTATCGTGACGGTCTATGGCGACGCTGTGGAACCTCGCGGCGGCGTCGTCTGGATCGGCAATTTGATCGAGGTTTGCGGCGCAGTGGGCATTAGTGAGACCTTGGTTCGGACAGCCGTTTCGAGGCTCGTTCGCGGCGGCCAGCTTGTTGGGGAGCGGTCGGGCAAACGCAGCTTTTACAGATTGACCCCCTCGGCTCGGGTTGAGTTTTCGCTTGCCGCCCAGCAGCTCTTTTCTCCTGGCGATCACGACCGGTGGCGATTCATTTGCCTCACCGGCGTGGCCATCGAAGATGAAGTTCGCGATCTTGAACGGCATGGATATGCTCGCCTCACCGGGGACATGCTGGTCGGTCTGAGACCCCTTCCATCCACGATGAATGCGAACACGCTCGTATTCGATGCAAGCATAAGCGAAGGCGAGGCTTTCCTCGGCAGGTTCGCGGGGGAACGTTTTGCCTTGGCACCGCTGGCAGAGTCTTACCGCGCCTTTATTGATCGATACTCGAACTTGCCTACCGGTCAGGTGACAGGTCTGGACGCGCTGTCTCTGCGCCTTCTGCTGGTACACGATTTCCGATCTATCGTGCTGCGCGATCCGAACCTGCCTCTTGCTGCGTTGCCGGACGATTGGCCGGGCCTCCAGGCTCGTAGGTTGTTTTCCAAGCGGTACCTGGAATGGTCGGTAGCTGCTGATCGACAAATTGGTCTGATGTTCGTCAATGAAGGCGGACCGTTGCTCCAGCAAACGCACGCCACTACAACACGTGAAAACCAACTGCAGGCATACTCGACCTAGCCCACCCGCGATCAAGTTTCCTGTGGTGGAATTATTTTCCGCATAATTGACCGGTCGCCATCAGCCATTGTTCTCGTGTTCGAAAATGCAGGAGGCTTGCAATGCTCAACGTTGGTCAAGATCAGATAGCGCTTAAACCGCACCCGCAATCTGCTCCTAAAGGCATCATCGTGCCGAAGGCGGTTTGGGATTGTCACGCGCATGTCGTCGGCGATCCGAACGTCTTCCCCTTCATCGAGGATCGGGCCTATACCCCGGTGGCGATGACTGACAACGAGTTTCTCAACGTTTGGATGTCGCAGGAACCGATTTTGGCGTCCTGGTCCAGGTTAGCGTTCATGGCACCGATCACCGCGCGCAATCGCTTCAAAAGCATCGAAACCGTCTAGTCGGCGTTGCAGTAATATCACCATACGACTGATGCCGAGGTAGCCCGCCTTTCCCGGTACGGCGTGACGGCCGCTCGTCTATTGGATCACCTCATGTTCGACGGCGGCGCCATCCTATCTAGGGCTGAGGCGAACGCTGCTGTGACTTTCAAATGCCACATGAAATGTCACACGAAAGCTAAAAAATTGATTTGATATGTGACATATCGAATGCTAATAAGGTGACCGAACGGTCGGTTAAATTTGCTGACATTGTCGCATCGAGGAGGAAGGCGTGAGCCAAGCATACATTTGTGACGCCATACGAACGCCGATTGGTCGTTATGCCGGTCTACTGTCGTCGGTACGTGCCGATGATTTGGCCGCAATCCCCTTGGCCGCATTGATGGCCCGCAACCCTCAGGTCGATTGGGCTAAGGTCGACGACCTCATCTTCGGGTGCGCCAATCAGGCGGGCGAAGACAACCGCAATGTCGGGCGTATGGCCGTGCTTCTCTCTGGCATGCCCCTCACCGTTCCGGGAACCACGATTAACCGTCTTTGCGGCTCGGGAATGGATGCTGTGGGCATGGCGGCGCGTGCGATCAGGTCCGGCGACTGTGAGTTTGTCATTGCTGGTGGCGTAGAAAGCATGAGCCGTGCGCCGTTCGTCATGCCGAAAGCGGAATCGGCGTTTTCTCGTTCCAACGCTGTTTACGATACGACGATCGGATGGCGCTTCGTCAACCCCAAGATGAAGAAGGCTTTCGGCGTCGATTCAATGCCTGAGACGGCCGACAATGTCGCTGCCGATTTTCATGTGAGCCGGGAAGATCAGGACGCCTTCGCGGCCAGGAGCCAGGCGCGCTGGTCGGCCGCCCAAGAGGCAGGAATATTCGCTGACGAGATAATCCCTGTATCTGTCGCGCAGAGGAAGGGCGACCCGATCATCGTTGACCGCGATGAACATCCGAGGCCGGGCACAACACCTGACCAGCTGGCCAAGTTGAAGGGCGTCAATGGTCATGATCTTCCGGTGACAGCGGGAAACGCTTCTGGCGTCAACGATGGCGCGGGCGCTCTGCTGATTGCGAGTGAAGCGATGGCAAAGGCTCAGGGTTTGACGCCTAAAGCCCGCGTAGTAGCGATGGCCGCAGCCGGCGTTGAACCCCGTATCATGGGTGTTGGCCCGGCCCCGGCAGCTCGTCGCGTTCTCGAAAGAGCGGGGCTCACCCTCGATCAAATGGATGTCATTGAGCTGAATGAAGCCTTTGCTTCTCAAGCGCTTGCTGTTCTTCGCGACCTTCATCTTCCGGATGACGCCTCGCACGTCAATCCGAATGGAGGTGCGATTGCTATGGGGCACCCATTGGGAATGAGCGGTGCACGCCTTGTGACCACGGCAGCGTACCAGCTCCACCGTCAAGGCGGTCGTTACGCTCTCTGCATGATGTGCATTGGCGTCGGTCAGGGCATTGCGATGATCATCGAGCGCGTCTGACGCGCGAACCAGGAGGAAAGACCATGTATGCACAGATGGTAAAGACCGACGTGGCTCGGGTCAGGTCTCTCGACGAGATGGATCCTGTTGAGCGTGGCTTCCAGGAGCGCGTCGATGCAGGCCAGAAGATCGAGCCGAAGGAATGGATGCCGGAGGGATACCGTAAGACATTGGTTCGTCAAATCAGCCAGCATGCTCATTCTGAGATTGTCGGGCAGCTGCCTGAGGGAAACTGGATCACTCGTGCTCCGACCCTCGAACGTAAAGCCATTCTTCTGGCGAAAGTTCAGGACGAGGCTGGCCATGGTCTATACCTCTACTGCGCGGCGGAAACTCTCGGGGTTTCCCGCGACGAGATGTACGAGCAGCTCCATTCGGGGAAGGCAAAATACTCGTCGATCTTCAACTATCCGACGCTGACGTGGGCTGACATTGGAACCATCGGGTGGTTGGTCGATGGCGCGGCCATCATGAACCAGGTTCCCTTGCAGCGTTGTTCCTATGGTCCGTATTCGCGGGCCATGATCCGCATCTGCAAAGAGGAGAGCTTTCACCAGCGGCAGGGTTATGACGCGCTCATGCGCATGGTGAAGGGCACACCGGCGCAAAAGGCGATGGTTCAGGATGCATTCAATCGCTGGTGGTGGCCGTCGCTTATGATGTTCGGCCCCTCCGATGATGCCTCCGTCCATTCGGCTCAGTCCATGGCATGGAAGATCAAGCAGAACTCGAACGATGAGCTTCGCCAGAAATTCGTCGATCAGACAGTGCCGCAAGCCAAATACCTCCGTCTCACTGTTCCTGATCCGGACCTCAAGTGGAACGAGGAAAAGGGCGGCTACGATTTCGGCGAACCCGACTGGGAAGAATTCTTCAACGTCATCGCGGGTAACGGTCCCTGCAATGCAGAGCGCCTGAACGCGAGGAAGAAGGCGTGGGATGACGGAGCATGGTTCCGAGATGGGTTGACCGCTCATGCCAACAAGATGGCAGACCGTCGAACCGCTTCAAAGATCGCAGCTGAGTGAGGCCTGTGGGCGCAAATGGGAGATAGGAACATGTCCAACGAATGGCCGCTTTGGGAAGTCTTCATCCGTGGCCAACACGGTCTAAATCACCGCCATGTCGGAAGCTTGCACGCTCCCGATGCGGAAATGGCCGTACACAACGCCCGCGATGTTTATACGCGTCGCAATGAGGGCGTCAGTATCTGGGTCGTAAAGTCCAGCGACATCACGGCCAGTGCACCTTCCGAAAAGGGTCCATTGTTCGATCCGTCGAACTCTAAGGTCTACCGTCACCCGACGTTCTTCAAAATTCCGGACGAAGTAGGGCACATGTGATGGAAAGCGACCTCAAGCCAGCGGTCGACCAGGCCGCTCTTTTCGAATTCCTTGTCCGCCTAGGCGACAACGCTTTGATTCTCGGTCATCGGGTATCGGAGTGGTGCGGGCATTCTCCGGCATTGGAGGAGGACATCGCGCTGTCGAACACGGCCCTCGACCTCATTGGGGAGACACAGCTCTGGCTTGGTTTGGCGGGTCAAATCGAAGGGAAGGGCAGGTCCGCTGATGACTTGGCGTACCTGCGTGACGGCAACGAGTTCCGGAACATCCTGCTTGTCGAACGACCAAATGGCGACTTCGGGAAGACGCTGATGCGTCAGTTCCTCTTCGATACCGCGCACTACCTGCTCATGAAAGCCCTGCAGAATTCCACCGAACGAAGGATCGCGGAAATCGCGGAGAAGACATTCAAGGAAGTTGCGTATCACCTTGAACGCAGCCGAGACGTAGTCATTCGTTTAGGTGACGGGACCGACGAGAGCCATCGACGAATGCAGGAGGCTCTCAACGATCTCTGGCCCTACACAGGCGAGATGTTCGCAAGCGACGACGTCGAGCAGAGCCTTTCGACCGCTGGTGTCATCCCACATCCGGAAAGCCTGAAGTCCGGGTGGGACGAGATCATCTCGGAGACGCTTTCCGAAGCGACACTTAAGAAGCCGGACGATGGATACATGCATAAGGGTGGTCGCCATGGCATCCATACCGAGCATCTCGGATTCATTCTCACGGAAATGCAGTTTCTTCAGCGGGCCTACCCGGGCGCGGTCTGGTAGGAGGCGCTCATGGCCACGGCAGTCCGTCCTTCAGTTGAAGAGGTTTGGTGCTGGCTTTCGGACGTGCCGGATCCGGAGATACCAGTCATTTCGCTGACCGAACTCGGCATCGTTCGCGATGTCGAATGGCGAGAAGATGAACTGGTCGTCACGGTAACTCCAACCTACTCGGGGTGTCCCGCAACGTCGATCATCAACGTCGACATCGAGCGTGCGCTGACCGAGAAGGGGCTTGATAAGGTTCGACTTGAGCGCAGGCTTTCTCCTGCGTGGACCACGGACTGGATCACGGCCGAAGGCCGCGAAAAACTCCGGACGTATGGGATCGCGCCGCCAATTGATGGCACCGCTGCCGATGGCGTGCTGATGAAACGGATTGATCGGCTTTCAGGCCGCTCGAACCTGACAATTGCGTGTCCTCGTTGCGGATCGACCAACACCGAGAAAGTCAGCCAGTTCGGTTCCACGCCTTGCAAGGCGAGCTACCGCTGTAGCGATTGTCTCGAACCCTTCGACTACTTCAAGTGCATCTGACCCGAGGGCTGGCATATGGCAAGATTTCATTCGCTTACTGTAACCGACGTCCGCCGCGAGACGCGAGATGCCGTCGTCGTCACACTCAAGCCCTCCGACGAAGATCGCTCGATCTTCGACTTCACCCAGGGCCAATATCTGACATTTCGCCGAAAGTTCGATGAAGAGGAACTTCGCCGGTCTTATTCGATTTGTGCTGGCAAGGACGAGGGTGTCCTTAAGGTAGGCATCAAGCGCGTTGATGGCGGCTCCTTCTCAACCTGGGTGAATGAGAATTTGAAGGCTGGCGACATCCTTGAAGCCATGCCTCCGATGGGAACGTTTTTCACTGCTCTCGACCCCGATGCACCGCGCCATTATCTCGGGTTTGCCGGAGGAAGCGGCATCACGCCGGTTCTTTCGATTATCAAAACCGTTCTGTCACGGGAGCCGAAGGCCCGGTTCACCCTGGTCTATGCGAACCGACAGATCAGCTCGATCATGTTCCGTGAAGAGCTGGAAGACCTGAAAAACATCTACCTCGGCAGGCTTTCGATTCTGCACGTCCTGGAAAGCGAAGCGCAAGACATCGACCTGTTCACCGGTCGTGTGGACGCGCAGAAGTGTGCCGCGCTGTTCAAGGGATGGATTGACCTTACGTCGGTAACGACGGTCTTCATCTGTGGTCCAGAACCCATGATGTTGGCCATCGCGGGATCATTGAAAGAGCACGGCCTTCGTGACGACCAAATCAAGTTCGAGCTTTTCGCGTCCTCGCAGTCTGGTCGGGCGCGGCAGAAGGCGGTGTCTGCAGCCGGTGCCGACCATGCAGCGACGTGTCGAGCCACGATCACGTTGGATGGTGCGACGCGAACATTCAATTTCCCGAAGCATGGTCAGAGGCTGCTTGACGCTGCGCTCGAAAACAACATGGACGCCCCCTACGCCTGCAAAGCGGGGGTCTGTTCGACCTGCCGAGCAAAGGTCCTCGAAGGTGAGGTCGAGATGGAAGTCAATCATGCCTTGGAGGATTACGAGGTCCGTCAAGGTTACGTTCTGACGTGCCAGTGCTTCCCGCTCACCGACAATCTGGTCGTTAGCTACGATCAGTAGGCCAGGCTTAAGCGAATTGGAGGTCAATGATGTCCGATACGATCCCCATCGAAGAGTATGTCGCCCAAGGTGGTGTTCTATCGTCGCCAGACAACGTCACGCCACGATATCGCGGTGAGCTGTTACGGCTGATGGCCAGCTTTGTCGATAGCGAGCTGGCGGGTTCAGCAGGTTTCGCAGACGTGATCAATGACGCGCCTGGTATCCAGGAACGGATATCGGCTGCCCGCATCGTATTAGAAAAGACCGACCATGCTGGACAAGTGCTGAAGGTCATGGAGACCTTCGGCGCGAATGGGTCTCGGTATGCAGCGCATCATCCGTGGTCGAAACGAATGGAGAGTGCGGATTCCGACGTGAAGCCGGCCGCCAATCCGATCAAAGACCGGCCACCATTCCGATTTGAAGCCGGCCACCGTTCCGATCAAAGACCGGCCAGTTTTCGACACTGAACATCACTCCCTGGGTCAGCAACTTTGGCATCAAATACCTCGCGGTGAACGAGGGGATTTTGATGCCGGCAAAGAGAAGGCTGACCATGAGACATTTGCGACAAATGCTGCGGCTTGCAGCAAGCGGAACCAGCTCGCGTGAGATTGCCGTCGTGTTGGGAATTGCGCGTAGCACGGTGCAGGATAATCTGCAGCGCGCAGCGGCGGCTGGGTTAAACTGGCCCTTG
>NZ_AUFB01000053.1 GCF_000426285.1 Rhizobium leucaenae USDA 9039 | reverse complement strand
CCCCATTCGACGATCTCGTCAAAATCGTCGCATGCGCCGATCGTCCCGCAAACGACCAGAAGAAGCACCTCGGGTAACGGATGGGCGACCCGCCATTGCTCCCGCTCATCCTCAACGAGACTAAAATGGTCCAGCAAAACCCGCAGCCGCGGGCGATCGTCTTCAAACATGTCGGCCTCCAAATCACCGACACTCTTGAATCACACCCAAACCGTTCAGGGAAGAAACGTTAACCCGAGTTCAGAGCCGTGCATCGAACAGACACTGCGTGAAATCGGACGCTCCGTTGGGATCGACAAAGACGTGTTCAACAGGGCAGTGGCGGACCAGGCCATCCTTGAGCGTCTGAACAAGCTCACCGACCAGGCGACTGACGAATTCGAGGTAGAGGGAACGCCTCCCTTCTTCGTCAACGGCAAGAAAATCACTGGGGCGCCGAGCCTTGAGGAGATGCGCAGCGCAATTGCCGCTGCTCTGAATGGGCATTGACCTCCCATTTGGTTGACTGGCGGAGAAGGCCCATTCCTTCTCCGCACTTCCTTCGTATCGTGCTCAGCCGGCGACGGTATCGAAGGCATCCAGCACGCGCGACGAATAAACCAAAGCTGCACCGGCGTTGAGCGCAATCGCGACCCCAAGTGCCTCGGCAATTTACTCCCGCGTGGCGCCGACTTTCGCTGCTTCGGACGTATGGCTGGCGATGCAGCCGTCACAACGCGTGGTCACCGCAACGGCAAGGGCGATCAGTTCCCGGGTTTTGGCGTCCAACCGACCGCTCTTCTGACCTGCGCCACCGAGGGTACGAACGCCCTCAAGTGTCGCCGGCGAAAGCCGGCCAAGTTCGGTTACGCGTGAGGACAGTTCCTGCCGGTATTTTTCCCAGTCGAGCATTCGAAAGTTCTCCGTGAATTTGGGCTGATGCAACGCGATGTAAGAGCCGCAGCCTTCATCTTTGGTCAGGCCGCGACCACATCTCGGAAAGGAGTATGGAGAAAACTTCATCAACTGAAATGGTATGATTTCACGAACCCATGAGCACCAATCATGCTTGTTGCCGGACAACCCTTGGACAGAGAGACCGCGAGTTGGAGAGACGACCTTGAGCGGCGGCCCAAATACGCGAAGCCGAATGGGCCCGCATTGTCTGCGGGGGCTTCAGAAATATTAACAGGGCAGCGCGCCATTATGAATGTTGCTCATGGAGACATGAGATAGTGCCACTTATCGCAATAATGACCCTGTGATATTCCCTGACGTTACCTGCGCGCCGCGCATACGGCAGATCGACGGACGGTGCGCGCTCGTTGCGAGAAAAGCCACTGGCTGATTTCGACGCTCGGCTGTTGCGGATCATGATCGCTGCCCGCCGGAAATAAAGGGAGAGGACCAATGTCGAGATTTTCGGCCGAACGCGAGAAGGTGATTCTGGCTTCGGTCATGGCGGCCAATGCCAATCCCGGCTGGTTGACCAGCGATCGCGTCGAGGCCCTGACCGGCGGCCATGGCATGCTCAACATCCCGGTCGTTGCAGTCTGCAACGTCATCGCGGCCGAACTGCGTCGTGGCATAAGCCCGGAAGTCAAGTTCGCCGATGCCGTGCGCCAGCCGATCGATGACCTTCTGACCAAGAGCATTGCTGTCGCCACGGCAGCCGGCGCCGACGGCGCCAATGCGGCGCTGATCGCGGCAACGCTGCTCTATCTCTGCGGCGCCAACGCCCAGGTCGGCATTCCTGCCGGTAACCGCAAGCTCGGCTCTTCGGCGCGCATGATCGCTGGCGTCAGCCGCTCCGGCCTTGCCGCCGTGCCGACGGCGAAGATGAACAACAAGATCTCGGGTTTCGCCGCCGTTGCGGCCGTCTACGAAGCCATGATGAAGGGGGAGCTCTCGCCGGTCCAGGGCCGTGACATTCCGGAAGGCGTGGGCGGCGGCGTGATGGTCGGCCACGGCGCGCTGGGCGAGGATTTGATTTTTCCCGGCATGGCCGAACGAGGGGCTGCCATCGGGACCAAGGCGATGATGGACGCTATGTCCGGCGCCGGCATGCCCAGCCAGAAGTTCCTCTCAGCCCTTTTTGGCGCGGCGGCGATCCTGGAAATCATCCATTCGGATGCCGACGTGGCCGAGGAATATGGCCCCTACGGCAAGGTCACCAGTGCTTTCGTCGCGGGGCGATCCGCCGTTCGCACCGCCGGCCTGCCCGAGAAAATACATGTCCGCATCACCGGCAAGGAAGTCGAGACCGCACGGCTGATCGGCGATCTCGGCCTGATCCTCAAGGATATCGGCGGGCCGACCGTGATCGGCATCATGGCGCTTGATGAAATCGTCTCGGTCTTCGAAGAAGGGATCTGCGGCGCGGGCGCGGGTCCCGTCAATCCGCCGCTCGGCCATATCTGCGGCGATGCGGTCATTGCGCTGATGTGTCTGTTGCAGGATGGTTCGACGGAACAGAGCGTGGCGCGCGCGCTACGTGCCCGTCGCCTTGGCTTCAGCTTCGATCCGGAAACTGCGATGGTGGCGATGAACATCGTTGCCCGCAAGGCGACGCAGATCTGCAACGGGCCGGTCACCGATGCAATGATCATGTCCTCCACCCCCATGGTCACCAAGGCGCTGCATGCCCGTGCGGCGCGCAGCTATGACGATCTCATGGCGGGCAGGAGCGTCGGCGAGATCGTCCGCGCGATGGACGAGGAGCGCCAGCTACTGGTGGAGACACGCGGGTCGGAATTCCTGAGCAAGGTGAAGGGTACCAATATCAAGGTTCATTTCACCAGGATCAGCAAGGGTGCGCGGCGATCGAGCAAGATGGCGGCGCGCTGGCTTGCCTTCGATCCGGCGCTCGACGCCGAAGTCACCGTCGGCGACGAGACGATCCATATGGAAGGCATCATCAACGCCGTGATCCCCGAAGTCGCGCAGGGCATCGGCAAGGAACGCGCGCCGTTCCTCACCGCACTTGCGCCGATCGCCAGCGAACTGCTGCTCGCCGGCAATGTAATTATCAACGTCACCATCCCGGCCGTCGTCGCCGCCGCCATGGGCAAGATGAGTGCGTCGGATGCGACGGGCGAAGCCCAGTCGGCAGGCCTGATTTCCGCCGGCATTCCCGGCACCAAGACCAAGGCAGAGGCAGCCGCCCTGGTCGCCGTCGAATCCATGGCGTTCTGATGGCGGGCGGCGTCATCCTCCTGATGGCCCAGATCGATGACGCGCCGGGCGAGTTGCTCGGGCACGTCATCGAGAAGATGGGCGAGATGGGCGCCAAGAATGTCCAGCTCCTTCCGAGTCTGGGCAAGAAGGGCCGCCCGTCCTATGTCCTGCTGGTTGACATAAACGCCGAAGACGAGCCGGACTTCGCCGGCCTGCTGGTCGGTGACCTCGGAATCTGGGGCTATCGGGCTCTCGAATCCCAGTACAAGCATTTCGACATCAGGCGTTATCGGACGCAACTTCGGCTAACGTGGAACGGCGGTGAACAAAGCTTTCCGCTGCGCCTCAAACGCATCCTGAGCGAGGGCGTGTTCATGCGGGCCAAGGCCGAACATGACGACCTCGTGGCGTTTGCGGAGCAGATGAAAGATCGTCTGCCTATACCGGTCGCAGTGCTGAAGGCGGCGATCGAGACCAGCGTCGGATCGGCAGAACCTGGCGAGACCCTGCACGTCGACCTGTCCGGTTGGCAGCATTCGGAACGATGAAGGAGGTGGGCCTCATGCATATCCATCTTGATGTTCTGGGTGGCATCGCCGGCGACATGTTCGTCGCCGCGATGTTGGACGCATGGCCCGAGCTGGTTGGAACGGTAGAGAGAAATCTTCGTCTGGCAGGTCTGGACGAAGACGTGCAGGCGGTCTTTCGGGCACACAATGATGGCGTGCTGACCGGCAGCCGCTTTGACGTCACGAAGACCGGCTCCGAACAGGAAGCTTCCGGTCCTGATCCTCATCGCCATTCTCAAGGACATGGCCATGCGCATCATCATCACCATGACGAACATGGACATGCTCATCCTCATGAGGAGCATGTCCATAATGGCGACCACAGCCACAGCCACCACCATCACCACACCCATTGGCGCGACCTTCGCGCCATGCTCGACGGCAGCCGTTTGCCGGAGGGCGTCAAGCGCGCGGCCATAGCCATCTTCCACGAACTCGCCGTGGCCGAAGCCGCAGTACACGGCAGAAACGTCGGTGACGTAGCTTTCCATGAAGTCGGCAACTGGGATTCGATTGCCGATATCGTGGCGGCAGCTACGTTGATCGACGCTGTTGGGGCCAAAAGCTGGTCGGTGGGTTCGTTGCCGATCGGGCGAGGCTGGGTCGAGACCGATCACGGGCGACTGCCCGTTCCCGCTCCCGCCACGACTCTTTTGTTGCGCGGGTTTGCCTTTCATGATGACGGTCGCCACGGTGAGCGCATCACGCCGACGGGAGCGGCGATCCTGTCCCATCTCTCGCCCGCGACAAGCCTCGGGTCGTCGCCTCGACTGCTCGAACGCACCGGTATCGGCTTCGGCACAAGACGCCTGCCCGGCATGAGCAACGTGCTTCGCATCCTGGCGTTCACCGAGGAGGGTGCAGCACAGGATCGGGTCGGCGTCATCCAGTTCGACATCGACGACCAGACCGGCGAGGAACTGGCCGTCGCCCTCGACCTTGTTCGCGCGGCCGAAGGTGTGATCGACGTGACCCAGACGCCGACCTTCGGCAAGAAGGGCCGCATGATGGCCTCGGTTCAGGTTCTCGCGCGCGTGGATGCGATCGACGCAATCGGAGCGCTCTGCCTGCGGCAGACCACGACGCTTGGCCTGCGCAGCCGGATCGAAGCGCGCACGGTCCTGCCGCGACAGTCGGTGACAACCGAGGACGGGATAAGGGTGAAGCTCGCCGACCGGCCCGGTGGGATGACGGCCAAGGCGGAAATGGACGACGCCCAAGGCGTTGATCGGAGCCACAAAGCCCGCGCCGAATTGCGCCGCCGGGCCGAAGCTGAGGCGCTGGAGCAAAAGTCATGATCGCGAAGGAAACCTCTCTCGCCCGTCTCAATGCCGTGTTCGACAGCGCCCGGCACGCGGCCGTGGCTGTCTCCGGCGGCGTCGACAGTATGACGCTCGCGTTTGTGGCGCATCGTCGGATGGGAGCTGACGTGATCATGTTCCACGCCGCCTCGGCCGCCGTTCCCCTGAGCGCCACCGAACGGGTCAAAGACTATGCAGCCCGTCATGGCTGGGACCTACGGATCATCGATGCGGGGGAATTTGCCGACGAACGTTATCTCGCCAATCCCTCGAACCGCTGCTTCTTCTGCAAGTCCAATCTCTACGGCACCCTGTCTTCGCTTTCGGCAGCGCAGCTCTTTTCCGGCACGAACACGGACGATCTTGGCGATTGGCGCCCTGGCCTCAAGGCGGCCTAAGCCAATGGTGTACGTCATCCCTTTGTCGAGGCCGGCATGTCCAAGGCAGATGTCCGTGCCATGGCGTCCGCCTATGATCTTGCTGACCTCGCCGAACTGCCTTCAGCGCCCTGCCTGTCGAGCCGCGTTGAGACGGCTCTCAGGATCGAACCCGAGATCTTGCAAGCCATCGATCGGGTCGAGATGCTGCTGCGGCGCGAGCTCTCGCCGGGAACGGTGCGCTGCAGGGTGCGGCAAACCGGGGTGGTTGTCGAACTCGATGAACCGACGCTGTCGAAACTCTCTGGCGATAGTCGCGCGCGCCTCGTGGGGCAGATTTCAGAGGCGTTCGGTAGTCGACGGCCGATCGATTTCCAGGCATACGCCCGAGGCAGCGCCTTTTTGCGGGAGCGAAATTCATGAACGAAGAAGTCCGGCTGGATTTCCAGCGCACAGAGCGCGTGGGATTCGATGAGGCAGTACTCTGCGCCCGGAAATCCGATGCGCAGCTTGCCACGATCATGGACCGCGTTTTAGAGCGCGGCACACGCTGTCTGTTGACGCGCCTCGAGGCGGAGGTCTTTGGTCGCCTCGCGCCGGCCTATCTTGAACGATTGGACTACGACCCCATCTCGCGGACAGCATTCCTGAATTGGACCCCGCCTGCCGAACAGCAAGCACCCGATATCGCCGTCGTGTCGGCCGGAAGTTCGGACATGCCCCAGGCCGCCGAGGTCTTGCGAACGCTGGCTTATCTCGGCGCCCCGACCAGACAGTTCATCGACATCGGCGTCGCAGGCCTATGGCGGTTACTGGAGCGGGTCGAGGAATTGCGGACTTTTCCCGTTATCGTCGCGGTTGCAGGCATGGACGGCGCTCTTCCCAGCGTGCTCGGCGGGCTCGTTCCCGGCGTGATCATCTGTCTTCCGACATCGACCGGGTACGGCGTGTCGAACGGAGGAGAAACCGCCCTGCACGCGGCACTCGCCTCATGCGCGCCCGGACTGACCGTCGTAAACATCGACAATGGCTACGGCGCCGCCTGTGCGGCGTTCCGAGCGCTCAGCATGGTCCGGCGGGTGTCTGTTCAAGATGGCAAGGGACGTCCGAATGCGTAGCCCTTTCGATGACGAACCGCTTTACGCCAAAACAAAAATTGCCATCGTTTATGCCTTGCTGGTCGCAGCCAACGTCCTGGCTTGGATCTGGGCTTGGACTTCGTTCTCCGATCGACCGGCACTGCTTGGCATGGCCCTTGTCGCCTATATGCTCGGTGTCCGTCACGCGTTTGATGCAGACCATATCGCCGCGATCGACAATGTCGTGCGCAAGCTTATGCACGAGGGTCGGCAGCCGTTTTCGGTTGGATTCTTCTTTTCGCTCGGCCATTCCAGCATCGGCGTTCTGGCGTCGCTTGCCGTTGCCATCACCGCCTATGCAATGCAGAGCCAGACTGAGGGTTTCCACGACATTGGCGGCGTAATCGGCACATCCGTCTCAGCACTGTTCCTGCTGGTGATCGGAATTGCCAATCTCGTTATCCTGAAACCTATCTGGGACGCCTTTTCGCGAGCGCGGCGTGGCGAGGAAATTGTCGATGAGGACCTTGATGCGCTGCTGGCTGGACGAGGCTTGCTGGCCCGCGTTTTTCGCCGCACCTTCAAGGTGGTCACACGCTCCTGGCATATGTATCCGATCGGCTTTCTCTTAGGCCTCGGCTTCGACACCGCCACGGAAATCGCTTTGCTGGGCGTTTCAGCTTCGCAGGCCGCGCAAGGCTTGTCGTTCTGGACGATCCTTGTGTTCCCGGCCCTCTTCACAGCCGGCATGTCGCTGATGGATACGACGGACAGCGCTCTGATGACGGGCGCCTACGGCTGGGCCCTTATGAACCCCGCCCGCAAGCTCTGGTACAATCTGACGGTCACCGCCGCCTCGGTGATTGTCGCGATCTTAATCGGAGGCGCAGAAGCGCTCGGCCTGATTTCCGACAAGCTCGGCTTGCGGGGCACTTTGTGGGAGGCAATCGCCACCTTTAACGACAGCCTTGAAAATCTCGGCTTTGGTGTCGTGGGCATCTTCATCGCGAGTTGGGTCGTTTCGGCAATGATCTATCGCATGAAAGGCTATGACCGCATTCACGCGAACGTATCTTGAGAAGGGAACGTACTCGACCCAAGCGAAGCACGCCGCCATATTTGCCGTGAGGTCAATGTAACGGTCGATGGAAGTTCATCTTCCTCAGCGCGTCCTCTATAGAGCTCGCGCCGACCGAGGTGACCGCCTGCTCAAGATAGGATCGGATGTCTGCCTCGCTCTTTCCTTCCAACAACGCGATTTCTGCGATGCTTCTGCCGAGCGCTATCCACAGCAGGCAAGACCTTTCAATCGGTGAGAGTATCCATTTGGGCATCAAACACCTTTTGCGAACTGATCACCTCGTCCGTGGAATCCTGGCTCGCCAACCTGTTCGAAGGCCGCTTGCAACTTACGACCTGTCCGCCCAGGCCATAACCATTCAGAAACGCACCGATGCCTAGGGCGCGACCGCTTAGGAGCGGGCCGTCGTATCAATGCTCGGCAACCTTGCGTGAGCCCTCCAAAGCACCCTTGACATCAGCGACGAGACGTAGCGCGGGCGAACCTGCCGACATCGGAAGGTCGCCTGACCGCTCAAAAGCTTGCAAAAGGTCCTCAGAGGCGTCGAGCCGAAACTCGGTGACGATATCCTGCAGACGCCGGACCTCCCCTGCCAGCGATGTGCTTGCCGAAGTATATTCCTCGGCCATGGAAGCGTTTTGCTGGGTGACATGGTCCATCCGGTTCACAGCGCTGTTGATCTCCGTAAGGGCAGCGGACTGCTCGTTTGCAGACGTCGCAATGGCAGAAAGCTGGCTGCTGATCAGGCCTACCTCCTCCTCAATCTTTTCGAGCGTTCGTCCCGTTTCCTGCACCAGCTTTACCCCGGAACTCACTTCGCCCGTCGAATTGCGGATCAGTTCCTTGATCCCCTTGGCCGCCTGGGCAGATCGTTGAGCAAGTTCTCGGACTTCCTGGGCGACAACCGCAAAACCTTTGCCGGCTTCGCCGGCCCGGGATGCCTCGACGCCAGCATTCAAGGCAAGCAGGTTCGTCTGAAACGCTATCTCGTCGATGACACCGATGATATTCGCGATCTCGTTGGACGAATGTTCGATGCCCTGCATAGCCGAGATCGCCTTTGCCATCACGGCCGCAGAATTGCGTGCCGACGTATTCGCGTCCGCTGCCGCGCGGCGGGCCTCCTCGGTGCGCCTGGAGGAATTCGAAACTCCTTGTGTAACCTGATCAAGGGCGGCGGCGGTTTCCTCAAGAGAGACCGCCTGCTGCTCGGTCCGCTTGGAAAGCTCGAGGGCACTTTGGCTTATTTCCGATGTACCGCCATCGATCGCCGCAGTGGCGACTGCCACCGTCCGGAGGCCGGTTGCCAATTGCTCGCGCGCAGCGTTGAAGTCGGCGCGCAGTTGCTCGAATTCGCTGGCAAACGGTTGTTCCAGTCGGAACGTGAGGTCGCCACTGGCAAGATGCTTCAAACCTTCAGCAAGGCTGGAGGTGGCCTCCGTCATCTTGCTTACCCGCTCCCGCTCTAACTCTTCCGCACGCACACGTTCGCGCTCGCGCGCCTCGCGGCCAGCTTCGACGTCTCTTTCCATCTCGCGTGCTCGCAACCCATTGTCTTTGAATATCTGCACCGATTTCGCCATCATGCCCAGCTCGTCGCGACGATCGGTTCCTTCGACAATTGCCGAGAGATTGCCGCCCGCCAGCGTCGTCATCGTGTCGGCGATCCGCCGGATCGGCTTGACGATCCAGGCGCGAACGGCAAGCACGCCCAGAACCAGCACCGCTGCCAAAGCGATCACGGCGCCGCCCATTGCCCTTTTCGACGTATCGGAGGCCAAGGCGGAAACGTCGCTGCGCTTTTGGTCGGCATCCTCGATCATCTTGGCTGCCGCCACTGAAATCTCGGCGATATTGCCGCGAATGCCGGTTGGCACATGCTCAGAAAGAGCTGCTGGACCATGGCGATGCTGGCCTCGCTGTCTGCCGTTCGGCCAACAGCGATTGCCGCACCGCATGTCGTCGTCAAGATTGCGAACCCATCCGTCTTCAACGGCGGCAAGTCGGCTTGCGCCGGTAACGCGGCGATCGCCAGATCCATGGAGGCGACGAAGCTTTCCTGCGCCTCCTTGAGGCTTTCTTCAGCACGCACCCTGCCGTCTTTGGAGCGCGCCATGATCATGTCGCCGATATTGGCGCGGGCTGTCTGGAGGCTTCGGTTGGATTGGGCCAGGTGAAGGGCGGCGGCTGCGTTCTTTGTCAGGAGGTCGGTGTAGGCTGCGTCGATCCTGAACAACTCCCGGGTCTCGTAGAGGGAGAGGCCGAGGGCCACCAGCCCGAACATGCCGACAACGACGAAGAACTTGCCAACGATTGGAACGTGTTTCACACGCCACTCCCCTTTGAGATGATGTTGATATCCGCGTTCGCAAACACGGGGTTCCAAAAAGCCAGCCACTAAAAAAAGGGGCTGCCGCCGAGACCTGAATGACGACAGCCCCAGTCGCCCTGGGAGGCAGGCAAGACGACCGGAAATCCGAGCGCTTGCTCGTTTCATCCGGTCAGTCGCGAATGGCAGCTCCTGTTTGCGGATCGAACCAGTGCAGCTTTTCCAGATGGACGGTCAGCGGCAGGCGCTTGTTGGGCGCGGGCGTCGATACTGGCGGGATACGCGCCACCAGCCGGTTCGTGCCCTTTCGTTTGAACTCTGGCGGATCCTCCACGTCGCTGATGTCGACGGGCGGAGAGGCAATGTCGAAAAAGACGAAGGTGTCGGGGCCGAGCGCTTCGGCAACCGGGATCGGCTCGTTGAACAGCGCTTCATGCTCTTTGCACACCAGAAACATTTCCGGGCGTATCCCGGCGATCACCTGCCGTCCGGCATAGGCAGACAATGCGGCACTCGCGGGAACCGGAAACGCAATCCCGGTTCCCGCGATCGTCGCGCGCAGGCTTGCCCCGTCCGCCTCAAGGTCGGCCCGGACGAAATTCATCGCAGGCGAACCGATAAAACCGGCAACGAACAAATTCGCCGGCCGGTCGTAAAGCCGCTGCGGCGTGTCGATCTGCTGCAGGTTGCTCTCGCCGGCATCAGCGACAGGCTTCAGCACAGCAACCCTGTCACCCATCGTCATCGCTTCGACCTGGTCATGGGTGACGTAGAGCGTAGTAACGCCAAGACGCTGGTTTAAAAGCTTGAGCTCGGCCCGCATCTGGACGCGCAGCTTGGCGTCGAGATTGGACAGCGGTTCGTCCATCAGGAATGCCATCGGATGACGGACGATCGCCCGACCCATCGCGACGCGCTGTCGCTGACCGCCGGAGAGCGCGCCCGGCTTGCGGTTCAGGTATTTCGTAAGGTCGAGCATCTCGGCTGCGTCGCGCACAAGCTTCTCGATCTTGTCCTTCGGCATTTTGCGCTGCTGCAGGCCGAAGGCCATGTTCTCGTAGACCGTCATGTGCGGATACAGCGCATAGTTCTGGAATACCATCGCGATGTCGCGGTCCTGCGGCTCGGTGTTGGTGACATCCTGATCGTCCATAAGCAGCCGGCCGCTATTGAGCTGCTCGAGCCCGGCCGCCATCCGCAGAAGCGTAGATTTGCCGCAGCCCGACGGTCCGACCAGCACGACGAATTCACCGTCGCCGACCGTGAAGCTCACATTGGCGACGGCGACGGTCCCGTCCGGATAGGTTTTTCCAATCCCGTCAAAGGTCATGGACGCCATATAGTTCTTCTCCCAGTATCACGTGGCGAGGCAAGTCATCGGGTCGGATGGCGTGCCTCGTAAGATTGGTCACGCCATCAGCCGATGGTCACGGGCTTGCCGCTGGCGACGGACTCCTCAATCGCAGCCAGTACCTTGGTGTTGGCAAGCCCATCATTGGCGTCGGCAAGCAGGGGCACGCCACGCACGACGCTATCGACGAAGCGCGCGATGGATTCCTGCACGAAGCCGCCGATGCGGGTTGCACCCGTCGGCGTCATGCCGATGTAGTCGTTGAACCGCATGCCACCATCGACGATACGGCGCAGGCCGCCGCTATGGGTGGGATCAGCCTGGATCTGACCCTTTTCGCCGACGACTTCCACCTTGAAATCGACAAGCGAAGGGTTGTCGCGCGACAGGATCCAGCTGTTTTCCATGGTCACGACAGTGCCTCTGGAAAATTCGAGGATCGAGGCATGGAAATCCTTGGTGTCGACGCCGCCGGCGGCAAGCGTCCCGGAACGGGCCACGGCGTAGACGCGGGTCACCTCGTCTTCGAGGATGAAGCGCAATACATCGACCAGATGGCTGCCCAGGAACCAGAGTGCGGAGGATTTCGCGGCCCAGCTCAGCATTTCGAAGGGAACGAAGGTCGTGTTGGAAAGGCGCGCCGTGCCGTGCTTGGCAAGCCCGATTTGGCCCTCCTGGATCATGTCGCGAACCTGCGCCAGGATCGGGTTCACACGATTGTGGAAGTCGATCATCAACTTGCCCTTGGACTTTGCGGCAGCCTCGGCGATCTCTTCTGCTTCCTTGACTGTGGTCGCGAGGGGCTTTTCGCTCAAGACATGTTTGCCGGCCTTGAGCGCTGCAAGGATGATCGGTGTGTGGGTAAAGTCGGGTGTGGCGACGGACACCGCGTCGATCCGGTCGCTGGCGATGAGCTTCTGATAGTCGGTGAACGCTTCGATTGCGCCAAAACTCTCCTTCATCTTCAGCGCCCTGCCCTCGTCGAGGTCGCAGACGCCAACCAGTTCGGTCTCCGGCAGCACGTTGAAGGTGTGGGCGTGGTTATTGCCCCAAAGGCCGGCGCCGATGACGCCGATGCGAAGTTTGCTCATTTTATATGACTCCATTCAAACCGTAAAAGATCAGCCCTTCACCGAGCCGAAGGTGAGACCGCGCACGACGTAACGGTCGAAGACCAGGAAGATGATCATCGGCGGGATCATCGCGAGCACGGCGGCGGCTGCGATGTAGTTCCAGGTCACGCCGCTGGTGGCGAAATATCCGAGCGTTCCGATCGGAAGGGTGGCGGTTGAACGCGAGCTCAGCACCAGTGGGAAGGCCGCGTTGTTCCAGGCAAAGACGAAAGCGAACATCGAGGTGACAATGATCCCGGGGCGGACGATCGGCAGCGTGATGCGCCACATGATCGTGTGCCAGCGGGCGCCGTCGACGCGGGCCGCCTCCTCCAGCTCCGCCGGCACCTCGTCGATAAAGCTCTTCATCAGCCAGACCGAAAACGGGATCGTCAACGTCTGCAGCACCAGCACCATCGACAAATACGAACCTTGCAGGCCGACCCGCGTGATCAACACGAAATACGGAATCAGGAAGGCAATCGGCGGCGCCATCAACAGGCCGAGATACCAGAGCATGATGTTCTTCTTGCCCCGCATCTTAAAGCGCGAGAGCGCGTAAGCGGCAGGCACCGAGAACGGCAGATTAAGCAACACCGCGCCGATCGCCACGATGAGCGAGTTCACGAGTTGCGGCGCGTTCGTGCCAGGATCGACGAGGATGTGGCGGAAGGCATCCAGCGTCGGTTCGAAGGTCACTTGCGGGGGCATCGCGAACGCTGTTTCTGCCGGCCGGATAGCGAGCGCCAGAAACCAGAGGATCGGGCCGATGAAGACCGCCAGGAACAAGAGGCCGGCGGCATAGGTGAGCGCAGTATAGAAGGTCTTGCGGCTGGCCATGTCACCACTCCTCATTGCGGAAGGCGAAGAACACGTAGAGGGCGATGATGACGTTGACGATCAGCACCGTGATCCACGTCTGGGCACTCACCAACCCGACATTGAAGTTCACCAGACCCTGTTCGTAGAGCGAATAGCCGAGTGTGCGTGTCGAGGTCCCCGGCCCGCCGCGGGTCAGCACCAGCACCGTGTCGAAGGTGTTGAAGATCTGCATGAAGCGCAGCATGACGATGATGGTCGCGGTGCGCCGGATGAGAGGCAGCTTGATGCGCATCAGGATCGTCCAGGCCGATGCGCGATCGAGACGCGCCGCCTCGATGATCTCGTCGGGAACGGAAAGCAGGCTCGCATAGAGGACGATGGCGAAGAACGGCGTCCACTGCCAGATGTCGACGAAGAGTATGGCGGCAAGCGCAGTCGTCGGTGACCCGAGGATGCCCTCCGCCGGCACCGGTAGCCAGAGCGACTGCAGCACCCATGTCACGAGACCGCCGCCCGGATCATAAAGATAGCGAAACAGGAAGCCGACGACGATCGGCGCGATCGTGGTTGGCAGGATCAGCAGCGCGCGTACGACATTCATGCCGGGCAGCGCCTTGAGCAGCACCAGTGCGATCGCCAGGCCGAGCGAAAACTCAATCGCCGTGCCGAGCACCGAAAGGATCAGCGTGTTGGTAAGTGCGGCGCGAAAATCGAACGCATCGAGCGCCTGGACGTAATTGTCGATGCCGACGAAAGCCAAAGGCTGCGGCCCGACCTGCAAGTTCCAGAAGTAAAAGCTGGATTTGAGAGCGAAGAGCAGCGGGTAGGCGATCAGCGCCAACAGCATAATCACGGAAGGCGCGATCAACAGGTAAGGCAGGTTGCGGCGGACGAAGCCGCGCCGGACGGGCGTAAGCGTTGGCAAGGAGCGAATGGCTGTCGTGTGCATCGTCGAAGTCCAGTTCTTCTTGGCGGATGACCGCCGGCGCGAGCGTTTCCGCGCCGGCCCGAGAAGAATTCCATTACGCCTTGCCGAGCTTGCCGATCAGCGCCTTGGCGCCGTCGAGCGTGTCAGCGTAGCTTTCCTTCTGGTAGGGGATCATCAGATTGCCCTTGAGGATGCTTTCGAAGAGGCTGTTGGCGCGCTCCAGCGCGGTCTTCGGATCTTCGCTGCCGGTCAGAAGCTGGTTGAGCGTCAGGCCGAGCACACTTTCGACCGCGGTATAACCCGGAACCGGCGGACGCGTTATCTTGCCGTTGCCCTGCTTCATCATGTCGTACTGGACATCGAGGTATGAATAGATCTTCTTGACGTCCGCGTCTTCGTAGAGCGACTTGCGGGCAAAATCCGAGAACTGGAAATTGAGGTCCGGCCACTCAGCCATCTTCTTCTGGGTCGCCTTTGACGTCGCCCACTTTATGAAGGCGTAACCGTTGTCCTGCCGGTCGGAACTCGACGGGACGCCAAGGCTCCAGCCGCCGAGGCTGACTGTCTGCGCCACGCCATCTGCCTTCGGCAGGGCTGCGGTCGCATACTTGTCCATGACATCGGACTTCTTGCCGGTCATGTAGCCGGAGTTCTTGACCAGGTAGAAATACGGCGTCCACCAGTAGAACATGCCGATATCGCCCTTGGCGAAACGGGTGCCGGCATCGAACCAGACGTAATTGATCGCCTCGGGCGGCGAGAGCTTGTAAAGCTGCCGGTAGACCTCGAGCGACTTTGACCAGGCAGGACCTGTGAGCTGCGGCGAGAAGTCCCACGGTGCGCCGGGGAAGGATTTGAACCAGTTCGCGCCGTGACTGGCGGAAAGCTGGGTGAACATATGGGTGATCGGGGACGGCTGCGATCCGCAGATCACCGTCGGGAAGAGCGGCTTGCCACCGAAGGACTTGCCTTCGAGCGACTTCAGCGTCTCGATGTACTTCGTCCATGTCCAGTCTTCAGAGGCCTTTGTCGGTGGCGCGGCGATGCCGAAGCTGTCGAAGATGTCCTTGCGGTACATCACCCCTTGCGCATAGGCCGCAACCGGCAGTGTGGCGATCTGCCCGCGCCACATGTTCGACGAATAGAGGACCTCGGGAATGAAGTCGGCGAGATCGATATCACTATCCTTGGCGATGTAGTCGTTGAGCGAGATGATCCAGCCGTTGTCGAGATACTGCCCGAGCCACATCTGGTCGACCGCGATGACGTCCGCGTCCGACGTCTTGGCGACGAAGGCCGAGACAAGGCGGGTCTGCAACGCGTCGTAAGAGAGGCTTTCGAGCTCGACCTTGATGCCCGTTTCCTTTTCGAATTCCGGGATCATGGCTTTCATCGAGAAGAAGAATGGATCTTCGACCGACAGAACGCGTATGGTCTTCGCGTCTTGGGCAGACGCACGCCGTGGCGCGACAAGCGCGCCCGCGCTCGATGCCAAGAGAGCGGCGACAGATGCCGACTTCAGCATGTTCCGGCGCGACATATTTCCAATATCGAATGTCATGTGGTGCCTCCTCAGTTGTTCTTAAATCCAACCTCATCCGACCACGGGAAACCTTCACGGCGCCGAGCTCGAGTTCGATTGTTACCCCTCATCTGCCATTGCCAACAGTTTGTTTGTACTTCGCACAAACTTATGGTACTGTCAAGAAGGTGCGTTCGGGCGTTCCCGCGGCTAAAGCCTCCGCATCTGTTGCGGTAAGCCATCAAGCGCCATCTGGTCGAGCAAGCGCTCTCAAGCTAGAACGACGGGGCTGGCAAATCGGAGATGCAAGTTGAAGTTCGAGAATCAGCCATCCTATTCGCTGGGGCAGCGCGGTCCCAACAAGGACACGCTTGCTGGCGAAAGTGGCAATGTAAGGCTCGTTTCGCAGTCGACCCTCGGCGAGATCAATCGCGGTCGGGTGCTGCAGGCGTTGTACGACAACGGTCCGAAAAGCCGCGCCGAGCTTGCCCGTCTGGCGGGCGTCAATCGCACGACGATCACGGGAATCGTCCAGCCGATGATCGAGGAGGGCCTGCTCGTCGAAGGCGACGCAGTGCCCTCAGACTTCAAGGGCGGTAAGCCGGCGCGTCCGATCTATTTCAATCCTGAAGCACCAATGCTAGGCGCCGTGCTTCTCTTGCCCGGCAGGATCCAGACATGCCTTGTGACGCTCAGCGGCGATATCAAAGCCCTCACCAAAGCGCAATTCGATCCGCATGGCGATAGGGGTGCGTTCCTGGCGATCATCAAGGACACCTTGTCCGCGACGCTTTCCCAAGCCCACCAGGCACCGTTCGGGATCGGCATCGCCTCGGGGGGCATGATCGACAGCGACAACGGGGTGATCCTCGCCGTCAATCTTGCGCCCGTTCTGACTGGCCTCCACTTGGTCGATATCCTGCAGGCGCATTTCTCATTGCCTGTTGTCATCGACCATCATCCGCGCGCGCTTCTCGTTGGCGACCGGTGGTTCGGGCCGGGACGGGGCCAACAAAACTTCGCGGCGATCTATACCGGTGAGGTATTGGGCGGCGCTTTCTACATCGACGGACGGGTCTACCGGGGCCTTGCCGGCTCCGGCGGCGAACTAGGCCATACCGTCGTGCAAATCGATGGGGAACTCTGCAATTGCGGCAAGCACGGATGCTGGGAAACAGTCGCCGCCCTACCCTGGCTGCGGCGTGAAGCGGCCCGACTTGGCTTCGCAAACCCTGAAAGCGTCACCTGTGCTCGCCTCGTCAAAGAGGCAGCAGAAGGCGCCGAAGCTGCGAATGGTCTGCTGGACCGCTATACCAGAAACGTCGCCTTCGGGATCCTCAACCTGCAGCAGACCCTGTCACTCAACTCCTATGTGCTGCATGGGGACATTGCAGGCGGCGGCGCGGACGCGGCCGAACGCGTCAGGCAACATGTCGAACGGTTGGTCAAGAAGCGACCGAACCAGGAGATTTCGATCACGCTGAATGGCATCGGAGAAGGTCATACGGCATTGCGAGGGGCCGCTGGCTTGGTCTTGTCCAGCCACCTGAAGCTCGTCATCTAGGCGGGATACGATCCCGGCGGCGAAACGGCCAACGACGCGGCTGAGCCATTGTGGTTTCAATTGTCGGGAGGTCACAAAACTATCGATCTCGCCGCACAAGCGGGCCGCTCGCGCTTTGTCTGGGAGGGGTCTTTCTCCAGCACAATCTCGGATACCCAATGAAAGTTCCGTGAGGCAATCGATAAGGGCGTAAGGGCCAATCATGGTCTGCGTATTGCTTCAAGTAGCGGCTGCTTGATCGCTTGATCGGATTGCTATCCCAGCGGCTCTTAGTTCGATCGGGGGAACGACAACATGCAGTGCCGGCGATCGCTAGATTGCAGAACGTCGATTGCACGCGCGCGCTCGTGCAACTCCGATAGACGACTGCGAATTTGCCGTGCTCGTTGAATAATGTATCGAATGTGAGATCGACAAGAAGGAGATACGTCTGCGCTACGCGAAGCTGCTCGGCAAGCGCACTCATTCACACCTTGCTCGTTTCGGTGCATGATCAACCGGCCGTTGTCGCCAAGGTCGACCACACCGCCAAGGAACTAGCCTTCATCAGACGGTCGACGGGGGCGATCTGGATTGGACTTGAAAGCGCAAGTCCAGCCTTGAGCAAAGCGGGACCATCCAAATCATTGGACGAGAGCCCGCCGAGCGATTCGTCCCGGGTGGGCGTTCGGCTTGGCTTTCAAAGGGGCCACCATGCCGGCTTCGAGGCAAGCGGCCATGAATGCCTCTCGTGCAACGACGGCGGCTACGCCGCCATTGAGGGCACCGCGACAGGTCCTGATGGCACGCTGATGGCGCTCGCCATAACGCAATGGCCATTCGTTTTCGAGAAAATCCAAAGCATCGTAAACGCCCGCAAACGTCCGCTCAAGACCACACTGCAGTCGGATAGTGACCAGACGAGTCCAGGAGACATCGGTTATCGGCATCCTATTTTCCTTTCCAATGTCACCTGTGACCATCCGGCAAATATTGGAATAACTTTCGCGCGTTCAAGAGTCGGAACGACGCGAAGTCGCCTTGATCGAGCCAGCAGGGGGCGACCCTCAAGGCAGAGCGGGTGGCAAACGTCGCCTGTTACGATGCGACGCGATATCGTGAAACTTGCCACCGCCTACGGCAATAATCGCAAAGCCTTTTCTCTGATCGTGCGTGGTGCGGCCAACCAAGCCGCTCCCTTGCGAAGATCGCACCGACTGACGATCGTAGAACGGGAGAGTCGTCGTTAGCTGCGATGATCAGGATGGCGCAAGGTATCGAGCAACTAAGCCCTTGCTAGCCGCGCGCCTCCCGACGACCACTTCAAAAAAGCGGTTATTGCCGAGGCTGCGACCGCGTCAGTTTCCTTGCTTCGGCAATTAAGCGCTATCACATCCCACGGCTCCTTCTGTCAAACAATTCTTTAGTGGCCTTGGATTCTCTAAACGAAACTAGGATCATGATCCGTCGATTGAAATTGCGAACACAACAGATCGTAGGGTAGCGCTCGTCTTCCTCCTAATTAAGACGGAGGGTACAACAGTCCCATAGGACGTTGTTGCACTGGCCAGCCAATTTATACTGCCTTGAGGTCCGCCAAAAATTTGTCAAATGCATTGTTGATCGGCTTGGCGATCTCAGCCACTGCCTTGCTCGCCAGTGCCCGGAATTCCTTGGCATTCTCGATGCTGGTGTCTACGCGCTTGTGCAGGAACGCCGATTGGAGTTCGAAGACCTGTGACGGCGAGTTCGCGCCGAACAACGCTTGCAAATGCGAGAAACCGGCCACCGCATTCGCCTGCAACGCAGCGACGGACTTAAGCGACAATTCGTAGCCGGCCAGCGTTGCGGTTTCGAAGATCGGAGTGAGTATTTTTTGCGCCTCTTCAGCGCTCGACGCGAATTTAAAGAAAGCTTCGGTCAACTGTTTGTTCCCCTTTTCTACGGATGCCCCGATTTGATCGGCCACCTTCAGAGGCGATGATGCTGAATTTTCGATTGTTTCAAAGGACCTTTCTGAAACCTTGGTGGTCATAGTGCTATTCCTTCTCACGTTGTTTGTTAATGTCGCTAGGCACGGCGATATTGTTGAAAAATTTGATCCTGAGAGTATCACCTGGCAGTTTGGACATGGACAAATGCGGAACTCAGTTTGACGGCCGTTCTTCAGAAACGGATCCGAGAGATCCGAATTGGCTCCGTTACCGCCTGGTTTAGGAAGGCGGCCATATACTTGGCTGCTTCTTGCCGCCTAACGACGAGTACGTGCAAACTCGATGCCAACTAGGCATACGCTTTCAAAAAGGTGTTTCCGAGTATTGTTCTGCCGCTTGCGCGCAAATCTTCAGATCATGTCCCAGGACGTGGTGTAGCTTAGACGACCACGGCTCATCCCAGAGGGTCGGATGAGTATCAGCTTGCTGCTGGCAGGCTGATGAGCGGATCATCGCTCATTGTGGCGATTGTCTCAAGTGTCATGTAGCGGGATCGCTGGACGGCCCATTCATCGTTCTGTTCGAGCAGCAGCGCACCGACCAGGCGCACGATGGCGTCGTCGTTGGGGAAAATGCCGACGACCTCTGTGCGCCGCTTGATCTCACCGTTCAATCGCTCAATGGGGTTGGTCGAGTGAAGTTTGGCCCAATGCTGCTTGGGAAAGGTCATGTAGGCGAGCACGTCTTGCTCGGCACTGTCCATGAGACTGGC
>NZ_AUFB01000052.1 GCF_000426285.1 Rhizobium leucaenae USDA 9039 | reverse complement strand
CGCTGCCGTCAGAGACGTCTTGCCGTGGTCAACGTGGCCGATCGTGCCGATGTTAACGTGCGGCTTATTGCGCTCAAACTTACTCTTTGCCATTTTCGGCTCTCCGTTTTTCTTGTCCCCGAAGGGATCAATTCTTGTTATCGGTCAATTGGTATTCCGGTCACTTCTGACCGGAATACTTTGCCTGGATTTCCTGTGCGACGTTCGACGGGACCGGCGAATAATGATCGAAGGTCATGGTGTACTGCGCGCGGCCCTGAGACATGGAGCGCAGATTGTCGACGTACTTGAACATGTTTGCCAGCGGGACATTCGCGTTGATGACAACAGCGATACCGCGGCTTTCCTGGCCCTGGATCTGGCCACGGCGCGAGTTCAGGTCGCCGATGACGTCGCCGACGTAATCTTCCGGCGTCACGACTTCGACCTTCATCATCGGCTCGAGGAGCTGGGCACCAGCTTCACGGGCTGCTTCACGGAAGCAAGCACGCGAAGCGATTTCGAAGGCCAGAACCGACGAGTCGACGTCGTGGAAGGCACCGTCGATCAGCGTCGCCTTGACGCCGAGCATCGGGAAGCCAGCCAGCGGGCCCGAAGACAGGACGCTTTCGATGCCCTTCTGAACGCCCGGGATGTATTCCTTCGGGACAGAACCCCCGACAATCTTGGACTCGAACTTGAAATCGTCGCCTTCCGGGTTCGGTTCGAACACGATCTTGACGCGAGCGAACTGACCGGTACCACCCGACTGCTTCTTGTGGGTGTAGTCCTTCTCGGTCTGACGCGTGATGGTTTCGCGGTAAGCAACCTGCGGCGCGCCGACGGTGGCTTCGACCTTGAATTCACGACGCATGCGGTCGACGATGATGTCGAGGTGAAGTTCACCCATGCCGGCAATGATCGTCTGACCCGATTCCTGGTCCGTCTTCACGCGGAAGGACGGGTCTTCGGCAGCCAGGCGGTTGAGCGCGAGGCCCATCTTTTCCTGGTCGCCCTTGGTCTTCGGCTCGATCGCGATCTGGATGACCGGCTCCGGGAATTCCATGCGCTCGAGGATAACCGGCTTCAGCGGATCGCAGAGCGTATCGCCAGTGGTGGTTTCCTTGAGGCCGGCCAGAGCAACGATGTCGCCGGCGAAGGCTTCTTCGATGTCTTCACGCGAGTTGGAATGCATCTGCAGCATGCGGCCGACGCGCTCGCGCTTGTCCTTGACCGTGTTCATGACCGATACACCCTTTTCGAGCTTACCGGAGTAGATACGTGCGAAGGTCAGCGAACCAACGAAGGGGTCGTTCATGATCTTGAATGCCAGCATGGACAACGGCTCGCTGTCGTCGGCATGACGTTCGATCTCGGCGTCGGTCTTGAAATCGATGCCCTTGATCGCCGGAATGTCGAGCGGCGACGGCAGGTAGTCGACAACGGCGTCGAGCAGCGGCTGAACACCCTTGTTCTTGAAGGCGGTACCGCAGAACATCGGATGGAACTTGACGTCGATCGTGCCACGACGGACGAGCGCGCGGATCTGATCGTTGTCCGGCAGGTTGCCTTCGAGATAGGCTTCGGTCGCTGCTTCGTCGATCTCGACAACCGTCTCGATCAGCTTTTCGCGATATTCTTCAGCCTTGGCCTTCATGTCTTCCGGGATTTCGACGACATCCCACTGGGCGCCGAGCGACTCGTCACGCCAGATGAGGGCGTTCATCTCGATCAAGTCGATAACGCCCTTGAAGTCGCTTTCAGCGCCGATCGGAAGCTGCATGACGACAGCAGTAGCGCCAAGGCGGCTCTTGATCATCTCGACCGAGCGATAGAAGTCGGCGCCGGTCTTGTCCATCTTGTTGCAGAAGATCATGCGCGGAACATGATACTTCTCAGCCTGACGCCAGACGGTTTCCGTCTGCGGCTCAACACCGGCGTTGGCGTCGAGCAGCGCGATAGCGCCGTCGAGAACGCGCAGCGAACGCTCGACTTCGATGGTGAAGTCGACGTGGCCGGGAGTGTCGATGATGTTGAAGCGGCGCGTCTTGCCGTCACGGCCCTTCCAGTAGGTCGTGGTGGCAGCAGAGGTGATCGTGATACCACGCTCCTGCTCCTGCTCCATCCAGTCCATGGTGGCTGCGCCGTCGTGGACTTCGCCGATCTTGTGCGACTTGCCGGTGTAATAAAGAATACGCTCGGTCGTCGTGGTCTTGCCGGCGTCGATGTGCGCCATGATACCGAAATTGCGGTAGTCTTCGATTTTATATTCGCGAGCCATAGTGGACTGCCTTTCGGAAACCGTTCGGGATTACCAGCGATAATGCGAGAACGCACGGTTGGCGTCAGCCATCTTGTGCGTGTCTTCGCGCTTCTTGACGGCAGAGCCGCGGTTGTTGGAGGCATCAAGAAGTTCGCCGCAGAGACGGTCGACCATGGTGGTTTCGTTGCGCTTGCGGGCAGCAGCGATCAGCCAGCGAATGGCAAGAGCCTGACGGCGCTCGGGACGAACGTCGACCGGAACCTGATACGTAGCACCGCCAACGCGGCGCGAACGGACTTCAACGTGCGGAGCGATGTTATCCAAAGCCTGATGGAACACGCCGAGCGGCTCCTGCTTTGCCTTGCCCTGCACGGCGTCGAATGCACCATAAACGATGTTTTCAGCTACGGACTTCTTGCCGTCCAGCATAATGGCATTCATGAACTTCGTGACAACCAAATCGCCGAACTTCGGGTCCGGATTGATCTCACGCTTTTCTGCTCTGTGACGTCGGGACATACTTCTCGTCTCTCAACTGTTAGCGACGCTTTACAACGCGGAGAACCTCGCGCAGCGCCGGATTACCTGAAACCGAATTACTTCGGACGCTTTGCACCGTACTTGGAACGGCGCTGCTTGCGGTTCTTGACACCCTGGGTATCGAGAACGCCGCGGATGATGTGGTAGCGAACACCCGGAAGGTCCTTGACGCGGCCGCCACGGATCATGACGACAGAGTGTTCCTGAAGGTTGTGACCTTCACCCGGGATGTAACCAATGACTTCGAAGCCGTTGGTCAGGCGGATCTTTGCGACCTTACGCAGAGCCGAGTTCGGCTTCTTCGGCGTCGTCGTGTAGACGCGGGTGCAAACACCACGCTTCTGCGGGTTCTCCTGAAGAGCGGGAACCTTATTACGCTTTACCTGCGCCTGGCGAGGCTTGCGGATTAGCTGGTTTACGGTAGGCATTCAACCATCCCTTGTAAATCTGTCTCGACACCCTTGCGGGCTTAACTCTCGCCGTCTCCGGCAACGACACACGTTCGCCTCAATGCGCAAAACGTGGCCCGATCCGCTTTCGCAGATGGACCACAAAAAAGCAGAGGACGCGGTAAATTGCGTCTTGCGTGCAGCATTCGTGTCTTCAACGTGCGTTTAGAACCTTGTTTGAGGTGAACTCCAGAGCGCGTCGCTCCGGACAGCCATGCCTCACATGGGTCCTGATGGCGGCGGTACTACTGGTTTCCCGCAGGTTCGTCAAGGCCGGTTAAGAATTATCTTTGTCACAAAGCCCGAAAAGGCGGGCCAAACCAGCCATTTGACGCCTCAGATGAGGAAATGGCGTCGCTCGGGCAAGATAGACTTGGGTATTTCGTTAAAATCCCTATAAGGAATCACAGAAAGACAATGTCACCAGTCGGCAAGGGCAGTTCAGGGAATCGCTCGGTCGAATCGATACCACTGAAGGAAGACTTATGATCACCGAGCCAGACAACGACAACAATTTCGACGGCCCCATGGTCTTCATCATCATCGGCAAGGGATATGAAACGGACGGCGGCGAAGGCGTCGATCTGCATGTTATGCTGAAGGCACCGGATGACGATACCGCTGTTCGCGAAGCGCTGAACGCCCTTGCAGAAGAAGGCTTCATCGAGGCCGATCTTGATCAGATCGGCATGCTGACCGAGGTGCCGGACGAAGAACCACATGCCTCTGCCTATCAGGGCGCGCTGGAAGGCGAAGTGGCGATCATTCGCTTCCGCTAAAAGGGACCGCGCTCCCCCGCCCTCGCCTGCTCTTCGCAATATAGATGCAAAAAGAAACCGCCCGGATCGCTCCAGGCGGTTTTTGATTTTAGCTCACTCTCCAGCCGCTTATTCGGCGGCCGGGGCGTTCTCGTTGGCCATGTCCTGCAGCATCGGCGTGGCGACGGCGGCACCCGTGCCCTTGCGGCGCTCTTCCAGGATCAGCTCGTCGCGAGCCGTCGCGATGCGACGGATCTGCGTCATGGTGCCACCCGTACCGGCCGGGATGAGACGGCCGACGATGACGTTTTCCTTTAGGCCCTGCAGACCGTCGGTCTTGCCTGCGATCGCAGCTTCCGTCAGCACCTTGGTCGTTTCCTGGAAGGAAGCGGCCGAGATGAAGGACGGGGTCTGCAGCGACGCCTTGGTGATGCCGAGCAGAACCGGATCGCCGTAAGCGGGCTTCTTGCCCTCTTCGATCAGACGGTCGTTGTTATCGTCCAGCTCGATACGGTCGACATTGTCGCCGACGATATACTGGCTGTCGCCTGCATCGGTGATTTCCACCTTCTGCAGCATCTGACGGACAATCACTTCGATGTGCTTGTCGTTGATGACGACGCCCTGGAGACGGTAGACTTCTTGGATTTCGTTGACGAGGTAGGAAGCCAGAGCCTCCACGCCCTTGATCGCCAGGATGTCGTGCGGAGCCGGGTTACCGTCGAGGATGTAGTCACCCTTTTCGATATAGTCGCCTTCCTGAAGGTGGAAGGGCTTGCCCTTCGGGATCAGGTATTCGACCGGCTCGACACCGTCTTCCGCCGGCTCGATGATGACACGGCGCTTGTTCTTGTAGTCGCGGCCGAGGCGGATCGTACCATCGATCTCTGCGATGATGGCGTGGTCCTTCGGACGACGGGCTTCGAACAGTTCGGCAACGCGCGGCAGACCGCCGGTGATGTCCTTGGTCTTGGCGCTTTCCAGTGGCGAACGGGCAAGAACGTCACCCTGCGACACCTTCTGGCCCGGCTCAACGGACAGGATCGCGTCGACCGAGAGCAGGAAGCGGGCTTCACCGCCACGCGACAGCTTTGCGACATTGCCGCTGGCGTCCTTGACGACGATCGCCGGTTTCAGATCCGAACCGCGCGGCGTCGAACGCCAGTCGATGACCTGGCGCTTGGTGATGCCGGTGGATTCGTCGGTCGCTTCGAGAACCGAGAGGCCGTCGACGACATCTTCGAAGTGCACCGTACCAGCCACTTCCGTCATCATCGGACGGGTATAGGGATCCCATTCCGCGAGACGCTGGCCGCGCTTCACCTTGTCGCCGTCGTCGACATAGAGCTTGGAGCCGTAAGCGACGCGCTGTGAAGAGCGTTCGACGCCACGTTCATCCAAGATCTGCACCGTCATGTTGCGGCCCATGGCAACCAGATTGCCTTCGGAGTTGCGCAGCATGTTGCGGTTCTTGATCTGCACCGTGCCCTCATACGAGGCTTCCAGGAACGACTGGTCGACCACGGTCGCCGTGCCGCCCAAGTGGAAGGTACGCATGGTGAGCTGCGTGCCCGGCTCACCGATCGACTGAGCGGCGATGACGCCGACAGCTTCACCGATGTTGACCGGCGTACCGCGAGCAAGATCGCGGCCGTAGCAGACCGAGCAGACGCCCGTCTGGATTTCGCAGGTCAGTGCCGAACGAATACGGATCGACTGGATACCAGCCTTTTCGATCTCGACGACATCCGGCTCGAGGATCATCTTGCCGGCATCGACGATGCGCTCACCCGTGACCGGATGGTCGATATCGTCCAGGGCCGTACGGCCGAGGATACGGGCGCCGAGCGAGGCAACGACCTGACCGGCATCGACGATGGCAGTCATGGTGAGGCCGGATTCGGTGCCGCAATCGACGTGCGTCACGATGCAATCCTGTGCGACGTCGACGAGACGGCGGGTCAGGTAGCCGGAGTTCGCGGTCTTCAAGGCAGTGTCTGCCAGACCCTTACGGGCGCCGTGCGTCGAGTTGAAGTACTCGTTAACGGTCAGGCCTTCCTTGAAGTTCGAGATGATCGGCGTCTCGATGATTTCGCCCGACGGCTTGGCCATGAGGCCGCGCATGCCGCCCAACTGACGCATCTGGTTCGGAGAACCGCGGGCGCCCGAATGGCTCATCATGTAGATCGAGTTCATCGGCTTCTGACGACCGGTCTTCTCGTCGAATTCGACGGCCTTAATGCGGGCCATCATTTCTTCGGCGACCTTTTCCGTGGCCTTGCCCCAGGCGTCGACAACCTTGTTGTACTTTTCGCCCTGGGTGATCAGACCGTCGTTGTACTGCTGCTCGTATTCCTTCACCAGGGCTTCGGTGTCACCGACGATCTTAACCTTGGTATCCGGAATGACCATGTCGTCCTTGCCGAACGAAATGCCGGCGCGGCAGGCATGGGCAAAGCCGAGCTGCATGATGCGGTCGCAGAAAATGACCGTGTCCTTCTGACCGCAGTGACGGTAGACCGTGTCGATCATCTTGGAGATGTTCTTCTTGGTCATTTCCTGGTTGCAGATGTCGAAGGTCACCTTGCCGTGCTTCGGCAGCAGTTCGCCGATCAGCAGGCGGCCAGGGGTCGTTTCATAGATCTTCGAATAGGGCTTGCCCTCTTCGTCGACCGACTTGAAGCGGCCGCGGATCTTCGAGTGCAGCGTCACGACCTTGTTTTCGAGAGCGTGATGCAGCTCGCCGAGATCGGAGAAGGCCATGCCTTCGCCCGGCTCGTTCTGGTTCAGGATCGAGAGATAATAGAGGCCGAGAACCATGTCCTGCGACGGAACGATGATCGGCGCGCCGTTTGCCGGATGCAGGATGTTGTTGGTCGACATCATCAGCACGCGGGCTTCGAGCTGGGCTTCGAGCGACAGCGGCACGTGAACGGCCATCTGGTCACCGTCGAAGTCGGCGTTGAAGGCCGTGCAGACGAGCGGGTGCAACTGGATGGCCTTGCCTTCGACCAGCATGGGTTCGAAGGCCTGGATGCCCAGGCGGTGCAGCGTTGGCGCGCGGTTCAGGAGAACCGGATGCTCGCGGATGACCTCATCGAGGATATCCCAAACTTCCGGCTTTTCCTTTTCAACCAGCTTCTTGGCCTGCTTGACCGTCGAGGAATAACCCTTGGCGTCGAGGCGGGCGTAGATGAACGGCTTAAACAGTTCGAGCGCCATCTTCTTCGGCAGGCCGCACTGATGCAGCTTCAGTTCCGGACCGGTCACGATGACCGAGCGGCCGGAATAGTCGACGCGCTTGCCGAGCAGGTTCTGACGGAAGCGGCCCTGCTTGCCCTTCAGCATATCGGACAGCGACTTCAGCGGACGCTTGTTGGCGCCGGTGATGACGCGGCCGCGGCGGCCGTTGTCGAACAGCGCATCGACAGATTCCTGCAGCATGCGCTTTTCGTTGCGGATGATGATGCCCGGAGCGCGCAGTTCGATGAGGCGCTTCAGACGGTTGTTACGGTTGATGACGCGGCGGTACAGATCGTTGAGATCCGACGTTGCGAAACGGCCGCCGTCGAGCGGTACCAGCGGACGCAGGTCCGGCGGGATGACCGGGACGACCTTCATGATCATCCATTCCGGACGGTTGCCGGATTCCATGAAGTTCTCGACGATCTTCAGGCGCTTCATCAACTTCTTCTGCTTGAGATCCGACGTGGTGTCGGCAAGCTCGGAGCGCAGGTCGCCGGCGATCTTCTCGAGGTTCATGCTGGCCAGCATCTCGTAGATCGCTTCAGCGCCGATCATGGCGGTGAACTGATCTTCGCCGTACTCATCGACGGCGAGCATGTACTCTTCTTCCGTCAGGAGCTGGTGCTCCTTGAGCGCGGTCAGGCCCGGCTCGGTGACGATGTAGTTTTCGAAGTAGAGAACGCGCTCGACATCCTTCAGCGTCATGTCGAGCAGCGTGGAAATGCGGCTCGGCAGCGACTTCAGAAACCAGATGTGGGCAACGGGAGCGGCGAGCTCGATATGGCCCATGCGCTCACGGCGAACGCGCGACAGCGTGACTTCGACGCCGCACTTTTCGCAGATGATGCCCTTGTACTTCATGCGCTTGTACTTGCCGCACAGGCACTCGTAGTCCTTGATCGGCCCGAAGATTCGCGCGCAGAAGAGACCATCGCGTTCCGGCTTGAACGTACGATAGTTGATCGTCTCCGGCTTCTTGATCTCACCATAAGACCAGGAAAGAATCTTCTCCGGCGATGCGATCGAAATCCGGATGGAATCGAAATTCTGTGCAGGCACCTGCGGATTGAAAAGATTCATGACCTCTTGGTTCATGCCTGTCTCCTTTAGGGGCGAAACGCCCTCGAATTGCAATCAGTACCGGCAAATTCCCGGGAACCGGACTGACGCCTTAAAACGACAATAACCGCAGAATGCGGCGAAATCGTCCCTGCCTAGCGCCACACGAACTCGGGCGTCGGCGGGAACGGTGCGCGCTGACGGACAGCGCGCACCCTATCGACTATTACTCGGCTGCGTCGGGAAGCTGGCCCGCGGCCTGCAGATCGTCGACCTTGGAGTTTTCCAATTCGACGCTGAGACCCAGCGACCGCATTTCCTTGACGAGAACGTTGAAGCTCTCCGGAATGCCCGCTTCGAAGGTGTCGTCGCCACGGACGATGGCTTCGTAGACCTTGGTGCGGCCGGCCACGTCATCCGACTTGACCGTGAGCATTTCCTGCAGCGTGTAGGCTGCGCCGTAAGCTTCGAGCGCCCAGACTTCCATTTCGCCGAAGCGCTGACCGCCGAACTGCGCCTTGCCGCCCAGCGGCTGCTGGGTGACGAGCGAGTACGGGCCGATCGAGCGGGCGTGGATCTTGTCGTCGACCAGGTGGTTGAGCTTCAGCATGTAGATGTAGCCAACCGTGACCTGGCGGTCGAACTGCTCGCCGGTACGACCGTCATAGAGCGTCGACTGACCGGTCTGTTTCAGACCTGCCATTTCGAGCATCTCGTTGACATCCACTTCGCCGGCGCCGTCGAAGACCGGGGTCGCGATGGACACGCCACGCTTCCACTGATCAGCCAGACGCAGGACCGACGCATCGTCATACTCGTGAACGTCGTCGCTCTTCGGACCGTCGCCGACGACCATGTCGATCGTCTGGCGCAGAGGCTCGATGTTGCCGCTTGCCTTGTAGGCTTCGATCAGCTCGCCGATCTGGCGACCCATGCCGGCGCAAGCCCAGCCAAGGTGCGTCTCGAGGATCTGACCGACGTTCATGCGCGACGGCACGCCGAGCGGGTTCAGCACGATGTCGACATGCGTACCGTCTTCGAGGAACGGCATGTCCTCGACCGGCACGATGCGCGATACGACACCCTTGTTGCCGTGACGGCCGGCCATCTTGTCGCCCGGCTGGATCTTGCGCTTCACAGCGACGAAGACCTTGACCATCTTCATGACGCCCGGAGGCATTTCATCGCCGCGCTGGACCTTCTCGACCTTGTCCATGAAGCGCTGTTCGAGGCGCGACTTGGACTCGTCGTACTGGCCGCGCAGAGCTTCGAGCTCGCCCTGAACCTTTTCGTCCTCGACGGCGAACATCCACCACTGCGAGCGCGGATATTCCGAGACGACGGCGTTGGACAGTTCCGTGCCCTTCTTGAAGCTCTTCGGACCGGCAAGTGCGACCTGGCCACGGAGCATTTCGATCAGGCGGCCGTAGACGTTACGATCGAGGATCGCCTGTTCGTCGTCGCGGTCCTTGGCGAGACGTTCGATCTCTTCGCGCTCGATCGCCATGGCGCGTTCGTCCTTCTCGACGCCGTGGCGGTTGAAGACGCGAACTTCGACGACCGTACCGTAGGTGCCGGGCGGCATGCGCATGGAGGTGTCGCGAACGTCGGACGCCTTTTCACCGAAGATGGCGCGCAGGAGCTTTTCTTCCGGCGTCATCGGGCTTTCGCCCTTCGGCGTGATCTTGCCGACGAGGATATCGCCAGGCTGAACTTCAGCGCCGATGTAAACGATGCCGGCTTCGTCCAGGTTCTTCAGCGCTTCTTCCGAAACGTTCGGAATGTCGCGGGTGATTTCTTCCGGACCGAGCTTGGTGTCGCGTGCCATCACTTCGAATTCTTCGATGTGGATGGAGGTGAACACGTCGTCGGCAACGATACGCTCGGAGAGCAGGATCGAGTCTTCGTAGTTGTAGCCGTTCCAGGGCATGAACGCGACGAGCACGTTGCGGCCGAGCGCCAGATCGCCGAGATCGGTCGACGGACCGTCGGCCAGGATGTCGCCCTTGTTGACCACGTCACCGACGGTGACCAGCGGACGCTGGTTGACGCAGGTGTTCTGGTTCGAACGCTGGAACTTCATCAGGCGGTAGATATCGACGCCTGACTTCGACGGATCGAGGTCCTCGGTGGCGCGGATAACGATACGCGTTGCGTCGACCTGGTCGACCACGCCGCCGCGGCGGGCGCCGATGGCAGCGCCCGAGTCACGGGCAACGACCGGCTCCATGCCGGTGCCGACGAACGGAGCTTCGGCGCGCAGCAACGGCACGGCCTGACGCTGCATGTTCGAGCCCATGAGCGCGCGGTTGGCGTCGTCGTTTTCCAGGAACGGGATCAGAGCGGCAGCGACCGAAACAAGCTGCTTCGGCGAGACGTCCATCAGGTTGATGTTGTCGCGCGGAGCCAGCATGACTTCGCCGGCATGACGGCAAACGACGAATTCTTCGATGAAGGAGCCGTCGGTGTCGAGTTCGGCGTTGGCCTGAGCAACGTAGTACTTCGCCTCTTCCATGGCGGAGAGGTAGAGCACATCGTTGGTCACCTTACCGTCGATGATGCGGCGGTAGGGGCTTTCGATAAAGCCGTACTTGTTGACGCGGGCGAAGGTCGCCAGCGAGTTGATGAGACCGATGTTCGGACCTTCCGGCGTTTCGATCGGGCAAATACGACCATAGTGGGTCGGATGCACGTCGCGGACTTCGAAGCCGGCGCGTTCGCGGGTCAGACCGCCCGGGCCAAGGGCCGAGAGACGGCGCTTGTGAGTGATTTCCGAGAGCGGGTTCACCTGGTCCATGAACTGCGAGAGCTGGGAGGAGCCGAAGAATTCGCGAACGGCGGCAGCCGCCGGCTTCGCGTTGATCAGATCCTGCGGCATGACCGTATCGATTTCGATCGAGGACATGCGTTCCTTGATCGCGCGCTCCATGCGGAGCAGGCCGAGACGGTACTGGTTTTCCATCAGCTCGCCGACCGAGCGGACGCGCCGGTTGCCGAGGTTGTCGATGTCGTCGATTTCGCCCTTGCCGTCGCGCAGCTCGACCAGCATCTTGACCACGGCCAGGATGTCGTCCTTGCGCAGGATGCGGACGGTGTCTTCAACGTCGAGGTCGAGACGCATGTTCATCTTCACGCGGCCGACGGCGGAGAGGTCGTAACGCTCCGCATCGAAGAACAGCGAGTTGAACATGGCTTCGGCCGATTCCATGGTCGGCGGTTCACCCGGACGCATGACGCGGTAGATGTCGAACAGAGCGTCCTGACGGTTCTCGTTCTTGTCGGCAGACAGCGTGTTGCGGATGTAGGCGCCGACGTTGATGTGGTCGATGCCGAGAACCGGGATCTCGTCGAAACCGGCCTTGAGGATGATCGGCAAAGTCTTCTCGTCGATTTCGTCGCCGGCTTCGAGATAGATCTCGCCGGTCTGGAAGTTAACGATGTCTTCCGCCAGGAATAGGCCGTAAAGCTCTTCGTCGGTGGCCTTCAAGGCCTTGAGGCCCTTTTCCTGCAACTGACGCAGCAGGCGCGGGGTCAGCTTCTTGCCGCCTTCGACAACGACTTCGCCGGTATCGGCGTCGATCATGTCGGTAACGGTCTTGGCGCCCTTCAGCGTTTCCGCCTTGAAGGGAATGCGCCAGCCCTCGCCGGAGCGCTCATAGAGCGACTTCGTGTAGAAGGTCGACAGAATTTCTTCGCCGTCCATGCCGAGCGCCATCAGCAGCGACGTCACCGGAATCTTGCGGCGGCGGTCGATACGGGCGTAGACGATGTCCTTGGCGTCGAATTCGATATCGAGCCAGGAACCGCGATACGGAATGACGCGAGCAGCGAAGAGCAGCTTGCCGGAGGAGTGGCTCTTGCCCTTGTCGTGATCGAAGAAGACGCCCGGCGAACGGTGCATCTGGGACACGATAACGCGTTCGGTGCCGTTCACGATGAAGGTACCGTTGTTCGTCATGAGCGGCATGTCGCCCATGTAAACGCTCTGTTCCTTGATGTCCTTGATGGACTTCGCGCCGGTATCTTCGTCGATATCGAACACGATCAGACGGAGAGTAACCTTCAGCGGCGCGGCGTAGGTCAGGTCGCGCTGGCGGCATTCGTCGACGTCGAACTTCGGCGGTTCGAATTCATAGGATACGAACTCCAGCATGGAAGCGCCGGAGAAATCGGTGATCGGGAAAACCGACTTGAATACGGCCTGGAGACCCTCGTCAGGGCGGCCGCCCTTGGGCTCTTCGACCATGAGGAACTGATCGTAGGACGCCTTCTGAACCTCGATGAGGTTCGGCATCTCTGCGACTTCGGGAATCTTACCAAAAAACTTGCGTACGCGCCTGCGACCGTTGAACGAAAGGGTCTGAGCCATCGTCGCTCCTTTAAAATCCTGCACCCGGGCCTGCAACGGATGGGAACCGCTGGCCAGGCGATCCCATCAATCAATGAGTAGTTCAATCTCGTCTAACTAACCGAAAACCGCTCGGCACGGATTGCGTCGCGGTTCGGTCTGAGACCATCCTCTTGAAGAACCCATTACCCAAAAGCCGTTTTGCCTGCGGCTTTTGGGTAATTTGTTCAGAAAAACGGCGAATGGGAGGCGGCAAAATGCCACCTCCCAAAGCAGTTTCAAGCTTACTTGACGTCGGCCTTTGCGCCAGCGTCTTCAAGCTTCTTCTTGATGTCAGCGGCTTCAGCCTTGGAAACGCCTTCCTTGACAGCCTTCGGAGCGGCTTCAACGAGGTCCTTGGCTTCCTTGAGGCCGAGACCGGTGATGGCGCGGACTTCCTTAATGACGTTGATCTTGTTCGCGCCGGCATCAGCGAGGATGACGTCGAACTCGGTCTTTTCTTCTTCAACGACAGCAGCAGCGCCAGCACCACCAGCAACGGCAGCAACAGCTACCGGAGCAGCAGCGGAAACGCCCCACTTTTCTTCGAGGAGCTTGGACAGTTCTGCAGCTTCGAGAACGGTCAGCGAGGAGAGGTCTTCAACGATCTTTGCGAGATCAGCCATTTTTGTAGTTCCTTTTGTTCGGTTCGAACTGGTTGATTATGAACAGCGAAAAACCGCCTTAAGCGGCTTCGTCCTTCTTGGCGTAGGCCGAGAACACGCGAGCAAGCTGGCTTGCCGGTGCTGCAACCACACCTGCGATGCGGGTAGCCGGCGTCTGGATCATGCCCAGCAGCTTTGCACGCAGCTCGTCCAGCGAAGGCAGGGTCGCGAGCGACTTGACGCCTTCCGGGTTGAGCGTGGTTGTTCCCATGGCGCCGCCCAGAACAACGATCTTGTCATTGCTCTTGGCGAAATCCACGACGACCTTCGGAGCGGTAATCGGATCGGTGCTGTATGCGATCAGCGTCTGACCCGTGAAGAGATTGGAAATCCCTTCCGCATCCGTGCCCTGAAGAGCAATTTTGGCCAGGCGGTTCTTCGCGACTTTGACGGTGCCGCCAGCAGCGCGCATCTTGGAACGAAAATCGTTCATCTGAGCGACTGTAGCACCAGCATAGTGGGCCACGACAACCGAGCCCGAAGCCTTGAAGACTTCGTTCAGTTCCGTGACGAATTCGCGTTTTTCCGCTCTTTCCACTGCTTTTCTCCAGTTGACAGGACCGCGGTAAACGGACCTGCCGGGTTGCCTTTTGCCTCCTGGGATCAGCTAAGAGATCCCAAGCGACGCTTGAGGATCCTGTCCCCTCGCGCTCGAGCCGCAAGGCTCCAAGGCACAAGGCATCCAAGGCTCGAACCGAGTTCATCGAAGCAATGCTTCTTCAAAATTCGGGTCTTACCCGTCTCATGCAGGCTTAAGTGATTAAGGGATAACCACCTGCAATCTCGGACAGGAATTCCGGATTTCTCCGGATATCCTGGCCCCGAGGGGCCAGGAATTCTTAAATGCCGGGCACACTGCCCGGCAAAATCATCAGGCGCTCGGAGCCGTAACCGTCGACGGCTCGATCTTGACGCCCGGGCCCATGGTCGAAGAGATGGCTACGCGCTTAACGTAGTTGCCCTTTGCACCAGCCGGCTTCGCCTTGATGACGGCGTCAGCGAAGGCGCGGATGTTTTCTTCCAGAGCCTTGGCATCGAAGGAAGCCTTGCCGATACCGGCATGGACGATGCCAGCCTTCTCGACGCGGAACTCGACTGCGCCGCCCTTGGAGGCTTCGACAGCACCCTTGACGTCCATGGTGACGGTACCGACCTTCGGGTTGGGCATCATGCCGCGGGGGCCGAGAACCTTACCGAGACGGCCGACGAGCGGCATCATGTCCGGGGTCGCGATGCAACGATCGAAGTCGATCTTGCCGCCCTGGACGATTTCGACGAGGTCTTCTGCGCCGACGATGTCAGCACCGGCAGCCTTGGCTTCGTCAGCCTTGGCGCCACGAGCGAAGACGGCAACGCGAACCGTACGGCCGGTGCCGTTCGGCAGGTTGACAACGCCGCGAACCATCTGGTCGGCGTGACGCGGGTCGACGCCGAGGTTCATTGCGATTTCGACGGTTTCGTCGAACTTAGCGACAGCCCGTTCCTTGACCATGCCGATAGCCTGGGTCAGAGCATAGAGCTTGGTGGGATCAACGCCTTCGCGGATCTTCTGAATACGCTTTGCAACCATGGTCTTAACCTACCACTTCCAGGCCCATGGCGCGGGCAGAGCCCTCGATCATGGCCATTGCGCCTTCGATATCGGCGGCGTTCAGATCCTTCATCTTGGCTTCGGCAATCGACTTGACCTGAGCCTTGGTGAGCGTGCCAGCCTTGGCACCCTTGCCCGGCGTCTTCGAGCCGGACTGGATCTTCGCTTCCTTCTTCAGGAAGTAGCTGACCGGCGGCTGCTTCATGACGAAGGTGAAGGACTTGTCCTGGTAGTAGGTGATGACGACCGGGATCGGCATACCCTTTTCCATTTCCTGCGTGGCGGCATTGAACGCCTTGCAGAATTCCATGATGTTAATGCCACGCTGACCAAGCGCAGGACCGATCGGCGGCGACGGATTCGCCGAGCCGGCCTTAACCTGCAGCTTGAGCTGGCCTGCAACTTTCTTAGCCATATCTCTCTGCCTTTCTGACTGACCGGTCACCCGGCCTCTTATGCCGGATCGCTCCGGCGGCTGCGGTTGCGTGGTGCGGATCAAAAAGTCCGGCTAAGACCCCTGCCCTTCCACGCGGATTGCGGCTTTGCCGCGAGATGTAAGTAAACATTTACTTACATCCAAACTCAAACGAAGATCAGACCTTCTCGACCTGACTGTATTCCAGCTCGACCGGCGTAGCGCGGCCAAAGATCGACACTTCCACCTTCAGGCGCGAACGCTCTTCGTCCACGTCCTGAACCGTGCCGTTGAAAGAGGCGAACGGGCCGTCGGAAACGCGGACCTGCTCGCCGATCTCGAAGGACACCGAAGCCTTCGGCCGCTCGACGCCTTCCTGGACCTGACCGAGAATACGCTCGGCTTCATAATCCGGAATCGGAACGGGCTTATTGTCGGAGCCGAGAAAGCCAGTGACCTTCGGCGTATTCTTGATCAGGTGATAGGCCTCATCCGTCAGGTTGGCGCGCACCAGCACGTAACCCGGGAAGAACTTGCGCTCGCTGTCGACCTTGCGGCCGCGGCGCACTTCAACCACCTTTTCGGTCGGCACAAGGATCTTCTCGAACAGATGATCGAGACCCTTCTGCTTGGCCTTCTCCTCGATGGATTCAGCCACCTTTTTTTCGAAATTAGAATAAGCGTGGACGATGTACCAACGTGCCGCCATGTTCATCTCCACCCGATATCAATTGCCGGTATTCAGCACGTAGCCGAGAATCCAGCCGATGAGCTGGTCAGCAGCAAAGAAAAACAACGAGGCGAAAATAACCATGACAAGCACCATCACCGTCGAGATCATCGTCTCGCGACGGGACGGCCAAGTGATTTTCGACGTCTCGGAGCGGACCTGCTGCAGAAACGCAAGTGGATTCGTTTTGGATGCCATTGACTGCCCACGCAATTACGGCGCGTAAAGCTGAACATATCAGCCCCACGCACCGCGTGTCTGTTGAACCCTACATAAACATCGATTCCCAATTTAACAAGAGGGAATTCGGTGCTTTCGAAAATTTGCCACCAATCCGGCATAATCCCTAACCTAAGAAGCAGCGAAAAAGACGCGCCAGTCAAATCAAGGAAAGAATGGCAGGGGCAGCAGGGCTCGAACCTACGACCTGCGGTTTTGGAGACCGCCGCTCTACCAACTGAGCTATACCCCTTTATGCTTCGATCATCTGCACCAAGCAGTTGCCCGCCAGCGCCTTTCGAAAACATGGCGCTCCTTTAAGACGGGACGAAACGATTGGCAAGTGCGTTTTTCGTTTTTTCCCAAGAGCGTCCGCAGCTTCGATCAATGCAGGCGATTCCCGAAGCAGCCGACCAGAGGAATTGCAGGCTTCGCGGCACCTCTCGAACACGTCGCGCAGGCAATTCTCAACCTTCTTTCGGTTCTCCCGGCGTTCCCTTGGGCTTCCTTTTCAGGAATTTCGGCCTGAGATGACGCAGAAAATTGTCTGTGGAGCGAATCACATTGGTCAAGGAGATCAGCTTGTCGACTTCAGCGTCGGTATTGCCGAGCCGCTCGGAGAGCACCTCTGATGCGGCCAAGGCAATTTCGGCCGGTGGAACTTCAGAGAAGCGCTCGGCAAGCCTGATGTAGGGATTGAGCGACATGCCGCCATGGATGGTGATCTTTCCAAGACGGGCGAAGAGACGCAGGAACGTCTGCTCGAAGGTCCAGTCGTGAACCGACACGACCTTCCATTTTTCGCTGCGCTTGGCCGAAAAGCCGGCAAGCACGATGGCGCCAGGCAGTTTTAGGTCGCTCAGCCAAAGCGCCATGGCAAAGCCGCTGGTCGGCGTCTTGCCCTCGGTATAGAAATCGTTGCTGAAGCCGACGAGATCGAGATGGCCGGTCGGCGCGCCCTGGAAATCAGCGGCCGGATTCAGTTTTTCCTCGAGCCCGAGGCGGATGTTCATGATCCCGAGGAAATGCTCCTTCGGGAAGAATTTGACGACATCCCCCACCTCGCCCCGATAGACGATGTTGGCGCCGCGCGGCTGCCCGCGCGAAATCAATAGCGAATACCCGTGGAACGGACGATCCAGGACCTTGTAGACCTTATTGAAGAAGATGAAGAGCGCGCTCGATGGAAACTGCTGCTGAAGGCTGCCGATATCAACTGCATCGCTGTTTGCGACAAGAACGATATGGGAGAAGGCCGCCAGCACGGACCGCCATTCATCGGCGGTCGTCAAGCCTGCAGCGGCCCCTGCCGCCCGGAAGGCGATTTCGTTGTTTCCTGCTTCGAAGCCCACGCCTTATCCAGCCCGGTTACTTCTGCTGAACGTGCAGCATGCGATCACGCATGGCAAACCATTCTTCAGCATAGTCGTCGTTGCGATACTCGTCGAAATACGGACCACCGTCGGTGAAATGCACCAGTTGCGCATCCGGGCGGTAGTCATATTCGTTGACGAGGTAATTCCAGGTTACGGGTACCTCACCGATCTGATCGTCGCTTTCCAGCCATTTGAACTGATGAAGCTGCAGGCCCGTGGCGGTGTTGACGTACTCCTTCGTCAATGCCCGGCATTTGGCATTATTGAAAAGGATCATGCTCGACCAGTTCTTCTTTTCGTATTTGGTCTGAGTCTGGCCGAGGAACTTGGTCTCGATTTTTGGCTGATAGTCGTGCTTGACGCACATTGCGGCATAGCGGTCGTCGCGCAGCTTCCAAAGCTCGGCAATATCGGCGCGGGCCAGCATGTCGCAATCCATGAAGATGCTCCAGCCCTCATAGTCGCTGAGGTAGGGAACCAGGAAGCGCGAGAAGGAAAATTCGGTCGACTGCAGCGGGTTGCGCTCGCGCGTGAAAATGCCGTCGAGATTACTGAGAACGATCGGCGAAAACACCACCGGGATCGAAGAGCGCTCGATTATGCTTTGCGCGAGGACGTGATAGGCGACGACCTCCTTGGAATCAAAGCCGACAAAAATACGTGCAACACCGTCGTTCATAGTCCCTCCGAAGCGGCTGACCACCAAAGAGATCAACCGGTTGATAGCTTTCAAATCGCCGCGCAAATCGCGCCGCCAAGCATCCTGCAGGCCGCAAGCCACACGATGTTCGTTCAAGACACGAGTGCCGACTGTATCGTGGAAAGCGGGTGCAATTTCCACGATACGCCTCGCGAACGCAAACCTACTTACTTAAACCCCAATATTTGTCGAGTGTTTGCGGAAGCATTTTTGGTTTTGTTCCGTAACAAATGGAGAGGCATCCGACCTTAGCGAGGCTTCGGCCGGGCCTACGGATAACGCCCGGCTGTCATGTCATTCGGCAGTGCTGCCTCAAACCTTTACGTAGCGGCGCCAGTTATGCTCTTCCTTGAAGCCCAGGACGTCGCGGATCTTGCGGTTGGAGAGCAGGCCCTCATACTCGCCGATCTCGCGGGTGAAAGGCACGTTCGGAAAGTACTTTGCAGCAAGCTCCCGGGACGGGGTGTTCGCCGATACCGTGTCATTGGCGGCGTTGAACACTTGGAAGCCGAGGCCGCTTTTTTCGATGCAGAGATGGACGATCTGGCCGAGATCGCGCGCGTCGATGTAGCTCCAGGCTATGCGCTTGCGGATGTCGGTGTTGGCGAAGTATTCTGGGAAATGCTCGTATTCGTGCGGCTCGATGACGTTGCCGATGCGTAGCGCGTAGATGTCTATGCCAAAACGTTCGGCAAAGGCGCGCGCCGTCTTCTCGTTCAGGACCTTCGAGAGGCCGTACGAATCCATCGGATTGACATCATAGTCCTCCTCCAGCGGGAACTGATGGAAATCGCGATGGCCTTCGGCAAAGCAGACGCCATAGGTCGTTTCGCTGGAGGCGACGATGATCTTCTTGACGCCGAGCTTTGCCGCCGCTTCGAGGACATTGTAGGTGCCCATCGTGTTGATGCGAAAGGTCTCATTGTCCGGCTTGATCAGAATGCGCGGCACGGCGGCGAAATGCACGACAGCGTCGTAGGGCTGCACACCCTTGCCGTGATCGAGATCGGGGAAATCGCGATGCATGCTAAGGACGTTATAGACTTGTCCCGCATCGGTGATATCGGCATTCAGATTGGTAACGCCGGGGCTGTCGAGCGGCACGAGATCGACATTATGGACCTCGTAACCGGCATTGATCAGCCAGGGAACGGTATGACGCCCGGCCTTGCCGCTGCCGCCGGTGAACAAAATGCGCTTCTTCATGAAATCTCCTCCGGGTAAAATCGAGCGATAGATAGACCCTTTGGGGCATTTCGCAAGGCATCGCGCGCGGACGGATTGCCTCAGTCGGTGATAAGCGATGCAGGAACGGAAGCCGAACTGGGGCAGCCCGGACTTCACCACTCGGCGGCTTCCATCAATTTTGCTTGCGGCCCCTTACTTGCGCAGATGCTCCAGCACATGCGCAACGCATTGATCGAGCGAGAGCTGGCTGGTGTCGAAGATTTCGCAGCCGTGCTGAACCGCCTCCCTCCGCAGATAGGCCGCCCAAGCCATCATATTGTTATCCGCGAGTTCGGGCTGTCGTCTCCCGACCGTCAGCCGTTGCGTTCTTGTCGCGTCGTCGCAATCGACCAATAGCAGCCTGTAGCTGTCGACATTTGCCATGGCAGTCGCTTCGGCGATGAAGGACATTCGCATCTGCCCTTCGAACAGGATCGGCTTTCCACTCTGCGCAACGTTTGCCAAGTACGTCATCCATTCCATGGTCTTGTCGCGCTGCCAGGCTTCCGGCGAACCGTGATCCCTGATCATCGCATCCACAGTCGGCACGCCGATGCTGTCGAACCGATAGGTCGCAAAATCATTGGGATACCTTTCGGCAATGGCGTCGGCAATTGCCGTCTTTCCGGAACCGGATGCGCCTGTCAGAACGATCAATCCCATTGGTCTCCTCCGAAATGCGAAAGGCCCCGCTGTTTCCAGCGGGGCCTTCGTAACCAACGAATAATCCGGAGATTACTCGACGATGCTAGCGACGATGCCGGCGCCGACGGTGCGGCCGCCTTCGCGGATAGCAAAGCGCAGCTTTTCTTCCATCGCGATCGGAACG
>NZ_AUFB01000051.1 GCF_000426285.1 Rhizobium leucaenae USDA 9039 | reverse complement strand
CGTCCTTGAGGCCGTGCAGGCTGATCTGCGGGCTCTGAGCAATCCGCTCGGCTATGAAAGCGCGATGCGGTTCCAAAAGACGCTTGCGATGCCCGCCCATCTGACTGGGCGCGACGGAGCCGCTGCGGCGATAGCGCTGCGACCACTTCACGACAGATGAGACCGAGACACCGAACCGCGCCGCCACCGAGCGGCAGCTCTCTCCCGCCGCAGCAGCGCCCACGACACGTTCACGCAGATCATTCGAAAGAGGTGCGACCATCGATGCTGACCTCCTCTCAGCCAGCATCTTGAATCACATTCGACAACAAAAGGGAATCCGCGATTCAAATAAAATCAGAAACGCTCTAGCGACGGTTTCCGCCGTCGTCAGAACGGCCGGGTCATCTCTTCTCTACTGACGAGCTTCAGACTGTGATCGGGCTGAATGATGTAGGTTTCGTAGACATCCTGGCCCCATTGGTTGACGAAATGGTGCGGCAATCGGGTGCCCGGAGGCGATTGCGTCAGCTTCAATTGCGGCTGGCCGCGATAGGTGATGCTGCCGGGAACCGGCTGCAGCGACTGGTCGGTTGTCGTGCATGCCGTAAGCAGCGGCGCGCATAGCAGAAGGGCAATCAATGGCTTCATCGCCGTAGCTTTCTAATCACTTCTTATTGAATGAAAATCCGTCGGAGAAGAAAGGCTGGAAAGGCATCTTTGAGCGCGGCTCGAAGCCACTATATAGAAATAATGTCGGAGCGGTCAGCGACAAGGTTTTCACGCACATGTGCTTGGATCTGCCGCCGTTGGAATTCGAAGGAGTCACACATGCGAACGATCACAAGGTCGATAGCAGTCGCGGGTTTCGGCGCATTGCTGGCGGCGAGCGCCGCTGTGCCGGTCGGCGCCATCACCATGCCTGCGCTTTCAGCGCCGGAGCAATCCGACATCATCCGGGTCCACGACCATGGACACCATAGCCATAACCGTTGGCACGAAGGCCATAAATTCCATGGCTTCGACGGTTACTATGACGATGATTCCGACAGTGGTGTGCTGTTCAAATCCTTCGTGACGGGCACGCTCTTCAACAGGCAGGGCACGGAAGGCTATTACGACAGCCATGCGCAAGCCTGCGCAGACCGCTATCCATCTTACCGCGCCTCGGACAATACATATCAACCGAGCCGCGGACCGCGGCGGCAATGCAGATGATCAGAGCGAGGACTTTTTTGCTCTAGGCGCCTTTTTTATTCCGACCTGCGATTTTACCTCTTGCGCTGCCATGCCCGAAAGTCTAACAGGATCAAGCCTTTTCGGCAGGTCGGGGCGTAGCGCAGCCCGGTAGCGCACTTGACTGGGGGTCAAGGGGTCGCTGGTTCGAGTCCAGTCGCCCCGACCATTAAAATCAATCACTTAGCCCCAGATGAGTGATTTGGCGAAAAATTAATAGCGAGAAATATAGCCAGCCGCGGCGTCTAGGCTCGCGGCATCTATCTTACTTAGATCGTTCCGATGCACTAAGGACGACGGCCACCTCGACCGTCCTACTCCGATTTGCCTATTGCACAATCTCGCAGAAGAGCCATACTTTCCTCATGAACCACTTCTGATCGCTGACCGCGGATGTACCGGCAGCGTCGAAATGGAGCAAGGAAGGCCGGCGAGAACATCGTTCGGCCTTTCTGGTTTTAATGGTCCGGTTCCACCCGGACCGTTTATCTCGTTGAACTCCCAGGAAAATTTATCGACTTAGCTACACCAAGACGATGTCTGCCCCGTCCAGCGGCGGGCCAGTCCTTCGGCAACCAGTTGATCGCCGATGGATCGGCCGGCGCGCATGGCGATGCGGAATTTGCCGCCGTGCTGATCGTCGCCGCGTCCGCTGCCGGAGAGCACGAAGGTGTCGTTGTTGAGAAGGGCTTGCAGCCGCAGCTTCGCGGCGGTGGCCTTTTGCCGTTCGCCGGCGCAATGCGATGGCTCGATGTCAGGCACATCGATATCCGCTAGGCGGATCTTAATTCCATTCTGCCAAAAGGTGTTGCCGTCGACGACACAGTTGATGCCGGTTTCGCCGCCGCAGAGGCCGAACCGTCCGGCGGTTTCGGGCGGGGCAGCGGCCAGCTTCCGATCCGCCGGTACGGCAACGACGGGGATGACGTTTGGAGGGACCGGCAGCGACGAAGCCGGACGTTCGGGCATGACGGCAGCCGTTTTGATCCTGGGTTTCGCAGTCGGCAGCGGCGCGTCCTGCGATACGTGCCGAATGCCGACAGTGCCGGTATAGGCCTGCAAGGAAGGCATATCCCGGCGATGTTCATAGGCGAAAATGCCGGCCGCGGCCGCGAGGCCGACCATGCCCCATAGCCACATCGAATTGCCCGCTTTGGGCTGCGGCTTGCGCCGTGTGTGTCGTTTCGCTTTTGCCATGGCTTCATTCCTCGATTGCGAGGAAATTATCGCCAAGATTTCTTACCGATCCGTTGGCTTCCCGCTGCCGGATGCCCGCGGGGAACCTTTATTCACTTCGCAGCGCCGGCAACAGGTTTCAGCTTGACCGCCATCGTGACCTGGCCGCGCACGATCAGCTTCTGGCCGCGGCCGTCCATATTGGTGACATCGGTGTTGCTGGAAAGACCGTTGATCTGGCAATCGTCGGCAAGGGTGTCCAGCAGCACGGCGCAGTTGCTGGCGGCAATGCGATAGAAGGATTTGATCGCATCCTGCTGCTGCTTCTCATCACTGCCATCAGTGATGGGGATGGAAAGCGATATCCCCGATTGCACGGAGATATAGCCGTCGGGAATCTGGTGCTGATTGCGCAGCGGCAATCCCGAGAGGGATTGTGAGAACGCCGGGGCGGCGCCCAGTAGAAGCATGCAAAGTGTTGCCGGGATCAGGCGCTTGTTCATCAGAAAGCCTCCGTTTCCAGCCCTTATGTCAGGCATCGGTGAAAGCTTGGTGATGACGTAACTTAAAAGTGTAATCTTGTGAGAGTTGCGAGCATATTTTCCCGAATCAGCAGCCCCTCAAGATTAAGAGCCGTTCGCATAAAACCTCGCTTGCCAAGCCTCTGAGCAGGGAGCATAGTCACTTTCTGTATCGTCGGTTAAACAAACGGGCACCGGCGACCGTATCTGCGTGCTGCCCGGCGGACGAGGCGGCGCCATGTTAGAAACCTCCATTCATCCACAGGATTTACCCTTGTTTTCGGACGATCTGGATCGTTTGGAAAAGGTGTTGGATGCCGTCTGCATGGATCGCGGCATCAGTCTGCGCAGCCAGGAAGCCGAGCGCCTTGGCGCCCTGATGATCCAGCTCTATCGCCAGGGCGTGAAAGAGGATGCAAAGCTCCTCGCGCTTGCGAAAGCCTATCTCTGACGCTTTTTCCGCCAGCCATCTAATCGGTTACGGCCGATTTCACATAGCAGCAATGACGCATTGTGCGTGCTCGAATGGGTGTCGCTGCCTTATATTTGCTGCATCGCACAAGGAGAGTCGATTGCTCGATCTCGTTACCCTGCGGGGTCGATGTGCGGCCCGCCCGCCAAATAAAATCCACTTCGGTGAGCGCGGATAATTTGAAAGGTCTATGATGAATTTCAAAGTTCCGAGCCGGCTTCGCCGTTTGCTCGTTGAATCCGTTGAGTTGCCACAGCTCAAATTCCCCGTAACAAGGCCGCGATCGCAGCCGGCGCGCCGGCGCGTCCCCACGCAACTCGCACCGCAGCGCCTGACGGAGGTCCTGTGGTTCGGACGCAACCCTGGCGATCTGCGCATGCTGGAATATGTCCCGGCCGGCGTCAAAGGTCCGATGCCGCTCGTCGTCGTCCTGCATGGCTGTCACCAGAATGCCGAGGATTTCGATCGTGCCAGCGGCTGGACGGCCTTGGCGCGCCAGCATGGTTTCGCCGTGCTCTACGCCGAGCAGAAGCCCTCCAACAATGCGAATCTCTGTTTCAATTGGTTCCGACCGAGCCTGGTGACGCGCGATCGCGGCGAGCTGGGTTCGATCCGCGAGATGATCGATTTCAGCAGCCGGCTGCATGACATCGATGAGAGTAAGGTCTTCGTCATGGGCCTGTCGGCTGGCGGCGCCATGGCCTCGGCGCTGCTTGCGACCTATCCGGAGCTATTTGCTGCCGGTGCCATCATCGGCGGTCTGCCCTTCGGCGCCGCCCGCGATGCCATGTCCGCGCTGGATGTGATGAAGAGAGCCGCCGTGCGCCCGGCCGAAAAGTGGGCCGAGCTCGTTCGTGAGGTCTCTCCGGATGCGGCCCGTTTTCCGGCGGTCTCGATCTGGCACGGGACAGGTGACGACGTCGTTTCGTTCGGCAATGCCGAAGCGTCGGTGGCGCAGTGGCTCGCCGTGCATGGGCGTCCGCAGACCAAAGGCCGGCTGCGTCTGTTCGAAGGCGGCGAGCGGCGCGAATGGCGCAATGACTATGGCGATATGGTGCTGGAACTGGTGACCCTGAACGACTTCGGTCATGGCTTGCCGGTCGGTTCCGTCGCCGAGGGCAGGGAGCCGGCCAACGAAACCGAACGCTTCATCTTGCCCGCCGCTCTTTCGGCGCCCGAGCAACTGGTTCGGAGTTGGGGACTGGCTTAATGCGTAGCGCCCAAACCTTCAGCCTAGATCGGTTTGGGCAAAATCGTCGCCTTTATATAGAAGGCCGCTTCCCTGCGCCTTTGCGCAAGCATACACGAAGCAGTCACCAAAATTGAGATCGGCCGGATGGCCGATTGCCTTTCCATACACCGCCGCTGCGTCCATAGCTCCGTTACCGATTGTATCCGTGATGGTGATTTCCCGTGCGCCAATTTCGGCGATCAGATCATCCACGAGTTTGCGAGCCTCCAGCAGTATTGCGGGGTTTGGTTTCGCATTTGGTCCACGCCGCTTATGAACGACGGCACGTGCGATACCGAACATCGCCTCAAAACGAACAAGCGGAGACACCGCACACGCGTTTTCGATTTCCGAAAGCCTTCTGGTGAGTTCTTGCCAACCAGGTTCCTGATTGATGATTGCGACAATGACCGATGCGTCGATGAACATCAGCTGTCATCCCACATTTCATCCGTAAATGCTTTGAAGTCGAAATCTGAATTAGGCAGACCGAGTTCGTAGCCTCCGCCTGAATCTTGGCGATGCGATCACGTAGCGGTACGGCCTGTCGCATTCGGTCGATTTCGTGGCGAAGAGCAGTACGTACGGCTTCAGTTTTTGTAGGTGCCTTGCTGAGGGCCTGCAGTTCCACTGCTAAGGCGTCGATATCATCATCTCTGATGTAGAGAGGCATTTGCATATCCCACGACGAATATCCAAATATACCCTACTGAATATTCGTTTGTGTCGCAATGCCGCTATTTTCAATCATCGTTGGTGGCGTTCAGGTTTTCCGGCCGGATGCCGCCATCTTCCGCCCAATGCTTGAAGCGAATGCCGGCGCCGCCGGCATCGTCGCTCCCGCTGGCAAGGAACGATATGCCGCGGGCCTCGAGGGCGGCGCGAGCAGCGACAAGCGCCTTGGCGTCCGCCGAGCTGACGTCCCTTTCCAGGGTTTCAATCGTTGTTACGGAGAGGTTGCTCTCGGCGGCAAGCGTTTCTGTCGTCAGTCCGAGCATGGCGCGTGCGCCGCGTAGTTGCGCTGATGTGATCATGTCTGAAATTTAGCGCATAAATCTGAAAATCGGAACCGATTTCAGATGGGAAGCATGTGCGAAGTCAAAATGAAGGTGCGTTCTTCAGGATGCGCTACGCAGCACAACTTTTTCCGACGTTCTTAGGAAGTTAGGAACGCGATGGCCGAGTAATTCGAAGTAGATTTCCTCCGTCGCATCGGCCATGCCGGCAAGCGTATAGCCATCCTTGCGCCGCCGGGCCTCGGCGGTGAAGCTTCGCAGCAATTTGGAATCGGCAAAGCGCGTCATCGCCGCGGCCAGTTCCGAGGGATCGTCGCTGTTGGCGACGATATAGCCGTTCTTGCCCGGCTCGATCACCGTGCGTGCGCCGCCGACCTCGGTCAGCAGCAGGGGCTTGCCGCCGGCTGCAGCCTCGAGCATAACATAGGACATGGCCTCGTAGCGGCTCGGCATGACCACGACATCGAAAGCGTCGACGGCGGTGGCGCCGGGGATGGATCCATCGAGATGGGCGCGGTCTTCCAAGCCGAACGCCTTGATCATATCGCCGACAGTGCCGGCCAGTTCGCCGATCCCGATCATCAGCAGATGCGCTTGCGGCAAGTCCATGGCGATGCGGGCAAAGGCTTCGACCAATCGCTGCGGCGCCTTCTGCGGCGTCAGCCGGCCGACGAAACCAAAGAGCAGGGCGTCCTGCGATATCCCATAACGCGCGCGGATGGAGGCACGTTGACCGGACGGCGGCGCGCTGACGCCGTTGACGACGATACGCAGCCGCTCCTTTGGAATGCCAAGCGACAGCGCGTGATTATATTCATCGCGGGATACGCAGATCAGGCGGTCGGATAGCCAGTTACCGAGCAGTCTCTCGATGCCGCCATAGATCATGCGGCCTTTGGACCCGAGCGTCGGGTCCATGGTGCGGAAGGCATGTGGTGTGTAAAGCACCGGGATATGCGGGCCTGGCAATCTCAATCGCGTCAGCGCTCCGGCTTTGGAGCTGTGGCCATGGATCAGATGAAACGGCCCATGCTCCGCGACGATCTTGCGAATTCGCCACCAGGCAGTGACATCCCAAGGTCCCGGCGCGCGCCGCATGGCAAGCGAGATGACATTGTCGAGACCCATGCCCTCCAGTTCTGCCACGAAAGCCGCTTCGGCACGCAAGGGCGAATAGATCGCCGTCACCGAATGGCCGCGACGCTGCATGGCGCGGCAAAGGTCGAGGAAATGTCGCCCGGAACCGCCGCCGCTGGGTTCGAGAACTTGCAGCAGCGACAGGCGTTTGATGCCGACGTTCATGTTCACGGTGCTGCTTCCCTTCGGGCCAAGCTACGCTGATACTGTTGCTCGAGTGCGCCGCAGCCCCAGACGATGCCGATCAGCATGTAGAGGTGGCGCCAATGATCAGTGTCGATGACGTTGCCAATACCGACATGGCCGAGAATGACGATCCAGGCGATCATCAAGTAAGGCTGCCAGGGGCGTTCCTTCAAAAAGTTGCGGAAGCCGATATAGACGGTCCAGCAGATCATGCTGACCCAGCAGAAAAAGCCGAGCCAACCATAGGTGGTCAGCGTCTTCAGCCAGATATTGTGCTCGTCCTCGCGAAACAGCGTGGAGAAGACGAGTGGACCGATGCCGAGCGGCCGTTCCATCGACAGCATGAAGCCGATGCGATGACGCTCGAAACGGCCGAGGTGACCGCCGTCGTAATCCTGCACGAGCTGTGTGCGCGTCGAGAACAGATCGCTCACCTGATGGAACTGCAGCGCGATGACCAGCAGGAGGACCATGAGAAGGATCGCCGTCAGCGACATCACCAGGATGCGCAGCCGGAAGGCATTGCTGCGGTGTTTCAGCAGCATGCAGAAGATCAACATCGCCGAAGCGAAGGAGAACAATCCCCAGGCGGCGCGTGAGAAGGAGAGAAAGATGCCGAAGGCTAGAACGAACAGGCAGAGCCCCTTGATCGGCGCCTTCTTCAGATCGCCGATCAGAATGCCGTGCATCAGGTAGATGGTTGGTGTCACCAGGTAGGGACCGAAGACGTTCGGATCTTGGAACGCGCCCATGGCGCGATCGTAGCGGGTGAAGATCTCGGCGCCCGGGAAGGCATGGAAGTAGCCGAGAATGCCAAGGCTTGCGGTGATCAGCGCGGCGACGACCCAGGTGTTGAAGATCAGCTTCAACCGCTTTTCGCTGTCTTCGATGATCGCGGCATAGAAGACGGAACTGAGTGCCAGGAAGGTGGAGACGGCGATATAGATCGGTCCGTCGAGATGGGAGCTTGCGCCAAGGTCGCGCATCTGCGTCAACGACAGCATGCCGCCGACGTTGAAAGTCAGGAAGAGTGCGAGAAGCGGCGCGACATTGCGCGAGATCTTCAGCCCGAGGATGAACCAGACGCCGATGAGAAACGCGACCCACAGCTCATAGGGTGCCGGTTCGGCGATGACGAAGCCCGACAGAAATATCCCGAAGGCAACGCAAGCCGTACCGATCAGCCGCAATGCTGCGAGCTGAGGCCGGTCGACACGCCGATAGGAGAGATCGATCGCGGTCAATAGGCGTTTTCCGTGTTGAGGAGACGGAAAGGCGTCAGGAAGAGGATCTTCAGATCGAAGTACAGCGACCAGTTCTCGATGTAATAGAGATCGTAAGCCGTACGAAACTTGATCTTGTCGTCACTGTCGATCTCGCCGCGCCAGCCATTGATCTGCGCCCAGCCCGTGACGCCGGGCTTGACGCGATGGCGGGCGAAATAGCCTTCGACCACATCGGCATAGATACGATTGTGGCTTGCCGCCAGAACGGCATGCGGACGCGGGCCGACCAGCGACAGATTGCCGAGCAGCACGTTGAAGAGCTGCGGCAATTCGTCGATCGAAGTCTTGCGAATGAAACGGCCCACCGGCGTCACCCGGGGATCATTCTTCGTCACGGCAATGCGCGCTGTCGGGTCGCTCATGTTGGTGTACATCGAGCGGAACTTGAGGACTTTGATGATCTCGTTGTTGAAGCCGTGGCGCTTCTGCATGAAGAAGACTGGCCCCTTCGACGTCGTCTTCACGGCAATTGCGGCGCCAAGCATGATCGGCCAGAGCAGGCAGAGCGCCAGCAGACTGAAGAAGACGTCGAAAATGCGCTTGGCGACGCCGTCCCAATCACGGATCGGCTTGTTGAAGATATCGAGCATCGGCACTGCGCCGACATGCGAATAGGCGCGCGGACGGAAGCGCAGCTTATTGGCATGCGCGGCCAGTCGGATATCGACGGGCAGCACCCAAAGCTTCCTGAGGAGCTGCAGAATGCGATCCTCGGCGCTAATCGGCAGCGCGATGATCAGCATGTCGATGCGTGTCAGCCGGGCGAATTCGACCAGCTCGGCGACGGTACCGAGCTTCGGATAGCCGGCGACCATCACGGGCGAACGCTTCTCGCCGCGATCATCGAAGATGCCGCAGATGCGGATATCGTTATCGGATTGATGCTCCAGCGCGCGGATTAGTTCCTTGGCCGGCTCGCCGCCGCCGACGATGACGGCGCGTCTTTCCATGAGACCGTTGCGGGCCCAGTTGCGGATGCCATAGGCGAACACGGCGCGTGCGGCGACGAGGAAGACTGTGCCGGCGGCAAGCCAGATCCCGAGAGCGCGGATCGAATAGATATGATTGACGTCGAAGGGCAGGAGGGCAAGAACCATCACCGCAAACGCGGCCACCCATGACACTAGGATGCGCTGCAGGAAACGGTGCGGTGCGCGCAGTATGGGAATCTGATAGGCGTCGGCCACTTGCAGGAAGACGATGGCGAGACCGCAAAGCGCGATCGTTACCGCCGCCTGCGACAGGAAGGGATGGGCGCCGGGTGTGGTCTGGAAGAAGAGAACCGCAAGCCCTACGGCAAGCAACGACAGGAATTCGAAAAGCCGGTATTGGCCGATAATGATTGCCGGTGTCTGATTGCTCTCACGAAACTGTTCGGCGATCTGGCGGGCATAGGCATTGATGTCACCGGCTTGCTGATCGCTACTCTGTTCCTCGGTGCCGCGAGTGCGAATTTCCGAGACCTGCTTGCGAATATTGTCCAAGTTAAATTGCTCGGACTCTTCAATATGGTTCATGGCAATTCATCCGGTCGTTACCGGAAATGGCCTAGCAGATATGAGCTAATAAACGTTTACAACACTTGTTTGTATTCTAATGTTCGCCCTTCAATTCAAGTATCTCATAATATAAATCTATAGTATCCCTCGCCATGACCGATGCCGAAAATGCCGACCGGATCCTCTCGATATTGGGCATGGTATGCTGACGCCAATGCGGCTCGGTGATCGCCGCGGCCATGACTCGTGCAAGATCGTCCGCATTGCCTGCCTCGGCGAGCGCGGGGCTTTGCTCACCAAGTGCTTCGGCAATGCCACCGACGCGCGAGGCGATCACCGCTTTCTCGGCGGCCAGAGCTTCCAGCACGATATAGGGCATGGCTTCGGCGCGGGACGGGACGACGACATTCTGCGACATGGCGAAGGCTTCATGCACACGCATGGCCGGCAGCATGCCGATACGGTGGCCAAGGCCGCGCTGGATCATCATGGTACGGTATTTGTCCTTGTCCGGTCCGTCGCCGATCATCAGAGCGGATAGCGGCCGGCCAATTCGTCGTTCGGTCATGGCGAAGGCGTCCACAAACAGATCGGGACCCTTGAGGTCCCGGAGCATGCCGATATAGACGAAGTGCACCGAGTCCGATCGCGTGGGTATGTTCCGGAAATCGCGCCCGCTGATGCCGTTGTAGATCATGACGGTACGCGTGCGCGGTTTGCCGATCTTGCTTTCGTAACTTCGGCGCTCGAATTCGCAGATGAAGATCAACCCGTCGGTTAGAAATTCCAGCAGCCGCTCCAAGCTGTGCACCAGCAGGCCCTGTGGCGAGAGGCGCGAGAAATGCAGGCTGCCGCCATGCGCGGTATAAAGGCGGGCAACGCGATACCTGTTCACCCGCAAGGCTGAGCCGAGGATGCGTGCAAGCAGGCCGCCCTTGGCGCCGTGCCCATGCAGCACATCCGGCCGCAAACTTTTGACTTTGTTGTAGCTGTCCCAGAGCGTCGTAGCGTCCGACAGGCTGATCTGACGCCGGATCGGCAGGCGCGTCACGCCAAGCGCGAGGAACGGTTTGACATCGTCGAACAACCGGTCCTCATGCGTCCCGCCGGTGAGGCTGTCGCAAAGAATACCCACCTCATGGCCCGCCTTGCTCTGTTCCTCCGCCAGATCACGGACATGGCGGAATATCCCGCCGACCGGAGACCTGAAGCAATGAAGGATGCGGAGCGGTCTTGCCATGGTCGAGAGCGGTCAGAATAGCCGTTCGCGGACATAGATCGTGTCGCCCGCGAGGACCGGATCGGAAATGCCAACCCGACCGGTCATGACATGGCCATTGATCTTGCGGGTAACGTCGGCATTGGATTGGTTTGCACGGCTGGTGAAGCCGCCGGCAACCGCGATGGCGTTCTGTATCGTCATGCCGGGCACATAGGAATACTGACCGGGCTGGCCGACTTCGCCCATGATATAGACGGAGCGATAGCGGTCGATGTCGATGGTGACGTCGGGATCGCGGATATAGCCCTGGCGAAGTTTCTGCGCGATCTGGCCGGAGAGCTGCTGCAGCGTCCGGCCGCGGGCGGGGACCTGGCCGATCAGCGGGAAGGCGATATAGCCGGCCTGATCGACCGTATAGGTATTCGTCAAACCTTCCTGGTCGAAGACCGTGACGCGCAAGCGGTCGCCGCTGTCCAGCGTATAGGGCTGAATCGTTGCTTCACTGAAGGCTTTCGGCGCCGGCTGGTAGGTATTGCAGCCGCTGAGCGCAGCGCTCACGGCGGCCATGCCGAGTGCCAGAACAATTTTTGGCGTTGCGACGGACATTTCGCGCTCACAGGAGAGGAAATCACTGTCGCCGTTATCGATCTGTTAGGGTTAACGGGCGGTAAAGAGGAAGAAAAATTCTACATTCTTTATTAGGGTTTTCGAAAATAATACACGAAAATACTATTAACGCTTGGGTTACTATAGTCGTTTACGCTTAATTCGGTTTTATATTACGGAGTTCTTGTATATGCCCGGCGTAAGCAGCAGCCAGCAGGATGTCGATATAGACCTCGCGCAGCTTTTTCGCGCCGTCTGGCAGCGCCGCGTGCGCGTCATTGCCATCACGCTAGTCGGCGCTTGCCTGGCCTTTGCTGTCGCCAAGATCGTCTCGCCGGAATATCGCAGCGAAACGCGCATTCTGATCGAACAGCGTGCGCCGGCTTTTGCAACAACCACACAGAATAATGATGTCAGCTCCGGTCCGCTGCTTGATGAACTCAACATCGCGAGCCAGGTGCAGATCCTGCAATCGGCCGATCTCATTAAGCAGGTGATTACCAACCTGAAGCTCTACGAGCGCCCGGAGTTCGATGACGCCACCAAGAGCTCGGCTTTTTCCGATATTCTTGTCATGCTGCACTTGAAAAAGAGCCCACTCGATAAGGCGCCGGAAGAGCGGATGCTCGACGCCTTCACCAGTCGGCTTCAGGTCTATCAGATCAACAGCTCGCGCGTCATCGGCATCAGCTTCACGTCCCGCAATCCGGATTTGGCGGCCAGCGTCCCGAACGCCATGGCGCAGGTCTATCTGTCGATGCAAAGCGGCGCCAAGCTCGATTCCAATACTGAGGCGACACGCTGGCTGGAGCCCGAGATCGCCAATCTGCGCGAGAAGGTCAACGAAGCCGAAAAGAAGGTCGCCGACTATCGCTCCGCCAACGGTCTCTTGCAGACCAGCGACAACAATACCTTCGCGACGCAACAGCTTGCCGATATTTCCGGCCAACTGGCGCAGGTGCGCGGCGAGAGGGCCAACGCCGAGGCCCGGGCTCAAGCCGTGCGCAACGCGCTCGCCACCGGCCGCTCCACCGATACGCTTGCCGATGTTTCGGGGTCCCAGACCATCCAGCGGCTGAAGGCGACGGAATCCAATCTGGAATCACAGATTTCGGATCTCTCTACGACGCTGATGGATGGCCACCCAAAACTGAAGAGCCTGCGTGCCCAACTCGCCGATATCCGCCAGCAGATCGACCGCGAAACAAAGAAGATCCTTGCCAGCATCGAGAACGAAGCCAAGGTGGCGCAACTGCGCGAGCAGCAGCTTGTCGGCCAGTCGAACACGCTGAAGGCCGACAGTGCCCGGGCAGGGGAAGATGCAGTCGGCCTCAATGCTCTGGAACGCGAGGCGGCGGCAGAGCGGCAATTGCTGGAAACCTATCTCGCCCGCTATCGCGAGGCCGCTTCCCGTGTCGACAAGAATTCGAGCCCGGCGGATGCCCGCGTGGTCTCGCAGGCCGTCGAACCGGTTGACCCCTATTTCCCGAAGGTCGGCCCGATCGTCGTCGTCGCTACACTCGCAACCTTCATTCTGACCGCCATCGCCATTATGCTGGCCGAACTCTTCAGCGGTCGCGCCTTGCGTCCGGTCGGTCCCGTCGATCGCGAAGTCCAGGCCCGGATGGAAACGGCCGCTCGCCCGGAAACAGGATTCGAAGCCACTCCCGCCAAAGTCGTGCCCGCATCGCGTCAAGGTGAGGTGCCGGCAAGCATGCTCTCCGTCGTCGCCGATGAGGTGTTGGCACGGGAGATGGAGAAATCAGTCAATCTCTCGCATCGGGCGGAGGAGACTATCGAAGAGACGGAGGACGAAGAGGATTTTTCCATCCAATCAGTCGCCGATTATCTCATCGAACGCGACTCTCGTCTTGTCATCGCCATATCACCGACCGGAGACAACGGATCTACGGCGACGGTAATGCTGGCCCGCACCATTGCCGATGCCGGACGCCGTGTGGTGCTCGTCGATATGACCGGAACAGGCTGCCCGTCGCGGCTGATGGAGGAAACTGCCGGTCTTTCCGGGGTAACCGATTTGCTTTGCGGCGAGGCCGCCTTTGCCGATACCATCCATCCCGACCGTCTTTCCGATGCCCATCTCGTGCCACAGGGCACCAGCGATCTCGGCCGGGCCATGCGCGGCGCCGACCGCCTGTCGCTGATCCTCGATGCGCTCGGCTCGGCGTATGACATCGTCTTGGTCGAATGCGGCGCTGCCGATGTTTCAGGCGTCGCCCGCCTGACGCGCAGCAAGGACACGGAAATCATTCTCTCCATGCCGGAGCCGGACGAAAACCAGTTCATGACGGCCATGACGGAATTCCAGAAGGCGGGCTACGAGCACATCATCCTGATGTCCGGCTGGCGTGAGGAACAAGGCCCCAAAGCGCGTCAGCATGCGGCCTGATCAATCCTTTTCGGCCTCTTCCACCGGGGCGTCGCTGCTGCCCCGCCGGGCTCGCAGCCGCTGGATCAATCCATAGAGCTGCCGATTGGCCTTGATGGCCGCCTTGGTGCGCGTCATGCCGCGCTGGGCAAAAGCTGCCGCGTGGCCGACCCCCGAAACTGGCAGGATCAGGTCATGCTGCGTCGTTTCCATCGGGCACCACGAGCGCTTGTAGGTTTGGTCGCCGATGCCGAAATCGAAGAGGGCAGCATCCTCGCGATGAAGCCGCTCTATCATCAGCCAGAACAGCAGTTCGCCAGGACTCGCCTCGGGAACCAGCGTCTCGTCGATCGAGGCAAACTGGCAGATGACATGATCGCCCTTGCGCGAGAGGGCGGCGACTGCGGGGATATGTCCTTCATGCTCGCCCTTCAGCCGCAACGCATGCATCTCCAGCGCCGCGTAGGATCGCTCCTCGCTGCGAAGCTCCAACAGCCTGTGCAGCACTGTTTGGGTCGGCGCATCCTGGAACACATCCGGCAGACCGGCCGCTTCGAAGCGGACGGCTTTCTGCCGGAAGAAGAGGTCAAGCAGAGCGTCCCGCTGATCAGGCGCAGCGATCACATATTCGTAACCGCCTTTGTCGTTGAGAATCCGCGTCTGATGTTTGAATTTCTTGCGTCGTCTTTTGGCATTCACCTGCTTCAGGGTCGCCTCGAAGGCGCCGAGGAAAGGCAATTGAAAGGCGTGGTTCTGATTTTCGACGGCGGGCATCGCGGCGAGGGGGCTTTTGCGACCGCGCCATTCCAATGGCACGTTGCGCAGGACCATCAGATCGGCCCTGCCTCGCAATGCCTGCGCAATTTCTGCCTGTTGCGATGCCGAAAGGCCGCTTTCAGCCGTTTCCAGAAATTCGCCGGAGAATAGACCGGTATTGATATTGCTGTGGCGCGCGCCGATAAATTCAGCGCGACGGATGCCATGAGTGCGGATGATTTCGAGGGGCAGGATAAAGGCGGTGCGGCCATCGACAGAGCCGCGGATGAGGGCCAGCGGATAACGAAAGGTCTCGACCCAGGCGGCGCACCAGTCATAGCTCTGATGAAGCGAGGTGAAATCGTCCCGTTCCAGTGCCCGCCATTCGGCTTCCAGCGGCGCCATGCTGTCGAAGATGTCGACGCGCATGCCGTCGTCTGCCTCGGCCGCAACGGGCATGGCTGCGATATCGAGCTTCTGCGTTTGCACCTTCTGCGCCTGCATTTGGGCGTCTCCAATCGGACAGCTTTGCACGCAGTCTTCAGGGCAGGCGGCTTATTTTTGGTTTAAGGCATGATGATCAGGAGGATTTCCCGTTGATCACGGTTATCTCCACGTAAATTCGAAATCACTTAAATAAGGCCGCGTCTATTGCGGGCGAGGCCCCGCCATCCACTTGATGATCCCCATCGCCGGTAGCACCCAGATGATGCCGCTGAAGAGGAAATAGAGGAAATGCACCCAGCCGGGCTGATCCCCAAGCGTGCGCACCGCCACGATCATCGCCACGATCGCATAGATGACGACCAGCAGCACGAGCAGGATCATGCCGATGAATTTGCGCAAGCGAAGGGGCAAGGGTGGTCTCTCCTCTCTTAACGGCGTGCCGCGACGGCATGCCGCAAAGTCTCGGGACTTGTTTTGCACGCCCCTATCAGGCAAATCAACAGCCGGATTGAAGGGAGATCCCATGGTCGTCGCTAATTTCACGTCGGAACAGGCCGTTTTGAACGAAGTGGCCCGCCAGGACCGCAATCGCCGCGCCATCCGCATCTGGCTCGCCTGCGTACTTCTGGCGCTTTTTGCCCTGGTGCTCGTCGGGGGCGCAACGCGCCTGACCAATTCCGGCCTGTCGATCACCGAATGGCAGCCGATCCATGGCGTCATCCCGCCGCTCAACGCGCAGGAATGGCAGGAGGAGTTCGACCTCTACAAACGCATTCCGCAGTTTGAGCAGTTGAACAAGGACATGACGGTCGACGAGTTCAAAGGCATCTTCTGGTGGGAATGGGCGCATCGGCTGCTCGCCCGCACAATTGGTGTCATTTTCGGTCTGCCGTTGCTGTTCTTCGTTTTGACCGGTCGCGTCGAGCGCAAGCTATGGCTGCCGCTCGGCGGTATTTTCGTGCTCGGCGGCCTGCAGGGCGCAATCGGCTGGTGGATGGTGTCGTCCGGATTGGAAGCGCGCACCGACGTTAGCCAATATCGCCTCGCCACCCACCTCATTACCGCCTGCCTGATCTTTGCCGCTTGCATGTGGTTCATGCGGGCACTATCGCCGCATTCGAATGACCCGGCGCCCGCGCGTTATTCGGCAAAGCTTGCCGGCCTCATCGCCGTCATGGCGCTGTTCCAGATATACCTCGGCGCACTGGTTGCCGGCCTCGACGCCGGTCTCTCCTATAATACCTGGCCGCTGATGGATGGCGCGGTGGTGCCGGGAGGATTGTTTGCGCAATCCCCAGGATGGATCAATTTCTTCGAGAACCCGAAGACGGTCCAATATGTCCACCGTCTCGGCGCCTATGCGCTTTTCACCGTCGTCGCCATCAATATGATCATCTCGCTGCGCGCTGCCGCGCAGACGACGCATGCCCGCCGTTCGGTCGTGCTGTTCGTGCTGGTGCTGATTCAGGCGATCCTCGGCATTTCGACGCTGCTCTTGCAGGTGCCGCTGCATCTTGCATTGGCTCATCAGGCCGGCGCTCTCATCGTCTTCGGCTTTGCCGTCGCAAATTGGCGCGGTTTCTATGGCGAATATCCGCACCAGACGGTCATCGCCGTAGCGAAGTGAGGCGAATGATCGCCTCACACGCCCGTTTCGCAAAACTCAGCGCGACGCAACATTGCTCGGCGCCGATGACAGACGCGTCACCACCTGCAGACGCTTGATTTCGCCGCGCTTAAAGGCAGCGAGGAAGCGGCTGTAATCCTTAAAGACCACGCAGCCGTTCGAATCGCCACGGGCTCCTCTGAGCATGTACGTGTGAGCCAGCAACCCGACCCGGCCATAGACGCGGGCGCCGTTTGCGGGCGTCAGGCGCAGCGCCTGCACACCATGGAACAGGCTTTCCCTATATGTCAGATCATAAGTTTCAGGCGGTGTCGGGCCGGTGTTTTTGCGGTCGACATAGCGGGGATTGTCACGCATGTGGCCGAGGCCGGAATGTGCCTCGAGGCGTTCGCCGCTCGGCAGGTAGACGGTTCCGGCCGAGATATCGTAGATCGCGGTTCCCCCTCGCGGCCTCAGGGCGGCAAACGGGTTGAGAAATGGCCGCGACCGTTTGACTTCTTCGTCCGGGTTTGCATAGGCCAATGCGCGCGTCGGCGACGTGTCAGCTTCATCAGCAGCGTCGGAGGTGCTGCCCGAGGCGGTTGCCCGCGCAACGACATGGGCCGGGCGCGGCAGCGGCACGACGCTAGGCAGTTCCTCCACAGCCGATGGATCTTCCGCGTCGGCAAGATCGACGGTTCCGGCATCCGACGATGCGTTATTATCTGTGGTGGGCGTCTGGTCCGGACGTGCCATCGGGACGATGTCGAAAGGCTCCGGCGCAGCATCGCTGGAAGCCGTCGTCGCAAGGCTCTCCGCAACCGCGCGGTCGATCGTTCCGGCCGATGGAGCGGCCGACGCCATCTCGGTGGGCAGTGCATCGCTTGCGGATGCTGCGATCGGCAGACTGTCCTTGCCCGGATGATCCAGGGCAGCCGAATTTGGCGCTGCAGCTCGGATTGCGGGTTTGTTCATCGCAACTTCCGTCGACCGCGGCATGGAACCGGCGGCGGCCGTGATTGAGATTGCCGCGCCAAGGATGTTGCTCTGCATAAGAGATTTCCCGGCATTCGCCAGGGCGACGGCGGCGACATCGCGCAGATGCGCAACCGTTGCCGGCGAGATCGACGTGTCGTTCTTGGCAATGACCGAAGCCGCCTGAGCCCGTGCGAGATCTGAAGCCTGTTGCGACAGCGCGTTCGCCAATTGCTGCTTGACCAGCCCGCGCGCCAGGATCGCTTTGGAACGTGCAATGGCCTCCAGCTTCTCGGCATCGGCGGACAAAGCGCTTACCCGTGCTCTTCCGCCCATCGGCACGGTCTGGCTGGCGAGACGCGCCGCATGCGCGATATGCCCCTGCGGCACGATGAAGGCAGACGCTCTTGGCGTCAGCGAATCCTGCAGCGCAGTATCTGCGCCGGGGAGGGACAGGACCATCGATTGCGTGGTGATCAGCGTCGCGGCCACCCATGCAAAAACCGCAACTGCGACACCGGTGACGACCGTACCCTGACTGATCCCCGGGGATTTTTTCCGGCGCGAAGCGTACCCGGAACGCGAATTGAAGTTACCGAAGGTCTCGGTCGCAAACGCCATGATACTCATTATCCAAACTACATACGCCATGCCGGCCCACAAAAGTGCCTACGCCGAGACGCAAGATCTGCGTGCGGTCGTCACTTTGCCGACTGTCGGAAAGCATGCCGAATTATGGTAACCAATTCCTTTACGCCGTCCCCATCTTGGAACTGTGCATCCTTGATGACCGCGATTATTGCGGCGACGAAACCCGAAGCAGGCGATAAGGGCTGATTTGTGGCCGATTACTAATAAAGTAATACAAAATATTCGAAAAGGACTGATTGGACGGATCAGTCCCAATGTCACGTTGCAATCGCTGCCGCTGAGATCAACGCGCCCTTAAGGGCGCCCTGAAGATGAATTTCAGTCCGGAACACGGCAATCCAGCCGATCGACCTCGACGAGGCGATTGGCTGGGCTTCCTGGATTTTGAAGGTTGATCAGGCGTGCGGCGTCAGGCGCTCAGCATCAGGTCCATGTTCTGGACCGCGGCTCCGGAAGCCCCCTTGCCGAGGTTGTCGAGCAGAGCGACCAGGTTGACCTGGGTGGTGCCCGGCGTGCCAAATACGAACAGCTTCATCGTATCCTGGCCGGCCAGTTCGACGGCGTTGACGCGGGGCAAAGCATTGCTTTCTGCCAGCGGGATGACCTGCACGATATCCTGGCCGGCATAATGCGCCGTCAGCGCAGCATGGATGCTCTCCAGCGACGCGCCTTCGGCGAGATTGTCGAGATGCAACGGCACCTGTACGATCATCCCCTGCGGGAATTTGCCGACCGACGGCGAGAAGATCGGCGCGCGGTCGAGCAAGCCATGCGTTGTCATCTCCGGCACATGCTTGTGGGTCAGCGGCAGGCCGTAAAGGAAATGGGGCGCGGTGATCGCATCGGGATGATCGGCATTCTCCATCTGCGCGATCATCTGCTTGCCGCCGCCGGTATAGCCGGAAACGGCATTGATGGTGACGGGATAGCCGTCCGGCAGGATGCCGGAAGCGCGCAGCGGCCGGATGAGACCGATGGCGCCAGTCGGATAGCAGCCTGGATTGGCAACGAAGCGGGCGGCCTTGATCTTGTCGCCTTGATCCTTGTCCATCTCCGCAAAGCCATAGGCCCAGCCGGGATTGACGCGGTAGGCGGTGGAGGTGTCGATGACGCGGACTTTGTTGTTCGCCGAGACCATCTTCACTGCTTCCTTCGAGGCATCGTCAGGCAGGCAGAGAATGGCGATATCGGCGCTGTTCAGCATGTCTTCGCGCATCGCGGCATTGCGCCGCTCGGCTTCCGGAATGGACAGAAGCTCCACATCGCGACGGCCGGCCATGCGCGTGCGGATCTGCAGGCCCGTGGTTCCGTGTTCGCCGTCGATGAAGATTTTCGGTGCCATTTTATTCCTGCTCTTTCAATAGGTTCAGAGTGTTTCCGGACTCAGTTTGCCATGGAGTTGATTCAAAATGATAACAGCGGTTTTCGAGTGGGTATGATCTCGTCCGAAAACCGCTTGATACTTTTCGGGATCATGCCCTAGCGACCTGCCGCACGCCTTTCGGAGTGGAGACCGAGCATATACATTGCCACCGTCGCGCCCGCAATGGCGGTAATGTCGGCATGGTCATAGGCCGGGGAAACTTCGACGACATCGGCGCCCCTTATATCGAGTTGGTTGAGTCGCTGCAGCACCGACAGGATTTTTGCGCTTGAGGGGCCGCCGGCTACCGGCGTTCCGGTGCCGGGCGCATAGGCCGGGTCGAGGCAGTCGATATCGAAGGTCAGGTAGGCGGGCGCGCCTTTGGTATGGGAGATAATCGTCGACGCAATGTCGGCCGCGCTCATGCCCTCGACTTCATGGCCGTAGAGAAGCCGAATGCCATAATCCCCCGGCGCATGCGTGCGGATGCCGATCTGGATGGAGCGGTTGACATCGATCAGGCCGTCGCGGGCGGCGCGTGCGACGAAGGAGCCATGGTCGATGCGCTTGCCGTCGTCGAACCAAGTGTCCTGATGCGCGTCGAATTGCACCAGGGCCAAGGGGCCATGCTTGGCCGCGTGCGCCTTCAGCAATGGCCAGGTGACGAAATGGTCGCCGCCGAGCGTGAGCAAAAAAGAACCGCTGTCGAGGATCGTGTTTGCTTGCTGCTCGATCTCTGCCGGCGTCTCCTGGTGGTTGCCGTAGTCGAGCAGGCAATCGCCATAATCGATGACGGCCATTTCGGCGAAGAGGTCGCGGTGGAAAGGGTACTGCGGATCATTGTCGAAGATCGCGGAGGCGCGGCGGATCGCCTGCGGCCCGAAGCGCGTTCCGGGCCGGTTGGAGGTCGCTGCATCGAAGGGAATACCCCAGACGACGGCGTCGACGCCTTCCAGCGACTTGGTGAAGCGCCGGCGCATGAAGGAGAGTGCACCCGCAAAAGTCGGGTCGCTGGCAGCCGACGTCAGGCTTGTTGCTGAAAAGGCGTGATCAATCGACGTGCTCGGCAAAGGATTCTCCTTCGTTCGCATGGAAACTATAGGCCCGCTCGACCCGGGCGACACGGACTTGATATTGCTCGTACCAGCGCTCGCGCCCGAGCTTCTGGGCTGCCATATGCGAGACGACATTCTTCCAGGCCAGAATGCTTTCTTCGTCCCGCCAGAAGGAAACGGTGATGCCGAAGCCGTCGCTGCGTCTGGCGCTCTCAAGGCCGAAGCAGCCATCTTGAGCGAGCGCCAGCGTCTCCATTTTCTCTCCCATGGCCCCATAGCCCTGATCGCCCTCGGTGCGGATGGAGGAAAACGAGACGATGTAATAGGGCGGCTTCGGCGTGGCAGCAAAAGGCGATGCACGATCATGTGTCATAGCGTGTCTCCCGAGGTGAAGAGAAGTAGAGAGCATGGGCGCTGCATGCAAGCGTCAGAGCTACAAACGCAGGGTGCCGAACTCGGGTTAACGCGATTTCCCGCTTGCCAGAAGTCTGATTCCCTATGGCCTCGATGATTCGGAGGGCATGGTGATGAACGTTGTGGCATTGGAGGGATTTGAGAAGTCGCGATTGAAGCTGTTGCTCGATCATCTCGGTGAGATCGAGGACGTTCGCGATCCCTGGCGTGTCGCCTACCGGTTGCGGGAAGTGCTGTTTCTGGTGGTTTGCGGCACGATCTGCGACTGTGAAGATTATGATTTGATTTCGGAATGGGGCGAACAGCATCTGGATTTCCTGCGCCGCTTTCTGCCCTATGATCATGGGGTTCCGGGCGGGCGTTGGT
>NZ_AUFB01000050.1 GCF_000426285.1 Rhizobium leucaenae USDA 9039 | reverse complement strand
GCGACGGTGCTCCCGATCTCCTGAAATCCATCCGCCACAGGTGGCCATGGTTACTGCATGTCTTCGCCGATGGTGGCTATGCGGGCGATAAGTTGAAGCGGCGACTGAAAAAGATCGGGCGCTGGACGATCGAGATCATCAAGCGCTCAGACAAGGCGAAAGGCTTCGAGGTTCTGCCGCGTCGATGGGTGGTCGAACGGACCTTCGCCTGGCTTGGCAGATGCCGCAGATTGGCCAAAGACGTCGAACGCTCCATCGCATCAGCCGAAGCGTGGATCATGATCGCCCACATTCGTCTCATCACCAGACGGCTAGCAAGGTATGGATATCGTTGAACGCTTTTCGAATCCGACTCTTATGAGTCACTTACGCCGTGACGTATGTATGAAAGGGCTCGAAGAAAGAAGAGAGCGACTCGCTGGTTGGCATACGCGCAATTTGGCGTCAGGAACCAAGCTTTGCATTTTGACAACAGGGAACGCATCTGGGGCCTCAAAGATTGCGTGCGCCGAAGGAACAGGGTTGCGGCCAGATTCTTCAGTTGCGGCACTCAAAATCTTGCTGCATGGATGTCGTTGTTCATCGTATTTCGCCGGGTTCGGCACACATGACATAGATTGGATGACCGTGAAAACCAAATGCTGCTTCAAAGAACTCCGGATCGTCATGCGAGCGACGTTTCCGCCTCCGCGCAATCCTCCGAACTAACGCCGCATCAAATTTATAAATGCCGACGAGGCTCAAATCTGCAGACGCACTTTTATAGCTGTCGGAGCCTTCGGGTACAATTGCTGTAAGGCGTTGCGCTTTGCCCGTCAGCACTCGTAGCGATCGTTTGCCGAGTGACTGGCTCACAACGACAATGTTGCGATATGATGACCGTACCAAGCGCTCCAGCACAGTTAAATTGATCACCATTTCCGCGGTAAATATCAAAACTACTCCATCGACATCAGCGACTTCCTCTGCCGCTGTCACATCAATAAGACGCCCGGGATATGGCGTGCGCTGTGGGCGTACGCGGAGCTCCATACCGTACAGCTCGTGACAGAAACGATGGTCGACCTCGCCCATGCCTCCTAGTCCAAGGATAATCGTCTTTTGCACGCCAACGCGTGCCAATTGAGATAATAGATGTTGCAGAACGGACGTGCCGCCGACCATAACTGCGCGCGCTGGGAAGCGCTCTTTGCCAGTTAACATAGTATGTCGGGGGCTTGCGATAACAATCGCACATGTCTCCATTAGCAGTGCCCTCGGATCGTGCACATAAGCTGAGACTAACCCCGAAACGTACTTGGTCCACTCCCTAATCAGATAGTTGACTAGCTGGTGGATCAGCGCCTCCTCCAGGCGCATGTCCAAACGCTGTTCGCAGCCATCGGCGACGGCGAAAGCATCAAGATCAGAGGGTCGAACAGATGGTCCGCGTCAAGAGTATGCGGTGTTCTTTCTGCCGCTGACAGATACATTTCTTCACGAACCGAAACGCGTGTTAATGCAAGGGCGCGCTGGCTACAGATCCGCTGAAGTATCTTTGCTTTAGTGGCAAAGCGCCCAAGTCCGAGTTTCAACATGTGCGCTCTAGATTAGAGGCATGGCACTGTTTCAAAACGATCTTTTCATTGGCACGATGTGTGCATGGTTATCCGCAAAATTGCCGACTGAGGAGTGAACTCCCTCCGGATCAAGCCCATTCGCCGAGGTGCCGCAATGGAAAGCTTCGGCGCGAGCCGCAGTTCAACAAACTGGGTTTTGGAGATAAGTGCAAAACTTTGTTGGCGAAAGAATTTGAAGGTCGGTCGAACTTTCATTGAAGGATGCACGCGATGGCGGAGAACGAGACTAATCGGGATTTCCACTCAGCGGCGGTGCTGATCACTGCACCAGAAGATTGCTCTGGTCAGTTCTTGGAATGCGCATGTAAGCACCTCAATACCAGCCATGGGAACGTCCTCGCCAAACACTTCCAAGAGGCGACGCCAGATGTGGTGTTTCTTAGGACGCATTTCCCTGACGTTGAGAAGCAGACGCTCTGTATTCGCCTGCGTCTTTCTCGCCGGGCGCGGTCAATGTCGATCATTGCGATTGCGGCGGTTGCTGATGAAGTAACTCAAGGAGACACGGTCACTTTCGATGACAATGAGCATGTTAGCCGATCGCGAGAGATAGCGCTGACGAGCATCGGCAGAATCTTGGACGGCTCGTGTCGGAGTTCCATTCCCAGGCATCACGAACTGCTTGCCTTTCAGGACATTGAATTGGATGTGGCCACGCATCGTGTGCGCCGAAACGGCCGGACGATTCATGTAGCTCCAACCCAGTTCCGCCTGCTGGAGCACTTTATGAGGAACCCATACCGGGCCTACTCGCGAGATGAACTAAAGAATGCAGCTTGGCCCCATGCCGTTCATATCGGGCCTCGCACCATCGATGTTCACATCGGCAACTTGCGCGCGGCACTAAATAGGGATAGCGACCGCGATCTGATACGGACTGTAAGAACTGTCGGCTACGCGCTTTCCGAAAAACCGGATTCGTAATTGCGGGATCGGCGTGAAGCTGGCCGTGTAAGCGGCGCCAATTTGGCGGCGTCTTAATCAGTCAAATTCAACAGCGCTTGATATTCAGCTTTTTCAGGCGGAGGATTTTTTAGTTGCCAGCGGTATTCCATTGTTGCTGATGTTAGCCCATCTTCATATTGCTGAGATTGGCAAGAAGGGCCGTCGCCCGCAGTACTATTGCTTATTGGCGCATCCGTGGAACCTTCAAAGTCCAGGGCATCTATGGAGGCTCTTCCTTTGGATCAGCCGTTGCGAAACGTGTCGCTGTAAGCATTGATTGCCGGCACGCCGCCGAGATGCGCGAATAGGAGCCTTGATCCTTTCGGAAAGAAGCCCTTGCTGATGAGATCTATCATCCCTTGCATCGATTTCCCCTCGTAGACGGGATCAGTGATTATGCCTTCCAGCCGCGCGCAAAGGCGAATGGCCTCGTTTGTTTCCTCGGAAGGAATGCCATAACGGGGGTGCGCATAGTCCGCGAGCAATACCACATCATCATTGGCGATTTCTCTTCCGAGTTCGACGAACTTCGCAGTTTGCCGGGCAATGTTAAGCACCTGCGACTGGGCTTGGAGAGGGGTTGCCGAAGCATCGATACCGATCACATTGCGCTGTCGTCCATCCTTGGCGAAACCAACGACCATGCCGGCTTGCGTCGAACCCGTCACAGTGCAAACCACGATATAGTCAAAGGCAAAACCAAGCTGTTTTTCCTGCGCGCGCACTTCCTCGGCAAAACTCACATAACCCAAGCCGCCATATTTATGGACAGACGCACCGGCTGGGATCGCGTAGGGTCTGCCGCCCATTTGCTTGACGTCGTCGAGCGCCCTTTCCCAACTGCTGCGGATGCCGATATTGAAGCCGTCATCAACCAGTCGCACCTCCGCTCCCATGATCCGGCTTAAGAGGATATTCCCAACCTGATCGTAAACAGCGTTCTCATATGGTACCCAATCCTCTTGCACCAGAAGGCATTTCATGCCGATCTTGGCGGCTACTGCGGCGACCATGCGTGTATGGTTGGACTGCACGCCACCAATGGAAACAAGCGTGTCGGCATTTGACGCGATCGCGTCCGGGATGATGTACTCGAGTTTGCGGAGCTTGTTGCCGCCGAACGCCAGCCCCGAGTTGCAGTCCTCGCGCTTGGCATAGATCTCCACCTTGCCCCCTAGATACTCGCTAAGTCGGTCAAGCTTTTCGATAGGCGTAGGGCCGAAGGTAAGGGGATATCGTTCGAAGTTTTGCAGCATGTTCTCTCCAGTGATTTGCGCCTGAAATAGACGTGTTCACGACGCGTGGGCGGGCAAGCCCGGCAACAATCCTCGGCGTTTGATTAGATCCCATTGCTTCATCGGCCTTCGTTCGTCGTCGAGGCGGCGCAACCCACAGGCCGGTCGCTGCGTTTGCCACAGCACCCTTCAATGGGAACCGAACAGCAATAAACTCCTTAGGTTGCTACACCGTGGAAGCCATTGCCGACGGACACGTCGTGTAGTTGTTCCAACAACGTTATGCTCGATGATCAATGTCTTCCAGGCAGCCCGAGGCTCGCAACTGATCTGTTCCCGGCCCTCAAGGGCAACAAACCCACCATCGAGCCGAGCTGGAAGACAACGGGGTAGTTCAGTCTTTCTTTTCGCAATGCTCTGGCCGGTAACGCATTTCCTCGAGATCATCGAAACGCAAGACCCGCTGGCTCCTCTTTAAAGCGCAACTGGCGCGCCAGATCAAAAAAAGCACGCTTGCGAAATAGGCCACCTGAAGAAGGAGCCAAATATCCACCGTCGTGACCATTGCTCTGCGGATTGAATGTGAAACGAAGTAAGCGCCTAGAAGGCTGAAGCACATGACTGGTTGCAGGAGGCGACAGAAAATTGCAAAAGGCACAGTCGTTCTCCCGCGTTTATACGCCAGCACATGAAGCGAGCTTGTCAGCCGGTATATGAATCTGACAGTTCTTCGGGCAGACGCGGGCGCAGGCGCCGCAGCCGATACATCGCCCTGCTTCGTCCACGACCATGATCATACGATTGAGTTCGCCATCGAAGTCGTCGTCTTCGTCATCGCAGATGCCGAGGATTTCACCCGCTTCACTTGCGCCGTAAAGGTGCATGACATCGCGCGAGCAGACCTTGAAGCAGCGGCCGCAGCCGATGCAAGTTTTGCCATCGATAGCGGTCAGATACTCCGGCAACCAGGTGGATCCATCACGGGTAACGAAGGTCCCCGTCATCGCGAATCCTCCAAGGCGGCAAGCTCGTTCTTTGCCGCATTCAACTCCGCGAATGCGTCGAACGTCTTTGCTGCGATCGTCTTGATCTTGGGCCAGTTGACCGGCAGGTCCTCGGCAAGATCGTGCAACTCCATTTTCGCGGTTGTCGCTCGTGACTGCAGTTTACGGACCTTTTGAAGCTGCTGCACAATGTCTGACATTTATCTCTTTCCTCAAAAACCCGAATTCACGGCGCCCGCGCCACATCGGGGTAGGCTTTTATGGCGATGACAGCATCATCGACCAATTTCGTGCCGGCCTCGGTGAGTTTGCGAAGCGTCTCAAAGCCGAACCGATGGACGTCTCTGAGCGTCTTCGACAAAACGACCAAACGCCCTGTCGTGAGAACCACTCGCCCGAAGCCCTCGGGATTCATCGTCACGATCGAGGAGGCGACGAGGCCTGAGTGCCCTTCGATTTCAAGCCCAACGCAGGTGTAAAAGATTTGAAGCCTCCAAATCACGTCCGGATCGGGGTCGCCGATGATCGGCATTTGCCGGCGCTGCTCCTTCGTCACAATGAAATCGGCAAGCAGGTCAGTGTCCGATTTTCCGTCCCACGACCCATGAGTATCCTGCGCCCTGACCAAGCGAACCAGGCGCTTCATGAACGGGGTTGCCATTGCGTCGCGATCATCATCTGCGAGTGTGTTCGCAAGGTTGCTGGGCGAAGTCATCGCCGACCTCCTTTAATCTTCGTCGTCGAAGAACGGCTTGGCGAGACCCATGCCGGCGTCTGCAAGCACCTTGCGCAGCCATGGCGGCGGGGCAGTTTTCAGCATGGTCTGGGTGCGCATCAGTACCTCTTCGATGGACGATGGCTCCGGCACCTTGATCGGATGGATTTTTGCCGAGACGACCTTCGCGGCGGAGGGCCCGCCGATCGCCAGGCAGAACAGCAGATGACATCCCTTCAACGCCTCGACCCTCATCGCGATGCGATCGGTGCCGCCGTCGTTCGTGTGCTTGCCGCTTTCGTCAGTTGCTTCACCAAAATCGACGGCTTCGACGATCTCCCAACCGGTTGGGGTGACGTCATAGACTGCAAAAAGCTTGGCAGACCCGAAATGTGCGTTCAGCCTCTTCAGGTCCTGTGTCGCGATGGCAACGCGCAGAACTCCCTTCGGGCACTCTGGCGCAGGGGCTGGCCCCTCCTCAGTGACGAGTGAAAGACGTCTGACGGCCGTCATTTTTTGCCTCCATGTCTTGCAAGGGATTGAGCGCTTCGGGGCTCGGCCGGCGGCAGTTCGACTGAAAAATGTTGGCGGCCTCGAACAGGAAGTTGCGCGCGCCCTCATAGAGAATGGTTTTCTTATGCTGGCTGCCGAGCCGATCAAAGATCGGAAAGCCGACCCTCATCAGCGGGACGCCAAGCCGCTCGGCGGCCTGGCGGCCGTGGGAATGGGTCACGATCAAATCACCGCCAGCGTGGCGCGCCATGGTTTCGAGATCAGAAAGGTCGCCGACCTGCACAGCGTCGGCCGGCACCTTCTGCAGAATGCAGCTTGTGCCGGTGGTCGAAACGGCGGCGACTATTTCAGCGCCCATACCCTTGAAGAACGTTGCAAGTTGAAAAAGATGATCTGGCTCTGCGGCAATCGCGATACGTTTGCCGCCGAAATAAAAATGGCCGTCGAGGAGTGCGTCCTGCAATTGTGCGCGGCGCCGCCGCACAGCGGGCGGCACCGGATTGCCGGCGATCATGGCCAGCATCGTCATGAAACGGTCGATTGCCTTTAACCCGACAAGCTGCTCGAAGAGGACGTAAGGCACGCCGGTCTTCGCCTGCAGGGCCGCGGCGGCCGTGCGCATATGCTCGCCAATCGCAACCGCCTGGAAGCAGGTGCCGAGTTCGCGGATTTCCTCGACCTTCGTGCCGCCATAGGTAGTCGGCACCCAACGGTCGTCAGGAACCGTGCCGTCGAGCGAGCCCGAGACGTCCGGCAGGATCACCGGCTTCAGACCAAAGCTTTCGACCGTTTCGCGCAGAAGCTCAATATCGGCGACCGTCAGGTGCCAACCGGGGAGGATCGCAATCTTCTTCAGATCGCGGGGCCGGCCGCCTGGGGTCGTAATGCCTTCGATCATGGAGGTGACTGCCTTTGCCCAACCCTCCTCGATCGCACCGTCGAAATCGGGTGTGCTCGCTAGCACGACCTCGGTACCTGCTAGCTCTTCGGCACGCTCCAGCTTGATATTGACAAGATCGCCCTCGAAATTCTCGCCGCGGGTTTCCACCAGCGCCGTCGTGCAGATCCCGATCAGCTTCGGTTTAGCGCGTGTTTTGATATTGAGGAGCGCCTCTTCCAAATTGCCGGCGCCGCCGAGGATCGTCGCCACTGCGTCCATCGCCGTTGTCTGCAGGGGGATGGCTTCCTTGAAATGGCGCACGAAGAGCACCAGCGCGAAGCTGGTGCAGCCTTGGCTGCCGTGGAACAGCGGTATCGCACCATCGACGCCAAGATAGGCTAGAGCGGCACCGAGGGGCTGCGACGATTTCAGCGGATTGACCGCCGCCGACTTGGTCTGCGGGAGAATGCAGGCCATCAGCTTTCCTCACCACCCGCGGAAGCCGCCGGCGGAGGCGCCGACGAGATCTGTGAGGCGGGGAACGTCTCGCTCTCGCTTTGCGTGCTTTGCAGTTCTTCCTTCATTGCGGGCTGGGCGTCCCATGGTGCCGGCTCCCGCACCTCGCTCCAGATCGGGTTGTGGATAGCAAGATCGATCTGGCGAACGAGCTCCACCATGCCCTCATAGCCGGCATAGGGATGATGGCGCTCCTGGTTGATATCAAGCCAGGGCGTTTTTGCCTTCAGCGCGACATATTGCGTACGCCCACCAGACAGCATGATGTCGGCTTTGTGTTCTGCGAGAATGTCGTACATCTCCCGCGATCCCATCGACTCGAACATGCGGTGATCCTCCTTCAGAATTTCCTTGATGCGCTCCTTGTCTTCGGCCGTCGATTTCTTGGTCGAGGTGCCCACGATTTCGACGCCGATCTCCATCAGCGCGTGGGCAATCGACCAGGCCTTCACACCGCCGGTATTAAGCAGCACACGCTTGCCTTGAAGCCGCGACCGGTATGCCGCGAGCTTTTTCCAGGCGATCGCCTCCTGCTCTGCGATCAGCGCCTCGGTGCGCTCAAGAATCTCCGGATCGGCGCCCTTCCTGACGAGCAGCTCAGCGATCTGCCGCAGCGATTGCGACGTGTCGGTAATGCCGTAGAAGGACCCTTCGAAGAACGGAATGTCCCAGAGTTCCTCCATTTTGCGGGCAAGATTTATGAGTGCGGTCGAGCACACCATCATCGCTGCCCGGGCACGATGCGCTGAGGCAATGTCACGATAACGCGCGTCACCGGGGATGCAGGCGCGCACGCGAATGCCAAGCCGATCAAGAAGCGGCTTTACCAGCCAGAACTCGCCGGAAAGATTGAATTCGCCGAGGATATTGATGTCGTAGGGGCCGGCATCATCGGGCTCCACCGTGCCGATGACATGATCGAGCAGCGCCTCGCCGGCGAGCTTGTTTCCAAGATTCTTGGAGCCGGAAAAGCCGGGCGCATTGATCGGCACCACCGGCAAGCCGAATTTTTCCGCAGCGCGCTTACAGACCGCTTCGATGTCGTCGCCGATTAGCGCCGTAACGCATGTCGAATAGACGAAGATCGCCGGTGGCGCGTAGGTTTCCTTGATCTCGCGGATCGCTTTGAAAAGCTTCCGCTCGGCGTGGCCCATCACCACGTCGAGTTCGGTAAGATCGGTGGTGAAGCTCGTGCGCCAGAGCATCGGGCCGGACGAAGCCGTACCACGGTTATCCCAGGAATTGCCTTCGCAGGCGAGCGGAGCATGGATCAGATGCGCGACGTCGGTGATCGGCTGCAGCACGATCTTTGCGCCGTCGAACGCGCAGCCACCGGCTGCCGCCCCGGGGGTGAGCGGCTTGGAACAACCCTTCTTGCGGACATTGGCATCTTTGCCGCGGTTCATCTCGCAAGCGGGTTCCTCGAAGACGTCCTGGATCCTGGCATCGAGCGACCGGCTTGCGCCGGCCTTAGATGTCGATTGCAAGACACTCGGCGGCGGAGCCGAGCGTTTGCCGTTAGCGTGTGAGGTCATAGGAATAGTCCGTGACACCTGTTTGGCTCGTCTCGCGGTCGAGTTTGTCGAATATCGTGTCGAGGATTGTCGTTAAGACACGCAGCCCGCCTTGGTAGCCCATCAGCGGGAAGCGATGATGATGGTGCCGGTCGAAAATCGGAAACGTCAGCCGGATCAGCGGCGTGCCGGTGTCGCGCTCCAGATATTTGCCATAGGAATTGCCGATCAACAGGTCCACCGGTTCGGTGAAAAGCAGTGATCGCAGTGCCCAGAGGTCCTTGCCCGCCCAGACCTTGGCATCCTTTCCGAACGGCGAGGATGCAAGCAATGCCTTCATTTCGCTTTCCCACGCAGATGTGCCGTTGGTCGCGAGGCAATGTGTGGGCTCGCCGCCGGTTTCCATCACGAACCGGGCCACCGCATAGACAAAATCTGGATCGCCGTAGATCGCGTATTTCTTTCCGTGCAGCCAGGCTTGGCTGTCCGCCATGGCGTCGACGAGGCGCCCACGCTCCAGTCCGATCGCGGAAGGGATTTCCTTGCCGGAAATCTCCGAGATTTTCACCAGCAATTCGTCGGTTGCTTTAACGCCAAGGGGATAATGGAAGGAAGCCGTCGGCTGTCCGAACTCCTTGCAATATTCCAGCGTCTTGCGGGTGTTGTAGTGCTGCAGCGATAGTGTCGCTTCGGCGCCAAGAGCTTCCTTGACGTCTCCGATCGTCGTGCCGCCATCATACATGCGATACATGCCATCCGAGGGAGTATCGAACTGGTCGGATGCGTCCTGGATGAGGGTATACGATACGCCCATGAGGTTCAGCAGGCGCTTGAGCTCGCGGTTGTTGCCGACGCAGAAGCCGTCGAACCCGGGTATGATGTTGATGGTGCCGTTCGGTTCCTTGCGCTCCCTGCCCTTCCAGAAGTGCTCCAGGATGCCCTTGACCATGCCGTCATAGCCATCGACATGGCTGCCGACGAAGGCGGGCGTGTGGGCGAAAGGAACATCGAAGTCTAAGGGGACCGAGCCTTCGCTCTTGGCGTTTTCGATAAAGCCGTGCAAATCGTCGCCGATAACCTCCGCCATGCAGGTGGTCGAGACGGCAATCATCGACGGGTCGTAGAGCGCATAGGTGTTGGCGAGCCCGTCGACCATGTTCTTCAGTCCGCCAAATACCGCCGCGTCCTCAGTCATCGAGGACGAAACCGCCGACGAAGGCTCCTTGAAGTGTCGCGAAAGGTGCGACCGGTAATAGGCAACGCAGCCCTGGCTGCCGTGGACGAAGGACATGGTCCGCTCGAAGCCCGCAGCCGCAAAGACGGCCCCGAGCGGCTGGCAGGCTTTGGCGGGATTTATTACGAGGGCTTCGCGGGCAAGATTTTTCTCCCTGTACTCCCAGGTCTTGGTGAACTCGCTTTGATCGGCAACGACCTGGTCCGGGTGCGGACATTCGAAATTCAGCTTCTTTTCGGCAAGCATTCGCCTGTATTCCGGCTCGCGGAACAGAGGCGCGTGGTCGAGAATTTTTTCCGCCGACTGCGGCATGGTAATCGCCTTTCGTTTCATCGTGCCGCACCAATGGCGGCAAAGGACGTCGAGATGTTCGAGGTGTCAGGATCAAATCCGCGGCGAGAGCCTAGCCTGCCCCTGCTCCAAGACAGGCCAGGCCCTCATTCGGCCGCAACCGCCTCAGCCGGCGCGACCTTTCTCTTCCAGGGGGCGTCGTAAAGATCCCAGACTGGATTGTTGATGGCGAGGTCCATGTCTTTGGCAAAGATGGCAAAGCCGTCGTAGCCATGATACGGGCCGGAGTAGTCCCACGAATGCATCTGGCGGAATGGAATGCCCATCTTCTGCACCGGGTACTTTTCCTTGATACCGGAGCCTACGAGATCGGGGCGGATCCCCTCGATGAATTTTTCCAGTTCATAACCGGTCGCGTCGTCGTAGATGAGCGTGCCTTTTTTCACGTAATGGCCGGTGCGCTGATAGTCGTCGTTGTGGGCGAACTCGTAGCCGGTGCCAACGATCTCCATGCCGAGATCCTCGTAGGCCGTGACCACGTGACGAGGGCGCAAACCGCCGACGTAGAGCATCACGGTCTTGCTTTGGAGGCGTGGTCGGTATTTGGCGATGATGGCGTCGACCAAAGGCCGGTACTTGGCAATGACTTTCTCGGTCTTTTCCTCAATTTCCGGCCCGAAATGCTTGGCAAGCTTGCGCAAAGAGGCTTCGATCTGCGACGGACCAAAGAAATTGTATTCCATCCATGGAATGCCGTACTTTTCCTCCATGTGCCGACAGATGTAGTTCATCGACCGGTAACAGTGGATGAGGTTGAGCTTGGCCTTCGGCGCCCGCTCCACTTCGGCAAGCGTGGCGTCTCCAGACCAGTTGCCGACCACGCGCAACCCCATCTCCTCCAGGAGGATGCGCGTGGCCCACGCATCGCCGCCGATATTGTAATCGCCGACGACGTTGATGTCGTAAGGACTCGCCTCGAACTCGACATCCGTTTTCTCGAAAACCCAGTCACGGATGGAATCGTTGGCGATATGGTGGCCAAGTGATTGCGATACGCCGCGGAAGCCCTCGCAGCGCACCGGCACGATCGTCTTGTCGTGTTCCTTCGCCTTCTTGCGCGACACAGCCTCGATGTCATCGCCAATCAGACCGATCGGGCATTCCGATTGGATGCTGACGCCTTTGTTCAGCGGGAATAATTCCTCGATCTCATCGATGATCTTGTCCAACCTCTTGTCGCCGCCGAAAACGATGTCTCTTTCCTGGAAGTCGGAGGTGAACTGCATCGTCACGAAGGTGTCGATCCCTGTCGTGCCGACATAATAATTGCGACGCTGCGACCAGGAATATTGGCCGCAACCAACCGGTCCATGGGAGATGTGGACCATATCCTTGATCGGCCCCCACACGACACCTTTGGAACCGGCATAGGCGCAGCCGCGGATGGTCATAACGCCCGGAATGGATTTGATATTCGATTTGACGCTGCATTCGGAAAGAACGTCGTCCTCCTTGTCGGTCGCGTCTTTGCCCGTTGCAACGCCGAGGTGCTTGTTGCGGCGCTTCGCCGCCTTGTCCGGATATTGCGACAGCACGTCCGCTATAAGCTTTTCATGCAAAGCGCCGTTTTTCTCGTAGTCGAGGCTCATAGGGCCTGCCCTCTTTTAAGGTTCGGATGTCGCCTCGCGCTGAGGCGCGTTCTCGGGAAGGACGCGCCGGGTCAAGGGCCGGCGCGTCCGTCGAAAGCGGCGGTTATTGGGCGGCCGCCACCTTCGATTCCTTGGCCTGAAGTTCCGCAAGCATCTGCTCGTCGGTCTTCATGATGCCGAAGTCGAGCAGCATGTCCTCGAGCTCTTCCATGGTGATCGGGGTCGGGACGGTCCCTTGACCCGAATTGGCATGAATTTTCTCAGCCAGGGTGCGATATTCTCCGGCCTGTTTGGAATCCGGCGCATACTGGATGACCGTCATCTTCCTGAGCTCGGCGTGCTGGACGATGTTGTCGCGCGGCACGAAATGGATGAGCTTGGAATTGAGCCTGGAGGCCAGGGCCTCGGCGAGGTCGATCTCGCGGTCCGTCTGGCGCTCGTTGCAGATCAGACCCCCGAGCCTCACGCCGCCTGCATGGGCATATTTCAGGATGCCCTTGGCGATGTTGTTTGCCGCGTAAAGCGCCATCATCTCGCCGGACATGACGATGTAGATTTCCTGGGCCTTGTTCTCGCGGATCGGCATTGCGAAGCCGCCGCACACGACGTCGCCGAGCACGTCATAGGAGACATAGTCGACATTGTCGTAGGCGCCGTTTTCCTCAAGGAAGTTGATGGAGGTGATGACGCCGCGGCCGGCGCAACCAACACCCGGCTCCGGGCCCCCGGACTCTACGCACTTGATGCCCTTATAGCCGATTTTGAGCACGTCCTCGAGTTCGAGGTCTTCCACCGAACCTTCCTGTGCCGCTAGATGCAGCACGGTGTCCTGCGCCTTCGAGTTCAAGATCAGGCGGGTGGAGTCGGCTTTGGGATCGCAGCCGACGATCAGGATCTTCTGCCCGAGATCGACAAGGGCTGCGAGCGTATTTTGTGAGGTGGTGGACTTGCCGATGCCCCCTTTGCCGTAGAATGCGATTTGACGCAAATCTGACATGTTGCCTTCCTTCTTTCGTTCCATCCGTCGCGGAGTACGGTCGGCAGCTCGCGCCGCCCGCCGAGAAGCGTTTCAAAACGCGTGCCAAGTTGGCAGTCGACTTGAAGGGAAACTCTCTTGATTGTTTTTCAGCTATTTAGCTGCGCCAGACATGCGCTCCAACTGGACAAGCCTTTGTCGCGGGCCCGACAAATCGGACGCAATGTGTCGCAGTAAACTGATAAAGCCTGGCGATCGGAGGGTGCCGCAGGTTGGCCAAGACCACAGCGGGACCAAAGAATTTTTAAAATTGGAGACAATCCCACATCAAATCGTGCCACTGGCGAAGCACCCGGGTTTGCCTCAAAACAATGCCAAACCAGTTGAGACCCCAACTGCTTGTTCGGCCGCATCATGCCCCAGGATCGAAAGCGGCATATCCATGCGGCGCGACCCACACGAAACGGATAGGACAGCCTTGGCAATTTATGCGTTTGGAATCAGCGGTAAGCGCAGGGATCCAGGTAAGCTGCGCAATATTCCTGGCGGCCGGTCGCGGACAAGCTCGCATGCCCAATGGCTTGAAAAGTTTGAATGCATCGCAGCCGCATCAAGCGAGCCGGCCGTTTATCCGGCGTAAACTTTCGGACGAGTGGGCTTCATTGTCGGAGCATCTTGACGTTCCGCAGCCGGCGGCGAAACCATCCGGGCAGCCTCCCGAATTAATGTCTCCCGCATCCAAAGGCTTGCCGCATCGCTATTGTGGAGCGCGGGCCATTGGACGGCCTCGGTCAATGTGGCGATCGGAAGCGGAAGCTCCATGATGCGCAGGGGCGTCGTTTTCGCACAGTGCTGCGCCAGCCGCAAAGGCATTGTCCCTATACGGTCGGTACCTGCTAGCATGGGCGGTATCATGCTAAAGGATTGCACCACGACCTCGATACGTCGCTTGAAACCCCGCTCGCGCAAATACCATTCGTCAATGGCAGGCCTAAGGCCACTTCCAAATCTGACCGCAACATGGCCCATCGACATGTATTGCTCGAACGTGAACGGCTCTGATAGCTGCTTGTTCGTACTACACCCTACGCACACGAATATATCGTCGAACAGTGCAGCATGAGGATGCTTCGACATGAACACTTTCGGCATAATGAGGAAGTCGACGTCGCCGCGCTGGAGGAGCTCATCGAAGTCGTCTGAAACAGGTAGAAACTCGAAGCTGATGGCAGGAGCTTCCTGCGCCATACGCTCGACGACCTTTTCAAGAAACACGAGTGTCACGTAGTCGGATAGGATGATCTTGAAGCAGCGATCCGAATGAGCCGGATCGAACGGTTCCCAGGCAATAACGGAGAGCTGGATATACAGCAAAGCCTCTCGGACGGCCACGGCGAGCCTTTCGGCACGTGGCGTTGGGACAAGTTCACGGCCAACCATCGTAAAGAGATCGTCGCGGAAATAGCTTCGCAGCCGCGCGACGGCCGCGCTCATCGCGGGCTGGCTCAGATTGATGCTTCGTGCCGCTGCTGTGAGGTTGCGCTCGGTCATGAGGGCGTCGAGCACGACAAGGAGATTTAGATCAAGACCTTTAAAGCGCATGTTTTCCTTCATCCACGGCGTGGAGGTGTGCCATACACGCCATCGATCATCGTGCCTATTGAAAGAATATAAGTTGACCGAAATCAAGTAAATCGAGTGCACAGTTGCATTGGCTCGCCCGAACGGTCGCATAAATCGGCCTTGGGGATGTTTGGGGTTTACTCTCGTTGCGCGTCTTGGCAACTCTCTTAACCGGGCAACCCCTTTGGGGGCGGTCGTGAGACGACAAGACGTGGAACCTTCCACGCATCGTTGCATGGTATCGGACAAAATTTCGGGCCGACCCAGGAGCTCGGCATAAAGGCCTCCACTCACGTCATCGCGGCAAGAGCAATCGCTTGGTTCGAATATCAGAGCGAACGTGGCAAGCACCCGCCGTTGCCGAACACGCCGCCGTACGGGATCCACGCGAAGGAGATCGGCTATCAGCGCGTTTAATATCCGCTCATCCCCATTCCTTAACGCCTTGGCGATCTGACATCCGGTGGGGAGTCTTCAACAGGAAACTGCCGTACGGAAATGCCGGTGTAGATCGGCATCATGAACGGGTCTCAGTCCCTGAAACTGCGGAGCTGTGTCTTGATTTATCCATATCGTAAATAAGCGTTATCTAAACAATAAATTTGCAAACGAAGTCAAGAATCGGTTCCTATGCCTCCACATTGATCGTTCGAAAACAAACTTTAGGGAAATTGATGTTCAGTCATGCAATCAAAGCCGGTGCTCCCGATTTCCGCTCATTGGGCTAGGTCCGACTGCGCCTAATGTCAAATCTGGTTTCAATAAGAGGAGCAACGAACACATTCCCTTGAACGAATCCTCCCCTGGACAAGGCCAGCAAAGGCGCGTGCGACAGCACACCGCCTTTGCACATTCCGTTGATCCGTTACTGGATTTCATAGCATCAACAGGAACACGTTTTGTCGAGACTATCCGTATCGAGTGCAGGTTCTTGCCCGCAGGAGGAACTTCCATCATCCATGAAAGGCGATCGAATGCTCAGCTCCGCAAACTCCAACCCGAAGGACCTCGAACAGATCGCGCGCAACGGCGGGGTATTTCGTCGGATGGTGTCTCGAATTCCAACCTATCTCACTGATATGCGGGAGAACCCGGCTTGGCTACCAATGTTCCTGCTGGCACGCACGATGCCGTTCCGCAAGGCACATTGGCTGACCGCAAGACAAGCGCCGCGGCAGGAAAGTCGCAAGCCCTCGATGTTTGGTGACCTCAAGGCAGAGACGATCGCAGCCGAATTGAGAAGTACGGGCCTTTTTGCCGGCTTGACGCTTCCCACCGCAATCTGCGAGGAAATTGCCCGTTTTGGACATGAGACGCCTTGCTTCGGCAATTTCGACCGAAGGTTCGACTTCTTGGCCAGCGACCATGTCGAAGCCGAGGGGTGGTTTGGCAGGACGATACTAAGTGGCCACCATTACGAACGGGCGTTACGATGTGATGCCGTCGTTGCCGTTCAGCAAGATCCGCTGCTTCTCGACGTGGCAAGGCATTATCTCGGCGGCAACGCGAGATTGATCACCACGCGGACGTGGTGGAGCTTTCCGACGAAAAACGCTTCGGATGCGGATCTGAGCCGCGCTTCCTTCAAGTTTCACTTCGATCTTGATGATTGGCGGATGCTGAAGTTTTTCTTTTACCTCTCCGACGTCGATGGCAATTCCGGTCCGCATGTCTACGTGCGCGGCAGCCACAACCGTCGGCGCTTGAGGCATCAATTGACTCTGCTCGTTGGCCATCCGGCGCACGAGGTGCTTGATTTCTATGGCGCAGAAAATGCCATCACTTTGACCGGCAAAGCGGGTTCAGGTTTCGTCGAGGATCCTTTCGGCTTTCATATGGGTACCTTGGCAAAGCAGAGGCCGCGACTGATGATGGAGGTCGGTTTTGGCGTCTCAAAACCATCAAAACGCCGTTTCCATGGAGAGCCGGTTCTTCGCTAGACGAGCAACCGTTCCGGCGCGGATCCAAGTTCTGACAGGCCGCTTTCGCCTGTTGGAATGCACTCCGACTGCCTTCCTGGCAGGCCCTCTTCTGCCATGCAGTTGCCGCGCGGCGACCTAAGGGTCGATGATACCGTTTATGATGGAGGGAGTGCCTCGCCGCTTCAAGTCGATCTGCTGCTTTCCTCAACCAGTCACAGACGTTCCGAAAAGCCGATCGCATCGCGAAGGAAACCGTAACCTAGGGCTAGGAACGCCGCCTGCTCGCGATCGTCCGCGCCGGCACCATGACCACCGACCTCAGCTTCGTAGAAGTAAGCGGGGCAGCCGAGTGCCTGCAGCTTTGCAGCCATCTTACGTGCGTGCCCCGGATGGACGCGGTCGTCCCCTCTTCGGGTCGCGAGCAGGATGGGCGGGTAGAATTGCCCGGCTTCGGCCGTGTGATAGGCAGACATTTGACTGAGAAAGGCCCAATCCTCCGGCTTGTCGGGATCACCCTTTTCGTCAATCCGGCTCGCGCCCGCGAGGAGCTTGGTGTAACGACGCAGATCGAGAACGGGTACTGTGCAAAAGAGTGCGCCGAAACGCTCCGGATATCGAGTTAGCATGTTGGCGATCAGGAGACCGCCATTTGAACCGCCCTCGGCAGCGATCCGTCCGGGACGCGTGACACCCCGGCGCACCAGGTCGGCGGCCACGGTGGCGAAATCGTCATGGGCAAGACGCCTTTTCGCCCTTTTTCCAGCCTCGCGCCAGCGCGTACCGAACTCGCTGCCGCCGCGGATGTTGGCCACCACGCTCGTGCCGCCGGGTTCGAGCCACAGCTTGCCTATCGCGGAGTTGTAATGGGGCAGAACCGATTTGCCGTAGTCGCCACAGGCGGTGAGGTGGACCGGCGCATTTCCGTTTCCGTTTTCCGGCCCGACCTGTGTATAGGGGATTATTTCACCATCCGTCGAACCCGCCTCGTGACGCGTGACCAGCAATCCTGATGCATCGAATTTGTCTGGATCGCGTTTCAGGACGACGGGGGCGCCGAGCCGCGGCGCCCCGTTAAGATTGAACAAGAGAAGCTGCGGCGGCGTCACTGGATCTTCAGCCGAGACGAGGACTTCCCCATTGCTCTCGTGAACTTCCGCATCTAAGGGCCAGGCTCGAACAGTCGTCGCAGCGGGCATGGTGTCCAACGTTCGGTGCGTCCAATCCTGTCGTCCAGGCGTGAACATATCGAAGCGAGGAACGAGATTGTCGAGGAGGGATACCACGAGCTTTCCATCGTTCCAGAAGAAGGACTGCAGGGCGCACCTTTCGTCCGGTTCAAACAGCGTAGCAAAGTTACGCGCGCCGGCGATGAACGAGGACAGGGAGATGCCGATCAGTGCGTCAGCTGAATGGGTCGTTCCTCCGACCGTCCATGCGTTACGCAACTTCACAGCCAGCCAATCACCGAAGACGTTCCAGCTAGCATCTCGAGGAAGATCGATCTTGGTCTTCGGACCGCTCCTGTCGCCGATCCAGCCGACCGTACTGAAAAAGCCCCGCTCGATGAACCAAACGCGTTCGCTTGCGGCGGTACGATCCAGAAAGCCGAACACGAGGATGGAATCGGGACCCGCCTCGAAGATAACCGGTGCGGCGAGCGGATCGGAGTCACGCGTCCATAACCGCACTGTGCGCGCATAGCCGGAGCGCGTCGCCATGCCATCGCCGAGAGCGATGGAAAGCAAAAGAGTGTCGTAATCGAGCCAGGCAACATTGCCTTTGGCCTCCGGGAGATTGAAGCCGTCGGTAACGAGGCTTCGCGTGGTTAGATCGTACTCGCGATGCACGACCGCATCGCTGCCACCCAGCGACAGGTGAAGGACGGCGCTTTCGCATCTGCCCGGTTCGATCGAGGCACTGTCCCATATCCAGTCCTTTCCCTCGGCCTTGGCAAGGGCATCCACGTCGAGAACGATCTCCCACTCCGGCTCCGCCGCCATGTAGGCGGCGAGTGTTGTTCTGCGCCACACGCCTCTCGGGTTTTCGGCATCGCGCCAGAAATTATAAAGGTATCGGTCCCGGCGCGTGATCCCCGCAATCTTGTCAGGGCAGTCGAAAATGCCCGCGAGCGTGTCGCGGTCTCCTTCGAACGGCGGCCCGCCAAAACGCGAAAGCGTTCGCGCCGATTGCTCAGTGACCCAAATCAAAGCTTTCTCGCCATCGATGTCTTCGAGCCAGAGATAAGGGTCGTCATCGGGGGCATTCAGTGTCGGCCGAGCATCGATAACACTCATGTGCGAAAAACTCCTAATCGGGAAGAACTCCGTTGTGCGGGGAGGTAAGTCTGTGATGGCGGACACGATGGCCGTACGATCTGTCCCGAGAACGGATGGTATTGTCCTTGCCTGGTTTTGTGTTGCCGAGCCTCCGAAGGTGAGAAACACGTGGCTGTTTTAGCCGACCAAATGGATTTAGCCCTGCCAGAAATCGTTACTGCTCCCGTGGCCGCTGGGCGATGATCTCCGCAAACGGAGCAATCGTCAGACGGTTCGGTCTAGGCTCGCGGAAAGCTCGCACAGAACTAGGGCTCCACTCACCTCCGCAGGAAAAATCGTAGCTGGCGCGGCAAAGAAAAGGCGGTCCTCAATTTGGCGCCAGAACGGCTGTTTCACCGCCGCACCTGCGCGACTCTAATCCGACGAATGCGAAAGTCGGGTAAGCACATGTTCATTGAAACCAGCGGGGTTCATTGGCGACTATTGGTCGAGCCGAGTAATTATGAGAACGCCGCCACTCCAGCAATCGAGCGTTCCGATGCCAGGCAGGTAACGGTCCTTTTGGACTTAATGCGGATCTGCGCCAGACTTGGCATGATGCCTTTCTCCTCCTTTCATCGGATCGATCTCGTCACAGGTCATCGTTTCTATCACCTCCTGGCAAAGGAACTTCAAAAGCCGTGCCAGCTGCGCAAAGAGCGTGAAATGACCGCTATCCCAACGGTTCAAGCATGGATGCGTCAGTTGGCGAACACGTCGGTGTCGCGGACGGAACAAATCCGACATCGTCCCCCGAAGCAAAAACATCGCGAAGATTTATTGAAGTTTCAGGCGAGCGCGTGCCGGTTCATCACAGACCCGGTAATCGCGCCAATCGGCCAGAAAGCGGCAATACCGTCGGGAAGCTGACACACGGTTGACAGTGGCCGAGGCGCTGTTTGGCAAGCTGTTTGCTTGCAGAGCTTGGGGCAGCAAAGTCGACAAAGCATGGTCGGCAGCCAGTGGCGACATTGGGTTCTACTAATCAGCCCACAGGAGGAGCGACGGCGGATGACATGCATTGTCGGTTTGATCAGCGACGGATCTGTTCACATCGGCGGCGATAGCGCTGGTGTGGCCGGCTATTCGCTTACCCTCCGAGCCGATCGCAAAGTTTTCCGCAACTAGGACTTTCTCTTCGGGTTTACCTCTTCGTTCAGAATGGGCCAGCTATTGGCACATTCGCTCAAGCCGCCCAAAAGAGATCCTGAAACGGATGTCTATGCCTTCATGGTGACGGATTTCGTCGACGCGCTTCGCCAGTGCCTGAAAGATGGCGGCTACGCACGGCGGCAGGACGAAGTCGAGCGCGGCGGCACCTTCCTCGTCGGCTATGCCGGAAGGCTTTTCAGAATTGACGATGATTACCAGGTTGTTGAGCCGGTCGATGGCTTTGACGCCTGTGGATGTGGTCAGCAAATAGCACTGGGCGCGCTCTATGCATCATCAAGCTCACCGCCTCGCGAAAGGTTAGAGATGGCTCTGAACGCCGCCGAGCGTTTTTCCGCCGGGGTACGCGGCCCATTTCACTTCGAGACACTCAGTCTCGCTGGGTGATGATGGTCACTACGGCAGTTTATTGTAGCGAGTTCGCCAAAGTCTAAGCTTGACTTTGTACAAAATCTCTTTGGAGTTTCGGGTTTGTAGCGGCGGCGCTGATCTTCCGCGTACTGGCAGCGTGGCGCGCGCGGCACTCTCATTTTGAGGCAATTTGAGCGGGGTGAATCAATTCGCCGCAGTCTCTCTGACTTGCCTGTTTCGCGTGACCGGATTCGAACCGGTGGATGACCGATCATAATGAGAACTGCGTCGGGTCGGGTGATCCTGTTCCGCAAATCCTTCGCCAGTGGCTGTCGTCGTTTCGTCCCTGGTTCACGGCACCCAGCTGGGAGCATCTCCTGGTCCTGGTGATGGGTGCGATCCTGTCTCCAGGCAAACGAACAGTGACGTCCTGTTTGCGGATCACCGGCCGCGCCGAGGCTGGCAATTTTTCCCTCTACCATCAGCTCCTCAATCGCGCGCGTTGGAACCCGCGTACGTTGGCTTCGCGGCTGTTATCGGTCGTTGTCGCCAGCCTCGTACCCGATGGTCCCATTGTGATCGGTATGGATGACACCATCGAACGCCGATGGGGACCAAAGATTGCCGCGCGTGGCATTTATCGCGATCCAGTGCGCTCCAGTCACGGTCACTTCGTCAAAGCCAGCGGCTTGCGCTGGTTGAGCTTCATGGTTCTTGCCCCGGTCCCATGGGCCAAATGCATCAAGGCCCTACCAGTCTTAACGCTTTTATGCCCCTCAGAGCGCTACGACAAAAAGAGGGGACGAAGGCACAAACTGCTGACGGATTGGGCAAGACAGGGCGTGATGCAGCTTTGCCGCTGGCTGCCTGGACGCGATCTCATCTTTGTTGGCGACAGCAGTTTTGCTGTCCACACATTGGCTGCAGCGCTACCAGGCAGAGCCACCCTCATCACACGCCTGCGTCTCGACGCCAGTCTGTTCACCCCGCCAGATCCGCGACACGAACATACGCTCGGGCGGCCCGCACAAAAAGGCATGCCCTTGCCCAAGCTCAAGGCGGTCCTCAACAATCCCAAGACCGTCTGGCAACGCGTCATCGCGTCAACCTGGTATGGCAGACAAACCGATAAACACCTTGATATCACGACAGGCACTGGCTTGTGGTATCGGCGGGGAACCCCACCAAGGCCAATTCGCTGGGTCCTGGTTCGAGACCCGACCGGCCGCCGCGAACCGCAGGCGTTTATGAGCACCAATACCGAGCTCGAGCCGACCCAGATCATCGCCTATTTCGTTCGGCGCTGGCAGATCGAAGTGACGTTCGCCGAAACACGCGCCCATCTCGGTGTGGAGACCCAGCGCCAGTGGAATGGCAACGCCATCATCCGCACAACACCTTCGCTCCTGGCCCTCTATAGTCTCGTGACGCTGTGGGCGGGAGATGTTCTCAGCCAAAGCACGCGCCCTTACGCCGCCGCATGGTACAGGAAAACCGATCTGACATTCACAGATGCGATTGGCGCTGTGCGTCTCGTTTTGTGGAGCGACGATCTTTATCGACACTCACCGTCAAACCTGGAAATGCATAAAATACCGCCAGGGCGACTTGTCCGTATGGCGCAGGCGCTTTGCTTCGCCGCATAATGCACAAAGTCGAGCTAAGAGGCTGACTCAAAAAGACCTCAGCAATATCTTTATCTTGCGAGCCGCCGTGTAAGGATGCGGATGTGGGCGATTGTGATCCATGCCTCGGCGGAGGCGATCGTTTTCTCCCAATCCTTGGCCAGTCTACGGCAACGACCGAGCCAGGCGAAGGTCCGTTCCACCACCCAGCGGCGCGGCAGGACAGTGAAGCCCTTGGCCTTGTCGGAACGCTTGACGATTTCAATTGTCCACTGGCCGAACTTCGCCAATCTCCCCTTCAGCTTGTCGCCCGCATAGCCGCCATCGGCGAAAACATGTCGGAGCCAGGGCCAGCGGTGGCGGATCGATTTCAGGAGACCGAATGCCCCATCACGGTCCTGAATGTCCGCGCCATGCACTATCAGGCCGACCATCAGCCCCAGCGTGTCGACAATGATGTGGCGCTTTCGCCCCTTGAGCTTCTTGCCGGCGTCATAGCCCGAAATCCCGCCGCTTTCTGTGGTTTTCACGCTCTGACTGTCGATCACGCCAGCGGACGGCGAGGCTTGCCGACCTTCCAGCTCGCGCGTCTCCATCACAAGACGATGGTTGATCCGGCCCCATAAACCCATTGCCCGCCATTCGTAGAAATAGGCTTGAACTGTCGTAAACGGTGGAAAGTCCTTTGGCAGCATTCGCCACTGACAACCCGTCGAAGCAATATAAAGCAGCGCATTCACGACCTCGCGAAGATCGGTTCTCCGTGGCCTGCCCAAACGCCTTGGCCCAGGTAGGCAAGGCGAGATCAACCCCCACTCCCGGTCCGTCAGATCACTTGCATAACGACTCGCGCGTCGGGCATATTGCCGACGGGTGAAATCAGTCCAACCCATTGTGGTCTCCGTTCGTCCTAAGCAAACAAACAGAATCACAAATGACTGATTTCACTCAACTCTTTTTCGGTCAGGCTCTAAATCGCCGTCTCTTCTGGCCAGAGATCCGGATCGTCAGCGAGGGCCGTTCGCCGTGAACCGAGACCGACTTCAGTGATATCCAGACGGTTCATCATCAAAAATTGCTCTGTGATCTCGGAAGGGGTTATCCGGTCATGGCTGCGCATGACCGAGCGACTTGTTGACAGCCGGGATGATCTTGTCTCCCCAGAGTTCGATTTGCCGCAGCATCGCCTGATGATCGAAATCGCCCAATTGGCAGTGAATTGCGATCTGGGACGGCTTCAGCACACTGATCTCTTCGAGCAGGCGATCGATCACCCGATTCACACTGCCGATTGGTAGATTGTCGCGCATCGTCTGAAACGACAGGTCCTGCTTGGTCGGGGTTTCCTGCAGAAGATAGCCGTCCTCGGTTTGTTGGCGGCGCTGATGAAGCGCTTCCGATAGCCGGCGCTGGAAACGGGCGTTGTCGAGATAGCTGTTGATCTCCGTTTCGTTATCGCTGGCATAACAACAACGCAACAGCGAAATCTTGGCATCCGCGGCATCCTTACCTTTTGCGAGTGCCGCGTTCTCGACGCTCTCGCGAAGCTTGCTTAAAGCGCCCAAGCCATCGTGGAATGGATCGTGTCCCATGGAGTGGTGTAGCTTGATTTCATAGCCATCGGTGATTTCCGGTAGGGTCGGGTTGCTTAGAGCCAACCTGAGGGACACCACCGATGACCGACGACATGATGAACCTGCGCTCACTCGTTGAGAAGAGCGCTGATGCCGATTTGCTGCGGGAGATGATCGGCTTTGCTGCCGAGAAGCTGATGGCGCTGGAGGTCGGCACGAAGACCGGCGCGGCCTATGGCGAGAAGAATGGCTTCCGGCTGGCCCAGCGTAACGGCTATCGCGACCGGGATTGGGAGACACGGGCGGGCACCGTCGAGCTGCGCATTCCCAAGCTTCGCACCGGCAGCTACTTCCC
>NZ_AUFB01000049.1 GCF_000426285.1 Rhizobium leucaenae USDA 9039 | reverse complement strand
TTCTTCAGTCGAGCGATCTCATCGCGCAGCAGTTGGTTCTCGACTTTAAGCCGGGTGTTTTCCAAGCGAAGGGCGGCGTTTTCCTCGCGCAGCTGGATGTTGTCGGCCTCAAGCTTCGCGAGCCGGGCTTCCGCCTGCTGCGACCGCTCCAACAGACCGGACACCAGACTGCGCAACGCATTCAGCGACAGCGTGCCGGCATGCTCGGGGGAGGGGAGCCGTTTCGTCATGGCAGAATCGAATCATGATTTGCCCCGGCAGGAGAATCCCCAGGCTATCAATCAATTCTCAAAACGCTGGGTTATGCACACTTCTATGCTCGCTCACCGAAACGCTGCCACCGATTTTGCCCCACGTACGATAAAAGGGGTACGTGGGTGTCGCTTTTAGCTAAGAATTTCATTGATATGCAGATGGTAGGGAGGGGAGGTTCCGGGCGTGGGGAGTTGTGTAGCCTCGATGGTTTCTGGAACGATCAGATTTTGTACCGCCTCTGACCAGATAAGTATTGCTCTATCGGGATCACAAGGCCTCCTAAGTGGCGCGGCAGGGCGTAACGAGGCGAGATAAGACGCCACGTTGCGCCCGTTTGCGCGCCAATTATACCAGTGATTTCGGCGCTTAAACGGCCGCATTTCGACGTTTTTGGCGCCCTCCCTCTGCATGTCGCGGGCTATGGCTTTGGCCACCTCGCGGTCGCTGAAAGTGAGGCCGATCGGCTTTCCGTTCTGATAAATTTCATGCATGTCAGGTCCTTTCTAAGGGCGGAATGCCCGACGCGTGGAAAATATAAGATGAGTTACATTTGTCGCCGTCCCTGATTCAGCGTCCGAACCTGCTCCTCAAGATGCTCGGTTGCCGTCGTCGCGGCTCATGCGGTCGCGTTGCAGACCGGCGGCCATCAACTCCCATGAGGACGGTGGCTTGGCGGCTCCGGCACTAGCTCGGTGATGAAAGAAAGATGCGCCGTTTCCATTGGCTGCGCCACCACTTAGCAATTCCGATTTTCATCCCAATCGGCGGTGGAACATGCACTTTTCATCGCCGCGCCCATCAAAGGACGGTACCGAAAGTTCTTTACCATTGAACTGCGTCAGCGCGAGCAGGGCGGTCTTGGCGTCAAGCTCGAGGTGCATCGGACAACTGCGCACGGCCACGGGTACGTGAAGAAAAACCAAGGGAAGCAAGCGAATTGACCCTGTTGCAGTTACCGGTTGCACTCGATAATCTGCCCCCAACTTGGGTTGGGGAAGATCATGAAACGGATGATACTGGCGGCTGCAGCCGCCCTTTTTGCGACCGGCGCCAATGCTATGATGGCCCAGGATTTGGCGCGCGACTGCAAGAGCAGCATCACACTTGCCGGAAATTACGTCATGGGCTTCATGGAGAAATGGCGCGAGGATGAGATTGTATTCGATAGCGTCGTTAAGATGGGCATGAAGGACGAGCAAATGCTCGGGATCGCTCGGGAGAGCATTCTCGGGAAATTCTGCATCCCGAAGGGCGCCAATGTCGCCCGCGCCATCGTGATTGGCTGCGACTGGGTGACGACGCATCCCGAGAAGGGAACCTGGCCGGCCGAGCGTTCGTTGATGGCTCCCTATAAAGCTGCATGGCCTTGCGACCAATGACCAAGACCGCGACTATCCAATCCCATGTGAGCGTAAATTCCGTGATCTGGATCACGTCCCTGCATGAGAGCGAGCACGGGGTGACCCTCCGCGTCCTCGAAGATTTGGAACCCTTGTTGCAGGCCAACCAGATCTTCTTCATGAAATTTGAGCCGAAGAGCGCCGCTGATCTTCTGGGATTCTTGGATTATGTGGCGAAGGTGGTTGAAGACGGCCTGCTGCCGATCATCCATTTCGATACCCATGGCGATGAGGACATGGGTATTCATATCGTCGCCTCGAACGAGGATTGCAGCTGGGCCGAGATCACAGAGAGACTGCGCGCGATCAACATAGCCACGGCCAATAACCTGTGCGTCATCTCGCTGGCCTGTTTCAGCTTTCATCTCGTGAAAGAAATTCATGTCACGACCCGCGCGCCATTCTACATATTGGCCGCGCCCCAAAACAAAGTTACGGCAGGCGATGCGGAGGATTCTGTGGTCCGGTTTTACCGGCACGTCTTCGAGAAGAGCGAGCTTATCGGTGCGTTCCGAGCAGTCCTGAAAGACAAGCTGCTCCTCATGCATAGCGAGGAGCTGCTGTTCACGTCGCTAGTGCGTTACGTCCGTGCATTTTGCATGGGCAAGGGCGTTCAGAAGAGGGTTGATGAGCACCTCACCGAGGCACGGAATCTGGGCTACCTGACCAATGGTTCGGATATCGCGTCCTTCCGCAAGGCGGTCAAAGCCAATCTTTTGGCAGACCAGTCGCTTGTTGACCGATTTGTGGAGATGTTCCTGCTTGGCCGTCCGGTCGGCTATGACATCGAGGCCGTGAAGAAGGCCGCACGGGCTCTGCCAGATCCCTACGCGGACGGGAAGCGGAAGCGGCCGACCGTGGCCGATAGCATTAAGGGCATGACGCTGCCGCCATTGAAGTGACGACGCGCCCGCTCGATTTATTCCGCGCCAGGGTTGTATAGGCACGATTCGTAAAGGTTGAGAGAGTACAGATGACTGTCGCGAATTTGTTCGGCGGGGGCTTCATGTATCAGCTTATTCTTACCGTCATCCTCGTAATCGTTGAAGTCCTTCGGTACTCGCCGAAGGTTCGCTGGGCGGTCGCAATCATTTCCATTTTGACCATTGCCGGAAGCTTCTATGTCGTCTTCTATTTGGCAACAAGCCACGTGTTCGTGCAAGGCTATGAATATAAGCCGCACGACCTTCAGCCGGGCATCACTATAGGGGTCGTCTTCGCCCTGTTCATGCTCGTGATGGTCGCTTTCAGCGTGATCGACCGTGATAAGCTCAAGGCAATCGTAGATCGTGACAGCGACGACCAGCTTCTCAGGGCGTGGGCATCCAGCTTCACTCCCTTGCTCGACGCGCAGTCTGGAGGCGCGGGCGGCGATGCCAAGATGGCGCCGCAAACCGAAAGCGCTGCCAAGTCCGACGACGACATTATTCAGGGCATCAAAGCGAACCTCCGTCAGCTGATCGAATACTACATCATGAACAAAAGTCAGGCGCGCAGGAGTTACACTGCCAGCCTGACCGCCATCGTTGCCGGTTTCGGGACGATCATTGGGGGTACGTGGTGGGCGTTCTCCTCGGGCCGAAGCGATGGGACGGCATATATCGTTCCCTTAGCGGGTGTACTGCTTCAATTCATCGGCGGAGGCTATTTCTATCTCTATAACCGAAGCCTGATTCAGCTTAATTTCTTCTTCTCCCGTCTGGCGCAAATGCAGGACACGCTTTTGGCAATCCATCTTGCCGAGTCCTTGCCAGAGGGAAAGGAAAGGGCGAAGGCCGTGGACAGGCTGATATTCATTGTAGCGGAACGCAGCACGACCGCGCCCGCTTACCTTCCGGACCCAGCGGCAAAGAAGCCAGCGGCAAGGCGCACCAGAACGCAACCCGAGCCAGCCGCCGAGTAGCGCGACCGACTACGCGTAATGCTTGCCAGCGTGATGAAGCTGCACGTCGCACCTTTGCATAAGCGCGGCACGCCTTTGACGACGCCGACCACTGCTCTCCCTCGATCGAGCGAGCCGACATTGATGTTCGATCTTGAAATCGTTTTGGCAAAGAGACGTTTCAGTGAAATCGTTAGCGGAAAATCGCCCTTCATTTATCGGCTAAACCTAACAGACATATGAAGTTTTCCCATTTGAAATAACAAAGTAGAAGCCACACTTTTCGAGCCGGCATTGAGTTGGCGCGTCTCGACGAGCGCATCGCCCGCTCCGCGGTCGGACAGGGGTGGATCGAACGGTCGCACTTTGCCGACGCCTGCGCCTCGCTGTGGATCGACGGCGAACTTGTTCACCTCGAAGACCTCGTCCTCCACGACGACACCCGCGATATTCGCACACCCACCCATGAACTGACAATCGCCCGCGACGCGTTGCGCACCCGGCGACGCATTGCCGCGCAACCACCGGTCTGGGCACTGTCGCCCGACGGCATTCGCACGCTCAGGCAAACCTCGGATGTGACATCGGTCAGGGCCGATGATGCTGAGTCGGGCGCCGCCGCCAAGCGGCCTGTCGCTGTCGAGCCGATAGGGGAGGGGGACGATGCTGACGACGCCAAAGATCTGCCTGGCGTCGATTATGCCGCCATTGATGCGCTGCTGGCCCGGTCCGAGGCGGCGATCGAGAACGCACGGTCCGGACGGGCCGGCGCGCAAGAAAAAGATCCCATGATCTACGATCTCGATTGGGACGAGGACGCGCGGCTGGGCGAGTGGCGCAACGTGTTGCGGCAGACCGATGATCTGCCGGCGGTGCTGCAGGCGATTGTCGCCCTCGATGCCTGGAACGAGATTGCGGTGCTGCAGCACGCGCCCTGGCTTGGACGACTGTTGGCCGCCTCGATCCTCCGCCAGGCCGGTGTCACCACGGCCGCACATCTCGCAGCCATCAATCTCGGACTAAAAACCATTCCCGTCGATCGGCGCCGACATCGCGATCGAGAAACCCGGCTGCTCGCCATCGCCCATGGACTGGTCGCGGCCGCCGAGATCGGGCTGAAAGAGCATGATCGGCTGACGCTGGTGAAAACGATGATGGACCGAAAACTGGACGGGCGCCGGACGTCGTCAAAACTGCCGGAGCTGGTCGAGCTGGTGATGGCGAAACCGCTGGTGTCGGCTAAGATGGTCGTAACGACGCTGGGCGTCACGCCGCAGGCGGCGCGGCGGATCGTTGGCGAGCTCGGATTGCGCGAGATGACGGGGCGGGGGAGGTTTCGCGCCTGGAGCGTCCTGTGAATTAGCCGAATACATTCTTCTAGCTTGACCATGTTAATTTTTTCCTCCACAAATGAGGTAGAGAACATTAACATGAGTAGGCGGCATGGAAAATATCAGCCCAAAGACAATCACTGATCCTGAGATTGGCGACCTTTACCTTGCTCGTCTGGAACTTGAGCGTGAGAAATTGATCGCGGCAGGTCATCACGCACTTGCTGCTGCTGCGACTGCCTCACCACTGCATCCCACCAATGCCGCCGGCATGTTCGCGTATATGGACGGAGTGAAGGGCCTTCGAGCCGAAAACCTCGGTGGAAATTGGGAGATCTTTAGCGAGGAAGGTGTGGAAGGCATCCGCAATGACGTCCTCAAGCTTCGAGTTCTCTTTGTAAATGTCAATCAAGCCTGCCGCAAAGCGGATCCTAGAGCGCGGTCTCGAAAAGGCGCTGGCTCCGAGCGCGTGGCTTGTGGCGATATGTTTGAAGCTGCCGGTATCGACCTCCCTATCAGCGTGGTCAAGTTTCATGGAGACCACAAAACATATTACCTGATGGTCGATCAGTTTGGCGCAATGGAACTCAGCTTACCTGTGGTGAAGAATGGCCAATTCCTTCGCTGTATCGATCGCGTATTTTTGATTGAGGGTGGCGATCTGGACGCGGTCGATTTTGGCATCAATGAACCGACCAACGATCCGGATCTGGATATCGTCGTCAGTCGAAAATAAAGCCGAACAATCATGTTCAATGGAAAGAGACTCAGCCTCGCCAGGAAAAGGCAGAAGCTGACAGCGAAGGAACTCGCAGAAAAGGCCGGCGTATCGCCGGTCACAATCACGCGGCTTGAAACCGGTCAGAACCAGGCGGATTCTGGAACACTTGAGAAGCTCGCAGAGGTTCTCGGTTATCCCGTGCAGTTTTTCTTCAAGGAGGACCCCGCACTCCTTTCAGCAGAAATCGTCAGCTTTCGCAGCCTGTCGAGCATGACCGCGAAAGAACGAAACGCTGCCCTTTCGGCCGGCGATAACGGGGTCGAAGTCTATGAGTGGCTTGAAAATCGATACAATCTACCGGCGTTGGATTTGCCGCATTTCGACCCGGAATTGACACCTGAAGCTGCCGCCGATGCTCTCCGCCAGCACTGGGGCCTCAGTTACCAACCCATCGCAAACATGATGAAACTGATGGAGGCCAAAGGCATCCGCGTCCTGGGGCTAGAAGAAACCACCGCAAATGTCGATGCATTCTCGTTCTGGCAAAATGACAAAGCGTATGTGTTTCTGAATTCGTTCAAATCGGCGGAGCGTAGTATTTTTGATGCGGCTCACGAACTGGGCCATTTGGTCCTGCACAGGCATGGCCAAACCTCAGGCGCGGACGAAGATACACGCACGGCCGAGGTGGAGGCAAACCGCTTCGCTTCCGCCTTTCTAATGCCGGAGGAAGACGTCAGGGTCAGAATGCCCCGTCTTATAACGGCTGATCTCATTTTACGGGCGAAGAAAAGGTGGCGCGTCTCGGCAATGGCGCTGGCATACCGACTGGCACATCTTACCAGACCCATGCTCTCCGAATGGCAATACCGTTCCATATGTATCGAGCTTGGGAAACGCGGTTATCGCACGAGCGAGCCTGATGGCATCCCCAGGGAAACGTCTGTGCTATGGGGGAAGGTTTTATCCCAGCTTTGGGCGGAGCGGAAAAGTCTCGTGGACGTTGCCGATGAGCTATCGCTTCCAATGACTGAGGTCGAACGACTTTTATTTTGTATTCTGCCCCAGCACGGTACCGACAATGAGGGTGGTGAAGTCCGACGCTCAAAGCTCAGTATCGTGAAATAGACGTCAAGATTGAGTGGACGCGATGACCAGGGATCACACGAGTCATGGCAAATGGTCCGAAGCTGGGGTGCCCAAAAAGGGATGGTCATGTGTCGGGATCGAGGATTTGGGTGAGCCTTCCCAGCTTTGCGAAATGTGCGAAAGCGTCACCATCCGCTACGTCCATTATATGGAGCACGGCCAGACCACGGAAGCATTGGCCGTTGACTGCGTCTGTGCCGAACATATGGAAGAGGACTATGTCCGTCCGAAAGAACGGGAGAGGGGATTAAGGAGCCTCGCCAAACGCCGTAGGACATGGGCCGAGCGCTCATGGAAACGTTCGGCCAAGGGCAATGATTACATCAACACCGAAGGGTATAATCTGACGGTATTCCCTAAAAATGCAGGCTTTGGCGTGGTGGTGACGAACCGCAAGAACGGTGCGACCCGCAGCGGCAACAAGGAATTCGCATCCGTGGAAGAGGCAAGGGCAGGGGCGTTGAGCGCGCTGGTCTGGGCCAAGACGCATTTGCAGTCAGAGTGAGGAAGCATGACGGAGACCACCGAGGAAGAGCGACCGATCACCGTGCCCAGCATTGGTATTTCAGTCCAAGGCATGGAAGAAAAAGCAGGCGAGAAGCTCGCCTATTGCGTCGGCGATTATGTGCGGGAGTTGAGCCGTTACATCAATCTCGAGCGGCTGGACGGCATCACCATCGCCGTCGATTACAAGGAAGCGCTTCTCGCACTCGATAGAGGATATGAGACGGACCACCGCCTAACGCCCAGCTCCGAGCTGGTCGAAGGCGTTGCGATGGCGCCGAGCGTCATCCGTGACGGTATTCTCAAATCGCATTTGGTACTGAACGCTGCCTATATCTATTCACTGCCGGACGAGAAAGATGAGCACTATGCCCATTCCCTGCATCTGCTCGCTCATGAATGCGCACATGTCGAACTCGCCATGACGACTGACAAGGCGTTCCCCGATACGCTGCTGAAAAAAATCTACGATGATGCCGCAGATGCCTGCGAAGGGCAGGCCGAAAACGCCTGCTGGGATGAGTATGCGGCTTGCCGCATCGCAGCCCCGTTCGGCCGAGATCCTCTGCAGGATTACACCAATGCATTCATCACCCATCTCGAGGAGACGATGAACCGGGCAAACGAATGTATCCGACGCTATCGCACCGATCACGACCATGACCGAATACTCTCCGAGGTCCTGCGGTATTACCAGAACCTGATGACGAGCGGCAGTTATCTGCTCGGCCATATGGACGGTCACGGCTTGACGATAGACGATGTGCCTGCGGTTCGCAGGGCGCTGGGAGGGCATTGGTTCGCGCCGTTTTTCGAAAGGCTGCGCACCGCGCTAAGAGAACTGTGGGCCAGGTACGGGCAATGGGAAGATCGAAGCGAATTCGCACCGATCGGCGAGATCATCATCGATGTGCTGGGCGAGGGTGGCTTCTTCTTCCAATGGGATGAGCACGGCAATTGCGGCTTCCGCATTCCGTTCACGTTCGCCACGATGTAGGAACGGCCATATAAAGACACGGGTGCTCTCCAGTACCAGGCTGACGGTACGGAAAAGGCTGCTGCGGTCCAGTTCGCCTCTCTCGACAAAGGTTTGGCGCTGACGGCTGCCGACTTCCTGATTATCGCATAGTCGCATCGCATTCCGCCGAACCATTTGGCGGTGGGATTATCCTCCGGATAGCTATTTGACTCCACATGTACCGGTGGCAACCAGGAAGAATCGCATGAATGATGATCAGCCCCAGATAAATGAAGCATGGCTGCAATGGATGAGGGATTTCCGCATGGCTCGGCGAAGCTCGCGGACGTGGACAGCTTCGATGCGCCGGAAGGCGAAGAGCCCGAACTGCTGTTCGTGAAATTCGCGCTGTTCGCCCGTGCCCTGACATTGTTCGACACGGCATTGTTGCTCGCTGAGCATGACAAGGTGCTCGATGTGCGCAGTACCTGCCGCAAGGTCGTCGAATGCGCGATCCATATGGATGCAGCGTGCCGCAAGCCTGACTATTTGCAGGCGCTCAAGGATGACGAAGCCACGAGTAAATGGTCGAGAGCCAAGGCGTTAAAGGACATGCAGACGGACCTTGATGCCGGCTCGCATAAGCTGCTGCAGGAATTCCTGAATGACAAGAAGGGCGCGCAGCTCAAGCCGAGTGACCTGAGCAAGGACAGCCAGTTCCCGCGCATGGCGCACATGTATCGTGAGATCTCGGCCGACACGGCACATGTCACCTACAGCTCGCTATTACGGCATCGTTCGTTCCTGCCGGACGGGACCGCATTGTTCAGCCTCGATCCTCTGCTGGAGGAAGACGAGCTGCAGGAGACGCTGAACATACTCGGCCTCTCCGTTTTGCTGTGCGTCTTCAGCCTTGTGCGCATGATACTCACCATGGTGGGCGACGAAGCATTCTATAACCTGCATGCCCGCTATAAGGTGCTTGCCGCCGGCGGGCAGGCGCAGCTGGGTGAAACCGCATGAGGTGAGGGGAGAGAGGGGCTAATATGGATACGAGCGACACGCCGCGACAAGAGGTGCCTGCCTCCACGCTTCCGCAGATTCAGGTGACGGTACAGGGCATCACCAACCAGTACGGCGCCGAATGCCTCGGGCAGCAGATGTTCCACATTCTGCGCGAGGTCGGGGAATATATCGATATCAGCGCGCTCGACGGTGTGACCGTAGCGGTCGATTACGACGAGGCGCTGCGCGACCTCGATCGGGGCGTCGAAGGGCTGGCGCCGTTGAGCCGCACCAATGACGAGGGCCTGGCCGGCGTCGGAAAGAGTGTCGTGGTCATGCGTGGCGACGCCGTGAAGACACATATCGTTTTGTCCGCGGGTCCGGTATGCCCGATTGTGCTCGAGGGGGCCGATCGCGATGAAGAGGATTTCCGCACGGCCATTGCCATCATCGCCCATGAATGCGCACATGTCGAAGAAATCGCCTTTCGCGAGGACCAATTCCCGGCATCCATTTTCGTCCGCCGACCGGGCATTTCATCAGCGATCACGAGCAGCACTTCGCCGAAGCCTGCCGGGGTGAATATGCGGTCTGCCGTTTGTCGGCGGGGTTCGCGGTCAACGAGGAAGCCCGTTTCCGCGACAATTTGGCCGTTCGGTTGAAGGATTGCCGCGGCAGGGCGCACGATGCCATCCGGTCCTATCGCCTGCATGGCAATGTGGTGCGGGTCTTTCAGGAAGTCGGTATTGTCATTCTTGAGCCCTTGCGGATCGCATCCTACCTGTTCGGCCATCTGGACGGGATGAACGAATCCGACAACCTCTGCGAGGTGGCGCCAGAATTGCCGACCGAGGATCAGGCTTTGGTCAGGGCGATCGGCCGGCTGGTGGAGCAGCTGCGCGGCCTATGGGATACGCGTGGTGAGTGGCCGAGCTATGATGCGCTGATCGATGTCGGGGCGGTCGGTTACCGGCTTTTTGAGGAATTCGGCGTGCATGCGCAGCCGCAACCTGACGGGCAGGCCTATATCAATGTCCCTTTCACAGTGGATACGATGCCGGCAGGGTCTGCACAGGCCGATATGTTGCGCGCCCTCATGGGCGGCTACAGAAGCTAGGCCGGTATGATGAGTCATCATGGCTGATTGACATATGATTATATATAAAATTGTTCAGTGATACAGATCTGTATATCAGAGTTGCGCTGCCTTACGGAATTGTCTATATATTATCCTGTATATCTCCCATCATGCGATACAGGATAATGATCGTGGCATATAAAACAGAGCATATAACACAGCAGTTACGCGCTGCCCGGGAAGGACAGAAAGTAAGCCAGCGTGAGCTGAGCGCTCGTTCGGGCCTGACGCAGAGCCATATTTCCCAGATCGAGCGGGGTACAATGGAGCCTGGGCTCGGCAGCTTGGTGGATGTGGCGCGCGCGCTCGACCTCGAGATCGTCCTTGCGCCGAAGAAGCTGATGCCGGCGATCCGCAACATCCTCGAAAGTAGTTCGGCGTCGAATGACGTCCTCACATCTGACCAACGCAAACTGGTCGCGCGTCTCGAGCGATCGTCTGCGCAGTACGGGTATGGGGTCGGGACGAGTGCCGACGCGGACGCGTTCAAGGATAGCCTGGGCCTCCTACGCCATCTGCCACTGACTCCCGACGAGCTGGACATCCTCAGGCGGGCAGCCAACCGCCTTGAAAATTCTCAGACCGACAAGATGTCACGTCAGGAAATGGGTGCGATCGTTCGCGAGATAAGGCAACTGCGCAACGCCGCGGTGCATCGCGACCGGGATGACGCAATCCCGCGCTCGGCCTACGCGCTGGATGAGGAGGACGATGATGCCTAAGGTCACGGTACTCGATGTCAGGCTAAACGGAGAACCGGTCGCGACCCTGACGAACCTGCAGGACGGGCGCACCATCTTCGCATTCAACGAGGACTATATCGAAAACGAAAAGCGGCCGACACTCAGCTTGTCCTTCAAGGACCCGTTCGGCGCCCTGATTACGAAGTTCCGCCCATATAACATGGTGGTCCCACCCTTCTTCTCGAACCTGTTGCCGGAAGGGCCGCTGCGAAAATACCTCGCCGAGCGTGCTGGCGTAAAACAGACGCGGGAATTCTTCCTGCTCTGGATGCTCGGTCGTGATCTGCCCGGTGCAGTGACGGTCCATCCCACCGTGGGTGATGACCTGCCGCCCGATGACGAGCAGGCTTCTGTCGAAGCGCGACCGAATGCATTGCGCTTTTCGTTGGCCGGTGTGCAGCTGAAATTCTCGGCCTTCAAGAACACCACGAAGGGAGGCGGCCTGACTATTCCGGCCGAGGGTACCGGTGGATCATGGATCGTGAAGCTGCCCTCCCAGCAGTATAGCGGCGTGCCGGAGAACGAATTCTCCATGATGACCATCGCCGCGATGATGGGCATGGACGTGCCGGAGATCCAGCTGGTCGAGCTGGATGCGGTGAGCGGCCTGCCACAGGGGGTAGGAGAACTGCACGGGCAGGCGCTCGCCATTAGGCGTTTCGACCGTACGCCGGAGGGTCCGGTGCATATCGAGGATTTTGCGCAGGTGTTTGGCGTGAAGCCGGATGACAAGTACAGCAAGGGCAATTACCGGATGATCGCCCGCGTCCTCGGCATCGAGACGAGCACGGCCGACGTGGCGGAGTTCATCCGCCGGTTGGTCTTCAGCACACTGATCGGCAATGGCGACATGCATCTGAAGAACTGGTCGCTGATCTACCCCGATCGCCGTACCCCTGCGCTCTCGCCGGCTTACGACCTGCTATCGACAATCCCCTATATCGAGGGAGAGGATACGGCCGCGCTTAACTTTTCACGCACGAAAAGAATGGCGGAGCTATCGAAGGACGAGCTTGCACATCTGGCCGCCAAGTCGGCGCTGTCCGAAAAGCTGGTCCTCGACACAGCACGCGAGACGGTCGGACGGTTTATGGATGTGTGGAAAAACGAGAAAAACAACCTGCCGATGGCCGCGAAGGTGCGCGAGACTATCGATGCACATCTGCCCACAATCGAGCTGTATCGGGAATTCAACGAAGCTACCTAGAAAAAGGTCATCATCGGAAGATGATGCCCCACCGCCAAGGATGAAATCATAGATCTATATAGGGTGCATTTTCCGGAGATTTTCGCTACTGGAACAATGTGAATCCTGGAACGACTTCACCATCGGCAAGGTCATGGACCACCGCTACCGTATGCCTTGCGCGGGTTAGGGCAACATAGAGTTTTGCACGGGTTTCGGCTTTCAACGCCGATTGGGCGCTCTTCAGCCAGTCCATCATTTCATTCGTCGGATAGATAATGACGCGGTCAAAACCGAGTCCCTTGGATCGTCCGAATGTAAGCGACGGCAGTTCTACAGATGCGACCTTAACGGCGGAACTCCATCGCAGCTGTACCGGTCGTCCGGTCTTGAGATAGCGTGGCAGATCGTTACGTCGGACGATGTGGAGACCCGCATCACCAGGGACCGGCTGCCTGCAGTCGACGCATTTACATGCAGTCGCAGCCGCCAACTTTGGATAGAGCTTCGACGATAGTTCACAGATAGCGGTGCTATTTCGGTGCGATGTCATGAGGCTGGTCACATCAATATCGCAGGTAACCTTTCGGGGAAGTTCCGCCCGAATGAAGTCGGCAATGCCGCCATCCCTGTACTTCTTAAGGCGAGCCTCCAGATGGGTCACATAGGTGACCTGACGGGGATCACCCACCATGACGACGTTGACGGGGCTTTGGAAGAGCGCCGCCAAAATGTCGAGGTCGTGGCCTGCCAGATCCTGCACCTCATCTACGAAAATAAAGTGATAGATACGGGAAAGCCGCTCGATGACAGCGCCGTCCGATGCCTCGTTGCACCGTATCATCAGCCTCGACAATTTGTCTGAATAGACGCGATTTCGACGGTCGAAGTAGCAGCGTCTGAAATCTTCCTCACCCCAATACATGGGACGGCCTTGCCGGTCGCGCCCGCGCAAACCGGATCTCTGCGAAACTAGAAGCATGCCAGCGACATCCCAATCGAACAGCTTGCCTTGAAAGGGCTTGATGCCGTGCTCGATCAGCAGACTGAACCAGGTCTGGATATGCACGTTGCCCGGAACCGAGCCATTGATTTCGAAAAATTTGCGCCGGATCTCTTTTTCGTTCGATTCCGTGTAGGTGGTGATGAGGACCCGTTTTTGTTCAACGGCAAGCGCCTGCCTGACGAGGTAGGTGGTCTTCCCCGAGCCTGCCGCAGCAATGACGAGCTTATTCGGCCCCATCATTTGGCGATCGCATCCAGAATATATTTCGGATAACTGATTTTCGTCTTCGCCGAGAAAATCGCCAGCGCGCATTCGGTCTTGTTGTTCTTCATATAACGATGAAGGTTATCGAGATCATGCTTGGTACCGAACAGCGTGTTGAAGGTCTCGACGCTATTGGATTTGACCAGTTTCGGCTCAAGGGTGTTATAGTTGAAAGGCTTGCCGCCGAGGACCAGGTCGCCCTTATCCACCACAGGATCATAGCAGATTGTGATATGATCGACGTCCTTGTATTTGGCGTACTTCTTTTCAAGCGCAGCAGTATCCCCGTCGTTGTCGGTTGCGACCACGACGGGGATTTTCAGCGCCGTCGCCAGTTCGAGAAAACGCAGGAACGAAAGCCCGACCGAGATGACATCGATCTCGTCGTCGATCGGCAATTTTCCCCCGTTGGTATCCATGTAGGCCCGTTGGACGACCAGCTCGTCCGCATCGCCCTCTACAAGGATCGACTTCTGCGACAACACGAGACGCAGCGTGTCATAGCCAGGCAGCTTATGGAAGAAGTCGCTCGCGTCCAGATCCTCGATCCGTGTGACCTTCGCTTCCCGTAACAGGATCAGGTGGTCCAGTCCTAGTTTGTTCGCGACGAAGCTGCTATGCGTGGTGATGATGACCTGCTTGCCGCTATTGTCGGTGCTGATATCGCTGATGAGCTGGTTGAGCTTCGAGTGCGAGAGGTGGTTTTCCGGTTCCTCGATCAGCAATACGGTCGCTTCGCTGTTCTTTTTGCTGCTCAGCGCGAGTCGCGTTTTGACGATGCACTGCTCGCCCTTGCCGATATAGTGGAAGGGCACATCCTCGATATAAGTCATGAGGCTGTTTTCCCAGGCATTATGAGACGACATATCGACCGAGATGCTGACCTTTTTTCGGCTGATCTTCGCCGCTTCCGCCAATCTTTCATTAATGGCGCCGACATTGCCGTCGGCCTTGAAGGCGTCTTTCAGCTTGCGGTGGGCTTGGGATATCGCAACACGTTCCTTGTCGTCCAAAAACTCTCTGACGATGCGGGAGATGTACATATCCGAACCGCTCTGCACACGCGTGCTTGTTGAATCGATGAGGGCCGATTTAATGGGAATGGTGCGAGGCATCGCCGGTTGGCGGGAGAATTCCGACCATTGCACCTGATAGAATTCCAAGGGTATCGAGTTGATCTCCCTGTTCTTCAGCAACTCGGTATAGGCACCGTCATATTTCTTGTCGAACTCGATCGAGAAGAGAAGGCCGCGAGCCTTGTCGTTTTTCTCGGAATTCCCGTTTCCGCGCAGGTCTTCCAACGCGTCGCTATCACCGCCGAAAAACAGCTCGATCTGGATCTCCGGCGGATCGAGAGGTTGTTTCGCGGCGATGCTGTCCAGATACGCCCGCTCGACCTTCCGGTTAAAAAGATAGGGAGATAATTCGTTGCGCAGGTATTTCCCGTTCAGCATACCCGTCAGGCATAGATGGATAGCTTCGAGCAGCGTGGATTTTCCGGCTTCGTTGTTGCCGACGATGATGTTGACGCCCCGATTGAAATCGGCTGCGAACCAGCCTTCGAAACACTTGAAGTTCTTTATCTTGACCTTCTCGATGTACATCGACTTCCCTATTTCCAGCGAGGCAAGAATTTCCAAATTGACACAGCTTCGGCGCGAACAATACGTTGCAAATGTAGGGTGACGCGAATCATCGGTGCGACGTCTCGGTGCGATGGTTTTACTATCGACAGGTGCGACGGGGGAGGCCTTGAATGTGGGCAGATAATGAGACTGAAAAAGACTTCCTTAATTTTTCGGGAGTGGCCGACACCGTAGCGGAAATCATCGTCCAGGCGCGGGGGCGCCCAATTTCAATCGGTGTCTCGGGATCATGGGGCATTGGAAAATCCTCCATGATAAAACTGACCCAAGCATCCCTCGCTAACCGAGAGAGGAAAGAAGGCGAGAAGGACTTCGTCTTCGTCGAATTCAATGCTTGGCTTTACCAAGGTTATGACGACGCTCGCGCCGCATTGATGGACGTCATCGCGACGAAGCTAGAGCAGGAAGCAAGAGCGCGCGAAAGAGGAGTAGACAAGGCCAAGGCGCTCATCAAGCGCGTGAACTGGCTGCGTGCAATGAAGCTCGCTGCCGGTTCGGCGATAGCGGTGTCGATGGGACTTCCTCCAACTGGGCTCATCGGCGAAGTGTGGGGGCTGGGGCAGCGGTTTCTAGGTGGTTCCGTCGACCAAAAACTAATCGAAGACGCCAAATCGAAAGCGGGTGAGGTGGCAAGTGCTGCCTCCGGGCTTCTCAATCCGGCAGAGGAAACCTCACCACCTAAGGAAATCCAAGCCCTCAGGGATAATTTCGAGGAGACCCTTGAGGAGCTTGGGGTAACTCTTGTCGTGTTGATCGACGACCTTGACCGTTGCCTCCCCGAGACGACGATCTCGACCCTTGAGGCCATACGGCTGTTCCTGTTTCTGAAAAATACGGCATTCGTCATCGCGGCCGACAACGACATGATCAAACACGCCGTCCGCAAGCATTTCGAAGGCGTTCCCGACGATCTACTTGTAACGAGCTACTTCGACAAATTGATCCAGGTGCCTATCCGCGTTCCTCCCTTGGGAACGCAGGAAGTCCGCGCGTACATGATGTTGCTCTACATCGAAAACAGCGACTTGAAGGACGACGTAAAGGAAAAACTGCGGGTTGGGATAATCGATCAGTTGCGAAAGACGTGGCAGGGCGCGCGCGTCGACAAGGCATATGTAACGGGACTGCACGAGAACATACCGGCAGATCTTATCGGACGTTTTGATACGGCTGAAAGGCTTGCGCCTATCATGACGACTGCCTCGGGCATCGTCGGTAATCCCCGACTGATCAAGCGTTTCCTGAATGCACTTTCTATCCGCATGGCGATCTCCAATGCTCAGGGCGTCGGCGTGGATGAGGCGGTCCTCGCCAAGCTTCTCCTGTTCGAACGTCTCGGTAGCCCGTTGGCTTACGCCGAACTATTGAAGGCCGTTAGCCAAGACGATGACGGCAAACCCAGATTCCTGAAGGATTGGGAAGAAGCGGCCACAGAGGGAAAAGACCTAAACCTTGCCGCGCCCTGGGATGCTCCTTTCTCGAGGGAATGGCTGGCTTTGCCTCCGCCGCTACACGATGCGAAGTTGTTGGGCGCTTTGTATGTGAGCCGCGAGCACGCGCCGCTCATAACGCCCGGTGACCGTTTAACGACCGAAGCGGCCGAAATATTGACCGCAATGCTCACCCACCCTGAAATGGCTGCGGCCCTGGTCGACAAATTGGCACGCGTGTCGCGCGTAGAAACCTCGATCATTATGGATCGTCTCCTGGACCGTGCTCATCAAGAACAAGAATGGGGAGTTCCAGCTATCCTGGAAGCCTGCCTCGCGGTTGCGAAAGCCGATCCTCAGCAAGGACTACGATTGGCGGCATTTCTGAACGATCGTCCACCGGCGCAGATTACTCCGGGGATCGTTCCGAAAATCGGAGACCAACCTTGGGCGGACGGCGTTTTCGAGAAATGGAAGCGCACGGGCGTGCCGCTGGTGGTCAAAAGAGCGATTGAGAAGGCCGAACAATAATGGGGACATCTCAATCAAGTAACGGACCCAAGGGAGGCGTCCACATGGTGCCCGCGTGGACCCCCGCGCCACCGGCGGAAGATCCGCCTTCCGGTGATCAACCACCGGACGCGCCGCCAGACCCCGCTCCAGATCTAAATCCGCCGGAGCAGGAGCCGGTAGATGCCGCTCCCAACAAACCCGTTGCGCCTAACGTGCCGCCACCAGCGGCCCCTCTCGCGCCCGGTCACCGGTTCGCTGGTACCCGCCGAAGCCTTGGCGAATTTGCGAAGGCCGGAAACTTAAGTGATATGCGCCGCAGCTTGGGAAACTACGTGCGTAACGGCTACGGCGGATCGAGGACGACCACCAGCAGATTTGGTGGGACCGCTTCCACAGCCAGTGCACTCGGCGGCATCCTCGAAACTATGGGGCAACAGCCCGCAGGCAGTGCACTGGATCCGGCGCTTCTTGCGGGCCGCACCGCGAACGAGGTGATGGATGCTGTCGTCGAAGCGGTTCGGCCGGTCGACGGCACTCAGGACGCCGAGGCTGAACGAACCGCCATCAAGGACTCGCTTTCGGATCTCTTGGTGAAGTACCCTGATGCCGATTTGGCTGCCCTGACACCGGAACAGCGTGAATTCGCCATCGAGCGTTTCACCGCAATGGATGTTGCTCGTCGGTTCGAACTCGATGTCGGAAAAACAATCATCGAGAAAGCGCCCACCGCCACAGTGGCTCTCAGTCGCCTGAAACAGGTGCGTGACTACATCAAGCAGACCGTAGCTGCTTCCTTTCGCAAACTCAGAGCGGCGGGCAAGAGCGTAAACTCGAACCGTATCGCCGCGGTGGTTAGAGATGCACTACGGGATACCTTTCAGGTTTTCGAGGGATACGCAGAATGAGGCTCGTTTGTGGACCTGGATCGTTCGAGCTTCCATTGGAAGAAGGCGATCTGCGTGTTGTCCTGTATGGTCAGCCACGCATCCCCTCGGAGGCAAGTGCGGGTGAAGCCGTCAAGGCAGAGCTTCGGCGAAAGGGGCTGAACCCCCATCGACGGGCATGGGATCTGCTTTCGATCGCACTTTCAATCATCACCGCCGACTTTTCGGTACTGCGGGATGACAGCGCCGATGGCTGGACTAGAGAGATTGAACTCGATGTCGCCGTTTCCGACCGAGCTTTCTGGAATACGATGGCCAACGAATTTCGGCAGGCGCTCGCGTTCCTGACAACGGACCGCTGGAAGCTTCGGTTTCATGACGGCGGCGTTTTACCCGCTCCGCCGAAGAAGATTTCGGTGCTGAAAGAAGACTGCGTCGTGTTGTTGTCCGGCGGATTGGACAGTCTCGTTGGCGCAATCGATCTGACTCGTGATGGATTGAAGCCGGTGGCAGTCAGCCAGAACGTTCGAGGGGACGGTCTGAAGCAACGGGATTTCGCACAGGAAATTGGTCTGACGAAGCACCTGCAGCTCAATCACGTTGCGACTTCCCCCACCGTGCAGGAAACGTCACAGCGAGCGCGCTCTCTGATCTTTTTGACCTTTGGCGTGGTCGTAGCTACATCGCTGGAGAAATACGCAAAAGGCAACACCGCCCCGCTCTACGTTTGCGAAAATGGGTTCATTGCGATCAATCCGCCGCTCACCGGTTCCCGGCTTGGAAGCCTGAGCACGCGCACGGCGCACCCTGTCTTCCTAACGCGATTCCAGAAGATCCTCGATGCCGCAAGCCTCAACGTGAAGATCGAAAATCCCTACGCCCAAAAAACGAAGGGCGAGATGCTTATCGAATGCAAGGACCAGATTTTCCTTCAGACCGAGGCCGCGCATTCGACCAGCTGTGGGCGCTTTCAGCGGTTCAATTACCGGCACTGCGGTCGCTGCGTTCCCTGTCAAGTGAGACGGGCAGCATTCGTCGCATGGGACGCGAAGCGCGATACGACGGATTACGTCTACGAGCCCTTGGGAAAGGATGATGAAGACCACGCGTCGTTCGATGATGTTCGTTCCGTTGCCATAGCGTTGGCTTCGGTGAAAGCTGACGGCCTCGATCGGTGGCTTGGCCACACCTTGTCGCCTCCGGATATTGGTGATCGTAACGGTGTCCGCGGCATGCTAGATCGAGGGTTAAACGAACTCGGTGAGCTGCATCGACTATATGGTGTTAAGTGATTGACTTCCATTGCCATCTTGATCTGTACCCGGATCCTGTTGCGGTCACGCAGTCCTGCGTGAGCCGGAATATCTATGTTCTCTCTGTCACTAACACGCCCTCGGCTTGGGAAGGTACGCTTGCTCTTTCACATAAGGCAAAGCGGATCAGAACGGCGCTCGGGCTGCACCCACAGATTGCACATGAACGCCATGGCGAACTTCCCTTATTTGAAAAACTCCTGCCATCAGCCACATACGTAGGGGAGATCGGGTTAGACGGCTCACCCGAGTTGCGACCCCACTGGGAAACCCAAAAGCGGGTGTTTCATCGCATTTTAGATCTATGCGACCAGGCGGGCGGTCGTGTAATGACTATTCATAGTCGGCGGGCGGCCACGCAAGTAATGGACGCACTCGAAGCGCACAAAGGCGCAGGAACACCAATCCTTCATTGGTTTTCGGGGACAAAGCGAGAGCTGGATCGCGCCGTCTCCATGGGCTGTTGGTTCAGCGTGGGACCAGGGATGATCCATGGTCAGAAGGGCCGGGATATCGTCAAAATGATCCCCCGTGATCGCCTGTTAACCGAATCTGACGGACCATTCACACAAATCGAGGGCAGGTCTGTTCTACCATGGGAGCTCGACCGCGTATTGAACGCGATCGCAGAACTGTGGTCGGAAGATGCGCTTTCGGTCGAAGGGCGGGTGGCGGAGAACTTACGACAATTGGGCTATGGTCGAGCCGAAAGCTAACCGCGCATAAGGGGCGCGATCGCTTGTCGAGAGCATCCTCCTAAAATATGCGTTGCGTCAAAACCATGGGCCATTCGATTTATCGCGAAATGAATGTGTTTTCAGTACCTTGCAAAATTTCGTTCCGGTCGGTAGTTCGAATTGGTTCAAGGCGTGCGAGGTTGGCGATATGGCGATCCTTGCGGCACCGTCGAGGACATCTCGAGATCTGTTGAGCGGACTGTCTTCGATCCTTCGCAAAGGCTGTTGAAAAGATCAGGTCTCGGCACGGTTAAGAGCGAGATGCGAAGGGTCAGGCAGGTGCGCCAGCCGGCTGATTGCGACGAACGCAAATACGGCAATCGCGCCGACAGTGGCGGCAACCGTTAGTGACCAGAACACCCCGACGTTCGTCATCAGGAATGCCAGGATAAAGGGCGCCGTCGACGAGACCACCAGACGGATGGCCAATACCTGTCCCTGTCGTTGGCCGTAACCCTCACTGCCGAAGAGCGCCAACGGCAAGGTTCCCTGCACGATGCTGCTCAAGCCCGAGCCGAGGCCAAAGACCACGGCGAACACCAGTGCGCCTGGCACGGAGGGGGCGGTGACAATCAGGATGACCAGCGCGGCCGGCAACAGCACGGCGGAGATCAGCGCCAGCACCAGCTGCGGTAGGCCGCCTCCGAAGACCATGTTGATGAACCGGCTCAGCACCTGCGACGGGCCGAACAGCGTGCCTACCATGAGCGCCATCGCTCCGAGCCCAAGTCCCGACAGAACCGGGACCATGTGGACGAGGAGCGCGGCATTGACAAAGCTCTCCAGCGCAAAGCCTGTTACCATTAGCATGAAGGCTGGCGAGCGGATCGACGGAGAGAGACTTGGCTCGACATGCTTTGCAGGCTCGGCCGATGCACGCTTGCGGCTTCTGGTGACGCTGGACGACAGCCACGCATGGATCGGCAGGCAGACAGCGACATTGAGCGCAGCGAAGACCAGATAGACATTCTGCCACGACATATGCGCGTTGAGCGCCGTCGTGATCGGCCAGAAGATCGTCGAGGCGAAGCCGGCGATCAGCGTCAGGTAGGTAATGCTGCGCTGGGCGACCTTTGGTCTGATCTGAACGAGAAGCGCGAAGGCCGCACCGTACTGCACGAGATTGGAAGCCGTCTCAAGCGCGATCAGGGCGGCGACGAAGGCAATCTTGCCAGAGGCAAACGCACAAGCCACAAGGGCGGCGGCGGCAATCGCCGAGCCGGCTGTCATGACGCGACCGGCACCAAAGCGGTCGATCCACTTGCCCATGGCTGGGGCCGCCAAGCCGCCGATCAGGAGACCGGCCGACAACGCGCCAAAAATCCATTTCGACGACCATTTCAGATCCCGCGCTATGCCCGGTGCGAGGATGCTGAAGCTGTAATAGAGCGATCCGTACCCGATGATCTGCGTGAGACCGAGGGCAAGGATAGCCGCGACGGGCGGTCGTTCGGTGCTGATCATCGTCATATGGATTTGAGGCTCACGCGCTGTTCGAGTTTTTCGGCCTCCTCTTTCCGCTCGCTGTAGCGGTCTGTCAGGTAGCCGGACGCATCACGCGTCAGCCAGGTGAACTTTGCCAGCTCCTCGCAGACATCGACGACACGGTCATAATAGGAGGATGGCTTCATCCGGCCCTTGGCATCGAATTCCTGGAAAGCCTTTCGAGTGCTGCGGCAACCTCCCGCTCGCCCCAACCGGCGTCGACCGCCTTGCTGACAAGGCGAAGGACAGATGCAGCGCGTACTGGCACCAAAGGTGCCGGTCCGGATCTGAACTCTCACAGCGAGGAGGTTGAATATAGTCATCTCTGAAATGTCGCGATTATCTTTCTCCGCGTCAAGTGATGGCCGCCTTGCCACCAAGGATATGCGCACAGTTGAACTTGGATATCCGCCACACCGGTAGTGCTTTCCTACAACCCCTGATCAACCTAATTATGCGCGATTTGCAAGTCATTTACCGTCGCTGCAAGACCATTGGTATGGATGGAGGGGGCTGCGTATGCCAGCCTCGGGCTCAGGTCTAAGTGATTTGCCAGCAGGTTCCTCTTTAACCGATTGGCTATCTTCCGAGACCTCATCGCGAGCAGGGGCCATGGCCCCACCCACGCCTCAGAGCATCTATTTCCGCAACAATGCTTGGTTGGCTTTGTCCAGGCAGACGGCGGCGAATGCCAACAGGATCGTGCAAATCGATGAATAGATGGTGCTACGGAACACGTCGGCCATGCCCACATCGATCCTCAGAAATTCAAGTGTGGCGCCGATCATAAAGAAGATTGCGCCAAGGCCGAGCACCAAGACTGCGGCATTCAAGGTCAGGCGTACCAGTCTCATCCGTTCATGTCCTCTCCCTTTAGGCGTCACGACACCGAAGTGGTGATTCTGTCCGGCTTTTGAGAACGAGTGAAGAACCGCTTTTCACTGGTTATGGATGTGGGAGCGGAAAGCAGTGCCGATCCGATAGCGCGGCAAGGATCTTGTCTTTCTCTGCGATGAAGATGCGCCCCTCATAAACCCCTGTTTGATGAGGCGAGCTGTCTCCCTCCGCTAGTACCAGCAAGGGCAAGGACTGGTTTTGCTCTCCAACAAGGGCGATGACGCTTTGTCTGGGTCTCGGCCATTCTATGCGCTCGACATTAAGCTTCATCGCCAAATCCGGGAACGAGGCCAGCACCCCCTCCAGAAGGGCGCAGTGCCAGCAATAAAACTGCTGACCTGGATAGGCAGAATCGTCAAAGCCCGGGCGCAGCAAGAACAGTCGGTCGCGGTTCGCCATTTCATTTCCTTTCCGATTTCAGTGCATTGTAGAGCGCGGGCTTGCCAATCTTCAAGTGCGCGGCAGCCTCTTGCACGGCCCGCAAAACGTCCGTTTGTCGGACAGGCTTTTTCCAGTTCGCCACACCTCCGCAACGAAATTGAAAGATTAGGCAAAGGTGCGGTATGGGTCAATTTAGGCCGAATAGGCTGTCCGAAATATCTCCTCTGTTCGAAAGCCTGCCAAGATAATTTATGACCAGGTCATTTTGCCCCGTACGGACAGTTATTGGACTGCGTGTCAGTTTCTGCAGTCGCTGCCAGTGATCAAGTCCCTGATCGGAAACATATCTTCGCCGTAGTGGTGAAGCCGGGTGTGATGCCGTCGGCATAACCACCGCACCCTTAAAGGCTCATCGTATTGATCATGATGGGCATCGACCGCTTCGATCCCGCAAACCTCGCATATTTGCTTTTCTAGCTCGCCTGCCTTCACCGCTCGCTGCACAGCAAGGTGAGCATCGTATTTGCCTGGATTGGCACGGCGCCAATTCGCTTGGCGGGTATCGGTTTTCAGCATCACAGCATCCTGCTTGTCTATCCCTGCATCACCTATGAAACGAGGTGCCGTGAATAGGCATAGCACGGCGTAAATCGTTCTTCATTTGTTTTCCCATCGGTGCCACGTGATTTCACAGGCACGTCCTTCGGACCAGGCTCTATTCCGCCGCAGCCTTGCTGCAGCTCCACGGAACCCCTGACGGGTTGGTGTTCCCACAGGTGGCGGTCCGTAATGTATTTAGGCGTGCTGGCTATGATGGACCGAGGTAGAAAGCGCGTGTTGTCGACTATGTAGCTGACGCTTCCGCTGACGCCCTCGAGTGCGGATGCTATGGCCCGATCGCACATCCTGTGAATAGTACTGCCCCATGCACCTGAAACCGCCTCCTGGGACCAGGCTTGCTCCAGCCCTTGCTTCAACACGATTGATCCGACGTCAAGGGAAGCGGTTTCGAGGCACGGCTCTGAACTCGGGTTAACGTTTCTTCCCTGAACGGTTTGGGTGTGATTCAAGAGTGTCGGTGATTTGGAGGCCGACATGTTTGAAGACGATCGCCCGCGGCTGCGGGTTTTGCTGGACCATTTTAGTCTCGTTGAGGATGAGCGGGAGCAATGGCGGGTCGCCCATCCGTTACCCGAGGTGCTTCTTCTGGTCGTTTGCGGGACGATCGGCGCATGCGACGATTTTGACGAGATCGTCGAATGGGGAGAGGATAACCTGGCGTTTTTACGTCGGTTTCTTCCCTATCACCATGGCATACCGGGTTCGCGCTGGCTGCGCATT
>NZ_AUFB01000048.1 GCF_000426285.1 Rhizobium leucaenae USDA 9039 | reverse complement strand
TTGTGCTTCGGAATCAGTGGCATGAGCCCAAAGTATACCTGAAACCGCCGGGCCTTGCTTGCGCAAAATTCAGATTCACTTAATAATATCAATAACTTGATGTTCGTGGACGGAAACTAGCTAGAGTCGCCAGGCAGAACTTAATAGCCCATTCGAATACCATTCGGCGTGATGGGGCCTGCGAACCGAATCCTGGAAGCGGCGGTTAGGTCGTCGTCTACAAGGACGGCCGGGAAATCGCTGCATTGTCCGCAGGCTTCGGTGAGACCGCGAACAATGTCATCGAGCTTACCGGCATGCTGCACGCTACCCAATGGATCATCGATTATTTCAAGAAGGACGAGCCGGCAACGATCTGGCGTGACGCCATGTACGTCGTGAACGGATGCAATGAATGGCGTAACTCCTGGGAGAGATGATTTTGGAGCGCCTGATCGAGGCGATGGAGACGGATATCGCGTAGCCCGTAAGGGTCGGGCCGAAGGCATTCGGAAGCAGCATGCCGCAATACCTCCATTCCGCCGCGGAAAACTTCGCCCGTCGGCGCGAGGACATCATCAAGACCGGTGGCGCCAGAACCCGCGAGGATGAAGCCGCCCAACGCAGGCAAACCGACAAGTCTTTAAGGTTTGTTGTCATAGACCGCAGAGTGGCAGGTCACCGCCGATCTACAATACGGTCGATTATACAAGGAAATTTGTCGAGGAGTGCCTCCTCAAAGGGCGTATATCATTGATGACATTACCATGTTCTAATTCAACAGTCGGCCGTGCCCACGACCGTAATTGAAACGAGCACTTGATGGAAACTCTGCCCCTATCCCTATTCGGATAGGGGCTTTTTGTGGGTGTGCTTGGGCATTGCTGTACGAAATACCGTTGTCATGCAGTCCGATGGTACAACGCGGCCTGTTACTCCCAGGTCTGTCGATTGTACCAATCGTCGATGTCGCGCCGCGCCCGATCTTTTTCCAAGCCGTAGCGTTGTTCTTGGATCTTGCCTTCGAGCTGATCTCGGCGTCCGTCGATTAGATCCAAGGTCGTCATCCGTGAGCTGTCCCCACTGCTCTTTCACCTTGCCCTTGATCTGCTTCCAATTTCCTTCAACTCTATTCCCATCCATGATGTTCTCATCGTAAGGGTTGTCCCTGCAGCGGTAATGTAGATCGGCTATCTTTGTTCGCCAAATAGTTGGAGGGGCCGCCGCGCGAAGCTGGGCAAAGCGAGCGCGCGGAAGCTGGGGTTAGGCCTCCGCTTTTTTTCAAGCATGCAGAAGTGGAATCAAGCCCTGAACGATAGATTCTGCCAATGCTTCCTATCGCTTCGCTATCTGGAAATTTCATAATCAAGGGCTTCTTGCCCCAATCGTCCGACTACGGATCAATGGCAAAGTATTTTACCAAGAAGGGGTTCGCTAAAAGTGGCCATGCACCAGCAAGTCTGGCGAGGTGGCGTTCGTCATGAATGCCTTGCTTATAAAGAGTGACAACGATTGGTGCCAGTCGCTGGGCTTCATTTACATCTTTCATTAGGTTCAATCTTGAGAAAATCTGCTCGAAAGCAAGCTGACAAATCTCTAGGTCACGCAGACCAAAGATTGCCTCATGGTTTCGAATATATTGGGAAAACGTCGAACCATCCTCATCATGCCGCTCCGCCGGGCTGGATACCGGTGACCCCATCTCGGGAGAATCCGAAACCATCCGCTGCTCTCCGATCGTGCATGAGTATACAACGCACGTTTACACTCCAGGCAACATTCTCGCAACCTGAGGCATCATTTCTTTGAGCATCTTCTCGGCGCCGCCACTTTACTGCTGAGCGGGCGTTTTCGCGGGCGGCGTTGTGGTGGTCGGCTGTGTCGTTGTCGTCTGGGCTGGGGCGTTGGGATTTGTCGTGCTGGTGTGGGGCCAGAAAGCCCAGGCGAGAGCTGCGACTACAATAATCCCGAGAATGACAACCCATGGCATCCAAGGTTGGCGACGTACCGGTGTCGTTCTGAGATCTGGGGCACGCTTGTTGATGTCGTTGCTCATCTGAGTACTCCTCTGGGACGTAACCTTTAGCTGCAGCAAAGGTTCCTGACCACGAGGCGTTGCGGTGAAGTTGCGCTAATATTGCGCGCAGTTCATTGGGTTGGTTGATGTCCGTGATCGGATTCATCTCGCAAGTATTTGGCATCGTATAAGAATGGAAGAAGCCGAGCCGTTCCGGGCACAATCTTGGACTCGTCGGCGTCGACCTCGAGGCGAGCTGTCCATCTAATCATGTGGTTGTTGTCGGTCGGGTCCAACGTCGGAAACTTGAGGCGACGGCTTTGATCAGTTGTGACCACATCAATGGTATAGCTATCGTCTTCAAGGTATCGATCTGAGATGATCTCCACATGGAACCGGCCACCTTCCGTCCTGGCATCGCCCTCGTAGCCACATCGCTGGATGCAACCTGGCAAATCACCCCTGACTGTGAATGAGATCAATGTGCCGTCCACCAGGTTGGTTATCCCGTTAAAAGACGGTGGATTTCCTTTGCTCATGGTTATCGCGAGCGTCAGATCGTTGTCGCTGGCCGCAAAGGCAGAAGGGACCATGATGAGCGACAGTGCGGCAACGACGACGGCGTGATGCATAGCAATCCCCCAATTACCGCAATGATTATCGGGAATGATCTAAGAGTCGAGTCAACTATGCGTGCGAGCGTGGCGCCCTGTGAACGGCTCAAATTCATCGTCGCCGTGCAGATATTCCAGCTCATGGTCAATGTGGTCGATCGCCCAACAGAGCGCCTCGATCTCGCTTCTCAGGTGCTCGGCCAAGTCCCCGGTGATACTGGCGATATCGGCCGCCGGCAGGGACGCCCTGCTGTTGATAATCTTGATCTCGTCAGCTTCAAGACCGGCAAGGTGGTGCTTCGCCCGCTCGATCTGGAACAACAGCTTGCCGCGGTGATCCAGTAGGTATTCTCTCGTCTCGTCGATCATTTGGGCGTCTCCGAGGGATGTGGCTGTAGCCTTATATGCTTCGAGACCGTGTTCGGTAATCCAAAAATATTCGATATTGTCGATACAATCTCTGGGGACGAAACCGCGGGCCTCCAGACGGCTAACGATATCGTCGCCGCACCCATAAAAGCCCACGCAAGGCGGGCCCGGAAAGGTGGAATGATGGAGGTGATTTAGGAGATGCCGGCCGTGTGACGCGCTGACATCATCTTTGATGCGACAAGGCTAAAATGCCTGATAGGATTTGAGCTTAATCGTGGAGGGGACCATGAAATCAGCGGCAAACGACAAAGAAAATCTGCCGCCCGTCGAGCAGGAGTGGGCCAGCGCCATGCTAGTCATTGCATGGCCGTTTGGGGTTTTTGCCATTGCGCTTTGCTGTAAGTTCTTCGTGTAGCGATTAAGCCCCCGCCTGACCTAACGCTCGGGCCTGGCCAAGACGGTTGTCGGGATGTTGATTTTGGGGATTCTAGCCGTCGTCCCAACAATGATGGTGCAGTCTCTCGTGCCCATAAATCACGCTCTTCGTCACTCGCTCTCAGTTTGAGCAAGCGATCGGTGCCGCTGCGAAGCGCTCCCTGGCTCACGCTTGCGGCTATGCCGGATTGACAAGAGCAGCCGCAACTTCACCAATCGGCAGGTCAATCAGGGTGATGCCGCATTCCGTGCAGAAGCGGCGTTCGTTCTTGGTCATGGTTTTGGCATCAATCACAGCGAAGTGTGGGCCGTTGGAGCGCTTCATGATCTGGCGGGCAAAGATGCGCAACATCTGATCGTCGAAGCGGCAGCCCAGAAAGAAAAAGCCGCGGTTGGTGCGCCGTGCTTTGACGGCTTCGGGGATCGGCGTCTGGATATCGATCTCTGTCAGAACTTCGACATAGTCCGCATCTGACACGAGAAAATTAGCAGCGGGCCGAACGCTTCCATGAGGCGTATACAACACCGTTTTTGCTGCCGGACCGGGCCTGAGTTCCTTTCCGGACAAATCGTAGGTTCTCGTCCATATATCGCGGTTCTCATTTGCCCGCGTAACGCCTTGTATCTCGACCACGTCTGTTCGGCCATTCGCCACGAGAGCCGCGCGCATCGTCCCGTCGTACCAGCTGTCGATGATGAGCGAGAGTGGCAGCGTTGCAAGCCAGGCATGGAGGCCGGTCAGCGGCGCGGATGAGGCGAATATCTCCGCCATCCAGGCTTGAAGCGTCCGACGATGCCTGCGCTGCTCGATAAACTGTGCGACCGACCACATGTTGCTGCGTATCTTGGAAGGTGCTGTCGCCCGTGTGTTAAGAGCTGCTGCAACGCCTTCTGGACCATCAGGTACAGGCGGTGCCGCCGAACTTTGCCGGAGAAGCCCGGGACCGAGATATGGGATTATTGCGTCTGCGGCGAGCGCTTCCTTCAGCAAATAAAGTTGCTTTTCGGCGTAATCGCCCCGGCAGACCAAAAGATGATCGGATTTAGGAAGCACGGGCATGCCGCTGTCGCTTTTTGTCGTTCGTTAGCAGCGTTTAGTCCTCCTCAGATATCTTCTTTGCCTCGACCGTAATGGGCAGGCGCGTGTCCTTTGGCAGATCGGGCAGGGCTAGCCTCCATCCATTCCTAAGCAGCACGCAGCCGCCCCATAGATTTTCATTTTCCATAGCAATGATCGGCTCTTCGAGATCCTTCTTGGAAACATATGCCGATAAGCCGGTTCCGGTTCTGCGGATCATCACTTTCACGGGGCTATTCCTTCCCTGGCGCTGGTAGTCGTTTCGGCAATGCTTGCTGCGGCTTTGTCGAGGCTCGTCAGTTCACGCGCGCGCATGCCGACGATGGTGCCGCGATCCACCCATTCGACCGCATAGATATAGAACTGCTGGAGAAAGGTGCCGATGTCGCGCACATAACCCTCATCGCCCTTTCGCACCAGGTTTTCGCCAACGTCTTTGCCGGGATAGGTGCCGTCATTCTTTATGTGGCGCGTGGCACGAACCCGCTCGCCTGGTAGAAATTGCGGTGAACAGCCGATTTCCACTTCTTGTTCGCGTCCTATGCCCACGGTGGTGCCTCACTTTCTTGAGACTGCTCGGCTTAACCGCGGAGGTCAAACCTTTGGACGAGATATTGCCTTCGGCGGCCAGCGAACAGGCGATCAGGCTGGAACGCAGGTCTTCGGTACCGGACATACCGATGCGCATTGCTGCGTCTCGAAAGCTCCCTCGCATTCTGTGCACTTCTTCGGATCGATCACGTAGTTCTCGCCCTTCAGTTCTATCGCACCTGATGGACATTCGAACTCGCAGGCTCCGCACTGGGTGCATTGGGATGCGATGATCTTGAAGGCCATTTTCAACTCCTGAGGAGGTTAAACTAAAAAAAATTCACGCCGTCCCTGTCAGCAGGTCGACTCCAAACTCGGTGGCATAAACCATGCTGATGGCGGTTTCGATGTACTCATAGGTATAAGAGTCCACTGCTCGAATGCCCGCGTCCGCCAACCGCTTTTTAGGGCAATCTCCGATCTTTGCGCAGAGCACGATGTCGATCCCCTCGAGCGCAACTATCACACCGTCGAGTGTAGCGTCGTCACCCCAACCGCCGCGGCAATATTGCTCGACCTTGCGATGCCCCACGAAGGCGATTCCTCTCGGAGAGGCTTCATAAATCTGGAACTCTTTCGCATGGCCGAAATGTTCGTTTATGCGGCCGCCGCCCTTGGTCGCCACCGCGACGTGAAGCGACCCGTCGGGGCCGGCTGCTTTGACCATTTCGATCGCCTCGCTCTTGGCTGCTGCGTGATTGCCTCTCTCCCGCGCCACTACTTCCCGGTATGCCTCGCGATTGCGCTCGTCGTACGAGACTGCATCGGGAATGTGGTCGAGCGTGAATTCTTTGCCACGATCCTCGCCGAGCAGACCGACGGCATCGGCCCGGCATTGCCGACAATGACGCATCAGCTTGGCGCCTTTTTCGAGACGACCTTGAAGCGCCTTCAATTCGATTGCCCGCGGAGCGCGCTGTCCGGTCAGGCCATAGTAAGTGCCGTGCGCTGGGTCCGAAATCAGGGGCATCACATTATGCAAGAACGCGCCGCGCTCTTTCACCCATCTGTTCACCTCGATCAGGTGCTCGTCATTGACCCCGGGTATCATGACCGAATTGACCTTGACGAGGATGCCCCGCGCCGCCAGCATTTCCAAACCCAACATCTGTCGCTTGTGCAGGATTTCGGCGGCTTCGATGCCGGTGTAGCGCCGGTGATTGTAAAAGACCCAGGGATATATCTTTGCGCCGATTTGCGGGTCGACCATGTTGATTGTGATGGTCACGTGATCGACATTCATGCGTGCAAGCTCATCGACATGATCTGGCAATGCTAGCCCGTTGGTGGAGATACACAGCTTGACGTCGGGAATTTCCGCGGCAACTTTTTCGAAGGTCGCCTTGGTTCTCCTCCAGTCGTAACAGGCATCGCCCGGACCGGCGATTCCGACGACCGAAAGCTGCGGCACTTCGTTGGCGACCGAAATAACTTTGCGCAGCGCCTGCTCTGGCGTCAGCTTTTCCGAGACGACACCGGGCCGGCTTTCGTTTGCGCAGTCATATTTCCGATTGCAGTAGTTGCACTGGATATTGCAAGCCGGTGCGACGGCGACGTGCATGCGCGCGAAATAGTGGTGTGCTTCTTCCGAGTAGCAGGGATGATCCTTTATCTTCTCCCATGTCGCTGGATCCATGTCATCCGGTTTTGCGGTTGAGCCGCAGGATGAGGATTTGCAGCTGTCGGACTTCGCATTGGTCAGCCTATTGTCGGACGTTTTGGCGCTGGCCGAGCGATCAAGCGAAATCATCGATGCGGTCATCTAGCAATTCCGTTGCTGGTGAAGATTGCAGTTCAAACTGCAAGACCTATGCCAGGGCCCGGGATTGTCTTATGTCCGGCGTTTTAGTGTTTCGCGTTGGATTGCATACACTTGCTCCCGCACGATTTCGTTCGTTCATGACAATCGGCACATGGATCTCGTCGCGAATGCGACGCGCCTCTGTCACGTAGAGTGCCGAGAGCGCATTTCCGACCTGACGAACGACATAGGCTTAGAACTTTTTCATCTCGATATTGTGCCGGCGCAGAGCATAGCCGACCTGACGGGGCGTGAGGCCGAGCATACGAGCCGCTTTGGCCTGAACCCATCCGACTTTCTCCATTGCCTCGATCAGCCGGTCCCGCTCTGTGAGGCGCGGTGATAGGGCTGGGCAAGCCGGACCATTGGGGTCGCAGGCCTTGAAGGGCGCTACCTCGGGATGCGAGACGCTGCCTGGTTGGGTAGAGAGCGGCGATACTGCCGGCGTTGTTCCACCCCGAGTGAGCTCATCGATAGGCTTACCCTCGCGGCCGCCGCCGTCGCCTTTCCAAAGACGAGCCGAAAGACATTGGTTGTTCTGGCACGCAAAATCCGAGGGAACGATCGTCTTCGAGCGCGCCAACGTCGCCGTCCTACGCACGCAATTTTCCAGCTCGCGGACGTTCCCAGGAAAATAGCATTGCGAAATCAGGTCTAGCGCCTGCGCCGTGAAGGCGTGCTCGCGATTGTTCTCCCGGTTGAAACGGTCGAGAAAGACTTTTGAAAGGCGCGAAATGTCTCCGGGCCGCTCTCTGAGTGGTGGCAAGACGATCGGCACGACATTGATGCGATAGTAAAGGTCGGCTCTGAACTCGCCATTTGCAACAGCCGCCTCGAGGTCCTTGTTGGTTGCGCATACGAGTCTGATGTCGACTTTGAGGGTCTTGGTTCCGCCAACCCGCTCCAGCTCGCCTTCCTGCAGCACGCGCAAAAGCTTGGCTTGAAAGGCAGGCGAAATTTCGCCAATTTCATCAAGGAGCAGCGTTCCGCCATTTGCCAATTCGAAACGCCCCGCGCGCTGCGATACAGCACCGGTGAAAGCGCCCTTTTCATGTCCGAAGAGTTCCGATTCCAGGACACCTTCAGGCAGTGCGGCGCAGTTCAATTTGACAAAAGACTTCTTGCGGCGAGGGGAAAGCTCATGAATGGCCTGTGCGAAAAATTCCTTGCCAGTGCCGCTTTCACCCCGCAGAAGCACTGTGGTATTCGTCATAGCCACCGCAGAGACGATTTCCAACACCCGCCTGACTGCAGGGCTTTCTCCGACGATCCAGTCGACTTTGGCTCTTGAGTTTTGGCTCGGATCATTCCGTCCCCCTTCGGCGGATTTCCGGTGCAGCTGGATGATTTGCGGACCGGACGTGCTCAGGGCTCGGTGGAACGCGATCGTCTGGCCGATAAGATCGGCGACCATGGTAAGGAAGCGAATATCCTCGTTGTGACGCAGTTCAGTGGCGCTGTCCCTGAAGCGGTCGATCCATAACGTCCCGACCAGTTTGTGCGCAGCCCTCAAAGGAACCCCGATAAATGTGATGGGGATCGTGTCGCTGCTCAAAGACGGCTGAGGGTCAGCCCGAAAAAGTTCGGATTTACTGGTCTCCCTTATCACCAGCGGCTGTCCGGTCGTCACGATCTGATCCATTGCAGCCGGTGGGATGGTGTGGCGTGCGCCGGATTGACGAGAATCGGCGACGCCGGCCGACGCGGTAATTTCCGGCTCCCCTTCGCTCGCCCATATAACGATTGCCCCATGACGCATTCGCAAAAACGTGGGGAGGATATTGGCGACCTTGACAAGCGTGATCTCCAGCGGGGCAGCGGCCGTTAGGAGCTTCGATATTTCGTAGATCCCGCTGCAGGAGATTCCGACTTCAGGCGTTTTGCTGGATACCCCGGGCAAAGGTCCAACTTCATCGACGCAATCGCGTAGAATGCGGGTCATTTTCAACACCCCTAGCTGTGTAGAATGCCCCCATTCCAACCACTGTTTGTGCTTATTTGTATAAGCGGAAACTCTAATGGTAGTTTCTGAAATTGCAAGCTGGTTCCTGTCAAAATTGATGCAGCGCCTGGCTGTGACGACATAATGTGTTTTTCAAAAGTTTAACAATAAATTGTTCACCCGAACTTGAAGAGAACACCAAAGCCGCCTCGTGGATAGTTCCACGTGATGTCCCCACTTGCCTCACACAGCACCCTGCATGTGCCGCACTCCATGCAGCCGTCGGCGGCAATCTCCACTTGGCCTTTGTCATTCAGTTCATAGCATTTTGCCGGGCAGATGCGTGTTAGCGCCAAAAGGTTTGCACTCGGATGCTCGTGCGGCCGCACCTTAATGTGCGGGCGTCCCTGATCAACCAGATAGCGATTCTGGAAAAGCTTGTCCTCAACACGCAACTTCGTCACTGCAACGGTCATCCTATTTCTCCTTCAACGCCAAGCCAATGCCAGACGCACCGCGTCGCTGACCAGCCCCCAGCGCGAACGCGCCTTTATGAAAGCGGCCGTTGTCGCCCTTTCATTTTCGATCTTCGGCGTACCATCGACACGCATGAAATTTTTCGAAGCTTCAGACATCAACTTCGGGTATGTCATGAAGAAATTGCGGGAATTGGTATGAAGTAGGGCCGGCATGTCTTTGTATTTCCTAAGATCTTTAATGACAAAGGAATCGTCCAGCATCGTCTTGTATAGTGCGAGGTTTCTTTTGGTCATTCGACCTCCGCGGCTCTTGACCTCGAAAATAGCCTCCCCGGCGATGCGACCTGACGTCATGGCGAGATTGGAACCTTCGCGGTGAACGGCATTGTTGAGCTGTGCTGCGTCGCCGACAACGACCCAGCCATCGCCGAAGAGCGCGGGAATTGCCTTGTACCCACCTTCGGGAATGAGATGAGCTGCATATTCCTTGACTTCCGAATCCGCGATCAGATGTTTGATCGACGGATGGTTCTTGAACGCTTCGAGCAACTCGTAAGGGCTTTCGCACGTTGCGGCGAAGTCGGAGACGAGGCAACCGATGCCAAGAGAGATCGACTCCTTATTGGTATAAAGGAAGGCGAGCCCGGCCATGCCGCGGGAGATGGTGCCGGCCGCCTCGATCACACAACCCTCGTTGCCATGAAGACCGAAGCGCTGATCGATCACGTCTTCTGGCAGAAAATGTATTTCCTTGACAGCGAGAGCCACGCTCTCCGAAGTCGGCGTCTGACGCAAACCGGCCCGGGCGCCGAGCAACCCATTGGCGCCTTCCGCAAGAACGACCGTGTCCGCAAGTATGACATCGCCAGTACGGTCAGTGCGCACGCCGATCACCTTGCCCCCTTCCTGGGCAAGTTCTGTCGCCGTCGTCTCGCAAAGGACTGTCGCTCCCGCCTCACGCACCTTACGCGAAAACCAACGGTCGAACTGAGCGCGAATGATTGTATAGCGCTCTGGCGTCGACTCGTTGAAATCATCCGATCGGTATTGGATCCCAACGTGGGATGTGTCATCCATCATCCAGAAGCGCTGCTCGACGAGATGCCGCTCAAGAGGCGCATCATCTCGAAAATTCGGGATGATTTTCTCCAGCATGTTCGCGTACATGATTGCGCCCTGGACGTTCTTTGAGCCCGGATACTCGCCACGCTCCAATTGCAGGACTTTCAAGCCACGGCTCGCCATGGTGTAAGCAGCCGCATTCCCGGCCATGCCCGCGCCAATCACGATGGCGTCAAACTTTTCCCCGCTCATAACCCGTGCCCCCTAATTCGCAAGCTTATCGCGACTGTGCGGCGACAGCCGTTGGGTGAAAACATCAGTGAGGGCCGGCAAGAAGCGGATCGCATCCGTCACGACGCCAACGTGGGCGAAGTCGAAAATCGGCGCGTTCGGATCGGTGTTGATCGCCACAATGAGATCAGCGCCCTCGACGCCAACCCGGTGCTGAATGGCGCCGGAAATCCCGGCCGCTATATAGAGCTTCGGCCGGATAGTCTTACCCGTTTGCCCGATCTGCCGATCAGCCGGCATCCAGCCTTTCTGGACCAGCGGCCGTGAACAGCCGTATTCGGCTCCAATTACCCGCGCGAGATTCTTCGCCAGCTTCAGGTTCTCCGATGTTCCAAGACCGAGGCCGCCGCCCACCACCACATCGGCATAGGCGAGATTGGAATTTGTCGATTGCACGTCGGAAATGAACCCGAGGACTTTGGTGACGATCTCCTCCTCGACCATCAGGACCCCATGCTGAATGACGCAGCCGATAGGCTTGTTCGTGCGCTGCGGCATCGCCATGACCCTTGGCCGCACTGTCGCCATCTGCGGTCTGCAGTTGAGCGTGTAGATTGTGCATAGTAGAGAGCCGCCGAAAGTCGGCCGCGTTGCGGCAAGCGAACCGTCCGCATCCACATCGAGTTCGGTGCAGTCCGCGGTGAGCCCCGTCAACAAGGTCGTCGCCACGGAACCGGCAAGGTCGCGACCAAGCGTCGTCGCACCGAGAAGCAGGATCTCGGGTTGGTAAGTGGCGACGAGATTTGTCAGAGCTTTGGTGAAGGGCTCGTTCCTATAGTCTTCGAGCAGGGGGTTCTCCACCAGATACGCAACGTCGGCGCCATAGGCAAACGCCTCTGCGATGGCCAGCTGCGTGGCGTCCCCCGGAGGTCCGAGCACGACACCTGCGAGTTTGACGCCAAGCTTGTCCGCCAGCTTGCGGCCTTCTCCCAGCAGTTCGAAGGAGACGGGATGGACATTTCCGCGCTCCACTTCGATGAAGACCCAAACATGGCGGTAGTCTTTGAAATGATCGGGCAGTTCTTTCTTCATTCCCGCGCGGCCGACGGCTGGGCGCGGTATTTCTTGATTTGCGGTCAACGTCATGGCTCCTTGCCGTTATGCGCTGGCGTCGAAGGCGAGTTCGTGTTCGAGCGCCGGCTGACGGGCGAAGATTTCGACAATCAACTCATCAGCAAGATCGCCGAGCGCCTTATCGGTGGTGGTGATTTGCTCTGCCTTTTCCGTCCTTACTGTCGGGGCAAAGACGCGTTTGACGACCGTCGGCGAACCACGCAGTCCACACTTGCTGAGGTCCTCGATGCCGGCGTCGCCCGCGCTCCATTTTACGATCTGACTGCGTGCGGCACGTAGCGCGTCATCAAGCGAGCCGCGGCGGATTTCGTTGGTGCCTTCCAGCATAGTGATGAGGCAGGGAAGCCTGCCATGCAGCATCTGGGTACCGCCTTCCGAACGGCGGTCGACCTTAATTTCGCGTGCATCAAGATCGAGGGAGCAAATCTTCGAAACGTAAGTGAGTTGCAGGAGGTCGAGGCGCTTAGCAATGCCCGGCCCGACTTGGGCAGTGTCGCCGTCGATGGTCTGCTTGCCCGTGAAAACGATGTCGGGGGCGCCGAAGGTCTCGCCGATTTTTGCAATCGCCTGCGACAAAGCAAAGGAAGTCGCCAGGGTATCGGATCCCGCAAAATAGCGGTCGGTCAACAATACCGCCCGATCCGCACCGTAAGTGAGCGCCTTGCGCAACGAATCCTCTGCCATGGGCGGCCCCATCGTGAGCACGGTGACCTCGCCGCCATGCACGTCACGCAACCGCAGTGCTTCTTCAAGGGCGAATAGATCGTAAGGATTTATGATGGTCGGCACACCCTGGCGCATGATCGTGTTCGTTACAGGATGGACGCGAATCTGTGCGGAGTCCGGCACCTGCTTGATACAGACTACGACGTGCATGTGGTCTCCTAGCTGCTGTTAAATGGCGGGTTTGGCGCTTCGTGTCCTCTAAAGCACTATCTGTGCCAAGGTTTTTGAATGTGGCATCCCTTTGAAATTTCAATGATTTATGCTGAGGTGCCGACACTGGACTCGCCATTGTCGGCTTCGCGACATCGTTCAAGCCGGAACCATGTCGCATTCACTCCCTGCCGAAACGCTTCAAGATAGAATCGAATGGCACGAACGTGTGACCCGGTTGGGCAGGCTTGGCCGGATTGTGATCGTTGAGCACCTTGAAGACCCGGTGCGCAAGTGGCGAGGACGTCGCAAAATCTTCGTAGGCGCGTTCAAGCATGGCGCGTGCTCTGGCAGCAATCACCTGTTCCGGGAGATCGGCGAAATCCTCTTCGGCGAGGTATTGTCCCATCCGCTTCATGATGTGAAGCCGCGAGACGTCAAGCACCTTCGGATCATAGGCGACGTCAAGCAGCGCGAAAAACTCCTCCGCGGCAGACAGATTTTTCAACCGCGCGAGGATTTCGGCCGTATCGCTGGTTCGACTGGCGTTGCAAAAACTGTTCATAACATTCTCCCCGTTTGGAACGATGCTCTGTGGTGCTCCGGTGCGATGACCCGCGGTCGCGAAAGCCCCGCAGGAAAAGTGCTCGCTCTTACGGCTACAAGTGGCTTTGCCAGTCCGAGCTCTTCTGCCTCGCAACAGCGACGAACATCGCCTGGTTCCGTCAAGCCAGATCGAGTCTTCAGAAAGTGAACCGCTTCATGAGGTGTTTCCGTCCGTCTCCGTAGGCTTCATAAAAGCCAAAGGTCTTCGCCGCTTTGCCGGCGTCGGCTTAAACGAAGAACCATCTCGTAAACTGCCGACGATTCCGGGTAAGACATCGAGCACGCGATCTATATCCTCCTCGCAATTATCACGCGACAGGGAGAAGCGAATGACCCCGTGGCTCGAGATATCGGGAATGTTCATCGCGGTCAGGACATGGCTCGGCTGCGGCGACTGAGAAGTGCAAGCCGAGCCGGAAGAACAGGCGATGCCATAGCGGTCGAGGAGAAGCAGTAAGCCATCACCGTCGACTTGGTCGAAGGCGATGTTGGAGGTGTTCGGCAACCGCTTTTGCTTATCGCCGGTGACGAACGCATCTGGGATGCGCTGCAGAAGCCCTCTTTCCAGGCGATCTCGCAGCGATCTTACTCGTCCGTTCTCTTCCTTCATGAAGCTCGACGCAAGTTCAGCGGCCTTGCCGAGCCCGACGATGCCAGCGGTATTTTCCGTGCCGGCGCGCCGGTCGCGCTCCTGATGTCCCCCCTTGATCATCGGATCGAAGCGCACGCCGCGCTTTACCCAAAGCGCACCAATCCCTTTGGGTCCGTGCAGCTTGTGGCCCGAGAGCGACAACATGTCGATCGCACTCGATTTCAGGTCCATCGGCAGCTTGCCGACCGCCTGCACTGCGTCTGTATGGAAAAAAGCGCCAACTTCCTTGGCCAACTTAGCGAGGTCAGCGACAGGAAAAATCGCGCCCGTTTCATTGTTTGCCCACATGATCGAGACGAGTGCAACATGTGGGGTGAGGGCAGCCCGGTATGTGCGCAGGTCGAGGCGACCATGCCGATCGACTGGAATCCTGTGCACCTTTATGCCACGCGTCCTCTCAAGGTGCGCGCAGAGCGTTAGCACGGCCGGATGCTCGACTGCGGACGTCACGATCTGTGTGCGATCGGGCATGATTTCGAGCGCTGACAGGATCGCTGCATTATCGCTTTCCGTGCCGCCGGAGGTAAAGACGATCTCATGCTCGAACTCTGCACCGATCAAAGCTTGCAATCGTTTGCGCGCGGTCATTATCGCGGCACTTGCCGAGGCACCAAAACTGTGACTGGACGAAGGATTGGCAAATTGATCAGTAAAGAACGGCAACATCGCTTGTACGACTTCAGGATCAACTCGCGTCGTTGCATTGTTGTCGAGATAGACAGATCTCATGGAAGCGATCCTCAGTTGGCGGAGTGACCTCGGGTAGGCTCCGTCGTTCACTGCTCGGGCAAGAACAATCGCCGCAGCGTTCGATTGGTCGAATTGGCTGCAGGAACGTTATCTGGCAATTTCAGGCTCCGGTGAACTTTGTTCAGGCGAGCTCCAAGCATCCTCGATCCGCGGCGACATGCCGCCGAAAAACCCCGTCGGTTACAAAGATATTTCTTGGACCTCGAGTACGCTGCCTTCCTTTGTGCCTGCCGACAAACTCGTCTCTGACCTAACGAGGCCTTCAATGAACAGCGCCGCAGGGACCGTAACAGTCGCTTCTTCGACAGCTGTGAAGCATGTGACCGGATCGCGCGACTTTGCGCCACACATGAGGCAAACGGCGACGGCGAGGTGGATGGCGGCCGGTCGACAACATACGTTAAGTCGCAATTGATGTTTCGAATGGCTTCATAGGCGCTCTTGCCCACAATAAATTCGATGAACTCGGACGAGCAGGCGATCGCGAAACGGGTTCGGAGCGACTGCAGTGTTGCGGCACTGATCGCTTCCGTCGGCCGATCGAATCCCATCATTAATTCAACCGCATCCCCAGATGCGACCTTGTTTTCAGATTTGGCTGTTTGCAGAATGCGGGCGCCCTTGTGATCGCAAAATGATGTCTTGAGCTTGCCGCGATACTTCCGCATGACTTTTCACACCAACCCCGGATGGTCAGGCAAAGGACTTGCCACAAGCGCACATCTCTGCCGCGTTGGGGTTGTCGAAGACAAATCCTGAGGACTCCAGCCGTGTAACGAAGTCCACCGTCATGCCGTTGACGTGTGGTTGAGAGCCTACGTCCACGAACAGTGTAATCCCGCCTGTTTCGATGATCGCATCGCCCTCGCGTGGGCCGCTCTCCGGTCCCATCAGGTATTTGAGCCCGGCGCAGCCGCCGGTCTCGACCGCGATGCGCAGGCCTTCGGCCGGCTCGTCCGCTCGGCTGAGCGCAATCTTCATGGCGGCAACGGCGTTCTCTGTGAGCGTGATCATAAATATGGTTCTCATTGGTCGTCGGGAAATTTGCAAATGACCTTGCATGTGCCGTGCCAAAGAGAAAAGCATTGAGCAGGCGTCGGATCTTCCGCTGGCAATATGCATGCGCATGCCCGACAATGCCCGACATCACTGAACGTCCAACATCAAAAAGGAGCAGTCACCCGTGATTTGGGGACGCCCGCCAAAGACATCACTGCGCCATTTTCACGCCGTTGCCGTCATCGTAGCTGGGAAAAGGTTTGTAGCAGGCGCACCGGGAAAGGCCCTGGGTACCAACAACGATTGTCTGGTTTGTCGATTAGCCGACATTTTGCGTTGGCCAATCTGTATTTGCACGCTCATCACGTTGTTGAGAAACTCCCGGAGAGTTGTGCCGACGCTGTTTATCGCCAGGCTGGCATAATTTTTGAAGCTTTCTCGTCATGGCCGCTATAGCTGCAGGCGACCTTGATCAATGAAACGAAGGAGCAAAAGCGCCGTGTCAGATCAGCATCAATTCCAGATCTTAAAGGGAAAGAGCATCAGTCCCAGGATACTAATGTCTGATCGGTGGCGACATTCACAGTCATCCAATGCCAGGCTATGGCTGCGAATGGGCTTGGAGATAGACTTTGACGACTATGTACTTACCTGTGTCTTTTCGCGAGCGCTTCAGGAGATTGAAGCTGGCCAGGCGTCGGCGACCGAGGCGACCGGGCTTTCTCGCGCCGAGCTGCGGGACATCCTGACACGAAGTTTTCATGCCAAGCTCATCGACGCCTTTTTTCCGGAAGAGGCGAGCGATCCAGAGCTCGGCACGGAGGAAGAGCTCCTGCGTGACTTGCTACTTTCGCATGCCCGTCCAAACGATCCATTCAGCGCCCGGTTTGCTAAAATCATTGCCCGCCGTGCCCTGCGCGACGACCATCTATGGCAGGACCTTGGTCTATTTGACCGAGCCGAGCTTGGTCGGTTGTTTGCCATGCATTTTCCGACGCTAGCGGCAGGCAATACCAACAATATGAGGTGGAAGAAGTACCTTTACCGCAAGCTCTGCGAGGCTGAAGGTTTCTCGCTCTGCGCCGCTCCCAGCTGTCAGGAATGCAGTGATTTTAACGCGTGCTTCGGCCCCGAAACGGATGAAGCCCGTCGTTAAGTCGCTTTCGCGAGCAGTGCAAGATCGTCAGCGCTTGGTCGGCGCCTATACAAATCCCGCACGGATCTCTCGACGACGTTGAACGGAAGAGGGGATATTCATTGCTTCCCGGTATTTTGCGACGGTGCGGCGCGCAATATCGATCCCGCTTTCCCGAAGTTGGGCGACCATATTGTCGTCGGAGAGCACACTGTCCTCCGTTTCCGCGGCGATCATTGCCCTGATGCGATGGCGGATCGCTTCGGCCGAGTGTGCCTCGCCGCCTTCCGAGGATGCAATCGCGACCGTGAAAAAATACTTCAGTTCGAACACGCCGCGAGGGGTGAGCATGTATTTGTTCGAAGTCACACGGCTCACCGTCGACTCATGCATCTCGATCGCGTCGGCGACAGTCTTAAGATTGAGAGGCCGAAGATAGGCAGTGCCGCGTTCCAGAAAGACATCCTGCTGGCGGACGATTTCAGTTGCTACCTTAAGGATCGTCTTGGCCCGCTGATCGAGGCTGCGAACCAACCAGTTCGCGTTCTGGAAGCATTCGTTGAGGAATGCCTGATCACCGGTATCATGCGCGGTCAGACGAGAGACTTCGGCAAAATAGGTTTGGTTGATGAGCACCTTGGGCAACATCTCGGGATTGAGTTCGATCTGCCACCCGCCTGCGGTCGAGGGCAGAACTCGAACGTCCGGTATGATGGCCTCCGGCCGTCCCGATTGGAACCGGTTTCCGGGCCTCGGATCGAGTGTCCGGATCTCATGCAACATGTCGAGAAGGTCGTCGTCGTCGACACCGCAGCGCCGCTTCAATGCGCGAAAGTCACGTTGTGCAACCAACTCAAGATTTGCGACCAGCGCTTCCATAGCAGGGTCGAACCGATCTTGCTGCCGTAACTGTATCTCGAGGCATTCCCTAAGAGTTCGTGCAAAGATTCCAGGTGGATCGAAATCCTGCAAGGTCGCGAGGACTCGCTCGACGTCAGCCTCGTGGACACCCAGCCTTGCCGCCAGCTCTGATAGGTGCACCTGAAGATATCCAGTGCTTTCCAGATGATTGGCAAGCGCACCGGCAATCAGCCGATCTCGTGAGCTGAATGCTGTGAGGGCGATCTGCCGGGCGACATCGTCGTGCAATGTTTCAGTAGAAGCAGCAAACTCCTCGAAGCCCGGCGGGTGCTCTGACGACGCGTTGGCGGAACTTCGAATTGATTTCCATTCTCCAAGTGGCTCGGGAGCCTCGAGCCTTGTCGGCGCATCAACCTTGCCATCGTGTGTGGCACTATCGGGCCTGTTCTCCGAGGTCGAGACGACATCGTCAGAGGCGATGCCGTCACTTGAAGCCAGTTCTAGAAACGGGTTCTTCTCCAATTCCTGCTCGATGAACTGATGCAGTTCGCCATGCGCCAGTTGCAGCAAGCGAATAGATTGGATGAGCTGAGGCGTAATAACCAGCGATTGCTTTTGGCGCTGGAGAAGGTTTGCTAAATACTGCATCCTAAGAGAGAAACCCCTATCGATCTTGGTACTTCGTCGCGCGAATTTTTCATTTTATGAGGCTTCAGTCCTCCGGTGGTTATGCTGCGGCCGTGGCCTTCAGCGTTTCCAGGACGTTTTGCGGCGATGAAATGCCGTAGGGATCGGTTTGACAGTTGTCCGAGAAGCCTTCTTCCTCAAACCACTGCTCTACCACGCCGTTATCGACCAGCGCCGCGTAGCGCCAGGAGCGCATTCCGAAACCGAGATTGTGCTTGGCAACGAGCATGCCCATCTTGCGAGTAAATTCTCCCGACCCGTCAGGGATGAGCTTGACGTTGAGAAGCCCTACGGACTTGCCCCAGGCGTTCATGACGAATGCATCGTTTACGGAGAGACAGTAAATCTCATCGATGCCCTTCTTTTGAAACTCCCCATAAAGCCTTTCGAAATCCGGTAGCTGTTGGTTGGTGCAGGTGGGGGTGAAGGCGCCTGGCAGCGAAAACAAGATGACGCGCTTGCCGCGGAAATAGTCGTCGGATGTCTTGTCTTTCCACCGATAAGGGTTCGGCCCTGGTAGGGCCTCATCGCGAACACGCGTCCGGAATGTGACGAAGGGAACCTTCTTTTTGATGTTCATCTAACTGTTCCTCATACCGACAATTGACGCGATGTTTGGCGATTGCGGCTGCATATCCGATCTCGGTCGATATATATTGATCAAGCAAGCGCCATGCCATTTGCCTTAAATGCAGAAAATCATTGTACTGCCGGAAGGAGCCTGGGTTTGAGTAGGAGCGCCTCCGACAAGGGCGCTGACCCAACCTTCTCACCTCGAATGACCTCCGCCGCGGTGACATCGGTTGGGTCGCTTGTTATCGGCAAGCGTCCGATGTTCGCAAAAGACGGAACCGTTTCGGATAGTCATGTCAGATCCTTGAACGAGCACCGCCGGCAGGCTTTGACGTGGCCGCCGTGCTCGCGTTCTTAGGCATAGCGATTTGCCGAGACAGCTCTTCTCATTGCACCGACTGATGTGCCGCTGTTGTTGCTCTCGATCATATCCAGATCGGGACGTGCGCCACCCTCCAGCTCTTCGGCAAGGCGCCCGCGTGTCCGGTCGCAATGAGATTAAAAGTTCGTGCCGTGTCATCGCTATTGAATGATTAGGTTCTCCCTCGCGGGGTCATTCGCCAACCTTTTGATGTGCGAAACGGGACAAGAATGTCGGGAGACCGACGATTGGATTACAAGGCCTGGCCGCCGGCCGGGGCAAGTCGTGCAGTGCGGCCGCCCGCGCTCATCCGGCATGCAACTTGCGTCTTTGATTGTTCGCTGCGCTTGGAACTTTCCGATTTTTGATGGAGCATGACATGGATCAAAAGGTTTTCGTTCCAAAGAGCATCGGGGCGATTGAGGATCCGACGAAATCGCTCCGCGATCTGATTTCCTCCCCAGACCTGACGCACCTGATGGGAGCGCATGATGGGCTTTCCGCGGCGGTCGCCATGCAGGCGGGCTTCAAGGCCATTTGGGCGTCTGGCCCGTGCATTTCGAAGAGCCTCGGCTATCGCGACGTCAAGGAGGCAAGCTGGACACATTTGATAGAGGTGATGGAACGAATGGCGGACGCCAGCGGCCTGCCGATCCTCGCTGACGGTGATTCCGGCTTCGGGAACATGAATGGCGCGCGGTTAATGACAGCAAGGCTCTTGCAGCATGGTGCCTCTGGTGTGTGCATCGATGATAAGAGCTTCCCGAAAATGAATTCCTCTGTCGGCAATCGTCCTCCGCTGGACGATATCGAAAAGTTTTCCGGCCGCCTAAAGGCGATTAAGGATGCCACGGGAAACGACCTCGTGCTTGTCGCTCGCACCGAAGCCTTGATCGCCGGTTACGGTCTCAAGGCGGCACTATTGCGCGCGGACGCCTACGCGAACGCCGGCGCCGATGCAATCCTGATCCACTCGGGGGAAGCGAAGACGCACGAGGTTCTCACCTTTGCGAAGCAATGGAAACGGCTTCCTATCATGATTGCGCCTTCGAATTACTATCGCACAGTCATTTCAGCGCATCATGAGGCTGGCATCTCGAATGTCGTCTGGGTCAACCATGCGATGCGTGCAGCGATTGCAGGTATGCGGGCCGCGTACAACTGGATCATCGCCGAAGCAAGCGCCGGGCCGATTGGGCAGGAGGTCGCGAAGCTCGACGACGGACCCGCTGCGTTATGGTGAACCGTCTTCGGCGAAAATCGGTATCTCTCTGCGCGCGTGATTAGCATTTGTAAGCTGAAGCGGTCAGCCTCGGTACGGTGTCTGCGGAGCCCGATCCGGACGACTTAATGAGACACTTTCCCGCCGAGCTGATGACAATGTGGCCGATCGGCAAGGATGTGGGCTTTGAATGACCGCCCCGATATCATCGAGCCTATCGAGGATGCGGAGCCGCCGTCACTGTGATCGGTGACGAGATTTTGAAAGAACGTGCCGCAGAAAGGTACCACGATCGTCCGTTTGAAGTCGGCATTATCGTTAACTAAGCAGAACATGATGGGACCCTTTCATTTGTGGTGATGTAGGTCGCTCTCACATGCTTTCCCTCGGTCCAATCACGCAGCCGGTTTGGATGGGTGCCGTTGATAACGACCCCCGCAGCACCCCGCAATGACATGAAATGAGCTGCACAAGCATCGACTGACGCATGACCAAGCTCGGCAAGATCGTGGGCATCTATTTCCTCGATCAACGCCCCCGGATCGTGAGTTGCCGCATTGCGATAGACGCCGTCTACATCGGTCAGAATTGCCAGTAGCGGAGCATTGGTTACCCACGCAATCCACGCCGCCACAGCGTTAGACGTTATGTCCAAACTCCATTCGACCGAATCCGTTGTGAAGAGCATGCGCGAGGCAAGCAGAACCGGAATTTTGCCAACCTTTGCCAGGCTCCGACATTCGCTCAACGTTGCAGACGGAACAAGTTTCGAAGAGAAGGCACGATTCGCCAGCAAATATCCTGTCTCATCTTGGACAAGAGCGCACGCGTGATGGGTCATCACCGATGGGGGAGGATATAGGTCTTCAACACGCTCAATCGCCTTGTCGTTTAAGTCTCCGCCAGGAACGACCAAAATTCGATGTCCACGCTCGACCAAGCGCTCGAGTTCGGCGACAGCCGTCCTAAAAACCGACAGATCATGCATGAGGCTTCCGTGGAACTTGACAACTATTGAAAAGCCGCATGGGGGAAGACTTTGGGTGAACATGCCTGAACCTCGCCCTGCCACTGTGAAGGCGCCATGTAGGTTTTGCGGGCTTCTCGATGTCAGATGGAGAACTGAGACCTTCTGAAAAGCCGCAGCGTACAACTGCATCCGTTCAACGCCATTTGGGAGAGCAAGCTCGATTACGTTGAACCTAATGTCGAGAAGTTTCGTCGCGTTTGAAAAGTCGCTCTTCCTCCATTTCTCCGCAATTCTTCACCGAACGATGTTGGAGACGTCTCGAACGTGCTACGGCTCTTTGTCCGGGATGCTCAAGCTGACGGGCCTTTCATTTAGCTGTAGGCCTACATGATCCAGTGTTCCACGCAGCGACCAACGAGAGAAATATGTCTCGGCGGCTCTCACTGCGTCGCAACAACCTCAAAAACCATGCCAACTTTGCAGAGCGAGCCCGCGAAAAGTTTTCTCAATGTTTCCTACCGACTTAGGGCTGAAGATAGCGAACACCTCAGAGGCGGCGTCGTGAAGATTCAAACGCACACACTGTCCAATTCGTCAGATAACCGACACGGGTTTTGTTAAGTCAATTTCTCGCCGTCCCACGCTAAACATTTGAAATTGACGAACGAAACCATTCCGTCCGGCGACACGGGTCGCGTTGGCGTGAGATTTGAATGGGATGGGTGCTGGAATGGCGATGCTGACCTGTAAACGATTATTCGATCCGGTCGGCAGGAGAAAAGGCGGACCGTATCAAATCGTCCAATCGGATTTTGTCAAAGAAGAGAACAATGGAAGCCAAAAGAGCGAACGGTCTGACGTGCCATATTCCCGACAACTTTAAGCCGCGGCTGAGCGAACTTACGGACGTCGAACCAAACGACGGTTTGACAGATGAGAAGCATATTGGCGGGCCGCCCCGTGCCAGGTGCAAAGTGTAGCATCTCCTCGATGATCCGCCGGCTCCGAATATCCTGGCGCCGTTGCGGCGTCGCTCAATGTACGAATGCCTCTTCCCATCTTGAAATTAGCGACAAAGCGATGCGCCACGAACAAATTACCGAATTACTTGATCGGGAGGCGATCCGTGATTGTCTTTATCGATACTGTCGCGGGATAGATCGGGCAGACGAGGCGGCGCTGCGCAGTGCGTACTGGCCGGATGCGCATGACAATCACGGCGCTTATTCGGGCTCGGCAGAGGGGTTCATAGAGTTCGCGCGCGGTGTCTTCAAGACCGAACAGCGCAACATCCATCAGATCACGAACATTCTGATCGAGTTCATCGACCCGGCGGAGGCTGCCGTCGAGAGTTACTTCACTGCGCTGCAACGCGGACCGGACGGGGCAAGGACACTACGTCAGGTTCTCTTGTGCGGCCGTTATTGCGATCTGTTTCAGAAAAGGGAAGGTGAGTGGCGCATCGCCGAGCGGACTGTCGTCTACGATTGGTTCGAGGAACAGCCCGCGCCAGTGACCTCCGAGACGGAGCGTTTCGGTCTCCGGCAGCCGATCGGGGCATCATATCCAATCGATCCGGTCTATGCGCTCTTGAACCGTCGTTTTCTTCAGAAACGTGAAGGCCACATGGCGAAAACGCCTCGGTGATGAGCGGTTTCAGATCTTCGTCGGCGGCGAAATGGAAACGTGACCTTTCTGTCTACCGCCATGTCGGGATGGTTGTCCGGAAAAAAGGTCCGGGAAACGGTCAGGAGAATTCCTCATGAGAAAGCAACGCGTCGTCATCATTACAGGCGCTGCAGGCGGGATCGGCCGCGCACTCGTCGACGCTCATCTCAATGTCGGGGACATTGTTGTTGCCGCGGACCTCCCGGACAGCGGTGTGCTTGAACTGGCTCGCGGTTTCGGCGCTGCGGATCTCGGACTTGAATTCGATGTCTCACGGGAAGAGGACATCCTTGTCCTTTATGAGCGGATCGACGCGCAGTTCGACCACATCGACGTTCTTGTCAATAACGCGGCGATGGGGCCCAGCATGGCCGCGACCACGCAGACCCCCATCGACGACTTCCGACGCGTATTGGCGGTAAATCTGATCGGGCCCTTCCTCATGGCTCGCGAAGCCGCACGGCGGATGCAGCCAGGTGCTGCGATTATCAACGTCGCCTCGATGGCCGGGATAATTGGCAATCCAAAACGCAACGCCTACGCTGCTTCGAAAGCGGGCCTTATCTCGATTACGAAGTCGCTCGCCTGCGAGTTGGCTTCACTTGGCATCCGCGTGATGGCAGTGGCGCCGGGCTATGTGCGAACGCCGATGGTCGCGCAATTGGAACACGCTGGCCAGACGAACTTAGAGGCGGTGCGCAGCCGTGTGCCGATGGGGCGCATGGCGCGTCCGGACGAAATTGCACGAGCCGTGCGGTTTCTCGCCAGCCCGGATGCGCACTGTATCAACGGCACGGTGCTGACAATTGATGGCGGGTGGATGTCCTTCAACCAGCCTGGCGACGCGCACCCGCGAGTAAGCGAAATACCACAAGCCGAACTTTCCCGTCCGCCACAATCAACCAATAAGCGGATTGTCCTCGTCACGGGCGGCGCGACCAGCATAGGCGCGGCCGTTGCTCGCCGCTTTGCAGCAAATGGCGATACCGTCGTACTTGCCGACATAAACGGCGCCGCGGCGGCGAAGTTCGCAAAATCCCTCGGCGGCGAGCACATTGGAAAATCCGTGGACATTGCAAGCGAAATGCAGGTGGTAGCACTGTTCGACGATTTGCGGGAGCGGTTCGGGGGGCTTGATGTCCTCGTCAACAGTGCCGCTTGGCCCGACAGTTGCAAGTCGGGAGTTGAGCAAACGCCTGCCGAGATCGCGCGCGTCATTGATGTCAACCTCACCGGTGCCTTCACCTGCGCGCGTGAGGCTATCAAAATGATGCGGCCCGACGGGGTAATCCTGAATATCGGATCCATCAACCGCTCCCTGACGATTGCCCAGCGCCATGCATATGGCGCATCAAAGGCGGGCTTGGAAATGCTGACCCGCTGCATGGCGGCCGAACTCGGGCCGGTTGGCATTCGGACTGCGACGATTGCTCTTGGCTTCATTCACACACCTGATAGCGCACAGAACGCGATCAGCCGCCGCAACCCAGCCCTTGGCGGGGGGCAGTTCGAAGGCATGGCAAACGCCGCGTTCTTCCTAGCTTCGCCAGATGCTTCATACATCAACGGATCGACCCTCTACGTCGGCGCCGGCTGACTTCGGACAATGTTGTATTCTACCCACGATCGGAAGCATTCACGGGAAATCGAAAACGACACTGTGTGCCAAACGGCATCCGGAGCGTCATCGAATTTGACAGTTTTAAGGAGCACTTGCGGCCGGGGAACGGCAAGCGATTTTGTTTCAAAGCCCCGAATATCAAAAAAGCCGATTGGATCAGTAGCCACGGATACATGCCCGCTGACCATTCGCGAATGGACCCAACGTGAATGAGGAAACGTTATGGAATTTGCGACCTTCATCCTTGCCTCCCAGCGGGGCTATCATCAATCGGCCGACAGAATCATCCGCAACTCAATCGAACAGGCAGTCCTTTCGGAGCAAGCTGGCTTCAACACCGCATGGTTTGCCGAACACCACTTCAACAACTATAGCCTCGTTCCATCGCCGTTGATGATGGTGGCCCATTGCGCCGGCCGGACGAACTCCATCCGCCTCGGCACTGGTGTTTGCGTATTGCCGCTTTATCAACCGCAGCGCCTGCTTTCCGAGATAGGTTTCGCCGATATCGTTTCGAGCGGCCGCCTGGAGCTTGGCGTCGGCTCTGGATATCAGCAGTTTGAGTTTGACCGCTTTGGTGTCGATATCGATGAGGCGCCCGCTGTCTTTTCGGAATATCTGGACGTCCTTCTCAAGGGCCTCACGCAAAAGATTTTTGAGCACAATGGCCAATATTTAAAGGTACCACCGACGGCGATTTCGGTGCGGACTATCCAGAAGCCGGCCCCCCCAATCTGGATCGCTACGGCGTCCGGATACAACATGGGCCGGGCCTATCGGGAAGGACACAATCTTTTCGTCACGGCATTCCACGATCATGTCCCAGGACGTGGTGTAGCTTAGACGACCACGGCTCATCCCAGAGGGTCGGATGAGTATCAGCTTGCTGCTGGCAGGCTGATGAGCGGATCATCGCTCATTGTGGCGATTGTCTCAAGTGTCATGTAGCGGGATCGCTGGACGGCCCATTCATCGTTCTGTTCGAGCAGCAGCGCACCGACCAGGCGCACGATGGCGTCGTCGTTGGGGAAAATGCCGACGACCTCTGTGCGCCGCTTGATCTCACCGTTCAATCGCTCAATGGGGTTGGTCGAGTGAAGTTTGGCCCAATGCTGCTTGGGAAAGGTCATGTAGGCGAGCACGTCTTGCT
>NZ_AUFB01000047.1 GCF_000426285.1 Rhizobium leucaenae USDA 9039 | reverse complement strand
CGCAAAGACCATTCGTGTTGTTATGGACAATCTCTCTACCCATTCACCCGGCGCGCTATACGACGCGTTTCCTGCCGCCGAAGCCCGTCGTGTGCTCAAGCGGCTTGAATTCCACCACACGCCGAAACACGCAAGTTGGCTGAATATGGTCGAGATCGAGATTGGCGTTTTGAAAAGCCAATGCCTCGACCGCAGGATCGACGACAAACACAGGATGATTGCAGAGATCAATGCTTGGCAGCAGCAGAGAAACGCGCAAAGGGCACAAATCCAATGGATGTTCACCACCGAAAAAGCCCGTGAAAAACTCCACAAGGCCTATCCAGTCAAAGAGTCATAATCTCTGCGGAGGGGTACTTGAAGAAGCACGACCCGGTTGATCCGTCTCTGGCCGCGTCCGTCGAGGCCCTTTGCCGCGATGCACATAAGGATCACGACTGGAGGGCCGGCCGGGGTCCTCGCAGGCTCAGCAACCGAAAACTCGAGAACATCGAGCGGTGGCTGGAGTTGCCAATGCGCACCCCGCCATCCATTCCCCTCGAAGACGTCGATTGGGAAGTCGGTCCATGGCTGTCATCCTGGGAGATCTCGCTGCCGCCCGATCGGCCGCGTTATTTTCACCATGACAACTTATGCGGCAGAACCTGGCTGCTTTCGGGAGAGGAGCCATTAGGCGACATGGACGATGATGACGAGTTTCCAGCTTATGAAGAGCACGACAATACGGCGGAAATCGCCAAAAATCTGGTCGCCTGCTGGCCCAATCCGCCGAAAGAGATTGCGGCTACGGTCGGCGTTACCCTGCGACAACTCCAATGGTTTCTCTCGGAACGCTCCTCCCTGGACAGAACGGCCCGCTACGACCTTTCACGCCTGTTGGGCGTCGCGTATGACGAGCGGATGGGCGGCTACACTCCTTCGGGACCTTACGTCCTGATCGCCAGAAAAGCACAGGCGCTCGACGCGATCTATCAGGAGATTTCCGGCGCTGGTGATGCTTGTCCTTGTGAACTCGTTCCCGCGCAGGGAGAGGCAGATCCGAGCTGGCGATACGTCTTGATCAATGCATATGGAACGCCGCCGACCGTTGTCATGGCGCGCCGTGGCGAGGCAATCGCGGAGCGCCTTCCCGACCTGATCATGAACTACGAGGGCATTCGGCCGGTCTCCCCTACTTTTTACCGGGATGTGGTCACCACCTGCGCCCGCGCCTGCCAAACCCCTCAAGCGAATGTCCGGGAGATGACAGAATTCGCGAAACGGTATGAACGGCACTGGATTGATTGCGCGTGGCTACCGGATTGAATTTTCTGGTAGCACGTGAGCTCTGATGTTTGAGCGCGTTCGAACATACCAGCCTGGTTTCTTTGCACCCCTCCTTCCATAGGGAAAATGGAAGGTGCCGCTTTAACTCATCGTTTTCCGCGACCGTACAGCTCGATGTCAGCGACGGCGTCAGTCTTCCTTGCCTGGATGTTATCGCCATTTCCGTCAGCAAGGCGCTTTTGTGGCATACGGTCGAGGCCCGGTCTGGCAATCGAATCTACGACCTGGCCTGCCTTGGAGAAGAGGCAGCCCGGCTAGCGGCTGATCTCTACAGCTTCTTGAACCATCACCTCTTCGAATTGATCGGCTCAGACGTCGGTCATTTGAGCGAGGTGGACACGAGACTACAGTCTGTTGTCGAGGGTAGCCCGCAGGCAATATTTAGCGCAAGCCGACCTTTCCCATGCGATTTGGGGCGTTAGAGTCAATCACTCTTCTGAAACGGCCGTCTCCTCCTAAATAACGAGGTCTAATGAAAGATCCCAACGGGGCCCGTGGATCGACTTCTCCGCCCGCGTCGGTTTCTGGTTCGGCTCCCAGCGGCAGCCATTGTGCGCTCCTTCCAGACAGGAGGAGCTCGCCGGTAAATTCTTCAGGAGGCGGATGCGATCTTCACGTTTCCGCCATGTCCGCCTCCCCCAAAGACCCGGTGTTCGCCGAATGCGGAGCGGATCTGCCCATGAGGGCCGGGCAGGCCTATTTCGGGGAAGAGCAACTCGCAAACCCGGTAGGCTTCTTCCAGGTGCGGATAGCCGGAGGCGATGACGGTATCGATCCCGAGCTCCTGATATTCCCGGAGACGTTCCGCGATGGTCTTCGGAGATCCGACCAGTGCGGTCCCCGCACCCGTGCGGACGAGACCAATCCCCGCCCAGAGATTGGGAGAGACTTCGAGCTTTTCGCGGCGTCCCTGATGCAGGGCGACCATGCGCGCCTGGCCGACCGAATCCGAGCTCTTCGCGAACACTTCCTGCGCTGCGGCAATCGTTTCGTCGGAAAGCTTGGAAATCAGCCGGTCGGCCGCGGCCCAGGCCTCTTCATCGGTCTCGCGAACGATGAAGTGAAGACGGATGCCGAAGCTGACGTGCTTGCCCTTCGCCGCGGCGGCCTGGCGGACCTTGGCAATCTTCTCTGCCACTTGCGCCGGCGGTTCGCCCCAGGTCAGGTACTTGTCGGTGATACCGCCGGAAAACGCAATTGCAGCGTCGGACGATCCGCCGAAATAGAGCGGAGGGCGCGGTTCCTGTATAGGCGGCAGGCCAAGTCTCGCATCGATGGCCTTGATATACTTGCCGTCGAGGTTGGCCTTTCCGGTCTCGACCAGCGAGTTGAACACCTGGAAGAACTCGCCCGCATGATCGTAGCGTTCGTCATGCGGCAGGAAAATGCCGTCACCGGCGAGCTCCTGGGCACTGCCGCCGACCACGATGTTAATCAGCAGGCGGCCATTGGAAACGCGGTCGAGCGTCGCGGCAAGGCGCGCATAATAAGCCGGCGATGCCGTACCCGGCCGAATGGCCACCAGAAATTTCAGTCGCTCGGTATGGGCGGCGAGATCGGCGGCCAGAATGAAGGATTCTTCGCACGCCGCCCCCGTTGGGATAAGCACGCCGGAATATCCCAGCCGGTCGGCAGCCTTCGCGATTTCGCGGAAATAGGCGGGATCCGCCGGGCGGCTGAGATCGTCCGACCCCAGATACGCACCGTCACCGGACGAAGGGATGAACCAAAGAAAGTCGAGAGGCCTATCGATTACCGTCATTCCCATTCCTGTCAAAAGCGGCAGAACCGTTACAGATTTTCTCGATATTATTAAATTCTATAGTTTTCATAAGCAATTTTCTTCCAACTATCGTGCGGCTTTCGAAAAGATCGGTTCTCTTGCGGCGGTCTTAGTGACCGAAGTGATCAGTAAGTGTCTGTCTGATACGGTTCGCACCGAACACGGCGTGTTCGGTGACCTGGGGCAGACCCATCAGTTCACCAGAGGTTCCTCGGCCAAGGGGCCGGCAATGAGCACATTAGACACGGCTTCACTCCCTCGAGAGATCGAATGTGCTTTACCATTGCAGGCGATACCGAGCCACGTCGGGCAGGGCTGCAGGAGGCCGGCGACGCTAAGGTCGCGTAAAAAGTCCTGGCTCTCGAGAATAGCGCCATGCCCCGGCCCTGTTGTCACGACGATGGCCTCGACCATGATTTCCCGACTATCTCGCCTGTGCCGTTGTCGTAGGCTCACCTTGAAGCTGGAGCCGGTTCTCTCAACCGCCGCTACTGAAGCGGCGAGGATCTCAAGTTTGCCGCTGGAGAGCTCATCATTGATGACATCCTCCACCTGCGGCGGATGCGGAAGCGGTGGACGTCCCAGAACGGCCTGACATGGCGGGCGATCGGCCGGCGTTCGGCCATCGGCAAAGCGGCCCACACTTCTTGTCCCTGCAAGCGAACAGCATCGAGCACACAGTGCCAGGACAGTCCCTTGGCCTCAGCCTTCCTGTCCGCTGTGCGCACGTGCCGCAAGAGGCGGCTCGCCGTCATTGCGGGTTCCGTCACGAGATCGCCCAGCGCCTCCTGTCCGGCCGGCTGTGCCCGCGCGAACGAAGACCGCGCCGAGAGATGGATGATGTGGCCATAACGTCCGCGACGCTTCAGCGATGCCACGACGTCTGCCCGGTCCGTCCGTTCCCGATAATCAGCACATGGTCGGTCGCCGCGATGGGGCCAGCGCACCAGCGACCGTGACATCCATGACGAGTTTGCCGTCTCCGCGCAACGGCACGAGGACGTGGGCAAAGCCGGCGGCGGATGGCTGACGGCAAGGACCAGGAAATCGGCTCGAATCTCGGATCAGTCGGCAGCCTGCAAGCGATATTCCTGACCGTCTCGGCCAACTGTCTGGATTGTGGCTCGGCAGTGCACGATCCGACCCTCTGCGATCAAGGGGCGCAGTCGGGCAGCCACATAGTCACCGAAAACGGAACGCCAGGGATAAGGCAGGCCATCTCGACCGATCAGTCTTTCGTCGGCAACCTCGGTCGAACACTCTGCGAGCAGTTCAGGAAATCGTCGGGTCGCTCCGGAAAGAGTGTCATCTTACCTGCGGAGACGTTTATCCGGTGCGCAGGGTCGTTTGTACCATAGGCCAGACCCGTCACCGATATCAGAGCGCCAAGGCGATCTCATTCGGATCTCCACAGAATTCGATAGGTAATCTGAAAATCAGAGGGCGCCATGCCGCGGGGGCAGGATGCCATTCAGATAGAAGTTTCCGATATGGTGATATTTCCAGCGCACCGGATCATGCAGGGAATGCGTGCGGGCATTACGCCAAAAGCGGTCGAGCCCATAGCCTTCGAGCGTCGAGCGCGCACCACCGAACTCGATAAGCTTGGTGGCGGCAAGCTGTGCCACTTCCGTCCCGAGCGCCTTAACCTCCGCGACAGCAACGGATGCCTGCGCTACGCTCGCCGCCGTCGGTTCTGCGATGGCGCGGTCGATGATCCGCCCCGCCCTTTTGAGCAGCGCGTCGGCCGCATGCACTCTGATCGCGACGTCGCCGACGCCATGTATGGTGTGCGGATCCTCATAACCGTGCTCGATCGTCAGTTCAAAAAATGGCCGTGCATGGGCACGAACGTAGGAAATCGTCTCCGCGAGCGCCCCGCGCGCGATGCCGACTTGCACAGCAGCATGGATTATCTGCGCAAAAGGACCCATCGGCGTCGGCTGTTCGAAGCTTCCATCATGGTCAACGATCTGAAACGGCGCCACCTCGACGTCGTCGAAGGTGACGGTCCCGCTCCCTGTCGAACGCTGCCCGAAGGACGACCAGTCGTCGACGAAGCCGAGCCCCGGAGCAGCCCGGTCCATGAAGACCAAATGGACGCGGCCATTCGGTCCCTTCGCCACAGCGACGACGATATGGGCGAACAGTGAGCCGGTCGCGTAAAACTTCTGGCCGTTCAGATAGAGTTTTCCGTCGCGCTCGGCGAAATGCGTCTTAAAGTCGACCGGCGTCTTCGTGCCGATCTCTGTGAAGGCGTTGCCAAGACGGTCACCCTGCAGCACGCCCCGGAAATAGTGCTGCTTCTGCTCCTCGCTGCCGGTCAGTCGCAGCGCCTCTACCATGTAGAAATGATTTTGCGGGATCTGCCCGATTGAAGAGTCCGCAGCCGAGATGATGGCGGTGACCTCGGCCAGCGTCACCGCAGAGACGCCGGCGCCGCCATATTCCTTCGGGATGGTGATTGCCCAGAGACCGCTTTGCGAGAAGCGGTCGATCTCCGCAAGCGGAAGGCGTCGTTCGCGGTCGCGCTGAGCGGCACCGACCGCGAATTCAAGCGCAAGGTCCGTCGCGATCTGGATGGCCTCCGCATCATCGCGGATGACATGGGCCAGGCCCCCGCGCGCGGCTATGCGCGGCGCGGGACGGCCGGCGGTGAGCGCTGCATCCCGGTGCAGCTTGCGATCATTTGTGCTCATCTTGGGGTCAGTTCCAGGCGTGGCGCGGCGGGTGGACGCGGTTCAGATAATAATTGCCGACATGGTAGAACTTCCAGCGCACTGGATCATGCAGCGTATGGACGCGGGCATTGCGCCAGTGGCGGTCAAGTCCGTGCTCGGCGAGGGTCGAGCGGGTTCCTGCAAGTTCGAACAGCTTGTTCGTTGACAGGATCGCAATCTCCGTCGTCAGAACCTTGGACTCGCCTGTCTTGATCGTTGCTTCCGAGACCGTCTCCAGCGTCGGATTGGCGCGCGCCACATCGATGGCGTGCCCGGCGATCTCTAGCAGCGCTTCGGCCGCATGCAGCTTGATCTTCAGGTCGCCGATCTGGGCAATGGTGAAGAGGTCTTCGCCGGCGGTCGCCTTGCCGCTGTCGATCCAAGGCCGGCTATACTTGCTGACGAACTCGATCGTATCGTCGATCGTGCCCCGGGCGATGCCGACATCGATCGCCGACTGGATGATCTGCGAGACAGGGCCGCCGACTGTCGGATGGTCGAAAGAGGTGACCTTCAGCGCCCGAGCCTTAGGCACGCGCACGTTTTCGATCTTAACCGAACCCGACGCGGTGGTGCGCTGACCGAAGCTCGACCAGTTGTTGGTGACGGTGAGACCGGGGGCGTCGCGGTCGGCAAAGACGAGATAGCCCTGGCCAGTCTCGTCGACGCCGACGATCGGCACGATATGGGCAAGGAGCGCGCCAGTCGTGTAGAATTTCTCTCCGTTGACGACCACGTCGTCGCCATCATGAACGACCTTGGTCTCGAAATCGGCGACGGTCTTGCTCTTCAGTTCGGAGAAGGCGTTGCCGTAACGGATCCCTTCGAGCGCCCAGCCGAAGAACAGTTTCTTCTGCCCTTCCGTGCCGTCGAGATCGACGGTCGCGACGATCGCCAGATGGTTCTGAGTGATCTGCGCGATGGCCGGATCGGCCGCAGCGATGATGGCGATCACCTTTGCGAGCGTGGCATAGGAGACTTCCGGACCGCCATAAGCTTTCGGCACGTTGATGCTCCAGAGACCGCTTTGCGAATACGCGTCGAGCTCGGCGATCGGAAGCAGTCCCTCCCGGTCACGCAGCGCCGCCCCGACCTTGAAGCTCGCGGCCAGCTTCTCGGCTATCTGGATAGCCTCCTCTTCGCTCCTGATCACATGCGCCGGCTTGACCGGGCGCGGACGGGGCGACAATGGGTCTGTTGAATTGACGCGCGGATGGACGCTGTGATCAATCTTGGTCTCGGTGATGCTTCCCATAAGGAAAAACCTCGTCGGTTAAGGACCTCAGCTGGCATTGGCCAGCGTAATTGCCTGGTTGCGTTTGAAGGATTCGATGTCGCGGTAACGGTCGGCCGGATGGGCCTTGGGCAAATGGGGTCCCTCGCCGAACAGCTTCTCCCGCAGCGTTCCGGGGCGATAGCCGGTCGGATAGACCCCGCGCTTCTGTAGTTCCGGCACCAGATAGCCGACGATATCCTCAAAGGTCTCGGGAGTTACGGCATAGGCGAGGTTGAAGCCGTCAACGTCGGTCTCCTCAACCCAGGCCTGCAGCTCGTCGGCTATGGTGGAGGGCGATCCCACGACCACCGGTCCCATACCGCCGATACCGCCCCATTCGGCGAGCTCCCTGATCGTCCAGCGCTTATTCGGATCGCCTTCCGAAAGGCTCTCGATCGCCGAGTGGATGGCGTTGGTCTCGACCTTGCGCACGAGGTCGTCCGGTGCGTAGCGCGAAAAGTCGACGCCTGTCCAGCCGGACATGAAAACCAGCGAGCCATCATAGGAAACGTAATCGAGATAGTCGCGGAATTTGGCGCGCGCCTTCTCGTCGGTTTCGTCCACGATGACGGTCATCAGATTGTAGATGCGGAACTTCGACGCATCGCGCCCGACGGTCGCCGCCCGCAGCCGGACATCACGCACATAGTTCTTCAGAATGGTCCTGGTCTGTGCCGCAACGAAGACGCATTCTGCATGCTCCGCCGCGAATTGCTTGCCCGGCCCGGAAGCACCGGCCTGATAGAGCACCGGGGTACGCTGCGGCGACGGCTCGGTCAGGGCGTAGCCCGGCACTTCGAAGAAGCGGCCCTTATGGCCGATCTCGTGCACCTTCGACGGATCGGTAAAGATGCGTTTCTCGCGGTCGCGCAGTACGGCACCTTCTTCCCAGGAACCCTCAAGGAGCTTGTAGATGACCTCGAGATATTCGCTCGCCACTTCGTAGCGGTTATCATGCGCACGCAATCCGCCTTGTCCAATGTTCTTGGCACCGCTCTCCAGATAGGAGGTCACGATATTCCAGCCGACGCGCCCCTTTGTCAGGTGGTCGGCGGTGGCCAGACGCCGTGCGAAGGGATAGGGGTGCTCAAACGAGATCGAGGCGGTGATGCCGATGCCGAGATGTTCGGTGGCTAGCGCAATCGGGACCGCGAGTTGGATCGGATCATTAACCGGAATCTGCGCCGCCTGTTGGATGGCGTGGTAGTTGTTGCCCTTGTAGACGTCGTAGTAGCCGATCACGTCAGCGATGAAGATGCCATCGAAGACCCCCTTTTCGAGCGTCCTCGCAAGACCTTGCCAGTAGTCCAGATCCTTGTATTTCCAGGATCTGTCCCGGGGATGCGCCCAAAGCCCGGGCGACTGGTGACCCACGCAGTTCATGTCGAAGGCGTTGAAATGTATCTGCTTGGTCATTCCTCGATCCCATCCGAATTTCAGGCTTGGCCCCGAAGCATCCAGACACTGCACATATTTAACAGTTATTATATGTTTTTTATAGACTATTTCGTGGAATTTTTTTCTCGGAGTTTGATGGGCAGTGAATGGCTCTCGTCTCGGTTATCGCGCTGATCGGCCTTATTTGACAGCATCCGCTCGTGCGTCGCCACTTCGGCTCTAGCCGCTCGAAGCGTCGCGCCGAAAAGAAATTCTATGTTTTTTGTGTACTTTAAATTCCTGTTGGTTAACGGCAGGAGTTATCTGGCGAATGATCCCCCAAAGGCCGACGCGGGTGCCACACGGAATACCGCTCCGTGGTCATTCCTGCGGCCCGCACCATCGCAACCGAGGATCAATTCATGTCCGACCCCATCATCGACCAAGCATATCGCCGCCGCACGGTCTTGAAGACCATGCTGGCATCAGGAGCGCTTCCTCTTCTCTCATCGGGCGTCTTGTCCTCCGCCCTGGCCGCAGGCAATCGGTTCGCCGGACACACCCTCAATCTCCTGATCATTCAGCCGCATGTCGTCACAGGCAAGAAGATCTCCGAGGATTTCGAGAAGCTTACGGGTGCGAGGGTCAACGTAACCGCCGTTCCCTACGACCAGGTCAGCGTCAAGGCGACCCTCGACTTTCAATCTGGAGCCGGTGAATTCGACGTCATCGACTATTTCTATACCTACAAGGGCCAGTTGGCCGAGGACGGCGTGATCGAGGACGTCACTGACTTGATCGAGAAAGACAAGGCGGAAATCCAACCCGACGACTTCATCCAGACGATCTATGACCAGTACACGCTGCATGAAGGCCGTCGCTATGGCCTGCCTTATGACGGCGACAGCCACCTTCTGTTCTACAACAAGGAACTCTTCGATCGTTATGGCCTCAAGCCAGCAACGACCTGGGACGAATACAATGAAAACGCCAAGATCATCACCGACGCGGAATCCAAGAACGGTATCTACGGTGCTGCAGTCCTGGGCGCGAAGATCCCGGTGATCATCCTGTCGACCTATGCCAACCGCCTCACCGGCTTTGGCGGCAACTTCCTGAAAGCAGACGGCACCTCGGCCCTCGACAGCGCCGAAGCCGTGGAGGCGCTGAAGTCGCTCCTCGCATCCGCACCGCATGCATTGCCGACGCCGCTCGAGACGCGCTTCGAGGAAGGTCTACCCGCCTTCCTCAGCGGTAAGGCCGCCCAGATCGACTTTTGGACTGACCTCGGCGGCTACGCCCAGGATCCCAAGGGCTCGAAGATCGTCGACAAGTGGGGCGTCACCCGCATTCCAGTCGGTGGCGCCAACAAGACACCGCGTCTTGCCTTCAACGCCGGTTTCGGCTTCGCAATCACCAGCGGGTCGAAGAACAAGGACGTCGCCTGGGAACTGATCAAGCTCGCGACCAGCAAGGGCTACCACGAACAACTGCTCACGCTGACCGGCTCCGGTATCGATCCCGACCGTCACTCCGGCCTTAACTCCGAAAAGTTCAAGGCCTTCCAGCCGCTCGTCCAGCCGCTGCTGGCAGACGGTGCACTTGAAAACAGCCTCGCCTGGCCCACGGCCGTTTATGCCCCGAAGCTGGAAAACGCGCTGACCGATGAACTCTCCCTCGCCCTTGCCGGGACCAAAAGTGCCGAACAGGCGATCGCCGATGCCCATAAGTCCTGGACGAACATCATCGAAGCCAATGGCTGATCATTGAGCCCCGGCCCACCTGCGGACGTCGTACACCAGTCCCAAAGGCGTGGCTCGCGGCCGAGGGGGCACGCCTTTCCAGAGAAGAACGACGAAGACCACAGGCACGATGACATGACTGCGATCGATTTCCCCCCCGCTCGAAGACGCGCCGCCTCAACGACGGCAGATCACGGTATTTCGGCACACCGGGTCATCGGTTGGCTGTGGATCTCTCCGATCTTGCTCGGGCTCGCCTCGACCCTGGTCTATCCCACACTCTTCCTGGTGGCCCTTGCGCTCAGCAAAAGCACGCTCGGGAAACCCTTCCGCAGCTTTGTCGGATTGCGACATGTGCGGGACGTCCTCCAGGATCCGCTGTTTGTGACCTCTCTGACCAAGAGCATCGCCTATGCTTTCATCACGGCGAGTACCCAGCTGGCTATCGGCTTTTTGATCGCCTTGCTCTTCAGCCAGCTCCTGAAGGCCGGACGGTTCCTGGTAAGCCTGATCCTGCTGCCGCTCATGACGCCGCCGGTGATGGTGGGAGTCGCATGGAAGTTGATCCTCGCGCCGGCCGGAGGGCTCCTGAACGGGGTGCTCCTGAACCTTGGCATTGTCGACGCGCCCGTAAGCTTCCTGGGCGATCCTGTCTTTGCCTGGTTCGCGATCGCGGTTGCCGATGTCTGGCAATGGACGCCCTTCGTCGTCATCCTTAGCTTCGCCGCCCTTTCGACCATTCCCGAAGGCGTCCACGAGGCATCGATCATTGATGGAGCATCACCTCTGCAACGCTTCTGGCACATCACGCTTCCGCTCGTGGCGGCGCCGCTCTCCTCAATCTATCTCCTGAAGCTCATTCTCTCCTTCAAGGTCTTCGACCTCGTCTATGTCCTGACGTTCGGCGGTCCGGGCTTTGCCACTACGACGACCGGCTTCTCCATCTATCGCCGCGCATTGGAACAGTTCGATGTCGCCCGCGCCGCCGCCGAGACCCTGATCTATAGTCTGGTAATTGGCGCAGTGCTCTGGCCCGTCATCCGCATTCACCAGCATCTCGAGAGGAAAGACGCATGAAGATCAACCGCTCCGACATTCTGCTCGTTGCCGCGACCGCGCCGATCTTCATCTTCTTCACTCTGCCGATCGCGTATCTCATCTCGGTTTCTTTCAAGACCAAAGACGACGTGCTGAGCGGGCACTTCCTGCCGACAAGCCCGACGCTCGACAATTGGCCGGCCGCCTTCGAGGCTGCCTGTCTTTCAGGATTCATAGCCAACTCCGTTGCCGTATCGCTGCTCGCCGGCGCCCTGACGTTGCTGCTCACCCTCCCCGCCGCCTACGCCGTGCTGCGACTCGGCATCGGTGGCAAGTGGCTCGGTGATCTCACTCTGTCGAGCTACATGGCGCCACCGATCGTGGCTCTGATTCCCCTGTTCTATCTTCTCAAGGCAACCGGGCTCCTCAACACGCATGCCGGACTTGTGATGCTCTACGGCTTTGCCAATATTCCCGTCGCCTTCTGGCTTCTCACGCCTTTTCTCCGGCGCATGCCGCTGGAGATTGAACAGGCGGCAGCAGTCGACGGAGCCGGCCCCTTCCGGATCCTTGTCCATATCGTCGTGCCGATCATTGTGCCAGGCATCGTGGCGACGCTGATCATTGTCTCGGTCCTCGCCTATAACGAGTTCCTCTTTGCCTCCGCCTTCACCTTTTCCGACGAGACGCGCACGCTTCCCGTCGGCATCTCGCTCTTCCAGGGGGATCGGCTGGTCAATTTCGGACAGATGGCGGCTGCTTCTCTCGCGGGCATCGCACCAGTCTATCTGGTGGCACTCTTCCTGCAGCGTTATCTCGTTGCAGGTCTTGCCCATGGCGGCCTCAAATGACGACTGGACACGGTGCAAGCACGAGAATTCCGAGGAGTGGGCGGGATTGTTCCTCCGAGCCGTCACCCTCGCTAGAGAAGCTCGGGCGCATCCATACCCGCCTCAGTCTTATGACAAAGGGAGTGAACTGCTTCGTCGCCAGATCCGAGGCGAGCATCTCGCATGCGTACCGGCGTGTTCTTTTCGCATACCTAAACCGCTTCCCGTGACAGTGATCCGCCCCCCGCGCAAGATCTCTTATTTAGCTTCGAACGAGTTCAGCAATATTGACCTCAAGCCCAACTTGATAGCCGCAAGATAGTTTCATAAGTCGGGGAGACCTGCCCATTTCTCGATTCGATAAGGCAGAAGTTAATATACCCGCCCCCCGCCGGAGGGGGTTTAAGGCGAGCTCCGCCTGCGTTCTGAGCTTCTGACCTGCTGGTGCGATGGGAAGATATTTCTCGTTCATCGACCCTCTACTCGAATTCCGGTTAGTCCTGCACTTCCCGATGCGAATTACAGATTCCTAATGCCATCCAATGATTCCGAGCTCAACAGCTTTCAATGCAGCAGCCATTCTGCTGCTGCAGTTTAGCTTTCGCATGGCATTCCTAAGATGAAAATTTACCGTGTGCTCCGATATGCTCAATGTCTTCCCGATCGCCCACGATGATTTACCTTTCGCAGTCCATGCGAGGCATGCTTTTTCGCGGTTTGAGATGGCTGGATATTCCGTGTTCATGGCCGAGTTTTGCATCGTGCGGTTCCTAGGTGGAGTCTTGAGCCGGCGAGAGGTTCGGAAGGGACAATGCGCTTGTCACCGTGATCGATCCCAAAGCGAGACTCAAGAACCGTGCCAAATCGTCAACTGTGGCGCCAAATGCGCTAGAACCTCAGTGGCGGGGCCGGTAAGTGTCAATAAAAATCGGTTTCGATGGCGAGATGAGCAATCTCTGAACCGACTCACGACAGCGACTGTCGGTTGAACCGGCCGCCTGACCAAAGTACCCCCTTAAAAAGGAGAGCCTTTCGTGTCGAAGGGCCGGATGTCGCAGCGAAAGCGCTGGCGATCTCGCAACAGCCGGCGGCCGTCATCATTCATATCACCGCCGCCAAGCCTGACGGGGCAGCCGCCGGCAACTGTTTAGGCAAGCCGAGGTTGGCATGGAGCGTCTCTTCTCCGCCTTCGGTGCGGATACACGCCCCGCTCCTGCAAAAGCGGCACGACCTTTCCGACGAATTCGTCAAAGCCGCCAGGAGGTAAATGCGGCGCGAAGACGAATCCATGCGCGCCATCGGCTGCTCCGGCTTTTGATAATGCAGATCATATTGGCTTATTCGTCAACGCCTCCGACATATGTTTGGCAGAGGCCGCATTTGGTTCACTTTGCCACGAACCTTGAGGTCTCTCACGCCGTGACGGCGCAAGAGACTTTTGCGGATCGTCAACTCCACGCATGCAGCGGGGGATTTTCGCCATTCAGGAAATATCTTCCAAGAATGGCGTATTTCCAGCGCACGGGGTCATGGAGCGTATGGGTGCGCGCATTGCGCCAATGGCGATCGAGGTTGTGCTCGGCGAGTGTTGAGCGAGTGCCTGCGAGTTCGAACAGCTTGTTGGTCGCAGCAATCGCGATTTCGGTCGATAGGATCTTGGCCTCGGCCGTGACGATCTGCGCTTCGGCGACCGTCTCCGCATTGGGGTTCAGTACGGCGCGGTCGATTGCATAGCCGGCTTTTTCCAAAAGCGCTTGCGCGGCATGCAGGCGCAGCGTCAGGTCGCCGACGGCCTGGATTGTATAGGGATCCTCCCAGGCATGATCCTGGCCGCTATCCACCCATGCCCGGCTCTTGGTGCGCACGAAGGCGACCGTCTCGTCAATGGCGGCCTGTGCGATACCGGTGTCGACGGCAACCTGGATGATCTGGAAGATCGCACCATCTGCGCTCGGCACTTCATAGCCCTTGTATCCAGGCACGAGATGGGTCTTCGGCACCTTGACGTTGTCGAGCAGCACGGTGCCGGACAGCGTCGTGCGCTGCCCGAACGAGGACCAGTCATCGATGACGGTGAGCCCCCGCGCATCCCGCTCGGCAATCGCATACCAGGCCCGCCCTTCGTCATCGAGCGCGACGATCGGCACAAGATGCGCGAGCAGAGCGCCGGAGGAATAGAACTTGCGCCCGTTGACGACAACGTGGTCGCCGGCATCGCTGAAGCGCGTTTCGAAATCGACCGCCCGTTTGGAACCGAATTCCGAAAAAGCGTTGCCGAAACGGGTGCCTTTCAGCACCTCGGCAAACAGGAGTTTCTGCTGGGCGACATCCGATACAGTCCGGATGGCAGCGACGACCCCCAGATGGTTCTGGGCGATCTGACCGATCGATGAATCCGCCGCCGATATGATTTCGATGACCTTTGCAAGCGTGGCGTACGAAACCTCCGGGCCGCCGAAGGCCTTTGGCACATTGATCGACCATAGGCCGCTTTGCGAAAAGGCATCCAACTCGGCGACGGGCCAAATGCGTTCGCGATCGCGCTTGGCGGAGTCCTTCACGAATTCGGCCGCAAGCCGGCGGGCAACAGCGATTGCCTCGGCATCGTCCTTGATGACATGGGCGGGCTCAGCCGGACGAGGAACCGCCGGCACAGCCTTGACGGCATTTTCGGTATTGACCTGTGAGAGCGTCATGATGGATTCTCCTGGTTGACGATGGCGGCCGATCAGGCCTGTGGGAGGCTTGTTGTGGCGGGTATGGATGCCGGTGTGGATTTCTGACCGAGATAAAATGCCTTGACGTCGTCGCGTCCGCGCAACTCGGCCGCATCTCCCGAAAGCACTGCAGCGCCGTTTTCGAGGACTGTCGCGCGGTCGGCATAACGCAGGGCGATCGCCGAATTCTGTTCGGCAACGAGAATGGAAAGACCGCCTTCAACATTCAGCCGCCGCAACGTCCGGAAAATGTCCTGCACGACGATCGGCGCCAGCCCCATGGACGGTTCGTCGAGCACCAAAAGCTTTGGACGCGACATCAGCGCACGGCCGATCGCCGCCATTTGCTGTTCACCGCCCGAGGTAAGACCGGCCAGCGCGCGGCGCTTCTCCTTTAGTCGGGGAAAAATCGTGTATATTCTCTCCAGATCGGCGGCGATCTCGGAGCGCGAGCCGCTCCGTCCAAGGCCGCCGGAAACGAGATTTTCCTCGATGGTCAAATTGCGGAAGCAATGCCGGCCCTCAAGGACCTGCACGAGGCCGGCGCGCACCAATTCGGCCGGCGTTGCAGTGGTGACGTCGCGGCCCTCGTACAGGACGCCGCCGGCGGTAATCTCGCCGCGCTCGGCTGGAAGCAGGTTCGAAATCGCCTTGAGCGTCGTCGTCTTGCCGGCGCCATTGGCACCCAGCAGCGCCAGAATCTCGCCGCGGCGCAGTGTGAAGCTGACACCGTGAAGCGCCGTGATTGCTCCATTGTAGGTCGCTTTGATCCCGTCCACGCTCAGCAGAACGTCTTTTCCAGCCATGGTCCACCCAATCTCAGTGTGGTTTCGTATGCGAGCCGGGCACCGGCAGACAGCAGCAGGACCGCGCTGCCGATGCCCAGCCACCGGGCTCAGTTCGTCACGGCCTGTGCGTCTTCGGACGTGCGCAACTTGATGCCCTTTTCCTTGGCGTAGGCTTCCGAGGATTTCTCGATGATCGGCCGGAGCAGTGCCCAGTCCGGCGCAATCCAATCGGAGACGACGTTCCACTTCTTGCCGTCCCACTGCTGGAAGGTCACGTAGCCGTTGCCCTCGTGATTGTCCCAGGTGACGTTTATGGAATGGAACAGGCCCTTGGCGCCGAGCGCCTCGACGCGAGCCGGATCAAGCTGCAGGTGCTCGAAGCCCCAGCGGACCTCGTCGCCCGTCAGAGTCCGATGTCCGAACTTTTCCTGGGCAATACGGATCGCCTCGACGTTCAGGATACCGTTGACGATACCGAGATTATGATAGACGGAGCCGATGCGCTTCTTGTCTTCCAGATTGCCCTTGCCGTTGTCATAGAGCGTCTTCACGATCTCCTGGACGATCGGATATTCCGTGCCGGAGGCTTGGGTCGTGATGGCGGTATATCCCTTCGCGGCGTCGCCGGCCGGGATCACGTCCTCTTCCGAGTTCGACCAGACATTGCCGATGATATGGTCGGCAGGAAAGCCGGTCTTGGCCGCGGTTTTCAGGGCGACCGGGTTCATGACACCCCAGCCGCGCAGGACGACGTAATCCGGCTTGGCGCGGCGGATCGTCAGCCATTGCGCCTGTTGCTCATTGCCGGGATGCGGCACCTCGATCTGCTGCAGTTCGAAGCCATATTTCTGCGACAAGAGTTCATAGATCGGGATCGTTTCCTTGCCGTAGGGCGAGCCGTGATACAGCACGACGATCTTCTTGCCCTTCAGCTTGTCGAGACCGCCGAGCTTCGAGGCGATGTAGTTCACGATGCCCGAGGTCTCGCTATAGGGATTGAGCAGCAGCGGAAAGACATAGGGGAAAACGCGGCCATCAGTGGAATCCGTGCGACCATGGTTGATGGTGATCAACGGCACCTTGTCCTGCGTGATGCGGTCGATCATGGCATAGGCGATACCGACGGAAAGCGGGTTCCAGGCGGCAATATTCGGATTGCTCTTGAGACGCTCGTAGGCCTCGACGCCGCGTTCAACCTCGTATTGCGTTTCCGCTTCCGACCAGGTGAGCTTGACGCCGTTGACGCCGCCATTCCGCGTGTTGATGAGGTTCAGATAATCGATAAAACCACCGAAGAAACCTGTGCCGCCGGCCGCATAGGGCCCGACGCGATAGCTCTGCAGCGGGAAATATTGTTCATCGGCATGGGCGGCCGGTATCGCGGCCGAGACGGCTAGTCCAGCCGCAATGACAGCGGCCTTCAATTTCGCAAGCATGGTCATGTTTGGATACACTCCGGGTATTGTCCGGTGTGATGGCCGGAACTGGGTTGAATGAGCGATGGGTTTGATGTTTGCGGAGCTTGTGCCCCGGCTTGGTCAGGCCGGCCTGTCGATGGCAGAGCCCAACCGCCTTCGGATCTTGCCCCAAAGCGAGGAAAGCCCGTCCGGTTCCAGGATCAGAAACAGAATGATCAAGGCGCCGAGCACGATGCGCTGGCTCATGTCGAGCACGCCGGAATCGAAAACATCACCGAGCAGGAACGAGCCCAATCGAGATAGCACGAGCGGGAAGACGACGATCAGGGCGGCGCCGAGAAAGGCGCCCCGCGTCGAGGCAAGCCCGCCGATGATGATGATGAAAAGGATTTGGAACGATCGGTCGAGATTGAAGCCGGCCGGCTCGACGGTCCTCAGGTAAGCAAAGGCCCAAAGCGCTCCCGCAACCGCGATGATGAAAGAGGAGATCGCAAAGGCCAGCAACTTGGTTCTCAGTACGGGCACGCCGATGATGCGCGCCGCGATCTCATTGTCCCGAACGGCGATGAAGTTGCGCCCGGTTTGAGAGGTCGTCAGCCGATGCGCCAGGAAGGTCAGCACCACCACGATCGTAAGTGAAAAGAGATAGCGACCTGCCGGGCCCGTAAACTCGACGCCCGCAAGCGTCAGAGGCGGCGCATCAATGACCCCGGAGGCAGAGTCGTTTGAAAACCAGCTAAACTTGGTGAGAGCCCACTGCACGAAGAACTGCGCGGCGAGCGTCGACACCGCAAGATAAAAGCCCTTCAATCTGAGGCTCGGCAGGCCGAAGACGATGCCGATCACCGCCGCCATAAGGCCGGCCAGCAGGATGCTGACGATCAACGGCAGGCCATCGACGCGCAGATTGAAATTGTAAGCAGCAAAGGCACCGACGGCCATGAAGGCGGCGCTTCCGAGCGAGACCTGGCCTGCATAGCCGGTAAGCAGATTCAGCCCGACGCCGGCAAGGCTGAGCGCCAGGAACGGCAAAAGGATCGCCTCGAACAAATAGGTCGAACCGACAAAGGGAACCACGAGATAGGCGCCGGCAAGGATGGCAATCGGCGTCATCCAGCGGCTGAAAAGCCGTGTGGGATGATGATCGGTGGTAACGACGGCCATATCAGACCCTTTCCACGAGCTTTTGCCCAAACAGGCCGGAGGGGCGGATGAGCAGGAAGGCGAGTGCTGCGACATAGGCAATCCAACCTTCGATGCCGCCGCCGAAATATTCGCCGATATAGACTTCCGCGAGCTTCTCTGTCGCGCCGATTAGCAGGCCGCCGACGATCGCACCCAGAATGGAATCAAAGCCGCCAAGCACGAGAACGGGCAGCGCTTTCAGCACCACCAGCGACAGGGAGAACTGCACGCCGAGCCGCGCGCCCCATAGCAGGCCAGCCACCAGCGCCACGACACCGGCAGCCGCCCAGACCGTTGCCCAAATCCAGGGCAGTTTCAGTCCGACTGCAAGCGCAGCGAACTGATCGTCCGCTACAGCCCGGCATGCCAGCCCAATTCGGGTGTAGCGGAAGAAGGCGGACAGCGCCGCCACCATCGCAGCAGCGACTGCCGCCGCAAAAAGATCGAACTGGCTGATGAACACGCCGCCAATGTCGAATGGAACATCCTCGATCCCGAGCTCCAGACCGTGGACCTGCGTGCCCCAGATGAGTTGAGCCGCCCCCTCGATGATATAGGAGAGCCCGAGCGTCGCCATGAAAAGCGTAATCGGCGGCTTGTTGGTCAATGGTCGCAGCACGGTACGCTCGATGGCAATGCCGATCAGCACCATGACAGCGAATGTAATGACGAGCGCCAAGGCAAAGGGAACGCCACGCTCAAGAAGGCTGACAAAGGTCAGCGCGGCAAACAGCAACATTGCCCCTTGAGCGAAATTAAGCACGCCCGACGTCTTGTAGATCAGCACGAAACCGATTGCGACGAGCGAATACATAACGCCCGACAGCAGGCCGCCAACCAGCACTTCGATCAGAAACGGCCAGTCGAAATCTGCCATCAGATGCCCTCCCCATCCTCGTTTTCCGCAACGACGCCGAGATAGGCGTCGATGACGCGCTCGTCGGCACGAATTTCGTCCGGGCTGCCGTCGGCGATCTTGCGGCCGTAATCGAGGACCGCGATCCGGTCGGAAAGCTGCATGACCACGCCGATATCGTGTTCGATGAGGATCACCGTCGTGTCATACAGATCTCGGGCAGACCGGATGACGTCGGCCATGTCGTTCTTTTCGCTCGCCGTCATCCCCGCCATAGGCTCGTCTAGAAGCAGGATCTTCGGTTCCGCCACCAGGGCGCGGGCGAGCTCGACGCGTTTTTGCAGTCCGTAGGGCAGCGTGCCTACGAGACGATGGCTGACCTGGCCCAGATGCAGGAACTCGAGAATACGGGCCGCCCGCTCGCGTGCATCCGCCTCTTCGCGGCGCGCGCGGCCAAGCCCGAGGATCTGTTCGGCAAAGGTCGAGCACACGGTATAGGCTCGACCGGCGATGACGTTATCAGTGACACTCAAGCCCTTGAACAAGGCGAGGTTCTGGAACGTGCGCGCAACGCCAAGCGATGCCAATCGCTCCGTCGGCACATGACGATAGGTGTTGGAGCCGATACGAACATGGCCATGGTTCGAGCGATAGACACCGCTGATGACGTTGATCAGCGAACTCTTGCCTGCGCCATTTGGACCGATAATCGCCCGGATCTCCCCCGGCTCAACAGAAAGGTCTACATTGACCAAGGCAGCGACGCCACCGAATGACAGGCTGATGCCATGCAAAGAGAGAGCATGGGTCTCTTCGTCATGCTGCGGGATGCCGCCGGTCTTGCCCGGTGGCAACGCGCGGGCAATCTGGTCGCCGGAGTCCCGCAGCGTACCGGGATCCAGCACGTCAAGGGAATAGGTCGCGGCAGGCATTCAGTGTCCTCCATTCGGCTCGGGCGCGGCTTGAACATGGCACGCCAATCCCGTCGGCGTGGACCAATCGGCCCACGCACCCATCATGTTTCACTTTACGAGGTATTTTGCTGCAGCGAGGCCTATTCGGCCGCCACTGGCTGCGTGCTGGCGGCCTCTTCGAGCTCACGAACCAGCGGAATCACATGCTTGCCGAAATACTCGACCTCCTCCTGGAAATGCAGGAAGCCCAGCAGAATCAGATCCGCACCCGCCTGCTTCAGCGCCACAACCCGCTCGGCAACCTGCCGTGGCGTGCCGATGAGGTTCGAGCGGAAGCCATCATTATATTGAACGAGGTCTTCGAAAGAAGATTTCGCCCAGTTTCCTTCGCCTTCCGGCGACGCCTTGCCGGCGTTCTTAACTTCATGCCCGAAAGCATTGACCGCCTCGGGATTGGCCTTCTCGATGATCTCGGCAAGCACTGCCTTGGCTTCTTCCTCGGTTTCGCGCACGATTGCGAAGGCGTTCACCCCGATCCGCACTGAATGGCCATTCTCCTTGGCCTTCGATTGGATGTCGTCAACCTGCTTGCGGATCTCGGCCGGCGTATTGCCGTTGGTGAAGTACCAGTCCGACACACGCGCCGCCATGTCGCGAGCTGCGCGTGAGGAGCCGCCCTGGAAGATTTCCGGCTGCGGATCGATCGGCTTCGGCTTCAGCGAATAATTGTTGAAGCGATAGAAATCGCCGCGGAAGGTGAAATTATCCTCGGTCCAGATACCGCGAAGCGCACGGATGAACTCCTCCGAGCGGCGATAGCGCTCGTCATGATCAAGCCAGTGCTCGCCAATGGCGGCAAATTCACCGCGGAACCAGCCGCTGACAATATTGACTGCGACGCGCCCGTTGGTCAGGTGATTGATGGTGGCAATCTGCTTGGCGGCAACGGCCGGATTCCAAGGACCAGGCAGGATCGCTGCGATCACCTTCAATGTCGTCGTCGATTCAAGAAGGGCCTGACTGAACGAAACGGACTCATGCTGAAATTCCGCTCCATAGCCTGCCGTGAAACGGATCTGGCTTAGGGCATAGTCGAAACCGCTCGCTTCGGCGATCTGCGCAAGCTTTCTGTTGTATTCGATCGTCCAGCTTGTGCGCTGTTCGATATTCGAAATCACCAGTCCTCCCGAGACATTCGGCACCCAATAGGCAAATTTGACCGGATCGTTTGAGGCATTGGAAAAAGTCATGTAAGGCTCCCTCTGGAATTTCGTTCTATGGCTAAGCTGCCAATCCGCTGTGTTTTGCCGAGGCCGCGATCGCTCCGATGTCGAGCGCCGGCGTGATTTCAGAAACCTCTTCGACGGCTCGATCCACGCGCTCGAGGACGGCAGGATTCCTGAGCTCGTGATCGGTAAAGTCGGCCTCAAGCGCATAGATCGAGGTCGGGACGGTCAGCGCATTGAAGAAGCCGAAGAGCGGCCGCAATTGGTGCTCAAGCATCAGGCCATGCAACGGCGTGCCGCCGGTTGCGGCGAGGACGACGCGCTTGCCCGTCAGCGCTCGATGATCGACAAGGTCAAACAGATGCTTCAGCGCGCCGCTGTAGGACGCCCGATAAACGGGTGATCCGGCGATGATGATATCGGCTCCTTCCACCGCGGCAATGACCGCCCTGCCCTCGGTATCGAGCTGATCAGCTCTGAGCGCCCGAAAGAGCACCGGTGCTGCATCGACAAGCTCGATGCACTGCACGTGGCCACCAACGCGCTGCCGCAGGCGATCGGCGGCGACCTTCACCAAGGACGCCGTGCGGGACGGTCTTTTGACATTGCCACTCAGCGCGAGGATGTTCATGATGACCACGAGTCCCGATTGATTAGATAATTTACCCTATATATTTAGTAGCTTTTAGAAAGGCGAAGATGTTCTAATCTTCCGAGCAAAATGGATTGAATTACTGTTTTGAGCGATGGCTTATCGGAAGAATTTTCTCAAACGCAATCTGTCGTGCATGGCACGATGGGTGCTGAAGAACTGACGCCGAAGTGCGGGGACTGATCGACATACGAGCTCTGAGGGCAGTCATTTTCTTAAGCGCCTTACAAACTTTATATTGGCCGTTGATCGCCCGGCGTCCAACCCAGTGCACGCGTTGGGGAGGCCGATGGGGATTATGGCTGGTCGCCCCAGTGAGCGAAATCGCAACCAGCCTGTCCGTCTGCACCTTTGAATCGCGAAATCAGGTTGGGAAAGAAAAACGAATTCTTCGGCCGCTTATGATTCTAAGTTAGACATGACCTCTGGTTGTGACTGCCGCAGACATACGACAGCCTTGCGTGCGAGCAGTGATGCCGGAATTAGATCAGTGTTGGCCATTCTCAGTTCCTCGGCTTTCAGACCCGCAGCTTGCATCGAGATCCGGGCGTTCGTTAATACCGTCTTCGCCCATTTGTTGTCGCCCCTCCCAAAACTTCCTCTTCATCGTGGCACTGATCGGGGGCGGATTGCGACACGACATGTCCGCAACCCTACACCCCCCCGATGAAACATCCGCAATCTCGGACGGTTGCGGGGGCGACCTGATTGGCACGAGTAGTGCTCAGAAGAAGCCGGGGGGCTAAACCCAAGAGCGCGACGGAGGTACCATCGGCGGCATTATTCGCTGAAAACGGATGGCGATTAAACCGCCCAGTTTGCGCACCGCAAGCGTCTACGCGTTACTGTCGTGCGAGAAGGCCATGCAGTTAGAGGGATGCGCAGGTTCTAGATGAGCGTCTACGCAAAGCGTAGGCGGTGCATACATCCGAAATCGAGGGCATCGAGTTCATCTGTTTCCGACCCCTTGAACCACAAGCGGCGCATGAGGCCGCCACAAATCACGAGGAATTTCACATGACAGAAATCAACGAAACAACGCTCAATGAACTCGTGAGCCGCGTCCTTGACGACCTTGGCGGAGCGCTCAGCGTGCCGCTGGTACGGATTGGAGATGCTCTCGGGCTATACAGGACGCTGAAGGCAGTCGGGCCGGTGAAGGCCGACGAACTTGCCGATGCCTCGGGATGCGCACCTCGTTATGTGCGGGAGTGGCTGGCGGCACAGGCAGCCTCAGGTTATGTGCATCATGAGCGAGGATTGTTCTCGCTGACGCCGGAGCAGGCCTTCGTGTTTGCCGAGCCGGACAGCGCGGTCAATCTCGTTGGCGCGTTCGATATCGCTGCTGCGATGGTCGAAAACCAGCCGAAGGTGCAGTCCGCCTTCAAAACCGGCCGAGGCGTTGCCTGGGGAGATCAGGCTGGCTGCATGTTCTGCGCCGTCGCGCGACTATTCCGCCCAGGTTATATTAATTCCCTTGTGCAGGACTGGCTGCCGGCACTCCACGGTGTAATCGATAGATTGGAAACGGGCGCGAAGGTGGCGGACGTCGGATGTGGGCACGGGCTATCCACGATCCTTCTGGCGCAGGCGTTTCCCAATTCCCGCTTTGTGGGCTACGACTTCCATGCAGGCTCGATTGCCGCTGCGATCGCGCACGCCCAGGCACACGGGTTGACGAACCTGCACTTCGAGGTTGGCCGGGCGCAGGATTTCGACGGCGGAGATTTCGATTTGATCACCTGCTTCGACTGTTTGCACGACATGGGCGACCCGAAAGCCGCTGCGGCTCATATCCGAAAGGCGTTAAAAAAAGGCGGGGTCTGGATGGTGGTCGAACCAACGGCCGGAGATACCCTGGAGGAGAATATCAATCCGGTTGGACGGCTCTACTACTCAGCCTCGACGATGATCTGCGTTCCGACCTCGCTTGCCCAGGAGACAGGGCTCGCGCTCGGTGCGCAAGCTGGAGAGCGGCGATTGGCCGAGGTGATCCGCTCAGGCGGCTTCACTCATATCCGGCGTGCAGCCCAGACGCCCCTCAACATGGTGCTCGAAGCAACCTGACGAGAATGAGTGACGCATCGGTCCGGCCAGATGGGGCAGGCGCTCTGCGCGTGACGTCGGAAAGCGGGTAGCCGCCCTTGAAATTTGGTCGCGTCTGCTGGGTACAGGAGAAATCGCGCGCTTGCGATAAACTTAGGCCGGGTTCGAGTGCGATCCGGAACGCTGTCCTGCGGCTGTTTGGCGACGCCTTGTACCGGCGGACCTATGAGCAGCTCACACGCCCCTTCTGAAAGGCGGCCGAACAACCAAAGTCCCTAGCCCTTGGGTGCCCTCACCCGCAGATCGATCTCTCAACCTGGGATTTGATGGTGCGCCAGTTTGGTGGAGCAAAGCCTGCCGCTATTAGCCAGTGTCTACGCGCGAGTCAGGCGGTCACCTGTCGACATCGATTTTCGAGACGAGTTCTGTCGTCAGTCATTGGTCTTGCCCCCTTAATACATCACGATGTTGAGTGTGACGTCGACAGGCGAAGCCGCCTTGAGCTGGGTGCTCCCGCGCGCAACCAGCAGGCCATCCGCACGCTCCAAGCGCGCGACGATCTGCAGCGTTCTCGAAGCAGCCGAGCTTGCGGGCAGGGACAAGGAAAAGGCTATCGCCTTTGACCCGCCGTCGCTTCTGATGCGCGTTTCCGTGGCGCGACGTCGCGCATTATTTTGAATGGCACGGTCCTCGAGATAAATCTCAAGACGACCCTTCGGTATCACCGCGCCGCCCTCGAACGTGACCGTGCCGCGAATATCCGACGATTGAGCAGCGACTGGTCCGGCGACCGCCGCAACAGCCGCAGCCCCAACGGCCTGTAATACTGTGCGGCGGTCGGTCCGGTGCTTCATCGCACACTCTCCATGATTGCCTCGCAAGGCCCTGCGGTAGCGAGATTGCCGCTCAGCTAAGGGCTCGAAAAGATAAACCACTGCAAATGTAGTATCGGAAGGGGCGCCTGCAAGCGCCCCTCCTGGTATCGAGTTAGATGACAATGAAGTCGGCTGCCGAAAGCCTCAGATTTGGGGTCAGCTGCGCAACCTGAATGGCCGCAAGCTCTCCGCCTCCGTCGACGTCATATGACAACGCGCCGCTATCGGTGTTGTAGATGATGCGGTCGCCTGCGTTATGAGCGATGCCCTCCGCGCTCCCGTGGAACGCGCCCAAGGCGAGAGCGCCGTCTCCACCGCCGCTCTCAAAGACGAGACTGTCCAGCAGGATCATGTCGTTGATCACCCTGAAGTCCTTGATCCGCTCGACATTACCGTTCCCAAGCTCAGGCGAGAAGCGGAATGTATCCTGACCCTCGCCGCCGGTCAGCGTGTCCTCGCCAGCTCCGCCACAGAGGATGTTGCCATCGTTGCCAGGCAATTCGTCGGCGTAGATGATGTGTTCGACGTTGGCGATTTGCGGAATTTTCAGGTTCTTGGACAGGAGGATGACGGTGTCGTTCCCGCCGTTGGCCTTCTCGTGAATGACGTCGTCCGGGGAATCGACGAAATAGATATCGTCGCCGCCGTTGCCAGCCATGCGGTCGGCGCCGCCGCGGCCGTCGAGGACGTTGGCGCCGTCGTTGCCGATCAGGACATCGTCATGGCTGCTGCCGATGCCGTTCTCGACGTAATAGTCGGTCGCATCCGCGTTGTGTCCAGCGAAGATCGAAACATTGTTGCTGCAACCGTTGACGCTGGAGAAATGTCCGGCGCGCAAGTCGAGGATCGTACCCGCCGTCGAGCCGGAGAAATCGATCGTGTCGGTCCCGCCGGTATCATGGATCGCGAAGCCGATGTCATGCTGCTTGCCAGAGGAGGTCAGCTGGTAGCTACGCTGTGGGCTCCCGAAGCCGTAGATATTGTTCTCTGTGTTGAGGTCGATGTGCTGGTAGGTGCGCACTCCATTCGCGTCAACGGTTGAAAAAAGGCGGCGAATGAAGGCCTCGATGTCGGCCATAAGCGGCGTCGACGCAAACCAGAGGCTGGTTTCGCCGACAGCGTTGCTATCGAAATAGGACATGACGCTGTATTGCCACCGATCATATATCCAGGTCGCATCGTTCCGATAGGTGATCGGCTCGCGCCGTCGGGACCGCTGTAATTGTAGTCTCCAGGATGATTCAGACCGAATTGATGGCCGAATTCATGCATGAAGGCTTGGAAGACATAGCCGCCGACATCGGTCTTGTGGGCTTCCTTGTCGTCGAAACCCTGGCCGATGCTGACATGGTGACCGTTCGAATAGGCCATGCCATCGTCCTCCTCGCCAAGTTCGGGGCTGACAACCTCAATCTGGTCCGTGGTGCCGTCGAACGGCGCGTCGTCGATGATTTCGAATTTCAGGGGTGTGACAGACGCCCACATCTCTAAGGCGCCGATCGCGGCGGCCTTGTATTCCGGGTGGTTGTTGAGTTCGTAGAGATTGATCCTCACCGTTCCCGCAGCGATCTCGGGCGTCAGCCAACTGGGCAATGACCCAAGATGGTCGATAAAGGACTCATAATCCTCGCTCTTGCCATATGGGTTGTCGGGCGTCTGGTCGTTAATCCACCAGTCGTCGCTCGTCTGGCTTGGTTTTCCGGTCTGGCTTGGATGCGGCATCTTGGGATTCCTCTCTCTTCGATTGTGCGCAGTTACGGCTGTACCGTTCTGCAGGGGTCAAGACTTCCGGTACCAGTTTGGAGGACGCACAGTAGAGAAGGATTGACCTCACCATAAACCGCCCGATCGCTTAGGTTTTCTGTACCGTTGCTACTCAGAGGCCAATAACCGATGTTCATGATCCATTCGTCCTTAGCGCAGGATTTTGAACTGCTCCTGTCCTAACCCCAATTACATATGAGCCACAGCCTGCACGTGAGGCGCTGCGAACCCCCATACGCCGACGAAGCATTCCCCCGGAACGCATCGTTCTTAAAAACCGCTGCCCCGCCCGAGGCGCCCACCTCATTCGCCGATACCTACTCGCCGCTCCAGCCACGCGCTGCTCAATCCTCCCGAAACGCATGCTGCATCTGGTCGGTGAGCGGCTTTGTCAGGTAGGAGATGACGGTACGGTCGGCGATCTTGATGAAGACCTCGGCGGGCATGCCGGGGTAGAGCGAAAGGCCCTTGAGCTTGGCGAGGCTTTCCGGATCGGGGTGGATGCGCAGCGGATAATAGGTGGCCCCGGTGCGCTCATCGGTTACGAGGTCGGGAGCGACCGTCACGACCTCCGCCTCGACGTCGGGCGTGGTGCGCTGGTTAAAGGCGCTGAAGCGGATCTCGACCAACTGCCCGACGTGGATCTGGTCGATGTCACGGGTGGCCACCCGGGCTTCGACGGTCAGATCATCTGCCTCCGGTACGACGAGCATCAGCGTCTCGCCTGCCATGACGACGCCGTTGATGGTGTGGACTGCGAGCTGGTAGAGCCGCATGTGGAATCTCGTATCCACCGAGGATGGGATTCTCGCTTTTGTTCGCGGCGCATCAAAAGGGCAAGGAGCGCAATATTGGACCCAATCCCAGATAGGTCAGTTCTTTTCCTCGGGTGCTAAGCAAATTGCGGTTGTTCAGGCACCCCAGACCATCAGGACCAAAGGTTACGGTGCTGTGTCGCTCACCGCGTCGGAAATCTATCGCGTGGACTCCGATAACTTCGGCAGTCCGTATGAATGCTCGGTGATTTGCCGGCAGCAGAAGGCCGCCGCCCTCTCCAAGTTCGGACTGACTTTTGTGACGGATCGCACGTGGAGCGGGGACGAAAACCTCTGGTGCCGGGAATTTGAGTCTGGACCTTTGGACGATCCCGAGAACTTTTCTATCCCGGAAGAGGCGTTTGATTGGACCCGTAACATTGCCGCGCAGCAGCCGGTAGAGATCAAACTGGGGTTTATCGACGGAAATCTCGTGTCAATTGATGACCATGACGTTGCACTGATCGACACAATCCCGCTCCTAAATAAAACAGTTGGTAAATTCGGACACGGCCGCTTTGTCGGGCTCGAACACATTTCAACCGGTGAAAAGGTTCTCGAGGTCCGCGAGGCGCCCGCGGCGGCCATCATCATGGACGCGCTGCGGCACCTCGAAACCACGGCTCTGAATCCGGGTTAACAGTCATGCTCGGATGATTTCGGCCATGTATTGTGGGTTTCTGCCTGCTTTGTTTCGTCTGAGTTTGATACTGCGCTTGTCGTTATGGCTTCGAACCATGTTGATGGCGAAGTGTCGGACGACGGCCATGTTGGCTGGTCCATGCCCGGTTCGAGATCGGGCGGCATCCTCGTTGAAGGTGACGTCGAGTACCCAATGGAGGGAGTTCTCGATGGCCCAATGGCCACGTATGGCCTCGGCGAACTGGAGCGCGGTCATCGACCGTGAGGAGATATAGAAGCGGACCTGGCTGCTTTGCCTGGACTTTT
>NZ_AUFB01000046.1 GCF_000426285.1 Rhizobium leucaenae USDA 9039 | reverse complement strand
GCATACTGCCCGCCAAAATCTCAAGCTGATGGATAGACACGTCGTTATCCTCGTTGTTAGCAACGTGGCGATACCGCTCACCTCAGCAAAACATCGATATCACCGTGACAAAGCAAGGCGGTCCTCGGCGTGGGGATACGTCGAGATCGAGATTGGCGTTTTGAAAAGCCAATGCCTCGACCGCAGGATCGACGACAAACACAGGATGATTGCAGAGATCAATGCTTGGCAGCAGCAGAGAAACGCGCAAAGGGCACAAATCCAATGGATGTTCACCACCGAAAAAGCCCGTGAAAAACTCCACAAGGCCTATCCAGTCAAAGAGTCATAATCTCTGCGGAGGGGTACTAGGCCTGTGCGACGAGCACAACGGCATTGACGGTGGTGGTGTGGGATGGATCGGCGCAGATCGTCTCGACGCCCGCGTAGGCGGCGCCTTCCTTGGAAACAGTCGCTGGCTTGATCTTGCCGGTGGCAGCGACCGCGGAGAACGCCACATGGGCGATTTCGAGGGCCGAGCACATGCCAGAGCGCCGGTGCCGCAGTTGAAGACGACGGACGTTGCGCCATCGAATATCCGAAGGCTTCGATGCTCCCGACAGTGCGGCGCGGGTAATGACCGACTTGACGAATGCTCGCAACGCTGAAGCAAACCAGCTCTACGGCGCCGCTCGCGGGCAGGCCACACCGGTCGATATCTCGCCGGTGCTCGATACGATTGACCAGACGCTTTCTCCCGGCGTCACACGAACGGCATCTGATCCGAAATCCATCCGTATCGTTTCCGACGAAGGGGAATTCTTCGTCGCAGAGGACAATCAGATCATAGTCGATTGGGTAAATGGCGGGGGCATGATCGCCGATTATGTTGCGCCAATCGTTGTCCCTGAGATGGTTTCAGCGCGCCAATTCAAACTGCAGCTCCTCGCTGCAGGCCTTCTCGACCAGGTCGATGGATGGGTGAAAACGCAGGACCGATCGGTGCAGATCGCCTATGAATATTCCGGCTCGTTCGTCAAATCGTCGCCGATGATGCAGGAGGGCTTTCAGGCGATGGGCTTCACGCCCCAGCAGATCGACGACTTCTTCACCGGGGCGGCGAAGCTGTGACGTTCTGGAGCGGTCTTTAGTGAAATGGCCCCACCTCAAGGCAGTGAGGCAGGGCCGAGGAACCGGGTGTGGTTCATTGTGCGCGAGCAAATTTCCGGGGGGCGTTTTGCTCGCGCAACGGTCCGTTACCACACGATGAAACCAAACTGAATGCCGGTTGCTGCCGAAGCTATCCAAAAAAGGAAAAGACATCGTGGATCGCGCGAAATTCTTCGCCGCGGTGCGCCCACGGTCGTCAGTCGCGGATAGAGCAGTTCCAGCGATCTTCAACGGTTTCGCCTTCGGTCAACTCGCGATATTCAATGGCTGAGCCGTTGCTCGCTGATCGAGACCGCCATTGGGGGATACAAGTCCATCATCGGAAAACGTTTTGCGCGCAAGATCGTCTCCCGTGCAGCAGACCGAAGTCGCTATCGGCTGCGCCGTCCTCAACCGCATGCTTGCTTGCGCACGCCCGAAATCCGTCCGCCGTAGGGCAGCCACGCCATAGACAGCCGTTTCAAAGATCGCCATCCCCTCAAATCCCAATCCATGCACCAACGCCCCAAACACGGGATTGCATTCCGCGACGGGCCGACGAGATAATCTTTTCTTGCTGCCGCTAGCATTGTGTCACCTCCGCATTTAACCTTCGGATTTAGCAATGCTTAAGATTACCAGCAATGCGGTTGGCTACGTTGATCTGGGTCAACACCGCGGCGTGCTGCATGCTTGGGGAAGTGGGGCAGAGCGACGGTAGGTGCTCCAAACCTGCTGATTTAAGTTTGGCTGGTTTCGCGAGTGCCGCAGCATGGCGCACCGATCTCACTGTGTCGCCGACTTCCTGAACTCAAGAATGACAACCTATCTTGTTATCAGCCGAGCAGCCGGCTCTGCCGCTTTTATGCGGCTCCTAAATGCTACAGAGAACAAGCGGCACGAGAGACGCGTTCGCGTGCGCGCTCTAAGAACACAATATCGATTTCATCGTTGACAACCTGCTGGCAACGGAAATTACAAGATGTCCGCGAAATGCATAGTTGAGACGGCGGGAGCATCTCATTTGACGCGTCTGCACCGGGTTTGCGACACAGTTTTGTTGAGCAAACTCATTTTGTCTCAAGTTAAATAGCTGAAAAGCTGACAGGAAGTCTTTCGGTGTTTTTGGCACGAGCCTTGCAGCCCTGTAGCGAAACGGCGGGAGCTGCCGGCGAACATTCCTTTCTCGGCTAAATCCAGCGGACGGACCGGGGGCTACAAGAGCAACATGTCAGATATCTACCAGAGTACATTCTACCGGAGAAGGCATTGACCACAGGGTCAATCCCTTCCGCCATAGAGCGGATTATCCCGCGACTGAGGAGGACTTCTGATCCATAACGTCTTTAGCAATCCTCGACGCACACGGAAGCGAAGCAGTCGGTTCGAGGTCGGCATTGACACCGAATGTGTGCCCGAAATCCATATGCCCCAGCAAGAAGTGCGATTCACAGTGCTCAACAGTGGAAATAAGCTTGGGAATGCGAGCTCGTATCTGAACGGCAGCACGCCCTATTGGAGGACGAACCTTATTGTTTGTGCTGCCGGTTCGTTCACCACGACCGTTGCCATGACAATGTTACTTCCCTTCTTACCCCTATATATCCGGGAATTAGGCGTCAGCGACCAAGCATCCATAGCGCAGTTTTCGGGCGTGGCGTACGGCGTGACTTTCCTTGCGGCCGCACTGGTTGCCCCGCTCTGGGGAAGACTTGCCGACCGCTACGGTCGGAAGGCGATGATGGTTCGCGCAAGCTTGGGCGTGGTCGCAGCGATGGCCTTGATGGGTGTAGCTCAAGATGTATGGCAGTTGCTGGCTATGAGATTTTTAGCCGGTCTACTCGGAGGCTACTCGTCTGGATCATATGCTTTGGTAGCGACACAGGTTCCCAAAGACCGTATTGGCTGGGCGTTGGGGTTCTTGGCCACGGGGATTATGGGGGGCAACCTCGTCGGCCCGCTGATCGGCGGATTTCTACCAACATTAATCGGCATTCGAGAAACGTTCTTTTTGACTGCGGCATTAGTCTTCCTCACTTTTGTTGCCAGCGCATTTTTGATCAGAGAGAATTTCAATGCTCGAACGACAGAGCGTGAACACTCCAACAGTTGGTCGACGATCCCAAGCAGGAGGCCTGTCTTGGCAATGCTGGCGACGGGCTTGCTTCTGATGATCGCCAATCTGTCCATTGAACCAATAACAGCGATTTACATTTCGCAACTCGTCGAGCCAAATCGTCATGTTACCCTTTGGGCCGGTCTGGTCATTTCGGGTACAGCGTTTGGGAGTGTTCTTTCCGCCTCGCACCTTGGAAGACTAGCAGATCGCGTCGGGCACTGGAAAGTTATCGTTGTCGCAATGTGCATCGCTGCGGCACTCCTTCTGTCACAAGCTTTCGTTACGAACGTTTTGGAGTTGGTGGGGCTGCGAATATTGATGGGGCTCGTTTTAGGGGGCTTGCTACCTTGTATCGGCAGCGTGATACGCCACAGCGTCCCCGAGCAAGCCGTCGGCGCGATCCTCGGCTGGTCGACATCGGCGCAGCACGCGGGTCAAGTGCTCGGCCCGGCCATTGGCGGCGTATTAGCTGCTCATGCCGGTATACATTCAGTGTTCTTTTTTACGTCATTCCTAATGCTCGTCGGAGGTTTTATTGCTTGGAGCAATCGACCTTAAGAGACAGGGCTAAGGACCGCGAGCCCATTAGCCAATCTGCACGAATTGCAGCGAGCCAGCCCGCAGCGGCTTAGCCTTATGGCCTGTAGACGCCGGATTTGGCGTGGCGCCGAGCTTCGAGCAGTTCGTCACTCTACGGCCACTGCGATCACTGTCCGCGGTCCATTCCGCAATGTGACGGCGCAGTGCTGGGCTATATGCGCGGTCATCGCCCGTTCAGGCGATACAAGACGCTCGCCCTTTCATGTATGTTTCCTTGCAATACACGCGCCGTCTCGGACACCAATGTCCAGGCGAGGCGTCGCAATTCGGCTGCTCCGGAGGGAAAAATGCGCAAGGCAATTCTGGTGGTAAGCGCGGCGGCCGCTCTCGCATGCTCGGGCGCCGCATCGGCGCAGTCGCTCCCCCAGCCCGTTCAGGCGGCGATCGACGAGTCCAAGAAAGACTGCGGAGGGCCTGCCAAGCTTGAAAAGGGCTTCGTCAGCATCAAGGACATCAACGGCGATCAGGTTCCGGATTACATTCTTGATTACGCTCATTTGAAATGTGTCGGCATGCCTTCATCCTTTTGCGGTTCGGCTGGATGCGAGACGCAGATTTTCGTGGCCAAACCCAACAAAAGTTACAAATCCATCTTTGACGACTATGTGCAGGGCATAGGCTTTGTCGAGATCGCAGGGCGACCGGCGATCAAGCTTGCCCTGCATGGAAGTAGCTGCGGCCGCGCCGGGTCCGACACCTGCTATTCGACCCTGTACTGGAACGGCAGGGATTTCAAACCGGAGCAAGGAAAAAGCGATCAGCCTGCCACGGAAAAAGCGACGGCCGCGGGCGGTGACCTGGACGTCCAAATTCTGGAAGAGGGCGGAGACGGTCAGGTGGCAAACTGCTCGAGCAACATGGTTGCCGGACTAAAAGCCAACGGGGACGGCTTTCTCGCAATAAGGTCCGGGCCTGGCAGCCAGTACCGCCAGCTTGGCGAACTTCACAATGGCGATATGGTCATCGCCTTCCAGCAGCGCGGACAGTGGGCCGGTGTCGTCTACGGGAGCGAGACCCCCAATGTGAGATGCCATTCAACGAAAACGCACCCCCTGCCCTATAAGAACAAGGGCTGGGTCAACGCGAATTGGCTCAAACTCGTTGCCAACTGACCGGGCGTTGTGTTGGCATTCGTTCGCATCTGCCAAACATTGGGCGGCGCAAATATGGGCACAGGATGGTTCGCATTTACTGTATCCTGAAGCGTACGCGACAGTGCCGTATCGCTCTGAGGTAATTGCCTCTTTTGTTTTTGAAAATGTCGGGTCACCAATCCACTTCGTCGACACATTTTGACGACCAGTCGTTGTGGACGATGAATGGTCGGTTCTTCGGCAAAGGCCCCAGGCAAGCGCCGGAACTCGATCAGCCCGCCCCTCCCAACCGACGCCTGAATATACCGCAACTTGTCCCCGCCAGAGTGAGTACCTTCACGCTCTGCTGCGACTCATTGACATGGCGGGGCTCGCCCATTATGTTACATGTAACAATCACATTGGAGTTTGATCATGGCAAGCTCGGTCAACGAACGAGTTCAAAAGCGCCGTGAGACGTTGCGCGCCGCTGGGCTGCGTCCTGTGCAAATATGGGTTCCCGATACTCGTCGCCCTGGTTTTGCCGCCGAATGCCATCGTCAGTCCGTTCAGGTAGCCCTTGCCGATGCCGCCGATCCCAGTCTGCAAGACTTCCTTGACGCCGCTCTCGATGACCTGGACGACGAGGGTGAAGCGTGAGGCGCGGTGACATTGTGACCGTCGCAATCAGCGGTGATTTCGGCAAGCCGCGTCCAGCACTAATCATCCAGGCCGATCAGTTTGATGCAACTGGAACGATCACTGTCCTGCTGATCTCCAGCACACTGGTCGACGCGCCGCTCATTCGACCAACCATTCAGCCGACAGTGCAAAGCGGATTGCGAAAAGCCTCGCAAGTGATGGTGGACAAAGCCATGTCCGTGAAACGGGATAGAATTGGCACAACGATCGGTCGCCTGGAAGATGATGCGCTCCTGGCGGTCACAAGATCGCTCGCCGTTTTTTTAGGTGTTGCTTAAAGATGAACCCATCCGGGGTGCTGGTAGCCCGGCATAACTGCATCCGCGTCCCCGTGTACCACGCCGGAAAGTGCCTACCGGCGCTCGGATAGCTCCATCTGGCGGAGATCGTGGCCATCGAAGTACAGAAGATCGAAGGCGTAGAAAATCGCCTCCCCCGAACTCCGTTTACCGCCGCGACCGCCCAGCGCCTGCTGAAGGGCACGGAAGTCTGACCGTCTTACCTCATCAAGAACAACCGCCTCGCGATCGAGGATGGCGTTCCCACCGATCTCACCTGCTGCCGCGGCAATCGATGGAAAGCGATGTGTCCAATCATGGCACCACGCGTAAGGATGCGAACACGCTGCGGCTCGATATGGACGGCCAAGCGGGATCCGTCCCATTTGATCTCATAGACCCAATCGGCACCCTTCGGCGGCTTCGAGCAGTGCAAGGCATGGCTCGACCCGTTCCGGCATTGGGTCAAATGGAAAGCGTGGCTGGCCCTGCCGCTTCTCGCGCAGCGGACTAACCCCTATTCCTTCCGTTATCCAAGATTAAAGTTTGTGTTTAATAGCCTGGCTGAGGCGCTTTGCGCCCTCAACAAGAGTGGTGGGGTGGCCTGCGAAAGTTAGCCGCAGGAAAGAGCCTTCTGGGTCCGCAGGAAACCATGGGCGACCAGCGCCAACGATAACGTCGTTCCGGGCCAGGTCTGCAGCGAGTGCGACATCGCAGACGTGATCCGGCAAGCGTAGCCAAAGGTGCATGCCTCCGGTCGGGACCTGGAACGTCACGCAATCCCCAACTTCCTCGCGCAGCACCCCGACGAGGACATCGCGCCGCTCGATTAGGGCAGCGCGGACGGCCTTGAGATGAGGCTTCCATCTTGGCGCGGAGACAACGGCCAAAGCCGCCGCTTGCAAGGGACCGGAAACAAAAAAGTCTTGACTCGCGCGAGCCACCTTCAGCCGTGCCAGGGCAGCTCCCCTTGCGATAACGGCTGCGACCCTCAAACCGGGTGCAGCCGATTTGGCAAGGGACCTAATATAAACAACGTGTCCATGGCGATCAGCCGTCGCAAGCGGAGCCGGTGCGTTGCCTGCCAGATCGAGATCGCGCGCCCAGTCGTCCTCGATGATGAAGGCGCCCGCCTGCCTTTGCAGCAATGTCGAGGACAGCAGCTCGCCGCTCATTCGACATGACGACGCCCGAAGGATTGGAGAAGGTTGGTTGGCTGTAAAAGACCCGGGCCCCCGTCTGTTCGAAGGCGTCCTCCAGCAGTTCCGGTCGCACTCCGTTTTCGTCAATGGCTACGGGAATGACTTCAAGACCCGCCGCCCGGGCAGCCGACATAGCGCCAGTATAGGTCGGCGTCTCCACAAGAATGGGACGTCCAGGCGGCACAAGTGCCCGTAGCGTCGCAGTGATCGCCGCCTGTCCGCCGTTGCATATGATGACATCGTGGGGTGAGAACACGGCGCCGTTTCCGATCTCGCGCGCGAACCACGCCCGCAATGACTGAAGACCCTCGATCGGCAGTCTATCCCAAAGATCGACACGACCTGCGGCTCGACGGAGCGCGTGTGCCAAAAGGCCAGACGCCTGTAGATCAGGCGGCAGGTAGCCCATGCTCAAGATCAAGCCGTCGGCTGGTGGAAGCGTCAATGAAGTTTCCAAAAAACCACCGTCTCCCCGCGCAGCTCCAAGCGCGACAGATTGCCAAGATAGGTCGACAACCTCGGCGGGACTTGCGGGCCCCTCGCGAACGAAGGTTCCTTTGCCCGGGCGAGCCTCGATCAGGAGCCACCTCACTTCAACGGGAATCCGGGCCGCGCCTCCGTTGCGATGGCACGCGGTTCGAGTTTTTTGAGGATGCGATATCGGCCGGTCGCCTGGAGTTGCTGCACCATATCGTCCTCACTTAAAGCAGCTGACCGTTGGCGCTTGGCAGGCAATGAAGCAGCTGCCTTCGCGGAAGGTGTCTCACTTGAAACAAACAAATCGAACTGCTGCGTCACTCAGTCCCCGACGTTATCTTAGAACGAACTCTCCAGACTGCTGTCCGGCAAATCGGTTAGGCCATCTCCTCCAAAAAATCAGGAGAAAAAGCACAGGATAACGGCGATGTAGCTGATCTGACATGCGTCACAGCCCGACCGTAACGCCTCTCACACAATGATGCATGTTGGTCTACTCAGTGAGTCCAAGACAGGATCGCCGGTCCAGTCTTCATGTCTATGGCGTATTCGGATCACGAAAATTGCTCCGTTTTCCTCGATCTTGTAGACAATAGGATGGGCCTCGAACGGATGAATTCTAACGGTGGCGAAATCTCTTCCAGCTCACGTGCCATTCGCGGGTTGGCGGCAATGAGGTCAAGCACAGCGAACAAGTCATCATGATATCGCCTCGCCTGTGTGGATCCGAACATGCTTACACCTTGTTCGGCGATCGCAATGATGTCCTCTTCCGCCTCAACTGAAAGGCTAAAATTAAAATGCATTATCTGCTGCCGCGCATAGTATCCACACGCGCGACTGCCGCAACAAAGAAGGCGCCGAGCTTCGCACTTGACCGCAGGAGGCAATATCAATGACAGGCCGAGGGTTGGAATTCGCGTGATTTGATCGACAACGAGAAGCGTTTGCCAAAAACGCCTCCAGTCCCGATCAAGGTGTGGGTTCGATGACTTTATGCTGAGATGGAGTCATCTCTAGGGATTTCCCTGTATCGCCGCCGAGATCGCCTGGCAAATTACTGAACTCCGTCTCTCGCCCGCAGGTCGCATGGCGTCGAAGCGCTCGGCGATTGAACGATTTGAGCAAATTTTGCAGGTCGTCGACGAAGGTGAAGATGACCGGGATAATGATGAGGCTGAGCAGCGTTGATATCATCACGCCTCCGATCACCACAATGGCCATCGGCTGCCGGAAGCTGGAATCCCCACCCGACAGGCTGAGCGCGGCCGGCAGCATGCCCGAGGCCATGGCTATGGTGGTCATGACGATCGGCCGCGCCCGCTTGTGGCAGGCATCGACGAGCGCATCGAACCGGGACATGCCTCGGCGACGTGACATGATCGCATATTCGATGAGAAGGATGGAGTTCTTCGTCACAACGCCCATCAGCATGAGAAGGCCGATGACGGCAGGCATCGAGAAACTGGTGCCCGTCACCACCAGCGGCACCAGCGCGCCGCCGAGCGAGAGCGGCAGGGCCATCAGAAGCGTGAGCGGCTGCAGGAAATCGTGGAACAGCAGGACGAGCACCGCATAGATGCAGAACACACCGATCGCCATCGCAAGCGCGAAGCTCTGGAACAGCTCGGAGCTGCGCTGCAACTCGCCCTGTTCCACCAGCGTAACGCCTGGCGGCAGATGCTGGAGAGCCGGCAGCGCCTTCGCCTCGCGGTTGACATCGCCCAGAATGCGGCCGTTGAGTTCGACGGAAACGGTGACATTGCGCATGCGGTCGATACGGTCGATCTCCGAAGGGCTGCCGCCGATGCGGACATCGGCAATCGATCCGAGATCGACATTGCCATTGGTGCCGGCCACCCGCATGGTCTTGATATCATCCAGACTGGTGCGCGTTTCCGGCGAGAAGCGGACGACGATCGGGATCTGGCGTTGCGGCAGGTTGAGCTTCGGCAGGTCGGAGGAATATTCCCCATTTGTCGCCACGCGCACGGCGCTGGCGATCGCATTCGACGTTACCCCGAGCGCTGCGGCGCGCGCAAAGTCGGGCGTGATCTGAATTTCCGGCGCCTGCCTTGCGGCCGTTGATGTCACCGCACCGATGCCATGCAGCGTGCGCAACTGCTCCTCGAGCGCCGTGCTTGCGCTATCGAGCGCACTGGCATCGTCGCTGGCCAGAGTGAACTCGAGCTTGGTACCGTTGCCGATACCGACCGCCACACGCACTCCGGGGAGGACGGAGAGCGCCTGCCGGATATCGTTTTCGATCTCCGACTGCTTGCGGTCGCGCTCATCAATCGGCGTCAGCGTGGCGACGATCGCGGCAGACCCGACACTGCTCCTGGCGACCGTCGCACCACCGCCCGAGGATCCCGAGCCGATAGCCGCAAACACATGTGTCACGTCGGGAATCTCACTGAGAATATCTGCGGCCTTCCTGGTTGCGGCGTCGGTTTGCTCGACAGTGGCGCCGGGCTGCAGGGTGAGCGTGATCTGCGTCCGCGAGTCGTCAGCGGCTGGCAGGTATCCCGTTCTTAAGAGGGGGATAACGGAAAGCGAAACCGCAACGACGACGGCAGTCACGGCCACTGTTGTCTTCCGGTGATCGAGGGCAGCCTTCGCGAGCGCCATATAGGCGCGCATGATTCGGCCATCCTTCTGCTCCGACGGATGAGCCTTCATGAAATAGGCTGCCATCATGGGGGTAAGCAGACGCGCAACGACAAGCGAGGCAACGACGGCAACAGCGGCGGTGATGCCGAACTGACGGAACAGGAGGCCCGGTATGCCGCTCATGAATGCCGTCGGCAGGAAGACGGCGACCAGCGTGAAGGTGGTGGCGATGACGGCCAGCCCGATCTCGTTGGCCGCCTCCATCGCGGCATCGATCGGCCGCTTGCCCATCTGCAGGTGGCGGGCAATGTTTTCAATCTCGACGATGGCGTCGTCGACGAGAATACCTACCACAAGCGACAGCGCCAGCAAGGTGACGACGTTCAGACTGAAGCCCGCCAGGTACATGACCAGGAAGGTCGGTATGACCGACAAGGGCAGTGCCACAGCCGACAGGATCGTCGCGCGCCAGTCCCGAAGGAAGAGCCAGACAACCACGATCGCCAGGATCGCACCCTCATACAGTATGTGCATCGCGCCGTCATAATTGCCGAGAATTGACCCGATCAGGCTGTAGACTGCATGGATCTGCACATTGGGATGCGACGCTGCGAAATTTTTCATTGCCGTGTTAACGTCAGCCGAAACGCTGCTGTCGGAAAACCCGTTCGAACGCTTGATTTCGACGGCGATCACCGGCTTGCCGTCGAGATAGGCCATCGAGGTGCGCTCCGCGAAGCTGTCCTTGACCGAGGCGATGTCGTCGAGTCGGGCCTGCTGCCCGTTAGCGAGCGGTATAGTGAGCTCCCTCAGGGCCTCGACCGACTCTACGGCGCCGAGCGTGCGCAATGTCTGACGCGTGCCGCCGACTTCGCCAAGGCCGCCAGACTTGTCGGCTTGCACGGCCTTCAACTGCGCTGATACGGTCGCGGCGGTGACGCCGAACGACGCCATCGTCGAAGGATCGAGATCGACATGGACCTCGCGATCGATCCCGCCGATGCGGTTGACCTGGCCGACGCCCGGGACCGATAGCAGTGCCTTGGTCAGATCGTTATCGACAAACCAGGAGAGTTCGGTCTCGTTGAGAGCGGTCGAGCGGACGGCATAGGTGACAAGTGCGGAGCTTTGGACGGTGGCCTTCGTAATGATCGGCGTCGCCATCTGTGCCGGCAGATCGGCCTTGACGCTATCGACGGCATTGCGGACCTCATTGAGGGCCGTTTCGCTGTCTTTCTCCAGCTTGAAGGATACCTTGGTCGAGACGGTGCCGTCGGTGATCGTCGTGAGAATATGATCGAGATGGCTCAAGGAGGTGAGGCTATCCTCGATGGTGCGGGCAACCTCCGTCTCGAGCTGCGTCGGCGCAGCGCCGTCGAGCGTGGCGGTGACACTGATGGTCGGCAGGTCCATATCCGGAAAGTACTGAACCGCCAGCTGTTTGAATGCCCAAAGCCCACCAAATCCAAACATCACAAACAGCAATATCGCTGGTATGGGATTGCGGATCGAGAAGGCGGAGAAATTCATCAGTTCTTCTCCGCAATCTTCACGAGGTCATTGTCCGACAGAAAGGCACCGCCTGACGTCACGACCTTCGACGACCGATCGATGCCGAAGACGATCTCGACTTCACCATTGTTGCGGCGGCCGGTTTCGACGCGGACCCGTCGCACCCGCTTGTCCTCGCCGGCGGTGAAGACGTAGCTGATGCCATCCCGGAACACGATTGCGGTCTCGGGGACGGTGAGCGCCGGTGTGGTCTGCAACTCGATGCTGCCCGTGACGTAGAGGCCGGTCCGCGGACGAATGTCGGCGGGAAGCGCGACATAGACGATCGCCCGGCTGGTGTCGGTGCTGACCGAGGGTCCGACAAGCCGCACCTTGCCGGCAATGACGTGACCTTCCGGCCCGTTGATCCTAACGCTCAAGCCTTCCGAAATGCGCGGCAGATAACGCGCCGATACTTCGGCCTGCCATTCGACACGCTGCTGGCGCACCATGCGGAACAGCTCGGTGCCGGTGGAGACGACGGCGCCGAGATCGGCCGAACGCGAGGTTATGAGGCCATCGTCGGCGGCGGTGATAGTCGTCTGCGCAAGCTTGATCTTTTCACTGTCGAGCGCGGCTTCCTCGGATGTCAGGCTTGCCGTCGCCGTCTGCTCGTCGGCCAGATATCCAGTGATTTTCTCGTCGGCGAGGGCCCCCGAAGTGCTGAGCTGGCGTGCACGATCCGCATTCGCCTTGGCCTTTGTCAGATTTGCCTTGGCAGTCACGACAGCCGCCTCCTGCTTGCGAAGGTCCGCCAGCACGCTCTCCTGCGAAAGCCGGGCCAGCGTCTGCCCCTTCGTGACCACGGACCCGACATCCGCCAGGACGTCGGTGATGCGCAGGCCACTCGTTTCGGACGCGATGATTGCTTCCTGCCAGGGCTTCAACCAGCCGCTCGCGGGAACGGTCTCCGGCCAGTCCCGTATTGCCGGCGCCGTCAGAGAAACCGTCAGAGCGGGTGCGGCCGCCTGTTCAGCCATGCTATTGGCGCAGGGAAACTGGAGTGCTGCACAGACAAGAACGGCAGCGAGTAGAAGACACGGTTTTCTCAAATGGCAATTCCTCGCAGTTCACGGGTGTCCGCGCTCAACCGTGGCGTCAAAAATGTCGGCTGTTGTGGTGCAAAGTTGAAATGCCTGACGGTCTCGAAGGTGACAAAACTCAACTGTTCAAAACATCTTGGCGACACCAGTGATGTCGGGCTATTCCGCCGTCCAAAGCAGCAGTTTTTTGTCGGCGACTCCGTCAGAGATCGCCAATCAGCTGCTGGATTGAGCCAGGATTGGGCGCACTCGCCAACTATAACAAGACCACCTACGGCCGGGGAGAGGCTAGCGTTTTGAGGACACTGGCATCCGATTGGACCAGGGAAACACAGAGTCAACGTTGTCTTCGAGGCGGTGAATACCGCTAAATCGCCTCTTAAGGTTCGCGTGGGACAATAGAGCCTGTTGCGCCGACGTTTGCTGCGTCTGGTCATCCTATTGCGTATGCTGCTTCCTCGACAGCCCGGCCTACACGCATGCGGATGGCCTCGGAAATCACCTCCCCGTGGGCGAAGTCATTACGGGTGGCATAGATTGCGGTCGGCATCGCAAGCGCTTCAAAGAACCCGAACAGAGGGCGCAACTGATGCTCGACGACAAGCGAATGACGCTCGCCTCCGCCCGTCGCAGCGATGATGATAGGCTTGCCCCTCAGCGATGTTGGATCGAGCAAATCGAAATAGTGCTTGAATAGGCCGGTGTAACTGCCCTTGTAGGTGGGTGAGCCTACAACCAGGACGTCTGCCTCCAGCATTTGGTCTACGACCCCGCGTGCTTGAGCGCTGAGGTCGTCTAGCCGTTTGGCCGCCAATAGTGAAGGTCCAAGGTCATCGACATCGAAGGACTGCGCCACCGCTCGCGTTTTGATTGCCAATTGCCCGACGATATGGTCGACGAATGTGCGCGTCGTGGACGGTCGTGTTATGTTCCCCGAGAAGCCAAATATCTTCGTTTGCGGCATGTCGATCTCCAAATGCTCAGCAGTTATAAGTCATCTAAACTCTGTCATTCGTCCCTTACGGAAACGATGACCTATTCGACGGTGACTGATTTCGCCAGATTGCGCGGCTGATCGACGTCCGTGCCCGCAAACACGGCCGTATGATAGGCGAGTAGTTGGACCGGCAGCGAGAAGATCATCGGCGCAATGATCTCGTCCACATTTGGAAGAACGATTGTTTGCATCGTGTCGAGCTTCAAGGCGCGAGCGCCCTTCTCATCCGTGATCAAGATGATCCGTCCGCCGCGGGCCGCAACCTCCTGCATGTTGGAAGCGGTCTTATCGAAAAAGCGGTCGTGTGGTGCGATCACGATAACCGGCATGTTCTCATCGATGAGAGCAATTGGACCGTGTTTCAGTTCGCCGGCAGCATACCCTTGCGCGTGAATATAGGAAATCTCCTTTAGTTTCAGGGCGCCTTCCATGGCCAAAGGGAAGCTGGTTCCGCGGCCAAGATAGAGCACGGCGCGGCACTTTGCCAATTCACGCGACAGAAGTTCGATCCTGGGTTGGATGCTGTTGAGCACCTGCCCAATGACGCGCGGCATCTCGGCAAGCCGGGCGACCAGTGTCTGTTCCTCCTTCTCCGTAAGGGTGCCACGCGCCCTGCCGGCAGCAACCGCGAGCGCAGCCAATACGGCGAGTTGGCATGTAAAGGCCTTCGTAGACGCAACGCCGATCTCCGGTCCGGCGAGGATCGGGAACACAGTGTCGGACTCTCGTGCTATCGTCGATTCGGGCGTGTTGACGACTGCACCGGTCTTCAAGCCGTGCTCCTTGCAATAGCGTAGGCAAGCAAGTGTATCGGCCGTCTCGCCCGACTGTGAGATGAAGAGAGCTGCCACCTGTGGCGAGAACGGGATTTCGCGGTACCGAAATTCGGAGGCGACATCAATTTCGACCGGCAGACGTGCGTAGTGCTCGAACCAGTATTTGCCGATTAGTCCGGCCAAGTACGCAGTGCCGCAGGCGGAGATCGCCAAGCTTTGCACGTTGGTGAAGACGGTGTCGCGCCAAGCCGCGACCACCTGATTGTCGCTGAAGTTGATGTAATGGCCAAGGGTATCGGAGATGGCCTCCGGCTGGTCGTAAATCTCCTTCTCCATGAAATGGCGATAGTTGCCCTTGTCGATCATATGGGCCGTCACCACCGAGATCTGCCGCGGTCGGGTGGTGACCTTTCCGTCGATATCGAAGATACGGACGCCAGTCTTGTCGATGACCGCCCAATCGCCGTCGATCAGGTAGGTGATCTCGTTAGTGAAGGGCGCCAGCGCAATCGCGTCCGATCCGAGAAACATCTCGCCGCTTCCGTGACCGATCGCGAGCGGCGGGCCATTCCGGGCAGCCATGATGGTCGAAGGGTCCTCCTCGAAGAGCAGAGCCAGCGAGTAAGCGCCTCGGACGCGCTTCAGCATCGCATGCATAGCTTCGCGCCGGGCCATGCCGTCCCGGCGAAGTCTTGCCACGAGATGCGCGATGACCTCCGTGTCGGTGTCGGTTTGGAACTCGGTGCCGGCCGCGGTCAGCTCATCCTTCAATTCGGCGAAATTCTCGATTATCCCATTGTGGACGACTGCGATGCCGTCGCTAAAATGTGGGTGGGCATTGCGTTCCGTCGGCGCGCCATGGGTTGCCCAGCGCGTATGGCCAATGCCGATTGTGCCCGCCAGGGGCAGTTCTTTCAGCTTTGCTTCAAGGTTGAGGAGCTTGCCCTCACAGCGCCGGCGATGGAGCGCTCCACCGTCGATCGTCGCGACGCCTGCCGAATCGTAGCCACGATATTCAAGCCGTTTCAATGCGTCTATCAACCGGTCCGAAACCGGATGATGGCCGACAATACCCACAATCCCGCACATACATTCTCCGCGTTTTCGCATATCGGCCACAACGCACTCACCTAGTCCGTCAGTCTGGAGTGAGCGAAGCTGCTTCACTCCTTGATCGCCATGACGGCTATCATTCCGTCAGAACTCCGTGGCAAAACCGTCGTGCTGTCGCGCTAAGCCAAATTCAGCGCGTTCTAACGGCACTCGACTTATTGGAAAAATCGATTCTTTGGATCGCACCCATTTACGTCATGGATTATCGCCGCATCGGTTTTCACGCTGGGACGACGGGTGCCGCCTCGGACATAAACCGGCCGGTTTCCCAAGGCAGAGGTAACGTCCGTCATGATGCGCTCAGCAGCCATCATTGGTGCCAGGTATCTACGGAAACCTTGAAAGCGGGACGGTAGGTCCGCTCACACAGCCTTTTAGAAGTCACCTTCGAGCGTTCTTGTGGGAAAGCCTCCCTGGCAATAAATATCGTCTCGACCGCTCATCAAACTCGCACAAAGGATGACTTTTCGTGTCAATTTACTGTTGGAAGTTTATACGGGTTATCGCATTTGCACCTGCTGCTGCGATCATGCTGGCCGCGCATAGCATATCGGCGCAGGAATCGTTCACCACGGTGCAATGGCCAAACACGCCAACGGCACGGATTGAGGCGCTTGCGATTCTCCAGACCTTGAATGCAACTCTCCTGAGTAATGCTAGTGCCACTTTGACGCTCGACCGGTGGTGTGCCGGACACAATCTCGCACCGCAAGGTTCTAAGATCGTTGCACAGCGGGTACGCGGGAGAGACAAGCCCGTCAATAGCCGCATCCGAGAACTTCTGGCGGTCGGCCCCGACGAGCCCATCGCCTACCGACATGTCCGCCTCGTTTGCGGCAATCGCGTCCTTTCTGAGGCTGACAATTGGTATGTTCCGGCAAGGCTGACAATGGACATGAATAAAGCGTTGAATACGAGCGACGTTGCCTTTGGCAGAGCCGTCCAATCTCTTAAATTCACCCGCACAAATCTATCTTCCAATTTGCTGTGGTCCCCTCTTCCAGAAGGATGGGACGTGGAAAAGGAACTACCGACACCCGCAACGGGATCTCTTATACTACCGCCCTTTCTTCTCGAACATCATGCAGTGCTGAAGCTTCAGGACGGCACTCCGTTCAGTGCGCTGGTCGAAAGCTATACGAGCAATGTATTGGACTTCCCGCCTCCACCTCTGCTTACCCACTAAGTGCCCATTGGCGCTGCGACCAAAAGCGCAGCGCCCGGGATGGTATTTTCGATCGCGACCGTAAGACAGCGTCGCCGTTGCCGAAGCTCGTCGGGTGCGTTTGTACCCGGCGAGCTTGCAGCTGTCGGTATTATTCGGTGTTGTCGATGGCGATCCGCTTGACGTTGGCTCGCTCCTTCTCGGTCTTCGGCAGCGTCACCGTAAGAAGGCCGTTCTTGAACGTTGCGGCGACCTTACTCTCATCAAGCTGGCGACCCAAAGCCAGTCGCCGTTCGAAGCGTCCGTAATAACGCTCGCTGAACCCGCGATCCTTGTCCTCGGTATCGGACTTGTTTTCACCACGAAGCGTAAGCACGCCGTCTTTCAGCAGCAACTCGATATCCTCTGGATCGATGCCCGGAATTTCCGCTATCACTCGGATTTCGTCGTCATTCTCCTTGATCTCTACGTGCGGCCACTCGGCGCCAATCGGCGATGTGCCACCAAACAACGATGGCGGACCGAAACTGCGGAAGACTTCGTCGAACAGACGGTTGACATTGCGGTGAAGCGACAGGAACGGGTCTATGTCGTCGCCACGATAGACGTTCGGAACCTGGCTGTTGCCACGGCTCCATGGGATCAGGTCACGTACACTCATGACTATCATCCTTTCTTCGGTTTTTTTCTCCTGTCGTGCGATGACGTCCTTGGCGGTTCGGGAACAGCCGAGGAGTAAGCAGGTGCGCATCACGCTAGGCTTTGGCGCCCTCAATCTGCTTTGAAGCGGCTTTGGCAGTCTCGGCTTGGATGGCAATCCGACGCGACTTCATCTCCACAGGTGTTTCCTTCTTGAGATTGATGAGGAGTAGCCCGTTTTCGAGCTTTGCTCCTTCGACGATCACGTGATCAGCCAGCTCAAATCTGCGCACAAACGACCTTACGGGAAGGCCTTGATGCAGATACAGTGCTTCGTCGTCCTCGGACTTCGCGCCGTTCACCACGAGCATTTTTGCCTCGTGGGTGATCGTCAGTTCGCTTTCGGCAAAACCTGCCACCGCGATCGCGATGCGATACGTGTCTTCGCCGAGTTTTAGGATGTTGAAAGGCGGCCACTTGTCGGCGTTAACGCTGGCATTTTCGAGAAGATCGAATATGCGGTCGAAGCCGATGCTGGACCTATAGAAAGGGGTAAGATCGAGGTTTGTTCTCATAGCTACATCCTCCACGGAGCAACATAGATACGAGGAACGCCAAGAAGCTCGGCGCCCCTGACGTAGTCGACTCTTTTTGGCGTCGACGACAGATGAAATGGGTAGCTAGCGAGGTAGGGTCAAGAGGGCGCGCAAGACTTTTCGAGCGGGAGTGACTCAAACAATCACTATAAGTTCATACGGTTAGAAATCTAGACGTTCGAGAGCTTTGGAATCTCACCATCGTGTTAAAACCGCAAAAATCAAAACCGAGATAGGTTGGCGCGATGCCAAATGGATTACAGTTCGCGCGTCATTTTCATTCCGATGCCGCGCGTAGAAACTCATAAGAACCTCTTTGTCCATGCGCAGAAGGTCGTCACGTTCGATCTCTCGAACGATGGTAATCTGAAGTGAAATTCCTTTCGAACGCTCGGGAGAAGATGCCGTAGGGCGTCGAATCTCGCCAATATGGTCAAGGTTAAGCTCGGCCCCAAGGCGCAACGCGGTTATGATGCCCGCGTGTGGTAACACTCGGTCCACCCAAGGAGAACGGATGTCGCCACGGCGATAACTGCAGGTGTCTTGGCGCTTCGCCGTCAGAGGGCGCCCAGAGCAGCGATCATCTTCATAATGGCGTCCATTTGGACAGCACCCTTGATCGCATAGTTGCTGCCTGTAAAGCCCCACCAGTCCCAACAACCCCGGGGATTATACGGCCTCCGGAGTGACTTATTGACTTGCGGATACAGCACTATGATACCGTTGGTATCCGCCCAGTTATTCAGATAGAGCTTGGTATACCAATCGTCCCCAATCGATTGCTGCGATTGGCGGCAGCCATGGATGGAAACATGCAGTTTGCAGTTGGCCCTAGGCTTGCCGCAGCTGTCGGGGATAAAGACATGCCCCACATCCGCCATGCTCGACACCGGGTTGGCGGCCCCGTAGAGTTTCTGGTCGAACGCCCTCAACTTCCCAGTTGGTTTGGCGGCCGGCTGGTTAAGCTTGCCATAGATGAACTGCAAAATCGCGCCAGCCTGGTCGTAATTGTTGTCGTTGGCAGTATTTGGGGGATCGTTCACACATTCGTTGATGTACGGCGTTGCGTTGGTCGGGCACAAATTCCCGAAGACCTTCGAAACAAACGAGTGACCGGCAGGGTAATTGCTGACATAGGCGAGGTTTGAATCGGGAACTCGGGCCAATTTGAAAAACTGGACGCTAGCATCGACGGCACTTTGCTTGACGATCGTATCGGCCGTACCGCTGAAAATGTAAATCTTCTTTGATCCAAGGTTGGAAAGCGGGTCGATGGCGCCGATCCGCGAAGACGTTTCCGCCGCAGCGAACAACATCGCAGGATTTGGAGGAACGCGCGGCACTTGGCCCATGCAGATTCCCGTATAGGTGAGATTGCCCATAGCGCAAAAATAAGGTCCACCAGCGACAATGCCGGCTCCCATGAAACTTGATGAATACGCGACCTGCAACTGCGAGGCCATGAACGCTCCCGATGATAGGCCCGACACCGAGATCGCGTTGCGATCGATCTTCAGTTTTGGCAGCGCTTGGGTTTGTGCCACCCCGGTCAGCAGCAGCAGGCTGAAACTTGCGGTGACAATTCGTTTAACCAGGCTACAAAACCTGGTTTTCTTCCAATCCGGAAAAATCTTTGCGCTCATACCCTCATACCCCTTTGCGGGAATAGCTTTGGTCGCGCCCTTAAATTTGCGACCAGATTGTCAGAGGAGGCTTTTCGTGCCGCATGCGGTTCACTGCCCCTGCCGAAAGCCACAGATTCGATTGCAATTGTTGCCGCGCTGCTAAACATAGAAGATGCCCAACCTCGGATCGAATGTCGTGGTGCATTCCTCCACGACTGATTTCGTACAAATTTCATGCCACCAAAAACGGCATATCATCAAAATGTCGGGGCATGGCTCCTCGCCCGTGCGCCGCGTCGACGTATTCCGACAAAATCGTATGTCGCTCGCTTTTGGAGACGTGACGAATTGATTGGTTCGTTGACAGCCTGATCGGGGAGCCCTCAGCGATCATTGTGAGTGTGCTTTAACTGTGATGGAACTCCCGAGAATATGGTAAAGCTGGCATTTCTTTCGAAGTATGCCGGTCTGAACCGGAGAACCAAGGCGCCCAAAGGGCGTGGCTTGGTAGTGAATGGTGCTCGCCGCGGGTTTCTTTTATGAGCAAAAGGCGATGTTGAGCTGAAAATGCCGCCGCCGGGCTTGCATTTGTCGCATTTTGACGGTGTTTGTCGCTCCCATGATTCTGATCGGGTGTCAAAGCGGAGGCAAAATGGGCGTGCGGCAGCGGCTGGGGTTGAAGTTCAAGGATGAGATCGCGTTCCTGAAGGGCTGGAAGCGCGACCGCACAGCGGTAGGCGCCATAACGCCCACTTCCGTTGCGACGGCAAAGAAGATGGCAAGCGTTATCGATCCTTTCTCCAGCCTTCCTGTCCTTGAACTGGGTCCGGCAACCGGCGTAATCACAAAACAGATCCTGGCGCGCGGCGTTGGGCCCAAGGAGCTCTTGTCCATCGAGTATTCGCCCGAGTTCTGTCGGCATCTTCAGCAGGAGTTTCCCGAGGTCGACGTTCGATGTGGAGACGCCTTTGCGCTGGATCTCGTTCTGGGCGCTCAGCGAGGTGCAAAGTTCGACTGCGTCATCTCCGCTGTGCCCCTCCTTCATTTGCCGCCTTCAAAGCGATTGTCGCTGATCCTCGATCTTCTCGAACGGATTCCGACAGGGCGGCCCGTCGTCCAAATCACCTATGGATTGCTCTCTCCAGTCGTCGCGCTTCCCGCCGGATACGAGGTCCGTCATCTGGCTTTCATGATGCGCAACATTCCGCCGGCACAACTTTGGACCTACCGAAAGACGAGATGACCTCGGCCATCTCATAAACATTGATCGAAAAGTTTTGATCGCTGGGCTGATGACGAACGCGACCGATGTGGAAAGCGCTTGGGCGGCTTTCCAGACGCGCGCTGCCCTTCGTTCGACCAGCGCCCAGAGCGGGCCGAACGATCGAAGATCGAGGCCTCGCGGCGGCCAAGAAATGTCCGTCTCTATCTCATCGCGGACAATCGCTCCGGCAGTCACACCGCGCCGGCGGTTTGCTCAATGTCATCACGTTGATCGTGAAAATGGCGCTGACTGCCCAGCGCTTTCGGGAAAAAGGGCCGCCGTAAGAAGGGTGTTGCTCGCGCCGGGGATTGGATCCAGCGACTGCAACGGGCATTGCGCCAAAGCGCATTGCAAAGCCCGCCAAAGCGCCATCCAGATTGCAAAAGTCGATCTGTTGGGCACCAAAAGCGGCCTCATAGAAGTCGGCAACCTCTGTTCCCGGCCATCCTCTAAGCTAAGAACAAAGACATTCCGATGCTGATATCGTTGGCTATCTCAATCCTCTCTCATCAGGGGAATCACCGAGTTCAAATATGCCATAAGCCGGTCGATACGATGGCATCGCGCAGGCAGGCGGCCGATGAAATCCGCCCGGCATTTCGAGACCGCAGGCCGCAGATCGTGACCTGGTCGATGCAGTCGAGCGTCGTTGCGTGAGGCACCTCCCTAACCAGTCCAATCCCGCTCTCTGTTGATGGAGTCCTGGCCCGGTTCCGGATCTTCCACCCGCGAGCGGTCCGCTAGCCATGCTGCGGCCGCTTCCGCGTCGCGCAGCGGTGATCGCGCCCTCCCCGGGCGGGCCTTTTGTGGAGTGATCGAGCGGGAATTGGGCCGCTCCGAAGGAACCACTCACATGTCGCACGAATCTCTCACTCGCCCAGTCCCACGCTTTCCAGCTCTCCCGCAACCTGATGGTCCCGGTCACCCTCTTCTCCGTCGACGGCGGATAACGGCGTCCTGCCGTCCGACGCAATCGACGCCGATGAACGATCTTGAGATCGTCCATGAATACACGCCTTGGCATTGAGCCGGCGGCATGGCCTGCGGCGTGCCGCTAGCGAGCGGCAGGCCGCAAGGGAGGCTTCGCCGCGGTCGACCTTGCACGATTCACCAAATTGCCAGCCGCGCCCTTGCGTCCTTTGCTCTTCGCGGCCGCTGAAGTGGCCGATGAATAGAACTGACGAGCAGGAGGCGATCGCTTTCGCGATCGGAAGGAAAATGGAGAGAAGAGAAATAGAATCGCTTCGCGACAAGGTAAGCTGCGCCGCCGTGCTGGATAAGAACGGGTTTGCCATTGACGTCAAGGAAAGCACCCGGCGGGCGGTCAAGTACCGCCGCGGCAGTGAGATCATCATCGTGACGCATGGAGGGCGTGGATGGTTCGATCCGCTCAGCGATGCGAAAGGCGATATCTTTGGATTGGTCGAGCACCTTGACCGTGTTGGCTTTTCGGCATGCGTCGCAAAGGTCGCGGACCTCATAGGCTTCCATATTTCCAAGGCTGAGTGGCAGCCTGGCATTCCGGACGGCCAATCCGACCTTCCGCTTGGCGATCGCTGGCAGGCGCGCCGCCGCCCCTGGCGGGGTTCATCAACATGGCGGTACCTGCAGGACGTGCGTTGCCTGCCGACGGTTCTTTTATGCTCGGCGATCAAACGCAACCTTCTTCGCGAAGGTCCGCAAGGCACCATGTGGGCCGCCCATACGAACGAGGCAGGCGGTGTCACAGGCTGGGAGGCGCGCGGTCCGCAATACCGCGGGTTCGCCTCGGGAGGAACGAAGGTTCTCTTTCGTCTGGGGTCGCGTGCAGCGGTGCGACTGGCCGTCACGGAAGCTGCGATCGACGCGATGAGCCTTGCGGCAATCGAGGGCCTGCGAGACGGCACACTCTACCTCAGCACCGGCGGCGGCTGGTCGCCGACCACGGCCGCGGCACTCCGCAGGCTTGCGTCGGGCCCCAACGTCCAGCTTGTCGCTGCCACCGACGCCAACCCACAAGGCGAGATGTTTGCCGAGCGACTACGCGCACTTGCCGAGGAGGCGGGATGCGACTGGATGCGACTTCGCCCGTCACAAGAAGACTGGAACGAAGTTCAGAAGCTACGCCCGAAGCGGGGCAGCGAGAAACAGAAATTGGAGGAAGAAGCGAAAGAGGAAGAGGCGTGCCGCAGGCGAGCCGGCCGCGTCAAGGGAGGCTTCTCCCGGCTAAAGCCAGCCCTGGATGCGGGAGGTCGCGATGCCGGCGGCAGGAAACGGATCACGAAGGACTGAAGAAGATGGCAGGGTCGAGAGGACTGAGCCGCGCTTGGTCCGCCCGCGCAAGGAGCCGCAAATGGCCTCTTCCCTCCGCAAGTGTTTCAGGGCGTCGCAAGCCGCCAGCAGATGTTTCCCACGTTCGACCGCCACGTCCAGCGACCCGATCGTCGGGACCGTGACGCAACTCCGCTCTATGCAGGCGAATGGTTCGAAATCCCCGAGGCCGAGCACGATTACATGTTCGAGATCCTGCCGCCGCTCTGGATCCGCGGCTCGCTGTTCGCGATGCGGGAATTCCTCACCGGCTCGGTGACATACGTGTTCTTCGCGCTGCGCATCGACGAGGCGATCCGTTACTTCCACGGTTACTGCGACCTCTCCGACAAGGTGTACGACGAAGTCGCCGCCAAGCTGCCGGTCCAACTGCGCCACCTCCCCGCGCCGATCGCATCTGTGCGCGACCTGGTTGCGCGCGGCAGCGCCGATGCCGCGACGTATGGCGGTTACCGCAATCGACGGCTATCACTACACAACCCTGCTGCAGCGCACCGGCGCAACCCAGGAGCTCGATCTTGCCGTCACCATGACGCCGCTCGGCGCGGTTTCACGGCTCGAGCATGCGCTCGACGGTGTCGATGAGGCGCAGGAGCGCTATCGGTATCGCTTGCACGAGGCCGAGCGGCGGTCTTGTCTCCTATCGCTCGCGCGACGGCGGCATGTTCGCGTTCGCGGACGACCTTTCCGACAAGCGCCAACAGGTTCGGGAGGTCGATGAGGTCCTGGCGACCGCGGCGCGCGGGGAAACGGCGGGGACGTCTGACGCCGCTTGACGATCAAGCCCGTCTCGATGGGTCGTCCGTGGCGGTGCAGCACGCGCATAGCTGCATTGCACAATAAATGTTTTCCTTCCGATCAAAAATTAATCATAGTGCACACAGCTGATGCACATGGCGGATTTCCTCCCAGTGCCGCCGCAGCAGCTGTTCCCCTCTGGAGGTTTATTGACCTTCACGCTTCATGGGCCGCGGTTTTCGCTGGCCCATTTTTTTTGTTCAGGTCATCCGACGATTTATCCGCGCACGATCCTGACGCGACTCCCCTTGCCAGCAAACTGCGCGTGGTCCGATAGCATCTGACACTTTCGGGCTTGTGAGGCATGGGCCCCTTGTCCATCTTGTGGTCTTCGGTCCATTAGGACAGATTGGAGCTATCGAATGCCTGAAACACGTTCACCGCGACTTGCTGTACTAATTGACGCTGACAATGCGTCGGCCAAGATCGTTGACGGCTTATTCGAGGAAATAGCCAAAATCGGCGAGGCGAGCGTCCGACGCATATACGGTGACTTCGCAAACGCTCGCTCGAAAGCCTGGATCGACGTCCTTGCCAGGCACGCGATCATTCCGCAGCAGCAATTTGCCTACACGACCGGTAAAAATGCCTCTGATATCACACTTGTGATCGACGCCATGGACCTCCTCCACAGCGGGCGCTTCGACGGCTTTTGCCTTGTTTCCTCCGACAGCGATTTTACACGCCTCGCCTCTCGGATCCGTGAGCAAGGCATCGATGTGTTCGGTTTTGGCGAGCAGAAAACGCCCGAAAGCTTCCGCCAGGCGTGCCGGAGGTTTATCTACACTGAAAACCTCCTCTCTTCAGCGCCTACAAATGGTGGCGATGCTACTCAGGCAACTCCTTCGCTCCAGCCGCCAAGTGCAGCGGCGCCGATCATCAGAAAGGTCATCGCGCAGATGGAGAGTGAGGATGGTTGGGTGCCGCTCGGCGCAGTCGGAACGCAGCTTGCGAACCTCTCTTCAGACTTCGATCCCCGAACATATGGATTCAGGAAGCTCAGCGACCTCGTGAAGAAGACAAATGCGTTCGAGATAGACCATTCGGACAGCAGACCTCTGCGCATCCGCGTCAAACAACCTTCTGCCAAGAAAAGCGCCAAGTGACGTTTAGTACGGGTCTCCATCAGCACGTTTTGGTTCGCCGCATCCTCCAAGCTTTGTGGTGAGAGAGCAAGGGATAGGCGAATGGAAATGGAAGAAAAGATGGAGGAAGACTACTCGCAGATCGAGTAGCCGGGCGTCGCTGACGCTCAACCGCGCCGCTCGCAATGGCGGCCACTGGTCCTCGCAGGGCTGTCAGCTCCGCTCGTCCTTCGCGGCAGCGATGCTCGGCCGCAGTTGCACCCGGCTGCCCGCTCCGCGCTTCGGGTCGTGTCTTCGGAAGGAATGAAGACGCGAAGGACAGGCAGAGGCCTGTCCAATCCTCGAAAAGGAATATCCCATGCAATTGATGAAGGTCGATCCGCGTGCGTTAAAGGACGACCCCGACAACACGCGCCAGTCGAAGTCGACGCCCCAGGCCGACGCCCTGCTTGGCGACGATCAAGGCCGTCGGCGTGATCCAGCGCCGGTCATTTCCCGGAAGCCGGCGGCAACGGTTACATCATCGAAGCCGGTCACCGCCCCACCAGTGTGGCGATCGCCGCCGGTATCGAGGAAATCGACGTGGTCGTGGTCGCGGTGGCCAACGACAACGGCGCGATGCGCTCGATGACCGAGAATATAGCTTGTGCCTTAATCCCATCGATCAATGCGCGGCATCGAGCGGCTGGTCGCGCTCGGCTGGACCGAGGAGGCGGTCGCCGTAGCGCTTGCCTTTCCCGTCCGCCAGATCCGCAAGCTTCGTCTGCTCGCAAACCTCTTGCCCTCCATGCTCGATCAGATAGCCAAGGGCGATATGCCGAACGAGCAGCGGCTCAGAACGATTGCGGCCGCCTCGCACGACGAGCAAAAAGAGGTCTGGAAGGCCCACTAGCCGAAGAAAGGCGAACGGCGGCCTGGTGGCAGATCGCCAACGGTCTCACAAAGACCCGTATGTATGCACGTGATGCAAGCTTCGGCGACGATCTGCGCCAGGCCTATGGGATCGAGTGGGCGGAGGACCTGTTCGGCCCTGCCGATGAGGACAATCGCTATACCACCAATGTCGAAGAGTTGCTTGGCGCCCAGCAGGAATGGATGGCGAGCAACGTGCCGAAGAAGGGTACCATCGTCGAAGTCAACAATTGGGGCCAGCCGGACCTGCCGAAGAAAGCCGAACGCGTCTACGGCAAGCCAGGCAAAGGCGACTGTACCGCGATCGCGAGGGCAAGGTGCACAGCGTCCACTGCCGGATGCCGGAGGTCAGGAAGCCCACCGGTCAGACCGGCCCGGCAGCTGATGGGGCGGAGGAGGCCCGTAACAGCCGAGGCCGGCTGATCCGCAAGGAGGGCGAGCGCAGCCTCGGCGCCACCAGCCTTTCGTGGGAGCGCCTGTCGTTGATTTGAGGACGTCACCTTCCTCCCCATGCCGGATTGCCCTTCGTTTTGCTGCGGTCTGAACCGGCGGCCGTGCGCTTCCAGGCCGCTATCGCGCCGCGGAGCGGCCGGACCCCGCCGTCCTTCACGGAGCAGGCTTGCGTGCTTTATCGAGGACAGGTTGCCCTCTTCGCACGCAAACCGGCTCCGCTCGTCCAGGAGGGGCCGGACCTTGAGGCGCCCGTCTTTCCGCCGGTCCGGGGTGACCGCACCGAAGGGCAAGCCGGCATGGGGCCGGAGCCGCTTCGGACGACCTCGAAAGGAAACGACCATGGCCAAGTCCACTCCCTCATCCCGGCAATCCACGCGTGTCGTGCAACTGCGCAAAGGCGCCACCGTCGACATGGTTCGGCTGACTTGCCCCGACGCCATGCAGGCGCTGAAGATCGCCGAGAGTTTCGGAACCGCCGTCATCGACAGCGACGGCATCCGCGACCTGCACGAGCGGCTCGTCACGGAGACAGCCGACGCGCTCGGCGACGGCCTTGGCGACAAGGCCATGCAGATCCACCTGCAACGGATCGTCGGCGCCTACGTCGGCTCCGCCCATGGCGCCGGCCAGTTCTACAGCCGCGCGGTCACCGAGGCACGCGATGCCACGGCCAAGGCCGCCAACGATGCCCGGGACGAGGACCTCGACGGTCCCGTCGGCTATGACAGCGCCGCCCAGCGTAAGCGCGAATTTGCCGCCGACATGGGCATACAGGCCCATTCGCTCAGAATGGCGGCGGAAGGCGCCGTCGCCGCCTATGTCCAGGTGATCGGCGAGAGCTGGAAACCGTTCGACCGTCCCGTCGAACAACCGGGCCGCGCGCTCGACCGCAAGGCTGCCGAAGCGCAGATCTCCGCCTTCGACTAGCCACTTCCGGCGGGGTTCCGGCCCCGCCTTTTCCATCAACTCGAGCCGGCCGGTTCCATGGCGGGACCGGCCTGTTGTCGTTTTGCGAACCCGGCCAGCAAGGAAAAAGAAATGAAGCCGATGGCACGCCCGTCGCCGCCCGTTCCTTCGTCGGGTCTGCAGGAGCCGCCGGCGGATGCAACGGCTTCGCCGTCCTCCACTGCGTTGCGGCTGTTCCGGTGCATCCACCGGCTGATCTGCTCCTGCTTTCGCCCTCCGTAACGGGCGGCGACGGGCGCGGCCTTGAAACGGAGGTTTGGATATGAGCAAGACAGAAAATCAGCGGGGCGATCTCTACAGCCGCATCACCGACAGGATCATCGAAGACCTGGCGAAAGGCGTGCGGCCCTGGATGAAACCATGGAATTCGGCGAACACGGCAGGCCACATTACCCGCCCGCTGCGTTACAACGGGCAACCCTATTCTGGCGTCAACGTGCTGCTTTTATGGTCGGAGGGTATCACACGGGGTTATACGTCATCCACATGGATGACGTTCAAGCAGGCCCTGGAACTGAGCGGCGCAGTGCGCAAGGGCGAGACCGGCACGACCGTCGTCTTCGCAAGCCGATTCACCAAGTCCGAAACCGACGGGAACGGCGGCGAGGTCGAGCGGGAGATCCCTTTCCTGAAAGCCTACAGCGTCTTCAACGTCGAACAGATCGACGGACTTCCCGACCAGTATCATCACCGGCCGGCACCGGTTCTCGATCCGGTTGAACGGGTTGGGCATGCCGATCGGTTCTTCCGCGACACCGGCGCTGCAATCCGCCATGGCGGCAACCAGGCCTTCTTTGCGCCTGCCGCCGATCTCATCCAGATGCCACCATTTGAGAGCTTCAAGGATGCGGCAAGCTACTACGCGACTTTAAGCCACGAGGTCACGCACTGGACGGCGCCGGCCCACCGCCTCGCTCGCGACCTCAGCCGCTATGCCAAGGACAAATCCGAGCGAGCCCGCGAGGAACTGATAGCGGAGCTCGGTAGCTGCTTCCTTTGCGCCGATCTCGGGATTGTTCCCGAGCTCGAGCCCCGCCCCGATCACGCCTCCTACCTCGACTCCTGGCTTAAGGTCCTGACCGACGACAGACGGGCGATATTCCAGGCGTCGGCGCATGCGCAACGGGCCGTAGCGTTCCTGCATTCGCTGCAGCTCGCCGCAGCCGACGAGCGGCTCGTCGCGTGAAGACTTGTCAGCGCCGGTCGTTGGCCTCGCCAGCGGTCGGCAACTCTTGCCCGTCGGTCGGGGGGCGCGTCACGATCAGCCGCGAGGTCCAGTTTGCCCCAGATCGAGGTTGTCCGGTCGATCGGCTTGAGCTTCCGGGACGGCTTGATTTCGACGATAAACGGCTTTGTCTGCTGACGTATAGATCCTCAGGCGACGGTTCGCGAGGCGCCGCGATAGCGCGGAGCGGGCAATGCAACGCCCTCACGCTGGGTGGTTCTGCGAGGTTTGGGCTAGGCATGTGGACAAGACAGCGGACTGATCGTTGTAGCGTCCGGGCAGGCACCGGGGACGGGCTGCCATTGCCATATCCCTTCGAGCACTGCAGCAAGCCACGTCCTTCGCGGGCTCGATGAGGCATGTCTGATCGAAGACCGGCTTCGCCTCGATCGTCTTCCCGCAACGGCCTTGCGAAACTTTCTTCCGCTGAGCGCGATGCGCTCATTCCTCGCGGAGCAACAAAGCTTCTCCTGGCCGCCCGCCATTTCATTTCGGCCCTACGGGTGCGGACCGATCGTCCCCGATCCTTGCGACAGCCATCGAGGCCGCGATGGGCGCGGCCCGAGACAGCAAAGGAATACGACAATGGCAACCATCGGCACCTTCACCACCTCCGAAACCGGCTTCAACGGATCGATCCGCACGCTCGCCCTCAACGTCAAGGCCCGCATCGCCCGCATCGAAAACCCCTCCGACAAGGGCCCGCACTTCCGCATCTACGCAGGCAACGTCGATTATGCTGAGAGTGTGATTATGCGGAGTGCTGATCGCTGAAGGCTGGATTTCTCGACGATAGCGGCGGCTTCTGCTCCGCATAATTCCACTGGTGTGGAAGAGGCGCCCCGCCGTGAAGCGGAGCGCCGATGTGCTGGTCAGCGCGACCAGATGAGCTTGTGCTCGCCCTTGTCGCCCTGGACCAGGGAGGCGTAGACCGGGGCCGTGAAGGACGGATCGTCGAGCTTGAGCGAGAGGTAT
>NZ_AUFB01000045.1 GCF_000426285.1 Rhizobium leucaenae USDA 9039 | reverse complement strand
GGGAAGTAGCTGCCGGTGCGAAGCTTGGGAATGCGCAGCTCGACGGTGCCCGCCCGTGTCTCCCAATCCCGGTCGCGATAGCCGTTACGCTGGGCCAGCCGGAAGCCATTCTTCTCGCCATAGGCCGCGCCGGTCTTCGTGCCGACCTCCAGCGCCATCAGCTTCTCGGCAGCAAAGCCGATCATCTCCCGCAGCAAATCGGCATCAGCGCTCTTCTCAACGAGTGAGCGCAGGTTCATCATGTCGTCGGTCATCGGTGGTGTCCCTCAGGTTGGCTCTAAGCAACCCGACCCTACCGGAAATCACCGATGGCTATGAAATCAAGCTACACCACTCCATGGGACACGATCGGACCGCTTCGCAGAGGAGAGTTTTGAAAAATGGCGCGCCGGCTGTTGGCGTGATTTGTCGCGCTACGCCAAGGACAGGAGTGAAACTGCCCGCGAAGACCCTCAAAACGCCTTCCACCATCCATTGCTTAGATCATTGCGATCCAACCAATCAATTTTACCGATCTTTCGGAGATGCTTATTAGAGGTCGAAACTGAAAATCAAGGCGCCGAATTGCCGGAGCATGAGAGTAAATATGAAGATAAATCGGATAGTTGGGATCGATGTGGCTCGTTCATGTGCGATTTTCCTGGCTATGGGAAGTCACGTCTTGGCGGTGTCCAAATTGGCAGACGTTTTTAAGGGAGCCTATGTTGATGGTCTTAAATTAATGATGGCGCTTGCAACGCCAACGTTCATTGTTCTTTTCGGAACGATGCTTGAAGTCGTATACAGACCACGATTTGATACCGACAAGCGCAGTATATCGATCGCTCGTCTGTGGTCGCGGGCCATTCAATGCTGGCTGTTATACAGTCTTTCCGTCGTCGTTCTTTTTTTCGCGAAGTCGGAATACTCGTTCTTCTTTTCCCTATCGACGATCTTCATGCTGGGGGTGACCCCATTCACTGACATTCTGAAGTTTTACGCAATCGCACTGACTGTGGCTCCCGCCCTTTTATGGACGCGCAATCGCCTGGGCCTAGTTCCGCTTCTGATCCTGGCCGTCGCCATTCACATTCTTCATCCGGTCTTGCGCGGGCTGCCAAGCCCCGTAGTATTTGGCTTGCCAACGGAAGTGGACCGTCTCGCGATGTTCCTGTTCGGAATAGGGGGAGCCAAGCTCGGTGGCCCCTCCGTCCTGCATGGCATGACGCTTGTCATATCCGGAATGGCCCTCGGGAAAATTCTGATGGGCTCGGCTTCGGGTGTGGCCGCAGGGATGACTCGGCGCGCTTGGCTTGTGCTCCTTGGCACCGGACTGTCGCTCATCGCGGGCGCGTGGATACTCGATAGCGAAACGAAGAGAGGCCTTGGGAACATGGCCATGCGACTGGACAGCCATCCGCTTTACTTCGCCGCCGGCATTCTCGGTGCTTTTGCCGTTACGGCCGCCGCTGTCCTGCTTACCCTGCGCCAGTCGATTGCGCCGACCGCGCTGTGGAGATCGCTAACGTTCTTCGGTCGCACGAGCCTCTTCACCTTCGCCTTTGGCAACATGCTGCTCTATTGCGTGCCATTTGAACCAACCACCATAACCCAGTCGGCTCTGCTCACAGTGCTCCTGATGGCGGCGATTACGTTGCTGAGCTTCTGTTTCGACAGAGCATCGCAGCAGGACGGCCGGATGGCGAAGACCGTTTCCGGCGTCCAAACCTCCATCCACCGACTGGCGACGATGTTGTCAGACCAAGGATTGCGTTTGATTGCCAGATGAGGAGCGGAGATGATCAGGGTCGCCGGAACCTACGATGATTCCGTTAAGGAGGCTGCAGGGGTCGCCGAGGCCAATGAGTGGATTATCGTCTCCGACACGTCGTGGCGATGCCCGAATGCTACGAGCCGTCGCTGTCGCCTGGCGGATACTGGCGCGTGTTGCCGACGCATTCATGACGGTGGATGAGGACGACGCTGTCGCGACAATGAAGCGTCTGGCCAATCCAATTGTCGGAGACCCCGCGGTAGTGCGGGCGAAGGCGGCGGCGTGGGCCTTGCGGGGCTCATCAGCGCTCTGCGGATCCGGAAGCCAAGAAAGCTTCGCCTCGATCAGGATCGCCCCGGCGCCCAAGAGACCGGCGCCCTTTGCAGCCCAATCCCGCGACGAGCCGGCGCCCTAGCGTTCTCCTGCAACGATCACCGTATCCAGTCCGCCTTTTGATATCGTTGGCCTACCTCCCATAACGGGCCTACCTCGCCTTAAGCGCTATGGATCGTGTGGCGCGCGGATCGGCCGTCGATGAGGAGGTTGGCCGCCATTCCGTTGTGGGAAAGTCCTTTGACCATCGCTTTCCAGCTTCCGCGTCGGGTGGCATAGACGTTCAGGGTCGTCTGCAGGATTGCCCTCGACGATCAAATGCCTGCCCGCTTCGCTGCCGGCGGATATCTGGCCTGCCGGCGATATGTGGTCGGTTGTCATATCATCGCCGAGGACAAGCAGTGGATGGGCGACGAAGTTGCCGAGACGGTCTGATCGCCGAGGCTGTCGATCATGGCGAGCGAAACTGGCGAATTGCTTCTTGGTTTGTCGTCACTGATACGCGTCTTGCTCGCGCCATGAGCGGCCCGCTTGCTCAAAGGTCAAATAGCTTCGTCCGAGGAAGAGACATGCGCGAAATAGCCTGAAATGGCTATTTGAGGTCAATCAATTTTTCATTAGAAGCTGACAGGGGGCCAGTTGTTTGCCGTCACTCCAAGCGCGCGACAAAACAGTGAATTTGGTGGAGCAAGTTGACCGAAATTCTGACGCTTAAGCTCGAGGCGACGTCGCTCACAACCAGTGAGGTCTCCGAATGGCTTAACGGTGAAAAGCACGACAATTTCTATCGGCCTCTCAGTAGCGATAGCCGCGGTCTTTTCTCATTCGGTGTCCATGGCGCCGGCGAGATGGTGGGCTGGACGGGATCGACTTCAACGGACCGCGCCTTTTCCGTCACGATCGAGAATGATGGCTTCATGTTCTTTGTCGAGCATGGAACCTGCTATGACCTGGCAACAGGCGGCATAAGTCATGCTATCACGCCCTGCACGGGACTGCTGACGACGGCCGACCGCTATTCCGCGGTGAACATTCACGCAGGCTCTGTTGCGGAGGGATTCTGCATCCCAAGGAGCGCAGTAAACGCCGCTCTGATCAGCACCTTCGAACGCCTGCCACCTGTCGATTTCGAATTCGCTCCCCTGCAGGACCTGACAGCGGGACCGACGCCACCTCTTTTAAAACTCATGCGTTTCTTCCGAGATGAGATCTGCGCCGATCAAAACCTAGAGGTTTCTCCCCTTGCCCTGACGAGCTTCCAAGAGATGTTCTGTCTGCTGATGGTGCAGAATCTGCCTCACACGTTTTCGCAGACGAAATCGCCGGTGCAGACCATTGCGCCTCGCCAGCTTCGAAGAGCGCTGGAGTTTGCCAGAGCACATATCGCAATGCCTATCACGATTGCGGACATGGCAGCGGCAGCGGGCGTCAGCGTGCGGGCACTTCAGATCAATTTTCGACGTTTTTTGAACGTCACTCCAATGGCTTATCTGAGGCAGCTCCGCCTTGATGGCGCACGTCGCGATCTTTTAACTGCCACGCCATCTGCGACGGTCAGTGAAATCGCGCGTCGCTGGGGGTTTATACAGATGGGCCGCTTCTCTCAGGAGTATCGTGCGGCTTTCGGCGTCCTGCCGAAATACGATCTAGGGCGCAGCTATGATAAGAATCGGACTACGGCGTTATAAAGCGCATGTTGACACCCGTTCCATGTCGACGCGTGTTCGCGGATTGATAATGGACAGATCGAGGGCGATGGATCTGCCAGCTAGAGAAACTGAGCTCTCTGGGCAATTGCACCTGCTATTTCGCTCGGGCTGAATTCCCACGCAGGTACCCTTCGTTCCAAGAGCGCTTTCCGACCCCCCATGGTCGGGGCGAACATACATAACGCGATCACTGTCAAGCCGAGAGCGCCATCGTCGCTCGTCGATGGCCGAGAGCTTGTCATTGCTTAGGAAAGTTGTGAGCCAGATGTAACGGGTAGCATAGTTGCCCGGCGCCATCGCATCGGGCCGAACCCGTTATTCACCTGGCGCACATCACCAGATCTAGAAACAAAATTTCTCACAAATGTCATTGCCTGGAAACATTCAGACGTCCCCGGCCGCCGGCAATAATCTAGGATATCGAGGCTCTTTCAGAGCGGCAGCTCTCAGATCGCTTTAGTCAATTCTGACATATAAGAGATTCGTTACGGAGCCTGATTGCCGATGTATCAACCTGAATGTTATCGTCAATAACGCTCTGATCCCGGAATTCTCCAATATGTCGGACAGCACGTTGCCTGTGATGGCAAGGGCATATTCGATGTTGGTCAAGGCGCAGGAACGGGATTCTCTGATGGCCTTATACGGCTATGCCCGTCGGACTGAAGCCAAGCTTCATGTAGCCTCTATTGATTGCCAGCTTCACTACGATATGTCCGATCCGTTCAATGAAACATATATGCGTTCGATTTTCGACCTTGGCACGCGGGAAATGTTGTCAGACGCGTTATGGAAAGACGAGCCCCTGTTTACGGTCGCCGCGTCTCCATACGGCGGTCAACTGCTGGCAGTAATCCTCCCATCCATCCGAGAGCCAGGCTACTATTCCCCCGGAGGTAATGCGGTACTCCCCAAAGCCTCGAGCGCTCTATTCGCTTGGCGCAGGCCGCTCGGCAATGTCGAAGACTGCGGCGTTGTCCTGGATTTCCCTTAGACCCTTGTAGGAGGCGTGACGAAGGCTGCCGTCATGTGTCCAGCCGCGGAACTCGATTTCGGCAATAATTGTCGGCTGAGCAAAGACGAGATTCTTGCCCTTCAGCGGCACGACCGGCCTGGCTGTCTTCAGCTTATCGAGGGTCTTGCGCAGGTATTCGGCATCTTTCGTGTTGAAGCCGGTTCCGACCGAGCCGACATAGGCCCAATCATAACCTTTCCGCGCGGCGAGCAGCAGGCTACCGATGCCGCCGCGTGCCGAGGACGACTGTTCATAGCCGACGACCATGAAGCTCTCGCTTTGGATGCACTTGATCTTCTGCCAATCGCCGGTGCGCCCGGAGCGATATGGCCGGTCGCGGTGCTTGGCGATAATGCCCTCAAGCCCTGCCCGGCATGCGTGCTCCAGCAGGACCTCGCCGTCCAAGGCCATCTCCTGCGACAGGCGAACGGCGCCGTCGCTCGTCGGTGAAATGAGATCCTCCAGCAGATGCCGCCGCACCGAAAGCTCGGTGCCAGTCAAGTCGTGGCCGTCAAGATAGAGAAGGTCGAACGCATATAGGATCGCTTCGTCTGACGCCTTTTTGCCGCCGCGGCCACCAAGCGAGCGCTGCAATGCCCCGAAGTCGGAGCGGCCTTGATTGTCAAGCACGACGGCTTCGCCGTCGAGAATGGCGCTGTTGACCCCGAGTGCACGCGCCGCATCGACAATTGCCGGAAAGCGGTGCGTCCAGTCGTGGCCTCCGCGAGTGATGACCTTCACATCCTTCCGATGGATGTGGAGCGCCAGACGGTAGCCGTCCCATTTCACCTCGAACAGCCAGTCGGCTCCCTTCGGTGGTGTCGGCTTCAAAAGCGCCAGGCACGGCTCGATGCGCTCGGGCATCGGATCGAAGGGCAGGCTTGGCTGGGCGGGATCGCGCTTTCGCACCTGGCGTGACTGAAGGGTCGAGCCGGATTCGTCGAGCAGCGGCATCGAGGCTTTGCGTCTTGTCGTCATCTCGTCGATTGCTTCCCTGAACCCCGTTCGTTCTCGATGGACTTGCGCAACGCATCCATGATGTTGATGACATTGCCCGTCAAAGCTTCAGCCTTCTTCTTCGGCATGGCTTTGGACGGTTTCTTCAATTGCTTCTTCTTTGTGTTGATAATGTCAAGCAGCGTCTCCTGCATCGGATCGGCGACCATCTTCGGGCTCCAGCGCTGAGTCTGTTTCTTGATGAGCTGTTGCACGAGCGGCATCAGTTCCGCTTCTGGCTCTTCATCATCGATTGCGGCAAAATAGTTTTCCCCATCCCGCACCTCATCACCATAGCGCAGCGTCCAGAGCACGATACCCTTGCCGCATGGCTCGGGCATGACGGCGCGTTCCCGCCGCGAAGGCACCAGCCTCGATATGCCGACCATGTTCTCTGCGCCCATGGGGTCTGGCAAGACTTTGAACGCTGCCGGTCCAGGGGAGGGTGAATGTGCGACCGTTGGCCCTTTGCGGATATACTTGAATGACGACCAGCGGCAGCAATTGTCGGAGCCGAAATCGGCCCCAACATGATGGGAAACGGGAGCGTTGATCCCCTATTGTGTACATTTTTCGGCGCGACACTTGTTCTATAAAGGGACGACAAAAGCGTTTCGACGCGAGTCGGTATCGTCTTGTCAGACCGTTGGTCAGTTTGAAGGTCGACGTGTTCCAGCCAACCGCGCAATGGCGATCCGTTCGCGGCGCAGCGGACGGACAGAATCGCTCCCAAAGCTGGGCGCAATCGGGTGACGTGCTTTGCGGCAGAACTCGCCAAACTCGTGAATTTCGCATCAAGAATATGTAATCGCATCACAAATTTGAAAGTCGAGACGTCTGGTTGCCCCTATCATGCCCTTTTGCGACCTTAAGGGAGCCGGCATGAGTGATATCACAGACTTCGAATCTAGTTTCACGCGGCAAAGGCCGTCGCCATCGGATGCGAGGATCCATCCCGTCGATCGCCACGTCGGACAACAGATCCGCATTCTCCGAATTCAAGCCAATTTATCGCAGAACGAGTTGGGCAAGGGCGTCGGCGTCAGCTTTCAACAGATGCAAAAATACGAAAGCGGCAAAAACCGCGTCAGTGCTTCGATGCTCTATGAAATAGGAAGTTGCCTGCATGTGCCAGTGGCGCGGTTTTTCGAAGGCCTGCCGGAGCCGGGCAGCGGAGTTCCCCACCAAGAAGCCGCGGAGATTGACGAACGTATCGCATACCTGTCGACGGCTGACGGTCGCCGACTGATTGAAGGCATTTTGCGTCTGTCGCCCCGAATCAGGAACCGGGTTCTTTCGATTGTCGGTATTCTCGCCGAGGAACAGGAACAGGCCGGCGAGCAGACGGCCGAAGCGTGACAATGTGAGCAAAGATAGATTTTCTCTGTATAGCTCTTTTGCCCGCCGCTGCCGCATCTCTCTACCCGCGGCAGGACACCCCGGCTTAGTATTCCTCGGCCAGCATGATCGCGAGGACACGGACGATTTGCATCGCGTCGGTCGGATCTTCGGAGCCATGCATCATATCGCTGACGTAGTAGTTGATTTTCCAGAACACCTCGTGTCCATCAGCCAGCATCGCCCCCAAAATCGTACTTGTCATGGGGATCGTTGTCGGGCGTGAAGCTGTTAAAGTCCTGCACGGCGTCGGCAATGCGGGACCGGGTGGGATCGGGAAGCCTGCGGATACCTTGCGTTACGAGCACCTTGCCGGTAGCCAGCTCGAGCGGAGAAGGTCGTTCCGGCTCTGGATTCGTGGCGTGCGGTTGATCGTCATAGCTTTTGCTTTCGTTGGTTGATTGCGCCGATGGTACATTCCGCACGAATGCGAATGGAGAGGCCTGTCCTGCCCAACACGGATCGGAGCGGGCCCGGCATGGATGGCAACACGAGGTTTGCTTAGGAAGGCCGCCACTCATGGCAGCCGGTCAACCCGAAAGCCTATGCCGAAGCTCCTCCCAGATCGCTATAAGCCCATCCTTGTTTGCCATTGACCGACGGCAGCGCGCGCATGTCGCCGCTTGCCGCGCGTTTAGGCCTGCGCACACTGGCATTCCCCCGCAGCGTCATTGCGGTAGCGGCTGGTGGAGGTCTGATAGTACTGGGCGCGGAGGGCCGCCATTGCCTCGATTAGCGGTCCCCACGGCGCCGGAAAGCATTCTTCCGCCATCACCCGGTGCAGCATGCGCGTATGGCCGGCCAACTCGTCGTTGAGGAACTCTACCACAGGCATAGCCGGGTAGCGCTGCGACAGCAGGATCGCCGCGTTGTCGGCCTCGCCGCCCGACCTGTCCTTCTCGCGTCCATGCAGATCGTTCTGCAGGCGCCCTATCGCGGAAATGAGCCGTAGGACCTGGCGGAACGCCGGACGCGCGCGCAACGTCGCCATGTCCAGCCCCCAGAGCAATGACATGCAACAGAACACGTTCGCGTAGGCGATCGAATCGACGCCGTTGTGCAGGTATTCGGTGTAGGACCAGCGTTCCGCCCCTTGCGCCTGCGCGCGTCCGGCGCGCAGAGCCGCGCAGTAGTACCGGGTATCGTCGAGAAGCTGAGCATAGTCACGACAATCGTAGGCGAGCGCGGCCAGCGAACCCCGCAGCGTAGCGCAGCCCTCGAATCCAGGGAGCGCGCACGGCACATCCTGTCCCAGCGCCCGCTCCACCGCGGCGAGCTGCTCTGGCGTGATCAGGCCAAGGTCGTTACAATCGTCGAGCCAGAACAGCAGCGCCAGTTCGCGATAGAACGCCACAATCAGGGTTTCGTCCTGCGGATCGCGGCCCGTGCGAACGCTAATGTCTCGCAGGCTCGGGTCGATGCACTGCAGGATGTACTTGCCGCCCCTGACCGCTTCGACGGCATGCTCGTCGGCGAACCCGGTCAGGGAACGACCCCACTCCAGCACCTGCTGCAGCGCGCCTTCGGTCTGGATCATGGCGCTGCTCCTGCTTCCTCGGCAGCGCGCCGCCCCCAACTGAGCGCCAACCATAATCCGGCGAGTTCGGCCACGCGCACGACCCGGGTCGGGCAATACAGTTCCTTGCCGATCCACAGCGGCGTCTGCGGCAATCTATGCGCCGCATGGCGGGCGAGCATCCATTCCAGCGCACGCGCCACCACCTGAGCGATGCGCGCGCGCCCTATGGGTTCTTCCCTCCCATCCATCACATGTAACGCAAACAGCGCATAGGCGGTTTCCTCGAATGTGGACGCACGACCGGCGCCCCAGCCGCCGTCGTCGCGCTGCGCCTGCAGCAGCGCCGCCAGCGCGCGCTCGTCGCGCCACTGTTGCTTGCCTTGCGCCAGCGCAGCGAGCGCATGTGCGGTGGGATACAGCCATGAAACGTGCCATTTTTCGTTGTCCCACAGTCCGTGCGGGTTGCGAGTGGCCTCGACGTAGGCGCTGGTGCCGGCGGCGCGCTTTCCCAACAGTCGCAACGCATGCAGGGCATGGATGTTGGTCGACACCGAGGCATTGCGCTCGCCGGGGAAGGTGACGAACAGCCCCCCAGTTTCGAACTGGCGCAACGCGTCGACTGCCGGGTCGCGGCCCGCAAGGCGCAGGACGCACAACACAACGGCGGTGTCGTCCGCGTCGGCGGCGAAGTGCAAGGCCGGCCCAAGACCGCGTACGCCCAGGTGGGCTTCAAGCTGCGCAACGATTTCGCGCACCGCGTCTGCGAGCGCGGGATGCGCGAACAGCCCCGCCAGATGCAGGGTGTACAACGACCAGCATGGCTCAAACACATTGATCGGCCAGACATTGGGAACGACACCTTCGATGCCGCTGCGCGTCGCCCGCGATGCCGCTTGCAGATACGCGTCCGCGCGCCCGACCTGCGGCGTACTCCCCTGTACTACGGCGTGCGCACGCCACGCGGCGGTGGCCGCCGGGCTGATGCCGATGCTGCCGTACTCATCCGGGCATGCGGTGGTTGGCGACGTCCCCCAGGCTTCCCAGGTGTGCAGCAACGGATGGCCGCTCGGCAACATTGCCATCGCCCCCAGCTTGACCAGGCACTCTTGCCGCAACGGCAACAGCGCCGAGTAGCGCGGAAACGCCACGCCGCCCGGCAAGGATGGGGCCTCGCCGCAAAGCTGCGGCAGGATCAGCTCCGCACCGATCGGCGCATCTTCCGGCACCGCATGCGCATAGGGATCGGGCTGGCGCCGGAGGAACCGGGTTGCAGCCTGGACTGCGTCGGCAGCACCGGGAAGAAGATTGGCACGCTGCAATGCCAGCAAAGCCGCCCACGTGGGCGCATGGCGGAACAGCGGGAAGTCCGCGCTTCCCCATCCGCCATCAGGCTGTTGCTGCGCGATGAGCCACGCATATGCGTCCTGCCAACCGGCGACGTTGCCGCGGAACTGCAGAGCTCGCGCCGTGTCGTAGACGGACGGACCGACGCCGCCGCCATCGCTCATCTCGCTCAGCAGGTGGCGCAATTCGGAAAGGATCTGTTCGGACAGCGCGTTCACGCGGGATGTTCCTTCTGCAGACGGTTGACAAAAACCAGAATCGGGCAGTCGCCGCGTGCGCGCCGCGGCAGTGCTAGGCAACCGCTGCGATCGGCGACGCGGACTCGGAAACCGCACAGCATGCACCGCTGCTGCCACCGATCGCAGCGGCACAGGGGCGGTTCCACGCGGGCGGGCGCGCTCATGCGCATGGCGCGTGCGTGAACAGATATGCGTTGGCCCGCTGCAGGATCTGCGCCAACCGTTCCGCACGCGGCCCCAGCGGGGCGATGGCATCCTCCGCGTCGCGCAACAGATCCGCGACGAACTGGCGCGCTGCCTTTAGCCCCATGATCGACGCGCAGGTCGGCTTCTGCGCCGCCGCGTCCTTGCCGGGCGTCTTGCCAAGGGTCGCTTTATCCGCTGTCGCGTCGACAATGTCGTCGACCACCTGCAACGCCAGGCCGAAACAGGCGCTGTAGCGATCGAGCGCACAGTACAGCTCAGCGTTCGCGGCATCCTCCGCGATGGCGCATAGTGCGCCCATGCGAACGGACGCGCGCACTAGCGCTCCGGTCTTCATGCGGTGCATCGCCAAGATCCTGCCCAGCTCAACGTGCTTTCCAACCAGCGACAGATCTATGGCCTGCCCGCCTGCGGCACCCTCGGCGGACACTGCCTGCGCCAGTTCGCGCACGAGCGCGATACGGTTGTCGCCCGGGGCATCAAGGCTCGCCAGGGTCAGGAAGGCGTGCGCCTGCAGTGCATCCCCGACCAGGATCGCAGTTGCTTCGCCGAACTTGACGTGCACGGTCGGAAGGCCGCGGCGAAGCACGTCGTCGTCCATTGCGGGCAGGTCGTCGTGGACCAGGGTACAGGCGTGCATCATCTCGATGGCGGCGCCGACGACGTCGAGCATGTGCGCCGGGGTGTCGGCCAGTTCGCCGGCAGCCAGACAGAGCAAGGCGCGGGTGCGCTTCCCGCCATGCAAGGTAGCGTAGCGCATCGCCGCCATCAGCTCGGTCTCACCGTCGTCCTCGGGGCAGAGAAGACGCGTCAGCGCCTGTTCGACCCGCTTTGCGCCGTCCTGCATCCAGATCTCCGGCAGCAGCCTGCCGGATGCGCCGGGCGCCTGCGCGCCCAATCCGCCGAGCGCGGAAATGCCAGTTTGGTCATCGTGTAGCGTGGAACCGGTCTGCATGTTGTCAATGTCCTTGTTCCTGACAGGAGAGGGCCACGGCGAGCGGCGAACCGCCTTAGCGTTGCCGGCGTCGCTGCCACGCCACGCGGAGCTTGCGACGCCAGCTCATGAGAATCCGATGCGGATTTTCATGGAGGGCTGTGCTGTCGGGTAATAGCGCCGGCCTTTTTCAGCGTCGCTCAGCAACCGCGGCCGCACCCCGGCCTTGTGCATGGTCAGTGCCAAGGCGATGCCGAACTGCACCAGTTCCAGCCATACCAGGTGGTAGCCGATGCAGACGTGTGGGCCGCTGCCGAACTGCAGCATGTCCACCGGCCGGATCGGCCCCGTGCGTTGTAGCCACCGCGCCAGGCGGAACTGATCAGGCGCCTCGTGCAGCAGCGGTGAGGTCGAGAAATGCAGCAGCGGGATGCCCAGACTGGTGCCCGCAGGAATGCGCCGCTGGCCGAGTTGTAATTCCTGCGTCGCGCGACGCGGTAAGAGCGAGGACGCCGGATGCATGCGCAGCGTCTCGCGAAACAGCGCCTCGGCGACCGGGCACTGCGACAGGTCCGCGTGCCGGGTCGGCACCGCGCCCACGCGTTGCGCCTCCTCGACGAGGGAGTCCCACAGCTCAGGCTGCCGCGCCAGCTCGATCACCATCCAGGCCATCGTTGAGGCGGTGGTCTCGTGACCGGCAAGCAGCAGCAAGCGAACGTTGGCGACCAGGACGTCATCGGAGAGCGCGCCTTCGCTGCGATCGAACGCGCTCACCATGTCGTTGATCAACCCGGTGCGCGCGGCATGCGCGCGCGCGCCGCGGATGAACTGGCGCGACTGCGCGTCGATCCAGTCGCGGGCGGCGCGGCCGCGCCGAAAGGGCGTTCCGGGCAGGTCGATCGGCGGCGCGAGCATCAACTGCAGCAGTTGCCGGTACTTGCGATGCCACTCCGGCAGGTCTTGGGCGGGGATGCCCATGAGATAAAAGGTGAGCTTCAGCATCAAGTCGCCGGTCTCGGGCAGGATAGTTACTTCACCGCGCTCGCGCCATGCCTGCACCCGGGCCCGGATGACGGGCTCGAATAGCTCGCCAATGCCGGCCTCGGTCAGGCCCCTCGGCAGGAATGCCGACTTGATCCCATCGCGCGCCTGCCGATGCGCGCTACCGTTCAGAGTGACCAACGTTCCGCCAAGGATTTCGGGTGCAATCTCTTCAATCAGTGCCGAGGACACGTCCTTGTGCCGGAGCAACGCAAACGCATCCGGATCCAGGCACGTCATCAGTTGTCCGGCAGGGCCAAAATCCAGCCAGAAATGGCTGCCCAGCGTCCGTTCCGCGCGCCGCAGCAGGCGCGGCAGGTCACAAACGATGGCGGGAAGATGCCCGACCAGGGGGAAAGCGCCGGGCATGACCGGGATGTCGTCCCGCAGCCGGTGCCGACGGTTCAGCGGGTTGAGCAGCATGTCTATTACCTCTCTGGCGCCGCGGCCGCTTCGGCGGTGTCACTGGTCGGCCGCGCGGCACGGCTGTTGCCACCATCGGCGTATGTCGGCACATGCGTCAGCATGCCGCCGTCGATGCACACGACTTGGCCGGTGATGAACGCAGCATCGTCGGAGAGCAGGAAAGCCACCAGCGCGGCCACGTCCTCGGGGCGGCCGACGTGCCGCAGGAGCTGGTGCCGGCGCAGATGCCGTTGCATGCACTCGTCCAACTTGTCGAGGAGACGTTCGGTCATGATAAGACCCGGCGCAACCGCGTTGCAGCGGATCTGCGCGTGACCATATTGGGTGGCGAGCGAGGCCGACAGCATATTCATCGCGGCCTTCGACGCGGCGTAGGAGGTCAGCGCGGTGTCACCGCTGAGCCCCTGGCACGAGGACATGTTGACGATCGCGCCACCGCCACGGGCGATCATGCGCGGAATGGCCTGGCGGCAGCAGAGCAGCGTGCCGCGCAGATTAGTCGCCATCGTTTCATCCCAAACCGCCAGGTCCAGATCGAGGATCGCGCGGTCGCATGGGGTCAGATGCATGGCGCTCGCGTTGTTCACCAGCAGATCGACCCCACCGAAGTGCCGCTCCGCCGCCTCAAATAGCGCGGCCACAGCCTGCGCATCGGCGATGTCCATGGCCAAGGCCAGCGCGTGGCCAGCTTCGGCCGCGATCTGCGCCGTGCACGCGGTGGCCGCTGAGCCGTCAATGTCGGCCACGACCACCCTGCCGCCCTCGCGCGCAATGGCGAGGGCGCATGACTTCCCGATGCCGGCGCCGGCGCCGGTCACCACGGCCACCTTGCCCTCAAACCGTCCCATCGTGTCCTCCTGGATTGCATTGGTCTTTCGTGGCATGTCGCTCGGCCTCTGCCAGAGAAGGCGTAGGGTCGGCCCGGGCTGGCTCGCCATCCCCAGCGGCGCTTTCGACGACCCAAATGGCGGCAACTGGGCACTGGCTGGCAGCGAGCCGCACGGCGGCGTGCAGCGCTTGGGGGACCGTCACCACGCACACTTCGGCCACGCCGTCCAGTTCGCGCTGGCGAAAGACGCCCGGCAGGGTTAGCACACACTGCCCAGTGGTTCCGCAAAGATCCTGGTCGACCACGACGCGCATCTCAGCGCCCCGCCTGCGCATGCAGCCGCACGGGCAGGGCGCGGAATGTCCTAAGGAACGCGGATGGCTCCAGGGTCGGCTGATCGGCGAGTACGAGCGTAGGGAAGCGCGCCTCGATCCGCGGCAGGCTCTCGGCTAATTGCACCCGGGCCAGTTGCGCCCCGAGGCAGAAGTGGATGCCGTGGCCGAAGCTCAGCATGATCTTCCCGTCAATCGACATGCCAGGACTGGTGCCGTAGAACCGTACGGGGTCGAAGCGGTCGGGATCGGCAAAGGCGTCCGGGTCACGATTGCCGGCGGCGATCAGCACGCGCACGTCCGCGTTCTTCGGGATTACCACGCCGCCCAGTTCGATGTCGCGCTGTGCGATTCGCGGAATGGAGCTGAACATGGCGGGTGCGTTGCAGCGCAAGACTTCTTCGACGAATGCCTCGACCCCCTTGGCATCTCCCTGCAGCCAGTGCCGCTGTTCGGGATGCGCCAGCATCGCCAGGACCGCATGGTCAATGGTCGCAGCAGTGGTGGCGAAGCCACCCAGCAGCATGCCCCATAGCATGCTGATCAACTCCACATCCGACAGCATATCGGCATCATCGCCGTGTGCGCCGACCAGCATCGACACGACGTCCTGGCGGGGATCGGTGCGCCTGCGCTGTATGAGGTCGCCGAAGTAGGCCTTAACTTTGGCGCTGGCTGCGTCCGCCTCGGCGAGCTGGGGATCGCTGGCGTGCGGGCTCAGGCCTTCCAGGATGGCGCCGATGTTGGCGGCGAGCCCGAACATGTCCTCCTGGGGTATGCCGAACAGTTCGGCAAAGACCAGCATTGGCAAGGCAAGCGCGAATTCGCGATGCAGGTCCACTGCCTCCCCGCGCTCAAGCGCGTGCGCCATGCCGTCCAGGCGCGCTGCGACGATGTGCACTATGCTCGGCCGCAGGTTGTCGATCTCGCGCATCGTGAAATCGCGGGAGATCAGCCGGCGCAGACGCGTATGCGTCGGTGGATCCTTCATCGCTAAAGTGGACGCCAGCAGATTGAGCGACAGGCTGGTTGCCGCACGCGGGAAATAGCGCGCCAGTTCGCCCGGCGCCGGTCCCCGAAACGCATCGCCCGTGGCCTTGAGTGCCCAGTAGATGTCGGCGTGGCGGCTCAACAGAAAGAGGCCTGACGCTGCCCGGTGCACCGGATCGTGCTCGCGCAACCACCGCATGAACGGATATGGGTCGTGGATGCACGCCGGCGACGCGAGTTCGGCGAAGGCGTCCCGGCATACCGCGGTTGTTTCTTTCACGTCCATCTTGGTTACCTGTTGGTTGCTGATCTGGCCGGCGCGCCAGGCGCGCCGGCCATGCGGAGAAGATCACGATCCCCAGCGGCTTCCACGCATCACCAGAACACCGGAAACTCCTCGAACCCGCCGGTGATGATCTCCTTGCGCAACTTCAGTTTTTCGGGCGCCACGGCGAGGCGCAGCGCGGGAAAGCGCTGAAAGATCGAACCGAACACCGCCTTGAGTTCCAGCCTGGCTAGCGCAACGCCGATGCAATAGTGCGGCCCGTAGGAGAACGCCAAGTGGGGCTTTCCTTCGCGTCCGATGTCGAAGATTTCCGGGTCCTCGAAATGGCGCGGATCGAACGCCGTCGCCGGCAGGCCGACCAGCACCTTGCTCTCCGCGGGAATACGCACGCCCGCTATGGTCACGTCGGTTCTCGGGTAGCGCATGACGCCGTCCCAGCCCGCGCCCGGGGGGTACATACGCAGGATTTCCTCCACTGTCTTGTCCACAAGGGATGGATCGCCGACCAGGCGTTCGCGCTGTTGCGGATGACGGAACATCGCCAGCAGGCCGAATTCGATCTGCGCGACGGTGCTCTCGTGCCCCGCCACCAGCATGCCCGCCGCCAGGCCGATCGCCTCTTCCTCGGTCGCTTTGCCCTGATCGACCGCCGCGAGCAGATCCGTCAGCAGGTTGTCGCCGGGGTCCTCGCGCTTGTCCCGCATCTTGCCGCGAATGTAGGCGCGCAGCTCTTCCCAGGCCAGGCGCGACGCGCTGCGCGGGCCGCTTTCATGCTGGTGCGTCATCACCTCGTCGGACAGCCCGGCGAAAAAGGCGTGATCCTCATAGAGCACGCCCATCAGCGCGCTAATGACAATGGCCGGAAGCGGAAAGGAGAGGTGGAGCCGCAGGTCGGCGGGCTGGGGCTGGGCCGCCAGCGTCTCAAACAACTGCGCGGCGATCGCCTCGACCTTCTGCGCGAGCAGCTCCATATTGCGGTCGCTGAAGGCCCGTCCCACGATCGTGCGTAACCGCGCATGCTCGTCCCCCTCGTGCGAGACCAGCCACCCCGGCGAACCGAGAATCACTGAATCCGGGGTAAATGCCGCCGGCGGCATCCCCGCGGGCCGGAATGCAGTGTCGGAGAGCACCGCCTTGGCCTCGTCGTAGCCTGTCACCCACCAGCCTTCGTGCCCGGACGGGAAGCGCACGCGATGGATCGGACCGTTGGCGCTTAGCGTTAGCATCTCGGGCGAGGGCTCGATGTGATTGAGGCGCCACATCGGCAGCGTCGGCAAGGGTTGTTCGGACATGGTGGCAGTTCACTCTCTAAGCGATGGAAAGGGCGGAAGGTGACTGGCAGGCGACGGGCAGCGAACGACGGAAGACGGCATGGAGGCGATGTCCTCCACCGCGATTGTCAGCGCCAGGTCCTCCAGCGGCACGAACGGCGCGGGGAAGGTGCATCATAATTCTAGGCGCGCCGGCGCAGCGCCCAGGCGGAATTCCGACGCTTCGCCGAGCGACAGGTGCGGGTCGTGCCAGATGACGTCGAGCCTGTCGGAGTCGGCATAGATTGCCTAGTCGTAGAGCTTGGTGAATGAGGTTCGACCCTACCCGCCAGCGACGTCTCCGCCAACACGACCTCCGGACCAGTCCCACACCGCCGGTGGCAGTTAAACTAGATCGCATCCAACACGTCCCTGCATTTTCTCGGGGTCCACAACCACGCGCCAAGTCATTCCCACAGCGAACCGTCGGATCAGACGCGAACAGCGACGCGGCGCCGTGTGCGTCCCAAAGACCATCGCACTGCGATTGGTGATGATGCCGCAAACAGAGCAAATCGCGTGCCGAAGTGAAATCGCAGGCTCAGCGGGCACTTCCTAGCGGCGCGTAGTGTCAGGTTACTGACATTGAGTCTCAATGCCGACAACCGGCGGAGCAAGTGCCCGACAAAGCCCTGTTCGTGCGCTGAATGTGAGGAGCTGTCCTTGCGCGATATTTCAAGCATCCGGATTGCCTGCAACAGGCGTGGTTTGCTGGAAACCACTCCGATGTCGGCGGCAACGATCAGGAAAATGAAACCCGCTCTCCGACATCTCGCCGGGTCGGATGGGCATGCGACGCGGAAGCCGCAGGGTCGGGTCGCCGAGCTTGGGAACCTACCTGCCTTGGTAGTTCGCGCACGCGAAATGCGACTGGTATATTCCATATCGTGCATACGCTCCAACTAGCGACATGCTACCCGACTTTGCCCTGTCGAAGTAGGTAGTCGCGGGAAAAGCCGGACGATCTGCAAGCGCGTTCGGTTTTTTCTTTGTTAGGTTCTTCCCTCAAATAATGCGGTGAATGGACTATCAGCGGGCGCGTTGCTATCTGCTACATGCGAACGAAATAGAAAGGGAGACCCGACACACGGGTCAGAGTTCCGGGTATCACCCTTCAAGTTGAAGGAAATTGGATTGTTTGCGCCGTCGCGGAAGGCGATGAATGGAACTCTTCTCGCTTTGCCATGAATCTTACATCCTCTCTAGTTGAGATATTTCTAAAGTATCATCCTTGCCGATTGTCGTTCGAGGCGTGACAGGAGAGAGCGAATCTGCTTCTTCCTAATCAAAGCATTTTGGAAGACGCCAATATGGATGAAGCAGAAAACGACCTGCGTTTGATCGCCGTTATGCGGCGCTACTTCGCTGTTAGGGACGAGCTGGCAGGTTTGAAGTCCGCGCTTGAGGACAAGCGAAAAGCGGCGGGAATCGCGGTCGGCGAATTTTATCACGTGCGCGCCGACAACCAGCATGCAAAGGATGTAAGTCGCACCGTCGCGCTGAGACGGGAGCTGGAGTTTCTGATGAGCCTTGCCGAAGGCTGGTCCCGGGGAGACATCATTCATCTCGCCCCATCAGCCGAATGATCTGGCAAGCGCCGATGCTGCGGCGTGTCCTGTCGGGTTAGGAACGACCCCTCGCCGGGTCGCTCCTCCCTAAGACCGTACGCGCAGTTTCCCCGCATACGGCTCAAGCCTCCACTAGGCCCTGTTTGACCAGAGCCGCCAGTTCCTGTTTATCGGCAGAGTGGGCGGTTCCATCAGGCCGATCCGTAGTTTCCGAGGGCAGACCACGCCTGCGGCGAAGTAGCGGTCCCACATCGGATCAAACGGATTCGCTTCGGCCCGGATTTTGCGGTGGCGACGAATAGGAACGTCGGGTGTATGGAGTAACCGCCGGAACGTGATATTTCCGGCAGTATCCTCGACTGCTGCGCGGAATACCCAGTCTCGCCCTCGCTATCGGCCCAGTGATCGGATGCGGCGCCATGTGAGGACTGCGTCTGGACCCGGAGGCGAGATTGATTGCTGGCGGGAAGCGTTAGCGGCTCAACCCGAAAAATAATGGCCATCCGAGTTCGCGAGCTTTCGGAAAGGCGAGTCAAGGAATCCGCCGGGATGGAAAATGGTCTCTGCGCTTGCTGCGGGAAACGCCATCGTCCTTGCACCTTCGGAACTGCGGCCGTTCTCCATACCTCTACATCCCGACATCGCCAAGTGAGATTTACGGAATCGACCGCCGCCGGCGGCGCGATCATGAAACGATCGCATCCACCCAAATCAAACTGATGACGCTCGAGCTCGGAGGCAAGAGTCTTCCGCGGACTTGAAGGTCGCGGCCCGCTTCGTCGCCCGCTTCGGCAGGCGTTGCGAGCGTCGCGGACGTTGCTCGTCGACATGACTTGGTGCCGCAGCGGATTTACACCTGGCGCCGGCAGTTTGCGAAGAGGGCAGAAGTGCCCGGTGACGATTGGGCCAAGCAGCGAGTTTGAGGAACGCCAGAGACATGCCGGCCGCGAATTGTATTCATTCAAACAATCAATTTTACGCAGCGCCCCGAACGCCTTAAAAATTGCAGGACAGATGGAGTCGAACGAAACCTGAGCGGGTAAGTCATTGAGTTCGCTGCCCGCGAGCTGAAGACGACCGGGGAGTCTTCAAGTCCATCCGCAGATGCGTGCGACGGACGTAAGTTCGCAAGACGATATCACCTTTGTCGAGGTCGGCTAAGCAGCTAGACCTTTCCGGCCGATTGTGCCAACTCCCGACCAGGTTGAGCTGTGTGCAATCGGGGAGTCCTTTCGGGTTTACGGCACCTGCTAGAACGTGTGTGACGGCCGCAAGGGAGCATCATCTTTCTAACCGGAAAGTTCCCGCTGAGGGAAGTTTCCGGGGAGTGTGTTGCATCGCCCCGCCTCCGATTGTGACAGCGGCAGAACTCGACACGACGCACCAATTATCGATCACCTATTGCAGCCTCCGATTACGACGAAATTTGGCTTCAAACACGATTGAGGTGAGGCATGTTGTATAACTTCCTGCTTGCGTCCTGGGGGACGTCGGGTAATCTGGGCCCGTTGCTGACTGCAGCTCGACAACTGCAACGGGTTGGCCATAGCGCCCGCATTATGGCTGATCCAGAGATGCGGCGTGAAGTGGCTGCGGCGGGTTTCGACTTCGTCTCCTGGCGGCGTGCCCCGATGGGGATCGACGCGGATCCTGCCTGCTTTTCAGACATGCAGGACTGGTTCCAAAAGGCGGTGTTCGGCCCGGCGCCAGCCTACGCAGCCGACGTCCAGGATGAGATCGGCCGCATACCGACGGATGCTGTCATTGCCATCGATATGTTGTTTGGTGCCGTGTTGGGCGCCGAAGCCGCTGGCGTGCCGATCGCAATGTTGTCACCCCATGTGAGCCTTCGCCCTTTGCCAGGAATTCCGCCGGCCGCCAGCGGATTGGCGCAGCCGCAGACGCCAGAAGAGCGGATCGCGATCGCGGCGGCGAACGAAAATTGGGCTTGCTTCCTGGACCAATTCCTTTCGCTTCTAAACGAGGCGCGTGCCGGCCTCGGCCTGTCCGGTTTGGCCAGGACGGTGGATTTATTTGAGTGTGCCGATCGGTACTTGCTGGCGATCAGCCGGACCTTCGATTTTGAGGCCGACCTTCTACCGGACAACGTTCGTTATGTTGGGCCACTGCTGGAGCAGCCAAATTGGTCAAGGAGCTGGAAGGCGCCTTGGCCTGTGGACGCCAATCGACCTCGTGTGCTCGTCGCCTGCAGCTCCGGCGCTCAGGGTCAAGACGACTTGGTTCAACGGATCATTTGCGCATTGGGTACGCTGGACGTGCACGCGGTGGCGACCATCGGACCTCATGTTGACGCGGGGAAGCTGGTCGCCCCCGCGAACGTGCATCTGTTGCACGGCGCTCCGCATGACACAGTGATGAAGGAAGTCTGCCTTTTGATAACGCAGGGCGGCCACGGCACCGTCAGCCGGGGGCTGATAAACGGTCTACCGCAACTGGTGCTCCCCAACGGGCGCGACCAGGGGGATAATGCTGCACGAGTTGTGTCGAAGGGAGCTGGTCTTCGACTACCCCCGAGTGCTAGCGAAGCCGAGATCGCCCATGCCGTCAGTGGCCTGTTACAGGAGCCGCGCTATCGCGATGCGGCGCGCCGCTTGGGCGATGGCATCAAAGCTGAAATCGCCGCCTCCGGTCTCATTGACGAATTGGAGGCTATGGTGGCAAATAAATCCATTGTTGGATCGGCGACCTGATGCGGGCGGCTTGATCGTGCATTCGGATTGTTCGATTTTATCGTCGGTGCGCTCAGGCATTTCCTCCATGGGTATTTAGGCACCGATATCTTTCCTTCGATGCTTGCCTACCGGGCAAGTCGATCTTCGTCTCCGGCTTGGTGCCGCTCACAGTTCATCATGTTCAAGTGCTGCCCCATTTGCCACGGGCATTCTCAACTGGATCAGTTTGCAATCGGCAAGCCATTGCTCTCGCGGTCTGAGTGCCGCGGGTCGTTCCCCTCTATGACACAAACACTCTACCCTTTGCTGGCGAGCCCAAAAAAGAGCCGAACCCCATGAATGTAGCCGAATCGAGCCCCGTCCTGATGAACCGCGCCGGGGTGTGCCTTGCGCACTTCGAAGCAATATCGGCTTCGCCCCTAAGTCCGCCGCTCGTCCTGATTCACGGCTGGACCGGCGATCACAGGATATTCACGCCGCAGATCGAATATTTTGCTAAAAGTCGGCACGTCATGGCGGTAAACCTCCGCGGTCACGGAGACAGCGACGCGCCGAAGCAGGAGTACACGATCGAGGATTTTGCTGACGACGTAGCGTGGCAATGCAGCGAGCGGAACCTGGTGAAACCGCTGATCATCGGCCACAGCATGGGTGGATCGGTCGCACTCGAGCTGTGCGGCCGCCATCCTGAGCTGGCCTCTGGTGTGGTGATGATCGATTCTATTGTCACGCCCCGGTGGGCGCTTCGCGACAGCCCCGAAATTGATCAGTTCCTGGATGCAATTTCGAGCTCAAACTATCGGGAGGTTTTGCGAAAAAACGCGTGGTCCATGGCCCTCGACTACGACGACCCTTCCAGGCGCGAGAGCATCCACAACACCTATATCCGCGCCTCGTGCGAGAAGACACCGCAGCATGTGGCGTATTCTGCAATGCGCAATTTCATCCTCAACTATGATGCGTCTCCTGCGGCAACGCGTTGCAAGGTCCCGATGGCCTACATCGCTGCCGATGTGCCGCTGGTGAGCGCTGCATGTGATCTCGACTGGCTAAAGGTTCGCTGCTCCCAACTCGTTTTGGCCAAGACGCTGTTGGCTGGCCATTTCAATACCATCGAGGTGGCTGACCAGGTAAATGCGATGCTCGACCGCTTCTTAGCAGTCGGCCTTAGGCCGCGCCCCACCACCCGGATGTAACGGATGTGCCTAATAGACTGGTTTGCGATGCTATGCCGACCGAGGCCAGCCGAATTCGTGTAGGGTCCGCTGTCGCGACCGACATGAAATCTGGCGGGGAGTGTAAAGGCGTTCTCAAGGCAAGCGGCGCTTGATCGTCGTTAATGTAACCGTGGTGCGGATTGCCCGGCACGACCTGTCATGCCATGAAAGTTTCGCCTCGTTGCTCGCCAAGCGGGCATTAGACCTGATCTGTGTTTCGATGACGCGCTCTATACCGCGGGTCGAACGGCCGGTTACAACAGCCGCACGCGCATCGCCCACAGCCGCACCATCTTCTTGTCATTTGACCGCTAACCATCGCCATCACGGCCGCATTTGCGTATTCGCCTGACCTTTGCGCCTCCTTGCAGGCGTGAATCGTACGCATGTTTCTTGGGAGGCTAGCGAGACGAAAATGGTCGCTCTCCGCTCCGTGACCAAATATGTGGTCGCTCGCCACCATCACCGGGCAGGGCAATCCATTCGTCACGTGATGGCCGACCAAGCACTCCTGAGAGCCTCGGCGAGGCGCACCTTCCCGCCCGTGCACTCAATACCAGGCCTGGTGACCTATGCGCGCCTTCGCCCTTGTGGGGAAATCAGTACGAGGATCGTCTCAGAGCCATATGGAAGTGACAAACCTGGAGCGGTTGCGACATTGCAGTGCGACTTATCCTACAAGGCCTTCATGCTCCCAAGCCTTTGATTCCAGAGGGTCAGTTCAGATGCGCTTGATTGGCACAGCTCTTGCCGAGACGAGAGGCGGAGCGGTTTGTTTCAACCGCTTGGACGTTGGATTTCGGCGAGGTAAATTATGCGCGGTACATTTCTGAATAGATTGGTGTTGGCTATGGTTTTGGCGATGGCATTCACCATGGCGGCTTCTGCCAAGGCGCCGATGACCACTGTTGCCAAGCCGATCGATTCCAACCCTAACAACGCTCCCAACGACGCCGCCGACCCTCGCGCCTATCTGAATGAGATTGACGGCGAAAAGGCGATGGTCTGGGTGAAGGCGCATAACCAATCAACCGTCAACAAACTGTCGAAAGATCCACGCTATGGCGAATATCAGGCTGACATTCTGAAGATCTTGCAAGCCACCGATCGCATTGTTCGGCCCGGCTTCGCGCATGGCAGCACGATCGACAACTTTTGGCAGGACGGCACGCACGTGCAGGGTCTGTGGCGGCGGACGAGCTGGGAAGCCTACAGGTCTGGAAGCCCTCAATGGCGCGTCATTCTCGATGTCGAGGCGCTGTCCAAACTCGAGGATAAGACCTGGGTGCTCAGAAGCGAGAACTGCCTGCCGCCCGTCGACAATCTCTGCCTGCTCAGCCTGTCTGATGGCGGCAAGGATGCAGATGTGGTGCGCGAATTCGACATCGCCAGGGGCCAGTTCGTTAAGGAAGGCTTCGTCCTGCCTGAGGGCAAGCAGTCGGCGACTTGGGTGGACGAGAACACCATCTACGTGACTCGGGAATGGACGCCGGGCGAAGTGACGGATTCCGGCTACGGCTACGTCACCAAGGTGCTGAAGCGGGGCCAGAGCCTCGATCAGGCGGTCGAGATTTTTCGCGGCGACAAGAAAGACGTCTCGTCTCGCCGCAGCGTGATGCGCGACATTGATGGCAAGTATGTGATGGACATCTCCTATCGCGACCTCGACTCGTTCAACACAGAACTAGCCTTCTACCCGAACGGTCACACCGATAACCGCAAGGTCGTTCTGCCATTCCCGACCACAGCTGCTTTAAGTGGCTACTACAAGGGCCAGGCAATCTACAATTTGAAGTCGGACTGGGCCTCGGCCAATGGCACCGTCTTCCACAATGGCGCGCTAATCGCTTTCGATCTCCGCGCGGCGCTCGCCGATCCGGCGCACGTTGAACCACTTGTGCTGTTCATGCCGAACGACCACCAGTCTGTCCAAGGGATTACCCAGACGAAAAATCATCTTGTGCTGTCGATCCAGTCGAATGTCAGCAGCGAGGTACGCAGCTTTGATTTCGGCAAGAATGGCTGGTCGTCCTTTAAATTGGCCCTGCCGGAAAATTCGACTTTGTCCGTGACGTCGAGCGACAATGAGAGCGATCACCTGTTCATCTTCTCGGAAGGTTTCCTCGAACCCTCCACCCTTTTTTACGCGGATGCTGCAAGCGGCAATGTCGAGAAGCTCAAGTCGAGCCCGGAACGCTTCGATGCTGAAGACCTGCAAGTACAGCAGTTCTGGGCGACCTCGGAGGATGGAACGAAAGTTCCCTACTTCCTCGTGGCGCGCAAAGATATTAAGCTCGACGGCACGAACCCCACCATCCTCTATGCTTATGGCGGTTTTGAAATTTCAATGCGTCCCACCTATTTGGCAACACTTGGCAAGTTGTGGTTGGAAAAGGGGGGTGCCTACGCGCTGGCCAATATACGAGGGGGTGGCGAATTCGGACCAAAATGGCACGAGGCCGGTTTGAAAACCCATCGTCAGCGTGTCTATGACGACTTCCAGGCCGTGGCGCAGGACCTGATCGCGAAGAAGGTTACCTCGGCACCGCATCTCGGGATCATGGGTGGTTCGAACGGCGGCCTGCTGATGGGCGTGCAACTGACCGAGCGCCCTGATCTATGGAACGCGGCCGTGATCCAGGTGCCGCTTCTCGACATGGTCAACTTCACCCACATGTCGGCAGGAGCCTCGTGGCAGGGCGAATATGGCAATCCGGACGATCCTGTCGAAGGCGCCTTTCTGCGCTCGATCTCGCCATATCATAACGTAAGGGCGGGTGTGGGTTATCCGGAGCCTTTCTTCGAAACCTCGACCAAAGATGACCGCGTCGGTCCGGCGCACGCGCGCAAAATGGCCGCCCTGTTCGAAGATATGAGTCTGCCCTTCTACTATTACGAAAACATCGAGGGCGGCCACGCCGCTGCCGCCAACCTGCAGGAACGCGCGCGCCTCTACGCGCTCGAATACACCTACATGTCTCAAAAACTCATGGACAATAAGTGAGCATGGATCCTCGCGATTGGAACGGATTTGCAATCCGGTTCGAGTAAAGGATCGGACCGTTGCCGCGTGCGTTTCTTTGGCGGCGGACACGCACGACAAAATCGGGTTGTATCAAGCCCCAATGCTTCTTCCGCGCTCAGAAGACCTATCTGGTCTTACGCAAGATCGCCTTACGTCCCTCGATAATTTCTTGGCACCGTATTTGCGCGAACTGATCAACCCAGGTTCGTTCCTATCGATCCGGCGTCCTGATCCGAATGCCGATCGACCGGAATTAGGACGAGACAACTGGAAAAACTGGAGACTGCTTTGGAGGATGCTTCAAAACACGCGCAGACGGCACTCGCCGTGCTCCGAATCGTTACCGCCCTGCTGCTCATTGAACATGGCGCCATGAAGCTAGCCGGATTCCCCGCGTTCGGCGTTGGCGGAGCAGGGGACGAAGCCAATTTATCCACTCTGATGCTGATTTTTAGCCTTCGGGAGGTGTTCGGCGGCCTGGCTGTGCTGACTGGCCTCCTGACCAGACCGGTTGCATTCCTTTTATCCGGGCAGATGGGCCTCGGCTATTGGACTACCAATTTCTCAGGCAAGAGCGCCTTTCCCGTGCCGAACGGCGGCGATGGTACGCTCCTGTTTTGCTTCATCTTTCTTTATCTGGCCTCTACAGGGCCCGGGGCTTGGAGCTTTGACGCAAAGATGAAGCGAATATGAGAGGGGCTTCGTGACTGCAGCGGGAAGAATCGTACGTCCGGAACCACCATCGTTGAATTCCCCGCTTTGGATCGTATCGGGAAGTCACCGTATGACATCTGGTCAGCAAACATGCTGAAGAGTAAGTGACGACTGACCTAGAGAAGCTCTCCTTCTTTATTCAGAATATACCACGAACTTATTGGGGATCGCGAGCGTCAACCTTTGCGGTTGACAATGCCGATTGCCTGTCGACATAGGTATACAACAACATTAGGTCGACAAGAAGCGGCGTCGAGGTGGAACCCGCCACGGGCGAATGCTAGTAGACGAAACCAAAAACAACCGCTCTCCGAGCGCCGTAATCGGCCAACCCTTCAGTCCACGCCTAAGAGGCGAAGGCGACTGAAGATCCTGAGGCAGATGTCATGCCTGCCAACACTCGGATAAGAGTGGAGAGGAAATAAACCGCCTCGTCACTGGAGGTTTCGGGCGCCGGGCAAGCTATGTTCAATTAAAAAATGGTTGTCGCAAGCTCTATGAAACTCGAGAGACGATCTTGTATGAACCGACAAGATCGATGTCGCTGGCACCTGGAGAACACATGATGGAAAATAGCGCCGATGATGCCGTTTTTCGATATTGCGGCTCAACGTTCGATAGCATGATCGAAACTCTCAGCGAGGTTTTCGGGACATTCGACGCTGAACTCGTAAGTCGCTCCCAAGAGTTCCATTGGGGGATCGATCTTTCGACTTGTGAAGGCGCCGTGTTGATTACCGGTTCCCATCAGGATGGGTTTCAGTTCCGCACGGAATGGTGCTCGGGTGCAACGGAGCATCTATCGATCGTGGTGCCGCGCAGCGGTGGCATGGGGGTTACGTACGGTCGGCGCACCGCCGAGGCAGCACAAGGGAAATTGCTGCTTTACCGGAATTTCGAGCCTGACGGCATCGTGATGCACGGGCAAGCCAATCTAATAGATGAGTTGGTGCTTGATTGGGCCTTATTCCAACGGACAATTTGCGAGACTTTTGACGTGCCTTTCAATGGCTCCCTTGACCTCCTGCCTGAGCTGGATCTGTCAACGCCAGTTGGCCGCACGATCGGCAATCTCGCCGAAACAATCATCGACGGAATGCGCGCTAATGGTCCGCTTTTGCAGTCTCCTATAGCCATGGCACATATTTCGCAGGCGCTCGCCGATGTGGTGATAAGGATGGTGCCTCATCGGCTATTGCATCTGCTGGATAAGAAACCCAGCATGATCGCTCCCAGACATGTTCGACGCGGGATCGAGTTCATGCGGGCCAATATCGACCAGCCGATTACAATGCCGATGGTGGCAGACGCAGCGGTGGTTTCCACCCGAGCGCTCGAAGCTGGTTTTCGTGCTTTTAAGGACATGACACCCGCAGCCTATCTACAAATGCTTCGGTTGCGGGCAGCACGGGAAGACCTGCTAGATCCAGAGAACCGCATGCTTTTGAAAGACATCTGCCTGAAATGGGGGTTCTTTCAGTTCGGGAGGTTTTCCGCAGTTTATAGGGCGCACTATGGAGAAAATCCGTCTGAAACAAGGAGAGGCGCTTGCGGGTTGCATTCTTTTAGCGCCCCGGGACGAAAAAAGATTGGCTGGAAATGACGGACCGATTGTTTTCAAGGCGAAACGATCATGTTGGATTTCAACCGCTACCTTGTCTTCGTCATTCTTGCCATCGGTTCCACAGCGTTGGAACTCCCGTCAGTACGCGATAAAAAAATTAAGCCGCAGACCCGCGAATTGCGGACACACTGTATCGGCACAAAACGAACGTCCGGTGTCCGAACGTTGTTTCGATAAACGCTCGGTTGGGTCTGCACCCAGCGGTCAAATAACCAGGCCGCCGACAGAAAGTGAGTGAGACCTGCCAGGTTGAAGAGCACCAGTGCCCTACGAGGACTGGAATACCGCCGCTTTCAAAAAGACGTGGTCTCCTGTGGCGCAGTTTCTGCCCGCCAACCGCTTGTGCCGGCCGATATCCCCTTACTGTAAGGCGACGGCCAGGGTGGCAGCAGTCAAGAAGCATGACTCCGGCGGCTTGCCGATTACTGCGGCGGCTCGTGGATTGGCGATAGCCATTTGCGAAACGAATTGGTCTTATCCAAACAATCGATTTTCAATCGCCGCCGACATCGCATACGGCAATTACGTCGTTCCAATTCGTCGGAGCAATTCTAATGTACGTTCTCGATTTAGAGGAGATGGCCCAGTTCTTCGTGAAATCGTTCACGCTGGTTGCGATATTTGCTACGACATGCGTCGTACTCGAGGTGATCTTTCCGGCTTATCGATATAGCTTTGCCTCGTACGTTCGCGGCGCGCGGAATTGGGTTATTCGCATTGGATGCGGTGCTGTAATCTGGCACTTGTATGCTCTGGGTTTGCAATTGTTAGGGATTAAACCGCTCCTTCTGTAACGGGCTGTCCCGAGTCAATCCCTTTTGAGCTTAATCCCTCGCCGAGTGCTTGCTTCTGTCCGCAGTCGACGCCGGGGTCGCTGCTTTATGGGGTCTGCTGAGGACCGGCTGGCCAATCTAAGGACGCGCAGTCACCTCAGTGCTGCTTGCGGTTCATCGGCCTATCCGCTCCATCGTCCCGGCGAAGGGACCTTGCTCCGGTGGGCTGATGGTGGTGCCCGCCCGAAACCTTGTCTTGTTGTCTCGCTTCCTGCTCAGGCGGTCATGGCTGACGCCGCCTTGTGGGGAATGAAGTTGGTTTTATCCCTGAGCATGTGGTGCAACACCACCGCCAGCTTACGGGCCAGCGCAACACGCGCCTTTCTGGGTCCCGCACGTCTTGCAACCGCCAGCGCCCAGCTTTTGAGATCCGAACCCTTCACGGGGCGCGTCAGGATGACATTGGCCGCCTCGTAGAGCGCGGTTCGTACGCCCGCATCACCGATCTTCGAGATGCGGCCGCTATAATCGGTTTCGCCCGATTGATACTTCTTGGGCGTCAATCCGAAATGCGGCCCCACCGCTCGTGATGATCGGAAGCGCTCAGGCGCGTCAACAGCCGACACGAATGTCAGCGCCACCAGCACGCCAACGCCGGGCGTCGTCATCAGCCGACGTGCATTATCGTCCTGACGGGCCATGACACGCAGCTTTCGTTCAAAACCTGCAAATTCGTCCATAAGCGCGTCGCGCACCTTCAACAGTGAAACGGTGATCGCCTCCAAGGTCGGATGACCTTCAATCAGCTCGCGGATCCGTGCCGCATAGGTGCGCCGCGTGGTCGGCCCTACCTTGAGGCCGAAACCGCGCAGAATGCCCCGGAGGCTCATCTCGATGTCGTGAAGTTTTCCCTGGATGAGCTTGCGTGCGGTCAGCAGCGCTCGCACCTCCTGGGCCGGAAGAGATTTGCAGTGGACCGGCCTGAACCAGCCAAGCCGCATTAACTGCGCAATACCCCGTGCGTCCTTCTTGTCGGTCTTCACGGGCATCGTCTTGAAGGCCGCCCGCACGTGGCGCGTCTCGATCAGTTCGACCGCCAGATCCGCCTTCGCCATTTCCGCGTAAAGCCATTGCGACAAGGGGCCAGCCTCAAGACCAATTCGTTCCATCGCCGCGCCCTGCTCGCCAAACCAGGCGATCAGCGCATCGGGTTCACTGTGGACCTTTGCCTCGCGCACGATGCGGCCATCCGCATCCACCACGCACACACTCGAGTATTCCAACGAGACATCGATTCCGGCATACTGCTTCATGGTCGTCTCTCCGTGATGCTATGGAGCAGGCCACTCCTGACTCCGCGACACCATCATTGTGAGGGACGACCACCAAGCCTTCAAACTCGCCTGGCTGGGATCCGCCCGTTACACCATCTA
>NZ_AUFB01000044.1 GCF_000426285.1 Rhizobium leucaenae USDA 9039 | reverse complement strand
ATCAACTTGCCTGCTGCGGCAAGCTGACCCGTTCCCGGCCCTGTCCGGAAAGCTCGACGATCGACCGAGCTACACCACTCCCTGGGACATCATCGAAGCACAGACTGCATATCCCCCAGATGCATCTTAAACTCCGATTCCCTTTGATCCGATCAAATAACGATGTGTCCGAAATTTTGAAGACGGATGAAGATTGCAGGCACCTGAGTTTACCGCACGAACAAAAAGCCCCTATCCGGTTAAGGATAGGGGACAGTTACCATGAAGTGCTCGGTTTCAAATCGTCGGAGGCGCTCCGACCATTGAATTAGACCATGATAACGGTGTGAATGATATACGCCCTTTGGCCTTCGCAACGCGGCCTGTTTGGTAAGGTTCCTCGAAACTAGGTAGCAAATATCACCGGATTTTCGGTCAAAAATCGTTTCTTCTGACTCTCTTGATGGAGTGCGATTGTATCGTGTCGTTCATCCCATCCATATTGAAGCTCCATCGCTTCCTTTCACATCCAAATACCCGCCTGACTGCTGAGATTGGCTCCTGTGCAGCAAGTCCTACAAGCGATATCGAACGAACGGTTAGATCATCAGTCATTGACCGCCTTTCAGCCGAAAATTCTGATCATTCTTTCACGGCACCAGTCATCGACGAAACATAGTAGTCGACGAAGAAGGAGTAGAGGATGACAACCGGCAGTGAACCGAATAGGGCGCCCGCCATCAGTGATCCCCATTCGAAGACGTCGCCGCGCACCAATTCCGTCAAAACTCCAACGGGGATGGTTTTATTTTCCGAAGACTGAATAAAGGTCAGCGCGTAGATGAACTCGTTCCAGGAAAGCGTGAAGGCGAAGATGCCGGCCGATATGAGGCCCGGCACTGCTAGTGGGAGGATGATCTTTACCAGGATCTGCCAGCGGTTGGCGCCGTCGACCAGCGCGCTTTCTTCCAGCTCGAAGGGTATCGACCTGAAATAACCCATCAACAACCAAGTACAGAATGGGATGAGGAAGGTTGGATAGGTGAAGATGAGAGCCAGCCTGGAATCGTAAATTCCAAGCTTGAACACAATGAAGGCCAACGGAATGAACAGGATCGAAGGCGGAACCAGGTAGGCTAGAAAGATCAGCAACCCGATTGGACGCGAGCCTGTAAAGCGCACGCGCTCGATTGCGTAGGCGCCGAAAATCGACGCCAGCAGGGATAAAGCAGTCGATCCCACCGCCACCAGTATCGTGTTCCACAGCCAGCCTGGATAGGACGTTTCGAAGAACAGGTACTTGATGTGATCGAGCGTCGGCTCGACGACCCAGAAGGGGCTGTAATTATTATAGTCGGTCAATTGTGCGTTCGGCTTAATGGCCGTTATCGCCATCCAATAGAAGGGAAACAGAAGCACGAAGACAAATACCGCCATTGGCAGATAGAGCATGACGATGCGCCGCGGCAGGCGATTGAGATAGCCCATGCCTTGGACGTTGTCGGTGAGAATGGAATTGGCGGTCTCGGTTTTGATGGTCATGGCGTTCTCCCGATCTCAGTCCTGTCCGCCCTGCTGCCATTTGCGGCGCTGCAGACCGAAGAAGCTGAACATGATGGCACCGAGCAGGAAGGGGATCATCGCCACCGCGATTGCCGCCCCCTCGCCGAGCTGGCCGCCCGGGATGCCACGCTGAAAGGAAAGCGTCGCCATCAGATGCGTCGCGTTGACCGGTCCGCCTTTGGTCAGCACGTAGATCAACTGGAAATCCGTGAATGTGAACAGCACCGAGAACGTCATCACGACAGCGATGATCGGCGTCAGCATCGGCAGCGTTACATAACGGAAGCGCTGCCAGCTTGTGGCCCCGTCAAGGGATGCCGCCTCCTGCAGCGAAGCAGGAATCGTCTGCAGGCCGGCAAGCAGCGAAATCGCGACGAAGGGAATACCGCGCCAGACATTGGCGATGATCACCGAGATCCGTGCATTGGTGGGATCGCCGAGGAAATTGATCGGGCCATGGATCAGGCCGATCTTCATCAGGGACCATGAGACAATGGAAAATTGGGCATCGTAGATCCACCAGAATGCCAATCCCGAAAGCACCGTCGGAACGACCCAGGGCAGAAGTACGATTGCCCGGAAGAACGATTTGAATGGCAGATGCTGATTGAGAAGCAGCGCCAACCAAAGGCCGAGCACGAATTTCAGGATTGAGGCAACGAAGGTGTAAAGCAATGTATTGAAGACCGACAGCCAGAAGACAGAATCATTGGCCAGAAATTGATAATTCTCCAATCCGATAAAGCTGCCGGCGCGTCCGATCCGCGTGTCCGTGAAGCCGAGCCAGACCCCAAGTCCCAGCGGGTAGGTGAGAAAACAAACCAGAAATATGGCCGCCGGCAACATGAAGAGGAAGCCGAGCATATTGTTGTTCTGCATGAGCGATCTGATCGGGCTGCGCGTCGTATCGCCGGATGTCACGGTCGACATGGCATTATCTCCTGATGGACAGTCGCAGCATGCCGTCACCGGCATGCTGCCGATCTTCGCTGGGATCAAACCTTGTAATAACGGTTTGCCCGGCGCTCAGCTTCTTTCATCGCATCCTCCGGCGTCATCTGTCCGGTCACGGCGGCGGCGAACATGTCGACCAGCACATAGTCGGCCATCACGCCTGCCGAAGCATAGCCCAGGGGACCCGCATAGCCGTTGGGGCGAAGCGTTTCCGAGGCACGGGCATAGGGCGCATGCACCGGATCGGCGGTCCAGACAGGGTTATTGGCAAAGGCCTTCAAGGGTTGGCAGCAATAGGCACTCGATCCTTCGATCCAGGCGTTCATCTGGTCCCCTTCCATCATGAACTTGATATACGCCTTGGCCGCTTCCGGATATTTGGTATGGCTGAAAAGAACCAGCGAACTCGTCTGGTGCAATTCGACGCTCTTGCCGACCGGGCCGATCGGAAAATTTGTCGTTCTGATATCGGCCGCGATTTCGGCAAGCTTCGGATCTTTCTTCGCCGAATAGTAGACCGATACGCCATTTGCAATCAGCGATACTTGTCCGGCCAGGAAGGCCCGGTTGTTGTTGATGTCTTGCCAGCTTTCGGTGCCTGGAATGAAGGTTGCATAAAGATCCATCGCATAGTGGATGGCCGCCAGCGTTTCAGGGCTGTTGATCGTCACTTTGCTGTTTTCGTCCACCATCTTTCCGCCATGGCTCCAAAGCAGCCAATGGGCGTAATTGTTGCCGTCACCGACGGCCTTGCCATGCGGGAAGCCGGCAGGCGTGCCTTTGGCCTTCATCGCCTTGCAAAGCTCAAGGAACCCCGCGGTATCTTTGGGGAATTCGTTGAAACCCGCGGCCTTTACATGGCTGTCCCGATAAACGACGGCATTGCCGATCGCCGTCAGTGGCATGGCGATGAACTTGTCGCCCCGCGTTGCATAACCGCGCAGGCCGTCATACCAGCCGCCATATTTGTTGCCGAGGTAGGTGGCGAGTTCCGTTAGATCGACGAGTTTGTCAGGATATTGATGAGCATCGTCGAACCAGCACATCACCAAGTCTGGACCAGAACCGACATTGGCGGCGACGGCGGCCTTCGGCCGGATGTCTTCCCAGCTTTCCTTGTCGATGCGAACTTCGACGCCCGTCGCCTCCGTGAACTTTTTGGTATTGGCAAGCCAGGCATCTTCGTCTCCCTTGACGAAGGGTGTCCATCGAAGAAGCCGGAGGCTTGCCCCCTTTTCGGGCGTGTAGCTGGGTTCGGTCTGGGCGAAAGATGGGCGTATGCCGAGTGGCGAGAGGCCAGCTATACCGGCCGCTGCCGCCGATGCAGCAAGAAAGTCACGTCTCTTGAATGTCATGATACTCCTCCTTTGAAAACGGGAGCAATTCCCCCGGCGCCCACCTTCCCGTTTTGGTGAACGACGACCATCGCATCCGGCTCGCCGGATGCTTCCGCCTCGACGAAGGAACAGAAAGACTCCTCTTCTTGCTGTCCCTCGAAGCGGCTTCAGATAGTCAATCTCTGACCGGTTTCGGCGTCGAAGAGATGGACATGCGGCACATCGATGGAAATGCGCAGCGTATCGCCGGGTTGGGCATCGATCCGTTCCCGAAAGACGCAGTTGACATCGCTGCCCCCAAATCGGACCGTCATTTGCGTTTCGTAGCCGGTCGGCTCGATCACGATGATTTCCGTCGGCAGACCATTGTCGTCAGGCGCGATATATTCCGGACGCAGCCCATAGATGAGGTCGCGACCCCTCGCGCCGGCCGGCGGATTTGCGACCGGCAGGACGGTTCCATCAGCCGCGATGAAGCGGCCATCACTCTCCGTATCGAGGCGGCCCTTGATCATGTTCATCGCCGGCGAGCCGATGAAGCCCGCGACGAAAAGATTGGCAGGCTTGTCGTAAAGCTCCAGTGGCCTTCCCACCTGCTCCACGACGCCATCATGCATGACGACGATCTTGTCGGCCATTGTCATGGCCTCGATCTGGTCGTGCGTGACGTAGACGGTCGTGGTGCCAAGACGTTGATGAAGCCCCTTGATCTCCGCACGCATGGCGACCCGGAGCTTTGCATCGAGATTGGAAAGCGGTTCGTCGAAGAGGAAGACCTGCGGATCGCGCACGATCGCCCGGCCCATGGCGACGCGCTGGCGCTGACCTCCGGAAAGCTGGCGGGGATAACGGTCGAGCAGTTTGGTAAGGCCAAGGATGTCCGCGGCTTTCTTGACCCGCTGATCCATGTCCGCTTTCGGCGAGCGTTTGAGCATCAGCGAGAAGGCCATGTTCTGTGCCACTGACATATGGGGGTAAAGCGCATAGTTCTGAAACACCATCGCTATGTCGCGGTCGCCGGGCGCTACTCCATTGACCACACGATTGCCGATACGGATCTCGCCTGCGGAAATATTCTCAAGCCCGGCAAGCATTCTCAGAAGTGTGGATTTTCCGCATCCGGACGGCCCCACCAGGATCACGAATTCGCCGTCCGCAATCTCGATGTTCACACCCTTGATGACCGGAAACGCCCCGAATGATTTCCTGACATCGACAAACTCGACACCTGCCATAAAAGTTCCTCCCAGAACTTTGTCCTCATTTTTGACCTCTATCTACCGGTCATCCCCTCCCCGGGATGTCACCGCCAGAATGCCAACCAATTCGCTTTCGACTTCCTATCCCCTGCCGACGAGCGGCATCTTTGTCGCCATCACCGTCATGGTGAGGACGTTGGCCTCCAGCGGAAGGCTTGCCATATAGACGACTGCGCGAGCGACATGCTCGGCGGGAATCGTCGGTTCGCTCGCGATTTCTCCGTTCGCCTGCAGCACCCCGGAACTCATCCGCGCAGTCATGTCCGTTGCGGCATTGCCGATATCGATCTGGCCACAAGCGATATCGTACGGGCGCCCATCGAGTGCAGTTGATTTCGTTAGACCGGTGATCGCGTGCTTGGTCGTGGTATAGGGAGCCGAGTTCGGCCTCGGCGTCGTCGCCGAAATCGACCCGTTGTTGATGATGCGGCCACCGCGGGGAACCTGCGATTTCATCAGCCTGAAAGCCTGCTGCGTGCAAAGAAAGGCACCTGTGAGGTTGGCCGCGACCACGCTGCTCCACTGATCGAAAGTGATATCTTCGAGCGGGATTGCCGGAGCGCCGCTGCCGGCATTGTTGACGAGGAGATCGAGCCGGCCAAATTCTACCCTGATCTTGCCGAAAAGCTCGGCCACCTGCTCGGCGGCGCCGACATCGCAGGCGATCGCCCGCGCCGTAGCACCGGTATCGGCGGCCAGTTCGCCAGCGGCTTTTTCCAACACATCGCTGCGACGGCCGGTAATGATAACGGCATAACCCTCTTCGCACAGCGCCTTGGCGATGCAGCGGCCGATGCCGGTACCGCCGCCTGTGACGAGCGCGATTCGGGTTCTCGGTGCGGTTTCGGATTGCCCCATCTCAGATTTTTCCCTTCCTCGCATGCATGTCAGGCAGATCTCCTGATGCTGTTCAGCTCAGACCGAATTGCCGCTGGCAAGCAGAACCTTGGTTGTTTCGTAAATACGTGTCAGATGATGCTGGAACGCCGCAACGACGCCGTCTCGATCATGCTGCGCGAGAGCTTCGATGATCGACACATGATCACTGTAACTGGCATCGATGGCCCCCGGTTGCGACATGGCGTTGCGCCGGTAATTCATCATGTAGGTGTATAAATCGGTGACGAAATCGGCAAGCAGCGGATTCCCGCAGGCGCGATATATCGCGATGTGGAATTCACGGTCGCAAATCAGGAAACGCATCGCGTCGTCTCCGCTGAGACGCTGCGCTTCCATGAGGGCCTGCAGTTTCGCTAACGTCGCGTCGTCGATCCGTTCGGCGGCGTCGCCGACGATTTTCAGTTCAATGTGAAGACGTGCTGCATGAACAGACTCCAGATCGTAGCTGTCGATGGCACTCGGAGAAGCGATCATCACGGTAATGTGGCTGAGATCGACCTTCCCGACACGGCTGCGGCTGCCGTGCGAAACTTCGATGATACCCTGTGCGGCGAGGGTCTGGATGGCACCGCGCACTGTTTCGCGACTGACATGGAGAACATTGGCTAGCTCGCGCTCGCCTGGCAACTCATCGCCTGGCCGCAGCATGTTCGTCGCGATCAGAACCATCAGCTTCTCAGCGATGACGCCACGCGCCGTTCGGCGGGCGAGGCTCCGCGCGATATTCGGTACCTCGGTCAAGACTGGACTCTCGCCCATCGCGCCCTCCGGTCCACTGGTTGGTCCAGCAGATCAGTTAATTAAAGATCGTTGAGGAATTCAGTCAAGACATTTCACGCTAGGTAATCTCTCATGTCGATCAATCCAGAGTTCGTGCTGAAAACACGTGGAGGAAGCTCCGAGCCCTACCGCCCACCGCGGGCCAGCAATCGGACGATAACAAATGGATTTTTTGTCGGCTGCCGCGCTTGCCGCACTGCTGCAGGTCATTGCTATTGACCTCGTTCTGGCAGGCGACAACGCGGTCGTCATAGGAATGGCCGCGTCCGGTCTCGAAAAGGACCAACGGCGAAAGGCGATCTTCATCGGACTGGTCGCGGCAACGGTTCTGCGGATATTGTTCGCGACCGTCACCGTGCACCTTCTCGATATCGTCGGACTGACCCTCGCTGGCGGGCTTCTTCTTCTCTGGGTGTGCTGGAAAATGTTTCGCGAGCTGTGTTCCGCATCCGCGGCAAACCAGGCCGATCATGGTGGCACCGGTTACTCCGGGCCGCGGAAGACTCTGACACAGGCGGTGGCGCAGATCGTCGTAGCGGACGTCACAATGTCCCTGGACAATGTTCTGGCCGTGGCAGGAGTCGCCGCCCATCATCCCATGGTTCTGGTGGCCGGTCTTGCGGTTTCGATCGCGTTCATGGGTCTTGCCGCAGAAGCCATTGCACGCCTGCTGGAGCGCTTTCGCTGGATCGGATATGTCGGACTTTCCGTAATCGTGGTCGTCGCAATACGGATGATTTTCGAGGGTGGACTTCAGGTCTGGCCCTATGTCAGCCGATGATCCGCTGCAATTGGTTGGTGGGAAGTAAATCGTTTCAACCGCCAGTAATCTATGCTATCGTACCACCGCCGGGCCTCTCGTTCTCAGGAGGGATGTTATGAGAACAGAAGAGAGCATTCAAAGCACACAATTCGATTCGAAGGCGCCCGAGTTGCAAAAGCTCGAGGCGATCCATGAACGTCATCAGAATGCGGCATGGCGGAAAAATGTGGAGAGATTGGAGGAGTTGCGCCGTTCATTCTCGAAGCAGCAAAGCGAAGTCTTTTCGGCCGAGCTACGCGACAAAATTCGGACCACCATAAAGGCCGACCGATCACCGGATCTTCGAGGTCCTGGGATCCGTTACAACTCGCTGATCGCGGTCCAGGAGGCAGGCGTCGATTTGTCGGCACTCAAGGGGATCCATGATCATGCATACCGACAAGTCGGAAGATTTGTGAAAAGCAACGATCGGTTTCGACCCCACGAGACGGTAGTTGGCGGTATCACCGATATCATTTCGCAGCCGCCGCCTATCATTTGGATTCCTTTGCCGGACCCCGACAAGGAGAAATTGTTCTATCCGCCGTTCGGAGGATCGTGGGATCGTTTCGAACAAAATCAAGCATCTGGTGACGGGGCAATTGTCGCGAATAATTCCTATCTCGATGAGACTGCGCGATTGGGATCAAAGCTCGTCGCCAGAAACCACGATGCGTCCGACGTGGATCTTATCTGCGCCTATCGGGAAACTGGCTATCTGGTGCATTTCAAGACGCTTCGAACTGGCATTCTTCAGGTCAAGGCAGATCTGTCTGCTCTCATTTGTCGCCACAATATTTCCACCGACGATGAATGGGGCTGGTCCGATTTTCATGCCACGACACGCGGCAGACTGGTTCTAGCGGTGTTTTGGAACTGGGAGGACGTCGATCCAGCGAACGAGGTCAGCGATCAATGGTTTGTCGCGGGCCTTGATTGTAGTGGTGACGGCGAGAGCTTCCCGGGCGAAAGCGTCCAGGCGGTCCCAGGCGAGCGCCGGATCATAAACCTGTTCACGAGCATGGCATTTCCTGCCAATCAGAAGGTTTGGGTCTATGTCGGGCTCGCTGACCAGATATGGGCATTTCTTAATGACGTCAGCATCGACATCTCGATCGATTCTGCATGGCTGCTGAACTCGTTGGCCATCCGATCGATTTGAGTTGAATTTGGCGAAGACGCATCCACACTTGCTGGCTCGGCGTGTTGGATTCAAAACCTCTTCGCCACCTTCTCCCGCTAACAGACATCGTGTCCGCAAGAGTCAAACGCCGTGCTCCGGCCGCGCCGCTCGACTGCGTTGGCCTCTTTTCCAAACCAGCAAGGCAGATCACCGTCTTTGCGGGGAGTGCCTGCTCAAGCCGCTTTGCTCAGGGTGGACAATACCTCAGCCACCGTCTCGCCGAACGAGGATGGTGTGGGCACGATGGTAACACCTGCCCCCTTCAGAATCTCGACCTTTTCCTGGGCCGACTCTCCGAAAGCCGAGATGATCGCACCCGCATGGCCCATGCGCCGGCCCTTCGGGGCCGAGAGGCCAGCAATATAGGCGATCAGCGGCTTCTTCATATTGTCCCGTGCCCAGAGCGCAGCTTCCGCCTCCTGCGGGCCGCCGATCTCGCCGATCATCAGCACGGCGTCGGTATTCGGATCTTTTTCGAACAGTTCGAGCATGTCCTTGAAGGACGAGCCGTTGATCGGGTCTCCGCCGATCCCGACCGATGTGGAAACACCGATGCCAAGCGCCTTCATTTGGCTCGCAGCTTCATAGCCGAGCGTACCGGAACGACCGACGATACCGATCCTCCCGGGCAGGTAGATCGAACCCGGCATGATTCCCATCAGCGCCTCGCCCGGCGTGATCATGCCCGCACAGTTTGGGCCGATCAGCGTCATGCGATCTTCGAAACGATAGCGTCTCATATACCGCTTGACCCTGATCATGTCCTGGGAGGGAATGCCATCGGTGATGCAGACGCAGAGCCGGATGCCGGCATCTGCTGCTTCCATGATCGAATCGGCGGCGAAAGGCGGCGGCACGAAGACGATCGATGCTTCGGCGCCGGTTTCCTGAATCGCACCCTTCACCGTGTTGAAGACCGGCGTGTTAAGATGGGTCTGCCCACCCTTGCCGGGGGTGACACCGCCAACGACGTTAGTACCGTAGCGCTTCATATCCTCGGCGTGGAAACTGCCGATCTTGCCGGTGAAGCCCTGCACGATCACGCGGGTGTTCTTGTCAAGCAGAATGGCCATGGCGTGGTCCTCCCTCAAGCAGCTTTGTTTGCGGTGTAGGAACGCCAGGCACTGACAGCCTTGTCGGCAGCCTCCGCCAGCGTTTCCGCGATGATGATGTTTTCACCGGATTCGGCGAGAATGCGCCGGCCCTCCTCCATGTTGGTGCCGGAAAGGCGAACGACGAGCGGAACCGGAACGCCGACTTCGCGCAGCGCCTTGATCACGCCCTCGGCCACCCAGTCGCAGCGGTTGATGCCGGCGAAGATGTTGACGAGGATCGTTTCGACTTGTCTGTCGCGGAGCACGGCGCGGAAGCTCTTTGCCACACGTTCCGGCGAGGCGCCGCCGCCGATGTCGAGAAAGTTCGCGGGCTCACCGCCGGCGATCTTGATCATGTCCATGGTCGCCATGGCCAGGCCCGCGCCGTTGATGATGCAGCCGATGTTGCCGTCGAGGCCGACATAGGAAAGGCCGCGGTCGGACGCATAGGTTTCGCGCTGGTCCTCCTGGCTCTTATCGCGCATTTCGGAAATATGCGGCCGGCGGAAGAGCGCATTCTCGTCGAAGCTCATCTTGGCGTCGAGCGCCACGAGATCGCCATGCTTGGTGACGACCAGCGGATTGATCTCAAGCATCGATGCGTCATAGTCGAGGAAGGCGCGGTAGCAGCCGAGCAGCGTCTGCGTCGCGCGGCCGATCAGGGCATTGTCGATGCCGAGCCCGAAGGCGATCTCGCGGGCTTGAAAATCCTGCATGCCGACGCCGGGATCGACGGTTGCGCGGATGATCGAATCCGGTTCGGCCTCGGCGATCTCCTCAATCTCCATGCCACCCGAAGACGACGCAACGATCATGATGCGCTCGGATTTGCGGTCGAGAACGAAGCCGAGATAAATCTCCCGCTCGATATCCATCGCCTCTTCGACATAGAGGCGGCTGACCAGTTTTCCCTGCGGCCCGGTCTGGTGCGTTACAAGCGTGCGGCCGAGCATGGAGTCGGCGGCGTCGACGATCTCGTGGTCGGACGAACAGAGTTTGACACCGCCCGCCTTGCCGCGGGCACCGGAATGGATCTGCGCCTTGACGACCCAACGATCGCCACCGATCTCCCGGGCGCGATAAGCCGCCTGCTCGGGACTATAGGCGAGGCCGCCGCGCGGGATGTGGATCTGGTAGCGGGAGAGAAGTTCCTTGGCCTGATATTCGTGGATGTCCATGTCTGTTTCCTCTCAGCGGCTGGCGGTGATGGCGTCATGCGTGGCGAGCACGTTGCGCGCCATGCGCTCGGAGGCAGCATCGATCATCTTGCCGTCAAGCGACGCCGCGCCCTTGCCCTGGCTCTCGGCGAGCTTCAGCGCTTCGATGATGCGGCGGGCGCGATCGACCTCCTTTTCAGGCGGCGAGAATATGTCGTTGGCGAGCGCGATCTGGCTGGGATGGATCGCCCACTTGCCCTCGATACCGAGCGCGGCAGCCCGGCGAGCAGCGGCCTTATAGCCGTCAGGATCGGAGAAATCGCCGAACGGACCGTCGATGGCGCGCAGGCCATAGGCGCGGCAGGCCACCGTCATGCGCGACAGGCCGAAATGCCACTGATCGCCGGGATAGTCCGGATTGAGGCCGCCGATATTGACGGTGCGGGCCTTTAGGCTTGCGGCATAATCCGCGACGCCGAAATGCAGCGCTTCCAGCCGGCTGCCGAAAGAGGCGATCGCTTCGACATTCGCCATGCCGAGCGCCGTTTCGATCAGTGCCTCGAGACCCACGCGGGTCTTGTAGCCCTTGGCGATCTCGATCTGCTTGACCATGGCCTCGACCATATAAAGGTCGGCCGGAACGCCGACCTTCGGAACAAGCAGCGTGTCGATCCGGTCGCCGGCCTGCTCCATCAGATCGACGACGTCCCGGTACATATAATGGGTGTCCAACCCGTTGATGCGCACCGAGATGGTCTTGCCGCGGCCCCGCCAATCGATCTGGTTCAGCGCCTTTACGATATTGGCGCGGGCACGCTCCTTGTCCGGCGGCGCCACCGCATCCTCGATGTCGAGGAAGATATAATCCGCGTCCGAATTGGCCGCCTTCTCGATCATATCCGGATTGGAACCCGGTACGGCAAGCTCGCTGCGCTGCAGACGAAGCCGGCGAAGATGGTTGATGGTGTGGCTCATGATGCTCTCCCGGTCGCGTCTTTTCAGGCTGCCTTGGCGGCTGCGGTTGCAGCGGCGGAGCGGAACTGGTTGATCGCCGCCGCCACGCCTGAGCCGGCCTCGATCTTTACGCCGCAATCCAGCAGCGTCAGCTCGGCAGCGCCGAGTGCGCCCAGCACCATCACTTCGTTGAGCGAGCCGAGATGGCCGATCCGGAAAACCTTGCCGGCCACCTTGCTGAGGCCACTGCCGAGCGAGGTATTGTAGGCGCGGTAAGCATGCTTGATCACCTCGACACCGTCGATGCCCTCGGGCAGGCGGATTGCCGATACGGTGTCGGAATGCCATTTCGGCTCAGTCGCGCAGAGCTTCAGCCCCCAGGCGGAAACTGCAGCACGGACGCCATTTGCCAGATGATGATGGCGCGCGAAGATGTTTTCCAGACCTTCCTCGAAGATCAGATCCAGCGCGGCGCGCAAACCGCGCAGCAACTGTGTCGGCGGCGTGTAGGGGAAATAGCCGGTATCGTTGGTCTTGATCATGTCCTCGAAGGAGAAGTAGCAGCGCATGTGGCGCGCAGTCTTGGCAGCGTCCAGCGCCTTCTGGCTGACCGAGAGGAAGCCCAGGCCAGCAGGCAGCATGAAGCCTTTCTGCGAGCCGGAGACGGCGCAATCGACGCCCCATTCGTCCTGGCGGAAATCGATCGAACCGATCGAGGAGACGCCATCGACGAAAAGCAGCGCCGGGTGACCGCAGGCATCGAGCGCAGCACGGACGGCGGCGACATCAGACGTCACGCCTGTCGCCGTTTCGTTATGCGTCACGAACACCGCCTTGATCTTGTGTGCCTTGTCGGCAACGAGACGTTCGGCATAAAGCTCGACCGGCACGCCCGTACCCCACTCCATGTCAAGGCAATCGACTTCGAAGCCGAGGCGCTCGGCCATGTCGACCCAGAGATGAGAGAACTGGCCGAAGCGGCTCATCAGCACCCTGTCGCCCGGCGAAAGCACATTCGTCATTGCTGCTTCCCAAGCGCCGGTGCCCGAGGATGGATAGATGAACACTCGACCGTTGTGGTTCTTGAACACCTTTTTTACGTCGGCAAAGAGCGGCAGCGTCAATTCCGGATAGCGCGGCGAGCGCATGTCTTCCATCGGCAGGTTCATCGCCTGGCGAACTTGTTCGGGAATATTGGTGGGGCCGGGAATGAAGAGATGATTGTAGCCTGCCATGGTTCCTCCGATGCATGCTGGTCCGAGAACGAACGTTTCCTCGACACACAGACTGCCTTCTGGACGATCGCTCCACCACACTCCTTCGGGCAGAAAATAGTGCCGGATGGGCAGCGCATTTGCGGCCCTTGCGGGTGGTCGGTTCTCATGGGTGGGCAGGCGGGGACTACCCGACGGGTAGGTCAGCCAACCTTGCGGCGGCGTTCCCTGGCGTAAAGGGCAACGGCCATGGCGCGATTGCGCACCTCGAGCTTGTCGTAGAGATTCTTGAGATGGTATTTCACCGTATTTTCGGAAATTCCGGTGCGGCTGGCGATCTGGATGTTGGACCAGCCGTGGGAGAGCATGCCCAGCAACTCCGTCTCGCGCGACGTGAGCTGTTGGAACGGCGTGTTCGATATCTTGGAAAGCATCGTATAGGGAATGCAGATCCGCCCCTTTATAACGGCGGTCAGGGTCGCAAAGAGGATTTCCGGATCCTCGAATTGATAGCAAAGGCCATTAACGCCTAGCCGGATCGTCTCTTGAAGCACAGAGGGATCGTTCTTGTCAGCAAAGAGGACAACGCGCGGATCAAACCCGAGCCTGCCGATCTCCGTAAGCACATCTGGGGCGTCCGCGTCGTCCAATTGCCAACTAAGAAGCAGGCAATCCGCCTCGACAGCGGCAAGCTTCTGAAAAAGCTCAGCCGAGCTCTGCGCGGTATCAACGATCGCAAACCCGGGCTTGTTTTCAAAAAGTCCGCGAAGCGCTGCCATGACGAGTGGATTGCGCTCAGCGACCAGAACGCGCCCGATAACCTTAGGTGCATTTCCTGAAACCATGCGCCTCTCCCGTTGACGCAATAAAATTCCAGTATCTAAGTACCACTAGATCCCACCTTGCCGACCGGCACCATGCGACGGAACGTGTCCAGATTACCACGCGTCATCGCCGGACACGTCGTAGGCTCCCAGGATGTGCCACTCCTGGGCACCCTGCCCGGCGAGGGCACCTTGGCTCAGCCGCCGAGCGTTATTTGCTGCGTTCTTGCAACCGCGCAAAGCCGCCTCTATTCTACCGCCGAGAGCTCGAAAAACTGAGACGGCATTCCCTAAGAATGTCCCAACGGGACAGAACGAGCCTGGCGACATTGTGCCCCGCCGGCGGCAATCACATCTGCATCCACTGAAATCCAGCAACGATCCGATCCGGGCCTATTTGGAGATCAAGATGACGGACCACCGTGAAATCGATGCCATCCGCGCCTTATTGAGTTCCAAGCCGCGGCCCGTCGGATGGGCGGAGCGCCGGCATAGAATCGAGGAGGTCGGGGCTGCCTGGCCGATTGCCGACGATATCAAAGTGGAAGCGGTCGAATTGAACGGCTTCTCCGCGGAATGGTCATTGGCGCCGGGCAGCGATGCTTCGCATATTCTCATGTTCTTCCATGGGGGTGGCTATTGCTCGGGCTCGATCGTCAGCCATCGCCGCCTGGTGACCGAAGCCGGGCGGGCGGCGGGCGCACGAACGCTCGCTGTCGGCTACCGGCTTGCACCGGAAAATCCGTTCCCGGCGGCCCTTGATGACGCAATCGCCGCCTGGCGCTTTTTGCGCGGACAGGGCATAAAGGCCGAGCACATCGCCATCGGCGGAGATAGCGCCGGCGCGGGTCTCACCGTCTCGCTGATCAACGCACTGCTCGCCAGCGGCGAAGCCTTGCCGGCGTGCGGCTGGCTGATCTCACCTTGGACCGATCTGACCCTATCCGGCACGACGCTTGAGACGAAGGATGCGATCGATCCGCTCATTCACAAAGGCTATTTGCTTGAGCTCGCCGAAGCCTACGTTCCCGCGCACGAGCATCGCAAGGATCCGCGCGTTTCTCCGCTTTATGCCGATTTGAAGGGAATGCCGCCGCTTCTCATCCAGGTCGGCTCGGATGAAACCCTGCTTGCCGATGCCACAAGATTTGCGGCCGCCGCGGGCGAAGTTGGCGTCGAGGTGACGCTTGAGATCTGGCCGCGCATGATCCACGCATGGCCGCTGTGGAACGCAAAGCTCGAAGCGGGACGTCAGGCAATCGTGCATGCGGGAAACTTCGTTCGGCGATGCATCAATGGAGCAGAGAGATAGTATCAAACATCTCTGGAAGTCATGGCGTGCCCTCCGCCGCATTCATCACCGGAAGGGCGGATCTCGGGAAGGCGCAATGAAAAACCCGCATGAGCGCTTCTCGGCCGCAACGCTGTCGGCCGCCGCTATCGCCCCGCTCAGTTGGCTTCCTGTTTCACGGGGGTTCAAACGATTTTCAAGACATCGATGCCCAAGAGCGCAATCAGTAATTTGGCGCCGGGTTCTGCAAGGGCTCGGAAGTCTCGATGCCCAGAAGTTGCCGCAGGGCTACCGTCGGTCCGACGAGATCCTCTAGGGTGTAACCATCCAGGACGTCAAGAAAGGCTGCGGCTGCGGTTGCAAGCGCGCGCTTGAGGACGCAGGCCGGCAGGACCGCGCAGCCGCTTCCGCCCTCTGCCTCCATGCACGGCACCAGCGCGAAGTCGGGCTCGCAAGCGCGGACAATATCCCCGACCCTGATGGAGGATGCGCGTTCTGCCAGGCGCATGCCTCCCTGGCGACCGCGAACCGTTTCAATCAGCCCTTTCCTGCCAAGATCATGAGTGATCTTCATGAGGTGAGCTTTGGAGATTCCATAAGCCGCGGCAACGTCGTCGATCGTGGACAGACCATCCCTCCTGAGACCGAGATACATCATCAGCCGCAAGGCATAGTCAGAATAAACTGTCAGCCGCATGAGCGTCTCTCCCGATTCGTTTTCCGCATAATAAAATCGGGCGGCAGCGCGAACGCCAGCCGCCCGATGCTAGAATTAGGCAGCCAAATCGTCCGCCGGACCGAAGAATTCATAGTGAATCCTGTCCTTGGGAACGCCGGCCTTGGCCAATCCGTTAACGAAGACGGCGAGGAACGGCTTCGGTCCACAGAGATAGATGTCGGCGTCCTTCAGTGGCGTGTTTTCGGCAAGCCATTCAAGGGTAACGTAACCTTCCTGGTCGTAATGAACGCCCTTGCGGTCATCGGAATGCGGTGTCCGATAGAAGATCGCCGATCTTATCCCTTGGTGACCGAAGGTGAGTTTACGCACATGCTCGCCCATCGCATGCGCCTTCCCGTCCTCAGCACCGTGAACATAATATACATCTATCGCACTTTTCCTGGCGGTCATGTCCTCCAACATGCTGACCATAGGGGTCAGGCCGACGCCGCCGCTCAGCAAGATCACAGGCCGAGACGAGTTCTGCTTCAAGAAGAAGTCCCCTGCCGGAGCCGCAACATCGAGCACATCACCTACCACCACGTCGTCATGCAGATAATTCGAAACGGCCCCCGAAGGCTCGCGTTTAACGGAAATTCTGTATGTCTTGCCATTCGGCGCCGAAGAAATGCTGTAGTTGCGGCGGTATTCTCCCCTTCCCGGCAGCTCGATCCGGAACGTCAGGTATTGGCCGGGTCGGTGACGTACGACCAGCCCCTGATCCTCGGCTTCCAGAACGAAAGACGTGATGACGTCACTTTCGCGGCGCTTGTCTGCGATGCGGAAGCGACGCCATCCTGTCCATCCGCCTTCGGCTGAGCCTAGCTCGTCATAGACCTGCTTTTCCCTGCCGATCAGAATATCCGCCAGGAACCAGTAAGCCTCGCCCCAGGCTGCAAGCACCTCGTCGGTCGCCGCCTCGCCCAGAACCTGCTTGATGGCAGCGAGCAGCGCAGTCGCGACATGTGGATAGTGATGGCGTTGAATCTGCAGGCCGACATGCTTTTGCGCGATCCGTTCGACCGCAGGTCCGAGTACCGCGAGGTTGTCGACATTTTGCGCATAGGCAAGGATCGCCTGCGCCAAAGCCTTCGTCTGCCGGCCGCCTTCGCCCTGGTTCGACTGGTTGAACAGGTTGCGAACCTCCTCATCCTGGAAAAGCAGAACGTACATGGCAGCAGTGATTTCCGCGCCGTGAGCCGCCAGCGCAGGCACTGTCGCTCGCACGACTGCCTTGGTTGCCGCGCTCAGTTCTCTAGCCATTTCGATCTCCATAACTTGATAGTGACCGGATCGATGTATGCCCATAAACATATATCTACAATATATCTTTAGGCACTTAGGCAATCCTGTGCGGTTCTGTCACAGGTGGATGGCCATGGGACAAAAGAACAACTTTTGGTTCAGCGACAGGAGCAGGGAGAGAGCTGTTCTCCCGCGAGCGCGGGTGACCGAGGCATCATGGGATACCTTTGCCAATCTTGCGGAGAATGCGCTTCAGCATGGCACATGCGGCCAACTGTGGCTGCGGTCGGTAGCGACTGGAAGGTCACCCTCCTGGCGAGAGCCGCCGATCAAACCTTACCGGCACTCGCCAGATCTTATCACAAGCACGCTCACCGTTTTTCAGCGAACGTCGTCCGATCCGTCGGCAACGCCGACATGATGCCGATAGACCATTCCCCAGCCTTTCCAGCCGGTGAAGAGGAGGATCAGAACAACGATCAGTGAAAGGACGAGCCCAACCGGCACCACCGCCGCCTCTGCGTGAGCATATCGGGAATACCAGTTGTAAAGCTCGATCAGAACGACGAGGACGTTGCCGCCAGCGTGAAGCCATACGTCCTGCAGGTTGCGGATTTGGGCGTCGCCCAGGACGTCGGTGAGGCCGGCAAGAGCGGCCGGCGCGGCCATCACCAAGCCCGCCCCGAGCAGCCAGAGCGTGCCGGTGACCCAGGCTGTATTGCCGGTTCGCCAGAAGACCAGGTCGCAAACGAAGGTCGCAACGAAGAAAGCGATCGGGAACGGTATCAGCATTGCATGGACAGGATGGCCGGCAACGCTTGCCGTGCTGTGAGGATTGTGGGTGATCATATCGTGAGCCATCGTTATGCCTCCCGGAGGCTTGGCGAGCGCCGCCATTAGACCCACATCGCACAAGACGGGCTTGGCGGCAAAAAAGCCGATACATCCGAACGCTGGTTGCATCGGAATGTTCCATAACTCGGCCGGCTTGGCGAGGAAGTGTCAAAGCTGACTAGAGGCGCGGCATTGTCAGCGACCCCAGGGCGATAGAACGCGGATTTGACACCCTACTCCAGCGTCAGCCACCGAAGCCGCCTGGTCAACCCAACCAAGGCTTTCAACGCGGCGGCATAGGCCAGCGCGCCTGTGGCGATCTGAACGAGTACAACGATCCGCCATGGCAAGCCCTCGGAAAAATTCTGTCGGACAAGTGCGACGGTCGCGACCATAATGAGGCTCGACGGCGCGATCAGCAGGACCACGCCTTTCGAAATCTTGAGCCAATTCACACTGGCGATCTTAGATTGCAATCCAATGCAGGTTGCCAGTGCGAACGCCGCCGTGAAGCATTGAGCGATAGCCAGTTCCCGTAGCCCAAATCGCGCGACGGCGACGACGACTGCAAGCGACACGGCAACATTCAACAGTGTGATAGGAAGCCGGTATCGGATGCCGCCAACCACGGATAACGACGCCTCATTGATGTAACCGGGCGAAAGCAGCAATTGGCGCAGACAAAAGAAGGGGATTATGGAAGCTGCCGGCAGCCAAACGTCGCCAAGCATGAGACGTACGACAGGCTCGGATACCTGCGCCAATCCGAAGTACATGGGCGCGGCAATGGCGACGAGAATGAGAAGAAACCTGGCGCCGGCGGAGCCGATCGATCGCGTCGAATGCGCACGCCGGAAAACCACCCAGCTCAACGACCGGGCCGGCTCGGCCAGCAGCTCCGAAACAACCGCGACGACACGCTCGGCCGCACGGTAGAAGCCGGCATCCGCTACTCCGAGAAAACTCCCCACGACAAGTGTGCCCGAATAGGAGCCGAGAAAGACGACCAGACGATTGCCGACGATCTGGCGCGAAAATGCTGCGACCTCGACAAACATGGGTCTCGTCAAATAAAGGCGCGGCAGTCGCATCACGGCCGCCATCGATCCTATCAGCAGAACGAGCTGACAAACTATTTTGGCCGCCGCCAATGCCGACGCATGACCATGCAGGTGGAGCAAAGCCATTGCGGTGATCAGGCCCGAGAGTTCCCCCACGATCCTGACCATCGCACGCTGACGCAGGCGTCCGGAGGCGACGAGTGCTCCATCGAAAGCCGCAGTCAGAGCCGCGGGCAACATCCAGCAACTGAAGAGGGCAAGAAGCACACTCTGAGTTTCATCGCTCGTGAGTGTGTAGAAAACGGCTGCGGCGATCGCGCCGGCGGTGGTAAATGAAACGCCGCTGATAAGGGAGATGGTGGTGACTTGGTCGAAGCAGTCATCGCCATCTGGCGCTTTCATCATGAATTCTGCCCATCCGCCCTCCGCCATCACCACCACCAGCATGGCAATGGCGGAAACGAAGGCAAAAAGCCCGAACTCGGCCGGACTGAGCATGCGTGTCGCGACGAAAAACGTCGCGATTTGCGAAAGTTGCGAAACGATCTTCGCCGTGACGATCCAAACTCCACCGGATACGATCGCCGGCATGAACCGGCGTCCTGCCGTTCCCTCCGATCGTGGTTGATCCAGGTTTTCGCGTAGTGTCTCGTCGTTGGTCGATAATAACATTGTCGTGGTTCCGTACAGGAGGTCACCGGCCACAGGACTTCGGCGGCCGGCGCAAAGTCACGAGCTATCGCTCTTCAAAATGGAAGACGACCGAGTACCGCCAAGCACAGTCGGGGGCGCTGCGATCCAGCGGCTCCCGCGCCCAGCGAAGCCACGGCCAGCCACTCTTCGACTCCTCCGACGCCCATATCTCGTCTTGGCGGCTGAGCACTGGCCGGAATCCGGATGCCTTCAACACTTTGGTCTTGACGTCGAGGTCGATGCCGTCGACGACCAGATATCCACCCGGAGCGACCAGCCTCATCACGTTGCGGAGGCACCGCTCGGCCATGAGGTCATCCATAGGTCCCATGAAATTGTTCGCCAGCAGGAAATCCTGCCGCCCGACGAGGTCCAGCAACCGACCGTCGGTCGCGTCAGCCGTGAGCCAGGTGATGTCCTGTCTGAGCCACTCTTTCACCCGCAGCGAGCCATTCGGAAGAGGCTGTAAGATCTCAGCGAGCGACGGTACGTCGGCGCTTGCGACTTCCGCCCTTCCCGGGGCATATAGGCTTCCTTCAGCGGCCGGGACATCCGGATAATAGACGCCCCGCCTCGCAACCTCCACGACCGTGCCTGATATGTCCGCGCCGCGCGCAATGACGTGCAGATCGCTCCGGGCCCGTTTGATCGCATAGAGGACCGAATACAGTTCGGCCCCCGTGCTGCAGCCGATCGACGCGACCTTGACAACGCCGTTGCGCGGATATCCGGACGCGAGCGTTCCAATCACCGACAGCAGCGGCGGGTTGCGCATGAAATGGGTGTAGTGGGATTGAACCCGTGCGGTGTTCCTTGTGAACGTACGGTAGATGTATCGTCCGGTGCGGAACATAAGCGGCGTTCGCCGTATGGACCGTGGAATCGACTCCCAGAATGCGCGACAAAGGCGACGGGGAACCTGACGGAGGCTGCTGATATCAGTCGTAGTGGTCGACATCGAAAACTCCTTCGAACATGCCGCCGGCTCCTGCGGAGATCGGGCAGGCAACAAGGACTCGAATAGAATTGGAAACAACTCGCCAACCGCCGGGCTGACCTGCGCTGTCATAAAAGAAGCGTTTGAAGCTCGCCTAAACCCATGTCGGGAGACGTCGGCCAATTTCGGTGGCTTGGTCGTACGTGTCGGCTGGCTTCGAGCTTCACGCGTGCCGGAAGGAACGACTTGTCCTACCGAGCGCAAAGACGCCTGGCGGATCTACGCAAGACGCTTCGGAGGACGGTGAAAGCCCCGAGGATCGGGAGGAGACAATGGCGGCCAATACCATGCGAAGAATGTCCGCACGATCTCAGGACCTGTGAGCTGTTGCTGTGAAGTGATGATCGCGAAGACAGGGCAGGTCGCGGTGTGGCAGCATTTGCGATGATGTTTCGACTGGTGCGTCTGGTTGCTTGCGTCGCTGTGGTCAGCCTGGTCACACTCTTGCGAATTATCCAGCGAGGCCGATGTCGCCGTTATCTGGTACAGCTCAAGGTGGCTCGTTCCCGAGGGGACATCCGGAACGCCCATGGCGAGCGCCATAATGGCCAGCAAACCGACCATTATGAGGAGCATCTCAGCCAAGGTGATCCGGAGCTTCTTCATACGTAAGTTTTAATTCCGCCCACCCTTCGGCGCAATTCGACAAACCGGATCGGGTCGTGGCCAAAGGGAGTAACGACATGCCTGCAATGGGCTTGATCGTCCTCCATTCGGCCGGCTCATCACCTCGCCCGACTTGCCTGTCCGCGACCGATCGGAACAGGATGGCGGATGATCATCTTCGCTGCCGTTAGAGGAAGACGTTATACTGCAGTCACCCACGCCTCGCAGCCCCGCCCGCGGCCTCGCAATAGGGATCATCGCCAACAAAACGCTGGCGGTTTTTCAGCAGTCTGCTTGAAAGAATGGCAATAGCCCGGAACACTACTGCAGACGTATTTCCATCCAAACTAACGCATATTGCCGGTATGGCCTTGCGAATACCTGCCAGGTTGTGGCCAAACGGTCAGGCCGTGCGGCTCGACGCCCACTCGAACCTTTCTCACCGCCCCGGAGGTGGTGTCGAACATATAGACCTCGCTGTCGAAGCGACCAGATAGCCACAATTGTTTGCCGTCAGCGCTGACATTTCCCATATCGGGACTGCCACCGCCAGGTACCGGCCATTGGGCGACAACCGAACGGGTTGCGAAATCGATCACGGTTACGCTGCCTGGACCGTGTGGACCTGCTCGTTTCATATTGTGCGAGCCGCGGTTTGCGACAAAGAGCTGAGTTCCGTCGCGGCTGACGGTAAGTCCATGGCTCCCCAGGCCGGTCGGAATGAAACCGATCTCGCTTAAGCTGCTGCCGTCAATCAGGAAGACGCCGTCATTCATCATGTCGGCGACGTAAAAAACCTTGCCGTCCGGTGAAAGCCTGATGTCCTGCGGCATCCCTTTTTTGGACAGGGTGAGATTGCCGACGACTTTTCTGGCCGACAAATCTACTTTCACGAGGCCGCCTCCGGCAAACTCGCAAGTAAAGATCGCATAGGAATTGTCGGCAGCAAAATCCGCATGGTTGATGCCATGACAGGTAGGCGTTGGAATAAGCGATTGAATCGCCATCGTCTGTGGGTCGCGAAGCTCAAGCCGCCTGTATGCTTCATTGACAATGATCGCTGAACTGCCATCCGGCATGAAATACATGTTGTAGGGATCGTCTACCGGAATTGTCTTACCGGGTTTTCCCGTCTTCGGGTCAATGGGAGTGAGGCTGCCCTTGCTTGTCAGACCGGCGTCGTTGGCCACCCAAAGCGTCTTCATATCCCAGGACGGCACGATATGCTGCGGATGCCGTCCCACTTGAAATCTGTCGACTTCCTTTAGCGTCCCGCTGTCGATGACCGATACGCTGTCGGACCCGTGATTGGGGACATAGACGCGTGGCAGCGCACCTGTTGTCGCCGGCGACATGTGGTCTGACGTTATGTCCCTATAGATGTTGACAGTTCCCTGCGGCGTCGCCTGCTCACTGCACGCCTCCGCGCAGGGGTCGGCTGAAGCTGAGGCCGCTTGCAGCGCAACAATACATAAGACGAAAGCGGATATTGCCTTGAAACGATTGTGTCCTCTCGTCATTGCGGCCGCCGCTGATTTGCGATGAACTGGCGGATCGCATCGGTCGTCCCATTGACGATCATATCCACACCGATTTGGCCAAGTTCGGCGGATGATCGCGCCGGATCGCCACCGTAGACGCCGTCGGCCGCACCAAGCTTCGGAGCCGCGTGGATGCGATCCGTGCGGACCATTGATGGATCGATGGCAAGCATGAGCGATGTATCGGCTAAGCCCGCGTGCGTGCCGATTTCATTACTCTTTGCACCCGCGGACAAAAGCTTCTCGACATAGGCGCCTTGGGTGATTTTGTAATATTCAAGCGCCGCGAATACTCTCACTCGCCTATTGACCCATTCTCGGTTCAGGCGATCGGCTACCAAACGCTCGTCGGCTTGATAGCCGCCGTGATCGCCGATCAAGACAATGGTCGTGAAGCCGTGCAGTTTAAAGCTGCGGGCTGCGGATTCGAGCAACTGTTCAAAAATCTTGTCGCTGATCGAAATCGTGCCCGGAAACTTCATGTGTCCGGTCGGCGGATCGATCGAACCTTCGGGGACATACGATACCACAGGCGCAACCAGCGCGTTGCCGAGCCGCTCGGCTATCTTTCCAGCGAGATATTTCACTCGTACATCGTGCTTGCCGAGCGCCATAGCGGGACCGCTTTGTTCGACGCCCCCGATCGGCACAATGATTGTCGTTGTTCCAGATCGAATAAGATCGCGCAGTTCAGTCCAGGTTTGGTCCTCAAGCAGGACCGACGCGCTCGAAGGGTATGTCGAAAAGAACAGAGATGTAGACAAGACTGCGAGATAGATACCGACAAAGGTCAAACTGCGCCGACAGATCATGGTGCCTCACAAACCGCGTGTCACGTTCAGCAGTAAATCTGAAGCTGCCCGTTCTGACTTTATAGAAGCGTAAGGTAACGATTGCCTGAATATTCAAGCGCATTCTGCAGTTGTCATCACCAGGCGCCACTCAAGCCTTCTCCCGATCAGCGACCTGCCTGTTGCTGCCCGTCCTCGAACGTTAGAAGATCGGTCAGTTGTTCCAGTTCTTTGGCCATCTGCAACGCCAACCATTCGCTGATTTCTGCGACGATGGGGCGAAGCGATCTGGAACGCGGGGCGATCAAGCGATGGTAGCGGCCGGTTTTGAAGAGCCGGTCGGAGGCAGGCAACAAAGTGCCGTTCAACAAAGCAGTCGATATGACGCTGATCCAGCCGAGGGCAATCCCCTCGCCCCTGATCGCCGCCTCCAAGATCACAGCATAGTCCGAAAACTCGTGCCAGCTTCCTTTCATCGTGGTCCGGTTGGCAACGCTTCCCCAAACCCGACCCCATTCCCTGAGATCATGGTCGGTCAGGTGGAGGAAGACATGCCCGTGCCCATTGCCTTCATGGTTCAGCTTGCCATGCGCCTCAAGATAGCCCGGGCTGCACACGGGAACGATCACTTCCGGTGCGAAATCCCACCAATAATAATGGGGGTCATCGTCGCTGATGATGCGCGTCGCCAAATCAATATTATCAGGCACTCCCCGCATGATGCCGGAAATGAGATCGAATCTGAGATCGACATCGGGAAACCGCGCCTTGAACGCACCAAGCCTCGGCACGAGCCAATGTGCTGCGAAAGAGCTTGAGAGCGATAGGGTAACTACCGTCTTTGAAACTTTCTCCTGCTCCTGAATCGCCGTGATTGCAGCGCCAATGGTACCAAGACCCTCGCGTACGGCAGCATAAAGCGACCTGCCTTGATCCGTCAGTTCCAAGCCTTTCGGGCTGCGGTCGAAGAGCCGAATACCCAATTCCCGTTCGAGTTGGGCGATGCTACGGCTGATCGAGGGCTGGGTGACGTTGAATTCACCCGCAGTAGCGGTCAAGCTGCGATTTCTGGCTGCGGCCTCGAATACGAACAGGCCTCTGGCGGAAGGAACTAGACGCGAGATTGTCGACATACGCCCAGCGTATACCCCCACTAATTATTTTCAACATTCACGGCCTTGCGAATATTTGAAATCATCCGGAAAGCGGATCAACCACAGCAAGAGATACTTTCTTGGACCAGAGCTCTGTCTTCGCGCATGACAATATGGAGGCCGGGGGCGCCGACCCTCTCCTTCAGCCCTTTCGCATCAAACGGCTAGAGTTGCGAAACCGGGTGGTCAGCACCAGCCATGCATCAATGCTCGATGAAGGCGGACTGCCGTTGGAGAAATACATCCGCTATCATGAGGAGAAAGCGCGCGGCGGCCTCGCGATGACGATGATCGGCGGATCGGCGATGACCTCGCTGGATTCGAGCTGGGGCGGCGGGCAATTGGATCTCACCAGTGATCGTATCATCGCTCACCTGCAGAACCTGGCGGACCGCGTGCATGCACAGGGAGCGGTCGTCGTGTCGCAAGTCTCGCATCTCGGCAGACGAGCGACCGGCTATGGCGGCAATTGGCTGCCGGCGCTCGCCCCTTCCCGGGTTCGCGAGATACGCAACCGCAACTTTCCGAAGGAAATGGATGATGCGGATATAAGACGCATTGTCCGGGACTACGCCGATGCCGCGAAGAGATGTCTCGAAGGTGGGCTTGACGGTGTCGAAACGGTGACCGGAGGTCATCTCATCGGACAATTTCTGTCGCCGCTCACCAACAAGCGGAACGATGCCTACGGCGGTTCGGTCGCCAACCGGGCCCGGTTTGGCCTGATGGTGCACGAGGCGATCCGCAAGGCCGTCGGCGACGATTTCCTGGTTGGAATCCGGTTTGTGATCGATGAAGGGACAGAGGGTGGATCGGACTTTGAAGACTGCCTCGAACAAGCGTCGCTTTTCGAACGCGAAGGCTTTCTGGACTACTTCAACTGCATCTATGGCAGCATGGATACCGATTTGGCCCTGACCGAAACCAATATGCCGGGGCTCTTCCAGAAGAGCGCACCGTTTCTGGAGCATGTTGCGAAGTTCAGGCGTGCGACCAGGCTTCCCTTGATCCACGCCGCCGCCGTCAGGGATGTGGCCACGGCGCGCCACGCCATTCGTGACGACATCGTCGATCTCATCGGTATGACGCGCGCCCACATGGCCGATCCGTACATCGTCAACAAGATCATCAACGGTGAAGAAGATCGCATTCGCCCCTGTGTCGGAGCGTCTTACTGTCTCTATAAGAAGGTTCATTGCATCCACAATCCGGCAAGCGGACGCGAAACACGCTTAAACCATCATATTGATCGCGCAACCACGCGGAAGCGCGTGGTCGTTGTCGGCGGTGGTCCCGCGGGGATGGAAGCTGCACGAGTATCCGCCGAACGCGGCCACGACGTCGTGCTTTTCGAAGCGGGTTCGAGATTGGGCGGACAGATCCTGATTGCAACAAGAGCATCCGACCGAAAAGATCTGCTGGGCATTGTTGACTGGCGCGTTCGTGAACTCGAACATCTCGGTGTCGACGTCCGTTGCAATGCCTACGCAAACGCGGAGATGGTATTGGCGGAACGGCCCGACATCGCGGTGATCGCGACAGGCGGCATTCCCGATATGGAATGGCTCGAGGGCGCCGAACTTTGCGACAGCGTCTGGGATGTGCTTGGCGGCTCGGTTGCCGCCAAGGCCGACATCCTCGTCTATGATGGAACGGGCCGTCAGGCGGCACTCTCGTGTGGGATTCAGCTTGCCTCTGAGGGCGCGTCCGTCTGCGTTGCGACGCCAGACGACGCGTTGGCAATCGAAACGCCCTATCCCGATAAGGTCGGCTTCCGCAAGCGCATCGCCGAACGCGGCGTTCGATCCCTGGTCGATATCAGACTTGTGAGGGTTTATCGGACAGCGGGCAAACTGATCGCGGTGTTCCGCAACGAATTCACTCAAGCTGAAACAGAGATCGCCACGGATCAGGTCATCATCGAAAACGGCACCGTTCCAGCCGAGGATGTCTACCAAGATCTCAAGCCCAAATCGGCAAATCAGGGCGTGACCGACATCGCGCTTCTGCTTGGCGACACGACAATGGACGTTCTCCCGACAGAGGCGAAAGCACATTTTGAGCTTCACCGAATTGGCGACGCCATCGCCAGCAGAGACATCTATGCCTCGATCCAGGACGCCTATCGACTGTGTTCCAAACTCTAACCTGGATGGAGGAAATTACCCGGAGCTAGGGTTCCAGGCTCAGCAGTTGCGGCGACGAGCAAAAATGTGCGAGCCTCTTCATTGCCGCTCCTTGAGCGCGTCCCGGTGCAGCCAAGTTGCGGACCTGGACTGCCATGTGGCCACCACGTGTAAAAGCGAGCAGACCTTCCACCTTCGATGCCGGCTTTCTGGCCGCGCGTCTACGCGAACCGGGTTGCTGTTCGCGCGCGCGCCTTTGCCGCTACTTCCTCACGGTCGCGAGGAGGCTGCGAAGTCTCCAACGAATCGAGCAGTTCGCGCGCGCAGTTCGCGATCGAACGGACGGCACGCTCGAACGCGGCCTCATTGCGTTTCGACGGTTTCGCCGTTCCGCTCACCTTCCGCACGAACTGGAGCGCGGCGTCATGAATCTCCTCGTCCGTCGCCGGTGGATCGAAATTAAAAAGAGGTTTTATGTTCCGGCACATGACTTGCTCCTGGTTTTCTCTCTGTCACTGAAGGGCTCATATAGGTCTCTTTTTTCCCTATTCGGAATTCCGCCGACTTGCACCGTTAAATCCCGATTGCCTTGTAAGCGTCGCCAATCTCCTTGAGGGCAACGTAATACGCAGCCGTTCGGAAATCTCTGATCTCCGGGTGTTCGCTGAGCACGGTGGCCATACGATGATACGCTCCGCGCATCACGTCGTCCAAACCCGATCGAACCAGATCGATCTCGCTGCCTCCTTCGAGGAACTCGTCCCTCATGTGTTCCGGGAAGTCCTTGCCAGTCATGGACTCCATCGCGCTGGTGATCTGCGCGTTTCGCCTTTCGCGACGTCGGCGCTCCATCAGGCCGAATGGGATATGAGTCAGGTTTTTCACCCATTCGAAATAGCTGACGATGACCCCGCCGGCGTTCACGAAAAGATCCGGGAGGATGATCACGCCCTTCTCCAATAACTCCTTCTCGGCTTGGAAGGATACCGGACCGTTTGCGGCCTCGGCTACCAGCTTGGCGCGGATTCGCCCGGTGTTCTCGATCGTGATCGCGTTCTCCATCGCGCCACTCTTCTTGGCGGTCCACGTCGCGATGTAGTCCATCAGGCCGGGCGAGAGGCAATCATAGGCCTCCAGCTCGGACGACCTCAGCTTCGACCTGACCTCGTCGATCTTCGAAGGATCAAAACCGCTCTCGATGATCGAGGAGACAAAGGCCGCAAAGCCGGGCTGTGCCCAACCCTTGCCTTCAAAGCGCTCGGGATGGATGAACGACAAGCCCTGGAACGGATGCTCTCGCTCGACCGGCCCGTGCATGTGGACCCCGCATTCCTTGCAGGCATGGCGCTGGATCAGGGCGGCCGGATCGACCACCGCGAGCTTGTTGCCGTTTTCAAGAACTTCGATCTTGTCCGTCGGAGCGACTGCCACGACCGAGAAATTCGCGCCGGCAGGCTTCCAGCACTTCGTGCAGCCGCAGGCGTGATTGTGAGCGATATCGCCGCTGACCTTCACCTTCACCGGGTTGCTTGCGCAATTGCAGACGAGCGTACCGCCCGAAAAGCTGGCGTCCGTCGCCCGGTAACCGGAATCCACGACGGGGTGGATATTGATGCTACTTATGGGGTGTTTTCCCTCCCTGCTGGGCCGGAGCGGAATGCTCCGACCGACCTAATGCCCCTACTTCGCCCGTCTTTCCGCATGCCAGCGAAGGTGGTCATCCATGAACGTCGAAATGAAGAAGTAGGAATGGCCGTATCCCTCCTGCATTCTCAACGTAAGTTTTATGCCGGCCGCCTCGCAGGCGTTCTTGAGCTCGGCGGGTCTCAATCCGTCCGCGAGGAATGCGTCGGCGCTTCCCTGATCTACAAAGAGTTCCGGAAGGCGCCGGCCGTCCTCGATGAGGGCGCAAGAGTCGTACGATCGCCAAGTGGCCTCGTCGACACCAAGATACTTCTCGAATGCTGGCCTCGACCAACCTGCTACGCTCGGGTGGCAGATGGGAGCGAACGCCGAGCAGCTTCGGAACCGTCCGGAATTCTTCAGGGCGATCGTGATTGCGCCATGGCCGCCCATCGAATGACCAAAAATCCCCTGACGCGTCATGTCGGCAGGGAACTCGGCGCAACGAGTTCAGGCAGCTCGTCCGCGATGTAGCTATACATGCGATAGTTCGCGGAGAATGGTGGCTCGGTGGCGTCCACGTAGAAACCCGCCCCCTTTCCGAACTGTCAATTGTCCGGTTCATCGGGAATGTTATCGCCGCGCGGGCTGGTGTCGGGGCACACCACGATGACGCCAAGCTCTGCGGCAAGACGTCGATATTCCCCCTTCTCCATGACGTTTGCGTGGGTGCACGTGAGGCCGGACAGATACCAGAGGACTGGCAGCTTCCGCTCCGAGGCTTGCGGCGGCACGAACACGGCGAACGTCATATCGCATCCGCAAGCCTCTGAAACGTGAGAGTACACGCCTTGAACGCCACCGAACGACTTTTCGGTCGAGATCGTCTTCATGGCGCTAGTAGACCACCACGCCGCGGATCGACTCGCCCTTATGCATGAGTTCGAAGCCCTTGTTGATGTCTTCGAGCGGCATGGTGTGAGTGATCATCGGATCGATCTGGATCTTGCCCTCCATATACCAGTCGACGATCTTCGGCACATCCGTGCGGCCCCGGGCGCCACCGAAGGCCGTGCCCATCCAGTTGCGGCCGGTGACGAGCTGGAAGGGACGCGTCGAGATCTCCTGGCCAGCGCCGGCCACCCCGATGATAACAGACTTGCCCCAGCCGCGGTGCGAGGCCTCGAGCGCCTGGCGCATGACCTTGGTGTTGCCGGTGCAGTCGAAGGTGTAGTCGGCCCCGCCGATCAGATCGCCGTGCCGCTTCGTCATATTGACGAGATAGGGAACGATGTCATCGCCGACCTCCTTCGGATTGACGAAGTGGGTCATGCCGAACTTCTCACCCCAGGCCTTGCGGTCCGGGTTGATGTCGACACCGATGATCATGTCGGCGCCGGCAAGACGCAGGCCCTGCAGCACATTGAGGCC
>NZ_KE384517.1:28264-33397 GCF_000426285.1 Rhizobium leucaenae USDA 9039 | reverse complement strand
CGTCTGGGTGGTGATACCGCCCTGGCCGTCGCTCACCTGAACCGTGAAGCTTTCTTGCGGATGATCCGAGGCGTTCAGCGGATCGGCCTTCGACTGATCCAGCGCATAGGTCCAGGTGCCATCCGCGCTGACGCTCAGCGTGCCGTAAGCGCCGGTGACCGATCCGCCCGGATTGGCCGTCTGGCCGCTGCCAGCGACGACCGACCACGTCAGCGACGGGCTATCGACATCAGCCCCGGTCAGATGGCCGGAAACCGTATTGTGAGCGCTGTCGTCGGCAACGCCGATACCGGCCTCGGTCACCCCACCGCTGGCGCTATCGCCGCCGACGAGCGAAATCGTCGGTGCGTCGTTCGTGCCAATGACCTGGATGCTGAAGGTGCCGCTGGTTTTGCTGCCGTCGCCGTCTGTCACCGTATATCCCACCGAGAGGATCGATGTGTGGCCAAGCGACAGAGCATCGAATGCGGTGCCCGGCGTGACGACGACATGGCCTGCATCGATCGAAACCATCGATGTGCTCAGCGTCAAGCCGGCGAGATCTCCGGCGGCGCTGACGCTATCGACATGGATCGCACCGCCTGGGGCTGCTCCATCGGCGCCGAAAGCAATGGTGCCGGCAGAGAGCGTAAAGGTTGCATTGTCGTTCTCATGCATCGATCCGACCAGAATGGTGCTCGCGATCGGCTTATCATCGGCGATGTTGAAGGTCAGGGTTGCAGTCTGGCTTTCACCATCAATCGGCGCGTCGCTGACCCTGACGGCGAAGGAGTCATGGTTGCTCGCCCCGCTCGTGGTGCTCGTCAGCGTATAGGTGTAGTTGATGGCTGTCGTGGTGACGCTGAGGATATGCAGCGTTCCGTAGACGCCCTGGATGGTGGCATTGGTATCGCCATTGGCGATTGTGGCGCCGACGTTGAACGTATGGCCTGCGATTGTCACCGTCGAAGGTGCATCGCCTGCAGTGATTGCGATGCTACCCGAATGGACATTGGCGACGCCAGCCGTCCCCGTACCACCCGGCAAGCCGCTTTCGCTGACGCTTGATGCCAGGCCGGCTGAAGAGATTGTCGGAAGGCTGTCCGTGGCCGACTGCACGACGATGGTGACGGAGCCGCTGCCCAAGGTAACGGCATCGCCATCGAAATCCGTCGCCGTAACGTATTTCGAGAAGTCGAGCGGCAGCGTTTTGCCGCCGTCGATCGCATGGTAAAGGTCGAATGTGGCGTGACCGCTCGCAGGATCGACAGCCAACGTGAAGACCGTGACGCCTCCGGCCGAGCCGGTGATCGTGTGTCCATCCGTGCTGGCGAGCGTGATGGCCGTGCCGTTGTAGGTCAGCCCGGTACCGCCCGTCAGGTTACCGGAAGACGTTCCAGCGGCAACCGTATTCACCGACCAGGTCAACGGGCTGTCGGCGCTGGCGTGAACCAGCGAGGTCAGATCTACCGTCGTCTCGGCCGGATCATGGGTGGGCGTCGTCGTCGTGTCGGTGACATGGATGTTGTCGACCGTGACCGTTAGCGAGTTGTCATGCGGATCGATCTCGAGCGACGTCAGTTGTTTGCCTTCGAGGGCAGTGCCGGCAGCCGAAAAGGTCGTACCGGTAGTCGTCACCGAATACGTATGACCTTGCGCATCGGTGCCGATGATCGTGACCGTCTTGGACGACGGGCCTTTGTGGTCAAACACACCGATATCCATCTGTGTCACGACAAAGGTCGTTCCCGTGTTGGAAACGAGCACGATATCACCACCCTTGGACGAAGAGCCTACCTCACCGCCGCTGACGCTGCCTTCGGTCACCGTCAGTTTGGCAACCGAAGGGTTCACCGTGTCGAAATCGACGGTGTAAGATCCAGTCGTCACCACGGGAGCATTGATCGCCGTTTCCGAGACGGCCGCGGAAACCGAGGCATGATCAACCAGCGTCGGCACGTCGTCGATCACATCGACCGAGAAGCTCTGCATGCTGCTCGTGGTGTCGCCGTCGCCGTCATGCCCGGCAACCTGGAAGGTCAGCTTGATATCCGAGAGGTTGGCTTGACCGTTGACGTCGTCGAGCGACTTGTAAAGCGTGAAGTTGTAGGCGCCGCTAGCGTGGCCGCTGTCCTGGGACAGGACAACCTTGAAGACCCAGCTCGACTGGTCGGCGGCATTGCTGCCGGTGTAGGCAATGAGCGTCATGCCGCCGCCGCTGAGCGAATAGGACAGAGCATGGCCACCAGAGCTGAGCTTGGTCGCATCAAGCGTCTGGTTATTGCCGTAGCTTGCGGAGAAATAGCTGCCATTCGAACCCGCTACGAAGGTAGCAGCATGGGCGGCCGGGCCGTCAGCGCCGAAGGCGAGATTGAGCGCAACCGTGCCAGTGCTGATGCCGGAGGGCGACAGCGAACCTGAATTCGTCAGAAGGTCATGCTCGGCAAGCGTCTTCGTCGATATGGCACCGCCGATCGACGGGCCGTCATCATCGAAACGAATGCTGCTGCCGATGGAAACGGACTTGGCGACGGTGTCGCCGTCGCTATCGGTCGCGCTCAGCACCGCCGAGAGCTTGCCGGTGAGATCGACCGTATCGCCGTCCGACTTCGACGTGTTCGGGTTGGCGAGCGACATGTACTGGGCGATGCTGACCTTGCCGCTGTTGTCGAGGCGGATCGCAAAGGCGATCTCGCCGTCGGCGATCTTGCCGACAACCGTGCCGTCGGCAAGCTGCGAGAGCGTGATCGCCTGACCAGCAGTCGTCTGCAAGCCGGAGTCGGCATTGTCGATATGAAGCGTCAGGCTGCTCGTCGTACCCGACGCATCGTCGGCGCCCATCGAGACCGATGGCGAGACGACGTTGTGCTGAGCGTAGACCGTCGACATATCGGGATCGGTGCCGCCGGTGATGCCGGCAAACAGGCTCTTGACCGCATTGCTGGCGTTGACGTCGTTGTCGCCGCGGCCGCTCTCGTCGATCGTGATCGAGCCAGTGAGGGCCAGATCGACCTTCGGCGCGTCATCGACGATCGTGACTTTCAAAGCGCCGGTCAGCGTCACGCTGTCGCCGTCGCCGTCAGTTGCCTGGATGACGGAACCGAAGTCGATGGCCGAGATCGAGCCATTGCCTGAGCGCAGGTCGTTGCCGGGACCAGCGACGTTGTCGAGTTGATCGTACTGCTGGAAGGTGAAGCTGCCGTTGCTAGACAGCGACAATGACAGGACAGGGCGGTCGAGGAGCGGATTGTAGCCGCTGTGGTGGTCATTATCGACATAGCCGATGATCACGTTGTTGACGACGGCATAGGAGAGCGCTTCGCCACCCGAAGTCAGATGCAGAGCGCTAAGCGTCGACGCCGCATTGGCGGTGAAGCTGAAGCCGCCACCGACTGCTGCGCCATCAGCACCGAAGGAAACGGTGGACGCGACGGAGCCGGATACCGTGGCCGCAAAGCCGAAACCGAACAGTGCGGGCTGTGAGGACGATCCGTCATGCGTGCCATCGAGCGCGCTGTTGCCATGCGACAGGAGATTGTAAATGTCGCCTTCGTCAGCCCTGACCGCAACGGTCGTGCCGGACGCAACCGGGACGTCGTCCGTGATGGCAATCGCCAGCGAGCCCTTCGCTGTATCGCCGTCGCCATCCGTGACAGTGAAGCCGAAATTCAGCGTCAGGCTGTCTTCGGTCGTCGATGACGTCGAATGAACAAGCGGCGCATCCGCGGTGAAGCTGTAGGAACCGTCCGAATTGATCGTCAGAACCGCAACGGTAGCATGGCTGGAGGCACCGGTTGCCGTCCAGGTCGTCACACCGTTCGCTGCAGACGACGTCCAGGACACGGCTTCCTGATGGCCGATGCCGTGGCTGTCGACGTAGATCGCCTTCAGCGTCGGCAGGCTGTCCATCGACACGCCCTTGACACCATCGGCACCGGCGGAGAACAGAGCCCCTGCGTCGCCATTGATCGTCTTCGCGTCGGCGGCGCCATCCAGGTTGCCATGTGCTTGCGCATCGTCGTTGAGCAGCGTCGAGGTGGCATCGACCTTATAGGCGATTGGCGCGTCGTCCTTGACGGTGACCGTCAGCGAGCCGCTGGCCGTATCGCTGTCACCATCGGTGACGGTGAAGTTGAAGGTCAGATCCTGCGTATTTTCCGCGGCCGCATGGACGACCGGCGCACTGAGCGTGAAGCTGTAGGAACCATCCGTGCCGATCGTGAGGGTCGCGACCGTCTGGCCGCTGTCCTTGCCCGTCGCGATCCAGATCGTCTCGCCGGCCGCCGCCGTCGTCGGGCTGCCCCAAACGACCGACTCGACATGGGCAAAGCCGTCCTTGCCAGTATAGATGGCGCTGAAATCCGTCGTCGCTCCGAGCGTCACCTGATGGACGCCATCAGCGCCGCCCGAAAAGAGCGTGCCGCTCACGCCGCTGACCGTGTCGGTATCGGTTACCGCGTCGGGATTTCCGCCCTTCAGTGCGTCGTCGTTCAACGTCACGCTGCTAACGGTGACGCTGTTTGCCAGCGGCACGTCATCCGCAACATGCAAGGTCAGCGAGCCGGTCGAAGTATCGTTGTCGCCATCGGTCACCGTGAAGGCGAAGGTCAGCGACAAGCTTTCTTCCGTCGTGCCGGAGGTCGGGTGGACGAGCGGCGCGCTGGTGCTGAACGTGTAGGAGCCATCGGCCCTGATGGTCAGCGTTGCGACGGTCTCGTGATTGGCGCTGGAAGCAACCCAGGTCGTCGCACCGCCAGAAACCGTCGGCTTGCCCCAGGTAACGTCTTCCTGCTGCGCAAATCCGTTGGCATCGACATAGATCGTCTTCAGAGCTGGAAGGCTGGACTGATCGATCGAGACGCTTGCAGAACCGTCGGCGCCGGCGCTGAACAGGGCGCCAGCAGCGCCCGAGACGCTGTGGGCGTTGGCATCGTTGGCATCCAGGTTTCCGCCGATCTGCGCATCGTCATTCAGCGGCGAAGCCGTGTTGTCAATCGTCTGAGCAATAGGCTTGTCGTCGGCAACGGTGATGGTGAAGGTGTTCGCGGCGGTATCGCCGTCGGAATCGGTTGCCGTGTAGCCGAAGGTCAGGGTGATGGCATCCGAGCCCTTGGCGTCATCGAGCGACTGCACCAGCGTGAAGTTATAGTGGCC
>NZ_KE384517.1:0-26804 GCF_000426285.1 Rhizobium leucaenae USDA 9039 | reverse complement strand
TGTCGCCATCGGAATCGGTTGCCGTATAGCCGAAGGTCAGCGTGATGGCATCCGAGCCCTTGGCGTCATCGAGCGACTGAACCAGCGTGAAGTTGTAGTGGCCGTTGTCGGTATCCGAGACCGTGGCGTAGAAGACGATGTTCGATGCAGAGGTCGCCGTTGGAGCAGTCTCGCCGGTGTAACCGACCAGCGTGCCATCGGCCAGCAGCACCGTGTGAACGGCAAGACCATGCGAGCTCAGTGCGCCGCTGTCCTCACCCGTCGCCGAAACTGTGGCATTGGTGAAGGCAACTGACCGGTCGCCAAGGCCGCCCTTGTCGGTGTTGCCGCCGTCAGCGCCCCAGGAGATGTTAAGTGAACCAGTGGCGGTCGCGTCGCCGGTCGCATGGGTCAGGGCTGCGTTGCCGGCAGACAGAGCTGCTTCGGCAACCGAACCCGCCGTACCAACGGCCGCAACCGGCACGCTGTCCGTAATATCGACGGTCGCGACAGCCGAAACGGTATGGCCGCTCGTGTCGGAGACCGTGTACCGAAATTGCAGTTCAAGCACATCGCTGGCCGAATTGGCGCCGCGGGGATGGTCGAGGGCGGCGAGCTGGGTAAAGGTGTACGCGCCGGTCGAGGCGTTGAATACCAGCGTGAAGACAGTGACGCCGTTAGCGACACCGGTGACGGTCTGGCCGTTCTGGGTGACGGCAACCGGAACGCCGCCGGAGGTCAGCCCTGATAGCTGCTGAGTGCCGCTACCGGTAATTTCTGCCTCGCCAACAAGCGTGACGGTGGTGATCGCGGCATTGTGGCCGCCGAAGCCGAAGCGGCCGGTACTACTTTCCGTGAGAAAGGCGCCGGTGCTGGTGCCGCGTTCGATCAGCGAGGCTGTTTCGGTCGCCTGCTGAAGGATAAAGGGAACCCGGGTCTGGGTGCCGGACAGATTGCCGCCGTTACCGTTGCCACCTATGTCGCCAGGACCGAGGAGACCAATCAGATTAAGCGGCGTGCGGGGATTCCCAGCCTGGCTGTCCGTGAATTGGTGGCCGGAATCGGTGCTATTGCCGGCGTGAACCGAACCGTCGGGACCTTCGGCGACGTTGATGCCCTGCTGCTGAAGAGCAGCGACAACCGCCTGCTGCGGCAGCGTGACTTCGCCGATTAGGAAGGTCGGGACGTGCAGCGCACCGTTGATGATGACGATGCGCGTGCCGTCGGCCTGGATAAGCACAAGGTTGCGGCCCTCGACGTGGATGTCGTCGATCGAGGTGTTCGCCGGCAGATGGACGATGTTGCCATTGTCCGGCACGATTTGGATCGGCTGATGGGTGTCGATGTTTTGCGGGTCGTTGGCGGCGACGCGCGCCGTCTTGCCGTTCGCCTGCTGCTCGGCGGCCTGCGCCACTTCGAACGCGGCAACATCGGCATTTTGCGACAATGGCAACCGCTGATCCACACCGATATCGGCTGCAAGGCCCCCGTTCCGGTCGCCCGATGCGAAATCGTTCGAAACCGCTGCGTGGTCTACCGTCGAAATGCGCGAATCTTCCATAAGTCTAACTCCCGGTGCCTCGTAATGTGGCGCCAATCAATTACGAGAGCGGGATGATTGCAATACTTCATTAACCTCACCGATATAGCCGGTTATGCACGACCGCAGATATATTTACCCATGGTTAACTCAACAGCCAAACAACTCCTTAAGTATACCGCTTGACTTTCCGCCGGCCGCCGTGTGCAAATGCGCCACCATAGGCTGTCGCAGCCTGCGTTCGAGAATTGGGGAGTGAGTGGTGCCGTTTGCGATCAGCCTTTCGTCGAGCCTTTTGACCAATTGGCTGCGGCGCAGACCGCGTCGGCGGCCAACAGGCGGTGCCGTACTCACCCTCTGCGCCAGCCTCGCCGGATGCCAGATGAACGGTGTCGGCCTAAGCGGCAACAGCAAGAACGACGACATAAAAATGCCGTCCACAGCAATCGAGGAAACCTACGGCGGCGAAAGCGGCACGGAAATCACGCTGCTGCTGCGCAAGGGCGCGGCAGGTCTCTACGAAGGTCCGGCTCGCGACGTGCGTGACGGGGGAGTGCTTGGTGTTGGCGAGCTCGGCAACAATCAGGTTCGACTACGCGTGAAGGATGTCGGCCCGGGTTTAGCCGGAGTCGCGGCGCAGGTCGCGGCAGCCAAGGGCCGTAATGCCGCATTGATCGTCAGCTATCTGCCGCCGGCCGAGACCGCTGCCATCGCCGCCATTTCCCCCACCCAGCGCCCGCCATTGCTTAATCTTGCAAGTGCTATGGCCTCGACCGGCGGCGATGTCTTCAACCTCGCCTCGGACGAAATCGACAGCGCCACCGAGGGCGTCAAGGCCGCCAGCCCCGGAGGTCACAAGAAGGTGTCGGCGCTCGTACCCGCGGATTTTTCTCAAGCCGATAGCACCCGGTTGAGCAACGCCATCTGGAACAGCGGCAACACTTTCATGGGCCTCGGCCGTTACAACATAAGCGATCAGGCCGCGGATATCTTGACCAAGAACCGGCCGCTCATCCAATCGGCCGAAGTCGTGGTCATTCTCGGCGGCACGCCGGAAATCGGTATGGTAGGGAGTGCCGTGCGCAGTGCCGCCATTCCCGGCCAGGCACTCGTGGGCACCAACAGGTGGCCACAATCGGTCTATACGACGCCGGCTGTGAGGGGAGCATTTGTTGCGACAGACGATACGCAAAGCAGCGGGCTCATTGCCGAGCGTTACCAACGTCACTTCAACCACCCGCTGACAACCTCCGGTGCCTATGGCTACGACGCCATGGCGATCGCCTCCGGTCTCATCCGCTCCCAGGGGCCGCAAGCCATCACCGCCGCCAACCTGATGAACAAGGTCGGCTTCCGCGGCACGACGGGCCTTTTCCGCTTCAATGCCGCCGGCATGGTGGAGCGCAAAATGGTGATCAATACGATCGACGGCGGCAAGCTGAAGGTCGCCACGCAGCCCTCACAGTCGTTCTGAAGCAGACCGGTAGGCATCCAGCAACAGCGCGCGTTGGAGTGCGCTGTTGCTGTTGCGTCATCGATTCCCGCACCATGCCGGATCGTTTTAATGCCCCCGGCGACATCATCCTTAACGGTTTCCCACCAAACCCCGTGGAATTTTATACTTATTTGATCGTTCAATTTATACTTAGGTTACCTACGCTTCCGAACACCATATTCAGAGGTATCGCGCATTATTCTCTCAACCAGGGAGAAATAAGCGCCAATGGAACGCAAGAAAAATAAGATTATACTTGCAGCACTTGCTGCGACTTCCCTTGCCTTTGGTCTGTCGTCACCGACCATTTGCCTGGCGGCGACCGGCGATGCCGTCCGCCCCGTAGTCAACCTGCTTTCGGATCCGCTGGTCGACACTGTCATCGATCTCTTTGCGCCGGCCGCAGCAAACGCAGCGAAGGCGATAAGAGGCGTCGACCTTGCCGCGCTGAGCCAGAGCCTTGCCGCCGAGCCGGCCGGCCTTCCGAGTAACGATACGGCCACTCTCCAGCCGGTACACCCCGCACAGCCGACCAACGCCCCGATGGGCGACTCGGTGTTTGGAACCGTCGCCATTCCCTTCAAGCATCTTGCGGCGCTCGACAAGTTCGCTGGTCCGCTCGCCGAGATCCGGTCCGGCAAAGCACTCGATTGCGGCGCGGGCGGATGCGACGCAGCCGCGGCCGCCGTCGCGGCCGCCGAGACAAAGACTGCCGGCGCCTCGATCCGCGACAAGATCAACACGATCAATTTCACCGTCAACCATGCCATCCGCTACGCCAGCGACATGGATACCTATCATGTGGCGGACCACTGGGCGAAGCCGAGCGAGGCCTTGTCACACCAGCAGGGCGATTGCGAGGACTATGCAATATTGAAGATGGCCGCCCTCTACAAGGCAGGCCTCGATCTCGACCACATGACATTGGTCGTCCTCTTCGACCAGCAACGGCATTTCTACCACGCCGTCCTGTCGGTCTCTGTCAATGGCAACAATCTCATCCTCGACAACATGCGCGATGAGGTTTTGTCCGACAAGCGTATTGCCGAATATCTGCCGCTCTATTCGATCGTCGCCGGCCGCGGCTATCTGCACGGCTCCCGCGATCCGAATGCGCAAGCGGTCGTCGCTGCAATGCCGATCGCCAAGGTGGCCCCTGGCGAAGGCGAGATTCACTGATCGGGCTCGCTTTTTCGACCTTCAGGACGAAGGCCGCGCATAACGAAAGTTGCGACGTTTTCAATAAACGGAAATATAACCGATCAGCATCGGCGCTTCATGCGTCGGCGCCAGCGCCAGGTTGATCTGGCCCGTCAGCGATTGCGAACCGAGACCGATCTTGAAGCCGGTGTTCAGCGTCTTGCCACGATTGGCCGATAGAACGGAGAGCACTTCCTCGACCTGGGTATCGATGGAAAAGCGCAGGGTACGCGCCGTTTGCTGGACGTCGTCAATCAGCAGCAGGCGATGGCGCAGCATCTTCAGGAAGGCATCGTTGAAGAGCTTGATCCCGCGCTCCTGCGTCAACACCACCGCCGGCGTCGGCGACGCCTGAAGGACTGCATTGAGATTGGTCAGCGACGCGACATCCTCGATGGCATCCAGACGGCTCAGCGCCCATTTGAAGCTCAGCACACGCAGCAAAGAGGCGAGATTGCCGGTTTCCGGCATGTCGGCGGCTGTGTGGTAAACGAGGTCGCCGATGCTGATGGCGCCAGCTTCGGACATTCGTCCGAGGCCGTCCCAATAGATCCGCTCCAGGCGAATGCCGCGACGCTCGCCGCCGCCAGTCACGGCGCGGAAACGTGGTTCCAGTTCGTCGCCATCGACAGACGGCAAGGCTTCGCTGCGGGCCATCGTCGTGACTTCGTCCTTTCCAGCTACTTTACGCATGGCGCCCTCACCGTTCCGTCAGCGCTTCGGAGCGCGCCTTGTTGATCGGCTTCATCAGATAGGCGAGGATCGCTTTGCGGCCGGTCATGATCTCGGCCGAAGCCACCATGCCGGGGATGATCGGATAGTGCTTGCCGTCGCGCTCCAGGTCCGACTTGTCGGTCTTGATGCGCACGAGGTAATAGGTCTCATTCTTGTCCTTATCGACAAGGCTGTCGGCGGAGACGTTGACGACCGTACCGTCCAGCGCGCCGAAGATCGAGAAATCGTAGGCCGAGATCTTGATGACCGCCGGCTGGCCGACGCGCACGAAGGCAACGTCGCGCGGTGAAATCTTCGCCTCGATCAGCAGATTGTCGGCCGTCGGCACGACGCCGGCGATCACCTTACCGGCGTCGACATAGGCGCCGATCGTATTCACCTCCAGCGTATTGACGATGCCGTCGACCGGGGAACGAATATCGGTATGCTTGACGCGGTCGGATGCCCCGCGGATCGTCTCGTCGACGACGGACAGCTCCGACAGTGCCTGCCCCTTGTCGGTCAATGCCTGCTGGCGCAACTGCAGCCCGAGGTCGGTGACCTGCAGGGTCGCCTCCTTGACGGCCGCCTGCAGGCGATCCAGACTTTCGACATAGACTTTAAGCTGTCCCTGCAGGTCGACCAAGTCTCGCTGGACCTTCAGCACTTCAGTTTCGGCGACCAACTTCTTTTCGCCGAGCGGCTTCAGAAGATCATACTGCTTCTGGGCGCCGGCGATATTCTGCGTCAGGCGGTCTATATTGGCGTGCGCCTCGTCCAACTCGTTCTGATGCTGCTTCAAACGCTGATCGAGAACGTCAAGCTTGTTCTGATAGGCGGCACGATCCGCCTCGAAGAGCTTTTCCTCGTTGTCGCAGACGTTCTTCGCCGTGGCCATAATATCGGCAGGGCAGACGAATTGTGCGTCGTAGTTGCCCGCCTCCTCCAAGGCAAGGCGCTCGACTTTGGCACCGAGAGCACGGGCCTTGGCTACCGACTCGCCGAGCGTCGATTGTGTCGTGGTATTGTCGAGCTGGACCAGAAGATCGCCCTTATGGACGACCTGGCCGAGATTGACATTGATCTGCTGGACGATGCCGGGCTCGGACGACTGTACGATCTGCGTCTTCGATACCGGTATCACCTTCCCCTCGCCCCGTGCGATCTCGTCGATGTCGGCCAAGGCCGCCCAGGCGATGAAAGCGGCGATCATCAAGGCGCAGATGCCGAGGATCAGCCGGGCAAAAAACGGAGGATTGTCATGAATATTGCGACGATGAGCAAGCATTATGACACCGTCTTGCGCTGCATCGCCTCGATGACGGCGTGCTTCGGTCCGTCGGCAATGATGCGGCCCTTGTCAATGACGATCAGCCGGTCAACCAGCTCCAACATGCTGTGGCGATGGGTCGCCACCATCAGCGTTGTTTCCGGACCGAAGGCATTCGTCAGCCTGTTGATCAGGTTCCGTTCGCTCGCCATATCCATTGCCCCCGAGGGCTCATCGAGGAAGACGATCTTCGGCCGCGTCAGGAGTAGGCGAGCGATGGTCAACGCCTGCTTCTGGCCATTCGAAAGGTTCGCGCCGCGCTCGCCGACCGGCATGTCGAAACCGCGTGGGTGAACGGCGACGAATTCCTCGACACCGGTCATGCGCGAGACGGCCAGCAGCTCCTCGTCGCTGGCGTCGGCGCGGCCGAGCAGCAGGTTTTCCTTCACTGTGCCTGAGAACAGGTCCGACGACTGACCGGCGACAGCCACGGCTGCGCGCACCTCGGCCATGTGATACTGCCGGATATCGACGCCATCGATCAGCACGCGACCGCTGGCAGGCTGGAAAAGGCCGTCAAGCAGCCGACCGAGCGTCGTCTTGCCCGAGCCGATGCGGCCGATAATCCCGATCTTCTCGCCGGGCGTGACCGTGAAGGATAGCTGATTGATGACCGATTGGTCGGAACCCGGATATTGGAAAGAGACGTTCTGGAAGCTGAACCCGCCGCTGCGGATCTGCCGGTTGACGAAGCCGACAGTCGACGGCCGGTCATCAGGCTGTTCCATGATCTTATCGAGAATGCGCAGCGACATGGTGGCTTGGCGGAAGCGCGCCAGTGTCATGGCGATCTGGCCGAAAGGCGCGCCGGCACGGCTCGCCAGCATGACGGTCGCGACGATCGCGCCCATGGCAATTTTTCCATCGGCGAATTCATAGGTGCCCGCCACGACGATGAACACGCTAACCATCTGTTGCAACAGCATCGTCAGGTTGATGGCGTTCGTCGAGATGTGCTTGATGTCCTCGCTGGTGCGGCTCGAATATTTCGTCAGCTCCTGCCAGCGGCGCAGCATGGTCGCCTCGGCTCGAAGGCTCTTCAATGTCTCGATCGTCGAAATCGTCTCGACCAGCATCGACTGGCGACGCGATGCTTCATTCGTCGCAGTCGCCATGCGTTTGCCAATCTGCGCCTGGGCCACGAGGCCAATCACGACAGACAGAACAAAGGCAACGGCCGGAATAATCACCAGCCAGTCGGCGATCATGTAGATGACGATCAGGAAGATGATGACGAAGAGGCTGTCGATCAGCACGCCGATCGTGTTCGAGGTGAAGAATTCGCGCACGAATTCATATTGCGTTACGCGGTTGGCATATTCACCTGTCGACATCGGGCGGGAGGCCAGCGTCGAATTCAGGATTTTGTCGAAGATCAGTTGCGAGAGGCGCAGGTCCGCCTTGCGGCCGGCATAGTCGATCAGCGCCGCGCGGGCCGTCTTCAGCAGGAAATCGAAGAGATAGGCCAGGGAAATGCCAATCGTCAGCACCCAGAGCGTTGGGAACGCCTTGTTCGGCAGCACGCGGTCGTAGACGTTCATGGTGAAGAGCGGTGAGGCCAGCGCGATGATGTTGATAAACAGCGCCGCCAGCATGACGCGGGCATAGGTGCGCCAGTAGGGCACCAGCGTCGTGGCCAGCCAGTGACGCTTCTCGATCTCCATCGCATGACCGACCCGCGCTTCTTCCGAAGCATTCTGATAGAAGAGCGTAAAGGCAAAGGCGGTCTGCGGATTTAGCGCGGCAAGCTCATCCCGCGTCAAGCGGAGCGGCGCTCCGGTTGACACGATGTCGATGACATAGGCGCCATTTTCGGTCATTTCGAGCAATGGCAGCACGCCGCCACCGGCAAAGGTGACGATGGCGGGGCAGTCGAAATTGCCCAGCCGGCAATCGCGCTCCTTGTGCTTCAGCACCTGCAGGCCGACGCGTTCCGACAGCCGCTCGACATCGTCCTGCTCCATGGCCTCCAGAACCTCGTCCGGAACACCTGAAAATAGCACTGTATCGGAGCTCGGGCGCCCGTAAAATGCAGCGACCGATTTAAATGCCGATTTAAAAGTCTGCAGCGGTACACTCGCAGACACCTCAGGTGCCACGTTCAACATGGAGTATTATCCAATCCGGATCGCGACGATTAGCGAATCGGCTCGAGCAGATCCATCGGCAGGCCGGGCTTCTGATGCGAGTCGTATTTGGTATAGCCGGGATCAGCCGTGTTCGACGAAACAGCGAACTGATCACGGGCATAAGGCGTTGCCTGATCGACCGGCTTCAGCTTCATCGTCGACAACAAGCTGCCCGATGCGGCAAGGATCTTGTATTCGGCGAAGAGCGAGGCGACGTCCGCCGTCTTGGCCAAAACCTCGGTGTTGAAGCGGGTGTTCTGGGCATCCAACAGATCGAGTAGGGAGCGCTGACCGACCTTGAACTGCTCACGATAGGACGTCACGAGCTGGGCATTTGTCTTTTCCTGCCCGTCCAGGATCCGCGCGAGCTGGGCCTGATTGGTACGCTCGCTCCAAGCAGAACGAACGGACTGATCAACCTCGCGATATGTCTCACTCAGCGCATAGCGCTGTTCGGCGGCGCGGCGGACCAGTTCCTGCTGATGGGCAGTATCGATGCCGCCGTGATAGAGGTTCCACTTGGCGACGACACCGACCTGGACGTCGCTGGTGTTGCCCTTGTTGCCGTCAACATCATCACCAATGCGGGCGCTGCCGACGAGGTCTAGCCTCGGCAGGAAGGCAGACTTCGAACCGCGCACATCGGCGTCAGCGGCATTGACGTCGGCTTTGCCCGAGGAAATCTGCGGATTGTTCTTTTGGGCGACGAAGACAGCGTCATCCAGCGTCTTCGGCAGGTAACGGGCCACGGAAGCGGGACGCTGCGCATTGCTGATAGGCTCCCCTACAACCTGAAGGTAGCGGATCTTCGTGGCATCCAGTTCCTGCTTGGCTTCCTGAAGGCGGGCATTGGCCGCTTGCATGCGCTCGCGACCTTGATAGCGATCGGCGTCGGTAAGCGCGCCGCCCTTGATACTATCCTCGATGTTGCCCACCATCTGCTTATGGAAGGCGACGTTCTTCTCCGCCGCAGCGACGATTTCCGTCTGCAGCATATATTCGAGATAATCCTGGGTTACTTCAAGCGCCAGGGCTTCCGAACGCTGCTGAACGCGAAAGGATGCGCTGTCGACACGAGCCGCCTGCTTGTCCTTCTGCGCCTTGCGGTCGCCGCCGTCAAACAACGTCTGGGTAATCGTCAAGCTGACGTCGGCCGGATTGAGGTAATCCGTGTTACGCGTCAGGGCTCCCGATGTGACGTCCGAAAGTCTACGGCGACCATAACCCGACTCCAGATCGATTGATGGTAGATAAAGGCCCCTCGCCTGACGCAACTGGAACTCGGTTGCCTCTCGATTCTGCGCAGCCTCCATGATCTGCGGATTGGTTTTCATTGTCTTGTCTATTGCCTGCTGCAATGTCGTAGCGCAAGCAGCACCGCCCAATAGAGAACTAACGGCTACCGAGATCCCGATCGCCCCAATCAATCGTTTTCTATAAACCAAAATATACCCTTCCTATATAGCAATACTTTGCTAATATAATATAATTGAAGCGTCTTCGCCTATTAGCCATAGACGAAACACCTTTCCTTTGAAAGGAGACTCCTTACTTATTGTCTGAAACAGTTAATATCGCGGCGCGCAAGCCTGATAACCAACAATTTTCCGACTATTTTTGGGCTATTCACAGCCGAAGCATGAATTTTGTCAGCGTTTGCGATCATACCAAATTTGAACGTTGCTCTCGAAAGTCTATTTGTTCATCATTATGCACCCCGCCAACGACGGAAATGTTGCCGCGGCTGGTTTTTGTCTAGCGACTAACGCTTCGGAACATTATCGCGACACAAATCCTCTTTGCTGTACAAATAGTAAGCCAGCAACTTTTGCTATGCTGCTAAGTGGCCTTTGACACAAAATGAATTGCAATATGCATGGTCTTCACGGCAAAAGAACTTAATCGCAACGAAAATTTTCTATCGGTCATATTGCGAAGCTCACATAAGCTTGTAGGGATCTACCATCAGAACTCGTGTGTAGCGTCGATAATGGCGTCACAGCAAAGATGGCTTTTGGCCCACTCGGGCTTTGCCCTATTTCTCGGCTGTCCGGACAATCCGACGCCAGGGCTTTATAGCGGTCGTTTTATGGACTTCGCCATGAAGCACGAGATTGCCAGCCGTAATACTGCGGCAGATGCTGGATCAGCCTGGATCACGCGTAACGTGCCGAAGAAGTTGGTTTCAAATTCCGCCTTGATGTCGGCTTCCGCTGTTTCCTCGACTGCACCGACCAGCGCATAGCCGGCATTGTTCAGGATGACATCCAGTCTGCCGAAATGGCCATGTGCTCGCTCCACGACGCGACGAACTTGATCGGCATCGGTGACATCAAGGGCGAGCGGCAGAACCGCCCCGCCAAACGGCGAGATGGGCGACACTTTCGAGCGAGCGTGCCGTCACTGCGACTTTGTCACCGCGGTTGAGGGCAGCATCCGCCCAGATGCGACCGAACCCTCGTGAGTCGCCGGTGATGAACCACACTTTGCCAGACATTTCTGATCTCCTTTATTTGATTGCCTTGCTTCGATTGCCCCGGCATTTCTTGGTGCCAGCGAGGGTCTGCCGACGCAGTCGCCGACCGCGCCAATCGGATTGCGCGAGGCGCCAAACGATTTCTTCTGTTCGATACGGAAGATTGGTTTCGCGGTTCGGCGCTGGGAATGGAGCGCGTCCACGCCGATCGGCATCAATGCAAGGCGTGGGCTGCGGGAGTGTCGCGCCCGTTCAATTCACGCCATTGCAACGGTGTCAGCCCCTCCCAGTCGCGAAACGCACGATAGAAAGAACTGCGGTCCTGATAGCCCAACAGACATGCGACCTCGTCGATGTCGGTGGTCGGATTGGACAGGAGCTGGCGTCCGAGTTCACGGCGCGCGTCCGACAGCAGCTCACGGAACGTCTTGCCCTCATCGGTGATGCGGCGCTGGAGGGTTCGCTCGCTCATGTTGAGGTCATGGGCGACCTGCGACAGCTCGGGACGTCCGCTTGCCAGGCTTCGCTTCAGCACGACCTTGACCTGGTCCCCAATGGAGCTGCGGGCCTGCAACTCGCCCATGGCCGCGGCAAGCGCGGGTGTCAGGATCTCCAGGAGCTCGGGGTTGTGCCCGGGAAACGGACGATCGAGATCGGAGGATTTCAGAACAAGTTTGTTTCGGGAAGCACCATATTTGATCGGGCATCCGAAGAAAGCTTGATAGACATCGCTTTTCGGCCCTACACGCATGAACTCGACGCGAAGAGGCGCAAGCGGCTGCCCGGTCCCGCGGCGGCCAAGTTCAACAAGGAAAGCAAAGGCGACATCCGTGGCGATAGCCGGTTCCGGCTCGCTGGCGTAGATCCAGTCGCTGGTGATCGAGACTTCGCCTTTCTCCTCGCTGAAACTCAACTGCTCGGGGGTGCAGAGCCGCTTGAAGCGCGCGACACGGTAAAGACCATCGCGATAATCCCTGGCATGAAAGGCGGCCAACGTGGACGGTGGATGGACGGCAGTGTCGGCTTCGCGGACCAATCGAAGCCCAAGGGCAGGCTCCGGCACCAGTTCCTCGAGCGCCCGGAATATGGCGAAATACTGCGCCGTCGTCACCATCCCGCTGTCACTCAGGTGCAGCGTGGCGGGAAGCCGGGCCTGACGCAGGACCGCAGACGGCGGCAGGCCGATCCTTTCGACCGCACGCCAGAACGCCAGAGGAACCTTGCATTTGTCTGCCGGTATTGCCGTCATCCGAGTCAGGCTCCTAGAAACGCTCATAGGGAGATGCCAAGTTCTGTTGCTGAAACTCTATCGCATCTGGCTCATGATGATACGATCGAACATGCGGTCGCCAAACCATTTGCGGATAGCGATCATCGGCTTGGCGTATTTGCCGGCAACAAAGCGCGTGCGCGGTCTTTTGGCTGCCACCGCCGTCGACACGACATCCGCGATCACCTTCGGATTCGTGCCGCGGCCATGCCCATAGGTTTCCCTGGTGGTCTTGGCGACGGCCTGCGAGACCTTGGCATAGGCGCCCGCACCCGAGCGCTTGACCAGGCCGTCGGCAACGACATCACCGAAGCCGGTCTCGATCAGACCCGGCTCCACGATGACGACATTGATGCCGAAGGGCGCCAGTTCCAGCCGCAGACTGTCCGACCAACCTTCGAGCGCATGCTTGGTGGCATGATACCAGGCACCAAGCAGCGTATAGATTTTGCCGCCCATTGACGTGATGTTGACAATGGTGCCGGAGCCTCTCTGGCGCATGGCAGGCAGCAAAAGCTGCGTCAGACGAGCCGGGCCGAAGACGTTGACTTCAAACTGGTATCTGGCCTCGTCCAGCGGAATGTCTTCGACCGGACCATAAAGTCCGAAACCGGCATTGTTGACCAGGACATCGACGCCGCCGGTCTCGGCCAGAATTGTGCTGACGGCGGCCTGGATCTCGTTGTCGTCGGAAATATCCATCTGCAGGGCACGCGCGCCGATTTTCACCAGATCGCGCATCTTGTCGGCGCTGCGAGCCGCCACGTAGACCCTGAAGCCGTCGCTGATGAGGCGCTTGGCGATTTCCTTGCCCATGCCGGAGGATGCGCCGGTCACGAGTGCTGTTTTCTTGCGATTGTCGCTCATGTTTTGTGGTCATACATTCGGACAGGCCCATAAGGCCTTTTCGCCGCCCGCGAGGCTGAAATCGGCAGTGGTGCCGTTGGCAGTCAGGCTCAGCGATTTGCCGCTGGTCAGCGCCATAACAGCCTCGGTCGTGTTCGGGACGTCGATCGCTGCCGTTGCTGCCGTGTCAGCAGTCGACGAGAAATCTGTGGCCGTGCCGCCATCGATCGACCAGGAGCCGGTCACCTGATCGCCCTTGGCGAAAGTGAACTTCGAAGAGTTGGCAAACAGGACCTTACCGCCAACGGCGAGAAAGCCGACGCCTGTCGCGGTGTTCTGAGCGAGGCAACCGGTGAAGTTGTCGCCATCTTTCAGCGGCGTGACGGAGAATTCGGCGGCATCGACGGACGCAGTGACGAGACAAGGCTGCAAATGCCTGGTCTCGATGGGAATGGACCACCGATCCGTGATGGCGTCATTTGCCCCGCAGGTGGTTTGTTAAATCGACTGGGATATCCGCAGATCCCCTGGAATCCGTCGCCAGCCGGGTGGCTATTTGTTGCCGAAATGAAGCGCTGCGGCCATATAGGCGCCATGACGGTTGATTCGAAGATATTCGTTGGCCTTAGGTCGACTCGTAAAAAGCCTACTTTGCAAGGTGAATCCACTGGTCCCATATGCCAATGGGACGGTTGCGAGAAGAATGGTGCGCACCGCGCTCCGGTCGGGCGAGATGCGGAGGGCCTCTATCTGTTCTTCTGTCTTGAGCACGTGAAGGAGTATAACAGGGGGTACAATTTCGCGACGGACCTATCTGACAAGGACATTGCCCGCTATCAGAGGGAAGCTGCCGCCGGTGGCCGCCGGACCTGGGGGACCAGCGTCAATCAGGCTTCCGAGCCTCCGATCCCCGGCAATGTCCGTTCCGGTTCTGCAAAAGCATTGAATGCCCGTAAAACTGCAGCGCAACGCCAGGCGCAAAAAGCCGATTTGCAGATCCGCAAGCTCAAAGTGCTGGAAGCAAGGGCATTTGAGACACTTGGCCTCTCCCCGGATGCGACGCCGGAGGAAATCAAAAGCCGCTATAAGGAAAGGCTCAAAATGCACCATCCGGATGCCAACCAGGGCGACCGCACGTCCGAAGACGAACTTCGAGCATCGATCGAAGCGCACAAGATCCTTAAACTGAACGGATTTTGCTGAAAGGCTCCTTCCCCTTGACTATGCACAAGCTGCTACTGCGTAAGCGACCGGAGGCATCCTTTGATCTCGGAGCTTGAATTCATCGCCGCGCAGATCTCGTTATCGATGATACAATGATCATCGCCGCCAGTTGCTCGCCTTCTTCGCTCTCTCGAGCAATATTCCTTTTTAGCAGAATGGCCTCGAAGGCGCGCTGACAAATGTCCAGGTCGACCGAATCAAGAGCGATGTTACGGTCACTGAGATACCTGCTAATCATCTTCCTTCCTCCTTTTCGCGCATCGCCCGACCGAGAATGATTGTAACTTCTCCGCGAAAACGATTGCCAACCGGCGAGCCGGTACGACGTTTTCAGATCAAGGCCACATGCCGCCGTCGCGAGAGTACGCGTCGCTCTTTCGGGTCCCGGTCTCGGACGCAGCACTTGATAGACACAAGCTTGCGATGATCCACACGGGGCGGATCTGTTGTCAGGCCTAGGAACTGTCGTTCCTCGCTTTCGGGAGAAGCGACCGAGGCACGATCAGAGTGATCGACGGCGTCGGCCATCTTCCACATCATGTTGTATCAGCCGTAGCCCGACAGACGCTGAGCGATCTTTCGAGGGAGCGAGCATAGCAATCTTCGACGAGAGGTGTTGAATTTGAATGGGGCGATCTGGCCTCGGGAGGGACGCCGATCTCCGCGAATGAACCCCGACTGAATGATGCCTTCAGCTTCCGTTCCGAAGGGAGCGTCTAGAAGAAAGACGTTCAACCGCGGTCTTATCCGCCTGAGGAGACATAGTCATGATTCGCACGTCTATCATTGCAACCGCACTCGTCGCTCTCGTCGGCATTACCGCCGCAGCCCCCGCCATGGCCAATGATGTCCGTATCGAACAATATGGCTGGTCGAACTCCGCCGGTGGGGCACAGGAAGGATACGGAAACCGGATCAGAACCTACCAGAATGGTGGCTACAACCGGATTGTCGGCCATCAATATGGTCGCCATAACCTTTCGGCTGTCGGCCAGGAAGGCAATGACAACTATGGCGCCACCTATCAGAACGGCGACCGCAACGTAGCCGGCATCGGCCAGTTTGGCTCGAACCACACGACCATCCTTACTCAGGACGGCAATGGCAACATCGCGGCTGGCGTTCAGGTTGGCCATGGCTGCAACGCCAATGTCAGCCAGGGCGGCAACGGCAATGTCGCAGCCTTCGTCCAGGCGTGCCCGTAAGGCACGGACGCGATGGCGTGAAAGAGACCAACACCGCAAATGCAGACCATTAGGGGGATGACCCATGCCAAATAGCATCAAACATCCACGCCGCCTGATAACGATTCTCGCGCTGGTCCTGCTTCCAGTGGGCGCCTTTGCTGCCATGACAACTGCCAACCAATCTGACGGGGCGCAGCTTTGCGAAATCAAAGCAACGCCTCGGCCAGGTCTGGTGAGACTGGATGCGCTCGTCCGCGCCGACAGCCATGTCGGCGGGACTTACACCTTCCATGTCGAAAAAGCGGGAGACGGCGGAAGCTCCACGATCAATCAGAGTGGCGATTTTGATGCCGTTTCGGGACATTTGGCAGTCCTCAGCTCCGTCTCGCTTGCCTCTAAAGGAACCGAATACAAAGCCACGCTGGATGTCGTGATCGGGGATAAGAGTTTCAGCTGCACGAAGCAGATCAGCGGCAACTAATCGGCCTCTACACTCCGGAAATCTCTTTAAAAGGGCGTCGGTTTCTGACGCCCTTTTGCTTTCGAACAGGCCGAAACGACTGAATGACAACTGAACGGGCAATTCCGACTGGGTTCAGCTGAAAGATGCGAAAGTTGATCATCGGCCAAGGCAGCCGGAAATGGAGATCAGGATGACCCGCAACGTGTTTAAGATCCTTACCGTCGCTGTTCTTGCCGGGAGCTTGGGGCAAGCAGCTTTGTCTGCGCCAGCCTATGCCGGCGGATGGATCTCGTTCAACCTCGCGCCGGACAATGCCGAGGATGCGGGACTTTTCTCAACCGGGCTACACGTCTATTCGCTCTACCGCGGCCTGAAAGACGCTGACATCCGGCAGCTGGGCCGGGGTAATGCGGCTGGCATCGCTCAGGCTGGCCGTAGCAACGTCGGCTTCATCCAACAGCGGGGCAATGGTCATTCCGCAACCTTGCGGCAGAACGGCAACAACAATGCCTATGGCATTTTCCAGTATGGACGAAATACTGAAACCGACGTGGTGCAGGACGGGGACAATGGCAGTGGCGCTACGTTCAGCTATGGCTGGTAAGGCGTTCACAAGGCCGAGGCGCGTTGGGACCGGACTGGGAAAAGACCACGTTCTCGCCATCTTGAATCCGCGATGATTGCCTAGCTAAACTTTTGAGCACGCATCTGCCGAACCCCACGCAATGGCTCTCCTTGGCGGTGGCGAAACCGTTGAACGTGCATCTCTGCGACGTCGACGTCTCCACCAGTGCCATATGCGACTACGCATCGGCTTGCAGTTCAAAGGCCAGAACCGACGACCCTGCTGTTACAAGAGCTATCGATCTGAAATTCCTCAGTAGCGGACATGGGGTTTGCGTGTTTTGAAGGACCGTTTTGGGCTCGATTAAGTCGGTCTAGGCAAGTCCCGAGCCCATTGCAGACACTGACTCTGACGCGGACTTCGCCATTCCCTGAAGCTGCTGTTCATTCGTCCGTCGACTTTCGACGTCATTTTTGGCTAAACGGTCGTCGACAAACCCCTGAGCGTTGTTAAAATGCCCTCGCGTCGGGTCCTTTACCTGCCACCGTCAACTTGATATTTTCACCTGATGATAGGCAACGCCAACATTTTGGCCCGGCGCATCCCGAGGCAGCACCGCTCACGGCAAACTGTTGAGGCTGTCCTTGCTGCCGTCCCCCTGGTCCTGAAACGGCACGGGGTCGCATCAATCACGACGAACCGCATTGCCGAGGTTGCAGGAGTCAGTATCGGCTCACTCTATCAATATTTCCCGGACAAGAGTTCGGTTTTCAGCGCTTTGCATGAGCGCCATGTCGGGGACGTTCGAAACATACTGGAACGCAATATTGCAGCCCCTAAGTCATCGTCTTTCAGGGAATTGGTGGTCGATCTCGTTGAAGAGCTTGTCGATCTGCATTCCGTCGAGACGGAATTGCACCAGCTTGTGTCCGCATCGGTCGATCAAGGCCCGGAGCATTTTCGCCGTGCGCTGCGAGCAGTATTCGAGCGGGCGATGGCCCAGTGCGGCTCTGAAAACATGAACCGCATCCTGTTCGTCCTGCCAAGTCTGGTCGAAGGCGTCGTCCACGGAGTAACGTTATCGCCACTCACGTCTAGCCAGGCCAAGGGCGAAGCGGTGAAGGCGACCCTCGCCTACCTGTCCGCCCATCCCGAACTGGGCCGGTAAAAGGTCATCTGGATCGGCCGGTTCTTTCGGCAAAATAGCTGATGTTTTCGCCTATCCAATCGCTAAAGCTCTTTGATGCGCGTCCGAGTAGTTGCTGCAGGCCATCGCTGACTGTGGTGAGCCGACCCTCTCGAACTCGCCAGATATCGACCAGCGCCTCAGCATAGGGGCGATCGGCCCGCATCGACACGCCCATCATTGCATCGTCGTCCGACAAGGTGTCATAGTGGATGGAGTCGCTCGTCACCTCACCGATGGCTGCGGTCATTTCCCTGTAGCTCAGAGCTTCGGGGCCTGTGATGACCAGCGCGTCATGCAGGGCTTTCCCATGAGACAAAGTCGCCACGACCACCTCGGCAATATCGTCGGGATGTATGAAGGCAATCTTCCCTCGCCAGCCGATGAGGAAAGCACCCCGTCGTCGCGGATCGAATCCGCCCAGCTCAACGTATTCGACATGAACGCCGCTGTTTGGATGAACGTGTAGGGCACGCCACTGTCCCGAATAGCCGCCTCTCCGCGCGCGTGCCACGGGCCGGTACCGACGCCGGTTTTGACGTCGAGCGTTGAAAGTTTGACGAGATGCTGGATGCCTGCATCGCGCGCCGCCAGCGCACAGGCGCGGTCCCGCTGGCCCAAGTCTGCGCCGATGATCAGTGTGGGATCCTGCGAGGTCGCCCACCCGGATTTCTGCGCGGCCGCCAAATAGCTTCCGTGCTTTCCTGGCATCGCGGACGAGCACGCAAGGCGTCTCGCCTGCGTCGAGAAGGCGATTTGTGACTAGAGAGCCGACATTCCCAGTCGCGCCGGTGATAAGGTATTTCATAAAAGCTCGCTCCAGGACCGAACGATTTCGAGCGCGACCCTCTGCTGTCCCGCCTGCGTGAAGTGAAGCCCGTCCTCCATCAGCAATTCAGTCAGCGACGATGCGTCGAGTCTTTCAAACAAATCGACGACCGGATCACCCAAACTGCGCATGGCCGTCGCAACCTGTGCAATGTCTTCGTTGCGAAAGCGCACACCGAAGTGAGACAGCGCCCAATGTTTGGATACCTGGTTTTCATTCACCGCGGCCGGCGTGATCCACAGGCATCGCGCTTCTGTCTCTCTCATGACACGGGACCGGAGTTCAGCAAGATTTCGAGCAGTCTCTTCGTGATGAACGATCGTCTTGGTGGGTTCAGGGCCTTGCGTTCTTGCGTCGTTCAATCCGAGGAAGAACAAGACCCAGTCCGGACTGCCAGCCACCACTTCACTGATCCGGACCAACCCGTGGGTAGTCGTATCGCCACTGACGGCACTTGCCACCACCGAGATGTTGTCATTTGGCCGTTGGGCTAAAATCAACTCTTGCAGGATCACCGCCCAGGACTGTGGATCCGATGTCCGGCTATCGCCAAAAGCGAAGATTCGCGCGTTTTTGCGTAGGGGGAGCTTGTCAATCATTGCGCCGACATCGGGTGCTGCCAGGAGCATTCGCGCCGAGGTTTTCGCGCCCGCAGTGAGCTTGGCAAGTTGCGTTGAATAATAGTCTAAGTCGAGCCCCAGCAAAGCGGCACGGGCCTGCTCGGTGAGCGATACCGCTCCCGGAAGCGACGCTACGGTCCTCTCAGGTTGAAAGACCTTCATCATCCAATGCATTTGCTCTTTTGACATTTTCATCAGCGTGAGTTCCCCAGGTTTTAATGAGATGCCAGCAAGTTATCGATCAAGCGACCGATCGTCAGCTCGCGTTTGGAAGCGTTAAAACCGTTGGAAATGATGTGCGGTGGGAAGCGTTGCTCAGATTCTCCCGAGCAGTACGGCTCGACCGCCGTCATCATGTTGTCGAAGACGCCGCGCTCGCCTGCTGCTCAAAGCGTCACAAGAGCAGCTTACAATGTCCGCTTCTGGGATTCCCGCCGCTGAGGTGGACAGCACAATGGCAGACGAAGTGCAGCGACTGACGCACGTCCGCTTGCTGAACGTCTTGCTCAGAAGCAGTCAGGCAGGAGACCACCTCTTCATCGCCACGCTGGCGGGCGAAACTGAACGACAGCTTTCAGACAAGCGTCAACGCACTGGCAGGCGACCGAACTATCACCGTGTTCGACAACGCAGGCGCTGGCACCTCTTCCGACATTGTTCCACTGACAATGTCGAGCAAAGACGACGGACGTCGAAACCTTCATCGCGTCCCTCGACTGCGGCGAGGTCGAACTTCTCGGGATCTCGCTCGGCGGATTTCTCGCCCAAGTCATGGCGTCGCGCTCCAGGATCAAAGTTCGCAAGATGATCATCGCGGGAAGTGCATCAAGAGGTGGCGAAGAGCTTCTGCTGCAGGTGGTTGAGCAAGCTTTCGCGAAGAATGCCCGCGAGGTAAGGCTTCATGGTCACCGTCAGCAACAAGAACTGCGCAACGTCACCCGTCTCCCATTGATCCCCGCCGCCTTTTTCGGAATCGTCCTCGGCCTTTGCGGCTCAGCAATGTCTAGAACATTAGGCATGTGTCTCCTCTTGCCGGCATTGACCTTTGTTATTTGTCGGCAGCAGGCCGACGGAAGTCCAGAAACCTGTTATATCTATGTGAAACCCGGAGGCAGCTCACGATGGGTGACCGAAGAACATTCAAGCCAGTTACGATTACGATAAAGGGCAAGAAGAAGACGTTGCGCACGGTTCTTCAAGCAGGAAATACATTGCTGGACGACTGGCCGGAACAAACCATGGCAGCGAAAAAGGCCGAACGTCTTGTGCTGGATGTTTTGAACGACGTGGCCGAACCCGAAGACGTACGACGTGCACTCATCGCAGCCGCTGAGGCGAGCGGTCTAAAACATAGCCAGTGAGTCATGCTGCGCAGCGAGCCGCGATTTTTTCCTCGCTCAATTTGAGGACCTCTGTTCACACAAAAGCCACCCAGCCGTCTCCCAGATCGACCGCTTTAGGGAACCTAACTTGAGCTCGGTACAACGTAAGCGGTTAGGCTACCCATAGCGTAAATGCTCCGGATCGCTAACTTTTCGCATGAAATCATGCGAAGAATTCTATGAGCGAAGATATGAATCAGGCGCGAACGTTCGAGGTTTTGACGGCAGAGCCGATCCGCCGCAACTCTTTGGGTGGCGTTGTGCGGCACTTGCATCCGGCTCGATACGGCGACTTGATTGCGGGTGCGCTGAACAAACAATTGGGGGAGCCACGTTCTAAAAAGTCACGGGCTTGATTCATTGGCGCTCGCTGGATCGAGTTTGCTGGCGCGTTTAAGTGTCGCTCGAAATTCGAAGCTATCAAAGGCATAGGCGTGCCAGCGCCCAGCTTTCCGCAATGCGGTTGATTGGTTCGCCCGGCACCGATGGATCGCGCCGCTGATGGGTCGAGATCACCGGTGTCTAGGCGTCCTTTGGCAGCACTGAGCGGACCCTTGCGATGAAGGTGTGGAAGTCCCGCATGAACGTGCGCAGGAATTCGGCGGTGCTGTCGTTCGTGACCTCACCATCATCGGTGATCAGCCCGGGGGTGAATTGGATATAGGCTTCCGGAGCATTCATCTGCGGAGAGTTGCAGAAACTGAGCACGCTGCGCAAATTCTGCTGGGCGACGGCTGTGCCGATCGCGCCCGGCGACGTGCCGATGACCGCCGAGGGCTTGCGTGTGAACGAGTTGGTGCCGTATGGCCGGCTCGCCCAGTCGATTGCGTTTTTCAGCCCGCCAGGGATGGATCGATTGTATTCGGGCGTTACGAACAACACGGCGTCGACCGCAGCAATTGCCGCCTTGAATGCCTTGCCAGCCGGAGGGTAGTCGGCGTCATAATCGTAACTATAAAGTGGCAGATCCTTGAAGGATATCTCCGACATTTCAAGTTCCGGCGGGGCGGCGCGCACCAACGCCTTAGCGAGTTTACGGTTGATCGAGCCCTTAGCAAGGCTGCCGATCAGATAGCCTACTTTATGCGTGGTCATGGCGTTCTCCAATATCCCGCATGATAAAGGACGTATCATACGCGGAATTCTCGACGGGGTCTTTGTCCTTTGACAGCAAGCAACTATTCGCCGGTAAATGTGACAGTCTGGCCAGCGGGGCGCCGCCCGTACGGGCGTAACTTACCGTAGGGTCTTCGTAGTCGATTATACCGCAGGAGAGGATCAGCCCGTTTGGGGGTGACAGCACCTCCGCAACTGTCTCACGAACTTCCGACCACGTCATCTCTGGCAACTGTGCAGACCTTCGGCGCGAAGCAGAAGCATGACGGTCTGCAGATACATGCCGGGTTGGCCCATTGGGGCAAGCCCAGGTCACCGTCGATGTAGAACAGGGCGGCGGGGGCGCCGAAACAATTCCAGTTGGCGATCGCTGCCCGCTGGCACGCCTCCTAGTCCCCGCGCGCAATGGCAAGGGCGCTGTAGCGCTCCTTGCCGAAGGCGACCGGCGCTCCCCATAAGGAGTCCTAATTGTGGGCGGATATATCTCGTACTGCCGCTTTTCCCAGGCTTGGCCATGGGCCAGGCGTTCGACGGCTGATGTCTTGAGCTCGGCCAGTGGCGCGCCGGTCATCACGTAGGTGTTCCACGGCTGGATGTTCGATCCCCAGGACGACCAAGCTGCGGCGGACAGCACACGCTCAAGCACTTCCCTCGCAACAGGCTCGTCTTTGAACCCGCGCACTGACCGCCGGCTTGTGACTGCTTCGTATACGTCCATGATCGCCTCCTTGCGCCGGCCATTCGTTCCCGTCCTGATGCGGTTAATTATCTTCATTCGAGGTGGAGGCGTAATCACACCACGGTCTAGGAAGCGTATAGCAAACGTCCATCTGGGACCGATGCGCCGAGGGGCAGGCCGGCAACCTGCCGCAGGAAATCCTCTGCCACTTCATCCCGGCGTTGGAAACGAGCACGCCGGCTGAGGATGCTGGCCATGATCCCGAGCGTATGGCCGGCGACCGCGCGCGTGGGGGCGGCCACAATTCCGACCACCAGACCGGCTTCAAAGATTTCCCTGAAAACAATAATCAGTGCGGCCAACATGGCTGCAATGCTGACTCCGCGATGAAATATCCCTTGCGATGCCTTCGTGATACTCATCGACGGTTTTTATCGCCTCGGCAATTGATCTGGGATCAAGGATCAATGTCGCGTCGTCGACATGGAGTCGAGTATCCGCGGATTCCGGCTTCAGGACAAGGCCGCTCTTGCGGCATGAATTCTGAACCGGGTGTGGGGCGCTGCATAGGGATTTCTGAAGCCGCGCGGATCGGTTGCGCGCTAACCAAGCAGCGCACCGTCCGACTGGCCAAAATGGCAAATAAACGCCTCGCGCAGCTCTGCCACTAGCTTCGCTCAACCCTCCTCCCAGGGGAAACTATCAAGTCTTTGAGCGCCCGCAGAGGTGACAAGAGCCTGTGTCTCAAGCTTGATACTCTCAGATCCTTCCTCCGCAATCAGGCTTTCCACGTTCAACACCATGTTTTCTTCGATAATGCCGCTGAAGCCCTGATCGAAATCAGGGTGGAGCAGAATACCCGGCCACTCATCGGCCATTCCGGTTCCATGGATCGCCAACGTATAGCGAAAAGGGATATACTTCTCAGGAATACGCCAGCTCTTTTCGTTGAATTCCACGAATGTCATGCCGGGACGAATGATCGACAGATTATGTTCAATCTGATCTCTGGCGGACGAATACAGTTCCTTCTGTTTGTCGTTCATCGCAACATGTCCGCACGTCCATGAGCGCGACAGGTCTGCGCAATAGCCGTATGGCCCGATCATGTCCGTATCGAAGGAGATCATCTCGCCGAGTTTAATGACATAGTCAGAGCATTCCTGATACCATGGGTTCGTCCGAGGGCCGGCGGTGAGCAGCTTGGTTTCGAGCCATTCGCCGCCGCTTCGGGCGTTCTCAAAGTGAAGCTCGGCCCAGATCTCACGCTCGGTCCGTCCGGGCTCGGAAACCTCCTACATGCGCGCCATTCCTGCCTCGCACACCCGGATGGTCCATCGCATGAGTTCAATTTCTTCGGCGCTCTTGATCGAGCGGGCTCGTTCGGCCAGTTCCTGGCCGTCAAGCAACGTGAACCCGCGCTTTTGCAATTCGGATGCCGGTGCCGGCTCCAGCCTGTCAACCGCGATTCTGCCATTGTGACAGTGAGACCTGACGATCTCGGAAATCTCGTCGGCCCAGGTTTTCATACGATCTTCAACGAGGTTGCCGGCCGTGAAGAACAGGAATGGTTTGGATGTGCGGACCTCGGCGTCATCCTTTTGATCGGCATCGTCAAGAAAAACGGCATCATGCTCGTCGATTTCGCGATCCAGGCGGAACGAGAGGAAGGCCTGAGCAGCGAGGATGCCATCGTCAAAGCGGCCCAGATGCGCTTCCGCGCTATCCTGATGACGACGATGGCAGCCCTTCTCGGCGGTCTCCCGCTCGCTATCGGCCATGGAGCCGGTTCCGAACTGCGCCAGCCATTCGGCTACGCAATCGTCGGCGGGCTGCTGGTCAGCCAGTTGCTGACCCTTTATACGACCCCCGTCATCTATCTGCTGCTCGACAAGCTTCGCAACGAGACCGCTGGGCAGATCAGCGCTCGACCCGCGGACCAGGACGTCGATCAGCAGTTTCACATCCGAGGCAAAGCATGAATGCACCGTTCTATACCTCAGCCATCGCCGCCGCCACAGCCGCTGGTGTGGTCACCCGACCCTTTCGATTGCCCGAAGCCGTCTGGGCTGTCGCCGGGGCAACGCTGATCCTCATCCTCGGCATCATACCACCCGACGAAGTCTGGTCAGGGATTACCAAGGGCTTCGACGTCTATCTATTTCTCATCGGCATGATGCTGCTGTCGGAACTCGCTCGGCGGGAGGGCCTGTTTGACTGGATTGCTGCCATCGCCACCTCATACGCGAATGGATCTTCGCGACGGCTGTTCGTGCTTGTCTATGTCGTTGGCATCATTGTGACCACGTTGCTTTCAAACGACGCGACAGCTGTTGTCCTGACGCCAGCCGTCTATGCGGCATGTCGCGCAGCCAACGTGAAGGATCCACTCCCCTATCTCCTGATTTGCGCATTCATTGCCAATGCCGCGAGCTTCGTGCTGCCTATCTCCAATCCTGCCAATCTAGTAATTTTTGCGGGCGGGGAAATGCCACCACTATCCCGCTGGATGGGTACATTCCTGGTGCCTTCTATTGCATCGATCGCAATTACTTTTATAACCCTCTACTGGTCCCAGCGGCGTGCCTTGGCCGAGGATACGATTGCCCAGCAGGTCGCGCGCCCCGAACTGACGCTCTCTGCCAAACTGGCAGGAGGCGGCCTGATCTTGACCGCGATCTTACTAATTGCGGTATCGGCGATGCATCTCGACCTCGGCATTCCCACATTTATCGCCGGCGCCGTGACGACTCTGCTCGTTCTGGCGATCGTCCGGCAATCTCCGATCGGTATCATCCGGGGTGTAAGCTGGAGCGTGCTGCCGCTGGTGGCCGGCTTGTTCGTTATCGTCGAGGCTATCAATCATACGGGCGTGACTGCGATGTTTGCCAATGAACTGAGTGCGATCAGCACGCAGTCCGAGGCGCGGGCAATCACCATCGCTGGTGCCAGCGTCGCGTTTCTCTCCAATCTCGTCAACAACCTGCCCGCCGGACTGTTCGCAGGGAGCGCCGTTCAAGCCGCGCACGTATCGGATCGCGTCGCAGGCGCCGTTCTCATCGGGGTCGATCTTGGCCCGAACCTTTCTGTGACAGGTTCCCTTGCGACGATCTTATGGCTTTCTGCGCTTCGCCGGGAGGGCTTGAGTGTCAGTGCGAGTTCGTTTCTGAAGGTAGGCGTGGTGGTGATGATACCCGCGCTATTGGCGTCGTTAGCAGTTTTGCTGATAGGCCATTGACCTCTGAGCCTATCGACCGAGATAGAACCCGTCAAAATGGGAGCATTGAGCACCTTTCAAACGCCATAGATCGCCCGAACGATATCTTGCGGATAGGTTCCCAGGCAGCCTTCGACCGCCGTGTTGGACATGATCGCAGCGGAAATGGCTTTCACAGGATCGATAAACCAACTGTGCCCATAAACTCCGCCCCAGGTTACCGATCCTTTCGACATCGGGGTCTCTGCCAGGATCGGGTCTTGAATCACCGCACCTAAAAAGGAGAATCCTTGTCCTGGTTCGCCTGGGCGCGGGATGTTACCGATTTGGTTGAGAAGTGCCGCCTTCGCCGTCTCAGGCTTCAAGATGGGTGCCCCGCCCCGGCGGACGGCTTCGAGAAAGGTGATCAGATCCGGCGCTGTGCCCACCATGCCGGCACCACCGGATTGAAAAGCCTTGGGGTTGAACAGCCGGGTCGGCGCAAAAGTCATCAGATTACCGGCACTGTCTGGAACCAGATGGCGATCCTCCATCCTGACGGCAGCCGGATGGGCATCGGCATAGGGCGTGGCAAGCCGCTCTCGGTCACTGACGGAGAAACCGGTGTCGATCATCCCCAGCGGTTCGGTCACATGACGACGCACGGCCTGATCCAGACTGCACGCCTCGACCTGCGCTATAACTGCCCCAAGAACGTCAATGGCGATCGAGTAAGACCAGAGCGTACCCGGTGCGGCAAGGAGCGGAAAGGTAGACAATCGGCTAAAGTTCTCCTCGAAATCGAGGTCGGTGTCGGCAAGCCCGGCATCGAACATCCGCTCGGGGGGCGTGGTTTTGCGATCTGCGCCGTAACTGAGACCTGCAGTATGACTCAGTAGGTGGCGGATGGTGATATCGGCGATCTCCCCATCCGGCCGGCTGGGCCGGAAATAGGGAAGATAATCTCGCGCAAGGTCGCCAAGCGCCAGCCTGCCCTTATCGACAAGAGCGAGAGCCGTCGCTGCCACGAACGGTTTGGTCACGGAAGCAAGACGGTAAGCGCGATTTTCCCCGCACCTTCTGCAATTGAGTGAGCTTTGGCATGAGGTGTCCACCAAAATAGGTGGACACCAAGTGATGGAAGAAGGTCAAAAACTTGCCGTGCGGCTGGTCGGTAGGAATGGGAGACGCCGTTTCGATCAAAGTTCGAAAGACCGCCTTATTGCGGCCTGCCTTGAACCTGGCGCATCGGTATCGAAACTCGCGCGCGATCACGGGGTGAACGCGAACCTCGTTTGGAAATGGATACGGAAACATACCCAGCCCCTTGCGTCGCCGCCGTCTTCGACATCGTCTTTTATTCCGGTGCAAATCACCG
>NZ_AUFB01000041.1 GCF_000426285.1 Rhizobium leucaenae USDA 9039 | reverse complement strand
TAACCGCGATGCAGCAGAACGCCTTCGTCGCCATCAATAAAGGTGATGCTGGACTCGCACGACGCAGTCGAAGTGAAGCCAGGATCATAGGTGAACATCTTCGTCTGCTCGTAGAGGGATCCAATGCCGAGGACGTTCGGACCGATCGTGCTTGATCGAAGTTTCAATTCGGCACTATGGCCGTCGACTAAGACACAAGCATTGTTGTTATCCATGATATTTTTCCTCAGGGCTCGCTAGCTGGGAACTAACAGCTGCCGAATGAACTGATCTGTGTTCTAATTGTCTTCCCGCAGAGGGGGTGAACCGCGCCGGGTTTGCCGGAGGCTCCAACTCGTGAGAAAGTGGAGCCGATATGAGCAAGACGACCAACAAATTTTCACCTGAAGTTCGTGACCGAGCCATCCGCATGGTTTTGGACCATGAGGCCGAGCATCCATCCCGGTGGGCGGCAGTTTCATCCATAGCCGCCAAGATTGGCTGCTCGGCACATACGCTGCATGAGTGGGTGAAGAAAGCCGATGTTGACAGCGGCAAACGAGCAGGCCTTCCAAGCGATGTCGCCGAGAAGATGAAGGCCCTTGAGCGGGAGAACCGCGAGCTTCGACAGGCCAATGAGATTTTGCGTAAGGCGTCGGCTTATTTTGCCCAGGCGGAGCTCGACCGCCCACTGAAGCGATGATTTCCTTCATCGACGAACACCGCTCAAAGTTCGGGGTCGAGCCGATCTGCAGGCTGCTGCCGATTGCCCCGTCCACTTACTATGACGCCATCGCCAAGCGCACGGACGTGGACCGCCTGTCGGCCCGCGCTCGTCGCGACGCGGCCATGAAGGTCGAGATACGCCGAGTGTTCAATGAGAATTTCCAAGTCTACGGCGTGCGGAAAGTATGGCGGCAGTTGCAGCGGGAAGGCTTCGACATAGCTCGATGCACTGTTTCTCGGCTTATGAGAATGATGGGTCTTCAGGGCATTATCCGTGGAAAGCCCGTCAAAACGACCGTGTCTGACAAGGCCGCTCTATGTCCGCTCGACCGCGTGAACCGCCAGTTCTGCGCTCCCGCGCCGAACATGTTGTGGCTTTCCGATTTCACGTATGTAGCCACTTGGCAAGGCTTCGTTTACGTCGCTTTCGTGATCGACGCGTTCGCCCGCCGCATCGTCGGCTGGCGGGCGAGCCGAACCGCTCATGCGGGTTTCGTCCTCGATGCCCTGGACCAGGCACTCCATGACCGGCGGCCAGTCCATCGCGGTGGGCTCATCCACCACTCCGACAGGGGTGTTCAATACGTATCGATTAAGTATTCCGAACGGCTGGCGGAGGCAGGCATCGAGCCTTCCGTTGGAAGCGTCGGCGACAGTTACGACAACGCTCTCGCCGAAACGATCAACGGCCTCTACAAGGCCGAGGTCATCCATCGGCGGGGACCATGGCGCAATTTCGAAGCCGTGGAGTTCGCCACACTCGAATGGGTGGATTGGTTCAACAACCGGCGTCTTCTGGAGCCCATAGGAAACATTCCGCCTGCCGAAGCCGAAGAACGTTACTATGCCATGCTGGACGAGCCAGCCATGGCCGCATAACTTAAACCAAACGGCCTCCGGCAAACCCGGCGCGGTTCAGGGTTCGGAACGAAACTCTTCGAGCGCAATTGCGACGCGCGATTACAAGAGCTGCGATCTTAAGATATCCGGCCGAGCCGGTGATGCAGGTTTGAGTATTTTACTGCCACTGGCTCGTTTTTCACCACGTGCAGATAGTGGGCGACAGCTACCCGGATGAGCTCAAAGTCCTCTTGCGAAAAGACAGCCCGCGGTCGCTCCAGCAAGATCGGTTTCTTTTTCTCTTCGTCGTTCGACATTACTTCCTCCGGTAAGGTAAAGGACGCAGGCCTGCTGCAGGTCCCTTGCAAGGTAGGTCTGCATCAGGCCGCAAACTGGTTCATCGTGTTATTGGCTCCGCCGGCCTTAAGCGCCGCCTCGCCGGCAAAATACTCTTTGTGATCGTCGCCAATGTCAGAACCAGCCATGTTCTGGTGCTTCGCGCAGGCAATGCCCTGGCGGATTTCCCTTCGCTGGACGTTGGCGACGTAACCGAGCATGCCCTGCGCGCCGAAATATTCTTTGGCGAGATTGTCCGTCGAGAGCGCCGTGGTGTGATAGGTCGGCAGCGTAATCAGGTGATGGAAAATGCCGGCGCGTTTGGAGGCGTCATGCTGGAAGGTCCTGATTTTTTCGTCGGCTTCCCGCGCCAAATCGCTGTCGTCATATTGTTCGCTCATCAGCTTGGCCCTGTCGAACCCAGAGACGTCCCTTCCTTCGCTCTGCCAACCATCAAAAACCTGCTGCCGGAAATTCAGCGTCCAGTTAAAAGAGGGCGAGTTGTTATAGACCAGCTTGGCATTGGGGATCACCTGCCGGATGCGGTCCATCATGCTCGCGATCTGTTCGACATGAGGCTTTTCGGTCTCGATCCACAGCAAGTCGGCGCCATTGTTAAGCGCATTGATGCAGTCAATCACGCAGCGGTCGGCGCCTGTGCCTTCACGAAACTGATAAAGGTTGGAACGCAGCCGCTTCGGCCGCAAGAGCTTCGAGCCGCGCGTGATCAACACGTCGCCGTTGGAGGGTGGCTGGCCGGTGACATCGTCGCAATCCAGGAAGCCGTTGTACAGGTCGGCGATGTCGCCTTCGCTGACGCTGAAGGCGATCTGCTTGGTAAGGCCTGCGCCGAGTGAATCGGTGCGAGCCACGATGATGCCGTCGTCGATGCCGAGCTCGAGAAACGCGTAGCGGCATGCGCGGATCTTGGCGACGAATTCCTCGTGCGGAATGGTCACCTTTCCGTCCTGATGGCCGCACTGCTTTTCATCGGAGACCTGGTTCTCGATCTGCAGCGCGCAGGCGCCGGCTTCAATCAACTTTTTCGCCAGCAGGTAGGTTGCTTCGGCATTTCCGAAACCTGCATCAATATCAGCAATGATGGGAATGACGTGGGTCTGATGATTGTCGACCGCCTGAACCAGCTGCTGTTCCCGCGCTCGGTCACCCTCCACCCGGGCTTTGTCGATTTCCCTGAACAACATGCCGAGTTCGCGTGAATCTGCCTGGCGCAAGAAGGTGTAGATCTCCTCGACAAGGGCCGGCACGCTCGTTTTTTCATGCATGGACTGGTCGGGGAGCGGACCGAACTGCGACCGCAGTGCCGTAACCATCCAACCTGAGAGATAGATGTAACGGCGTTCCGTCGTGCCGAAGTGCTTTTTCAGCGAGATGACTTTCTGTTGGGCAATAAACCCATGCCAGCATCCGAGCGACTGCGTATATTTGCTCGGGTCTTGATCATAGGCGCCCATGTCCCGACGCATGATCGCAGCGGTATAGCGCGCAATGTCTAGACCGGTTCTGAATCTGTTCTGAAGGCGCATGCGAGCGACAGCTTCGGCAGTGAGGCCGGACCATGCGTGGTTTTCGACAATCAAGGTTTTGGCTCCTTCAACACTATCTGAATACGACATTTACTCCTCCAAGGGTCGGCCAGTTGTGTGCACTGCAATAGCGGGTCGCCGTTTTCTTTTCAGCCGGTGCCTTTGTGATGTTGTCAAACTTTACAAGGATATTTTGTAATGCTGTAATCGGTGTATGGAAAAACTCTGCGTTTATCTCGGTCCGCGACTTCGACGCTTGCGGAAAAATCTTGGCCTCACTCAAGCCGACATGGCATCTGACCTCGATGTCTCCCCTTCTTATGTCGCGCTCATGGAGGGGAATCAGCGACCAGTTACGGCCGAGATTCTTCTGCGACTTGCGAAGATCTACAAGCTCGACATGTCGCTCTTTGCCGACGACGGCACGCCCGAAATCCTTGCGCGACTACAATCGACCATGAAGGATCCAATATTCAGTGGCATAGAGATATCACCGCTCGAAGTCGCAGACGTGCTCAGCAGCTTTCCGGGGTTTGCAGAAGCGATGCTGCGGCTCTACACCTCGTACAAGGAGGAACAGATTGTTCTTGCCGATCAACGACAGGCCGCCCTCGACGGAGGGATCGATGAAGGAGCAGATCCTGTTGCGGGCGTGCGACGGTTCCTCGCAGCTCGACGTAATTGCTTTCCTGGCCTTGATGTTGCGGCAGAAAAGTTGGCGGCGGCGGTGAAGGAGGCTGGCGGGCTTCCATTCTATCTTATGCAACGTCACAATCTTCGAGTGAGACGATTACCAACGGAGATCATGTCAGGATCGGTCCGCCGACTGGACCGACACAGGCATGAGGTTCTACTTGACGACTGCTTGGATCTGGCAAGCCAAAACTTTCAACTTGCACAGCAACTCGCCTATCTTGAATCCGAGGGCGATATTCAAAAGTTCGTTCAAGAAGGCAATCTTGCGACAGAGAGTGGGCGACGATTAGCGTACCGGGCGCTCGCAGGCTACTTTGCAGCAGCCGTTGTCATGCCCTACACGCAATTTGCCAAAGCGGTTGAAGCGCGCCGCTATGATGTCGAAGCGCTCTCGCGTCAATTTGGCACCAGTTTCGAACAGACGGCACATCGGCTGACCACACTGCAGAAGCCCGGACAAGAGCGGATCCCCTTCTTCTTTATCCGTGTGGATTCTGCAGGCAACGTGTCCAAGCGCCTCGACAGCGCAAATTTTCCCTTCGCACGACATGGCGGTGGTTGCCCCCTTTGGACGTTGCACCAGGTTTTTACAACGCCGAGGACGGTGGTAACGCAGTGGCTAGAGTTGCCGGATGGCCAACTATTTTTTTCGATCGCTCGAACCGTAAGTTCCGGGGGAGGTGCCTTTGGACTTCCGCGCGTCGATCGGGCCGTGGCGCTGGTTTGCGAAGCCAGCCACGTCGAACGTCTGGTCTATCATAAGGACAACACGTCCGTTGTGCCAACGCCCATCGGCATTACCTGTCGTCTTTGCCAACGCGATAGCTGCACATCCCGGTCGGAACCGCCAATCGGCCGACAGATCTTGCCTGATCACTACCGGCGCACGGACGCGCCATTTGGGTTTTCCGACTGAGGATGAGGGCCGCAGGAGGTGCGCCCTCGTGTTGTATCGGCGCCAAGGTGGAACGAATTCGGATCGGCTCCGCCGTTCAATCCGGGATCGTGGCATGTCACTCCTAAAGTGACGCTCTCTTAGTCAAAAAGCTTCCCGCCAAAGGGCGTCAACCTGTCTATTAATGCAGGTTTCCTGCTTCATCAACGTTGTCGGCGCCGCTGAACAAATCCTACGTTTCGCGCCATCTGGCCCGCCAATCAGTTCTCCAGTCTCGGCCGGCTAATGTAAGCGGTTGCGATCAGTTGGCTGATGGCGACCCTTTCGACCTCGGATGTGATGGTCGCATTGGTCCAGGCGTCTTCAACGTCACCTGCATTCATTCTGGCCATTTTCGTCGGGGCGATCGCTGACAACTTTAGCCGACGTAAGGTGATGATCATTGGCCGAAGCCTTATGATGACCGCGTCCGCCATGCTCACGCTTTCCGTTGCTTTCGACGAAACTGATCCGTGGATCATTCTCGGTTTCAGTTTTCAGGCTGGCTGCGGCATTGCTCTCCACGATCCCGCCTGGCAGGCATCGGTCGGGGATATCGTCGAACGGCCCCACCTGCCGGGTGCAGTCACGCTTATTTCTGTCGGGTTCAATACTGTTCGCAGTGTCGGTCCCGCACTGGGAGGGATCGTCGTTGCCTCAGCGAGGCCCCTCTCTGCCTTTGCGATTGCAACATTTGGTTTTGCAGTTCCGCTGATCACCTTGTGGCAAAATAAATGGAAAACGCTTTCCTCATCCTTGCCGCGTGAGGCGATGTTTACAGCTATCTGTGATGGCTTGCGCTTCACCGCTATGTCCTCAGAAATCAAGGGAACGGTTGCACAGAGCCACTCGCTTTCGGTCGCATTTGGCTGCTCCACGGGCTGGCTGAGTGCCCGGCCGAAATCAAGTGGATCGATACCTAAAGGAACTGGAAGCTTTGAAAACGCCCAAGGCAGGAACCATAAACATGATGACCCAAGATCAAGAAATTGCCGTGCATCGCGTCGCCGAGGTTATGCGCGGTTCCAATTCGGCTGTGGGAGGCCTTGGCCGCTGGCCCGAAGGCTGTCGCCGCAGCTCAGCGTGGTTTGCAAAAAGCGCCGGCGTCTCCCATCATCCCCCAGCTCGACTTCAGCTGTTTGCAAGACATCGGTTCGCATCGGCAAATAGGTATGGTAAATCAATCAGTGGTAGAGCTTCGTGCTACAGCTATTTCAAAGTGACCGTTGCAATATCAAAATTGAAATTCTACTATGGCTTAGGCGAATTTTCCTTTCATTCGCCAAAGTGGCTGCACGAGCAGTCACCTTTGGGCCGCCAATAGCCCCTTCGAGGCGGCCCTTCCTTTGTGAGACGTCAACGGCATTTCGAATATTGGAACGAAAAGGATTCACATCGGCAAAGTGTTGCCCGCCGTGACCGGCAAGGTCGCTATCAAACCACGCCTCCCTGGCTCCTCTGCGATTCGGTGCCAGACAAGGAATCACGAGCGCTTCCTGCTACGGCAAGAGGGCAAATCACGAAAGCACTCACTGGAATAAATGTGGTAATTGAAAACCCAGTCGAATGGATACTTGGTTTGGGACGTCGTGCGCGGGGCTCGAAAGAGAAAATTCAGTGCAACCGTCTGGTGTTTGGATGCCAGCATGGCTACAATCTCAATCGTACGGAATGGGGAGGCTGCACTGACGTGAAACCGCAAAACTCTCACACCTCGTCCCCAGAGAAAACTCGCCGCAGTGCGATCGAGCTCGATCCGACATTCCGTCCATATCTCGCAGTGGCTATCGTTCGGTTTAGTGCGTCGCATCCAGATACAGAAATCGAAATATCGCAAACCATCAGCCTGTTGGATAACGGCGCAGCGCCGAGTGATCTGCTCGTTCGAGAGTTCCACCACTGTCTGTATCGCGAGAAAATTTATGCCGAGACGCTTCCGCTCAGGCGTGCCCTGGTCGACGGTGTCCTCGGGCGATGACCGTATTTCCCCTTAAGTTCAAACCGTTCGGCGCCGGCTATCTTTTTGCGGATGATGCGGGCGGTTACTTCAAAGCCGACGCTCACTTTCTCAATCGCTATGCGACCGGAAAGCTGACGGCACTGGATAGGGGCTTTCTTGAAGCAAATGGTCATGCGTTCAATGAGATCGACGATCCAGCCTATATGGGATTTGCCTACCGGTGGGCCCAACGGTTGCACCGTCCTCAAGAGCTGAATTACGTCATTCTCGTTCCGACCCTCCGTTGCAATTTGGCATGTGCCTATTGCCAGGTGTCTCGGGTGAACGAGAGCACTCCGGGCTTTGATTGGACGGATGAGACGCTTGAGCGCGTTCTCCGATTTCTCGATGCCATGACGTCCGCGAGCGTCAAAATCGAATTCCAGGGTGGCGAGCCACTGCTCCGATTAGACCTATTGGAGAAGGTTCGTGATTTCGCTCGCCGCAAGTTCCAAGAAGTTTTCTTTACGGTATGCACCAATCTGCAATCAGTATCGGAAGAAGCTTGGGATTTCCTGGATGCTTCGGACGTCTTCGTGAGTACGTCACTTGATGGCGAATTTTCGACGCATGAGCGGCAACGAACCGTAAACGCCAAAGACACGCAGCAATTCGTATCGAACCTCAGCTATGCCATCGAGCGCTTGGGGCAGGGAAAGGTCTCGGCTCTCCCGACGCTAGACATCAACCAGTTGCCGAGCGTTTCCGAGATCATTGATACATTTGGCCGGTTCGGATTTCGGTCAATTTTCCTTCGACCAGTTAATCATCAGGGTTTTGCCAGAAAACGGTTTCAGACCACCGGTCTCGAAGACAAATGGAATGCCTACCATGCCGATTTTATCGACGCTCTGATCGAGGACAATTGGACCGCCGGGCAGCCGGTTGAGGAGTTCTATTTCACACACTGCCTGCGGCGGGTTCTGCGTGGCGGCCACAATCAGCACGTCGACCTTCGTAATCCGAATATTCTCGGCCGAGACTACATCGTTATTGACTACGATGGCACCTTCTATCCGACGGATGAAGCCAGGATGGTCACGCGGGTTGGACAGGTCGATCTTAGCATTGGCAATCTTTGTGACGGCATCGACCAGTCCAAGCTAGACGTGCTGAACCAAGAGTCTTCCAATTCATTCCATCCCGACTGCATCCATTGTCCATACCAAGCCGCGTGTGGTGCGGACGTTGTTGACGATCTATCCCGTTATGGGCGCATCGATCTACCGAAGGCCGACACAGCCTTCTGTCGCCGTCATACCGCAATCTTCGACAAGATCTTCGAGCTGCTCTATTCGGCTGACGAGAAAGTCCAAAAGAGCCTTGCGTTCTGGGCCGGAATTCCGGAATTCGATCCGTCACTGGCGCCGGTACACACATGATCGATTTGCGGCTCAAGATCGATGACGTCCCGATCGACAATCCAAGTATCGTTCGCTTGCGCTCGCACGCGGTGGACAGTGAATATGATGCACTCCTGATCGACAGAGATCAGGAAAGTCAAACCTTCGATCTCGCGGGTTACTCGCTTCGCGTCCACTGCGGTCCCGAAACCGATCTTGACGGTGACGTCCTGCTTCTAGTTCCTGGGCGAAAGTCAGCGCATCGATTGGTGCGATCCCGGTCGAGACACAACACCTTCTTGGTCACCGAGCAATGCGACCAGCTCTGCGTCATGTGCTCGCAGCCTCCAAAGAAATATCACGCCGACCTCTTCGACCAGTTCACAGTCGCCGCCACCTTAGCGCCGGAAAACGCTCGGATCACCATATCTGGCGGCGAACCGCTGCTGCACAAAGGAAGGCTGTTTCAGTTTCTTCTAGCAGCCGTGAAAGCCCGGCCGGATATCTCATTTCATGTTCTGACCAACGGCCAGTTTTTCGAACCGGGCGACAGCACCGTGATGGATGAGATCGGACGTGATCGCGTGCTATGGGGCATTCCGCTCTATGCGCCTTATGCGGGACTTCACGACAGCATTGTTGGAAAATCCGGAGCCTTTGAAACGCTGTCGTTGAACTTGACGGCGCTGATGAGGGCGGGGGCAGCGGTCGAGCTTCGTACGGTTGTCCTCCAGCAGAACTGGGATGTGTTGCCACAGCTTGCGAACTATGTCTCGACCCGGCTTCCGTTCATTGACGTATGGGCGATCATGCAACTGGAAAATATTGGCTACGGCAGAATGAACTGGGCCCATTCGTTCAAGGATACGTCGCTGGATTTCGGCCGACTCCGCACAGCCATCAACCTCGCGATTGGGCGCGGTATTCAAACGCTGCTCTATAATTTCCCTCTTTGCAGTGTCCCTCCAGGGTACCGACATCTGGCACCAGGCACGATTTCAGATTGGAAGAACAAATTTTTGGAACAGTGCAGCGGATGTTCGCTGCGCTCTACTTGTGGTGGATTTTTTGAATGGTATAAAGCTGATCAGGGGTTTGGGGGACTCTCACCACAATGAAGAAGCGCAAGATCTACCTGGTGCCGTCGTTGATCGCGGCCGGTTTCATGCCATCGAAAGGTGATGCTGCGCCGATCATCGGCCTTACCGAAAAGAAGCCGGCCGCCACCTTGTTCGAACGGTTGCGGGTCAAGCAGGTCTACACCCTTGCCGGCCATAGCTCGCATTCGAGCCACGCAAGCCATGCCAGTCACGCAAGCCACGCATCCTCAGCTGGAGGTGGCTACGTCCCACGGGGCGATTATGACACTGCTTATCCATCCCCCGATCCGACACCGCGCTATCAGCCCAACCCGGGGCCGGTCATCAGAAGTCTCCCAACCACTCCAAACTTACCGGCGACGACGTCAACTGGCACCTATTCGACGCAATCCTCTTCGACGAGCGCGCAGCCAGTGCCACTGAAGACGTTGCCAGGCAACTCGGACAAATTTCGCCGTATCGTCATACAGGTCCAGACCGCTCTGATCGCATTTGGTTATTTCGGCGGCCCGATAACAGGTCAAGTCGATGCCGCCACGAAGGGCGGGCTCAGTAAAATGCAGGACGCGTACGGTCTCAAAGTCACCGGCACCATAACTCCGCAGGTCCTGTCGGCCCTGGGGATCGCGACGAACTAAACCGCCATGCGAATGAAACGGCGTTTCCTTTATACGATTATCACAATTGTTTTGTCTGTTTCGGTTTCGATGGGCGCCGCGACTGCTGCGGTCTCTTACCGTCATCTCTCCACGACGAATGGGACCACGATCCTTCTTGTTGAGGGCAGCTTCGAGACTGGCGATGATCCTCAACACATCGCCTTAGAACTTGCTGCAAGCCCGGCCAAATACATCGCGTTTAATTCGGCGGGTGGCGATCGATCAATCGCGATGGCTTTCGGGAAGGCAATCCGCAAGACCGGCCTTCCGACGCTCCAGACAAAAGGCTCCCCTTGTCTCGAAACCTGCCTTTTGGCTTTTATGGGTGGCCTTAGTCGTTATGCCGAAGATGAGAGCATAGGCATATCTGTAGAGACGTTTGCGACATCTGCGGAATCTGACGGTCGTCTCAATCCCTCAGTGTCAGCAGCCCTCAAAGACTACCTCGGCACGATGGGTGTCAGCGCTTCGCTTCTGGACGCAGCGTTGTCAATGCCGCTGGGGCAATCGAAAGAATTGAATCTTGTCGATATGGCGGGCTATCAGCTGGTAACGGCCCAGCTCAATGAAGAAAGCGCTTCGGCAGATGAAGTGCAGGATATTCAGCCCACCGATCAAGCAGGGGCAGTGGAAGTGTTCAATGAGTTCCAGCGGGTATGGTCGGGCTCGAGCAGCGAGGCGGTAGCCTTTCTTCGCAACGTCTATGCCGACCGCATCCAGTATTACGGAAAAGACCTTTCGCGAGAAGATGTGCTTAAGGAGAAGAGCGCTTTCGTGGACCGATGGCCGACAAGAATCTACACAGCGCGGCCGGGTTCAGTTCATGCGCTTTGTGCAGACAAGTGTTCAGTCTTCGGCGTTGTCGACTGGTACGCCTTCAGTGCAACCAGAAAAAAGGGTGCTTCAGGCGCAGTCAACCTGGCGCTGACTTGGGACCCGGTTAGTCGAAGGATAGTCAGTGAGACGGGCAGGGTCATTGAGACCGACAAAGCAGTCGCCGGCCCCGATCGTATCATCCGCCGTTGGATTCTCGACGCTACCGCCTGCTCGATTGGGAACGCTGTCGACGCGGAAGTATGCAAATCGCGCTCGATCCTGGAGGCCGATTTGAATAGCTCTGGATGGTGTGATCAGCGGGGATTGGGCTGGAGGCAGTGCGCCAGCCCGTGATCAACTAGCGGCCGCCCTCGCGGCGTGGAGTTTCGACTGACCGTGCTGCAGGAGTCGGTTTGCGAGCAACAGAAAGCACGGGACTGGAGGAAATCATCCCAGGAGGCACCCAGCCAATGGCGTCGCCGGCGCTAACGTGGGTCCAACCCGCTTCTTGCTCCATAAGAGATACAAGGGCGTTCTGCCCAAGACTGCCGACAACGATGTACTTAGGACCAGGGCCGTCTCTGAGTTCAAGAGGTAGCCGAATGTAAGCGAACCTCGCGGCAGGGGGCGGGGTGGCCTTATCGAAAGGATCGACCGCAGGCGCGATGGTGGTCGCCTCCGATTTCTCGATGGACGCGATCAATCCATCGAAGACGTACGGATCAGGTTCAGGGGCGCCGCTCGTTGGCTGCGTGATCGGAAGCCCAGGGCTCGCCTCGGTGCTTTGAGGCGTAGGTGCGGAGAAAGACGGAGCCGCTTCCGAAACGGATGTCGCATTCGCTGTACTGGAAGATGTGGGCGACGGCTCTGCACTTGCAGGAGTCGCGGTTACCACCGAAGTTTGAGACGCAGGAAGCGCTTTTTCCTGAGCGCGTGTTGGGGTAGTAACCGGCGCTGTCACGATCTGATTGCGCGAGGGAATAAGTGACGAAACAGGGGCGTGAGACGCCGTTCCCGGCTTTGACGTCGTATTCGCTGCGAAGACAGCGCCCCCGATCATCGCCAGCATTACCCAGAAGTCTCGGTATGCTCCGGCCACGCGCGTCACCGTTACCCTATATCCATTTGGACTTGCTTAAGCCGCACATACGCTTCAACCAATTGCGGGGGCGGGTTCCTTCGCAGTTCGGAGGCAGTATCCAGAAGTTCCTTGAGCTCATCCGGAGCACGCCTCAGCTCTCCTTCCAGGTCAGCCCTCTGACGCGCTATGTCCGTTTTGACCTCATTGATAGCCTGCGGATCGGTGGCAATGTGACTATTGAATACAAATTTCTTTTCAACAGACGACGACCAACTCGCAAGGGCGTCGGCTTTTTTGGGACCAATGCCGGGAACGGCTAAAACCGAGCGAGTCTTCACATCCCACGCGCTGTCAAAACCAAACGACGAGAGCGTTACCGTCCTGCTCTGTCCAATGCCAGCGATTTTTGCGCGGGAGATCAAGTGCCCCTGCATGTGGCTCCTGAATTGAAGGTCTCTTTTCTTTCGCTCGAGCTCGGCGAGACGTTCGCGTTCCTGTTCCGGAAGTTTGCCATGAGCCGAGGCCAGGGACAGATAGTGGCTTTTTCGTTTCAGGAACACGGCAGGCCCGGCGTGCTCTTCCCAAATTTTCTTCTTCTCCTCCCATGCTGCGGTAGCCGCCTGCAGTTCGACCCTAAATTCTTCCGCAGGACGGCGGGATCGGATCATCATTGTGATTGATGCGATAACCAGAGCTGCACCCCAGAAGCCATTCAACTGGTTTGCAAGGAAAATACCTATCAGCAGTCCCGCAACCGAGGCGAAAAACGCCAGCTGCTTTCCACGTGAGAAGGATACCGCCACAGGGCTGCGGGTGAGAGACGGAACCGCAATGATGCTTTCAGGTGCTGGGGGTTGGTTTGGTGGAGCGGGACGGTTGATCAGAGCAATGAGGTCACCGATGTTCAGTGTGGAAACAGTGCTTGAAATCTTCGCGGCGAAGAGGCTCCTGCCCATCGATTTCTCGAGGCGGCACCAGGGACACGACGAGCTCCGAAAATACGCATGCGATTTGTCAGCAGAGCACTCCAGCAAACCCTTCTCGAGCTTGCCGAGGATTTGGACCCACGAGGTCGCATTCGGTCGACCGCCCGGAAGATCACCACTCTTTCCGAAAGCGGATTCGAATGCGTCGGAAACCTCCTTGCCAAAGTCACCCAGCGCTGGTGTTAGCGGCGGAGGTTCCATGCGCGTCTCAGCCCTGCGTGCGCTATAGGCGAAACGGTGGTCGCCTACAGCGGTCGGGATGTCTATGTCGCCAAGACCGAGATGCTTCCCAGCAAACGGATGTCTCCCAAGAAAAAGCAGCTGAAAGATGAGGACGGCTAGACCAAAGTTGTCGTGGTTCGCCATCCGAACCACTTTTTCGAAGTCCGCGCCTCTCAGCTCAGGCGGCGTGTAATCCGGCACGCCTACGGTGCAGCGATAGACTTCTGGCCCCTTATTGAACTGAAAGGAGTCGCTGTCGATCAGAGTTACCATAGCCTGGTTTGAAACGAGGATGCCGGAGTGGTTTACGTCGCCGACCACGCAGCCCGTGCTGTGGATTGCAGCAAACGCGTTCGCAAGATTGAACGCGCTGCGCACCAGGAACCGGGCGTCGGCAGAAGGAAATTCCGTCCGCCTGCTGCCAGGCCCATAGAGTTCATGGATATTCTTAAAACCTGCGACCTTCTTCATGGAAAACCCCATGAACATTCCGCTCTTGTCACTGACAGTGTCGATCGGGAAGGCGACGATGTCGGTTGTCTTGTGGAGTGCGGCCGACGTCATGGCAAGGATTTTTGCTTTCCTCTCGAAGGCCCTGCCGGGATTATAAATCTTCACCGCCAAATCGCCCGCCTCGTGGACGTGATAGACCGCGCCTTCGCCGCCTTTTCCTAGCATCCCGCCAAGCGTCAGCTTCCTCCCATCCGATCCGAATACGATAGTGCTCATTTGCGCACACCGAGTACGAGCGTCTTGTCGTCATCGGTTCTTTCGCAAACGGATGGGCTTTCAAGATATTCTCGCAGCGCCATCGACAGAGGAAGGTTCCTGCCGGCTTCCTCCGAAAGAGCCAGCGGCGTCACCATCCGATTGAAAAATGGCTCATGAGCCGAACGATTTGCGCTATTGAGGACTAGACGTTCGATGCCGTCGGAGAAGACTGCAAATCGATCGACACGACGGTCATTTCGAACGAAAGTGAGATGCGGTTGGGGATCATCGGTGATGAAGGTGGTTGTCGATGCATATTCGCCTTGATACGGCCACGACGGCACATCCCAGGCTTCGTCTCCTTCGTAGCGTACGACAGCCGCGCCATCGCCGATGTGAAAGATCACAGTACCGTTTTCAGACATGAGAGCAGCAACGCTTGTGGCCGCGAAATCGCGTCGCTGTGTTCCAGAGCGACTAGCCTTCGCGCTGATGTATTCGCGGATATCGTCTATCCAGTCCCAGACCATTTCTTCACGAAGCTGGGAGAGGGAGTGATTTGCGAGATATCCGCGGATGAGCCGAAGCAGACCAATGCAGACTGATTTGGAACCAATCTGCGCCAGTTTTGCGCTTCCCGCACCATCTGAAACGATCACTGCCATAACGGTTTCATCGACGCTGGCTAAAGTCTCACTCAATGCAAAATCCTGACATGGCAAACCCGTCTTCACATGGGAGGTGCCACGAGCACGGGCCGCAGCCCATCGCCAGCCGTCGGTCATGCGATTGAGGCCCATCCGTCTGGCGTTGCAGGATTAGAGAGAGGAACGGCGTCACCGGGATTGGATTGCGAGACCGAGCTTAGAGAGCTGGAAAGCCACTGGAACAGATCTCGAAACCTGAGTTCCTTCAGCGCCAAAGGCTGGCGCACGCAGATATGGGAAAGCGTTTCGAAATTAGCACCGTCGACGCCGACAGCAAAAAAGCTGAAGGCCTTTTCAACTTCTCCAGCCTTGACCTGCGCCGCCGCACTCTGCCAGGCGTCTGTTGGGGCTCCGTCCGTAATCAGGAAAACCCACGGGCGATAGTATGAGATTCCGTTTTGGCGATAGGAGTTCTTCCGGTCGCGCAGGAGCCGGAGGCCCTCCTCGATTGCATGGCCCATTGGCGTATCTCCCTGTGCGGCCAACTCGGGGACGATCCAGTTTTGCATGCTTGTAAAGTCGTTCACGATGGTCACAGGGCCGAAGGAGACTATGCCTATCTCAACGCGCTTAGATGCGAGAGAGTCCGCATAGAGTTCGTCTTTGAACTGGACGAGACCTTCATTGAGTTCCCTAAGCGGGCGTCCCCGCATCGAACCAGAAACGTCTAGCAATAAAAGGCAGGGACAACGCGGTTCGGGATTGTCCACGAACTCCGCGCCATCAAAGGGAATTTGCTCAAACGGATTCGGCATGTGGTTCTCCTCAAGCTTGCGAACAATGCATAGCAGCTCTCGCCGGCGCTGCATTTACAAAAGAGCGCTCAAAGATATTTTTTCGCCGGGTGTGGCTTTTGGGAAAAGCACCGGAACCGCGACTCTCGGGCTCGAGATGGCAGCATCGAGGTGTTACCGAAGTGCGCCGTGCAAAAGTGCAAGCAGCCAGGCGACGACTAGCACCCAAAACACGGCCGAGTACATTATTCCGCAAGTGCGGCTCCGATAGCGGCGGCCAGTAGCAATGACATTGCCGAATTTAGGAAAGTGATACTGAAACCATAAGATGGCCTTGCCGGGAAATAGAAATACCATCCACCAGAGCCGCGGCCGAGTGCTCGAGCCGCTTTGTGATGAGGGGAGCTGGTGCATTGCCATCGCGATCTCGTTGCCTGCGGACTAAGATTCGTCAGGCAGCATATACGAGTCTCTGGGAGAAGCTACCCAGGGTTTTTCTCAGACCGACGTTATACAATCATGATGTTCAATTTAGCTCGTGGACGCTGCCGACAGCAATCTTCTTCCCACCTGGGTTCGTATTGGTCGTTGGCGACCGCAGGGCGGTGAATCGGGCGGAGAACGCCATCGACACTTCCAAGCGTGCTCTCCTTTTTGATCACGGCGTGGAAGTGCCGAACAAATGGGCGGCGATCTCCGAATTTACGCGGACCAGGAGGCTCCGAACCTCAAGCTAACAAGGGAGCCGTTGCGGAAGCCGTGGCCATTGCGCCCGGCCTATTTTGGAAGACCATTCGAAAGGGTTGCGGTTTCGATGAGACATTGGGGCGTTTGCGTTTGCTGCAATTGCAACCAAAGTTAACCGAGCGAAGTCTGGCGAGGTGGTACGGACCTGAGTAGCGTAAGAGGCTACGGCGCGCCCTGCGATTGGGCGTTAACGCTCGTTTATGACGTTGCCGAGTGGCGTAGACGATCTCGACTTTGCACGTGCACGCTCAAACGCACCGAGTCTGCTCTTCATCGAAGAAATCGATTCCGTTGGACCGTGCGGCGAGAAAAAAGAGGGCGTCTTTATCACGGCGCCTGTATTTTCCCTGAGCGTCGTCTAGGCTGCCGAACTGCTTGGGCTGGGCCGAAGTCAGGTTCACAGGCTGCTGCAGGCTTATGACCATTCAGGTCCGGCCGGCCTCGTTTCGAAGAAGCGAACGCAGCCGGGCAACCGGCGCCACAGCGAGGAGTTTCGCAATGCGGCGCTGGATCTGATCCGCGAGCGCTGTCTGGATTTCGGCCCGACACTGGCGCGTGAGAAGCTGATCGAGTTGCACCGGATCTCTGTTGCCAAGGAGACGCTGCGGCAATGGATGACTGAGGCCGGCATCTGGATCTCGCGCCGGGAACGCAAGAAACGGGTTTTCCAGCCGCGTGGCCGGCGCGACTGCTTTGGCGAACTGGTGCAGATCGACGGGTCGCATCACTGTTGGTTCGAGAACCGCGGCCCCAAATGCGCCCTACTCGTCTATATCGACGATGCCGCCGGAAAGCTTCTGCATTTGCGTTTTGCCGGATCGGAGAACACGTTCGACTATCTGCTGCGACGAAGGCCTATCTGCAGCAATGGGGCAAGCCGCTCGCTTTCTATAGCGACAAGCATGGTGTCTTTCGATCGACACATCCGTGAAGAAGGACCGGACGAGCGGCCTGACGCACTTCGGCCGGGCGCTTTATGAGCTGAACATCGACATCATCTGCGCCAAAACCCCCGCGGATCCTCCGATCCGACCAGGGCGGCGCGTCCCGACCGCGATCCCGACCATCCGTCGACGCCTGACTGCGGCCCTGGCCAACCGCCTGCAACGATGTCCGTGCTGTACAAGGGCCATGGACAGCCGCGGCAAATCCGCGGTTTATGACGCAGTAAGACTAGACGACCCCATCAGTCTGAATTCCCGGGTCGCTTCTCAGCAGAAATCAACAAGTCATCCTGGCTGGCGAGCCGCTTCTCGTAGAAAATCACGGCATACCCATGCAGCATCCCCTCACCGCGGCGACTATAGCCAGACGTCTCATACATCATTTGAGCCCCGACCTGGATGGTTGTTGTTTCGAGCATTATGCACTTGATACCTAGGGCAGCGGCGCGCAGCTCCAATTCACTAAGTATTCTCCTTCCAAGCCCTCGTCGTTGAAAGGCGGGATCGACCCGCATCCGCTTCAGCTCTGCAACATCATCTTCGGCAGGTTTCAGTCCACCCATAGCGACGAGTTGGCCGCCAATATGAGCAACTACAAAATCTCCGCCTGAGGCTAGATATACGTCCCCGACATTACGCAAATCATCCTCCCATGCCCCTTCCGGCCCATGTACACCAACACCGTCGGATGCGCTTCGATGCAACCGCCATACATCGTCAGCATCTCCTACCTCGAATCGGCGAAAGACCACTTCGTCTTGAGACATTGACCATTTTCGCCTGATGTCGGAGATATGCTTGATCGAGGAAAATGCCGCCTCTAGCTTTGGTGCGCTCCCTAACAGCCGCTGCGACAACACATCCTCAATCCTTTCCGACATATCAACTCCAACAATTGGGAGACCCGGCCCTACCGTATATTTCAGGGCCGCACGACGATGCATCCGGGTAAACCGATCCAGCGCACAAACACAGGACGCGTGCAGCTCTCGGATTTCGCTGCTCTGGCGCTCCACGATGGACGAGACCGTTGCGAGCTTAGGGAAAGGCGCTTTCCCTTCAAGCCAGCTTGGCTGGGTTCTCGCGCGCACCTTGTCTGGCGATAACCAGCGAAATACGTCGTCAATGCATTTTTGAGGATAATATTCCGACAACCGATATACATCCTTGTAGAATTGCGGCTTCTGGCGCAACAGCTCTTCGCCGATCAGAAGAACCGAGACCGCCACGATGCGGGCAGAGAAACGACCGCTTGGGCCAAGCCTATCCTTGTAAGGGTTCTTTCCGTAGAACATGCGAAATTGCTCGAAAAGATCGTGCGACATATGTTCATAAAAACGTTCCAAAACATAAATGGCTGACTCCAGCGACTTCATGCACAGCGATAGACACTTGCGTGCATCTGCCGCGACCGTGTCTCGCAACTCAAGCAGAGCTTCTATTGCCGACTGTAAGTCACCCTCAATAAGTTGATGGCCGAGGCAAAAATCGCGCTCCTCGACCCCAGCTGAACCGAGGCAATATACGCGAGGATCCCTCTCCACTGGGTTGGTGAGGATCATGTCTTCATAGGAGAGGACATCAATGCTAGGCTGCCGCTGACGACTTAATTGTGCAATACGCATCAACGGTTCTCCTACCGCCAACTCCGCATCGACGGGATTGAGGCCGGCAAACGCGGACATCTGATAAGCACAATTGACGAGATACTGAATGTCTGTCTTAGCCACTCCGAAGTCGGACTGGGGCAGATTTATTAGCTGCGCCTCACAGTCTGTTCCCCGTATCATTGCGTTGATGCTCTGCCCGAGCGCCTTAACCGCTTCATCTGGCCGTTCATTCCCTTTGATCTGCGCAATTTGGTGCGGGAGTTGCTCGGCGACGAAATCGCTGACAATCCCAAGCGGGCGTTTTGCCTGGCTGCGGTCGATGCTGTCGACCAGGTGAGAAAATATCCCCCGCGCCTGATGGGCGGGTCGATCTGGGATGGAAAAGGACGAGGTGAAGGTCATTGACGAGGTCCCCCGACTTCGCCGAAACACAGCTTGCATTTTCGCACTTGAGCCGTACCGTCCCGCTGGCGAGTAATCGTGCTCTTCCAAGAGGTCGGTCTTCTTGTCCCTATCCTGCTATCGTTGTAGGCTACCCGATCAAGCACCTGGTCCGAGAAAAACAGCAGAGACACAGCGCCTGAATTGATGATGCCGGCGGAAGTCAGAGAAAGTACGCCGTCGTTAGAGATGAATACAAGGTCGGTCTCCTTCAAGATTTCAAGCTCGCGGGGAAAGTATTTTTCGAAGGGCACCCCAAACTCCCGTGCGAAGCGGGATAACAACACTCCGCTGCTTCGCAACGCAAACATTACTGTCCTGCCCATCAGATCGTCCTCTAACAGTGCGACACCTTTCCAAATCGGTTTATCGCCCGCTTCAACTCTAGTCAGATACCGATCAAAATCGGCCTCAATATAGAACTGGCGCTGGCTCATGGAGCCAAATCCGCTAACCCCAAACGGCACAAGATTATTGTCGTTCCAGGAATCGTACTTGCAAGACTGTCGAAAGGAGTGCGATTGCGACGCCTTCGTCCATAGAAAATCGGCCCGTGACGATAGCCAAGCGCGGTGAGGATGTGCTCCGCCATAAAATGCATGATTATCCATTCCTTGGAGGGCAAGATGGGTCTTGCAATCGTGAGTCGTGGGAGTTCAACAAACCCATTTATTCCAGTCCCTTTAATTTTGCCGAGCGATCGCTTCGCTCCTACCTGGCAAGCAACTTCGTCGGCTCTCAACGGCGGGGCAAAGTTCATACCAATTTGTATTTTGGCGCTAAAAAATAGATTGTAGATTTCCTTTCAGTTACTTAGCGAAAACATCGAGGAGGCCGGCTAAACAAGCCTATGTCCAAAATTCGCCAAAACAGCCATAAATTGTCGGACACCGTCAAAGGCCGCTGAGCCTCATCGTCGGGGACGAGTTGATCGCCGAGCCATGCCGCGAGGTGGGCCCGGCCGAGATGAAGCAGATCGTCGTTGAAGTCGCCGAGCTGCGGCCGCAACACCAAGGCGAGGATCCCGGACTCGCCTGCGCGCTGGCTGAGACGTTCGATGCAGTGCCGGCCGGCAGAGTCGGCATCGGCTGCGATGTAGAGGCGACGGCAGCCAAGCGGAAGTCCGGGCCGGCGAGGTGATTGGCCGAGGCGGCGGCGGCCACCGGCAGCGCCGGCATCACCACCTTAAGCGAAGCCATCGTCTCGAAGCCTCGCCGGCGGCCATGACCGGGACGGGCGCACCGGGCTGGTGGCCTAGCAAGATGCCGTTGCCAAGAATATCCCCCAGCGAGCGGCGTGGATCCGCGAGTTGCGCCTTGCCCTGACCCGAAGGATCAAGCCAGGTGCGCTGCAGGCCGCTGACAGCGGCAATTAGGGCAGGAAGAGTCTGCGTCTCGCCCGTAACGAGATCCCTGTAGTAGCAGCCGGGATGGAAGCGCAGCGCGCGCTCATGCGGGGAGAGCAGAATGCCGCGACCGGCGAGGTATCGTTCGGCAGCGTGCCGGCGATCGGCTGAGACATGGCGAACAGTCTACGCGCGGCCTTCGGGGAGCCGCGTTTCGCCGCTGGCTGGCGCTGCGCGCCTGGGAGCTGGGGAGGTGGCAGCGGCATGGAGAGGAAGCGACGTGCTTCATCCGCGACTTCGCGGAAGTCGACCAGACCACAGCTTTCGCGGATGACATCGAGCAGATCGCCAAATTCGGAGGTCGCCTCGGCTCGTCTCCACTGCATGATACGCTCGCATCACGACGCCCGCGAACATCAAAGCGGCACTGCCACCCAATCTGCCCTCGTACGCTGAAGTACGTGGGGCACATTCGATGGCAACTTTTCAGTGACGAGCATGGAAGTGTGCATAGCCCTGAAGCCCAGAAGTGGCGCTACGAGCAGATGAAGGCCAATCTCGCGATCTCCGGCATGGAAGTGGATCCCGAGCTAGAAGCCATGACTGAGGCATGGGAAGCGAACGGTCAGGGGCCTGATTGCGCGTGCTGCACACTACCGACCGATCTCTTCGGAGAAGACCAAGATCAGGGCCATCTGCTGGGGACGGCCTTTTTCTTTGTCCGATGAGTCGGAACCTTCGACGGTGATTCGTCTTGAGCCGCGAATCGCTTTTCGGAGGTATTGCGTCATGGCCCGAGATGTCGAAATTTATGCTCAGAAACCGTTCTCTAAACTCCCTGTCGATCTGCGGAAGGAAGTTCTGCAGAAGATCTCGAAGCGGCTCCATTACGTCGCCCTGCTTGCCCGGACGTGATGGACGATTTCGACCGAGACATGATGACCGAGTCCCGGCATTAAGGGCGTCAGGGCAGTCGCTTCAAGAGCCGAAGCCTGTTTCCCGGCGCAAACTCGATGATCTTGTCCTGCTCCAATGCGACGAGCACAGCCATGATCTCATCTTGCGTAAATCCTGCCGCGGTGAGTGGAACCCCGATGTCGAACAGGTTGATCATCATGTCGGGCTTCAGCTTCAGGGACCGAAGCTTATCCGTCAGGGCTATTTCGGTTTCTTCAAAGCGGCTCATATCAGCTTCTTAACGCTTTTCCGGCTGGAATAGCACCATGTCCAAGCCTCCGCGTTCGAAACCGCTCCTCCAAGACACTGACGGTCCGGCCCGGTCGAAGCCACTGCGTCGTCGCGATCCCGCACAGCCGAACCTTCTGCTCGACCCCAACCGTGACAGGCCGACGGTCGACTATCTGATGAATTTCACCGAGTACTCAGTTCTTGTTGAAATCACACGCCGATATTCCAGCAACGCCGCGCCGGAAGGTCAGGGACTTGGAGATTCAGCGGCGAATTCATGGATGCCGTGTCCCAGGTTCTCGAACAGAAGGCAGGATGGTTCATTCAAGGCCAGACCGGCCAAAACTTCGACAAGACCGGCAATCGCCGCATGACCGCGAGGACGCGGGATCCCAAGGCGATCCTGGTGATTGGGCGGGGCCGCGATATCGAAGGCGATGGAACCTCCCGTGACGCTGAGGTCAGACGCGACACATTCGAACTGTTTCGACGTTACACCCGGAACCTGGACATTGTCACCTTCGATGAATGGCTTGATCGAGCGAGATTTATTCCGAGAGACTGAGCCGAATGATGCCTCTCTTGTGACGGAGGAACTGGAACACCAAGGACGCCTCCCGCCTTTGCCGAACACGGCGAGGCGCTGCAAGCACAAGTCGTCAGCTAGTTGAAAAAAACTACAACTACAGTTAGATGGTTTGCGGTGCGGGCGGAGCGGGTAAAGCCGCTGGCTCAGCTTGCTGGGTTCTGGTCACAAAGGGGCGCGTTCTGCGCGTCGGCCTATGGCTACATTCGATTGAGTGTTTAGTTGCTTTGAGTTTTTGCGTCCGCACCACTTCAGTTCTTGCGAGAAAGATATGACGCGTCCTAGTCCGAGTACGATCAACGACACGATCTGGATAACGTCCCGAGTTCGAATGATCGCAGAGCGCAAAGCTCTGCGGAACCAAAACATTTCATACCTCGCGGTGACTTATTACTCTGTATTCTCAGTCATCCTTTCCATCTTCGAGTCCTTCTACAGCGTTCCGTACCCGGAACTCGGCAAGCTGAACCTGGCGTCGTCGGTGGTCGTGCTTGTGGCGTCTCTAGTCGCGGGCGGTTTCCGGATGGAGGCTCGGGCCGCTTCGTTTCGCGAGTGCTATCTCAAGCTGCAGAAGCTCTACGACGAAGATCTCCCGGATCAGGACAAGAAGCTTCGATATCGGGACATCCTACTCGACTTCCCAAATCATTCGAACCACGATTACACGGACCTTCTCGTCAATCACATGCTCCTCGAAGGGAAGGAGCTTACCAATCACGGCAAGCCCCTAACATGGACGTGGTTCCAGTTCTTTTCGTTCTTCGGGCGGCGAATCCTTTACCGGTCGATCATCGCCGCATTATTTCTGGTTCCGGCGGCGTTCCTCATGTGGCCATTTCTTCACGGGTGAGGTTGATGCAGGCCAAAGAAAAGTTCGACGAGCAGTTTGCAATCGGGAACCTGCAATCGATCTTCGATGAGCGAATTGCCGCATCCGGAACGATCGGAAAGGACGGTATCGACCCCGGAGCCTTTCAGAAGAACATCGATGCCGAGTTGGCGCTCATCAGGAAACGGGTGTATGCCGACTCCTATCGGTTCACGTCCTTCAAACAGCGCTTGATATCGAAGGGAGCGGGGAAGGCGCCGCGCGAGATCGCGATAGCGGGCGTTAGAGACCGGGTCACCCTGAGAGCCCTCACGAACGTGCTGATGCACGTCTTTGATGACGCGAAGCTCCCTCCCGCCCACTTCATCGTGAAGGACCTGTTGGAGTTCGTGCGGCCGCTGGCAGACGATCACGTCTTTCTTCAACTGGATGTCCAGGACTTCTATCCGAGCCTCGACCATCAGCTCTTGCTAAAGCGGATCCGAACGCGAACCCGATACAGGTTCCTAACCTCTCTGGTGGACTCCGCAGTCAAGACGCCTACCGGCGACGGTAAGAAAGCGAACGGTGTCGGAGTTCCACAAGGACTCAGCGTGTCCAACATTCTCTCCTCGATATACATGATGCAGATCGACGAGAACGCCCACGACCGCTTCCAATATTATCGGTACGTCGATGACATACTGGTGGTCTGCAAGGCATCCGACGCCAAGCGGCACTTCCGATGGCTGAAAGGCAGGCTGTCAAAGGCGCAACTGACATGTCATCCGCTCGAAGAGGGCAGCAAGTCGAAGATCGTTCCGCTTTCGACCGGCGTCGACTATCTCGGGTACCACATCACGCCGAAGCTTGTGTCTGTGCGGAAAAGCTCCTACCGACGGATGATGACGACGATAATGTCGCTTATGACAAGCGCGAAGTATCGTGCAAACCACAAGCGCCTGCTGGCGAAGCTCAATCTCAAGATCACGGGGTGCATTCTTAACGACAAACGCTACGGCTGGATGTTCTTTTTCTCGATGACCCAGGACGTGAAGCAGCTCAAACGGCTCGACCGCTTCGCCGCCCGGCTGTGGAGGAAACTTGGCATGGCCGGGCAGGGGAAGCCAAAGACCTTCGTGAAGGCCTACCATGAGATTCGATTCAACATGGCGAAATCGAAATATATCCCACGGTTCGACGACTATTCCCTGGAAAAGAAAATGCAGTTGATCGCGGATCTCCAAGGGGTCGAGCTCGATAGCATCAAAGACTGGACGGAGGAAAAGATCAACAAGATGTTCTGGCGTCTGGTCCGGAGAGAGGTGAGCGAACTCGAGAAGGATCTTACACCTGTTAGCTAATGCCAACGGACAAACGTTACGAACAAATCCAAAATGGCTCGGCCGTTCCATAATAGAACTTATCTGAGTTTCTGTTGTAGCGGCTATTTAGTAATGCGACAGTTGGGCCAGTTAGAGATGCGACAGTCTCGCCTCTCGACGCACTGGTCAAAGCCACCGTTGGGAGCAAGGATGACGATCTTCAGCCTGGTCGAGACCAGGAGCGGTCGGAGTCGTCATGTCCTTTATGATCACCATGTCGCAGAAAGAATTACATCGCCTCGAAGTCATCCAGAAGATCCGTAACCAACGCCTGAGCGTCGTACAGGCCGCCGAACTGCTCGACCTCAGTCGAAGTCAGGTCCACAGGCTGCTGCAGGCCTATGATCAGGATGGTCCGGCCGGCCTTGTTTCAAAGAAGCGATCACGACCAAGCAACCGGCGCCATAGCGAAGAGTTTCGCAATGCGGTGCTGGATCTGATCCGCGAACGCTATCTGGATTTCGGTCCGACGCTGGCACGCGAGAAGCTGCTCGAGTTGCACCGGATCTCGGTCGCCAAGGAGACGCTGCGGCAATGGATGACCGAGGCTGGTATCTGGATTTCGCGTCGTGAACGCAAGAAACGGGTTTTCCAACCACGCGGCCGGCGCGGCTGCTTTGGCGAACTGGTGCAGATCGACGGATCGCATCACTGGTGGTTCGAGAACCGCGGCCCCAAATGCGCCCTGCTCGTCTATATCGATGACGCCACCGGCAGGCTATTGCACCTGCGTTTCGCCGGATCGGAGAATACGTTCGACTATCTGCATGCGACAAAGGATTATCTGCAGCAGTGGGGCAAGCCGTTGGCTTTCTACAGCGACAAACATGGTGTCTTTCGATCGACGCATCCGTCGAAGAAGGACAGGACAAGCGGTCTGACGCAGTTCGGCCGGGCGCTTTATGAGCTCAACATCGATATCATCTGCGCCAACACCCCTCAGGCCAAGGGTCGGGTGGAACGTGCCAACCAGACATTGCAGGATCGGCTTGTGAAGGAATTACGGCTTCGCGGCATTGATACGATCGAAGCTGCCAATTCCTATGCGCCTGAGTTCATTGCGGATTTCAACACTCGCTTTGGCAAGCAACCACGCAATCCAAAGGACATGCACCGACCGCTGGCCAACCACGAGAACCTCGATGGTGCCATGTGCCGGAAGGAAGTCCGCACGCTGTCGCAATCTCTGACGCTACGCTACGACAAGATGTTGTTCATTCTCGATCCGACCGAGATTTCCAGGCCACTGGCTGGCCAGAAAGTGATCGTCTGCGACTATCCGGACGGTCGGCTCGAGATCATGCACGAGAGCTTTTCCCTGCCCTACAAGACCTTCGATACGTTGCGCTCGGTGCATCGTGCGGAGGTCGTCGACAACAAGCGGCTGGACGACATGCTGTCGATCGTCGCCGAGTTGCAAGCCGGCCGAGAACAGCAACGCAGCAAGAGTGGTCCCCGACGCACCGGGCAGAAGGATCATATGTTTGGCATTCGGGACGGTAGCACAGCCAACGGCTATCAGAAGCGGGGACGCAAGCCGAGGACAGATTACATGAACGATCCGGCGGTGATTGCACGGCGAGAGAAAGCGTTATTGAGGCAACCAGCGGCGGAATAAAGATCGTCAGTGCACGCCGATGTCGCTTTGCGTATCCGATTCCAGCTGCAGGCATGCGGACCAAAGCGGTGTCTTGTGGAAGGATCCGTCCTGGAAGAGTGTGAGGCCCTCTCTTGCTTCATAGAGCAAGCCGAGCCAGCACAAGCGCCGTAAGACGCCATATTGGAGATCGGATTTCAACTCCCAGGCTTCTATGGTCATTTCGGTGTGTGACAGAGGCGCCAAGTCTGGATAGAGGATCTTCACAACGTCCATTGGCGTGCAACCTTCCCTGGCCTTGATATTGAGAAGATTGAGGAACATGCGCCACCAGCGTAACCGCGCGCGGACCTTTTCTTCCCGCTCGGTGGCGTGGACATACGAATAGAGATAATCCGTGGCGACCACATCGAAGAAGGCTTGCGGATTCACCAGAAACTCCCGCCCGCGTCTGGTTGGCAGCAGCACATCCTTTTTCCGGCGAAGAAGCTTCAGGTGGCGGGTCATGTCGCGCACGACCCAAAGCGGCGGCATGTCGCTTTCATTGAGCACCTTGTTCATGCTGTAGAGGTCCTCGGCTGTGAATCCGGGCCAGAGGAAGTGCACAGCGGCCCAATGCACGAACTTGCGGTTCATGGCGCCGGTCGCGGTCAATCCTATGCCACCCTCACCGTCAGCATAGGCAACCGAAAGAAGCATGCCGCGAAGAAGTGGTGACAGCGCGGCGATGTCGACGTCACCTTGCAGGTTGATTTCCGGAAGCATCGTGCGGCTTTGATCCCCAACTGCGCCATGCAAGTGCTAGCGAGTATCGAGCGGTAAAAGAACAATTGCCAGTGAGAAAGCTAAAGCCGAAGGGGAATGTTATCACCCGCCCCCGCTCCGCCCTTTCAACCCGGCCCAGCCGGCCGGATCGGGGGCTGATTGTCAGAGCCAGTGTCGCATTTCTAACTGGCTGACAATGTCGCGCGTCTAGCCAGCTTTGACATCTGTAACCTAATGGAATTATTATATAATCTTGTAAAACGGACTTATAAATGTTCCACAGCAAGAGATTTCATGTCCAAACAGGAACATAGCCTGTCCGCTGAAAAAGTCGCGCCCCCAGGGTGTCCCCACATCCGACAGCGTCGAAATGCCGTCATACCTGTGAGTTGAGACGCGATCTTCAGAACAGGGGAGTTCTGAACTTTAGGATAGTCGGGCCTTTTTCGTGGAGCGGCTCTCTAACCTGCTTCGAGCCCTGCAGTTTCCGCTATCGGAATAGGTCAAAACCGCGAACAGGCTTGGGCCGCCTTTCATAATTGTACCGCTGTCGAAATATCTCTGGAACGAACGATCTCGTTTCCTCAGCACCGATTGGACGGTATTCAAACCTGATGGAAGAAAAGTGCAGGCTTCCACGCGATGGGACAATAATTCGCCCATTTTTGCCACTCCGATACGATAAACGAGAAAGCATGACCACTCGGTTCGCGAAAGCGTATGAGGCGGCCAATGTTTGTCATGGACGGAACAAATAAAGAACAAACTCACTTATTGTCAAGTGCCTATGAGCCGAATGCTTAAGCTGGCATACGGCTTCACAGCCAGTAACGCGGTCGAAATTGCTTGGGATGGCACCATCCCAGGCAATTTCCTCGCATGAAGCAGGTACAATCTTACCAATCGAGCTTTTCCGCGTCATTGTCATGCGAACGAGCTTCGTAGTCATAGCTCGTAGCGATTTTTTCGAGAACAGCAGACGTGCGCGGCCATTCCAGCGCCGTCGCTCGCGACCACTCGCTAAAGGTCCTCGCAAGATCGTGCTCTTGGGCGCCGCCGTCACGCGGTAGCCTCGTCGTAACGCCACGCAGATTGCGACGACCAATCATGAGCCCAATTTCGATATTTTTGTTGCGAACGGATTCAATTAATTCGCGGACAGCTTCTGTGGGCCAGATGCCGTCTTGCCCCGAAGGTGCGCAGGCAAGGACTTCGCCGATCTTCTGGTCCGAAATATCCTCCCGCCCGGCGGATTTCGCCAGTTGGCGGGCACGTTGAACCCAGTCTTCTAAGATCGCTAGATCTATTGTACCGTCTGGTCTGGTTCCAGGAACAACATTCCAGAGACGCAAGAGGTTGCTTGCTTGGCGGGCACGATTGGTGACTTGTTCTTGGTTAGCCACAGTCTCTTCAACTACGCGGCTGTCCTCGCTGGGTTTGTAAATTGCGCAGATTACGTCGATGAATAGCTGCGGATTGGACGCAAGCTCGCGGATGATTAACTTGGCCGGACGCTGCGAGTATTCAAGCACTGGAAGATAAATCCATTCCAGCTTTAACATCTCCGTGGCGGGGACGTCGTCACGGTTGTCTAAAACAGACAGAATTTCGGCAACGTAGTGTTGGAACATCGTCGTGTCATTGTGATCGGCGTCGAATTCGGCTGGTTGTAAGGCCGCTTCAATAAGGAGGCGGACGAGCAAATCCGAGCCAAATGTCAGACCTGTATGCAACCGCAAGCCAACTAGATGCACGACATGGCGAGCGCGACCGACATCCATCAGTTTGCTCACCGCAAACTCTGTATCTTCCCGTTCGCCATTAATCCAAAGGATTGGGACCCGTTTCCAGTACTGCTCTTCGAAATTTGCGCCCAATTCCCGCAAGAGCGACCAAGCGCGCGACGAGGGCGGGAGGGCGAGCAGAATTGCGAGCAAGCTTTCCTGTTTGGCTCCTATCTGCTGCATCTCGTCGACCAAATCTGTCACCCATTGATCAGCTTGCATGGGATACATCGTTATTATCATCCCCCGGGCAACTCCTAAGCCCACTACGCCCTCTCTTGTGAGAGCCCGGACGATAATTTCGTGTCCCCGTCGCGGGTTGCCAACTTCGGCCTCGGCAATGGCTTGTCCCAGGTAACCTTTCTCCTGTACAGCGTTAGCAAGAGCAAACAGGCCGTCCAGTCCCATATTGGTGAGAATTGCTTCAACAACGCTTCGGCGTTCCCCTTGGAGCTGCCGCTGTGTGTCCTCGTGCCACCTGGTGCCGATTGGGTTCGGAAGTGCGACCGACGTGTCAAACAACCAAGAAATCTCTGCGATTAGGTCGACAGGGGTTATGGCGTTGTAAATTTCCTCAAAAGGAGCCAATTCTTCTTCAGGAAGCGCCCACGCGGCATCACGGAAACTGCGATGGCTATGCAAAATTGCGCGCAACTTCGACCTTAACGCGTTCCGACCCACGTCGTCCGCAATGAACGGAACAAGCGCCTTGAGTTTGTTTAGCGCTTCTTCCCGTCTGGCTCCGAGATTGCCCCAGCGATCGAGCAGCGCCACCCACCGTGAGATATCAGCCGACGCGTCTGCAAGGAGACGATCGGTAATCGCGAGCGCGCCTCTTTCAATCAGCTCGAAAGTGACGATTTCTGAGGTTGGCGTCGAGAAATCGCGCCAGAGAGGGGCTGGCGTTGGTGAAAACGAGTCGTGTTCGGTCGGAAGAATGCCCAGCAGGAGTTTCCAAGCTGCCTTGGGGAACCTCGCTCTTAGCCGGTCCAAGACCCGAAGTCGCTGTTCTAGTGTCGCGTGTGTTTGCGGCGCCCATAGAAGAAATGTAGTTCGGAGACTACTGCCGGGACGGTTAGTATAACGGCCCCCAGGATCAAGCTCATCGAGCGCCCCGAGAATAGAGGCCGCACGCCCGAGATAGTCGGGAGACCATGCCAAAGTTTCGAGAGCCCACAATAATGTGGATAGGTGCTCGGCGCCAAAAAGCGGGGACGTATCGTGACCGAAAAGAACGGCGACAGGGCTATCGTCCTGACCAAGTGCGTCGTCGAGTGCGCTGAGGAAACTGGACGGTGAGGCTTCCGCTAATAGTTGAAAATCCCTCGACAGTGACCACCAACGTTGACGGTCGGCGCCGCTAAGCAAGCGTTGAATGATAAGATCTGGCTGCAGCTCCGCAGATGGTACGGATGAGGCCAGTTTTCCGAACAGAGCAAGTATAATCAATACTTCGCCGACACCGTTACGCAGATTTTTGGAAAATTCTGGATGCACCCCCCGGACCGATGCATACCACCGTTCCTCCGCGGGCATTTCGTAGCGGGGGTCGGCCGCGCTCAAAACGTCTAATGCGACTGCAGCAAACCGTTCCATGTGAGAGGGCGATATATCCGCTGCCAGCAGGCCCCAAGCATCGCGTGGCGAGGCAATTTTCCACACAGAGCCCACTTTACGCAGAGGACTATCGAAATTTCCGGCCAAACCCGCAAGACTAGCTGCGAACGGTTCGTAGGGCATGTCAGCCAACCGCGATAGGACAGATTTGTCTCCCTCGCTGCTTTCATCCCAGCCACCTGCGAGGAGAGCCGCAATGAGCGATTGAGAGGGAAGTCCTTTCGCCCACGCGGGTACTCGTCCAGGAGAGCTTGGCATGAGACGTCGCAGAATTCCTAGACTTCGCGACGAATCTCTCGCCATCCGCCCTGCCATCTCGGAAGGCACGCCAACCCCTTCAAGGACGATCTTAATATTCTCTCGTGCGGGGCGTTCAAGCACAATGGCATCGCCGGAGGACGAGGCGTCTTGGCCATATGCGGCAAGTACATGGTGTCCCTTCTTGGCCAACGCCTGCGCCGGGCCTGGCTCCGGATCTAACACCACGATGACCAACGGCGTTGCACTATCTCCAATCAGCCTTGCAGTTTCGGAGTTTGCGACTACCAAGCTTCGGCACAGGTAATATTCCGCAAGATTAGCGGGAAGCTGGTTGATCGCCGCATAAACAAATCCGGAAACCTCAGCCGGGCTCTCCCCCTTTACCGCAAGCACAGACGACGGCCCCCTGAGCCATCGAAGAATCCGGGTGGCACTTTCGTCGCGATCACAGAGCACCAATTCACTTGGCAATTGCCATTGGGTCGCGAGCGCCCATTCCAGCCAATATTCCCGAAGATCAAGTGCCCCGGCTGGTCGCTTGCCAAGGGCGATAGCCAGCCATAACCCGACAGCGGGATAGAGTTCGATCCAATGGACTAGATTATCTCCATCGTAAGCACGCACGTCCTTCCAGATGTTCTCCGCACGCTTCTTTTGCGCCCACATTTCCTTTTGGGGCCAATGACGCGGCGTCACGAAGATGAACGTCAACTCGGCAGGTATAAGACCAAGCGGATTCTCGCTGCGCTTCTTATAGTCATCATCGGCCTTCGAGGCGATGCGATCTCGCTGCGTCCCGATTTCCCATCCCGTGACACCGAGCGGAATATATTCAGACGCTTCGCTTGCTTCGGTAACTCCGTCCCAGCCAGCGTGCTGGACACCTTCGTCCGAGGGAAACCTCAGTAATATGGGGCGATTTGCCCTTGCTAGCTTCGCAAGCAAGGTTGGAAGAGATCCCTGACCGTCGCGTCGCTCGGCCCACTGAGAAAGATCAGTCGCATCGACCCATCTTATTGGCAAACCAGCGTCCTTCCGGTCGGCGAAGGCGGGCAATGTTGGCCCGATAACAGCTCCTCCCGCTCGGAAAGCAATGCCTTCCGCTTCGAGCACTCCGCGAATTGCTTCAGCGTTCTGTTGAATCGGGTTGCGATGGCCCCGCTCAAAGTCTGCCACGGTGGAGGTGGCTACTCGAGCGCGGCTGGCGAGCTCCTGCTGAGACCAAGCCAAAAGAGCGCGAGCAGCGCGACATTGTGCGGGAGTGATAGCCTCATTGGAGGCAGGAGGATTGAGCAACGTAGACATTAGTGATTTTATATGACGTCAAATTAAAAATGCAATAACCCTGGAGCCGAACAACACATTCAGGGACCAGCTACCCTGCCTCGCCTTCGGCTCCTTCTCCAAGTCAAAAGGATTGGGGATTCCGCGAGCAGCGATGAACATCGGGATGTTTTCATTGCCCCTTCCAGAATCCACATCTATAGTTGTGAAGCGTGGTACAATTAGATCGAATCGGAACTGCTATTGTTAAGAAAAATATTGTCTGTAGCATGCAGAAACTTAAGTAGCCGCTGGGGCAGAACATGTTGGCGGGCATTCTTCGATATTGCTTCGACATTGCCAAGAAAAACCAGGCACTTCGCCCATTCGTTGCGATCTACAGGCTTTTGCGCCGATTATTTCATAGAATCTTGGACAAATATCCGTCGCTCGCGATCATCGCGATTGTCGCAATAATTATTTTCATGACACTCAACCCTGAGTATGCACCGGACTTGGTTAAGCCTAGCCATGGATGCGAACTCATCCAAATTGGAAACGGGGAACTCTATACAGTCAAAGGCGACACTTTGCATTTTTCAGGGGATCGGCCTTGCCAGAGTCGACAACCTGTAGCCTTCGACTGGTTCAATCGCTTCCCTACAAAGATGATCGGCCTAGGCTCGCAGCCCGATGCCGTATCCGCAGGAATTTTTTTCAATGAATTGGCCACTGAAGCAACCGGGGCAAACGAATGGCACGAATATACGCTGTTCCACCAAGCAAATGACTTTACCTGGACAATGGCTCCAGGTGCTTCGATGGTGCGCGAAACCTTTCTCAAAGGAGGCTGCGGCTACGATACGTCAAATCCGCCGCCTTCGAAAGAATTGGAGGCGCGAGATGGCCTATTGCTTACGGCTGAGCAGTTGCGATCGAGTGTGAAGTTGCCGGAAAACGTGTGGGAAAAATGCAATACTGGCTCTCCCGAAGACGAGACTTGGGACTATTGCCACTACACGGGATTAGAATTTTTCATTCCGACAGTCAGTCCGCATAATGTTTGCGCCCAACACTCTTGGCGTGACGCTTGGATTCCCGGCGGGACGCGCAAGATTCTGCTGGGTAAACCGGAGGCCTATGAAAAGCTCTCGCGTTTGTCTCAAGATCGATGGGACGTCGGCAAGATCAAAGAAGTCTCCGCAGATGATTGGGCCCAAATGACAGCCGACCTTCCTAAAGTTTGCATGCGGTGGAAGGATAAAGGCAAACCGAACTGGGAAGAATTCGCGTCGCTTGCTGCAATCTGGTGCGACTATTAGGCGTTGCCTCTTAATGAGCCACCGCTTCCGGTTCATGGTGATATTCTTGGATATGAACCGATCAGTTGCCGTGGTGGGCTTCTCTTTAGAGGCTGCCTCAAAAAGAGGTGGGTGATTTCAACAGGTTATGATTCCTTCGGATTTGCGAGATTCGATGGAGAACACGATGGCCTGGACCAAAATCACCCGTCGGCAATATGGAGAGCGTTGGGACTTTGGCCACGCATCAACCATCGTCTCGTGATGGAAACGCGCGAGTTGGAGGGCAAGGAGGCAAGCCCGACGGCCGGTGTGATCGATAGCCAGAGCGTCAAAACCACCGAAAGCGGCGGCATCCGGGGCTATGACGCGGGCAAGAGTGCGCCTCGAAGGCGCGTGTCACCAATGGAGGAAGGTTCCATCCAGAGAGTTGTCGATTGATCTGGTAGCTGACGAG
>NZ_AUFB01000040.1 GCF_000426285.1 Rhizobium leucaenae USDA 9039 | reverse complement strand
GAGTTGCTGAAAGTTCTCGATCATCCCGAGATTCCGCTACACACCAATGCATCCGAAAATGCTTTGCGGAGCTTTGTGACGAAGCGGAAGATCTCCGGCGGCACGATGAGCCGCGATGGTCGTGTTGCACGCGATACCATGCTCGGTCTGATGAAGACCTGCCAAAAGCTCGGGCTATCCTTTTACCACTATCTCGGTGACCGGCTTGGCATCGGCAACGTCGGCCAACCGGTTCCGCCCCTGCCGGCAATCATTCTCGCTAGGGCGTGAACACGGGGTCACTTCAGTCCGGTTGCAGCACCACCGTTGCCCAACGAACCAGCACCGCCACCGAATCTGCCCCACTTACCCTTTTATCCGGGAATGTTGGCCGTTTCCATCTCGTTACCCATATGAATTAACGTTGTTCTTTTCCAGAACAGAAGCTATTTAAGCCATTGCTTCCGTCACTCGGGACGGCGCCGTGGATGGGCAATCACTTCCGATAAGTACTGCGTATCGATAGGTGATGGTTTTTGGCGGCAAGAGATAGCGTATTTGTCCGTGAGAATTGGCGGAAAAGCCGCAAATCCGGGCCCCTTGAGGGCTTTTCATTTTGGGTCGCTGGAAATTCTGCCTGATTGAGCGGAAATAACGCGTGCTGAACCGGTCGAGCTCTTCCCCTCCCCGACCGCCTCTCGGCGTCAGAACCTCATCAAAAAGCCGGAGCCGGAGCGACCTCTTCCGAAATAGCCGATTTCCCTGCGTTTTCGCCATAGATGCCCGCTGACGTGCGTTCTCGGGCGGCGATGGGTCGATGCCTGCCTCACGTCATAGAACGCTCTCTATCGCCTCCCATTTTTGTCATAAAACACGCTTGCAAATCCCCATTTTCTCATGCATTCATTATCTGTACAAAGGCCATCAAAAAAGAGCCAGAACGAATGCCCCAGGTTGCAATCGCCAGCTCCCCCTCTCCGCGGCCCCGGCTGATCGGATACGCCCGGGTTTCGACTGACGATCAGCTCAACGATGCCCAGGTCGATGAGTTGCGCGCCGCCGGCTGCGATCGCATTCATCAGGAGCACGGATCCGGGTTATCCCGCACAAGACCGGTGCTCACCAAAGTGCTGAAGGATCTCACCTCTGGCGACGTGCTAGTCGTCGTTCGTCTCGATCGCTTGGCCCGATCAGTCAGCCATCTGCTTCACGTGATTGAAGACCTCGAAAAGCGCGGAGTTCATTTCCGCTCGCTGCGCGATCCGATCGATACGTCCACGCCGCAGGGAATGTTTTCCTTGCAGGTGCTCGGCGCCGTCGCCCAGCTTGAGCGCGCCCTGATCGCCGAACGAACCAAAGCTGGCATCAAGGCTGCGAAAGCCAGAGGGAAGCTTCCCGGAAATCCCGGTCTGCGCGAGCGCCGACCGGAGGCGATCAAGGCGGTGTCGAAAGCACGCGAGAAACTTTATCTCGACGAACTGATTTCGTCGGCACAGACCTGGCTGCCGACCGTGAGGCAGCTCAGGCCACAGCATAGTTGGGACAACGTCGTGCGCGTCCTTAACCGTCGCGGTCATCACTGGACGGTCCAACGATTACGCCGCGCGGTGCATCGGATGGTTCGTGAGAAGCTTGCAGAGCCAGAGCTGCTGGCCCGCTCACCGCGCCGCGCGCCCGAAGATCATTTGATGAAGTTGGTCGCCGCGATCACCATCGCCGACCCCAGTTTGTCGCTGCGCGACATTGCCGCGCAACTGGATCAGATGGGGGAACGGCCGGCGCGTGGTGGCAGGAGGTGGCAGCCCTCTTCCGTTAGGGCGCTGTTGGACGAGGCACATCGCTTCGGGTTAGTTCGTCCTTGACTAGCTGATTCATAAGGGAGCGCCCGCGCTTTTTGCCCCGCGAGCTTCCTTTCCCGGCGGAGATCTCCTTCCAATCCGTGCTTGCCACGACCTGTTCGGCCAACCCCGCCAAGGTGGATTTCCTCCTCCACCTGACGCCCGTCCGGTTCAATGGTGTAGCCGGTCATCATTGTTCCTTCTGCCAACGACCGAGGTGGTTTCTCGTCTCGAACCCGCATGATGGTATGCCGGCTCGTCACGATCTTTCTTCAGCGCGGCGACCTGCTGGGCTGCTTGTTCGGCCCTCAAAAGTCGCTCGCGCAAAACATCGGGCAACCGAGCCTGATCTCGCTTGCATATACGATCAAAAGGAGCCGCAAGGCTTATTACGGAGAGCTCGAAACAAATCAGCGTAAGCTCGATATAATCGAAAGGCTCATCTACTCTACTTCTTGCAAACCATTCTCGATGCGCAGCAGACGACTCTCACGCGCGTTGCGTTTTATATCCGCAAGGCAAAGTTCTATGAACGGTTCCGCGACCAGTTCAACAATCGCCAAGGCGATCTCCCGCATGTTCCGCGAAGGGATTGAAGGCTTCAAAGGTGGCCTGAGCGCGGAAAATTACATCTCGATCACAGGGGCTTCCCGGGCAACGGCGACTCGAGACCTTCATGATATGGTGGAGAAGGGGGCAATGAACCGCAGCGGTGAACGCCGACATACGCGTTACACCTTAAACCTGCCGGAGCCAGAGTGATAGAAACAACGGCTGGGGCACGGCCTTTCGTCCACTCTATCCAAAGAGCGCGACATCACTCGGCGGAAGCAGACTGGCTTGATTCTTGCTGTGGCTGGTCGTTAGTTTGCTGCCTAAACTGCGAAGACACGAGGATTGTTATGCCAACTGGCAAGGTTAAGTTCTTCAACGCCGATAAAGGCTTTGGTTTCATCACGCCGGAAAGCGGAGGAGGCGACGTTTTCGTGCATGTCACCGCCCTGCAATATGGCGATTATCTCAGAGAGGGACAGTCCGTTTCCTACGATCTCGGTCAGGATCGGAAGACCGGCAAGTTAAAGGCGGAAAACGTCAGACCGCTCTGAGGCCAATTGACCGGAGCGGCGGCAACGGGCTCAAAAGCGCCTCGGGGCCACCTGCTCTTAAATTGCGAGATCTCGGCCTGTGCCAAAGGCGCAGCGCCCAACTTCTTGGCCCGGTCGAAGGGTGTCACATCCAGAAGCGGAACGTCTATGAGACTAGCATAGCCCTCAAACCCCATCTTGGTGCAATAGCAAGACTCATGATGTTATCGGCACGTACGGTCGCATTGATGAATTTCGAACACGAGTTCTTCGGCTGTTGTCCGAGTTGCGGTAAAAAGAGCTGTCGACGCTGGATATCTTTGGGTTCGCGCGTGCAAATGTAGGGATGTCGACAAAACGGTGGATCGCCGTACAGGCTTAACAACTGACAGCCGACAAGCAGCCGATCGTAACTTGCGATCAATAAACCACTCCGCGAACCCCGCGGCCGAAAGCAGCGTCTCCAGCGCCGTTGTTCCGCCGGCGCGGATGTCCGGATGATTTCGTTCAGAAGGCTACACAGCTCTTTGCATCCGAGGTTACGGCCCTTCGAATATGCTGTTTTCAGCGACCCCACTTTAGATTGATAGCTTATCGGCGATACTCGGGAGACCACAAGCCAGGATCTCACCTTGCTGCGGTCTCCAAACAGCATCAGCTTTTTGCAGCTCATGATGCTCTCCGGCCTGGCGAACCATTCGTTCGCATCAGCGCCATCAACATCGGCCCAAGTGAAAACTCTCCGCGTTCTGCCTTGCGGGTGAGGTCACGCAAATAACCGCCCGCATTGTTGATGTGCCCTGCCCTTTCGAGGATGCAGGCCATCACGGCCGCAGCATTCTCGGCACCGAGTGCCTCACAGGCATTCTGGTAGGCACTCGGACTGACGGCCAGCATCGATCGCACGACCACCGCGGCTGACATGAGATCGCGCCAACTCCCGACCGCCCCGCCCGGCCCGTAATTCGAAATCTCAGGGCAGGCCTGCAAGACCATTCCCAGTGGAAAAGCCTTTATCGGCTCTCGCATTCGCCCAATGTCTGGGTTCGATTTCGCCCCCTGCTCTGTTTCAGAGCGAGGTTCAAATTCATTGCTGGATTCGGGTTTTGAATTCTGTATGTGACGTCCAATTTGGACATCATTGGTATCTGTTTTTTGAGAATCTTCCTGAAATTCCAGTTGGTTGATGATCTCTTCACGCAACATTCGCATTTCGTCGAGGACGGATTCAATATCTTTGAGGGTTGGGGAGCGGGGGATGCCTGCGAGCAGCTGCACGTAGTAGCCCTCCAGCTTTTCCCAATCGCCAGAAGCGCCCTCTTCTATCGCAGCCGTCAGCAGCTTACGAACGTCACGACGGCAGATCGTCAGTGCTTCCTTGGCGCTGCGGAAGTGCCGGCGCTCGGCTGCTATCTGCTGTGCGAGCTGCGCAAGCTCTTCGGCGCGAGCAAGCAGCGGCGCGAGGCTGAAGCCGAACGCATCTTCGATCTGGCCGCCATTGTCCTTTCGGGCGTATCGTTTGCCATTAGCACTGTCTTTGCGCTGGATCAGTCCAGCATCGACGAGTGCAGCAAGGTGGCGGCGCAATGTCGTGCCAGCAATACCATGCGCTCGAACGGAAAGCTGTTCATTTGATGGGAACACCACCAGGCCGCGCTCTTCCGAAAGCTCATTGTCGGGATAGAAGGTCAAGAGCGCATCAAGAACGGCAAGGGCGCGGTCCTGAATGCCGAGCACTGCCCTCGCCTCCGAGGCATCGCGAAAGATCTTCCATTTGTCGGCCGTCTTACCTGGCCGCATCTCAGCCGTTTTCATTTGCCCTCTTACCTGGGCAAGCGATATCGGCCGCCGCCCGAAGGGCGTCGTCACACTTCCAATCTGCATTTTTTCTCTCACCTTAATTGAGGCAAAAGAGATCCGCCCGCCAAATCGACGGTTACGACTCTTGACAGGGATTCGTGGAAATGCGATTCTCAATCTTGCTTAGGGAATACGAGAAGGGCTTCCACGACTTGGTCGTTTGGGGGCCTTTTTCTTTTGCGGCTTCAGTCTCCTTTGCTTCCCTCCTTCAGGAATTGCTCGTAGAGCGCATCCAAATTGCGGGAAAGATATTCTCCGAAACGGCCAGCATTCTTCGCCTTCATCGAGAGCGAGAAAGCTTTGCCCGTATTCTTGATTTCGGCCTGCACTGCCTTGTCCCGGGGCTGCCACTTCGCCTTTTGAGTCGAAACCTCCGCCTTCCTCACGGGCCGCGCTGTTCTGTTGAGCGCCTTGTACAGAGATGAAAAGCGTTCATCGGACGGCAATGCGTCGAAGCCGTCCGTGCTCAAAACTTCTGACACTTTGCCGCTATTGGCGAATTTTCCGACTAGAAGTGAAAGCTCTATCCAGCGCTCTCGGCCCACACCGGGAGCCGACCCGATTTTTTCTATGACGTTAGCCGAGATGCGCTCTGCCACCGTCATCATCTTCGAGACCGAAGCCGCATTCGCGGACAATGCCAAGGAAATCACCTCTCGGCCGTAACCAAGATCATCCAGGCGCTTGGCAAATAACGCCCTTTCGATAAAAGAGAGATTCGCGCGCGCGGAATTTTCCTGCCCTTGAGCAATGACATGGGAACGGTCGTCGATTGCCTTGACAATAGCCCGGACTTTTCTGCCGAGGTCCCTTGCTGCCCTTACCCGTCTGTGGCCGAAGACAACCTGATAAAGACCATCGACCTTTGTATGGGGCCGCACGAGAATAGGCGTATCCTGCCCACGTACCCTAATTGCCTCTAGCAGATCTTGATACTCGCCGTCGTCGTCTGATATCCGATCCTTTACGAAGGAGCCTTCAATTTGTGCCGGATCAAGTTCGATAATTGCCTCGCCTTCGAGATATTTGTCAGCCTGCTTTGCCAGCTCGTCCAGCGAACGCACGAGAGATTTGCCTGCGCCTCGCATTGGATATGCAGGTGCCGTGCCGCTATCTTCATGCAGGTCAGCAAGTCCCTCGAGCAGATTTTTCCGTGCCATCTCATTTGCTCCGAGCAGCCGTTAGCTGCTTGTTTTTCCGCATAAAACGTTCGTTTTTGTCAGCTGACAAATCGACGTCCCCATGACTCGTGAACGAGGCCGGCAATTTCAGCATTCACTGCATCCAACGATTCCATCGCACGGTCATACGTGCCTCTATTCATGGATGCCCGATCGACTTCGTACAGAGTTTGCTTGGTAATTCCGGCATCTGAAACCGCCGTCGACTTCACCATCTGGTTCTTTAGTATGAACTCGTTGAACATCGTGGACATAAAGCCGACCATCTGGGCTTGCGGAACATCGGTCGGCTCGTAGCGCGTAATCAAGTATCTGTACCAGGAGAGGTTCACTTCCGCACCAGCGGCACGGATCGGCTTTAGGATTCCACCAAGCATCAGAAGGAACTGACCCATCGACATCACGTCGAGCATCTGCGGATGGATTGTTATCAGAACACTTGTAGCTGCGGTCAGTGCGGTCAGCGTCAAATATCCGAGCTGCGGTGGACAGTCGACGACGACGACATCATAACGATCGTCGACCTCAGCCAAAGCCCGCGATATGCGGGTGAAAAACGTTTTGCCTTCATTAGAAGACTTATCAGACATCGCAAGCGGCGTGTCATATTCATACTCCTGCAAATCGAGGTTTGCAGGGACAATGTCCAATCCAGGAAAATTAGTGGTCTGGATGATCTCCGAGATCGGCTTTCTCGCACCATCATAGCGAATGGCATCATAGATGGACGCGATCTGATCGAGCTCCGGTTGGAAGCCGTGCAGAGACGAAAGGGATGCTTGAGGGTCGAGGTCTACGGCAAGGACGCGATGCCCCGTCAATGCCAGGTACTGCGCTAAATGCGCGGCGGTCGTGGTTTTCCCCGAGCCCCCTTTGAAGTTGACTACAGCAAGCACCTGCAGCTTTTCACCGCCGCGCCGGTGGGGAACATACATGCGGTTGTCGGATCGACCGTGCGTATCCAGATATTGACGCAGTTCCAACATCTGTTCGGCGGTGTAGGAGCGACGACCGGAGGACGATGTTTGAGGGGAGGGGCCCTTTCCGTCCAGATGCAGCTTTTTCAATGTGCTCTGCGATACGCCGACATAGGTCGCGACCTCCGCCAGCGAGAAGCTTCGCAATGTCTTTTTCGCGTTGGGCGGGAATCGTTGTACGCTAAGTAGGTGCAGCTTTTTCGAGATCAAATCACCCTGTTCTAGGATTTGATCTTCAAAGTGCATCGGCATCTTAAGCGAAGCCATCGAATTAGCGTTCATTGTCAGAAATCTTTCAGATAACGGTTTTCGGCCCGATATTGCCACTGAACCGTTATTATGTCCGATTCTCGCGGGCCGGCAAGGAAAATGCGGCTAATAAACTGTTAATAGCCGGGACGCCCCTTGACCTATGGTTAACGCCGCCATCTGTATTTCCCTTGCAAATCCAATCTGTTACCGCTCCGAGTCACAACGTTCGTTGCATATTTGTTCACTGGTGATTCCTACAACTAAGGGAATAACACGCGAGATCAGATCAGCGCGTTGTCGCCCAAAACCGCGCGCGACTCACCAAAATACCTTGTAGGATTCTACAACTGCCCAGCCATTCTAATCCGTGCTGATCTTTGTCGATAAATTTAAGCGACGGAGATCAGTATGAAGGTTGTTGCGATATCGACCAGACATGGGCTTCCTGCACAGCACCTTCTCGAAGCACATCATCGACTTCGAGCTCAAGTGTTTTCAAATCGGTTGGGTTGGGAGGTCGGTGTTCTTGACGGCCGGGAAGCGGACGTCTTCGACGCTCTCCAGCCGACTTACATACTCGCCGTATCGGACAGCGCTCGTGTGGCAGGATGCGCTAGACTCCTGCCGGCCATGGGTCCGACGATGGTGACCCATGTCTTTTCGTCACTGCTAACGCATGGACACCTAAACGCCCATCCAAGTATGATCGAAAGCTCCCGTTTTTGCGTGGACACAACCTTGGTCGATCTTCGCGGAGGAGGCCTCGTCCACGAGGCCACTTTGACCATGTTCGCAGGCATCATCGAATGGTGCATCGCAAATGGGTACACGGAGCTCGTCACGGTGACCGATCTTCGATTCGAGCGGATCCTTGCACGCGTTGGGTGGCACCTATCGCGATTGGGCGAACCAAAGAACATTGGCAAGACAATTGCCGTCGCGGGCACCTTACCGGTGAACGCCGAGACATTCCTGAGGCTTCGTCCATCCAGTTACCGTTCTGAATTCATCTCCCCAGATGGGCAGCGGAAAAGGAGAAATCCATGAACCAGCTCCGCTCTCACCACCGGCTTGTCTGCAAACTTCAAGACGCGCTCGGCCATAAGCTGTGCGCCGCATTGGAAGACGTGGATGTGATCGAAATAATGCTCAATCCGGACGGAAAGCTCTTTATTGAGCGCCTCGCTCACGGCGTTGCGGCGGCCGGCGAAATGTCCCCCGTCGCCGCGGAAACGGTGATCGGAATTGTGGCGCATTTCCTTCAGTCCCAGGTAGACACGAAGCAACCGATCATCTCCGGCGAGCTCCCGATAGGTGGGCACCGCTTCGAAGGCCTTTTACCACCAGCGGTCGCCAAGCCAGCCTTTACGATCCGCCGCCGTGCCCCACGCCTAATTCCGCTGGAAGAATATGTGCGGTCAGGCGCGCTGACGGGATGCCACGCCTTAATGATCCGAAAGGCGATTTCCAAAAGGCGAAACATCATCGTATCCGGGGGCGCCGGTTCTGGCAAAACGACGCTTGCGAACGCGTTGATCGATGAGATCGTCAAATTCGCCCCCGAAGACCGTTTGGTGATCCTCGAAGATACCGCCGAAATTCATTGTTCGGCCGAGAACGCCGTTCTTCTGCATACCAGCGATACCGTTGATATGTCACGATTGCTGAAGAGCACGATGCGACTGCGCCCCGACAGGATTGTCGTCGGCGAAGTCCGCGACGGTGCCGCGTTGACTCTGCTGAAGGCGTGGAACACCGGTCATCCCGGAGGCGTTGCGACAATTCACTCGAACACCGCCATGTCGGCCCTCCGCCGCTTTGAACAATTGACCGCAGAAGCAAGCCAGCAGCCGATGCACGAGGTTATCGGTGAGGCAGTCGACCTCATCATCTCCATTGAACGGACACCGCGCGGGCGACGGGTTCGAGACGTCATCCACATCGAACGGTTCGCGGAGGGCCAATACCAGATCGGTTCAGACCAACTCGATGAGGAAGAGGAGGCCCGTCATGTCGCGTAAGCCTTCGCTCGCCAAGGTCACATTCTCTGTCCTAACGACAGTTCTCGCTTCGCTTGATCCGGCACTCGCCAGTTCGGGCGGTGGCGGACTGCCCTGGGAAGGACCACTGCAGCAGATTCAAGAGTCGATCACCGGACCTGTCGCAGGATACATCGCACTTGCGGCTGTCGCCATAGCCGGCGGCATGCTCATATTTGGTGGGGAGTTGAACGACTTCGCGCGGCGACTTGTATACGTGGTTCTCGTCGCCGGCATTCTGCTCGGTGCCACGACCATTGTGGGCCTGTTCGGCGCGACTGGAGCTTCAATTGGCCTGACGAGGGAGCTGGTCGCCTCGGACGGCTTCCAAGGCGCAGGAGTGACAAATGGCTGAGTCCGCGTCCGGTCTGCAGCGGAACCGCATCCACCGCGCGCTGTCGCGCCCGAACCTTCTGGTGGGCGCGGACCGGGAACTGGTGCTGATCACCGGCTTGGCCGCAGTCATCCTCATCTTCGTCGTTCTTACGATCTATTCGGCGCTCTTCGGCGTTGGCGTCTGGATTGTCATCGTCGGGCTCTTGAGAATGATGGCAAAGGCCGATCCGCTCATGCGACAGGTCTATGTCCGCCATATCTCGTACAAGCATTACTACAAGGCGACCTCCTCGCCGTGGCGCCGGTATTGAGAGGAACGCATGGTCGCTCTCAAACGCTTCCGGGCCCCCGACCCATCCTTTGCTGATCTCGTCCCCTATGCCGGCCTCGTCGACAATGGTGTTCTCCTGTTGAAAGACGGAAGCCTGATGGCCGCCTGGTATTTTGCGGGACCAGATTCAGAGAGCGCCACGGCCCTCGATCGCAACGAACTGTCGCGCCATATCAATACAATCCTCTCGCGGCTCGGGAGCGGCTGGATGATCCAGGTCGAGGCAGTTCGCATCCCGACATTCGACTATCCGTCGGATAATCGTTGTCACTTTCCCGATCCTGTAACTCGCGCGATCGACGCCGAGCGGCGGGCGCATTTCGCCCGCGAACAGGGGCATTTCGAGAGTAAACACGCGCTGATCCTGACCTATCGGCCGCTCGAATCCAAAAAAACGGCGCTCAGCAAATACATCTACTCGGACGAGGTGAGCCGCAAGAAGACCTATGCCGACACGGTGCTGTTCATTTTCAAGAACGCGGTCCGCGAGATCGAGCAGTATTTCGCCAATACGCTTTCGATCCGTCGCATGGAAACGCGGGAGGCTCTCGAGAGGGGAGGGGCGCGGGTTGCCCGCTACGACGAACTGCTCCAATTCGTTCGCTTCTGCATCACTGGTGACAACCATCCGATCCGGCTGCCGGATGTGCCCATGTTTCTCGACTGGATCGCGACCGCCGAGCTTGAACATGGGCTGACCTCAAAGGTTGAAAGCCGCTTCCTCGGTGTCGTCGCGATCGACGGCCTGCCGGCCGAGAGCTGGCCGGGGATCCTCAACAGCCTCGATCTCATGCCGCTAACCTACCGCTGGTCGTCGCGCTTCATTTTTCTCGACGCGCAGGAGGCCAGACAAAAACTGGAGCGGACCCGCAAGAAATGGCAGCAGAAGGTGCGCCCATTCTTCGACCAGCTTTTTCAGACGCAGAGCCGTTCGCTTGATCAGGACGCCATGAACATGGTCGCCGAGACAGAAGAGGCTATCGCCCAGGCTTCGTCGCAGTTGGTCGCATACGGCTATTACACGCCCGTCATCGTTCTCTTCGATCACGATCGTGAAGGACTGCAGGAAAAGGCAGAGTCCATCCGCAGACTTATTCAGGCGGAGGGCTTCGGGGCGCGCATCGAAACGCTCAACGCCACCGATGCCTACCTCGGCAGCCTACCGGGCAATTGGTATTGCAACATCCGCGAACCGCTGATCAATACCAGCAACCTTGCCGATCTCATTCCGCTCAACTCTGTCTGGTCGGGCTCCCCTGTCGCGCCGTGCCCGTTCTACCCGCCGAATTCACCGCCACTGATGCAGGTGGCGAGCGGGTCGACGCCGTTCCGGCTGAACCTACATGTCGACGACGTCGGTCACACACTCATTTTTGGGCCGACCGGTTCGGGCAAGTCGACGCTGCTTGCACTAATCGCCGCGCAGTTCCGGCGCTATGAACGCGCCCAGATCTTCGCCTTTGACAAGGGGAACTCTCTCCTTCCGCTGACCCTTGCCACCGGAGGTGATCACTATGAGATCGGTGGCGACGCTCAAGAAGAGGCGAAGGCGCTGGCCTTCTGCCCGCTGTCGGACCTCTCCAGCGACAGTGATCGCGCATGGGCCGCGGAATGGATCGAGATGTTGATCGCGCTGCAGGGCGTGACCATCACCCCGGACCACCGCAATGCGGTCTCTCGCCAGATTGGCTTGATGGCCAGTGCAGCGGGCCGATCTCTCTCGGACTTTGTAAGCGGCGTACAGATGCGCGAGATCAAGGACGCGCTCCATCACTACACCGTCGATGGTCCCATGGGCCAGCTTCTCGATGCTGAGAAAGACGGACTGTTGCTTGGCTCATTCCAGACCTTTGAGATCGAAGAGTTGATGAACATGGGCGAGCGGAACCTCGTACCTGTTCTCACCTATCTGTTCCGCCGCATCGAAAAGCGCCTCGATGGCTCACCGAGCCTCATCGTCCTAGACGAAGCCTGGCTGATGCTCGGCCATCCGGTCTTCAGGAGCAAGATCCGAGAGTGGCTGAAGGTGCTGCGCAAGGCGAACTGCGCGGTGGTATTGGCCACGCAATCCATTTCCGATGCTGAGCGTTCCGGCATCATCGACGTGTTGAAGGAATCCTGCCCCACGAAAATTTGCCTGCCGAACGGCGCCGCAAGTGAGCCTGGGACCCGCGAGTTCTATGAGCGGATTGGCTTCAACGAGAGACAGATCGAGATCGTTTCGAATGCGATTCCTAAGCGAGAATATTACGTCGCAACGTCCGAAGGCAGGCGGCTCTTCGACATGTCGCTCGGCCCCGTGGCGCTCAGTTTCGTTGGCGCATCCGGCAAGGAAGACCTGAAGCGCATCCGCACGCTCAGTTCCAAACACGGCCGCGACTGGCCGATCCACTGGCTACGAACGAGAGGAGTTCAGGATGCCGCAGCGCTGCTCAACCTCGAATAAATTGCTCACTGGCCTGGCGGCTGTCGCATTGATGGCCGGCACTGTCGTGCCCGCAAATGCTGGAACTGCCACGGGTGCCGCCACCGAGTGGACGCAGGTCCTCAATAATGGCGAGCTGGTCGCTTTGGTCGGGAAGTCCGGCGAGCAGATCCAGAACCAGCTCACCCAGATCAGCCAGCTCGCACAACAGATCGAAACGCAGCTGAATATCTACCAAAACCTCCTCCAGAACACGGCGACGCTTCCGTCGCATATGTGGGGGCAGGTCGAAAGCGATCTCAACCAGCTGCGCAGCATCGTCGACCAGGGCCAGAGCATCTCGTTTTCCATGGGCAATGCGGATGATGTGTTGCAACAACGTTTTCAGAGCTACTCAAGCCTTAAAACCAACCTGCCAGACAATTCGTCGTTTTCTACCACCTATCAGTCCTGGTCCGATACGAACCGGGACACGATCGCCAGCACGCTGAAGGCGGCGAGTCTGACGGCCGAGCAATTCGATAGCGAGGAAGGCACGATGTCCTCGCTGCGGTCCATGTCCGAGACCGCCGACGGGCAGATGAAAGCCCTGCAGGTCGGGCATGAGATCGCCGCGCAACAGGTCGCCCAGATTCAGAAGCTTCGCGGCCTCGTCTCGCAGCAAATGACGATGATGGGCACCTGGCTCCAGACCGAACAGACCGACAAGGACCTTGCGCAGGCGCGGCGTGAGAAATTCTTCAGCGGGACTGCCCCTTCCACCTCCGGCGGCGAAAAGATGAAAGTCGAGTGGTAAGCACATGACAACAATATGTCTTCGGCGGCTCCGCACCGCGATGGTGATTGCCACCTTCTGCATGCTGGCAGCACAGCCGGCAGTCGCCCAAGAAGGTTCAGTGCTGACCTCATTACAGAGCCAGATCACCACGGCCGCAAAGGGGTGGGAAACTACTGTCATGGATGCGGCGAAATCCTTGTTCTGGATCCTCGCGACAATCGAGATTGGCATCGCCGCCGTCTGGCTCGCATTGCAGGCAGCTTCGCTAGACAGCTGGTTTGCCGAGCTTGTCCGGCGGATCATATTCGTCGGCTTTTTTGCCTTCGTTTTGGGACAGGGGCCGGCCTTTGCGAAGGCAGTGGTGGATAGTTTGTTTGAGATTGGGGCTGGAGGCGGCACGGCCTCCCCAGCAGACGTCTTCAATGCTGGACTCGCCGTCGCAACGAAGATGTCGGAAAAGATACAGTTCGGTCTTTTTGAGGACAACGCGTTGGCGATCTCGGCTGCTTTTGCAATGGTCGTCGTCGTCATCTCATTCTCGCTTGTCGCCGCGATTTTCGTGTCGGTCATGGTTGAGATGTATATCGGCCTTCTTGCCGGTATGATCATGCTGGGGCTTGGCGGCTCGTCCTATACAAAGGATTTCGCGGTCCGATATTTGGTCTACGCCTTCTCGGTCGGAATGAAACTCATGGCGCTCGTCATGATCTCGCGTATCGGATCAGAGGTGCTGATCGGGTTGGCAGACCAGCCCGACATTGGCGACCAGTTCCAGACTGCGCTTGCGATCGCTGGTATCGCTGTCGTGGTCTTCATTATCGCCATCTACGTCCCGAACATCATGCAGGGTGTTGTTCAGGGCGCGTCCGTCTCGGGCGGAATGGAGGCAATAAGGCACGGTGGTCAGGCCGCATCGTTTGCGACAGGAGCAGGGTTCCTCGCGGCGGGCGCTGCCGGGGCGGGATTTGCGGCGGCTCAAACCGCGCGCGCCGCGGGGTCATCCGTCGCAGGCGCAATGCTGCGGGGTTTCGGCGCAGGGATCGGCTCGGCAGGAAAAGCGGCGGGCTCGGCTACCAAGGAGAAGGCCATCGGCTCTCCCGGTGCCTACGCCGGGTCTATCCTAGGCCTTGCTAACGCCAAGCTGGATCAGGCGCGCAGTGGGCACAGCGGACCAAAGCCACTTCCCGAACTTAAAGACTAATAGCAATCAGAAAGTGATCGATCGATGGCAGCGAAACGCGCTCCCGAAAACCCGTATCTTGCCGCGCGCCAGGAATGGAATGAGCGATACGGCTCCTATGTGCAGGCCGCGGCCGCATGGCGCATCGTCGGCATACTGGGTCTGACCATGGCCGTGATCGGCTTCGGGTACGCGATATACCTAAGCACGCAGGTGAAGCTGGTGCCTTATATCGTCCAGGTCGACAAGCTCGGCACCTCGGTCACCTCAGGGTTCCCCGAGCAGATCGAATACGCGGATGTGCGGGTGGTGCGCGCCACGCTTGGCAACTTCGTAACGAGCTTCCGCAGCGTCACACCGGATGCCGTAGTGCAAAAGCAATATATCGATCGAACCTATGCGCTTCTGCGAGCTTCCGATCCCTCGACCCAGAAGATCAATGACTGGTTCCGCAGCAATTCGCCGTTCGAAAAGGCGAAGTCGTCGACGATCGCCATCGAGGTCAACAACATAGTGGCGCTCTCCAATCAGACTTATCAGATCGACTGGACCGAATACGAACGGGACCGGAAGGGCAAGGAAACCGGGACGCGCCGGTTCCGCGGAATCGCGACGGTTGCGCTTACCGCGCCGCAGGACGAGGCGACCATCCGCCTCAATCCGATCGGCCTCTACGTTAGGGATTTTGACTGGACGGCACAGCTTTGAGGGCAGGGGATTTGACATGCACAGAACAGCACTAATTGCAGCCACCGGCTGCTTGGCGGGACTCGTCTTTGTGGGCGGCGCTGAGGCGCAGACCATGACGGCAAATGAGGTGAATGGCACGACCATTTCCAGGAAATGGCGCGTCGCGCCCGGACTGGTGACGGCAGGCTCCGATGGCAAGGTCACCTTTCTCTTCGGCGAAACCCAGCCGTCCGTTGTCTGCTCGCCCTTGCAGGTCTGCGATATCGAACTCCAGAGCGGCGAGATCGTCCGCGATGTTCTCGTTGGAGATACTGTTCGCTGGAAGGTGGAGCCTGCCACCTCCGGTGCAATCGGCGGCCAAGCGATCCATCTGATCGTCAAGCCGTCGGAAGTAGGTCTTGTCACCTCGATGGTGGTCACGACGTCGCGACGCACCTATTACATCCAGCTCAAGTCACATCCGAGCCAGTACATGGCACGCGTCGGCTTCGAATATCCGGAGGACGTCTCGACCAAGCTCGCCGACATCAATTCCCGGCTCGAGACCGGCGGCATTCCCGGGGCGGCACCCGACAAACTGAACTTCTCATATTCCGTGAGTGGCTCGGCACCTTGGAAGCCGACGCGGGTCTATTCGGATGGCGTGAAAACCTACATCCAGTTTTCGAAGTCGATCTCAGGTCAGGATGCACCGGTGCTGGTCGTGATCCACGGCGGCCAGAGCCGCATCGTCAATTACCGAATGAAGAACGACTTGATGATCGTCGATTATGCCGTCGACGAGGCGATCCTCGTCTCCGGCGTCGGCTGGCGCCAGCAGAAGATTACCATTCGGCGAGGAGGCTAAGCTATGCACAAGCTTCTCGTCATCATCATCAGCGGCTTTCTCACCGCATGCCAAACTGCTGGGGATGGGTCTGACGCCAGGTCAAACGCCGCGCCGGTCTCCGGGCCCGCCGCAAGTGCCATCGCCGCCGACATGGCAAGCCGGCTCGCCGAGCAGATCAGTCCCGTGAGGTCGACGACAATCAAGATGGAAAGGGACACATCGGAGTTTGCGGCGGCACTCGAGGCGGCCCTCAAGGGCTCTGGCTACACCGTTCTAACCGACGGCAAAGTTGGAAAGGACGTGAAACCGGTCGAGCTCACTTACGCGATCGATGGCACTCAAGATCAGGTGCTCGCGCGGCTGTCAACACCGTCCATTACCCTTGGCCGCGCATACAAAGCAACGGCCGCCGGTGCGACGCCGGCAAGTCCGCTCTCCATCATGCAGCGTAATTGAGGGGAAAGGTATGATCCAATCGCTCCAGCTCGGCCCTTCAAAGCAAGCCGACGATCCGAAAGGAATGCGCCGCCTCAATCGGCTGCCAATTATTACCGCAACCGTCCTCATCGCGCTATTCTTCGGCGTGGTCGTGATCGGCCTATCGTGGCGAGGACTTCCCTTCAACTGGAGCTACGATATCGACAGCAACTTGAATACACCGGCGACGAACTTCGGTGACCAGCTCAAGCGCGGCATCAGTGACGGCATCATCGGCGAGCCAGGTGAGCGCGAAGTGCTCCAGCCAACACCCACCGTCGAGCAGAAGGTGGAGAAGGGAGCACCTGTTATAGACCGCCGGCCTACGGAACGGCAAGAAAGAGGCCCGCAGCTCGAATCAGAGGAGGAATGGCGAGCCCGCCTAAAGCGGGAGCAGGATGAACAATATATCCGTGAAGCTCAGCGCCAGCGGATGGCTCACCTGCAGGCGCGGGCAACCGCTTTGGACTCGCCTTTGAAGGTGGATATTTCTGATGTCGAGAAGGCCGCTAAAAGTTCCACAGACGCCGGTCGTCAGACTGCGACGACGACAGCCAACAATGCTTCTGATCTCTACACCGCCGCATCGAAATCCGGGCTGACGGCCCAGAACGTCGACCCGAATGCCCAAAGTTCGAAGGAGGATTTCTTCAATCAGGACATCAAGGATCTTGGCTATTTGCCGAATAAGGTCGTGCCGCAGATGTCGCCGTATGAGCTGAAGCGCGGCTCGGTCATTCCAGCCACGTTGATCACAGGTCTCAACTCAGACCTTCCGGGCCGGATCATCGGGCAGATCAGCCAGAATGTCTATGATAGCGCCACCGGCTACCGGCTCCTGATCCCGCAGGGAGCCAAGTTGTTCGGCCGTTACGATTCCAAGGTTTCCTTTGGCCAGGACCGCGTGCTCGTCGTCTGGACCGATCTGATCTTCCCGAATGGCTCGACGCTGCAAATCGGCGGCATGGCTGGGACCGATGGGGCAGGTTATGGCGGGTTCAAGGATAAGGTCGATCGGCATCTCTGGCGCACGTGGAGTTCGGCAGCACTTGTCGCGATACTCGGAACCGGCATCGACATGTCGATGCCCGAAAGCACGACGCTTGCCACCCAGGACACGGCCTCCGATGCCGCCAGACGGAATTTTGCGGACACCTTCGGTCGCGTTGCCGAGCAGACGATCTCGAAAAACTTGAACGTTCAGCCGACAATCCAAATCCGGCCGGGATACGAGTTCAATGTCTTGGTCGATCAGGATATCGTCTTCCCCTCTACGTACAGCAGTCAGTGATACAGCATCAGAAGAGATCTTTGTTTAACTTCATCTCTTGGTCAGAAGGTTTGATTGCGAAATAGAGGTGAATAGACGTTTGCGCGGGTGAGCGCAGATCTGTATCACTTCCGAAGGAGCGGGGGCGCCTTCACGTACAACAGAAAGGAGACAGGTCTGTGGATCCAGCCTTAAGCGCTCTCATTGACATGGTTGAAGCCTCATACGATGAACGGATGATCAAACGCGGGCTCAAAGGGTTCGTTCATTCGTGCGGATTTCAATTCTTTGCATATCTGCAAACGGAAGGCCTTAGCGCCCGCGCGCTCAGTTCCTATCCCGAGAAATGGCAGAAAATTTACCTAAGCAACCAATATTCTCGGGTGGATCCGGTCGTTACGGAAGCCAAACGCCGGATGGAGATGTTTTCCTGGGCGATCGATGACTGGCCGTCTCGTGGGAGCTCTGAGTTCAATCGTTTTCGGGATGAAGCGGTAGAACATGGCATTCGCAGTGGGGTGACGGTTCCCGTTCAAGGCAGTTTCGGCTCGATCATTATGCTGACATTCGCGTCCTCGGGGCATAAAGCTGATATTTCAAAATGTCAAAAGCAACTAAACCCGCTTCAGGCGGTGTTGGCAATTCACTATCGCCTGAAGATCATAGCTGCGTCGACGATCGTCGCACCCAGCCGGCTGCTTTCACCAAAGGAAGCGATGTGTCTTACGTGGGCGGCAAAGGGTAAAAAGGCTTGGGAGATTGCCATTTTAATGGGAATTACCCAACGAACAGTGCAACACCATTTCGATCGCGCACGCAAAAAGCTGAATGCCGCGACGATCCCTCAGCTCGTGGCAATCGCGAAGGACCGCGGTTTGGTTTAACCATCATTCGTTGTTTTCGGAGGGCACATCGGGAACATAACCAAGCGCATCGACGATTTCCGAGAGTTCTTCCTGCTGCGCTTCTGACTTCTTTTGACGATCGAGATACTCATCTTGCAGGCTCTTGAGCACGTCCCTGGAAGTCGAGGCGTTGGCGGTTGCAAGAGTCCACGTTTCGTAGACAGCTTCATCCGCGGCTAGAAGTCGGCGGTGCTCGCGGATCGCAGAAATTGCTAACGCTTTCAAATCGGCTTCTCGCATCGCTTTATAACGAGACTCTCTTTTGCCGCTTGTCTCGAATGAGACCTCGTTGTCCATCCGCTTCTCCTCTTACCTCGTTTGCGACCCGGCAAGGATCGAGACCTTCCGGTAGCGTATACGCTTTGCAGAATAGATCCCATCCTTCAGTAAGATGGGTGGCTACAAACTCGACAATTCATTGCTCGCAAGAAGAGGGCATCAGTGAACGCCTAATCACCCTGATTCGTATGAACATTCCATATCCGGAATACGGCTGTAGAGAATACTCCGTGGAGAAATACTCTGCAAGCCGCTGCTCTCTCCAGCATGGAGATTCGAGAGGTGTTTGCACGGAATCTGAAAGCCGCGCGTCAAGCCAAAGGCCTGTCGCAAGAAGAGCTCGCGTTTGAGGCAGGCATCGATCGAACTTATATCAGTTCTTTGGAGCGCAGTGTCTATAATGCAAGCATCGACGTTGTCGATCGCCTGGCGACGGTCTTAGGTGTTGAGGCGTCTGAACTGCTGAAACGTCGGCCTGAGACAAAAATTGAGCCACTGAGATGACGGGTACAGGGCTGGGAACCGAAAACAAGGCAAACAAGGACGCAATGCTCAGCGCGTCCTCAACCCCGAATGTCCGACAGGCTCTGGAGGAATTGCTATGCGGCCATAAAAGGTCATGCCATCCGGCGAACGTTCCGCGGTACCCTTTTTCGCCTGTGGCGTTGGCACTTTGGAATTGCCCTTCAACTTTTCGACGAGGATGATTATGCATGCCGGGGATGTTCCATCCGTCGCGCCGTTTCCGACGTAAGAAACTCGAGTGCTTATTTGCCTCCGATCCTCGAAAGATCGATCCGAATTCCGGCTTGGCCAATAACCTCATTCACCTTCGTCCGCATCTCGGGAGTGGTCGCGGTGGCTGGCGGTTCATCGACGGACCGCGCTTCGCTTTGCCGAGGCAATTCGATGGAGGCTCCTGGATCCTGCGCTTGAAACACACCGACGCCCTCGAACTCGCCGGCTTTCCACGCATAGAGCGCATCCTCGAAAATCTGGCGGAAGACGTCATCGCTCTTCGGATCGCCGTACCATTTGGCAACAATGCGCAGGACCTTGGCGAACATCGCCGTTCCCTTGCGCAGGTTCTGGCAAGCATCGACCAAATCCGTTTTGAGATCGGCCAGGTCCTTGACGCCCACACCGGCTGGAAACTGCGTCAGACCGACACGAACGACAGCGTTGCCGGCATATTGGCGCACGATGTCCATCGCCTCGTCGGGTGATCTGGCCTTGGGCACCAGGATCAACCGCCCTCCCGAGCGCACGGTCACCGCAAGGGGATCGGCAGAGCCCGCCGCCGCGACGAACTGCTCGACGATCGCGGGTTTCAGTGAAGGGTCGGCGCAGTCTTTGATAAGGGCGGCGTCGAGCATGGGACCTCCTCGGCATCAGGTGTTGAAAGAAAAAACGACTGGCCTGGAAAACAGCTTTGCCCAGGCGGCGGTGCTGGCGCGCTGGATGGCGACAATGGACGTGCCTTTGGTCCACCAGCCGTTGCCGACCGCAACGATCACGTCCGGACTGCCGAGCATCGATTGCAAGACCGGCCAGACGAGCAGTTGCTCGTAGCAGATCAGCACCGCCACCCGCCCGGAGCCGAGCGCGACGACAGGATTTGCAAAGATGTGCGCTTGCGCTCCGGCGTTGCCGCCGAAGAGCGGCTGCCAGGGCTGCCACATCGAGCCCGGAACCGGCATCCGTTCCCGGTAGAGGATCCGACTGCTATCTGCGGAGATTGCAACCACCACATTGTCGTATCCGGCCGCGTTAACGACTGCCGCGCCCGCGAGAACGGTCGTGTCATGCCCTGATAGCGCGCGGATCCAAAGCCGTTCGACCGTCGGCGTCCAGAAGCCCAACGTACTTTCAGGAAGGATGACGGTTCGAACACCGTCGGTCCCTCGTTCAAGCACCGTTGCAATTAGATCACGGTGGCGGGCCATGCTGGTGTCCCGCCCGACCGACGCACCCAATTCGAGATCGACGCCCCGCCAGGCTTCCGGTAGCTTCGGGTCCGTCCACGAAGCGGCGGACCAAAGCCAGAAGCCTATAAGGCCCATGGCGACAGTTGGGCAGAGGCGGGAAACGAGGCCCGCCAAGCCGGCTGTCGTGACGGCCAGTCCCCACCATCCCCATCCCGGAAACAACACGCCTGCGGCCGTGATGGGATGCGCCCAGCCGGTAATGCCGAAAGGGGGAACCACCATCAGTACGGCCGCCAGGACGTAGCGGCCCGGACGAAGGCCAACCTCCTTCGTCCACAGGAGCGCATGCGCCGCGACAAAGCTGGCCGAGGCAGCCAGCCACAGCAGCAGGCCCGGCCAGATATCCGCAGCATAGAAGGTGGCCACGCCTTGCGGCAGGCCGCGCGACGCCGACAGGAAATATGCTGCGGAAACCAAGGTTGCCGTCTTTTTCGTTCTCGACAGCGACCAGAGGACGGGAAAGCCGAGCGCCACCGGCAACAACAGCACGTGGCCGCTCCATGCCACCGATCCGACGCCGACCGAGGCGATGATAAGCAGCGTTGGCCAAACCCAGTCATGGCGCATAGGTCAGCACCTCACGCGCCAGACCGAGAATGCCGGATGTCGGCACAGGCCCGAAATAACGGGAGTCGAACGAGCCGGCGAAGGCCGAATGCAGGAAGACCTCACCGCCCGGTACCACGCCGCCCGAAAACCGTGTCAGCGGCCGACCTTCTCCGTCTTTTTCGGCGACAGTGGAAGCACGAACCAGGCGCCCATCGACCGTCACCTCGTTGGCGATCTCGACGCGCTGGCCGGCGACCGCGACCACCGACTTGATGAGCGGCGCGAGATGACCGGGGCAAAGTCCGGAGCGGAGATAGCCGCGCGCCCTCGCTTCGTGCATGGCGGCTGTGTCCGGTGGGCAGATGAACACCAGGTCGTCCACACCAGGCGAACGGTCGAGCGGGACAATCTGCCAGAGGCCAAGTGGCTCGCTCGGCGTAAGATTGATGCGATAGCTGCCTAATAGACCGGCCAGTCCGATCACTGCGATGGCGGCAGCAGAAACCGATGAAGTGACGGCAGCTTGTTTTCGCTGCGCCATGGCTCGCTCGCGTGTTCGACCCGGACGCGTCATTTGAGCGAGAGCCCCTGGCTCTTCGTTTGCCGCAGCGTCTCGGCCTGCTTCAACGCCTCGGTCGTGCGCTCATGCGCGGAAAGTTGCTGCACCGTTCGCATCGTGCTCCAGGCCGATTGCACTTCCGCCTTCTGCCCGGCAGACATGCTCGAGGTCACCGACTGGAAGGTCTGACCTGTCATGTCTTTGGCGGCGAGCGGTAGGAAGGTGCGTTCCCCGAAACGTTCCGATACGGCTCTCGCAAAACCTTCGAGTTCGGCTTTCACCATTTTGTCGGCGAGCGCGTTTTCGAGTCCTGCGGGAAGGTCGTTGCGATCGATGGCGTCACGGACGCGTTCGAGCGTCTGCTTTGCCGCCGGCGACAGCGCCGGGATGTCGAGAGAGATCTTCATGCGGACGGCGCGCTCCTCGGCGTCATATTTGTGTTCCGCCTCCGTGCGCTGCCGCAGATAGCGTTCCAGGTTTCGGGCAAGCGCCGGCGCATTGGTGACGGCCCTCTCATGGGCCTGCTTGTCGGCGCGGCCGGCAAGGATCCCGGTCTTGCCTTTCAGCGCACCAAAGGTCTCCGGCTCGGAACCGATCTTGGTGATCGTCGATTTCGCCGCCGCTTCGTTTCTCAGCATCGCATCGACGTTGACAGCCTTGAACGCGTCTTCCGGCTGAGCGTAGACGAGATGGAAGCGCGCTGAGACTTCCTCCCATTGCTTCTTCAAGCCGGCGTCCGCTGCAAGCAGGTCCTCGACGACCTGTTCCAGCGATTTTGGGAACGTGGTGATGCCCGATACCATGGGTTTTGCCTCCTGCATGCTGTGCGATTGACTGGTCTTGGCCGCGCCGGCGGACAGACCAAGCCTGCGGGCGATTGCCGCCAGACGAGCGCCAAGCGCGGCGAGCTTCGACTTTTGCCGGACGGTCCATTCGATCCGGTCGCGAACGACAGTGCGTGCGACGTTAACGAGGTGAAGGCCACGGGCGTCGGCGAAGCGAAGGGCTTGGGCGTAGAAGCGGCCACTCGCATAATCGAGCGTCGTTTCCTTGGCTTGTCTGCGCGACAGGATCGGGATCAGGCCGCCTGCCTTGGCGAAAGATCGGCGGCCGTGGTAGAGACCGAAGTCCTCTCGGTGACGGGTCATGGCCACGTAAGTGAGATGGCGGTCGAGAGAGAGGGAAGCCAGCACCTTCACCCTATCGACGGTGGCACCCTGGCTCTTATGGATCGTGGTGGCATAGCCGTGATCGAGATTGGCGTAGAAGCGTTGTTCGACCGTGACCTGGCGGCGGTGTTCGCCGTCTCCGACTTCCGCGACAATACGCCCGGGCGTCGCGTCCACGACCTTCGCCAGCATACCGTTCTTGACGCCGAGCGAGCCCTCGTTCTTCAGGAACACGATCTGGTCGCCGGCCGCGAATTTTCGGTGCCCGTCTTCGGTCCGGAAGGCGAAACCGTCGGCGACGAGACCGCGTTCGACGAGCTTTGCGCGAGCCATGCCGTTGAGCATGCGCACGTCTCTTCGCAAGTGCGCAAGAATGAGGCTCGACCTTTGCGGATCGTAGTCGCGGTTCCAATCGGCAATCAGCGCCTGCACGGCATCGGCCTTGAGATCGGCTCCGCTGACGCGGCCCTGGGCGCGATAGGCTTCGACGGCTCTGCCGATATTGCCGCGGGCCAGATCGAGCGACGCCTCGCGCATCCACTGTTCACGCTGGCGGTAGATGTTTTCGAGTTCGCCATAGCCGATGCGGTCGGCAATGGCGCGGAAGGCAGCGCCGGCTTCGATCGGCTGGAGCTGTTCCGGATCTCCGACAAGCACGAGTTTGGCGCCGGCCTTGGTCGCCGCTTCGACAAACAGCGCCATCTGCCGCGACGACACCATGCCCGCTTCGTCGAGAACGAATACGGTTTTGTCGTCCAGCTGATTGCGGCCTTGGTTCCAGCGCAGTTCCCATGATGACAGCGTGCGGGAGAGAATGCCGGCTTCCTTCTCCAGGCCCTCGGCGGCCTTGCCCGCAAGCGCCCCGCCGACGACGCGATAACCGGCCGCTTCCCAGGCTTCGCGCGCCGCCTTCATCATCGTCGTCTTGCCGGCGCCTGCACGTCCGATCACCGCAGCGATGCGCTCGCCGCCGGTAACATGTGCGATCGCCGTCTTCTGCTCGTCCGCCAGGCGCAGGTGGCGGGCGAAGGTGGCTTCGCGCACAGCGTCCGCAACGCCGTGAGAAGAGCGTTGAGCCAGCCAGATCGCCCGGTTGGCCATCTCTGCTTCCAGCCGGACGAGGTCCCGCGTCGTGTATTTCGTCGGCACGCGTAGGCCGCCTGAAAACTCGATCCGCTCGCGTTCGAGCCGGAGCGTTTCGGGGCTCTGCAGGATCCTTGCCATCAGACTTTGGAAGAGGCCAGCGTCGTCTATGTAGCGGTGGAGGATCTTGGCAACGTCGCGTTCGTCGAAGACGCTCTTCTCCCGCGTGATCAGGTCGAGCACGAGCTCGGGACGGCGCTGAATGCGGCGGGCGTTTTCGGCCCGGCGCTCCTCCTGCAGCTCCAACCGCTCCAGCGAAGGGGCCCGCTCGGCTTCCGCCGACTTGCGCTCGATCGCCTTGGCGCCGACACCGAGGTGGATGGTTGGCGTCAGATTGATCCCCTGCTTCTCGAAGGAATGGCCGTCGACGCGGAGATCGAGGCCGGCGCGCGCCAGGTGCCGGTTCTGACAGGCGAACCAGCCGTCACGAAAGGCATTGAAATCGTCGAGGCTGCCGGCCCAGAGCTCGTAGACGATCTTGCCGGCATCGTTGCGCACTGGCTTGCCGCCAGGGCCGGTCACTGCAACCTTCTTGGCGCCGAACCCGTCTTCGGTCAGCGGCCGGAGCGTCGTCATCAGGTGCACATGCGGATTGCCGGGTGCATCGTGATAGACCCAGTCGGCGATCATGCCCTTCGACGTGATGTGACGCTCGATAAAATCCCGCACCAGTTCGATGTTCTGCTCGCTTGAGAGCTCCATCGGCAGCGCAACGGTCACATCCTTTGCAAGCTGGGCATCGACGCGTTTCTCGAAGATTTCGACACTGTTCCAGAACGCTTCCGACGCGCCGGAGACGGATCGGTCGGCAATCATCGTCCGCAGCCATGACGGCGCATCGGCAGGGATGACGAACTCCTCGTGCAGCAAGCCCTGCTTGCGGGTGTAGTCGATCGTGCGGGCCTCCCGCTCGTACTCCATCTTGGCGCAATGCCGATAGGCCGCCGACAGCACAGCGCTGCGGCCGGAGCCGCGGGCGACGATGCTGACGGAGAAATGAGGAACGGCCACGGCGGAATTCTCTCCCGATTCCGAGCAAAATCAACATGTTCGCCAGCGAGATCGGCTCCGCCAGGCGCTCTCAAAAGAACGTCGCGCCAGCGACGTATAATTGCGCCCTTCGGATGCCGCTCTTGTCGAGCGGCCGGGATCATCCACGAAAGCATCGCCCTTGGCGATTGTAGGATTCACAGTAGTGCGTTCCGCACCGACATCCGGAAGATGGGGTCCGAAAGACAAGCTTTCGCACCCAAGGAGACATCCGGACATGAAGAAACCATCCTCGAAAATCCGCGACGAAATCGCCAGGCTCCAGGAGCAATTGAAGCTCGCCGAGACCCGGGAGGCCGAGCGCATCGGCCGGATCGCGCTTAAAGCCGGGCTCGGTGAGATCGAGATCGACGAGGGTGAACTGCAGGCAGCATTCGAGGATCTGGCGAAACGCTTTCGCGGAGGCAAGGTCCGTTCGACCGGAGGGAAGGGGGCAAGCGGCGCAGGCGAGGGCAGCGCGCCCGCCGCGCAGAACCCGCCTGGTACGGCTGAGGGCAGGACTGGCGAGGCTTGAGCGGATGCGAAGATCCACGACATCAGATGCCCGCAAGAAGGACACGCGCGAAAAGATCGAGCTCGGCGGCCTGATCATCAAGGCGGGGCTGCGCTACGAGAAGCGCGCGCTGCTGCTCGGGCTCCTCATCGATGCCGCCGCGCGCCTGAAGGGAGACGCACAGGAGCGCTCACGGCTCGCCGCACTCGGTGCTGAAGCGTTCGGAGAGAGAGATGACTAGGATCCTGCTGTTCGTAGCGCCATGCGCGTTGATGATGCTGATGGCCATCGGCATGACCGGGACCGAACTGTGGCTATCCCACTTCGGCAAGAGCGATGCCGCCCGGCAGATGCTCGGCCGTGCCGGCATCGCTCTGCCCTATGTCGCCGCGTCCGTCGTCGGCATCATCTTTCTGTTTGCGAGCGCAGGCTCCGCGCGGATCAGGACGGCAGGATGGGGCGTTGTCACGGGCGCGACAGCGACGCTCGTCCTAGCGGTCCTGCGCGAGGCATCGAGGCTCTCCGCGTATCTCGAACAAGTCCCGGCCGGCAAAACCGTCTTCAACTATCTCGATCCCGCGACGGCGATCGGGGCTGCTGCCGTGCTGATGTCGGCGCTGTTCGGCATGCGTGTGGCGATTGCCGGCAACGCGACATTCGCGAGGGCCGAACCGAAGCGCATCGTTGGGAAACGGGCGCTGCACGGCGAGGCCGACTGGATGAAACTATCGCAAGCCGAAAAGCTGTTTGCCGAGAGCGGCGGCATCGTCATCGGCGAGCGCTACCGGGTCGACCGGGATAGCATCGCGGCACCATCGTTTCGCGCCGACAGCGCCGCGAGCTGGGGAGCGGGCGGCAAGTCGCCGCTGCTTTGCTTCGACGGCTCGTTCGGCTCGTCGCACGGCATCGTGTTCGCCGGATCCGGCGGCTTCAAGACGACATCGGTCACGATCCCGACGGCGCTCAAGTGGGGTGGCGCGCTCGTTGTCCTCGATCCTTCGAACGAGGTTGCGCCAATGGTGTTGAAGCACCGTGGCGACGCCAACCGCGACGTCTTCGTGCTCGATCCGAAACACTCGGAAATCGGCTTCAACGCGCTCGACTGGATCGGCCGGTTCGGGGGAACGAAAGAGGAGGATATCGCCTCCGTCGCATCGTGGATCATGAGCGACAGCGGTGGCGCGCGTGGGGTCCGTGACGACTTCTTCCGCGCCTCGGCCTTGCAGTTGCTGACGGCTCTCATTGCCGACGTTTGCCTCTCAGGCCACACGACGGAAAACGACCAGACACTCCGGCAAGTACGCAAGAACCTGTCCGAGCCAGAGCCCCAACTGCGCCAGCGGCTGCATGAAATCTACGACGATTCGAATTCGGATTTCGTCAAGGAGAATGTCGCAGCCTTCGTCAACATGACGCCGGAAACCTTCTCGGGCGTATATGCCAACGCGGTCAAGGAAACGCACTGGCTGTCCTATCCGAACTACGCCGCGCTGGTCTCGGGAACTTCCTTTTCGACGAGCGATCTGGCGGACGGAAAGACGGATGTCTTCATCAACATCGATCTCAAGACGCTGGAGACGCATGCGGGCCTGGCGCGCGTCATCATCGGCGCGTTTCTGAACGCGATCTACAACCGCAACGGAGAGATGCAGGGAAGGGCACTGTTCCTTCTCGATGAGGTGGCGCGCCTCGGCTACATGCGCATCCTGGAGACCGCGCGCGACGCCGGCCGTAAGTATGGAATCACGCTGACCATGATCTACCAGTCGATCGGCCAGATGCGCGAGACCTATGGCGGCCGCGATGCGGCGAGCAAATGGTTCGAGAGCGCAAGCTGGATTTCATTCGCCGCGATCAACGATCCCGAGACTGCCGACTACATCTCACGCCGCTGCGGCATGACGACCGTCGAGATCGATCAGGTCAGCCGCAGTGTCCAATCGAAAGGATCGTCGCGCACGCGGTCGAAGCAACTCGCCGCCAGGCCGCTGATCCAGCCGCACGAGGTGCTGCGCATGCGGGCCGACGAGCAGATCGTCTTCACCGCCGGAAACGCGCCGCTCAGATGCGGACGCGCGATCTGGTTTCGGCGTGACGATATGAAGGGGTGCGTGGGCGCGAGAGCGTTTTCGAAAGCAGCGAACCCCGCAGAGAATTCGCCCGATCGGCCGGCGCGCAGCGCAGCGAGCAAGGCCGATCGAGAACAATGAAGAGTATCGGAGAAATCAGCGTGGGCGTCCGCCGAAGGGCGGGATTTCTGGAATTCTCGTCGTGCAAGGAGCGGGAAAAAGCGCAGCCGCAGGAGCCTCAACATAGTGGCCCACACCGGGGAGGCGGGACCGACTGCGCCCGCTCCTAAACTCCATCTGAGGCCGGCTTGTTCGTAAAGACAGAAGAAACCGGGCTCGACGTAGATTGATGCGAACAGCAGAGGACAGGCACGTGGCGAAATCGAATGTGGTGCCGTTGAGACCGCGGCGCAAATCCGGCCGCGGGAGCGATCGATATCGGCCGCAGCGAAAATTCCGAACTGGACAGAACGGCCCGCGCAAGTCGCTGATGGCGGTCATCTCAGCCATCATCATTGGAGCAGGCGGATGGTTTGCGTTTGCCGGCGCCGGCGATCTTTCTGGCATCTTAGCTTTGGCCAAGGCGCCGACAACGGATACGTCGCAGGCCACGTTTTCGTTGTGCGGCGAGAGCGTGCGAATGAACTGCGTCGTCGATGGCGACACTTTCTGGTTTGGGGGAGAAAAAATCCGCATCGCTGACATCGACACGCCGGAGCTCAGCCCACCGCGCTGCGAGGCGGAACGGATCAAGGGCGAGGCAGCGAAAGCGCGCCTGCTGGCGCTTCTGAACGCCGGCAAGTTCTCGTTGTCAGTAGGCTTGCGGGACGAGGACAAGTATGGCCGAAAACTCCGGACCGTTACACGGGAAGGGCGCTCGCTCGGCGACCGCCTCATCGATGAAGGTCTTGCCCGGCGCTGGGACGGCGCAAGACATGGATGGTGCGGGTGAGGGGCTGCGAGAGGATCGCACCTGGATGGGCGGAGACCGTTTTCGGGCACCGTGAGCATCGCGAATAGAGCCGTGCGCCGCAGGCGTCTCGCCCAAGAACCGTCGGCTTTGCACGACCGAGGCCCGATATCCATCTGTTGATAGTCACGTTAGCGCGCTCGTGACCCGCGATAGTAAAAGCGCTCGACCAGCGCAGCACCCAGAACCGGCAGCAGCGCCAAGACCGCAAGCTGGAACATCCCATCAAGGCCGAAGAGAATGGACACAGCGACCGCGACGATGGCGCCCAACAATGCGCCGATGACATAGGGAAGATAGCCTTTCATGTGACATCCTCATGCTATTTTCGAAATTTATGATCTTCTCGGAGGTGAAATCCCGGCGAAGTGAGAAACCTGCGCCAGCGCACGCCTAAAAAAAGCGAAGCTCCCTGAAATTAAACCTCTATCATCTGATGTCGGCGGCAGTCGAAGACGCTCATTGTGCCAAGCCCAGCCTCGAAAGGAAATCCCGCGGAATTGGTTTAAGTTCCTTATCGATGGTCGCCATCCGCACGGACCGTCATCAGGCAAATTCGAGCAAGGCCATCGTGTCCGGTCGCAGGTCATCAGCGATATGAATCGATCCTTGCCGACCGATTCATAAGTCTCGTTGGACGCGATTCCCGGCATAGGCGATTCTTGTCTCATGATCGCGCAACCGTACCATCTTTATGTCGAACGCTCTGACGCCGCCAGAAACATGGCGCGCTACTACGCCATGTCGATCGAGCCCAACCTGTTCGGGGATGTCTGCCTGCTCCGGAAATGGGGCCGCATCGGCACGAAGGGTCAGATGATGGTCCACCATTTCGGGCGGGAAGAGGAAGCAGTCGAACTGTTTCTCGACCTGCTGCGGCAGAAACGAAAGCGCGGCTATCGTCCACGCACCTCCGTGCCAACATGAGAATGGCCCGCCGAAGCGGGCCTCATCGGCGCCTGTTCCAGTCGGTCTCGAAGGACATCTCGATCTCGACGAAGAACGGGATCTTGACGCCGAACATATTCCGGTTCCGTATCGCACCGAAAAAGCCGGCGGCAGGCTCGATGTCTGTCGTCGGCTTGCCTATCTGGCCAGTCGGCCCCGCCTCACGGTGGGGCGTTTCCGGCTCAGTCCCGGTTGGTGATGAAAATTTCGAAGCGCCGTTGCGGGTAGCGAGCGAGGCGCAGCCGGTCCGCGTCAGACGTGCCCCATCGAGGCGCCCCTGGAGCCACGAATAACCAGACAAAGGGACATGACAGTGGCGGCCCACGCCTGGTAGATTTCGCAATGCGATTCGGCTGCTTCGCCTTCAACGTGAAGCCGTTCGCTCTCATAGCAAGGCTCGCACACCCTCCAGTCAAAAGCCAACAGGCTCTTTTCGGGTGGGAAAATGATTGCTATATTTGCGGAAAGGTTGGAGCAGACATGGCCAAAGTCGTCGTCAAAAAATTTGGAAGTGCCAAAGTCGGCGTACGCGATACCGCGGTCACGCAGAAACGCGTGCGTGACGCAGGTACCGGGCAGTTTCTGACTGTTCGGACGATCGACGCGCAGAGCAAGACGCTCGGAAAAGATCTGAGCTACGTGTTCAGCAAGAATGTCGCCAAGGCGCGTCGCGAGAACAAGGCTGTAACTGGCGTCCTTGATCGTGCTCCCATCGAAGATTGAGCAGCCAGTCTTCCTGATCATCGCCGGGCCAAATGGCTCTGGGAAAAGCAGCGTGTACGAGAATGCCGACCTTGAAATGGAAGGTCGCTCAGTCTGGATCGTAAATCCGGATCTACTGGCTGCCAGAATCAGCAAAGTCGAGTCCAGACCGCCGCTGGAAGCCAACCTAACCGCGGTTCAACGGATCGAGTCTTGGCTTGAAGCGTCGATCAACGTCCACAAAACAATCGGCGTCGAAACAGTCCTGTCGACAGAGAAGTATCGACGTCTCGTGGTAGCGGCGAAGGCGCTCGGATTCGCGGTCTGGTTCTTATATGTCGTCGTCGATAGCCCCGAGCGCTCGATCGAGCGGATCAAGTTGCGCGTAGCCAAAGGCGGACATCCGGTACCCGACGAAAAAGTCCGCCAGCGGTACCAACGGTCCCTTGAGCAATTTCCCTGGTTTCTGGAACAAGCCGACAAGGCCTGGATCTGGGACAACAGCGGCGCAAAGCCGAAAACGATCGGCGAGAAGTCTGATGGGGTCATTGAACTCGACGTGCACGCTCTGGAGGTCGTTGCCAAAGCGGTTCGGTCCATCGCAACCGAATAAGGAGTCGTGATTCCGCACTTTCTGTGGAGAACCGTCGATTGTCTGGCCTCCAGATAGGTGTTTGCGTGACAGGCTGCGGCTCCGGTGGAAATGATTTCCTTCTTGAAACGAGGAGAAATCGATGACCACGACAAATGAAATCGCTGACAAGATCGCGTCAGACCACGGCCTGACGAAGGTGCAGGGAAAGGCGATCGTCGAAGCTGTATTTGCGGCGATCACGGCCGCTGCCACCTCCGGCGCCGAGACGTTCATTCCCGGCTTCGGGAAATTCAAGGTGAGTGCGACGTGAAAGTCGCCTAAGTAATTGTTTGTACGGGATTTATATTCCGGGACAAACCTGATGTTCCGTCATCAGTAGCCTACCGGCACATGCGGGACTGGTAACGGTCCGGTTTGAAGCTGCCGGGACAATGTAGCCGGGCCTTCGGGCCATGCCGATGTCGTGAGGCTGAGGCATCTTCTGCGAGCATCAATGCGGATGGGGCGCTAGGCTGGGTGGTATGATCAATGCAAATGAACTGCTGATAAACGTCGTGAAATTTGACAAGCCAAAGATGCTGACAGGCTTGAACCAAAAGGTGTGCGGTCGGATGCTTCTCTTCACTTTGGAGGCACACGGACGAAGGACCGCCGGCGGATAGGCAGGGTCTAACCCGCCCGCGTTATTTAGGTGAAACACGGTAAACCCGCATCGTCGCCCGGCAATGGGCAGGCCGACCGCAAGGAAAGTTGTTGGCGGTGCGGGCAGAGGATGTCGGAGAAAGCGAACGCCGGACTGTAATGGTTTGGACAGGGGTTGCGGCTCGCCAACATCACCCCGCCCGAAAGGGAGCAGACTTCCGACGGGTCTCCCGTCGCGAGAGAATGTGCAGAACCCTCGGCAGGAGGACAGGCAAATGACGGTCACAACAGTGACTGGTGCGGCCTCCCGCGAAGCGGCGAGCTGGGGCCAGATTGACTGGCGCAAGGCTTACCAACACGTGCGACGGCTGCAGATGCGTATTGCGAAGGCAGTTAAGGAAGGTCGCTGGGGCAAGGTGAAAGCCTTGCAACGGCTGCTGACCCACTCGTTCAGCGGCAAGGCGCTTGCGGTGAAACGGGTTACTGGAAATCAGGGAAAGAGAACACCCGGAGTGGACCGGATCATCTGGGACACACCGGATAAGTGCGTCAGAGGATTATTGTCGCTCAAACGGCGTGGGTATCATCCTTTGCCGTTGAGGCGGGTATATATCCCGAAAGCAAACAGCAAGAAACTGCGTCCGCTCGGTATTCCGACGATGAAGGACAGGGCCATGCAGGCACTTCACCTGCTCGCTCTGCTACCTGTCGCGGAAACGACGGCAGACCCTAATTCGTACGGTTTTCGACCGTATCGAGCAACCCGTGATGCGGCCCGGCAGTGCTTTATCGCGCTGCGCGGGCGCGGCACGGCGGAATGGGTCTTGGATGCGGACATTGCTGGCTGCTTCGACGAAATCAGCAAGGACTGGCTCATCGCCAACATCCCCATGGACAAGGTGGTGCTCCGGAAGTGGCTGGACTCCGGTTACATAAAGGACGGTGACTGGCACGCGACGAAAGCGGGAACTCCGCAAGGGGGAATAATCTCGCCCACGCTCGCCAACATGGCCTTGGACGGAATGGAAAAGATGTTACGGGACTTCTACGGCCCAAGACGTCGCAACAGCCTGACCAAGGTCCACTTGATACGTTACGCCGATGACTTCGTCGTCACAGGTGCTTCAAAAGAAGTGCTGGAGGAGGCGAAATCTATGGTCGAGGAATTTCTGTCAGAACGGGGCCTGTCTCTGTCTGAAGAAAAGACTCGCATCGTGCGGGTCGAGGAAGGTTTCGACTTCCTCGGCTGGAACGTGCGCAGATATGATGGGCATACCCACATCAAACCCGCCAAGAAGAACGTGGTGGCGTTTATGCGCAAGATCCGAACTATCACCAAGGGTGCCGCCGATGTGAAGCAGGAGTATCTGATAATGTCGCTAAACCCGGTCATAAGGGGATGGACCAATTATCATCACAACCAGGTGGCGAAGGAGACCTTTCGCAAGGTCGATCATCTCATCTGGAAATGTCTCTGGCAGTGGGCCTGTCGTAGACACCCGGACAAGCCGCTTCGCTGGGTGAAGTATCGTTACTTCGCTCGGGAAGGTACACGAGACTGGGTATTCCGCACCGGGATGAAGGATAAGGCAGGAAACTTCAAGTTCATCCGCCTCATCCACGCATCCGACGTACCGATACGTCGCCACTGCAAAATCCGCGCCGAAGCGAATCCTTTCGATCCCATGTGGGACAGCTACTTCGCCGGAAGGCGCGGTCTGCCGTCGGAAGTTACGGATCGGCCCGGTGATTCCACATCTCATACCGATGCACAGGAACTGGCGGCTCTGGTCTAACAGGGCTTGGCGGAGGCTTGAGCTGTATGCTGGGAAACTCGCACGTACAGTTCTTAGGGAGGAGCGGCCCGGCAACGGGTCGTTCCTACCCGACAGCATACCCCGGAGCGCGAAGGCCGCAATCCGTCGACCGGTGCGGCGATCAAGGTTGCTGCGGCAAGAAAGCTGGGCTTCCAGCCTGCCAAGGCTCTGAAGGACGCCTTGAACACGTAAGGGTTTGCGGACCGCTGAGCCGGCCTTTAACCGAGAGATCGACGGCCCCGCTTTAGCGGGGCCGTCTGCGTGTCAGTCCCGGTTAGGGCGGGACCAGATCAGCTGGTAGCCCTCTTCGCCCTCGACCTCTGTGAGCGTCGCGTAGATCGGGGCAGGGAAGCTCGGATCGTCGAGCTTGACCGAGAGGTAGTCGCGGTCCTGCTCGGAGCGCTTCTGCCAGGCCGCGCCCAGCTCGACATTTTGCGGTGCACCGCAAAATGTCGATTATGCTGAGAGTGTGATTATGCGGAGTGCTGATCGCTGAAGGCTGGATTTCTCGACGATAGCGGCGGCTTCTGCTCCGCATAATTCCACTGGTGTGGAAGAGGCGCCCCGCCGTGAAGCGGAGCGCCGATGTGCTGGTCAGCGCGACCAGATGAGCTTGTGCTCGCCCTTGTCGCCCTGGACCAGGGAGGCGTAGACCGGGGCCGTGAAGGACGGATCGTCGAGCTTGAGCGAGAGGTATTCGGCGCCTGTTTCGCGGGCGGTGCGGGTCCAGCCTGCTCCGAACTCGACA
>NZ_AUFB01000039.1 GCF_000426285.1 Rhizobium leucaenae USDA 9039 | reverse complement strand
CTGCGACCGCGATAACGACCGCGCCCCGGACTTCCGCGTCACTGCAGGCGGTGTCGAGTTCGGAGCAGGCTGGACCCGCACCGCCCGCGAAACAGGCGCCGAATACCTCTCGCTCAAGCTCGACGATCCGTCCTTCACGGCCCCGGTCTACGCCTCCCTGGTCCAGGGCGACAAGGGCGAGCACAAGCTCATCTGGTCGCGCTGACCAGCACATCGGCGCTCCGCTTCACGGCGGGGCGCCTCTTCCACACCAGTGGAATTATGCGGAGCAGAAGCCGCCGCTATCGTCGAGAAATCCAGCCTTCAGCGATCAGCACTCCGCATAATCACACTCTCAGCATAATCGACGTTTTGCGGTGCACCGCAAAACGTCGAGCTCGGCGCCGCGTGGCAGAAGCGCTCCGCCGAGACGGACCGCGACTATCTCTCGGTCAAGCTGGACGACCCGAGCTTCCCCGCCCCGATCTACGCGACCCTTACCGAAGTCGAAGGCGAGGACGGTTACCAGCTGATCTGGTCCCGCCCTAACCGGGACTGAGATCCGAGACGGCCCCGCTCACGAAGGCGGGGCCAAACGGCCCGATTGGCAAAGCGGTAACAGGCATCGAGCCCGTTACCGCTTTTCTGGTGCCATACGGAACCGGAAATGTCTGCTCAGATCGCCCGATCTGTGCCGTGGTGGGATGGCGGCTTCAAGGACGAACGGTTCCCCCAATTTTCCGGCGCCGGCCTTTGGCCATCGCCAGAAAATCGGCTCCCCCATTCGCCGCCGCCGGCGGTCGCTTGCGCGATCCCTGACCCCGCCATCCCACCACGCCCCGCGTCGTCGTCTTTCACGAACTCAAGGAGATCAAGACGATGACGATCGAACAGCACATCGAGGAACTGCGTGCCGAACTCAACAATACGCTGGATGCTGCCGAGCGTCGCGAGATCGAGGCAGAGCTTCAGCTCGCCCAGGCGGATCTCGCCGTCATGCTTGCCGAACAGGACGGTGTCATCGAAGCCGGGCCGCCCTTCTGAGGGAGCCCCTTTCTTCCGTCTGATGAGCCGATCCGCCGGATTGACCGGCCGGTCCGGCTGTCAGGAATTTCATCCCCCGACACTCCCGCCGGCTCGCGCCGGATACGGTCGCGACCCCTCTCGGGCCCGCGGGTCTCTTCTCTCTCTGCCGTCCGATTTTACTCCAGCAAATCCGGCGTCAAGGACGGCGCGGTCTTCCCCAATTTTTCCGCCGCCGGGCTCTGAAAAAATCGGCTCCCCCGCTTGCGAGCCGCGTTCCGCGGTCCCTGACCCCTCTTTGCAACGGAGCGGCGGATCTCCGTCATCAACGAAGGAGATCACATTATGACAACCGATCTGAACCTCATGCTCTACACCAAGCTTGCCGGCTTCCGGCTTGTCGTCCTCGCAAACCGCTTCGGCTGCGACACTGATTTCTCCCGAGAACTTCATGATCGCCTCGTCGAAGGGCTGGAAGCTGGAATGAGCCGGTTGCGTATCATGATGGCGCTGGAGCGGAGCGTGCTCACAGGCGGCGACGAGTTCGCGGAATATCAGTTGGAAGGTGAGATCGAGATTTTCGGGCGCTTTGCAATCAACCTGCTGGACGAGATAGAAATTGATTTCGACACGCACGAATATCGGATCAACGGCGGCGATTGGGTCATCGCTTTGACGGCAGACTACACTGGCGTCGATCTCGACTATCCGGAACTGGTCTCCCTGACCGAGGACGAACTCGGCTCACTGGCGCCGATCCTCGAGGACATCACACGCGAAACCGGAATTGGCGTTCACGCAGCGCGCGCCGTTCACGCATGGTGGTCAGGATCCTGACCGGTCCTGCAGTCGCAGTCCCGATTCATCGAGGGGCGGCCAAGGCGGCCTCTCGATTTGGACTTGGTCAGCGCACTCTCGGACCACACTTTCTGCGTGCGCCGGTCGGAAGCGAGGTGCGCCGATGGGCCGAACATGAGCGCGAACCTGTCCAGGATACGTGTCAGCTCCGTGGTCTCGACGAAGCAATCAGCTGCACGGCTCCTTCGACCATGCTGACATCTCTCATTGGGGATGTTGCGGCCCGTTCGTCGTGACGCAACCTGGCGCCGCCAGAATTTTCCCCGCAGCCTTGCTGCTCCTCGCGCACTAAAATTCAGTCGGCGCCAGGTCCTCCACGTCCGTTTCGGCCCTTGGGTGCATCTCTCCTTTCCGGTCCGCTGTCTATCCCCGCGATGTCAGCAAATCGAAAGGAGATTTTCATGCAACAGCTCGCTCAATTCCTCGCCTCCACCGGCCGCCGGCTCCGTGCCCTCTGCAAGGTGCTCAGCCACTTCTTCCGCAAGGGAAAGCTTGGCCTGAAGTTCGCGATCAAGATCCCGTTCTTCGTCGAGATCGAAGTGTCGTTCGAGACTGACTGGCGCCTGCGCCGATGAGGGATTGCAAGGCCCGCTTCGGTGGGCCTTGTTTCAATTCGTCAGCCGGGCACGCGGCCGGTATCCGCGTTTTCGTTTCTGTCGCAGCAGATCGAGAAACAGCCTGACCGCTTCCTCCTCCCGCCCGAAATGATGGACCATCATCTGTCCCCTGGTGCCAATTCGGCCCCACTTGCGAAGCAGGCATACGTCCCCAAACAGGTTCGCCTCGATCGACATGGCATAGAAGCGGGCCATGTTCATCGAAGCGTCCGAGCGTTCGACATAGAGATGGTAGGGTTGCGAGATCATGGGGACCAGAATCGCCGATCCCGGCAATTGCGTCCAACGACACTTATGAATCAGTCGGCGTGGATCGATTCACACCGGTGATGATATGCGAGATGCGGTGGAGGGCTTGGGCGAGACGCCTTCGGCGCACGGCTCTACTCACTATGCTCACGGAGCCCGAAGACGGTCTCCGCCCATGCGTGTGACGATCCTCTCGCGGGCGTCAGTCGCACCAGGGGTGTCTTGCGCCATCCCAACGCCTGGCCAGGCGCTCGTCGATCAGTTCCTCGCCGAGCGAGCGCCCGGACCGCGTGACGGTACGGAGCTTGCGGCCATATTTGTCTTCGTCGCGGGACCCGGCTGAAAGCGAGAACTTGCCGCTATTGAGCAACGCCAGCAGTCGCGCTTTCGCGGCCTCGCCTTTGATCCTTTCCACCTCGCAGCGCGGTGGGCTGAGTTCCGGCGTGTCGATATCCGCGACGCGGATTTTCTCGCCCTGGAACCAGAACGTATCGCCGTCGACGACACAATTCACATGGCGATCCGCGCCGCAGATCAAAAACGCGGCGGACAGCGAGTCTGATGTCGGCGTATTGGCCGCGGCGAGGAGACCGGAAAGGCTGCCAGCGCCGCCCAATACAAACCATCCTCCCAGAGCGATGATCGTGGCGCAGAGGACCCCGATCAGGCGTGCGCGCGGGCGGCTCGATCCCGATCGGGGAGACTTTCCATGCCAGCGATTTCGTCCGTTCCTGCCGCCGGACTTCCGCGGCTTGCGGAACGGAATCACATTCGTTTTCGTCACCCTTGCTCCTCTCCTGATCGTCTCAACCTATCCCGGCTTCGGTTTCATCTGCGTTTACGGGCAGGTGGCTCAATGCGGTGTGCGAGGGAGCGGGCGCAGTCGGTCCCGCCTCCCCTATCGGGCCACTATGTTGAGGCTCCTGCGGCTGCGCTGTTTCCGCTCCTCGCACGACGAGAATTCCCGAAATCCCGCCCTCCGGGCGGACGCTCACGCTTATTTCTCCGATATTCTTCATTTTCCCGGATCGGCCTTGCTCGTTGCACTGCGCGCCGGCGCGATCGGACGAGCTAGGGTTGCTTCTGCGCTTCATGAAATCTGTTCATTCCGACGCAGGACTTCATATCGTCGCGCCGAAACCAGATCGCGCGACCGCATCTGAGCGGCGCGTTGCTGGCCGTGAACACGATCTGTTCGTCGGCGCGCATGCGCAGGACCTCATGTGGCTGGATCAGCGGGCGCGCCGCAAGTTGCTTCGATCGTGTGCGCGACGATCCCCTCGCCTGTGAACTGCGGCTGACCTGGTCGATTTCGACTGTCGTCATACCGCAACGGCGTGAGATGTAGTCCGCCGTTTCCGGATCGTTGATAGCCGCAAACGAGATCCAGCTCGCGCTTTCGAACCACTTGCTCGAGGCATCGCGTCCGCCATAGGTCTCGCGCAACTGGCCGATCGATTGATAGATCATGGTGAGCGTGATCCCATACTTGCGGCCGGCATCGCGTGCAGTCTCCAGTATTCGCATGTAGCCAAGACGCGCGACCTCATCGAGAAGAAAGAGCGCTCGCCCGTGGATCGATCCATCACGGTTATAGAGCGCGTTGAGGAACGAGCCGATGATGACCCTGGCCAAGCCGGCATGGGTCTCAAGCGTCTTCAGGTCGACGTTGATGAAGACGTCGGTGTTGCCGCCGGCGATGGCGTCGGTTGCGAAGCTCGATCCCGAGACCAATGCCGCATAATTTGGGTAGGACAACCAATGCGTCTCCTTGATCGCGTTAGCGTAGACCCCGCTGAACGTCTCCGGTGTCATGTTCACGAAGGCTGCGACGTTCTCTTTGACGAAGTCGGACTTGGACTCGTCATAGATCTCCTGCAATCGCTGGCGCAATTTCGGTTCGGGCTCGGCCAGATTGGCACGAACCTGACGAAGGGTTTGCCTCTCCTTTTCCGTATGACCCGACAGGCAGACGTCGGCGATGATCGCCGTCAGCAGTTGCAGTCCCGACGCACGGAAGAAGTCGTCACGCACTCCCTGCGCCCGCCCGCTGTCGCTCATGATCCATGAGGCGACGGAGGCGATATCCTCTTCCTTGGTGCCGCCGAAGCGGCCAATCCAGTCCAGCACATTGACGCCGATGTCGGGGCGTTTCGGGTCGAGCACGAAGACGTCGCGGCCGGCCTTACGCCGATGATCGATGACCATCGGTGCGACTTCATTGGAGGGATCGAGGACGATCAGCGAGCCGCCCCATTTGAGCGCAGTCGGGATCGTCACCGATGTCGTCTTGAAGCCGCCCGAGCCGGCGAACACGATGCCGTGGGACGAACCGAACGAGCCGTCGAAACACAGGAGCGGCGACTTGCCGCCGCCGCCCCATGTTTCGGCGTTGTCCGCGCGAAAGGCGAGCGCCGCCGTGCTGTCGCGGTCGACACGATATCGTTCGCCGATGACGATGCCGCCCGTATCGGGAAACAGGTTCGCTGCCTCCTGCAATTTCATCCAGTCGGCTTCGCCGTGCAGGGCGCGTTTGCCGCTGACGCGTTTCGGTTCCGATCGCGCGAAAGCGGCGTTGCCGACGATTGCAACGCGCAAAGCGAATCCAACGGCCAGCGCGGCCGCGACGCCCCCGACCGCGGTGGCGGGATTCGTATAGGCCAGGATCGTCTGCTTCGGTGGCAGCCTGTCCATCAGGGCATGAAGCCGCCCGATCTCTCGGCCTGCGGCGATCGCGATCGCCGCGGCCCCGCCAGCCACGACGCCCCAGCCCGCGGCTTTGATGTTCGAGGTGCCCGCAGAGGCGAAGAGGAAGACGGTGCCAAGAGTTGCAGCGAGCGCATATGGCAAGGCGATGGCGGCACGGCCGAGCATGAGCTTGCCGGCTTCCGATTCTCCGAAACCCGAGAGCCAATGCTCGCCGCCGCTGGTCACAATGGTCGCCACGATCATGGACATGAGCGGGACGAGAAACAGTGCGAATTTCTTAAGTTTCATCGCCGAACGCCTCCGCACCGATCATCATCAGCCGCTGGCGTTCCCCAGCATCATCACCGAGCCTTCGCTTGAGCTCGATCAGTGCACCGAGGAGGAGTGCACGCTTCTCGTATCTGAGACCGGCTTTGACGATCAGCCCGCCGAGTTCAATCTTCTCCCGCGTGTCCTTCTTTCGGGCGTCGGAGGTGGAGGTGCGTGCCATTCGCTCAAGTCTCAGCAGCGCCGCTCGCAGCCGCGCCAGGCGTGACCGGCGCGGTGTCGGCCGTGCTCGAGCCGCCTGCACTTGCCCTCTCCCTCCCGTTCGATCCTCCCTTGCCTCCGCGAAACCGCTTGGCCAGGTCCTCAAAGGCCGCCTGAAGTTGCGCCTCGTCGATTTCGATCTCGCCTAGTCCGGCTTTCAGCGCGATGCGACCGATGCGCTCGGCCTCGCGGGTTTCGGCGACTTTGAGCTGTTCCTGCAGCTTGGCGATTTCGTCGCGGATCTTGGAGGATGGTCTCTTCATTTCCCGGTGGTCCTTTCACGGTTTCCGACTTCGAACCACGTGACAGTCCCATGAGATCGGCGTGCCGATCTACTAACAGAAATGCGAGTTGGCGCAGCCAACGCCTTTGAGCATCATCCCGGCCGTTCCGAAGGAGCGGATCCGAAGGGCGCAATTATACGTCGCTGATGCGACGCTTTGCTTTCTGCCCCTGGCGGGGCCTACCGCTTCCAAGGAACCTGTTGATTTTGTTCGCAATCGGGAAAGAACTCCGCCGTGGCCGTCCCTCACTTCTCCGTCAGCGTCGTTGCCCGTGGCTCCGGCCGCAGCGCGGTTCTGTCGGCGGCCTACCGGCATTGCGCCAAGATGGACTTTGAGCGGGAAGCGCGCACGATCGACTACACCCGCAAGCAGGGACTGCTCCACGAAGAGTTTGTCATCCCGGCCGACGCTCCTGACTGGCTGCGCTCGATGATCGCCGACCGCTCGGTCTCGGGCGCATCCGAGGCCTTCTGGAACAAGGTCGAGGCCTCCGAAAAGCGGTCGGACGCGCAACTCGCCAAAGACGTCACCATCGCGCTGCCGCTGGAACTCACTGCCCAGCAGAACATCGCGCTGATGAGGGATTTCGTCGAACGGCACATCACCTCGAAGGGCATGGTTGCCGACTGGGTCTACCACGACGCGCCGGGCAATCCGCACGTGCACCTTATGACCACCTTGCGGCCGCTGACAGGAGACGGTTTCGGCGCCAAGAAGGTCGCGGTGCTTGCACCAGATGGCAAACCGGTTCGCAACGATGCCGGAAAAATCGTCTACGAACTTTGGGCCGGCAGCCTTGATGATTTCAATGCGTTTCGTGACGGCTGGTTTGCCTGCCAGAACCGCCACCTGGCGCTTGCCGGCCTCGACCTTCGTGTCGATGGGCGGTCGTTTGAAAAGCGAGGGATCGAGCTGGACCCGACCATCCATCTCGGTGTCGGTACCAAGGCGATTGAGCGGAAATCTGCCGGCGCCCGGAAGGATATTACACTCGAGCGGCTCGAACAGCAGGAAGCGCGAAGAGCCGAAAACGCGAGGCGGATCGAACGAAGTCCCACGATCGTCCTGGACCTGATCACGCGCGAGAAAAGCGTCTTCGACGAGCGTGATGTCGCCAAGATCCTTTACCGCTACATCGACGATCCCGGCCTCTTCCAGGATCTCATGGTCCGGATCCTCCTCTGCCCCGAGACCTTGCGGATCGAACGGGAGCGCGTCGACTTCGCGACCGGCTCAAGCGTTCCCGCTAAATACACGACCCGCGACATGATCCGGCTGGAATCGGAGATGGCCAATCGTGCCATCTGGCTTTCGCAGAGATCGTCGCATGGTGTTCGGCAAGCGGTACTGGCGGCGACCTTCGGGCGCCATGAGCGTCTGTCGGAAGAGCAGAAAACCGCGATCGAACATGTTGCGGGGCGTGAGCGGATCGCCGCCGTCATCGGCCGCGCCGGCGCCGGCAAGACTACAATGATGAAGGCCGCACGCGAGGCCTGGGAAGCGGCCGGCTACCGGGTCGTCGGCGCAGCCCTCGCCGGCAAGGCAGCCGAAGGCCTGGAGAAGGAAGCGGGCATTGTCTCGCGCACGCTGGCGTCCTGGGAGCTGCGTTGGAATGAGGGGCGCAATCAACTCGATAACAAGACTGTCTTCGTCCTGGACGAGGCCGGCATGGTGTCGTCGCGGCAGATGGCGCTCTTCGTCGAAGCGGTGACCAAGGCCGGCGCCAAGCTCGTTCTCATCGGCGATCCCGAACAGCTTCAGCCGATCGAAGCAGGAGCCGCCTTCCGCGCGATTGCCGATCGCATCGGCTATGCCGAACTCGAAACCATTTACCGCCAGCGCCAGCAATGGATGCGCGACGCCTCGCTCGACCTGGCGCGCGGCAAGATCGGAAAGGCAGTCGACGCCTACCGTGCCAACGGCAAGGTGATAGGTTCGGATCTGAAGGCGGATGCCGTCGACAATCTGATCGCCGCCTGGGATCGCGATTACGATCCGGCAAAGACGTCGCTGATCCTCGCTCATCTGCGCCGCGACGTTCGCATGCTGAATCAGATGGCCCGCATCAAACTCATCGAACGCGGGGTACTCGACCAAGGATGCATGTTCAAGACCGAGGACGGCGAACGGAATTTCGCAGTCGGTGATCAAATCGTGTTCCTCAAGAACGAGGCATCGCTCGGCGTCAAGAACGGCATGCTGGGGAGGGTCGTTGATGCAGCACCCGGTCGCATGGTTGCCGAGACTGGTGAGGGCGAACATCGCCGTCAGGTCGTCGTCGAGCAGCGCTTCTACAGCAACGTCGATCATGGCTATGCCACGACGATCCATAAGAGCCAGGGCGCCACCGTTGATCGTGTCAAGGTGCTGGCCTCCCTCTCGCTGGACCGGCATTTGACCTATGTCGCGATGACCCGTCACCGCGAGGATCTCAGCGTCTATTACGGCCGCAGGTCCTTCGACAAGGCCGGTGGGCTTGTGCCGGTTCTCTCGCGCAGAAATGCGAAGGAAACGACCCTCGACTACGCCGGCGGTCCTTTCTATCGCCAAGCACTTCGTTTCGCCGAGGCCCGCGGCCTCCATCTCGTCAACGCCGCCCGAACCCTGGTTCGCGATCGGCTTGAGTGGACGGTTCGGCAGAAACAGATGCTCAAAGATCTGGCGAGCCGGCTTGCGGCTGTCGCAGCCAGGATCGGCCTCTTCGCCCCGGCGTCCCAAACTCACCGTCCCGATACAGCCAAGGAGGCAAAGCCGATGGTGTCCGGCATCACGAACTTCCCCAAGTCGGTCGAGCAATCCGTCGAAGACAAGCTCTCGTCCGATCCAGGTCTGAAGCGGCAATGGGAGGATGTTTCGACGCGGTTCCAGCTTGTCTATGCCGACCCTGAGGCGGCGTTCAAAGCTGTCAATGTCGACCTCATGCTCAAGGACAAGGCGAGTGCCGCCGCCACGCTGTTCAAGATCGCAAACGAGCCGGAAACCTTCGGAGCGATCAAGGGGAAGACGGGCATTCTCGCTGGCAAGGCCGACAAGAAAGATCGCGAGACCGCTCTCCTCAACGTGCCCGCACTAGCCCGCAATCTGGAGCGCTTCCTTGAAATGCGTGCGGAGGCCGAGCGCAAGCATCAGACCGAAGAGCGGGCGGCAAGGTTGAAGGTTTCTATCGACATCCCCGCGCTCTCGCCGGGCGCCAAGACGGTGCTCGAGCGAGTGCGCGACGCGATCGACCGGAATGACCTTCCGTCTGGGCTGGAATATGCGCTTTCAGACAAGATGGTGAAGGCGGAACTCGAGGGCTTTGCCAAGGCCGTCGCCGAACGGTTCGGCGAGCGTACCTTCCTGGGGGTTGCGGCGAAAGACGCGAGCGGCGAGACCTTCAAGACGATTACCGCGGGCATGAGCCCCGGTCAGAAGGCGGAGGTCCAGTCAGCCTGGAGCCTGATGCGCGCAGTGCAGAAACTCAGTGCCCATGAGCGAACCGTCGAAGCCCTGAAACAAGCCGAGGCGATGCGCCAGGCCAAGGGCCAGGGGATGTCGCTGAAATGAACATGCCTCGCATGAAAATGGCGCCGGAGCGGCGACCGTACACACGGCTCCTTCGGTCCACGGCGTCGGTCACAGCAGCGCTTCTCGGTGCAATCGTCACTGCTGGGCTTGGTGGCTACCGGATCAATTTCACGCCGAGCGAACCGCTCGGTCTCTGGCGTATCATCAAGCTGGATCGTGCAGCCGATGTCGGCGATCTCGTCTTCATTTGCCCGCCTCGAACGGCAGCCATGCAGGAGGCGCTCAGTCGGGGTTATCTGCGCTCCGGGCTTTGCCCGGGCGGCGTTGCGCCGCTGATCAAGACGGTGATCGCCGTCGCCGGCCAGCGGATCGAGGTCGCAGCAAGCGTTCGCATCGATGGGCGTGACGTTGGTCGATCGACGCTTGTAGACCGGGACGGAGAGGGACGGCCGTTGACGCCGTTCGGAGGCGGGATCGTGCCGGCGGGTAGCGTCTTCCTGCACTCGGCTTTCGCCGGCTCCTACGACTCCCGCTATTTCGGTCCCGTTGCCGCTTCCGGTATCCTTGGCTTGGCGCAAGAGGTTCTGACCTATGCGCCGTGATCATCGCGAACCAACGCTGCTGATCATTGCTGCGATGGTCGCCGGGACAATCGGATGGAGTGGTCATGTCTTGCTGCTTCCGGCCGCACTGGCATTCCCAATTCTGTGGGCGCGGGCGAAAACGAGATCAGTGGCTGCGCTGGTTTCCGCCGGATATTTTCTGGCAGCATCTCGCGGTCTGCCGCAGGGTGTCGCCACCTTCTATTCATCGGACCTCTGGCCCGGTCTGCTACTATGGTTGTGTGCGTCGGTGAGTTTTGTTGGCGTGCATGCGGTGCTCTGGACGAAGAACGCCGGTACTCGCCCGTTTCGCTATCTTGTGGCCGCTGTCCTAATGACCGTTCCACCCTTCGGAATCACCGGCTGGGCACATCCTGTGACATCCGCCGGCGTCGTCTTTCCCGAATGGGGATGGTGGGGAATGGTGGCGATCACAGCCGGCCTCATGGGCCTCATAACCCGCATGTGGCCGGCTGTTGCCATCGCCCTCGCAGGCTTTTGGCTGTGGTCCGCCGCCTTCTGGACCGATCCGAAACTACCGGAGGGCTGGCAGGGCGTCGATCTCCAAATGGCCTCTTCGCTGGGTCGGGACGCCAGCATGCAGCGCCACCGTGATCTGATTGCCACGGTGAAGGATCGTGGGGCTGGCCAAACGATCGTGCTGCCCGAGAGCGCCCTGGGCTTCTGGACGCCGACGGTCGAACGGCTTTGGATCGAAGCTCTTCGGGGCACGGAGATTTCGATGGTCGCCGGCGCCGCCGGCATCGATGCCGACGGGTATGACAATGTGCTCGTCGTCGTCTCCGCCGCCGGCAGCAAGATCCTCTATCGCGAGCGGATGCCGGTCCCAGGCTCGATGTGGCAGCCATGGCGGTCGTGGAGACGTGAGACCGGCAGCGCCCGGGCGCATTTCTTCGCCAATCCGACGGCGGCTGTCGGTGATCACCAGGTCGGGCCTCTGATTTGCTACGAGCAGCTCATCGTCTGGCCGATCCTGCAATCGATGTTCCACGATCCGGATTTTATCGTCGCGGTCGGCAATGGATGGTGGACCAGCGGGACATCCATTGTCGCGATCCAACGGGCGAACGCCATCGCCTGGGCAAAGCTCTTCGCAAAACCGCTTGTTCTTGCATTCAACACCTGAAATTTTGGAGACGTCATGCTGGACGCTGCCCTGATCAAAGAATGCGCCGAACCTTCCCTGAAGCCGGCGATTGTCGAGCAATTCGTCAATGCTGTCGGGTCTCCTGACCCCCTCGCCATAACGGTGAAATCGGGCGGGCGACTGCTCCTCGTTCCGAAGGCGAGGTCGGCCAACGAGGCGGTGGAGATCATTCGGCAGAATGTCGGGCATGCGGTGGTTCGGGTTGGCCTGACACAGTTTCCGGCTGGCGTCGGCGCCAGCGACGCCTCCGAGCTGAAACCCGACCTTGTCGAGCCGTGTGCCAATCTTCGCATGGGAACGGCAATGTTCGCCAAGATCCTCCGGATTGTGACCAAGTGGTACGGAAACCCCAAGAGCGAGGAGGTCTTCCCTCAGATATTCGATGACGCCGTCTATGCCTGGAAGACGGGCGAGTTCGAGGGCGAGAGCGTGTTTCAGGCGGAGGATCCGGGCGGCCCGGTAGCCGAGCAGCCCAACAGTGCCGTCGAGCGCGATGCGTCGACGCCGGCCGATCAACCTGTCGAGCCAGCCGCGTCTGCCCAACCGAACGTGCATGACGCTGGTATCCGGATCGATCTCTCTCGGATCGGTGGCCAGCATTAACGCGCGGCTCGTCCCATTCGGCCGCCGATGTTTATTTTAATTGGGGCCAATGCAGAAAATTAGTGCTTCAAATGCATGATATTAGTGTAATTCCCGGGGTCCTGCGGCAAACCCCTGTAATTTGACAGGGGCGCCACGGACTGAGCTGCCCCTGCTATTAATTAGCCGCACCGTGAATTAAAATCCGCCGGACGCGTGCTTTAAATTAGCCGAGAACTCGGTTAATCTTAGCCGATGACAGATTCGCCGCCGAAAAAGCTGATTGAACGAAAAGCCCGACAGATCGTGGAAACGGCGCTGACTGACACACGCGTCGTGCTCATCGCCGGCCCGCGGCAAGCCGGAAAAACAACGCTTGCGCGACAGGTCTCTGGCTCCGATCGTCCATTTATCTCCCTCGACGATGTCGGTACGCTGAATGCAGCAAGGACCGATCCAATCGGCTTTATCCGCGGCATCAAACGGGCCGTGATCGATGAGGTGCAACGGGCGCCCGAACTGATACTGGCGATCAAGGAAAGCGTTGATCGCGATGACGAGCCGGGACGGTTCTTGCTCACGGGCTCAGCCAATCTGGCCACCGTTCCGGCGATTGCAGATTCGCTCGCCGGCCGAATGGCCGTCGTCCCGTTATTGCCATTTGCCCAATCTGAAATCCGATCCACACCCGGTCGTCTTCTGGATCGGCTGTTTGCCGGAGATGAGCCTTCCGCCGGGGAAGACACCGTGGTTGGTGACGACCTGTTGTTGACGGTACTACAGGGTGGCTATCCCGAAGCCTTGCGTCGGCCGACGCCCGGCCGGCGGACTGCTTGGCTTGAAGATTATGTGAAATTGATCCTCGACCGCGACGTGCGTGATATCGCCAACATCGATCAGTTGGACCGGCTTCCGCGGCTGCTCGAGGTCCTGGCGGAACACGCCGGACAATTGGTCAATCACAGCAGTTTCGGCGCTGCACTCAGCTTGTCGAGCATCACCGCACAGAAATACGTTGCTATCCTTGAGCGCCTCTTTCTGATCAGGACACTTGTCCCGTGGTCCAACAACCGCTTGAGCCGGCTCGTCAAGACACCAAAGCTTCACTTTCTGGACACAGGGCTGCTTGCGACGTTGCGAGAGGATGAAGCGGATGCGTTACGCGTCGACAAAGGTCGTTTTGGCGCTCTGCTTGAGAGCTTCGTGGTTTCAGAATTGCTGAAGCTGGCGTCATGGTCAGACCGGCGCTTTTCCTTCTCCCACTACCGGACGCGAGACCGAGATGAAGTCGATGTCATCATCGAGGATCGGCGCGGCCGAATTGTCGGGATAGAAGTTAAGGCGTCAGCAACAGTGAAGTCTGACGATTTTCGGGGATTGCGCCAGTTACAAGAGGCGGTCGGCGATCGTTTCGTGCGAGGGCTCGTCTTACACGACCACGACCGAGTGACGCCATTTGGAGAAAAGCTCCAAGCAGCCCCGCTATCTCTTCTATGGACAATGTGAGCCGCGAACGAGCAGCGTCGGGGGTCAAGGGGGACGGGACTATTCGCGCCAGTTTTGAAGAATGACACTCATCCCCGTTCGATCTGCGATCGCCAGGAGCACCAGTACGGCAAGCCCATTTTTCATATCGCGACCGCAAGGGCGGCAGAGTGACCAATTGAAAGTTAAGGCATGACCAATTGAAATTGACACGGCGGCTCATTGAAAGCTTCCACCCACGAAGAGCCGCATTTTCACCATGAAGAGCGGTCTCAAAGGATCGGCTGGCCTTCAGGCGAGCCACTTCATTGGTCGGCTTTCACATCGAGGTCGGCGTCACCAATCGGCATGACTAGATCAACGTGACTGACCTCAAGCGCTTGAGCGAGTTCGTAGAGGGTAATGATCGACGGGTTACGCCGGCCGTGTTCGAGACCGCTCAGATACTGCTGGCTAATGCCTGATCGCAATTCGACCTGCTCCTGCGTCAGGCCTTTCTCCCGACGGAGGCGCGCGAAGTTCGAGCCGACCAGTTTGCGCATATCCATGCGCCGAAGATCGTCGTTTACACACTTTAAGTTTATCAACTATAGTATGTAAACGCGCCACTGAGCCATGACTCCTGCCCTTTGCGTGAAGGACGAAATTGGTTAGTAGTCGCAGGGTGCGCGATGCACCCGGGGCAAATTTGGGTCGAAGTACGGCTTCGCCCTCCCTGGATGTCTTGACGATTCAATGCGTAGACGGACCGCAAGGGGCGAATATTGGTGGATAGAGCGGGCGCGAAACGCAACGATCTCGTCTCGGGCGAAAAGTTGGTGTTGAGGCCGCTCATCGGTCTGATGGATGGCCTCAGGCCCGACGAGATCGAGCGGTTCGTCGTCGAAGAAATCGAGAAGCATCGTCGCCTGCGTGACGAAGCGGTTCGGATCGAATCTTCGCTGGACTCGGGGACGGATCAAATCGAGCTCACGGAAAACAGGCGGACGTATATTTCCGCGATGATCGCCGTTCACGCGCAGCAGACGGTCGTATCAACGCTTCTCGATGTCCTGGGCTACATTCCAGAAATTCCCAAGTCGACGTCTCACTGAGCTTTCGTCAGATCAAGCCGAACTCCTTCGCCAAGGCGGTCGCCTGCGGAAGGGTCGAGGCTCCGAGTGCGCTCTTGGCGTTGCGCAGGAAGAAGCAGACATTCGCGTAAGTCGTGTTTTCGATGATTGCGATGGCCTTCATTGACTTGCCTTCGGCCGACCACCTGAGGCAGGTCAGTTCGTCGGATTTCAGGCGTATGTTGCTGCGACGCGTAGGCCGCAACCGCATCAATTCCAATCGGGAATGCACCTGACCGAAGGAGGCCGCAGCGCCGACTGGATTGAGGACCTGTGCTTCGGCAAAGCCCACTTCGCTCGAGGCAAGCGTGAGCATCGCCATCCGGCCGAAGCCCGTCTTGATAGGAACCGTAATCCCCGACCGGATCCCAAATTCTGCGGCCTCCCCGAAAAACTTTCGGCGCTCCTTGCTCGTCCGGCCGGTCGCGACGTTCGACCAGGCAAACGCTTCCTGGCGATCTCTGGCTGTTCGAATGACGGGATCGATCGAAGCGTAGCTAAGATCGAAATATCGCTGCTGCCATTCTTCCGGATAGTTGGAAACAGCGGTCTGCGTTTCCGCCTGGAAACTGAGATAGGCGTAAGCATTGAAGCCCGCTTCGTAGGTCAACCTTTGTAGTGTCGACCTGACCGCAGGCTCGTCCTGTGAGAGTGCAACTTGCTCGCTCAAACGCTCAAACCACTGATTCAATTGAAGCCTCCAAGCAACTGGACGCAACGCGTCAAATTCCTGCTCGGCAGCTTACGTGCGCGTGAAGGGCAGATGTTTCAAGTGCTGCAAAACTAAAAAGTTGACTGTTGATGGAAGGAATTTTCCTATGTGTGGTTGCTGCACAACAGCAAATACACGCACGCAAACCAACTTGGCGCCCGCGGCTCAGCGGTAGACCGCGGGGAAGATGATATCCTGATCAACCAGGACATTGAAACGATAACCTGGTCGAACGTTGATCGTCGGCTGCACATTGAGGTTCTTGGAGATCGTCTGCTCGGCGACGCGGCCGAAACTCTCGGCGAAGTTCCGTCGTGCTGCATCCGACGCTGTATCCTGTGTCGCAAGCGTCGAGCTCTCCGGCATCGACATATCGATACCCGTGCCAATCAGCGCCACAAGTGCGGCTGAACTCCACGTGCGCCAGAGATGCCGATCGACCTTGTCCTTGAAGCCGCCATATCCTTCCGCATCCGTACCGGCCATGCCGCCGATCTGAAGGGTCGAGCCGTTGGGAAAGATCAAGTCTGTCCAGACGACCAGCACCCGCTCTTGCCCGAAAGAAATCTTGGAGTCATAACGGCCGAAGAGCTTCGCCCCTTGCGGAATGAGAAGACGATGGCCGGTCGCGCTGTCGTAGACGTTCTGGCTGACCTGCGCCGTGATCCGCCCGGGCAGATCGGAATTCAAACCAGTGATGAGCGTTGCGGGAATGACTGATCCGCGCTTCAACTCGTATGGCGAAAACTGGGGAACGACTTTGTTCGGGAGATAGCCGAGGTCCTTGATGTCCTGGTTGAAGAAGTCCTCCTTCGAAGTCTGGGCATTGGGATCTACGTTCTGATCCATGAGGCCGGATTTCATGGCGGCTGCATAGAGGTCGGACGCATTGTTCGCAGTTGCCGTCGTGTTCTGCCGGCTAGAATCGGTGATGTTCGTCGTCTTGTCGACATCCGAGATATCGACCTTCAGAGGTGACTCAAGCGCCGTTGCCCGGGCCTGCAGCCGGGCCATACGCTGGCGCTGGGCCTCGCGGATATACTGTTCGTCCTGTTCACGCTTCAGGCGAGCTTTCCATTCTGCTTCGGATTCGAGCTGTGAGCGTCGTTCTTGCCGCTCGATGGGCGGCCGGTCGACGACAGGCGTTTCCTTCTCGACCTTCTGTTCGACGGCGGGCGTTGGCTGGAATGCTTCGCGTTCGACCGGCTCGCCGATGATGCCGTCGGTGACGCCGCGTTTGAGCTGGTCACCGAAGTTGGTTGCCGGTGTATTCGATGCGCTGTCGATATCGCTGCTGCGGTTGAACCCCAAGCCGCGCCAAGACAGTCCGATCACGACAACGCCCACAAACAGCGCGACGACGATGATCGCGACGACGATCGGCAGCCGATTGAGGCGGCGCATGCCGTTCTGAGCGTTGGCCTGAGTGGAGGCACCGAGTTGCAGAGATTGGACCATTCTCGCCTCCCTCAGTTTCGCTGCAGGATCGAGAGCGGGCTCGCCGGCGTGGCGCCGGCCGCCGATGTCGAATAGGCTCGCCCAATCGCGATTGATGGCGTTGAGAGGCTTGCAAGCACCTGACCGCCGGCGCCATCGATCGAATAGGCGAGCTCGACCGGTTTGACGTCCTTGCCGACCTTGCCGTCGGTGATCACCGTATAGCCCCAGCCCTTCAGTGCCGCTTCGAGTGCCACCGCAAAATCGGACGAGTCCTGTTCCATCTTAAGCGTCGTTGTGCCGGCGGGGCCGATCTGCTCTGCGAGCCGGCTCGCCATGTCACCGGCAATGGCACTGGCGGCCGGGCCGGTGAGCGCAACGGGTGTGGAGTTCGTGGTCAATCCATCTTCGGCCGTTTGGCAGCCGGCAAGAAAACTGGCAGCAATGATGAAGAGGAGAAGCTTGCGCATGGTTCAGCCTCCCCGCCGGATGGTGATCTTCTGTTGGCGCCAGCCGACGCCGGAGACGAGGATCGCCTTGTCGACCGCATAGTCGACGACCATCATGTCGTTCTTCATACGATAGTTGACGATGCGGTTCTGGCCGCCGGAGACGACGAAGAGCACTGGCGCATCCTGGCCCGAAATCGATTTCGAAAACTGGATGTAGGTTTTCGTGCCGTCCGAATAGACCCGCTTTGGCCGCCAGGGAGCGGAACCGCTTATCGAATAGGAGAAGTTCAGCTTGTCCGGCGCCGTCCCCGGAATTCCGCCGGCTTCAAGCCGGGAATTGATGTCGGCGAGTTTGGTCGAGACGTCCTCGGGATATTCGAAGCCGACACGGGCCATATACTGGCTCGGATGCGATTTCAGCTGGATATGATAGGTGCGACGCGACGTCGTCACCACCATCGAAGTGACGAGACCGGGTTCCGATGGCTTGACGATCAGGTGGATCGCCTGGCCGCCGGTGGCGCCTGATGTCGCCGGCTCGACCTTCCAGCGAACGGTGTCGCCGACCAGCACATCGCGGACGATCTCCCCACCCTGCAGCTCGATATCGCAGACCTGCAGCGGTGAGCAGACGACTGAGGGCTGCGTTTCACCGAACAGGAAGATCACCTTTCCGTCCGGTCCGGTGGTGACGAGGCCGGCTGTCCCCCGCCACTTGCTCGATAGCCTGGTGGCCTTAACCTCCTCTGTCGTCATGCTTTGGGCGTGCGTGCCACCCACAAAGACGAGTCCGGCCATGCAGCCGGCGGCCGCCATCAATCCTGTTCTGTGCATTGAAAAGTCCCCTGCCCTTAAAGCTGTGCCGTCCAGTCGAAGTCCCGGACGTAAAGACCGATCGGATTAAGGCGGATCGTCGCCTCGTCCTGCGGCGCAGTCAGCGCCACCGTCGCGATTCCGCGAAACCGGCGGGTGCCGGTTTCTTTTCCCTTGCGGTCCCGTTCGTATTCGGTCCAGTCGATCTGATAGGTCTGGTTCGACAGTGCCACGATATTGTTGACCTCGATGGCAACGGTGGCGGATTTTGCCTTCTCGAAAGGCGAATTGCCCCGGAACCACGAATTGATTTTCTCGGTCGATGGATCGGAGGTCCGAAGGAGCGCGTAGGTCCGGTCGATATATTGCTTCTGCACCACGGCGTCAGGCGTGATCGAACGGAAGCTGGTGACGAAGTTGCCGAGCGTGGAGCGCACGACCCGCACGTCCGCATATTCGATCTGTTCGGGGAAACCGGCGGTCACCGCCGTGCCCAATTTGTCGACCTGGACGATATAGGGCACCAGCTTGACCTGGGTGCTCAGATAGATCGCATATGCGAAGCCGATGACCGCCATGGTTAGACCGAGAATGCCGACGATCCGCCACGCGGCGGCCGCCTGCACATAGGAACCATATCGTTCGCTCCACTCCTGGCGTGCGGCAAGATAGGGGTTTTCGGGGGCGCCGTTCGCTGCCATCGATCCATCACTTTCTGATTGCTGTTAGTCTTTGCGTTCGGGAGGCGGGTTTGGCCCGCTATGCCCGCCGCGGCTCTGATCGAGCTTGGCGTTGGCCAGCCCCAGGATCGAGCCCGCATAAGCGCCGGGTGAGCCGATTGCCTTCTCCTTCGCCGCGGACCCGGCAGCTTTGCCCGCCGATCCGATGCCGGCGCCAATCCCTCGGAGCGCAGCGCCCGCGACCGAAGAGCCGGCGGCGCGGGCCGCTTGCCCGGCCGCAAAGCCGGCACTGGCAGCGCCGCCCGCGAGGAAGCCTGCCCCTGCTCCGAACGACGCTGCTTGTGCGCCGTGGCGGATCGCTTCCATGCCTCCGGAAACCGAGGCTCCCTGGACGACACCCTGGATGATGCTCGGCACATACATGGCGATGATGAACACCACGACCGAGATGCCGGCGATCGCCAGGGTCGTCACGAATTGATCCGAAGACGCCGTTGGCGCGTTCGCGAGGCCTAGCAACACTTGAGATCCAATCTTGGCGATCATCACCAATGCCATTAGCTTCATGCCGACTCCGAAAGCGTAGACGAGATAGCGGACGGCAAAGTCTTTGGTGAAGGATGAGCCGCCCAGCCCGAGCATGATCATGCCGGCGAGCAGGCCGACATACATCTCGACCATGACCGACACGAAAATCGCGGCGACAAGCGAAAAGCAGATGACGACGACGCCCATCGCCAGCACCGCGGCGATCGCCAGCGCGTTGTCCTCGAACACACCGAATTGCGCTTGCTGTGACATCTGTGATGCCACCCGAATGCCGGCGTCGAAGATTTCGGCGGGGGATGCCGAACCACCGCCGGCGCCGATCTGGAAAAGACTATCGACGACCGCGCGGGCGAAGGTCGGACCTTGCGTCAGGACGAAAGCGAAAAATCCGATGAACATGATCCGCCGGACAAGTTCGGCAAACCAACTGTCGAGAGAGGCGGCCTGAATTCCGAGCCAAACGGCCGCGATACCGACCTCGATGGTGGCCAGGATCCAGAACAGCGATTTCGCCGCGTCCATGATGGTGGTTTCCCACCCTTTAGCGGCCGCCGAAACCTGGTTCTCCAGTTCAGTGAGAACCTGTCCCTCCTGCGCGAAAGCGGGTGCAACGAAGACGACGGCCACGAGTCCCGCGATAAGGAAAGTACGTGCAGTGAACTTCACCATCTCGGACGCATCTCCTGGCCCTCTTTGACCGGCGGCAGTTCCTTACTCGAGCCGAAGAATTTTTCCCGTGCCGCCCGCTGTTCCTCGGTGAGCGAAGGCTTGCCCCCATCGTTGAGGATGATCAGCACCGTCGCGGCAGACGAGACAGCAGCAACAGATATGACCAAGGCGATGACGACAGCGCGGCTCACCAGCGGGGCTCCATCTTCTGACCTTCCGGAATGGTTTTGACCTCGGCATTGAAGAATTTCTCCCGGCGCGCTTGTGCCAGGTCCTTGTCGGTCTGCTCGGTCTGGAGCCAGGTCCCCATCATCGTCATCTGCTGTGAGACGAGACCGCGAAGCTTCTGCATCTGGGCGACTTGTTGCGCGGCGATCTCGTGGCCGACCTGCAGGGCCTTCATTTGCCCGTCGGCCGTCTCGGACATCGACCGCAGTGAGGACATGGTGCTTTCCTCGCTGTCGAACTGATCGGCCGTGAGGCTCGCCGCCTTCAGCGTGCTGGCGATCGTGTCGCGGTTGGTGTCCGACCAGGTTTGATAGGTCGAGGAGAATGTTTCTTTGTTTGGCAGATTGGTCTGCAGCGTCGAATAGCTCTGGAATCGCTGTTGCAATACGTCGTCGGCGTTGCCCATGGAGAATGCGATGCTCTGGCCCCGATCGACGATGCTGCGGAGCTGATTGAGGTCGCTCTCGACCTGCCCCCACATATGCGACGGGAGGGTGGCCGTGTTCTGCAGCAGGTTCTGATAGATGTTCAGCTGCGTCTCGATCTGCTGCGCCAGCTGGTTGATCTGCGTGAGCTGGTTCTGAATCTGCTCGCCGGATTTACCGACGAGGGCGACCAACTCGCCATTGTTGAGCACCTGCGTCCACTCGGTCGCCGCACCTGTTGCGGTACCGGCCCTTGCCGGTGAGGTACTTCCAATCGCCAAGGCGATGGCCGCAAGACCTGCGACGAATTTATTCGACGTTGAGCAGCGATGCGGCATCGTGAACTCCTCTCATCTGAAGCCAGTGGATCGGCCAGTCGCGGCCGTGTTCAAAATGAAGCGTGCGGATGCGCTTCAAGTCTTCCTTGCCGGATGCCCCGACGAAGCTGAGAGCCACGGGACCGAGTGCCATGTCGAACAGCCGCCGGCCTTCGGGGCTGACGACGTAGTATTCGCGCTTGGGAATGGCGTTCGAAACGATCTCGACCTGGCGCTCGTTGAACCCGATCCGTTCATAGAATTCGCGCGTGCCGGGCTCCCGAGCAGCGCCGTTCGGAAGGCAGATCTTTGTCGGGCAGGATTCCTTCAGCACGTCGATGATCCCGGAACGTTCGGCATCCGAGATCGATTGCGTGGCGAGGACCACGGCACAATTGGCCTTGCGGAGCACCTTCAGCCACTCGCGGATCTTGGCTCGGAAGACCGGGTGGCCGAGCATCAACCAGGCTTCATCGAGCACGATTAGGCTTGGCGAGCCGTCGAGGCGCTTCTCGATCCGTCGGAACAGATAGGTGAGTACGGGAACCAGATTGCGCTCGCCCATGTTCATCAATTGCTCGATCTCGAAAGTCTGGAAGGCGCCGAGCGTGAGCCCATCCTCCTCGGCATCGAGAAGCTGGCCCATGGGACCATCGACCGTATAATGGTGCAACGCGTCTTTGATCTCCCGCATCTGCACGCCACTCACGAAATCCGACAGCGAGCGCCCGGGCGCATTGGCCATGAGACCAACCTGCCGCGAGATGGCGTTGCGATGGTCGGGCGCGATCGTGACGCCCTGCAGCGCGACCAACATCTCGATCCATTCCGTGGCCCAGGCCCGATCCGAGTCCGTGGCAAGATCCGAGAGGGGGCAGAAGGCCAAGGCCTTCTCCTCCTCCGCATGATCACCGCCGATTTCGTAGTGGTCGCCGCCGGCAGCCAGCGTCAGTGGCAGCAGCGAATTTCCCTTGTCGAAGGCGAAGATCTGAGAGTGCTCGTAACGCCGGAACTGCGCTGTGATCAGCGCCAGAAGCGTCGACTTGCCCGAGCCGGTCGGCCCGAAGATCAAAGTGTGGCCAACGTCATCGACATGCAGATTGAGTCGGAACGGCGTTGATCCGCTGGCCACCTGCAGCAGTGGCGGTGAGTTCGGCGGGTAGAAGGGGCACGGCGCCACCGGATTGCCGGACCACACCGAGTTCAGTGGGATTAGGTCCGCGAGATTGCTGGTATTGATCAACGGCTCGCGGATGTTGGCGTACCAGTTGCCCGGCAGGCTACCGAGATAGGCATCTGTTGCGTTGAGCGTTTCGACCCGTGCGCCGAATCCCTCCGCCTGGATCAGTCTGCGGATCGCCTCGGCCTTTTCCTGAAGCGCCTCGCGATCACCGTCGAATAGGACAATGACCGGGGTATAGTAGCCGTAGGCAACCAGCTGTGAAGACGCCTGCGCGATGGCATCCTCAGTTTCGGCGACCATTGTCATGGCATCCTGATCGACTGAGCGGCTTTGCGTCTGGAATATCTGGTCGAAGAACGGGCGAACCTTCTGCTGCCACTTCTTGCGGGTTCGCTCCAGTTTCTGACGCGCCTCTTCCGCGTCGAGGAAGATGAAGCGCGACGACCACCGATAGGTGAGCGGCATCAGGTCGAGGCTGTTGAGGATCCCGGGCCAGCTCTCTGCCGGCAGTCCGTCAATTGCCACCACCGCGAGGAAACGGTTCTCGACCTTCGGGGTCAGCCCGTGCTCGAGTTCGGCCGTGGCGACCCAGTCGAGATACATGGGGGCATCGGGGAGCCGTATCGGGTGGTTCTCGCCGGTGATGCAGAAGCGGACGAACTGCAGCAATTCGTCATAGCGCGCGATACGCTCCCCTCCCCTCTCGCGAACTTCCCGCGTTTCCATCCGTCGGATCGAAACGGTGCTGGCGAAATACTGCTCGATCTCGCGGACCGCGTTCTTGAAGATGAAGAGCACCGTGTCCGCATAGGTCTTCTTGCGGCTCTCCTCGTCGGAATAGATGTATTTGCTCAAAGCGGTCTTTTTGGATTCGAGCGGCCGATGGGTCAGGATCAGCGCATGCTTGCTCTCGAAATGTCCCCGCTCCCGTTCGAAATGCGCCCGGCGCTCCGCGTCGATCGCCCGTGTGACCGCGTCGGGGAAATGGCAGCGATCTTCCGAGGGGTAATCGAATGTCGGAATCCGTACGGCTTCGACCTGGATCATCCAACCGCTTCCGAGCCGCGACAGGATTGAATTGATCTGGCGCGACAGTTCGTTGCGCTCGAGGTCGGTGGCACTTTCGGAATCCGGCCCGGCAAAATACCAGCCGGCCATCAGGCTGCCGTCCTTCAGCAGGAGCACGCCGTTGTCGACCAGGCCGGCATAAGGAACGAGGTCGGCGAAGGATGGGCCGGTGGCCCGGAAGCGTTTGAGAGCGACCATACCTTCCCCTCAATAGTGCCGCCACGGAGACGTGGTCGATTTGTAGTAGTGCTTGTAGGAGATGTGCCTGATATAGACCTGCCGCATCAGCGGATCGGACTTGGCCATCATTCTGAGCAGCCCGACGATGACGATCCAGACGACGATCCCGAACAGCGCCGAATAGAGCGTCAGCACCACGAAGATCAGAATGACGGCGGCAAGACCCGTGAGCAGCACAAGCTCCCGGTCGGCGCCCATCAGAAGATTCGGCCGTGACAGCGCGCGATGGATGCGGTTGCGCTGTAGGCCGGACAAGGACTCAGCCATGAGCCCCCTCCCCTTCTCCAATTTGATCGGTGGAAGTGGCTCGCTCGTCGTAGACTCCGATCGAGGCGCCTGTGGCACCGAACAGGCCGACGATGTTGGTGGCGCCGAGCAGAATGCCGGCAACAAGCACGACATAGACGAGCCGCCGCGCGAAATCGTTCAGCTCACCGCCAAAGATCAACATCCCGCCGGCAATCGCGACCGCGGCCAGTGCAATAGCACCGGCAACCGGACCGGTGATCGATTCCTGGATTTGTTGCAGTGGTCCTTCCCAGGGAAGACTGCCGCCGGAGCTGGCCAAGGCCGGCGTTGCCATCATGACTGCGCCGACGGCTAGGAGACCGACATAGTGAAGGGATCGGTTAAGCTGCATCACGTGCGTCCTCTGCATAGGCTTCGACTTGGTATTGGCCGCCGGCAAAGCGGCTGACGTGGAGAATTTCCGTGACGCGCCGCCCCCTGGGCGTCCTTTCGATGAAAATGATGAGATCCACTGCATCACCGATCACGGCCTGCATCGGCTGCTGGCTTGCCTCGGCGGTGAGCTGCTCGAGGCGCTGCAAGGCGGAGCGCGCCGTGTTTGAATGGACGGTGGCGATCCCGCCGGGATGGCCGGTGTTCCACGCTTTCAGGAGCGTGAGTGCCGCGCCGTCGCGAACCTCGCCGACGATGATACGGTCTGGTCGAAGCCGCATCGTGCTTTTGAGCAGGCGAGACATGTCGACGGTGTCGCTCGTGTGCAGGCAGACGGCGTTGTCAGCGGCACACTGGATTTCTGCCGTATCCTCAAGAATGACCAACCTGTCGTCGGGAGTCTGAAGAACAATCTCCCCCAGGATCGCATTTGTCAGCGTCGTCTTGCCCGAGCCGGTCCCGCCGGCAACAACGATGTTCAGCTTCGAGGCGACCGCGCTCCGAATGACTTTTGCCTGCTCGGCCGTCATCGTCTTGCTCGCAACATAGTCGTCGAGCGGGATAAGCCGCGACGCGCGCCGGCGAATTGTAAAGGACGGACCAGCGACCACAGGCGGCAACAGACCTTCGAACCGATGGCCGCCGATCGGAAGCTCCCCCGAAACGATGGGACTTTCATCGTCGACCTCGGAGTTGAGAACATGAGCAACGCTGCCGATCACGGTCTCGGCCGCCGCTCGCTGCATCTCCCCTGCGGCAGCCATGCCGTGTCCCAGCCGTTCGATGAAGAGCTTTCCGTCCGGATTGAGCATGATCTCCACCACGCTTGGATCCTCAAGCGCCACGCAGAGATGATCGCCAAGGGCATTTTGGAGCTTGCTCACCAAACGCGGAAGAGAGCGATGTTGTGAGGTCATCATTTCTCACGCAGCCTTCTGGTGGGTCATGAACGAAGAGTGATAGTGTTGCGGCCGGAGACGATCAAAGCTGGCTTGGTCGGCGGTCAGGACGCCAGCGACACTGTGTGTTTCATTGATCATCGTCGGGGAGCCGAGGCGGCGCATGGGCCAGCCGGCGCGCTTCAGGATACGCTCGAATCGGAGATCGGTCGCTGTGGCGATTTCTGTATAGCCGTTCAGCATGCACCATTCGACGATGCCGGCGAACATCGCCAAGGTCGTATTGTGGAGTGAGCTTTCCCCCCTCCCCTCGGCAAATGCTGTATCGACGCAAAATCGCGAGCTCTCGATCATCTGGCTGTGTGCGACAAGCCGGCCAGTTTCGAGCAACTGCGGGAAAACGGTCTGCAGCATGGTCGTGCCTACGGCTGGGAGCAACCGAGCACATCCGACCACGCGATCATCTGTGGCGATTGCCAGTATGTAGGTCGGGGAGAGGGCGTCGAACTCATCGAATTCCCTGCCCTCGAAGCAGTGGACTTTCCAGGAAAGTCGTCCTCCAAACACCGTTGCACGAAGCCGGTGCATCTGGTCCAGCAGGTTCAAATCTTCGAGTGACTTTGCATTGCGAATTGCCTTTACGCGCATTGACGAGCCTCTTGCCTGAATCAACGCAGGAGGTGTGCACGTGGGAGAGCAGGCGATCTACTAGCAGAAGTGTTAGCAGTGATTCTGTGGGCAACAGGCGTGCTGAGCTCGGACGGCCTGTTCGAAACGCGTCGAAGTTACTATCAAAAGTGTTAGTAAGCTCGCTGGCGAATTTGATCTCGACATCGCCTATCTAAAGGAAATTAAAGGCGAATTGTCCTGGTGCAAAATGTCGGGGCTGTCGCTGGCTTGCGGCGTTAAGGTCTTGTTAACCCTATTTCCCTTGCGGCATCGTTAGAATCGTGCGTTATCTTGAGACGGCAATAACGCGTCTGACGCTAATAAACCGTCTGAAAACCCGAGGCCAAAGTGAACGTGATTGACAGGCACATCAATCGACCATCAACTTCCGCACACATCACCCAGCGCGCGGAAGCGCTCTCAGCGAGACTCAGGGCGGTCGGCGAGCGCGCCTTTCCTCCTACCGCACAGAAGTCGCTTCGATCTTTCACTTCTGGCGAGGTCGCCGAAATCGTCGGCGTCTCTGACGGCTACCTTCGTCAGCTCTCGCTAGATGGCCTTGGTCCGTCGCCCGATTTGGGGAGCGCAGGACGCCGCTCTTACACTTTGGAGCAGATCAACCAGCTCCGCGAGTACCTTGCCGGAGCTCGACCGAAAGAAGCCGGCAGATTTTGGCCGCGCCGGCGAAGCGGCGACAAACTGCAGGTCATCACGGTCGCAAATTTCAAGGGCGGCTCTGCGAAGACGACAACGGCAGTTTATCTAGCGCAAGGACTAGCTTTGCAGGGTTACCGTGTCCTCGCGATCGATCTTGATCCTCAGGCTTCACTCTCCGCAATGTTCGGCTATCAGCCGGAGTTCGACGTCGCCGAAAACACGACGCTTTATGGTGCGATCCGCTACGACGACCAGCGGGTGGCGATGAAGGACGTCATCCGGCCCACCTATTTTACGGGAATAAGCATTGTCCCGGGCAATCTGGAACTCATGGAATTTGAACACCAGACTCCGAGATTCATGCTGCAAAATCGAGGACGCCCGGAGGATCTATTTTTCAGACGTGTCGCAGGCGCGATCAATCAGGTCGAACAGGACTTTGACGTCGTTGTTGTAGATTGCCCTCCGCAACTCGGCTTCCTGACGATGGGCGCCCTCAATGCCGCGACCGGCATGATCGTAACTGTCCATCCGCAGATGGTCGACGTCGCATCGATGAGCCAGTTCCTCTTGATGACGTCCGATCTCGTATCGGTCATCGAAGAAGCCGGCGGACGGCTCGATTACGACTTTCTGCGGTTTCTCATCACAAGGCACGATCCGCGGGATGTCCCCGAGCAGGAAATTGTGGCTCTGCTTCGCGATGTCTTCGGAACCGACGTCATGGCGGCCTCGGCATGGAAGTCGACTGCGATCGCCAATGCGGGTCTCACCAAGCAATCGCTCTACGAGCTTTCGCGCGGTGCGGTGGGACGGTCGACCTATGACCGGGCGATGGAATCCATCAACGCCGTGAACCTAGAAGTGATTGAACAGATAAACAAGGTTTGGGGGCGATGATGGCGGCGCACCCTCAAATAAATCAAAGCCTTAATGCGTTGTCAGCTGACTACAAGCTCTTACTGGAACGGTTGTTTGGATAGGTCGTATCGATGAGCAAACGCACACAGTCCATTCGTTCGATGTTTGCTGGGGGGAATGATCAGGTCGCCTCTGATGAGGCGCGGCAGCCTGTGCAGCGCGTTGCCTCGGGTGCGGTTCGATCTTTGAAAGACACGTTCTCAGAGGTGGAGCGAGACTACGAAGAGCTCAAGCAGCAAGTCGCCAACGGAGCTGTCCCAGTCGATCTTGACCCGGAACTGGTAGACCCATCGCCCTTCGCCGACCGGTTCGCTGACCAGGATATCGCTGCCGTCGAGGCTCTTAAGGCGTCGATTAAGGATCATGGGCAAGAAATTCCGATTCTTGTTCGACCGCATCCTACTGAGATCGGACGGTATCAGGTTTCCTATGGCCACCGCCGCCTACGTGCGACCGCCGAACTCGGCATGAGGGTGAAAGCCTATGTCCGCGAGCTGGATGACGATCGTCTTGTCGTGGCGCAGGGCATCGAGAATTCCGCTCGAGAAGACCTGACGTTTATCGAACGGGCGGCGTTTGCCCTGAAATTGGAGGATGGCGGTTTTCAACGGTCGCTCATTCAAACGGCGCTGTCGGTCGACCGACACGAAGTTCAAAAGCTGGTAAGCGTTGCTCGGGCAGTTCCACGGTGGCTCATCGAATCCATCGGCCGTGCCCCGAAGATCGGCCGACCGCGGTGGCAGGAGCTCGCGGACGTCTTGAAGGCTGCGGACGCAGAAAAGAAGGCCCGTAAGGCGACCGAGGACAAATCGTTCCCGCATAAAGATTCTGATGAACGTTTCCTGGCGGTGCTGAGAGCCTCCAAGCGAGATGATGCGAAGGCGCCACCTGCATCCCCTCCTCGCTTGATCGCAAGGTCAGCTGACGGGCTTCAAATCGCCGCGCTCGCCGTCGGCGGTAAACACTGCAAAATTGAAATGAATCGAGATCGGGATGAGGCTTTTGCGAAGTTTGTTATGGAGCAGCTTCCCACGCTCTACGCGGACTTCAGTAAAGCAAAACCGCCATCTAAAGGATAAATGAGGATAGGAGCAGCAAAAGAAAAAGGCCCCCAAACGTCGCCGTCGTGGAAGCCTCTCTCAATGGTCTAAGCAGCCTGAGAATCGCATTTCCATGAATCGCAGTCAAGAGTCTTTGGCACCGTTTTGGTGAGCGGATTTCTTTTGCCTATTGAAAGGTGAAGGAAATGCAGAGTGGAGATGTGACGACGCCCTTTGGGCGGCGGCCAATGACGCTTGCCTTGGTGACGGCGCAATTCAAATCCGCGGGCATCAGGCGTGGCAAGTCAGCCGATAAGTGGAAGGTCTATCGCGACGCTTGCGATGCGCGATCCTTGCTGGGCTTGCGCGATCGAGCGCTTGCGGTGCTAAATGCGCTTCTGTCGTTCTACCCTGAGACCGAGCTGAAAGAGGAAGCGAATCTTATCGTGTTTCCATCCAATGCTCAGCTCGTCGCGAGGGCGAATGGTATCGCCGGCACGACGCTGCGTGAGAACCTGGCCCTCTTGGTCGAGGCTGGCCTCATCCAACGGAATGACAGCCCGAATGGCAAGCGCTACGCGCGCAAGGGCTCCGATGGCTCCATCGAGACAGCTTATGGCTTCAGTCTTGCGCCGCTTCTGGCCCGCTCAGAAGAACTTGCAGTTATGGCCCAGCAGGTCGCAGAGGGCAATCGCAAGCTTAAAATCATCAAAGAGCGCATCACAATTGCCCGACGTGATGTCCGAAAATTGATCTCTGCGGCCATGGAAGATCACGTTCCCGGGGATTGGGCCAAGGTCGAGGAGCTTTATGTCGAAGCCATGGCACGGCTGCGGCGGGCAAAAGCGGCGGATGAATTGACCGGAATTCTCGATGAAGTCGAGATGCTGAAGGAAGAAGTAGTCAATCTATTGGAACGGCACGTCAATCTTGAAGAATCCGACACCAATGGTGACGGATTCCGTCAGCACATACAGTATTCAAATACCGAATCCAGCCATGAATTTGAACCTAGCTCTGAAAACGAGCAGGGCGCGAAGCCGAGTAAAAACGTTGAGCGGAGAGCCGAATCGATAAAGTCATTCCCACTTGGTATGGTCCTTCGGGCATGCCCGGAGATTTCCATGTATGGTCCGGGCGGAGCAATCGGCAGCTGGCGGGACCTTATGCTGGCAGCCGTTGTGGTGCGATCGATGCTGGGCGTGAGCCCCTCGGCCTACCAGGAAGCCTGCGAGGCAATGGGGCCTGAAAACGCGGCCGCGGCAATGGCGGCGATATTGGAACGGGCCGGGCATATTACATCGGCCGGCGGGTATCTTCGCGATCTGACGTCGAGGGCGAGGCGAGGCGAGTTTTCGCTCGGACCTATGTTGATGGCACTTCTTCGAGGCAGAGGCAGCGAGATTGCAGAGGCCGTGAGTTAACGCACGGTTTGAGAGCCGCGCGAAGAGGTTGAATGCCCAGGCGAATCGTGCCCGGAACGGTTAACGTTGTCAGCTGACCACGCGCTAAGCTGTTGTTTTGGCTTAACGCCATTGAAGAAGGTGGAGGCGGGAATGACTGAAGAACAGTGGAATGCGCTATCCGGATTAGTTGCAGACCTGATGAAGGTTCATACACGACCGTTTGTGACGCCGATCGTCCACGAAGAGCTTGATAAGCCGCCCAGGATCGGCACTGGGACTTACCTTGATTTCGGTGAAGGCCGCAAGAGAGCAGTCGGAGTTCTTACCTGTGAGCACGTCACGCGCGATCAGCCCCTGGCCCATAAACCTTTGGGCACGCAAAGCTTGTTACCGCTGACCGGAGTTGGCAAAGCCGCTCCCGATCCGATTGACGCATCTGTTTTTTTCGTCGACCAGGCAGGCTGGCAGACTCAGGCACACGAAGCTGAACTACTTCCGCTCAGCCGGCTCGCCGAAGCTCACAAACCTGCACGCGACGAACTCCTCTTCTTCCGCGGTGTCGCTGGCGAGAACGTCTATATAGGTTTTGGCGGTTTCGATGGTATTCTTACCGGCTACTGCTCCCAGGAAAAGAGGGACACGGGCGACGACCGAATTTTCGAAGTGTTCTGGGAGCCCGACAAAACGAAAATCGCCTCGGGCACCGATCCCGTTGTTCGCGACCGAGTGAAGTTCGACAATGCCGAGGGGTTTAGTGGATCCCTTGTATGGAATACGAGATTCGTCGAACTGGGTTGTGACATCACCGCGTGGAGTCCCGACGATGCAGTCGTCACTGGCCTGCTTCGACGCTGGGACCCTAAGACAAGGACTCTCCTTGCACTTCGAGCTGAGCACTTAGTCGCGTGGCTATTGGGCTCGTGAAAGCTCGTCCTAGTATTTTCCCTCAGAGGGGGCGGGAGGGTCCAATACGATGTTCACGAAGCGGATCGTCTTTCCTTGCTCAATCGTATCGGGCGGCAATTCCGCCTTCGGGATGGGAAAGAGGCTGACTGCAACCAAGTGAACAACAGACTTGAGTTCAATCGCTCCGAGAGCACCTGAGACGTAGTTCAAAGCTTGTCCTTTTGCTTGCGCAAAGACGCGCTCGATAGCTCCTCGCTTGGGATCATCGATCTTCTTCCATTCAGTTAGAACTAACGCTCCGCCGGACGCACCTACCGCTCGCTCATCAATCGGCTCGTAGGTAACAAGATCGGTCCTGGCGCCATGAGTATCGACTTTGAAGGCCCAAAGTCCGTGCCACAGAAAATGCGCCCCACCTAATCGTTCGCAGGCCGTTTCTCGAAGATGGTATGCTGACTTCCATTTGGTCTTTAGGTGCAGGTCCACCACAAGGAGCCGTTGGAGGTGTTTGAGCGCGAGTTCGGTTTTACCTCCGATCCACACTTCAACGTCAGCAAGGAGGCGCGTAATATCTGCCTCGATGAGGCCGAGTGAAATCACTAAGTCTCTTACCAATCCTTTGATGTAAAGCTTGTCCACTTTCCCAATCTCCAATTGGCTTGGGATGAAATGTTCGGCAGGAATCCTTCGACTTTGCCGAAGTCGTGTGAGAAGTTCCGGAAAGCCCTTCACATCCCGTTCGTCACATTTTTCGACAAACTCAAATGACGAATTGTAAGCGGAAACCAGCCCGTTGATCAGCTGGAGTTCAACAGCACCCCCTTGTTCCTTGTCATTGTTGAAAGCCTGAATGTAAAGCCAAGCTCTCTGCTCCACCGCCCGCACCCAGCTACCGAGCGCTTCCCACTGTTCATGCAAGTCCATAATGTGATCACCATCTTTCGTCCGATGCCTTTAGCGCGTCGATGCCAAAAGACAGGTGAAAAGAATCTTTCAAATCTAACTGGATTATCCTCGGAATAGGGGCTCGTCAGAGTCGAAATAACTCCGCGGATGAGCGTCCGGTCATCACGATAGGAAATGCGCGCTCCAGGGGGAGTAACCCGTCGCGACGCCAGCCCGGCACTGATGCCACAGTCGGTATTCCATCTTGTTGCAAGTGTTAGTAACTTGCCTCAGTCAATGCAGCGGACGGTGGTGCAACTGATGGACGTTTTGGCGCAGATTAAGTTTATTATTAAATCTCCCATGTTTCTCTGGACCTTCGGTGTTCCTATTATTTTCTTCGTCCTTGTGGACGTCGTTGTGCTGATCGTCACACAGGAAACGTACCAAATCGTAGTCTACCTCGCCTGGGCTGTGTTGATGCTGGTCATCTTCCTCGCAGTTTTTGTATCGGCAGCTCCTCACTTCGTCACTGCTCGCGAGGTCGACTATTTGGAAGCGCACAAGGCAGTGATATATCCCGGCCTTGAGATACACTTCGATGAGCAGGACATATTTTCACCATACCTGACCCGCGTGATGATGTCGGTGGATGGTCACCGAAAAAAGGCAAGGCCGTCCTATATGATGAGTCTTGCTCCAAGGTCGGCGTAGTACATCCCGTTCAAACTTCCGGCGCTTCGCGTGACTTGAAACGGCGGCGGCGGCATTCCATGGCGAAAATGCCGCGAAAATGGCTGAACTGAAGGAGATGGGGCGGCCTCCTGCCGTATTAAGCAAGGCGTCGTTCTTCCGAGCGCCTCAAATCAGTCTTGAGGCCCGTCCACTGCGGCGTGCTACGCTGTTATAGTAACTTCCAGCCTGTTGCACTGAGCGATGACGAGACTGCTCCATCGCCTCGAGCAGGGGAATGCCACGATTGGCGGCTTCCGTCAGGTAGCCCGACCTCAGCCCATGCGCCGAAAACTCACGAACCTCCAATCCAGCCATTTCCACGTGTTTCTTGACGATGTCATTGACCGCCTTGGGATCGAGCGCCCGGCGCGAAACATGGCCCCAGCGATCGATCCCCCGAAACACACTGCCGCTTTCGATCTTGGCGGCCACAAGCCAGGCATTCAGCGCATCCACCGGCCGGCCGGTCAGATAGACGACCTCATCCTGGCTGGCGCCCGAGTTCTTGGTGCGGCCGAGATGGATGGACAGAGAGGGAAGGGGGATATCGTCCTCGCCGGTGACCGGCGGCTCGATCGCCAGTTGCTCCTTGCGCAGACCGGCCACTTCGCTGCGGCGGCGACCGCCGGAGGCGAAGGCGACCATCAGGATTGCCCGATCGCGGATATCGCGCAGGCTGTCGCCGCCACAGGTCGCCAACAGTTTCGCAAGGACGTCGCCGGTGACCGCCTTGGCGCTTTTGCGGCGGCGTGGCCGCGGCACGGCGCGAACGGCCAGGCGAATGGCGGATTTGAGGGCAGGGGAGGCGAAGGCGCCGTCGAGGCCGCGCCACTTGGTCAGCGTGGACCAGTTCGCCAGCCGACGGCGCACGGTGTCCGGCGCATGCGGTCCGACAACCCGCAGGAAGCCGCCGTCCCGCAGGACCTGCTCGACCTTGATCGGCATGCCGTGATCCGGATCGCTTTCCCGTTTCGCTGGGTCCCACAGATGATGGGCGACGAATTTCAACAGCAGCGCTTCTGGCGCCGGCCAGGGCAGGGGAGCGCCGGTCGCGGCGAGCGACCAGGCTTCCAGATAGGCCAGGTCTGATGTCAGCGCGCGCAACGTGTTGTCGCCCATGCCTTCGTTGACGAGGTGTTTGAGCGTCTCGACGTCCTGGTCGGTCAGGAGCTCGGCGAGCTTGTCGCGCCGATCGATCGGCAGCACCGCGGCGATCGTGTCCAGAGTTACCGCCCGTGCTGAAATCGATGCTGGAAAGTCAGTGCTCATGCTCGATTGGTCCCAAAAGGGTCACGCCTTCCGTGCGTGCGGCCTCGGCCAGTCGCCGGTCGAGCGTGGCAAGCGGCAGACGCTCGAGCAGGGCGAGGGCGAGATAGGCGGCATCATAGGCGCTGAGACGGTACTTGCGCGACAGGCGCACTACCTCGGTATCGTCGCCGGGGCCGACGAGCTTTAAGGGCAGGACACGAAACCGCGACAGTGCGGAATGGACAAGGTCGTCCGAAATCCGACCACGCCGCTCGGCACTCAAGAGAATGCTACGGATCTCATGGCGCAGCAGATCGGGCGCTACGGCGTCCTCGTCGGCCATGCGCGTCATTGCCTGTTCGGCCAGCGTATTATCCTCGTCCGGCAGCAGCCAGGCGCCGGCGATCGAGGCATCGACGACAAAGGCCATCAGCGCCGGCCTTCCTGCTTCCAGGCCTCAATCTCTTCCTGCGTGACCGGCTTGGCTTGGGCGCGTAATGCACGGACTGCCTCGATGGCGGCCAGACGCTGGCGACGTTCGTCGATGGCGACGAGCCGAGCGATGGGATCGTTGCCCCGGGCAATGATAAAATCCTCGCCGGCTTCGACTCTCGCAAGCAAGTCGGACAGATGGGTTTTGGCCTCGGCGACCTTGACGGTGACAGTCATGATCATTTCTCGCTGATCGAGTTTCCGTGTCTTTCGTGTGCCGGATATAGACGCAATGTTCACGTTGGTCAATAGGTGGACCATCTCACTTCCGATAAGCGATACTTATCGGAAGTGAGAACGCCAGGCGACGATCATCCGCAGTGAGGAACCATAACTTCCAGATAGAGTTCGTTTAGCAAATCATTTACCATGATTTCAATGCGTTACGATTTGTCGAAACTACCCATCACAAGCCTTCTGCGGGTAAGTGGGGCAGATTCGGTGGCGGTGCTGGTTCGTTGGGCAACGGTGGTGCTGCAACCGGACTGAAGTGACCCCGTGTTCACGCCCTAGCGAGAATGATTGCCGGCAGGGGCGGAACCGGTTGGCCGACGTTGCCGATGCCAAGCCGGTCACCGAGATAGTGGTAAAAGGATAGCCCGAGCTTTTGGCAGGTCTTCATCAGACCGAGCATGGTATCGCGTGCAACACGACCATCGCGGCTCATCGTGCCGCCGGAGATCTTCCGCTTCGTCACAAAGCTCCGCAAAGCATTTTCGGATGCATTGGTGTGTAGCGGAATCTCGGGATGATCGAGAACTTTCAGCAAC
>NZ_AUFB01000038.1 GCF_000426285.1 Rhizobium leucaenae USDA 9039 | reverse complement strand
CAGTGCCGAGCAAGACGTGCTCGCCTACATGACCTTTCCCAAGCAGCATTGGGCCAAACTTCACTCGACCAACCCCATTGAGCGATTGAACGGTGAGATCAAGCGGCGCACAGAGGTCGTCGGCATTTTCCCCAACGACGACGCCATCGTGCGCCTGGTCGGTGCGCTGCTGCTCGAACAGAACGATGAATGGGCCGTCCAGCGATCCCGCTACATGACACTTGAGACAATCGCCACAATGAGCGATGATCCGCTCATCAGCCTGCCAGCAGCAAGCTGATACTCATCCGACCCTCTGGGATGAGCCGTGGTCGTCTAAGCTACACCACGTCCTGGGACATGATCTAGACCTGTCCTGCATTTCTCTCTTAACTGCACTGCGATTATGCTTATTTTCTAAAAGATTAACCGTGACGTGTCGTTAGCCACGCATCCCGAATTTTGCCGCAGCGTCCATTTTGTTTGCTGGTTCAAAATTTTTTCGTTTCAGGCATGGGTGCAGTGTCTCGGCGCTTCGGCTCCCAATGCGCGATGTTGTTTAGGGCACCTCTAGGCCTCTTTACTCCGATCCATCGCCTGGTTCAGCTTAGGATTCGCATGCAATAGAGTATCCCTCACCACTGCAGCACTATCCGCCCCGTTCTCGAAGACCGGCGACGCGTTCCACAGTCAGCCGACGATCACCACAAGCGCTATGCTGCCGATTCGCGCCTTCGATCCCCGATGCGATCAAGACTCTGCGGCGCGCGTGACCGCATGGGCTAGGACGGCTGGCGAGGGATAGCGGGCGGTGCCGAGCAGCAGGGTGACCCAATCTGGCTTCCATAGAGATCGAGCACGATCAGCCTCCTTGCATGGGTGTCAGTATCTCGATCCTGTCATAGTCGGCGAAAATATGTTCGTCGCGATCTTCGCGATGAACCAGTTCGCCGTTGGCGGCTGTTGCCAGCCAGTCGCCTTCATGGTCGAGTGCGGCCAAAAGCTGCGAAAGCGTCTTAGCGGCGATGGACTGCGTTTCGCCATTGATGATCAGGTGCATTGGAAACTCCTTTGCTTCGTCCGATCGGAAAAGACGAGATCGGCCGCTTCGGCCGCCATTGTGGGCGCCAGCAGAAAACCGTGGCGATAAAGGCCGTTCACGTGGATGACTCTGCCGTCCCGCATCACGCGCGGAAAATTGTCGGGAAAGGCCGGGCGGATGCCGGCGCCAGTTTCGACCACGGTGGCGTCCGCAAAGGCCGGATGCAGTGTATAGGCTGCGTTCAGCAGTTCCATCGTCGAGCGTGCGGTGATCGCCCCGTCGAATTCCGTCTCGATCATCGTCGCCCCGACCATAAACAGGCCTTCGCCGCGAGGGACGACATAGACGGGAAAGCGAGGATGCAGCAGGCGGATAGGCCTGGCGAGCATGACCTCCTCTGTATGCAGATAGAGCATTTCGCCGCGCACGCCGCGCAGATCGCGACTTTGCCCGATGCGGGCAGCACCGGTGCAATCAACGATATCTGGGAAATCGTCTTCGCTCACATCATCGCTAGTAAAGACGACGCCTGCTGCCGACAGCAGCTCTTTCAACGTCCGTAGCGCCTGACGGGGGTTCAGATGAGCTTCATGTTGGAAGAACAGACCCCTGCGAAAACGCTGTGCAAGGGCGGGATCCAGCTCGGCTATGCCATCTTCGTCCAACCATTCATACCCAGACGTACGGGCCGCAAAGCGGCCGAGTTCGCCCGAATCCCGCTGAGGTGCGGCGACCAGTGTCCCTTTATGAATGACTTGGCCGGGCAGGACGGCATCCCACCATTCCACGGCCATTTTCCCCAACGTCATTACTCTCTCGTCGGCGTTTACCCGCTCGCACCAGGGCGCCAGCATGCCGCCGGCGAGCCAGGATGCAGAGCGCCCGAATCCAAGATGCGGGTCGGAGACTGTTACGTGAGCGCCGCGCGCGCACAGTTGACGTGCTACTGTTAGGCCGGCAATTCCGGCGCCCTTAACGAGAACCCGCAATGTCATGCTCCCATAGGCATATAGAGATCGCCCCCTTACGGGCATTTGCGACTACGTAATCCAGCCCCTCCTTTTGCGCCTCGGCGTCGATGTCGTGCGATATTCGTACGAGCAGAATTCGGGCCGCACCTGGATACGAGGCTCAAGTGAACTCTTTGGGTGCTCGGCGGTGCTGTGACTTGCTTGCGAATTTGTCCATTTCTCAAGTTACTCCACTTCGAGTTGACCTTGATCTTCTCATAAAGTTGATGACCAAGTCGGCATGCACGTACCCAGCATCACTAACGCCAACGCCATCCAAACGCTGGTCGAGCCTTGGATGACGCAAGTCGCTAAACACCAAGCGATTTTATGAGGGCCTAGAAACGATAGGTTACGCCCGCGCCAAGCAGCCATGGATCGAGCCTGGCCTTGCCGCTGACGTTGGCCCCGCCGACGTTGGCGTCGAAATCAGGCCTTAGGAAGATCTTTTTGGCGTCGACGTTCACACCCCAGTGATCGTCGATCATATAGTCGAAGCCGGCCTGGAGCGCGACACCGAAGGAGTTCTTGACATCAAGGCTGCGAGCACTTTTTCCCGACTGGTTGTAAAACAGCGTATAGTTGAGGCCGGCGCCGACATATGGCCGAAAAGCGCCAAGGTCGGTGAAATGGTATTGTAGGGTGAGCGTTGGCGGCAGCAGCCAAGTCTTGCCGATCTCGCCGAGCGCTGAAATCGAGCCGCCGCCATGCACCTTAGCGTAGGTTGTGCCCAGGATGAGTTCAGCGGCGATATTCTCGGTGAAGAAATACGAGATGTCGAATTCCGGCACGACCGTGTCCGAAAAGGAAAGATCCGAACCCGGCAAGCCGTCGACGCGCCCAGAGTCAGTAGTGATCACACCAAGCGCGCGCAGCCGCATCTGCCATGGGTTTCTGTTGGCTGCCGCGGGAATGGGAGCCCTACTTGGTGGTGTCGTCAGATCGGCAGCGTGCGCGGTGCTCACGATACCCAATATTGCAGTAGCGATGATGACCCGTATGATGTCCTTGGAAGTCATTCTTGTCTCCTTCGATCTGAAATTCGTGAATCGAGGAGCAGTAACATCGGCTGGCACGTCAGGATTTGAGGCGGCTCAACTAAAGAAAATTGGACTGCCTGTCGCAGACAAACCCTGGCCTTGTGTGGCAATTTCGCAACGTTTCAGTCACTTGAATGACGTTTGGCATGAGACGTGTTGGATTATCCGGGCAGAAAGCCTCGCGCAATTCAACGCGGTTTCGAATCATCATTTCGGAAAAACCTCTTCGTGTAAGACCGTCTGTGGATTCCAGGCAGTTGGGAATTTAGCAGTTTCGTCGGGTCATCTGCACTGGCGCTTGTCGATTGTTGCGCCCCCTCGGGCGCATTATCCTCACTCACTAAGATGCGCCACGAAGCCCCTTCCAAATCATCATACTGTCCGCTCTTTAGCGACCACAGAAAGCCTCCCAGCCCGAGCGTACCCATGAACAATGCCAGCGGGATCAAATAGATCAGCATATTCATATGGACCCTCCTGCTGAGGCTGCATGTTTGCCATCATGCCTAAGTTGCTCCCGCCGATTCCAGTGGTTGAGTCGCAATGCATTCGTCACGACGATCAGCGAAGACGACGACATGGCGACGGCGGCGATAAGCGGCGTCGCATAGCCCGCGATAGCGATGGGAACAGCGAGCACATTGTAACCGATGGCAAGGGCGAAGTTCTGACGGATCAAAGCTGCCGCGCGCCGCGCGACGCAGATCGCCTCCGGAACCGCGTCGAGACGGTCATTCAGGAAAACCAGGTCTGCCGCCTGTCGGCCAATGTCGGACGCAGTCGCGGGAGCCATCGACACATGCGCCGCCGTAAGTGCCGGCGCATCGTTGATGCCGTCACCAACCATCATGACCTTGTTGCCCGCCTCGGCCAAGCGTGTGCACTCTTCCACTTTCTGTTTCGGATCCAATTCCGCAATCCAGCGATCCACATGCAATAGCCGCGCTGTCGACTCGACGACGGCTTGCCGATCGCCAGACAGGATCATCGTCTGCAGCCCTGCAAGACCGAGCTGACGAATGGCTACGGCTACTCCGGGGCGAAGCGTGTCTTCGAAATAGAATCGGGCAAGTGCGATACCGTTCCTCGACAGAACGACCTCGGAGAGCGAGTCATCCGCTTCTTTTTCTTCTCGGGGCGGGATCGAACAAGCGAACTCCATATGGCCGAGACGATATAGCCCCCTGGCGGTTTCGACTTCCAGGCCCGCGCCCGGTATCTCGACGACGCTGTCGAACCGTTGCCCCTTGCCGCCGGCACTCCGCAGCAACGCCTGAGAGAGCGGATGGCGGGAATGCGCAGCAATTCCGGCCGCGATCGCCCTTTCCTCCGACCCCACATCCACCATCTCGACGAGCCGCGGCTGGCCCATCGTCAACGTGCCGGTCTTGTCAAACGCGACGGCATCGATTTCCGCGAGACGCTCCAAAGCGGAGCCGTCCTTGATCATGATGCCGCGGCGAAACAGGTTGCCTGCGGCAACAACCTGGACGACCGGCACTGCTAGACCAAGCGCGCAAGGACAAGTGATGATCAGCACCGCGACGGCGACAAGCATGGCATGCTTCCAATCTCCACCAAGGGAGCCCCAGGCAAGAAAGGAAAGCAGCGCAAGTAAATGAACCGCCGGAGCGTAAAGGCCGGCTGCACGATCCGCGACCCTGCGATAGCGCGCCCTGCCTCCTTCTGCTGCCTCCATAAGGTTGATGGTTTCCGCAAGCAGCGAGTTTTGCGCCGTCTTCGTCGCGCGAATGGTCAATGACGCCATGAGGTTCATCGCACCAGATCTCACCTCCGCGCTGTTCGCGACAGCAACTGGTATACTTTCGCCCGTGACAATAGAGAGATCCAGCTCGCTCGTACCTGCGGTCACGGCGCCGTCGACGGGGATGCGTTCGCCGGCAGCGATGAAAACATGATCACCGATGCTGATATCTTCAATCGCGGTGTAGCGCTTGCTCCCATCGGCAGCTATCACCAGCGCGCCGCGTGGCGCAAGTCTCGCCAGGCTGTTGACCGCGGCTCGCGCCTTTTGCCGCATGATGTGGTCGAGCGTGCGGCCAATGAGCAGGAAGAACAGCAGCGACACGGAGGCGTCAAACCATGCATGCTCTCCGTGATGGATCGTCTCCCACAACGATACGGCATAGGAGAGCGTGACAGCGAGCGAAATCGGCACATCCATGTTGGTGCGCCCATTCTTCAAGGCATTCCAAGCCGATCGAAAAAAGAAACGGCCGCCATAAATTAGGGCCGGCGCTGTAATCATCGCGGAAATCCAATGAAACAGGTCTCGCGTTGCTGCATCTGCACCGGACCAGACCGATACCGAGAGCAGCATGATATTGGCTGCGGCAAAGCCGCAGACACCAACGGCCAAGAGCAATTGATTGCGCAGACTATTCGTCTGGGGCGCGGCGGGAGTGAAAATATGCGCCCGGTACCCGGCTTCGGTGATCGCGGACAGAATACCCGACGGATCGACGACAGCATTATCAAGGTGCTCGACATAGGTGCAACTGACCCGCCGCGCAGTCAGGTTGACCCGGGCGCGCGTTACATAGGGTAACCTGCATAAGGACCGTTCAATGGTCGAAATGCAAGCGCCACAGTGCATATCGGGAACGCTGAGGTCCAATTGACGAAGGCCCTCCCCCAGCGGATGGCTGGCGAGGACGATCTCCTCGGCACTGGCGCAGCTATTGCTCGTTGTCATGACGCTTTCCGCGTCCATCGTGCAGCAGGTCATTGTCCAAACTCCGCCGTGTCGATGCGCCTAGCCTCATGCATTACCGTGACACCGTCTCTGCGCGAGACGGTTTCCACGATCCAGTCGCCTCCCTCAATGCGATGTTTCGCTTCGAAATGGCCTTCGCTTGTCTTCGTCAGTGCAAGCGCGAAGTCCTCCCGGTCGCCCACGGGCCTTCTGAACGTCAGCGTCACGTCGTCAACCACCGCCGGCGACCCGTCACGGTTATGAATATCGTACTGAATGACATCGCGGCGCAGTAACAGATCGCCCGAAATGCCGCTGCTCGCCATAGCACGCATGGCGGCGGCCTTGCCGTTGAATTCCTGGCTTGCCACATAGGTATTTTCCACCACAAGCCCGCTCCAGCTCGTGGAAGCGAGAACTGCCATCGTCACGTTCACTCCGATCACCACGGCGAAGAACGCAACAATGACGATCAGCATATGGCGGCCGGTGAAGGGACCTCCGGTGATAACTTGGCTTCTCATTTCGGCGCTCCCGGCACGTTGAAGGCGGCCCGGTGCGTAGCCCGATCCGCATGATTTTCGTCCTCTATGACGAACAGGAATTCCTTGATTGTTTCCGGCTTGGCCTTTTGCGTGACGAACACTTTGAGCGAGGTGGCCGCGTCCGGATCCACATCGACAGTGAAGTGCCGGCCTTCCTCCTTCGAGAGTTCGGGGATCTTCATCGTCGCTCCCTCCGCGCCGTCCAGTCGGATATCGATTCTCCTCGGCATCGGCACCATATTGAGCACGCGAAGCGTATAGCCGTTGCGGATCGATCCATCGGACTCCAGGACATATTGCGGATTGCGGTCGTGAACCACGTTCAGTTCCAGCCGCTCCCGGAGCGCCAAATGCACGAGCATCGCCACCCCGATCGCTGCCCAAACAGCCGCATAGAAAAGAACGCGCGGCCTGAAGATCACGCGCCAGTTGAAGTGCTGGATATTCTCGATGAAGTCGCCATCGGCGTTTCGCACGAGATGCGGTTGCACAGGGCTCGCGCCACCATTCGTCGCCAGGTTCATGTTCGCGGCATACTCGCTTAGCGTCGCATAGGAGATCACGCCGCGTGGCTTATCGAGCTTATTCATCACACCGTCGCAGGCGTCGATGCACAAGGCGCAGGTGATGCATTCCATTTGCTGACCGTCGCGGATATCTATCCCCATCGGACAGACGGCAACGCAAGCGTTGCAGTCCACGCAATCGCCGGTAGCCAGGCCCGCCGCTTGGGCTTTTTTGGCGTGACGGGAGCGCGGCTCACCGCGCCAGTCGTTGTAGGTCACGACGAGGGAATTTTCGTCCAGCATCGCGCCCTGGATGCGGGGCCACGGACACATGTAGGTGCAGACCTGTTCCCTCATCAGCCCGCCAAGAATGTAAGTGGTCGAGGTGAGAAGGGCGACCGTGGCATAGGCGACGGCCGGCGCCTGGCCCTTGAATAAGGCAACAGCAAGGGATGGCGCATCCGCGAAATAGAAGATCCATACGCCGCCTGTGAGGACGCCGATAAGAACCCATATGCCATGTATGGCGACCCGCTTTGCAATCTTGTCCGGTGTCCAGGGACTCGCATCGAGTTTCATGCGCGCGTTGCGATCACCTTCGATCGCGCGTTCCACGACAAGGAAGACATCGACCCATACCGTCTGTGGACAGGCATAACCACACCATGCCCGCCCCACCGCCGACGTTACGAGAAACAGGCCAAAGCCAGCCATGACAAGCAGACCGGCCACATAGAAGAACTCCTGTGGCCATATCTCGATGAAAAAGAAGAAGAAGCGACGAGAGGCGAGGTCGATGAGAATCGCCTGGTCGGGCGCATATGGACCTCGGTCCCAGCGAATCCACGGAGAAAGATGGTAGATGCCGAGCGTGATCAGCATGATGATCCATTTGAATCGCCGGAACCGACCCTGCGCTCGCTTTGGAAACACTTTCTTTCGCGCGGCATAAAGCGGCTGACGGTTGCGCCGGACACCAACGTCGTCGGCGCCTGTCCGTTCGATGCGATCGTCACCTGTCATGGGAGCTATGGTGAGGATCATCGCATACCATCCTGTTGATGATCCTCATCCTGCATTTGACGAACCAAGCGTTCTCGACGCAAGTCCGGGAGAGAAAAAGCAAGCCTATCGGCTCAATCAAAAGGAGAGCCACACTCCGGGAGGGGGGTGTGGCCCGGAGGAACTACGAGCCACAGCACGAAGGGACGTCCTCCAGGCCCGGAGAATAGCAGCTTGCTAGCTTGCGATCGTTGAGTGAAATCAAAACGCTGCTAACTTTTTCAGTTCTACGAGCAAGTTTTCTGGCTGTCCGAACGCAACCGCATTGCGTAGAGAGACAAGATCGTGATCGACTGCTGACCGTATCGCCATCAGGCCATAAAGATTGTGATGCACGTGAATTCGTGATTTTTCTTTTCTATTTTCCACCGCCCAAGGAATGAACAAACACCGTCAACTCCTTCACGGTGGTTTCGCCCAGCCGGGCAGACCAAGCTGGCATAACGCCGTGTTTGGGCAGGGTCACCTGGCGGATGATCGCTTGCTCCCCTCGCCCCTTAAGCCAGATCGCGTCGGCGAGATTTGGTGCGCCAAACTCCTGTTTTCCCCTGTCGTCTTCGCCATGACAGACGGCGCAATTGTCGAGGAATACCTGCTTGCCGGCGTCGGCCGCTGCCGGATCGGAAACTGTGTTGGTCAAGGCCCAAATGTAAGCGGCTACCTGGCGTATCTGGGTGCGTTCGAGTACATCACCGAAGGCGGGCATCTCAGAGACATGCGTCTCGGGATCGGCATCGAAGCGGATGCCATGAGCGATTGTCTGTTGAATGGCGGGAAGACTGCCGCCCCATAGCCAATCGTCGTCGTTTAGATTGGGAAACCCCGGAGCGCCGGTGGCACCGGAGCCATGACACGGCGCGCAATTGACCTTGAAGGCCGAGGCGCCGCCTGCAATTGCAAACTCACGCAGCGTTGGGTCGGCATCGATTTCTTCAACGGATTTCGCGGCGATCAGAACATCGAGGCGAGCCTGCTCAATCTTGGCGTTGTTCATTTCGTGCTGCAGTTCAGCCCGGCTTGAGAACCCGATCAGTCCTTTGGTGGTATCCCTGATCAGGGGTATGGAGGGATAGGCGATGGCATAGCCGACGGCCCAGAGGATCGTGGCATAGAATGTCCACACCCACCATCGGGGCATGGGATTGTTGAGTTCGCGGATGCCGTCCCACTCATGGCCCGTTGTTTCGACGCCGCTGAGTTCGTCTATAGGTTTGTCCGACATCTCAATCGTCCTTTAAAGGTATGTCAGCGGCTTCGTTGGCGCCTTTTTTGCTGCCTGGCCGGAGCGTGAAGGCTATAGCCCCCACGAAAAACAAGGCCAGTGCGAGGAGCCCCCAACTGTCGGCGAAGTGACGCATTGCAGTGTATGTTTCCACGGAGGCACCTCAGCGATAGCCGGTGGCATCGTCGTAAGTCGAGAAATCAACCAGCGTTCCGAGCATTTGCAGATATGCGACGAGCGCGTCCACCTCGGTCAGCCTGGCGGCATCGCCATCGAAATCGCCGACCTTCGCTTTCGGATATCGCGCCAGCAGATCCGTCGTATTTGCGTTTGGATCGGCTTGCGCCCGCATGTCGGCTTCCGCATTCGCCAGCATGTCTTGGCTATAGGGTACGCCGACATCCTCGTTCGCCTTGAGATCCATGCCGATATCCTTAACCGTGACCTCCCTCTCCTTGAGAAAGGCGTAAGTAGGCATGATCGACTCCGGCACCACCTCGCGCGGGTTGGACAGATGCTGGACGTGCCACTCATTGGAATAACGACCGCCGACACGCGCCAGATCCGGTCCCGTGCGCTTCGAGCCCCACTGGAACGGATGGTCATACATGGACTCGGCGGCGAGCGAATAATGGCCGTAACGCTCCACTTCGTCGCGGAACGGTCGGATCATCTGGCTATGGCAGAGATAGCAGCCTTCGCGGATGTAGATATTGCGCCCGGCCAGCTCGAGAGGCGTGTACGGGCGCATGCCTTCCACCTTCTCGATCGTGTTCTGGAGATAGAACAGCGGCGCGATCTCGACGATGCCGCCAATGCTGACCACCAACAGCGACCCGACAAGCAGAAGGGTAGCATTTTTCTCGATGATCTGGTGTTTGGCGAGTATTGACATGTTTCTCTCACTCGGCGGCCTTGGCGATGAAAGCGCTGGGGATCGCGGCTTCGTCGCGCTGGCGGCCCCGGATGGTCATTGCGACGTTCCAGGCCATGATCACTCCCCCTGCCAGATAGAGAGCACCACCGACGGCGCGCAGAAGATAATAGGGGAACATCGCAGCCACGGTCTCTGCGAAGGAATAGACGAGGAAACCCTGACTATTGTATTCGCGCCACATCAGGCCTTGCTGGATGCCGGCGACCCACAGCACCGCGGCGTAGATAACGATGCCCAGCGTGGCGAGCCAGAAATGCCAGTTGACCATACGGAGGCTGTAAAGCCGCTCGCGCCCCCAGAGCTTTGGCGTCAGGTAGTAGATGGCGCCGAACGTGATCATGCCGACCCAGCCGAGCGCGCCGGAATGAACGTGACCGATGGTCCATTCGGTATAGTGACTGAGCGAGTTGACCGTCTTGACCGACATCATCGGGCCTTCGAAGGTCGACATGCCATAAAAGGCGATCGCGACGATCATCATGCGGATGATCGGGTCGGTACGGATCTTGTCCCAGGCGCCCGAAAGAGTCATCAGACCGTTGATCATGCCGCCCCAGGAAGGCATCCACAGCATCACCGAGAAGACCATGCCCAAAGTCTGCGCCCAATCGGGCAATGCCGTGTAATGCAGATGATGCGGACCAGCCCAGATGTACATGAAGATCAGGGCCCAGAAATGGATGATCGACAGGCGATAGGAATAGATTGGGCGGTTCGCCTGCTTCGGTACGAAATAGTACATCATGCCAAGGAAGCCGGCGGTCAGGAAAAAGCCGACGGCGTTGTGGCCGTACCACCATTGTGTCAGGGCACCCTGCACGCCCGAAAATAGCGAATAGCTCTTTGAGCCAAGGAAAGACACCGGCATCGCGAGATTGTTGACGACATGCAGCACGGCGATGGTGACGATGAAACTCAGATAGAACCAGTTCGCGACATAGATGTGCGGCTCCTTGCGCTTCAGGATCGTTCCCAAAAAGGTGACAAGATAGGCGACCCAGACAATGGTGAGCCAGATGTCGACATACCATTCGGGCTCGGCATATTCGCGAGCCTGCGTGATCCCGAGAACATAGCCGGTCGCGGCCATGACGATGAAAAGTTGATATCCCCAGAACACGAACCAACCGAGATTGCCGCCGAAGAGCCGGGCTCGGCAGGTGCGCTGGACGACGTAAAAGGAGGTCATTATCAACCCGTTGCCGCCGAAGGCGAAGATGACGGCAGAGGTATGAAGTGGGCGCAAGCGACCAAAATTGAAATACGGCGCGACGTTCAGATCCGGATAGGCAAGTTGCAGGGCGATCACGACACCGATCAGGAAGCCGATCACCCCCCAAAAGACGGTGGCAATCAATCCATAGCGGATGACCTCGTCAAAATAGGCTCCGTTTTTGGGTTTGGCGCTCACTGTCACGGGGGAAAAATCAATTCGCCGCAGAAGCAGTACCGTGCCCGCTAGCAAACAGAAGAACAGTATCCCCATGTGGGTTGCAAAAAGCTGGTCATGAGCGACCCCCGCGCCGACCAGTGCCAAAAAAGCCCCGACCGCAACCAGCATGGTTTCAGCGGTGTAATTCATGTCATGCTTCCCGATGTACAGACGACCACGCCAAAGGCGGCCGCCTTTCTCGCCACTTTTGGGAACTATTCGCACGTGACGGGCACTCAGTCCTTGATCTCTCTCAACGAACGCCGCGATTTTGTTTGATGATCACCTGATTGCATCCAACTGCGCTTTGATCACCCGCGGATGAGGCGCCCCTCGAGTGCCGCAGCGACTTCGTCCGCGCGCGGATGGACACCGGCGCGCGGGCTTGACGTAGAAATTGATCAAAGATTGCTCGATCTCAAGGAATGTCAGCCCGTTCGCGCCTAAAGCTTCGGGCGGACAATTAATCGGGCTATCGCGAAAGGAGATCAGAAATGGGTTTGAAAATCTGTCCGATCGTCGCAACGGCGATGCTGACCGCATCAGCGATGCCACTGATGGCGGCGGACCACCAAATCCGGATGTTGAACAGGGGCACGGACGGCGCAATGGTTTTTGAGCCAGGTTTCACGAAGATCGCACCAGGCGACACGGTGACGTTTATTCCGGTTGATAAGGGACACAATGTCGAAACGTTCAAAGGTTTGATCCCAAAAGGCGCACCGGAGTTCAAATCTAAAGCGAACGAGGAATATCGCGCAAAACTCGATATGCCCGGGGCCTATGTGGTGAAATGCACGCCGCATATGAGCTTGGGCATGGTGGCCCTCATTCAAGTTGGCGACAGCCCCACCAATCTCGATGCCATCAAGACTGCAACCGTTCCAAATCTCGTGCGCAAGCGCCTTGACGCCGACCTCGCGCAGATTGCCGAATAGTGCCGGCCGCAGGAGAAAGGAGCATGCAATCATTTGCAAATTCCTTGAGGGAAGCCATCGGCAAAGGCGACCTCAAGGCGTATGTATACAGCTACCCCCCAAAACGGACATATAAAGAGCTTGAAAACATTCGATTGAGCGATGTGTGGGATTCAAACGACCAGGCGCCGGTAGCGTTATACATACATGTGCCATTTTGCCGATATAGGTGCACCTATTGCACGCTCTTTCTGACCACGCGGCACACGGAGGATCTTATTCGACGTTATGTCGAAAAGATCTGCTGGCAGATAAGCCTTTATGCAACATTTGCCGGTCACAGATCTGTCGCATCGGTCTATATCGGCGGCGGAACCCCAACTCTCCTGCCCATCGATCGGCTGGCCCAGATTTTCTCTTCCGTTCGAGATGGCTTTCCAAATATCGACCGTTCGACCGAGGTGTGCGTCGAAGGATCTCCCGACACTGTGTCGGGGGAACTGCTGGATTTTTTGAAGAACCAAGGCGTGAACCGGATCAGCATGGGAATCCAAACGATGGATTCCGTCGAACTGAGAGCGTCCGGCCGCCCATATCAGGTTTCTGTGTCGATTTCGTCCATTGAAGCAGTTCGCAAGCGTTTCGATAACTTCAATCTCGACTTGATCTACGGCCTCTTCCGTCAAACGCCGGAAAGTTGGAAGCGCTCGCTGGAGCAGATTTTGTCCTTTCGGCCAACAACCGTTTCGCTTTATCCGGCGATCAGCCGGCCGCTCACTGCTATGCAAAAGCAGCAGCGATCTCGACCGCAAGAATATGTGGAAGACCGCCTCAAATATGAGATCTACGACAGCAATGTCGATTTTATGCAGGACAATGAGTATCGACAGGAATCTTTCACCCGTTTTACCTGCCTTCCAGAAGGCACCAGCGCCTACGGCCAGGAAACCTCTGACTTCCTCGGTGTTCCGATGATAGGCATCGGAGCAGGCGCGCGAAGTTATAACGGGAAATATCACTACAGCCTCGACTATGCCGTCGCGCTGAAGAATGTCGGCAAAGCCATCGACGATTATATACATCTCGAGATGACTAGTCGGAATTTGCTGAAATACGGAGTTATATTAGACGAATCCGAAGAACGGTTGAGATATTTTATACTTAACCTTACGCTCAACCAGCTTTCAGAAGCAGATTATTCACGACGATTCGGACGGGACCTCCGCGCCGATTTTTTGGAGGTGATAGATGCTCTGGAAGTCGAAGGCTGCATCGATTTGCGGGGCGATGGCGCCATTGCTCTGACCCGGAAAGGTTACAAGTACAGCAACCTGATAGCGCATCATCTCTTCTCGGACCACGTGAAAATCCGTGAAGAAAGGTACGTTCCTAAATGAAAAACAGCGAGCGGTTTTGGGAACGAGGCTATTCGGATCCCAACGTCTGGACGATGGGCGGGCCAAGCGTCGAAGTCTATGAGATAGAACAGCAACTGCCAAGAAACGCAATGGTCGTCGACCTAGGATGCGGCGAAGGCAGGAACGCTCTCTTTCTTGCATTCAGGGGGCATGCGGTAACTGCATTGGAACCGTCATCGAGCGCGGTCAGAAAACTGCGATCGGTTGCAGACGAACATTCGTTGAATATCGATGTGATCGAAGGGAGAATCGAGGATTTCGTCCCTGATGAGAGATACGACCTGGCTTTGGCACACTCGTCGTTGCACTTTGTGACCAAGGATGTGTGGGTTCCGTTGATCAACGAGTTGAGACAACGGACCAACGAGGGTGGATTTCACAATTTTACATCGATCATCGGGACTTCCCGGTATCCGGTCCCGTACGAGTGCCGGCACGCGAATTCATTTGATCGGGGCGATCTCGACTCACTCTATGCAGACTGGCAGGTACTACGCTCTGATTTTTACGCGAAATGGGATTCCCATCCCGGGATTGCGACGCATGTCCACGCCGTAGAAAAGTTCCTCTCTAGAAAGGCAGGACCCGACGGCCCTTTGCCATTCACCAAAGTCGACCTGTCGAACAGCGACGCTCTGCCTGGCGATTTGTTCGAAAAGATCCCGCTCGGGATCCACGTTGAGGACCTCAGACTGTTATGCAACCGGCCGACGACGGTCAATCGGATCGAAATGCCCGGACTGAACCTTACCTCGCCAATCGAACTGACCCGCGGCTATGCTGTTGAAGAGTGGTTCTTTGGCAAGCATGCGCTTCAATTCACGCAAGGCGTGCTGACGGGCAAGTACGAGTACTTTACGCAGCCGATCTCGTTGCAAACTGTTCCCAGGGCGTCCAATCGGTATGAGGCAGGAGCCCATCTCGGCCCGCAAAAAACTGATTGAAGTCAGGGCATACGAGGACTGATGAGAGCATCGGGCAGAGCTGGTGGAAAAGAGACCGCGCAAGCGCCGGCCAATCCAGCGCAGTTGGCGGTATGAATCGAATTCTCGTACTCACTACTGCTGTGTTTATCACCGGATTGGCCGAGAACGTTTTCATCGGGGTGCTGCCGAATGTAGCCGGCAGCCTTGGAGTAGGCGAGTCCGAAGCAAGTATCCTCATTTCAGTGTTCTCGGTCACCTACGCGTTCTTCGCGCCGATAGCTACACTGATTTCCTATCGCTTCGATGTAAAACCGACGCTCCTCGCGGCCATGTCAATCTTTGCAGGGAGCAATGTGCCGGTTGTGATCGGTGGATCGGGGCTGCTCCCAATAAGCGCCTCGAGGATCATCACGGCTATGGCTTGCGCGCAGATATCGGTATGCGCCGTCGGTTGTGCAGTTCAGATCGTCTCGGAAAGATATCGAGCTCGTGCCATAGCCTCCGTGTACCTTGGAATAAGCGGCTCGCTTTTTTTGGGGGTACCTCTGGGCGTGTGGATTACACATTTGATTGGTTGGCGCCGCCGTAGGCCTTGCAATGATTGGCCTATCTGTCGTCGCTATATGGCTTGTAATCGTCGTGCTACCGAATGTCGGGTCGCCGAGCAAGCGCTCGCCTTTTGGCAAACTGTATCTAGCTCATTTCCGGGATCGCAATCAGATGATGGCGCAGCGTGTTTCTATTTTGTTCATTGCAGGTCATTTCACCCTCTTCAGTTATTTGACCTCTTACGCCGCGAGCAAGGGGTTCTTCGGGCCACACTGGGAGGCCTTTCTTTACGCCGTTTTCGGGTCGTCGGGCATGGCGGGGGGCGTGCTGGCCGGTATTCTTTCTGACCTCGCAGGTCGTCGGCTCGCGCTGGTCGCGAGCCCTGCAATCTATCTCGTCACAACGTTGCTGCTATGCGTGTCAGAAAGCAGCATCTTTTTTTCGCCAGCCTTTCAATTTGGGGATGCGCGAGCTGGTCGATTTCGCCGATCGTCCAGAGCGATATTGCGGATCTCGGCCGAAGCCCGAGCGACATTATAATCGGTGCGAATGTCACCGCAATGCACGTGGGCGTTGCCGGCGGTACCGTAGTCGGCGGCAGGCTTATTGCAAATTATGACTTGTCGGTGCTGCCGATCGGGGCGGCAGGCCTAGCTGCGATGGCTTTGGCCGCGGCGATCTTGTCGGTCAGAACCTCGCATTGATACTGCGGTGCTGGTCCGTAGTCGCGCGCCCCTACTCGTCGTTATTCTTACGAGCGGGCGTAGAACCATGGCTCCCAGACTCGGCATTGCGCCTCAATCCGAGCAAGCAAGGAACTATGAAGTTCTAAAATTTTGCATTGCAGCATCACATTGATCTGGGGACCTACGATCAAGCGCTCGCGCTCACTGGATGTCTGGAATGACTACAGCGACAAGCTGTCGTCAATGACTGAGCATGCTCGTATTAGTGCGAAATAAACGAGGCGATCGACGTCTTGGCATCCTCTTTGCGTATCACACTTCCATCTCGCAGTTGCGAAATGATTGCGGATTCCGACGATCGCGCGCGCCCTGCTTCCATCCACCCCGACAATGAGGACTTGCTATGGGTGATCTACTAAAAGGAATCTCGAACTTCCGCGGTGCCGTGTTCCCGAACTACCAGGCACTTTACCGCAAGCTTGCGCAAGAGGGACAGCAGCCGCACGCCTTGATGATTTCGTGCGCCGACAGTCGAGTCTTGCCCGAAACCATTACCCAGTCAGGACCAGGTGAGCTGTTCGTATGCCGCAATGCCGGAAATATCGTTCCACCATTTTCAACCGCAAACGGTGGCGTTTCGTCAGCAATAGAATATGCCGTCGTAGCTCTCGCGGTTCGAGACATCATCGTTTGTGGCCATTCCGATTGTGGCGCGATGAAAGGGCTCTGCCGTCCCGAATTGCTAAAGTCCATGCCCAACGTCGCCGCTTGGCTAAAGCATGGTTACGCTGCGCATTCGATCGTTTGCCAAGCCTATCCGGCCGACCTTTCCGAACGTCAAAAGGTCCGCGCTATCGCTATGGAGAACGTCATTGTTCAGCTTGACCACCTGCGCACACATCCTTCCGTTGCAGCAAGGCTTGCGACCAATGACATGACGCTGCACGGGTGGTTTTTCGATATCGAAACGGGAGAGGTGGAGGTTTACGACGGGTCGGCCGCCCGCTTCACAAAGATACGCGAGGACGGGCCGTTACCGGTCGCCGTTACCGGTCGCGATCGGCCGCAAGTCCTAGCCGCAGTTGCAGCGGAGTAGTGCCATGACCAATAACAGCTTCGCTTTTTCGCGCGATTTCGCCTCGTCGCTTGTCGTCTTTTTCGTTGCTATCCCGCTTTGCCTTGGAATTGCAGTTGCCTCTGGCGTGCCTGTTGCCATGGGCCTGATATCAGGCATCGTCGGCGGCATTGTCGTGGGCTTGCTGGCGGGTTCGCCCCTGCAAGTATCGGGCCCTGCCGCTGGTCTGGCGGTCATCGTCTTCGGCTTTGTCGAACAATATGGAGTGGCCATGCTCGGGCCGGTCCTGATCGTTGCTGGGCTTTTGCAGATCCTTGCCGCGTTCCTGAAGATCGGATCATGGTTTCGGGCAATCTCGCCCGCTGTCGTTCACGGTATGCTCGCCGGTATCGGCATTCTGATCATCCTCGGACAAATACACGTTTTGATGGGGGCCAAACCGGCTGCGGGGGGCATTGAAAACGTCGTGGCGATGGAACGAACATTCGGACATCTTTGGGGAGGCGGCATGACGAGCGAATCCGTCGACTTGCTTATAGGGCTGATTTCCTTGCTCGCGATGATCGGCTGGGAAAAATTCAGGCCCAACCGGCTGAGGCTGGTCCCGAGTGCGCTGGTAGGCGTTGCCATCGGAACTACATTAACGGCTGCATTGCGGCTACCGATTGCCAGGGTCGAGGTTCCTGCATCTCTAGCAAACAGCATTTCATTGCCGACAGTGGAAAGTTTCGCGAATATGGCTCAGCCTGGAATCGTCGTCACATCGCTGGTGATTGCGGTCATCGCCAGTGCGGAATCATTGCTGTCGTCTGCGGCTGTCGACCGGATGCATGACGGCGCCAGCACACGCTTCAACAAGGAGCTTTTTGCACAAGGTATTGGCAACGGGCTCTGCGGACTGCTCGGTGGTCTGCCGATCACTGGTGTTATCGTACGCTCCTCGGCAAATATCCAAGCCGGGGCGCGTACACGGGCATCGGCTGTCCTGCATGGCGTCTGGATTCTTGGCCTTACGGTGTTGCTGCCGCAATTGCTTTCCATGGTGCCGCTGACGGCCCTGGCCGCAATACTGCTCGTGACGGGTTGGCGGCTGATCAGCCTTCATCACGTGCGCGATCTCTTCGATCATCATGGTTGGCTTCCCGTGGGCATCTGGATTGCGACTGTTGCGATGGTCGTACTGCAAGACCTGCTCGTGGGTGTTGCTCTAGGTTTGACGCTCTCGATTTTCGAGATCCTTCCTTATCTGCGGCGCAAGCTTGCTATCGATCGAATGGAAGATGCTGAGACGGTTCATCTGACGCTTGGTGGCGTTGCGACTTGCAGGGATGTTCCCGCGCTCCTTAATACTTTGGAATCGCTTCCAGCTGGTTGCACAGTCCGGATCGCCAGCAGCGATTTGCACTATGTGGACCATATCTGCGCAGAGACCTTACGCGACTGGCTTAAGCGGCAGAAAAAATTAGGTCGCACGGTCGATATTCAGCATCCACCCGCCGGCCGCCATCCGCGGCTGGTGCCAATCTTCAAGCGATTGACCGCCGAGACCGCCGACCCGACAGGATAAGTGGCAGGGACTGCTGAACAGCGGATGGGCGAAGACATTCTCAGCCATCCGGACCTTCTGCCGTGATCAACCGCCTCGCAAATTATAATTTAGAGAACCTTGCATGTTTCTCCTTAGATTTTGAGGTCCGTCCGCTGGCCAGCTTAAAAGGAGCGACCGTCGTGTCTGGCTTCGAAATGGCGTGCTGAACGTCGCATTGTTAGGCCGGCCCGCGGTTCGTTTTTGAGCCTTTGCAAGATAGCGAAGGAACAGCTCCGGTGCTTGATTGGCAGCCGGCCGTGTGGTGTTTCTGACAATTCGTGGTTCTTCCTACAAACTCGCCAATACGAACCAGGAACCCGGTGGCGCATCTGCCACTTTCTTGAGTTACACGAGCAGGTCTTCGGAAAAGGCGATCAGGGGACGACGCATCGGCAGCATGGCGCACTGGCGTCTCGCAGCTTCTTATCCGGCGGAAACTCTTCATCATATTTGATCAAGACCATTTACGCCCTCGCCGGGCAATCGCGAGCGCCGTGCCTTTTTGACTACTACATAGGCGATTGCGAGCAATACGAACCACAGCGGCGTAACCTTCAAGGCGATAGCCGTGTCCGGCTTCTGCGCCAAAGCCCACAAGATAAAGGTGAAGAAGCCGAAGACCATCGCGACAGCGGCACGTCCGCCGGGCATTTTGAAGGTCGATTTTTCGTGTAAGTCAGGCCGCTTGCGGCGATATTGCAGGTAAGATGCAAGGATGATCGACCAAATAAAGATGATAAGCACTGCAGAAACCGTCGTGACGATCGTGAAAGCCTCGATGACATTGTCTCCGGAATAAAGCAGGCCGATCCCCGCCAGCAGAAAGACGCACGAGAAGAACAAGGCATTTACCGGGACCTTCCTTCGGTTCAACTTGCCGAATAAGCCCGGCGCCAGCCGGAGGGTCGCAAGTCCGTAGACCATGCGCGATGTTGAATATATGCCTGAGTTGGCACTTGATGCCGCCGAGGTCAGTACGACGAAATTCACCACATGGGCGGCAATACCGAGGCCGGCAAGCGAAAACATAGCGACAAAGGGGCTCGAATTCGGATCGACTTGATTCCATGGAATGACCGTGAGGATGACGAACAGGGCACCGAGATAGAAGAGTGCCACACGGACCGGAATCGAGTTGATTGCCTTCGGCAGGTTGCGGGTCGAGTCTTTGGTCTCTGCCGCGGTCATTCCAACGAGTTCGATACCCGCAAAGGCAAACACAGCAATTTGGAAACCGGCAACGAAGCCGTGGAAGCCGTTCGGAAAGAAGCCGCCATGCAGCCATAGATGCGAGACCGATGCCCTGCTTCCATCGGGCAGTGTGAGGCCTGTGGAAAGCATGTAAGCACCGGTAACGATAAGCGACACGATGGTGACGATCTTGATGAGCGCAAACCAGAATTCGATTTCACCGAAATTGCGTACGGTCGGCAGGTTGAGGGCGAGAAGCGTGAATATAAGACCAAGCGCCGGTATCCAGAGCGCCATATCTGGGATCCAAAATGACACGTAGCTGGAGACGGCCACGACGTCGGCCACCCCGGTCACAATCCAGGAGAGCCAGTAGGTCCAGCCGGTGAAAAATTGCGCCCAGGGGCCGAGATAATCCCCGGCGAAATCCGCAAACGAACGATAGTCCGGATTGGATAGCAGGATTTCTCCAAGCGCACGCATGACGAAGAACAGCATGAAGCCGATGATCGCATAGACGAGCAAAATCGAGGGCCCGGCGAGCGAAATGGTCTTTCCTGATCCCATGAAAAGACCGGTTCCAATTGCGCCTCCGATGGCTATAAGCTGGAGGTGCCGGTTGGACAGATGACGTGCAAGATGATCATCCTCTTTTCGATGAGAATCTACGGAGTTCCGTGGTGCTACATTCATTGACTACCTCTCGTCCTTCATGATCGACGCGCCGATGATCGGCCAAACCTCACGGGCGCCAGCAGACAACATCATCCAAGTCAGAGAGCCACTGGCACAGCTCGCGCCAAGACGACTAAGATCCGACGTTCAGCACGGAATCATTAACAGGCAAGGCGAGGAAAACGCCCGGTTCTATACCCGCTTGAATGCCACGACGGCATTCGTGCCACCCATGGCGAAGGCGTTGCTCAGCGCTACGTGTACCTTCCGCTCGCGCGGCACATTGGGAGTAAAGTCGAGATCGCAAGCGGGATCCGGCTCGCGGTGATTGGCGGTCGGCGGCACGACGCCCTCGCGCAGAGCCATCACACAGGCGATCATCTCGAGCGCGCTCGACGCGCCGAGGCAATGCCCATGCACGGATTTGGTTGAAGAGACGGACATTGAGTGGGCATGATGCCGGAAGACACGTTTGATCGCTTCAGTTTCGATCTGATCGTTGGCTCTGGTACCAGTGCCATGCGCATTTACATAATCCACGTCCTCAGCATTCAGCTCAGCATCTAAAAGGCAGGCTCGCATCGCTGCCACTGGCCCTTCGACGGAAGGCGCAACGATGTCGAACGCATCGGCGGAATGACCAGCGCCGGCGATTTCAGCAAGAATTGGGGCACCGCGCCGTGCGGCATGTTGATAGCTTTCCAATACCGCGATGGCCGCACCCTCGCCTAATACCACGCCTCTTCTGTCGGCCGAGAAGGGGCGGCAGGTATCGGGTGCAAGTATACGCAGTGCTTCCCAAGACTTCAGCACGCCCCACACAAGCGGGGCATCGCTGCCGCCAGCAAGCATGACGTCGGCGCGGCCAGGTCTAATCTGATCCACCGCCGAGGCGATGGCATGGTTGGCCGAGGCACAGGCTGACGTGACGCCGAAAACCGGCCCCCTCAAGCCAAGGCTCATGCTGACGTGAGCGGCGGCAGCACTCGGCATAACCTTGGGTGCAGTAAGGATGGCAGCCCGGCGAGCGCCATCTAAAAGAAGAGCACGATAGTTTGCTTCGACCGCTTCCCAGCCGCAGACGCCGACACCTACTGTCGCACCGATGCGATAGGTATTTCCTTCGTCGATGGAGAGTTCGGCATGTCTTGCGGCTTCGCGTGCGGCAATCACGGCAAGCAAGCTGAAGCGGTCCATTGAATTGGATTGCTTCGAATTTAGGCCATGCTCCGGTAGCGTCTTGATCTCGGCGCCGATCATGCCCTTCAACTCGTGAAGTTCTGAATTGGCAATTGGGCCGATAGCTGAACGCCCTTCGCGCATTGCGTCCCAGATGGAGGCGTGGTTGGTTCCGAGCCCGCATAGGCCGCCTATTCCAGTGATAACGACGCGCCTGTCCATTCAAGCCTCCCTTGCTATCAAAGCGCGGACGGCTTCAATGAGATCGCCAACACTTTTAAGATTTGCCCAAGCTTCGGCGGTGTTAAACTCGATGCCGATGTCATAGGCTTGCTCTAGATCCCAGAGGATATCCGCCAGTGTTATCGAATCGATATCGAGCGAGCTCAGTTCGGTCTCAGTCGTTATTTCGTCGTCGCTCAAGGAGGGATCTTTGTCGGTGCCGTGCGCAGCAGCGTTTTTCTTGATCATGGCGATGACGTTATCTGCGATTTGATCTGGCATATTGTCTCCTATCGATTTTTGTTACGACGCATAGGTGGCACCAGGGCGCCTGCCTCTTCCCTCGAAATGGAAGGAGTGCATTGGCCAAACACGCTCTAACGAGCGGCCCTGATCAGCCTCTCAGCAAGATTTGTCTGGCGAGCGATGATCTCAGATCCTTCATAGGAAAGGTGACCGCTATCTCGGTAAAGGAATTTGCCGTCAATCTCGGTTTTGCATGTTGTGCCGTCGCAGAGAAAGTCGTGGTAGGAAACGACTTCTACGTCGGCCTTGAGCGCCACTTCGTTTAACAGCTCGAGGGTACGGGCGCGTCTGCGACGGTATTCACTGACATCTATTTTGCAGTCGCTGTAGCGCCCAAGCATAATGCTTCCCCTCGCCTTCCTCTCCAGGCAATCGCCAATGTCGAAGTTTCCGACTGGCGGAGGAGCAACCACAACCACGCGCTTGCCTAACGCGCGAACACCTTCGACGAGGGCCTTAATCCCCTCAATGGTTATATATTGCGAGACCTTGGCATCGGTGAAAGTCTCACCGTTCCTCTTAAGCACCATATATTCATTCGATACAGGCGTATCGAAAGGGCTTGAAATAGCCACCGTACTGATCTCCGGCCGATTTTTCAAAACGGCCAAAACACGGTCATTGAAGTCAATGCAATCCTCGCCGAAGGCACGAGAAAAGGGTGACGCTAACTCCTTTGAAACCGCAGCAACGCCGATGGCCGGGAAGCATCCGCTCATTGTGAGCTGAGCTAGTCCGCCTTCGCCGATTGTTTTGGCTAAGCCGGGAACCAGCGCCATGGCAAATGAATCGCCCCAGACCAGCAATTCTGGTCTGTTTGTGGTCTGGCAGCTCTTGGGGACGTCCTGAGGAGGCGGACCGGGTTTGAAATCACACGCTCTCGCGAGACCGTAGTTGATCCGCCGGATGGTGGCAAAATCAAACTTGTTCTCGGTTGTGGCTATGGCAACGGAGGGCGAGAAGGCGAGAAGGACCGATGCGGCCGCCAATCCTGAGACCAGCCGGAGACGAGACATGACGTACCCCCGTCGGAATGGCTCCTCCACGAACGAGTAAAGCGCCCAGCTTCCAACAAATGAGAAAGCAACGGCCGCATAGATCGCAAGCGCCGGAGGCTCCGCCAGCCAAACAGCTCTCATATAGACAAGCACGGGCCAGTGGATCAAATAGAGCGAGTAAGAGATGTCGCCAATCCTCGCCATGCCTCGCACGACAATGTTGTCCCGGGTGCGCGCAAGCAGGAAGGTCAGAGTTGCCAAGCAAATCAAAGCGGCATCCACGACTGGATGAGCGAAACCCATCGGGGCAAGGAGGAGAAGCGCGAGTGCTGGGAAACGTAACTTCACAAGCACGGCAGACACCACTGGCATCGTTGGAAGCAATGCGCCAAGTGAACCAATGGACATTTCCCAAGATCGGGTCGGCAGAAGATAAAACACAGCAGATGGGTTCTGGGCGACCAGATAAAAACATAGCGCAAGGCTAGCGACAAGGAACGCCGCTATTCCGATGAGCCACCATCTCCTCGGCGCCAAAGCCAAGAAGAGAGGCAGCAGCAGGTAGTACTGTTCTTCGACGGAGAGCGACCAAAAATGCAGGAGGGGCATCGTTTCGGCGGCGGGGCCGAAATAGTCCACTTGGTACCAAGGAACGATGTTACTGGAAAATGTGAGGGCCCCTATGACCTGATTGCGGAACTCCTGCAGCCCCACGTCCGAAAGCAAAAACGGCGAGGCGACCGTCGTAAGCGCAATGACGATGTAGGCCGCCGGCAATAGACGCTTCGCACGTCGGTAATAGAACTCCGAAAAGCTGAAGCGCGATTGCTCAAGCTGCGTCCGGACCAGCTTGGTGATCAGAAAGCCGGAAATTACGAAAAATACGTCAACGCCAAGATAGCCAGCTGTAAACGGCCCAATACGTGCATGATAGAGGACGACCAGCAAAACAGCCAAGCCACGCAACGCTTGGATATCGGTTCGAATTTCACGCGGCATTGGAGGGACCTGATGTAATTCTCTACTAATTAGATTCGCGATCGTTTGGCCGCAGGGTGGCTTTTAGGTTTCCCCAAGCAAGCCCGCGCTTGGATCAACTCTGATGTTGACCATGAACGCGCTGCTGCCTAGGTGCACTCGACGTATGCGGCGCATTGGCAACCCAGAAGCGTCATAGCTCCGGTCCATTGCGATCGATCATCGAACCAGAAGGCCAATCGGACATTGATCGTCCAATCGGTAGAACGACGACAAGTGCGTCATCGATGCGTGTGGGCGGCTTATCGAGGCGCGGCTCTTGTAAGGTGGACCGCACGCGAACGTGCGGAAAAACCGTCACAGGACCGTAACGGCCGAACCTCCGGATATGTCTTTGCAACTCCGGCCGAACCGTGCCGAATGCAAACGGAACGGCGAGATCCTGGAGTGTTGGAAGCATGGCTCGGATTGAATGGCTTATTCCGAGTCTTTCAAGATCGGTGCGTATCCCGTACAATCCCAACTCAGCCACCGGCAGGTCTATTCCGTCAACTTTAATGAAGCGGCGTAGCAGTCCCAGATGAGCGGCGATCCCGTCAACGTCATAGCCGATGAGGCGAAGTTCGGGTCTCGCTCCGGCCCAGCTTCGACTTCCCTCGAATGGTTTTGCATTAAAGGCCCCGGTTGGTCCATAGGTCGCTCGAAAGAACTTGGCGAGTTCGACATGATCGGCGAGTTCCAGCTCGTTTTCCCAGCATAGTCTCCACCGCATTTGAGAGCACATGCAAAGATCTCCTCTTCCGAGTGTTTTTTGAAGCAGCTGTGCGATGAAAGGCACCGGGTTGAGGGCGCCTAAAAGGCATTCGTCTGCCGCCGGCTGTAGCCCTCATGCCCATAGGATCGCTCGTGGCGCTGGGTTCCTTACTGTTCGGCTTTGCAACCAAATACTTGTCCATTCGCGAACCGCTTGCGATAGCCATCAATGTATTTGATAGTAATCAAACGATGTTCCTTTTTAATGGATCATAACGCTTAATTCGTAAAATCGATTATTTGGATGTGGCGCATCCATGCGATGAATGGATTGCATCCGATAAGTGCGACTAAAGTCCTTATTGAACTCAATGGGCCAACAACGGAGCGTCCGCTTGCACTGTGAGAAAGACTGCTCACACTTATTCGAATCATCATAGTGCTGGATGGCGATGGCCAGCAGTGCCGGCCATTTCGGGAATGGAGGTGTAAAGCGCTCTGCATAAATGGATAGGACGAAAAATGGAAGAAAGCATTGGGATCGACAACCGGGGTGACTTTGGTATCTGGGCTATTGAAGTTGCCAAGCAGATTGTCGGCGAACAGGGTTTTGATCTCGCCAAAGGCTGCGCGTGATGGAACTGAAGACGCAGTCCGGCAAGCAGGCAATGCTCTCGGGCAGGCTATCACCACTGCGCTCATGGACGTCTACGACGGCCTCCTTGAAGGCGCGCGAGACTAAGCCCTCGCAACATTGACGGTGTAGCAATTCGCTCCGGAATGCCCCGTCCGAGCACAGCTGCCTTCACGAATCATCTTCAGCAACGCTGATTAAGAAATTAAGAACGTCGTCGGCTTGGTTCTCTTGTCCCGGGATGAGCTTCGGTCGGCAGCACAGGACGGGCGAACAATGGGATCGAAAGCGGCATACGGCTCGCGATGCAGGCTGTGATCCACTCTGGTGTTCGCCGGCTGCGGCGTGGTTGATACCATGACACCGATTGCTGATGGGTCGGCCGAGGGAATTGCCCCCCTGCATTCTTGCCAATCATTGCGCTCGATCGACAGGCGCCCTGTCATTCCACGTGGCAAGCAATGACGGGGCGGGTGCGCTGACGCGGGTGGCAGTGGTGCGCCAGCGACAGGGCGCCCGGTCTATACCAGACAATCGGTCCGGGAGGAATCCTGTTCGCGAAAAATGAAGATGGTCATAGAGGAGGCATGCAATGATCCGAAAAGACATCGATATCGCTCAATGACACGGGAGAGCGGGGCAGTTAAGGAGACTGCCTGAGGCGCGCACGGCAAGCCGCCACACGCATCCAATCATCTGTCGCGCGAGAGATCATCTGCGCAAGATTGAATGGCCCACCACAGTTTGTGGTTGCCGGCGAGAGCGGGGCTGCATACCCCTGACGCGCTTTCTCGTGTGAGAAGGGCTTTCCCCGTAACTTGCCTTGTACATCGCCGAGAACCGTCCGAAGTGAAGAAATCCCCATTTCAAGCAAATTTCCCTCGTTGTATGCCCGTTCGCCGGATCAAGTAACTCCACCCGCGCCGCCCGCAAACGAAGCATGGCCAAATACGCGGCCGGCGTGGTCTCCCGGAAGGCACGGAACCCGAGTTGCAATGCGCGTGTCGACACCCCCGCGGCTTTCGCGACCATCGGCATTCTGATCGGCTGGCTGATATTGGCTTCCATATATTCAATCGCGCGCCGGACATGCCTGGGGGCTATCATGTAGGGCTTCCTGTCGAGCAGGTGCGAAAGCTTGTGCGGGACAAAGCGTACTATCAGGTCGGCCAAAGCTTGAGTGACGTGCGCCATTGCGATTGGGGATCGAACTGAGGGATCGCGCAACCCACGAATGACGGTCTCCGCGAGAGAGCCGATCATTTGACCGGCCGACGTCGACGTTTCCAATTCCGGCAGAAGGTCCAATGATCCACTGAATGGCGTCTCGAACGTTTGATCAAGCGTCTGCAGAATCACATTCCAGTCGAGCAAAAGCTCGTCAATGACGTTCGATCGGCCATACATCACAACGCTCTCTGGCTCAAGATTGTTGTATAGGAGCAACTTACCGGGTCGAGCGGTGGCTTCGCGCGAGGCGTAGGTCACTCCCATGCCTCCGCTACGCGGTAGCACAATCGACAAATGCTGCACAGCGTTGATGGTAGGCTGGATTTGAAACTCAAACTCGTGTTGATGAAAACCCTTGATCACGGTGGCATAGTCACAGGTCGAAAAATCCAGACTCCACTGGAAGTCATCGACAGGGCTGACCAGCGCGGCTTTATACTCACCAAAGGCAGTACCGAGTGTTTCGATCATGCCATCAAATGACGATCCACCACGCTTAAATGTCAAATGGGGGCTGCTGCTTTGAAACATCCGATACGCCTGTTCGTGGTTGCAATTGGGATACTACACTCTTGGCGAGCCTATTTGCGGTTAGTCGCCGCGGTAACGAATTCAGCTCATAGTCCCATGAAGCCCTGGAAGTCCATCCGCACCTCGTCGTCGTAATAGGCCCAAATCCGCCCAGTAATCTTGTGGGCGGCACCCACTCAAAGACGTTCAGTTTCATTTCGGTCTCCTAAATGTCACTTTCGCGACACATCGAAGGACTTGCTACGCGGCCCGCCTCCTGCAGAATTATCTCACGCATCCAGGTGCTCGCCGGATCGTTTTCATGCGAGGCTGGCCACTGGATGCCCTCGGTGAACGCCGGAAGAGGTATTGGACTTTCCACAATTCGCAAGGGCATAGATGGTGCGAGATGCTTCACCAGTCGCAGAGGCAGAATTGCGAGCCTGTCGGTGCCCAATAGCGCTGCGGGCACCATCCCGAAGCTCTGAACGGCAACTTCGACACGCCTTTTGACACCTCGTTCCGATAAATAAAAGTCCTCAAGCGACTGCTGTTGACCAACCCCAGACTTAGCTGTGACGTGGCCCATCGCCATATACTCTCTGACCGTAAGTTGACCAGATAGTTTCGTATTCGTCGTACAGCCAACGGACACGAACTTTTCGTCGAACAGCTTCGCTCTGGGATGTGCGCTTGACATAAACAATTCCGGAAGAATTAGAAAATCGGCTTTGCCCCGCCGCAGAAGCTGGTCCGGATTATCTGGGAGCGGAATTAACTCGAAACTGACAGCGGGAGCTTCCCTTGCCAGACGCTTTATGATTTTCCGGAAGAATACTGTCGTCATGAAATCACAAAGCGCGATCGTAAAGTGTCGCTCCGGTTCGTCTAATGCGAAGCTATCTGCAGAAATAATGTTGAGTTGAATGTGCTGTAGTGTCTCTCGGACCGCGGAGGCGAGGCTTTCCGCACGTGGCGTCAGGATAAGTTTCCGGTTCTGCATCGTAAACAGGTCATCGCCGAAATAGTCGCGCAGCCGGCGGACGGCGGCACTCATTGCAGGCTGACTGAGATTGATGCTGCGCGCCGCTGCCGAAACGTTGCGTTCCGTCATCAAAGCGTCAAATGCGACGAGAAGATTAAGATCAAGACCCTTGAAACGCATACCGATTTAGCCCCAGAATTATCGTGAGGGTTGAAAAGAACAGTAGTGTTCCGATGTTTGCGGGCAGATCTGACGTCGTGACCTTTCAAAGCAAGATCAATCATTATCGCAAAGACTATTGAGTGCGTAATACGGATATCTTAGGATTGAATTGACCAGTTTTGATTGTAGGCAACCTCACATTCTGGACATTATGGCCTACTGCCTGCCGTTGCATTTTTCACAGTCTCCAGGGTGTTGAGTTTGGCTTCGTCCAGTTTTTTCTGACGGCACTTTGATGGTGCCGCATGGTTTCAACGCCCAACTTCTTGCGTGTCAGATGCTGGACAGGACGGGACCGAACTGGCACATCGTTAATTTCAGTGGGCGAACTTGCCTGGAACGCGGCTTCGAACGAGCTACTGGAAGACATGTCGACACCGTGCTTCAAAAGGGATTCGGGCACGCCGTGCCTCCTGACTGCGACGTGTCTGCCCGGTCGGGTTCAGCTTGCGTTCCAGCAAAATCGCGCAGCAACACCCGGAAGCGCCGAGAGCCCGATCGCTCATCGTCGCTAAATTGTCAGTTGTTTAAAGAAAAGCTCAATTGGCTTGCTCTTCCCTCCAGGCGGTCACAATTTTGCAAAGCCAAATTGCACTCCGCGAACATGTGGGAAGAAGCCCGCGGCGGCCTCCAGAACTCGCTTGAGGAATTCGACATATCAGAGTGCCGGGCACGAAAAATATTCGGTTGCTTGAGTGGAATCACCAACCGCAAAAGTCCAATCGAAGGGCTGCGAGCGGCGACCCTCCCGGACAGGCAAAACCATGTATCCGATAAGGGGCAAAGCGTCGTGGCAAATCATCCTATCTTTTGCATTTGCCGCGACTTGTCATGAAGAAGCTCGTTGATCGAGAGCAGCCCCTAACTTCAGATTGCTGAGATGCGCCGCGGCAGGAGCTTGGCCGGCTCGGCGATTCCTAACGAGGGATGCGCTGTTTAGCGTGTAAATTGATGCCGTGGATGTGTGCTATTCAAACAATCGATTTTGCGAATTGATGGCGGTGCTGCATCAGGCGGACCATTGATTGCAGAGAACCTGGGGCGTCGACGGCACAAGAGTGACGCTGAAAGCAATCAAAAGCAGTCAGGAGAAGCCCTGCCGAGAACTATCGCGCAATCAAAAACCGGAGATGAAGCATGCGTCTTACACTTGCCGCCGCGGCGGTACTTTCCACTTTATCTTTGCAGCAAGCCGTCGCTGGCACTGTAAACTGCGCTCCGATCACCGAGCAGCAGGTAGCAGAATTGTTCGATCGCTGGAATGCGTCGCTCAGAACACTCGACTCCGAAAAAGTTGCCGCGAATTATGCGGAAAATGCGATCCTGCTGCCGACGCTGTCGAACACACCGCGCCTGACACACGAGCAGCGAGCCGCTTATTTCGAGCACTTTCTCAAAAAGCGGCCGAAAGGATCGATCGATCTGCGCGTGATCAGGATCGGATGTAACATGGCAACGGACAGCGGCATTTATACTTTTTCATTCGCCGATGGCACCAAAATTCCCGCACGTTACACCTACACCTATGAATTCATGGACGGAAAATGGATGATTACAGCCCATCACTCCTCATCGATGCCTGAGACATAGGGATGGCTCGAGCACGCGTGCTGGCGATATGCCAGCACACGCTTGCGGTGAACTCCAGCTCATCACTCCAAGCCAGAACTTTCGCCAGCAACACTTGCCTCACTGTTCTTTCTTCCCAACGAAAATCGCTGGATCGTATGACGGGCCATAACGTGAGCTTGAAACCGCCGAAAGGGTCATGGCATGAAGGTCTATGCCGGCGTCATCTTTGAAAAAGCGGCTTCCGGCGGCCTCGTCGACACGTCGTCTCCGTCGTTCTTGCAAAAGCACTGGTCGAAATTGCCGGCGAGGAAGAGGCTGCCGCGGCCCGTCACCTTTTGAGGCCGTTTCTGTCAACCGGCGCCAGGGGCCGAACAGATTCTCCGCCCTTAGCCGGCGCAGCGATCAATCAGAGTACAAATTCAAAGCGTTCGACCAGAGCCCACTCTCAGCAACGGTGCCCGCCTCCTCGGAGAGGCCGATCGCGGGACGGCTCCTCCTCCTTGACGCAGTGCATTGTGGAGCTACGCATCCATCATGCCAAGCGACAAATGGGATTCAAAACATCGAGATGATTGGGCGGCGCGCTTGTCCTATGTCGGACATTGTCGAAAGGACAACGTTGCATTTGGCTTCAAGGCGTTGGGTCATCGTCACAATCCGAATTTAAGCACAAACGTCTTTCGGCATTCGAACTAAGGACAGCTCATTTCAGCGACGTCGATGATACGCAAGTCCTGGATCGTTCACTCGACTGGAATGACCTTTGCGTTTGCGATTTAAGGGCGGCGGGAACGGGCGACCGGCATTGGAAGACGGGAAGCCATGATGCCTGGCGGCGAAAAAGCACCCCTCGAGCGCAGAATCCCATCTGATCGAAAGGAAGACGACGCGTGAAATCTGGACATGATAAGCCGGACTGGAGACGAAAGTCATTGCGCGCCTCATCATCAACTTTCATCTCGAAAAAACATAGCGAGGCGCATTTACCTTGGTATACCATCTATCCAACGATACAGGAGTTTTCCTCTGCAATCGGCGCCCATACGTATGAGGAATGGCTGCGGAGCCTGCCAACCGATGACGCTGTTTCGCTCTATCTGCACATTCCATTTTGCCGCTCGATGTGCTGGTATTGTGGTTTTCCAACGAGCATCACTCGTCTGGATAATTTGATCATCCACTATCTAGCAATGCTCCGTGAGGAGATCCGCTTGGTCGCCGAGCAAGCGCCGAAGGCACTTGGCGTGAGCGACGTGCACTTCGGGGGCGGATCCCCGACCATCATGCCGCCAGCAGACTTCCTGTCGCTAATGGAACTTTTGCGCGGCCACTTCGCGTTCGAGAAAGCGGCTAACATCGCTATCGAGGTCGACCCGCGCACCTTCACCACCGATATGGCCGAAGCCTTGGAGAAAGCCGGTGTGAACCGCGCAAGCGTTGGTGTGCAGAGCTTTGATCCCATCGTACAAAAGGCGATCAACCGGGTTCAGAGCGAGGCGCAGGTGATGACTGCCGTCCAGAACCTTCGCCTGCATGGAATAGGGCGCATCAATTTCGACCTGATGTTTGGATTGCCCTATCAAACAGTCCAGTCCTGTCGCCAGAGCGCGAAGTTAGCTATTGAGATGCGTCCCGACCGTCTCGCGGTCTTCGGTTATTCGCACGATCTATCCTATAGAAAAAATCAGCTCCTGATTGACCGGGCAGCATTGCCCGATATAGCCGGGCGCGCTGAGCAGGCCTCGGTCATGGCCGAAACGTTAGCCGCTGCCGGCTATCTGCAAATCGGGCTCGACCATTTCGCGCTGCCGGATGATGAGCTTGCATTAGCGGAGAGAACTGGTCGTCTGCGGCGCAATTTGCTTGGTTACTCGGCCGAAACACGCCCAACTGTGATCGGCTTCGGCGCGTCGGCCATCGGTCGTTGCGGCGAAGGCTACGTTCAAAACGTATGCGGCGTCCACGCCCCATCGATTTTTCAGTTGCAGTGATCTGAGGTTGATCTACGGCCCGTCAAATGAGCTCACCGAAGAGTACCTGACGAGCTCATTGTGAGGCCTTGATGCGGGCGGCGTAGGCCCAGGGCATGAGGGCATCGATGTCTTTTGCTAGGTGGCCGTTTGCGAGGCTGACGAAGAGATCGCACAGATAGGCGTAGGGTTCAACGCTGTTCATTTTACAAGTGCCGATCAGGCTGGCAAACCGGGCCCAGTTGCGGCCCCCTCCCTCGAAGCCGGGTTCATAATGCCGGGTTTCTGGCATTCGAGTCCACGGTCACTTATCCCTTCCATCCACTGGTTGACCAAACCGTATTGGTAACCGGCAGCCATGAGCACGAAGGTGTTCATTATCTGCTGATTCGACAAGCCCATGGTGGCTCATTTCAAATCCCCGCATGGATGTTTGATCCTGCGGCAAGTTCGATCGAGATTGTAGCCGAGCCGCGCCTTTCGGCAGCCAAGCTTATTGAACTGCGCGCATTCATTGATTCTCACGTACCTTTTCGCTCGGTTCAAGAAGCCGAAGGGATAAGCCATGAGAAAGCAATTTCGCATGCAATTGGATCTGTTCGTGACAGCCCGGCCGGTAGACCTGAGCGACACCCAGCGCCGGGAAGCCTTAACACTCCTTCAATTACTGTTGACGGAAGCGGCGGCAAAGCTGGCCGGCAAGCGGTTCGCCGACGGCGGAAAGGAGGCGGGCAATGAGTAAGATTACCGCCGACCATCTTAGCCTTAGCGCCTTCGTCTACGTCCGGCAGTCGACAGCCTACCAGGTTGCCAATAACCTGGAAAGCCAACGACGGCAGTACGGCTTAGTCGAGCGTGCTCGACAGTTGGGTTGGGAGACCGTCGAGATCGTCGACGATGACCTTGGACGATCCGGAGGTGGCATCGCCCGCCCAGGATTCGAGAAGCTGTTGGCGGCGATATGTGAAGGTCGGGTGGGAGCAGTCGTATCGCTTGAGGCCTCACGTCTGGCGCGCAATGGCCGTGATTGGCATACGTTGCTGGAATTTTGTGGTCTGGTCGGCACTCTGATCGTTGACGAAGAGGCTATTTACGATCCGCGCTCGCCTAACGATCGTCTCCTTCTTGGCATGAAGGGTACGATGAGCGAGATGGAGTTATCCGTGTTTCGGCAACGATCCGTCGAGGCCATGCGCCAAAAAGCGCGGCGCGGCGAACTTCATCTGACTGTTGCCGTCGGATATGTGAAGACGGATGATGCCCGTGTCGAGAAAGATCCTGATCGGCGCGTTCAGGAGAGCATTCTGCTCGTCTTTCGTAAATTCGCCGAACTGCAGACCGTCCGCCAGGTGTTGCTCTGGTTCAGGCAAGAGAATGTCTTGGTTCCGTCTGTCAATCAAGGGCGCGGCAAACCGCCGATCGAGTGGAAAGCTCCGGTTTATCATACCCTTCATCACATACTGACAAACCCCGTCTACGCTGGCTCGTACGCCTACGGCCGGCGTGGGACACGGGTGATGATCAAGGATGGGCGCAAACGGGTCATCCGTGATACGTTGCGGCGTAATTCGAAGGACTGGGAAGTTTTGATCCACGACCATCATGAAGGCTATATTAGCTGGGCCGAGTTTGAAAGGAATCAGCATCTGATCGCCGAGAATGCGAATGGAAAAAGCTACATAGGGCGGGGTTCGATAAGGCGTGGCGAAGCTTTGTTGCCTGGACTATTTCGTTGCGGTCGCTGCGGTCGTCGACTGCATATTCAATATTCTGGGAAAGGCGGCAACACGCAGCGATACGTTTGTCGCGGCACATTCGGCGACATGGCGGCTGCAAACTGCATCGGGTTCGGTGGCATGCGCGTCGATCGGGCCGTCGCGCAGGAAGTTCTCGAACGACTGCAACCCCTCGGGATCGAGGCGGCGTTGCAGGCAATGGAGGCGCACACGCAGCGTCATAGCGATAAGCGTCAGCAACTCGAGAACTCAATCAAGCAAGCACAATATGAGGCTGCTCGAGCGCGGCGCCAGTATGACGCTGTCGATCCCGACAATCGGTTGGTCGCGGGCGAGTTGGAAAGACGCTGGAATGAGAAACTGATCCAATTGCGTGACCTGGAGATCGAGCTTGAGACGCTCTCGACCGACCGCGACATGCCCGCGCTATCGGCAGATGACCGTGCAAGACTGATGAAGCTCGGCAGGGACCTGGGGCAGGCATGGGACAGCCCCAGCGTATCCATTGAGACGCGCAAAAAGATCATTCGGCTACTAATCACGGAAATTGTTGTCGATCTCGTGCGCGCCTTGGCAAGGCAGTTACCTGATTTGTCAATCGCAGCGATCCTGAACCGCTCCGGCAAGCGGACTGGACATGGCGCCAGCTGGACACGAAGCCACGTCTGCAGTCTTCGCAACATCCACGGCATCCCCGTCTATCGGGAAGGCGAACGGGCTGAACGCGGCGAGAGAACCCTCGACGAGACCGCCGACATTCTGAAGGTAAGTCGAGCTACGGCTTATCGGATGGTAAGCAGCGGCGTCCTTCCCGCTCGACAGCTATGTGCTGGAGCGCCTTGGATCATTCAACTTTCCGACCTTCAAGACGACACTGTTCGCCGCGAAGCAGATGCCAGGCGATCAAGACGTCCGATATCTCAGGATCCGGTTCAAAATCCCCTTTTATTTTAAGGACATCGTCAGATGAGCAGTATGTCGCGCCAACGTCGCTACCGGCAAAGAGCGCATTGCGGCGATTCATGGCTGGTCGGCGGATCGCGTTTTCCACCAGGTTGGAGTCGATATCGACGTGGCCGTCGTCCAGAAACAGCCGGAATCCGTCCTGCCGCGTCAGCATATAGGCCAGGGCTTTTCCGAGGTCGGACTTGCGTGAGACGCGCTGGCTTGCGCTGCGAGCCAGGTGAAGAATTCGTCCACCAGCGGGAGGGACAGGTCCTGTCGAACTGCCCGGCGATGTTCGGGATCTGAGCCCCGGATACTGCCTTCGATCTTATAGAGCGCGGCGATCCGCACCAGCGCCTCGTCGACGATGGGCGATCCACTCTTTGGCGCGGCCTTGATCAGCTTTCTGCGCCCGTGCGCCCAACAGAAAGCCAGCTTCAAGGGATCGCCACCCATCCGGTCCGACGTGGCGAGGTGAGAGTAACCACCGTAGGCATCGACCTGGATTGTCCCGTTGAACCCGTCGAGGATTTCAGCGGCATATTCGCCTTTACGCCCGGGCCGATAATGGAACACCACGCCCGGCGGCGCGGAGCCATTCCAGCCGCGGTCGTCACGCAACACGGCCCAGAGATAACCGGTCTTCGTCTTGCCTCGCCCCGGATCCAACACCGGAG
>NZ_AUFB01000037.1 GCF_000426285.1 Rhizobium leucaenae USDA 9039 | reverse complement strand
GAGCAAGACGTGCTCGCCTACATGACCTTTCCCAAGCAGCATTGGGCCAAACTTCACTCGACCAACCCCATTGAGCGATTGAACGGTGAGATCAAGCGGCGCACAGAGGTCGTCGGCATTTTCCCCAACGACGACGCCATCGTGCGCCTGGTCGGTGCGCTGCTGCTCGAACAGAACGATGAATGGGCCGTCCAGCGATCCCGCTACATGACACTTGAGACAATCGCCACAATGAGCGATGATCCGCTCATCAGCCTGCCAGCAGCAAGCTGATACTCATCCGACCCTCTGGGATGAGCCGTGGTCGTCTAAGCTACACCACGTCCTGGGACATGATCCTGAACCAACGACCCTGCTATTAAAACCTCCGTCTGGAACAGATTCGCTAGGCAAGCGAATAGTTTGGGCTCGCGGGAATGACTGATTGGGGCCGGAAGGAGACCGGCCGCGTCTGGAGGGCGAAGCCAGAAATGCAGACTTAGGCAGTGCAGTTCGGGTTCACCCCGAAGCCCATTTCGCGCAACGGAACTCGGCGCCTCCGGCGAAGCCGCGGTCGTCACCCCTCGTATGACAGTCACGACAGCCGGACCATCACCTGTGCGTCGAATCGATGTGTGCATCTCCGACTGATCGTTGATCAGCAGTCCCTGCCAGGTGCTTATCAGGGCCGGGAATCGGATGTTACCTCTTACCACTTTGTTGACTCACCCGCGGCTGAACAGTAACTTGGGAACTCGGTCATTAGGCTTGTCCTCACATGACGGATCAATCTCTTCAGCGTCGCCTTGCCGCCATCCTCGTTGCCGATGTGGTGGGATATTCACGCCTGATGGAGGCAGATGAAGTCGCAACGCTGGAGGACCTCAGGGAACTCCGTTCCGGCATTATCGAGCCGGCTGTGATGCGCCACAAAGGTCGCATCTTCAAGGTCATGGGCGACGGCTTCCTGATCGAATTCGGTAGCGCGGTGGAAGCGGTCGCAGCAGCATTGGAAATGCAACGGGCCACCGCTGCTGTCGAGGCTTCCGAAGACCGGCGCCTGCTCTTGCGTATAGGCGTCAATCTGGGAGATGTCATTGACGTCGGTTCAGACGTCCTCGGCGACGGGGTCAATGTCGCGGCGCGCCTCGAGAGACAGGCCGCGCCGGGAGGCATCTGCATTTCAGGCGGCGTTCACGGCGAGATCGTCGGCAAGGTCGACGACCGGTTCTTCGATGCAGGCGAACGCTACCTGAAGAATCTCACTCGCCCCGTCCACGTGTGGCATTGGCCGGATGCGCTGCAGAGCATATTGCCGCTACCCGAAATTCCTTCGATCGCTGTATTGCCGTTCACGAATATGAGTGGGAATGAAGCGGACGCGCCTTTCGTCGACGGCTTGACCGAAGACCTGATCACCGACCTCTCCCGAACGGCCGGCCTCTTCGTCATCGCGCGCAATTCCGTGTACGGCTACAAGGGCAAGCCGGTCAACGTACGGCTGGTCGCCCAGGAACTCGGCGTCCGCTACGTCCTGGAGGGGAGCGCCAGACGCGCAATGGGCCGTGTCCGCATCAATGCCCAATTGGTCGACGCGCTTGGCGGCGGGCACTTGTGGGCCGAGAGGTTTGACAGGACGGTGGAAGATGTTTTCGAGTTACAGGATGAAGTCAACGCCAAGATTGTTGAAGCCCTCGTCGGCCGGCTGACCATCCCGACGCAGCGCAATCGGCCGAAGAACTTTGAGGCGTACGACCTGTGTGTGCGGGCCCGCCTCCTGACGGAAGAGTCGCCGCAAACTGAGCGTGAGGCCTATATGCTGCTCCAACGCGCGGTCAAGCTCGAGCCATCATATGCCGAGGCGCTCGGTCTGCTCGCCTATAACCGTTGGCTGGCTTGGACTCATTTCGGCGAGCCCGAAGACCCGAACCGTCGGATGGCGGCGACGTTCGCGCAGAAGGCGGTCGACCTCGATCCCAACGATGCCGGCTGCCGTTACGTTCTGGGGACCATCTTGGCTTATGAGCGGCGATGGGAGGAATCGGAGGCCGCATTCGCCAAAGCCCTGGAGCTGGACCCAAACCACGCCGACACCTGGGCCGCCATGTCGGACATTTCCGTGCTGGATGGCAGGGTTGCCGACGGACTGGCGCAGATCGAAAAAGCCCTGCGGCTCAATCCCTATCCAGCGTGCTGGTATCTTTGTCATCTTGGGCAGGCGCAATACGCCGCGCGTGACTATGAGGCGGCAAAAGCTACCCTTCGCAGGGAAGACACGTATCGTACCAACTCGCGCAAATTCCTGGCTGCTACGCTTGCGCAGTTGGGCCACCGTGAGGAAGCGCGGCGAGAAGCCGAATTGTTCCTGATCGCCCACCCTCATTTCACGATCGACCATTGGCTCAGCTCCCAGCCGCTACGCGATGCATCTGTACGAGACCACTTTGTGGACGGCTTCCGAAAGGCCGGCCTGCCGGAGATGTGACAGCGGGTAGGGACAGTGACGACGCGTTCGAGGACATGAAGGCGACGACGCTTACTCCGCTATCGGCGGCGCAAAGATGCCGTTATCTTGAAACTATACAATGTCTGCTTTTCAGCAGGTGCAAGGCGTGCCTCAACGGCCGAAATCAGGGCGCAAAGCCGTCGTTGAACACAGTGGTCGCAAATCTCCGCAATCGCTCGACAGCGGACGAGGCTACAGAGGTCTTGAGGGAAAGGAACCGTCGACCCGCTATTCCGCAATCTGGCAGTTGAACGGAATCGGACCATCTTCCTGGTGGAGCATATTACATAGTCAACGGCTTAGGCATGCCTTGCGCCATGGCCGGATTTATCGAACTTTGCAGCTACGGCCGAGCGGGCCGCAAAAGGTATTTGACACCAGAACGTAGATAATTCTGGTAAGTGGCACGGCCGAGAGTTCGCTCGACACTCGTCCACACATACGGCGCGTTAGAGCGTGGTTGGTTGAGGTTTTGGTCAAGAAGCGAACAGCAAACTTAATGCTTCAAAATTTGGCTAAGGAACAGTTTCGTCCGCTGATGCTGTGGCTTCGTGAAGAAATCGTCGGGTGTCGCTTCCTCGACGATCTGACCCGAGTTCATGAAGATTACGCGGTCGGCAACAGCGCGGGCAAACCCCATTTCGTGGGTCACGCAGACCATCGTCATTCCATCCTTAGCCAAGGCCGTCATGGTCTCCAAAACTTCGGAAACCATTTCTGGATCGAGAGCCGAAGTCGGTTCGTCAAAAAGCATCACTGCAGGCTGCATGCAAAGCGAGCGGGCGATGGCCACCCGCTGCTGCTGGCCACCTGACAACTGGATGGGATACTTGTTCGCTTGTTCGGGAATGCGCACTCGCTCCAGGAACTTAAGCGCCCGTTCCCTTGCCTCCGTCTGCGACACGCCGTTGATCCACATCGGCCCGACCATGCAGTTCATTAGCACGGTCATGTGCGGGAACAGATTGAAGTGCTGGAATACCATGCCGACATTGCGCCGCACCTCGGAGACGTTGCGCATCTTCTCATGCAGGGCAATACCGTTTACGACTATCTCGCCCTCTTGATGGGCCTCCAAACGGTTAAAGCAACGGATCAGAGTGGATTTCCCCGATCCCGACGGACCGCAAACGACGATGCGCTCGCCCTTCCTGACTGTGAGATTGATATTCGTCAGCACCTGGAAGCTGCCGTACCACTTCGAAACGTTCTTCGCTTCGATGATCTTGTCGCCGTTCATCGGACTTTGCTCCTGGCGTAGTGACGCTCGATGCGGGATTGGATGAGCTCCAGGCAGATCGACATGATCCAGTAGAGCATGGCGGCGGAGATCAGCATTTCCATATGCTGGAAGGTCTTCTGGCCGAGCGTGCGGGCGAGGAACATCAGCTCCCAAACGCCGATGACCGAGACCAGCGAGCTGTCCTTCAGCATGGAGATGAACTGGTTGCCAGTCGGCGGAATGATGACGGGCAGCGCCTGCGGCAGGATGATCTTGCGCATGGTGATGCCGAAGCCGAAGCCGATCGAACGTGAGGCCTCCCACTGACCGCGGTCGATGCTCTGGATGCCGGAGCGGAAGATCTCGGTCATGTAGGCGCCGTAGCAGAGCGACAGCGCGAGAATACCGGCCGGCACCGCATCAATGACGAAGCCGAGCTGCGGCAGGCCGAGATAGATCAGATAGACCTGCATAAGGAGCGGCAGGCCGCGGAAAAATGAGGTGTAGAAACTGGCGATCGCATAGGCGAAGCCATTGGTCGAGAGCTTGGCGACGGCGCCGAGAATGGCGATCGCCGAGGCAATGATGATCGAGATTGCGGACACGTAAACCGTCGTGACCAGACCCTGGGTGATGAGAAACGGCAGTTTCTCCTCGATGAAGGGCAGGCTGAGATGGAAGGTCTCGAAGAAGGCCAGGAACAGGATCAGAAGCTCGAGCCAGACGATGGCGATCTGGGCCCTCAATGGCGCGAAACCGATCAGCACGACGTTCAGCGCAAACATCACGGCAATAACGAAAGCGATGGCGAAGCGTCCGTAGAGACCGCTTGTGGCGGGATCGCCGATGACAGGGCGCATCAGCTCGCCCATCGTTGTGCCGGTCAGGTTGAACATCAGGAAAGCCGCCAGCACCGCCCCAAACAGCGTCGCGACGAACCAGGGCTTATGTACGAGTACTTCTGACTCGACAGTATCGGGATAAAGCATCTCTTGTCCCTTCCGGCGGAAGGACGGTCCGGTTATCCGGACCGCCGTCTGCATCGCTTATTTTACCACTGTGTAGTCTACGCCGTACCACTTGACGGAGAGCTTGCTCAGCGTGCCGTCCGCCTGCATAGCCTTCACGGCTGCGGCGATCTTGTCGTTGAATTCCTTGTCGCCATGTTCGATCGCAACGGCGAGCGGCTCGTAGAAGACGGCGTCGCCGAGCTGCTTGATCGGATAGCCGGCCTTCACCGCATCGCGAATGCTCGGCAGCGAGGAAACGACGGCATCGAGACGGGTGCCGTCACCGAGACGCAGATCGTCAAAAGCGGTGGTCGAGTTGGCATAGGACTTCACCTCCTTCGGCTTGAACTCGTACTTGAAGGGCGGTGCCCCGGCAGCGTCGAGCGTCAGGTCGCCCTTCGCATAGGCTTCGAAAGTCGAGGTCGCGGTGGTGCCGACGACTTTGCCGTCGAGGTCGGAAAGCTTGGTCGCTTTGCTGTCCTTGTGAACGGCAACGGCTGCCGGAGTATAGTAATAGACAGCGGGGAAATCGAAGATTTCGGCGCGCTTCTTGGTCGGAGTCATCGAGCCGACGTGCATGTCCCAGCGGCCGGCCCAATTGCCGGCCGTAATGATGTCCCAGCCAGGCGTCACGAACTCAACCTTCACGCCCAGGCGCTTGCCGATATCCTTGGCGACATCGACGTCGAAGCCGTCGAGCTCGTTATTCTCATTCATGAAGGATTGCGGCGCCCAGTTGGCGTCGGTCGCCACCTTCAGGTCCTTGGTCGCCATGACGCGGTCGAGGACGGTACCTGCATTGGCCGAGAGGGCTAACGCAACCGCAAGCGATGCTGCAATCGCGGAAATCTTGGTCAGTCTGTTCATGCGATGGTTCCCTTTTTTGTCATTCTTGGTTTTCCGGGTGCAGGATTATTCCTGAACACCAAGCAATCTTGGGCGTGGAGAGACCCCTCAGTCTTCCGGCGATGCGAAGCAGCGGCGGGCCGCGCCGTTCCTCGGTTCGATGGAAGTCAGAGTTCTCCTTTCTGCCGCATTTCGTCACGGACGGAGCGGGCAATGCGGAAGACTTCGACACCGGCCGGAATGCCGCAATAGACGGCAATCTGGACGAGTGCCGCCCTGAGTTCGTCCTCGGTCAGCCCATTGCGGATCGCACCGCGAAAATGAATGCCGAATTCATGCATGCGGTTCAGCGCCGCGAGCATACCGAGGTTGAGGAGACTGCGTTGCTTGAGATCCAGGCCTCCATCGGTCCAGGCGATCCCCCAGCAATATTCGTTGAGCAAATCCTGAAACGGTGCCGAGAAACTGTCCGCGCCGTTCATGGCGCGATCGACATAGTCATCGCCCAGCACCTTGCGGCGAACCGCTTCGCCGCTCCCTCTCAAACCTTCATCCATGCTTCGCCTCCCTAGCGGTCAGGAAGCGACGCATGAGATCGGCCACGATCAGCGGCGCTTCGATGAGAATTGAGTGGCGCAGGCCGGGCAGGATACTGAGCTCCGAGCCCGGGATACGCTCGTGCATGTAGCGGGCCATCCGCGGATTGGATCCGTCGTCGTCCTCGCCTGTGGCAATCAGGGTCGGGCAACGGATCTGGTCGAGGAAGCCGCCAAAGTCGGTTTCCGCCAGCACCCGGTAAGCCGCGGCATAGCAATCTGGATCATTCTCGGCGTCGCGCTGCCGGAGCCTTGCAATTACCTCGGGATTCTTTTCCTGGAACTCTTCGGTCAGCCAGCGTGACAGCGAGGCGTTGTGATGATCAGCTGGCGTTCCGGCCCGTAGCGCAGCAAGCCGCTCAAGGACCCTTGCGCGTTCTTCCGGCGTCCGCCCGGCGACCGTCGACAGTAGCACGAGTTTACGGAGCCGCCCGAGATGGGTTAGCGCCAAACGCTGGGCAATCAGTCCGCCGAGCGAGAAGCCGGCGAGATTGAAGGTCGAAAAGCCTGCCTTGTCGGCCAGCGCCAGCGCCTCGTTGACGAAATCGTCGATCTCGTAGCGACCCTTGACCCGGCTCGAGTGGCCGTGGCCGCGCAGGTCGAAGGTGAGCACTGTGAAGCTTTCCTTCAGGAGCTCGACGACGCCCGACCAGGCTTCGAGATAGGAACCGACGCCGTGGATGCAGACCAGCGGCTCGCCACTACCGTCGATCCGGTAATTGAGTGTCACGTCTCCAACGGCATGACGCAGTACCTCTGCCATGTCAGCCTACCGTCGCTCTGCGCTGCTTGTCCTTTTCACGCGCTGCGAAGAAGGGCATGATTTCGGTGATGAACAGCTCCAGCGTCCGCTTCTGCAGTTCGAACGGCAGATTGAAGGTCAGACCAAGGCAATATTGATCGACGCCGGCTGCTTCAAAAACGAGCAGCTTTTCGATTGCCTCGTCCGGCGTCCCGAACATCAGGTTCTTGCGGATATTGCCAGGATTGTAGTTGTCCTTGCCCTTGACGGCCTCGTAAGGCACCGCTTCGGGAAAGCCCTCGCGCACGGTGCCTATGTTCTGCATCAGGTTCTCGAAAGCGCGGCCGTAATCCATGCTGTGCTTGACAGCGGTTTCCCAGCCGTCAGTCTTGTCGTAGACACAAGTGCGCCGCTGCATCATGAAGCGTGGGCGCGGCACTTCCGGGTGATCGGCAACGGCCTTGTAAAACTTGTCGGACAGCACCTGGATCTCGGCGGCCGGTGCCGAGAGCGGCGTCGAGAGGATGCTAGCGCCATTGGCGATCGCCCAGTCGAAGGTGCCAGGGTCGCGCGCTGCGACCCAGATCGGCGGATGTGGCTGCTGCAACGGCTTCGGCACCGACGTGGCGATCGGAAATTTCCAGTAGTGTCCATCATGTTCGTAGTCGCCCGCCCACAGCTTCTTCACGGCTGGGACAATCTCCTTCATGTAGGCGACACCCTCCTGCTGAGGCATGCCGCCGGCCATCCGGTCGAACTCGTACTGATAGGAGCCGCGGGCGATGCCGAATTCCAGGCGACCGTTCGTCAGGTGATCGCAAAGCGCGGATTCGCCGGCAAGCCGGATCGGTGTCCAGTACGGCGCGACAAGCGTCGAGGTGCCGAGCCTGATCTTCTGCGTGTGCTGGGCAAGCCAGACCAGCGTCTGAAACGGATTCGGGGAGATGGTGCATTCGATCGTGTGATGTTCGGCTGTCCAGAGCGTTTCGAAACCACCTTCGTCGGCGATCCGCGCCAGCCTCAGAAGGTTGTTCTTCACGGTCGCCATCGGGATCTCGGGCGAGAAGCGTTCCATCGTGAGAGAGACTGCGAACTTCATCTTTACCTGCCTTTCGCTACTTTGCTCGTCTGGTCACTTCAGCCGCATGACAAACGGGTCCTGCATCGCACCGGAGTAATCGACGATGATGTTCTTGAGCCGCGAGAACTCGCGCATCACTTCGAACCCGCCGCGGCGACCGTAGCCGCTCTCCTTGAAGCCACCATTTGCGGACATGAACGAGGAGGTGCGATAGGTGTTGATCCAGACCGTTCCGGCGTCGATCTGGTTGGCGAAGCGTAGGGCGCGATCGATGTCCTTGGTCCAGATGCCGGAGGCCAGTCCGTAGCGCGTGTCATTGGCGAGCTCGATCATCTCATCCTCGCTCTCGAACGGCATCACTCCGACGACAGGCCCGAAGAGTTCATCCCGCATGAAGGCCATGTCGTTCTGTGCCTCGACCATCACGGTCGGCTCGAAATACCAGCCGCGCGAAAATTCCTCCGCCTGCGGACGTTTCCCGCCGGCGGCCACCTTGGCGCCTTCCTTGAGCCCCGAGGCCACATAGCTTTCGACCTTCGCCAGCTGATCGGCGAGCGCCAGGGGGCCGATGTCGGTTTCTTCCACCATCGGATGCCCGACCTTGATCCGTTCGGTCCGGGCGACCAGGGCATCGATGAAGCGGGCGTAGACACCTGCCTCGACGAAGCAGCGCGAACCGGCAACGCAGGTCTGGCCCGCCGCGGCGAATACGCCCGAGACGACGCCGTTGACCGCATGGTCAATATCGACATCGCCGAAGATGACATGCGGTGATTTGCCGCCAAGCTCCATTGAGCAGGGAACCAGGTTTGCGGCAGCGTTTCCGGCAATGCGCCGCCCGGTATTGGTGCTGCCGGTGAAGACATATTTGGCGACGTCCGGGTGGCGCGTGAGCGCCTCGCCTGCACTCTTGCCGGTGCCGGTAACCACGTTGACCACTCCTGCGGGAAAGCCGGCTTCGGAAATAAGCTCGGCAAGTGCCAACGACGATGCGGTCGCGTGTTCGGACGGTTTGATGACGACGGTGTTACCGATCGCAAGACAGGGCGCCAGCGTGCCGGTCAACAGCATCAGCGGCGAATTCCACGGCGTGATCATGCCGACGACGCCGAGCGCTTCGCGCATATTGAAATTCAGCGTGTCGAGCCTGTTGACTGGCATCGTGTCGCCGTGCAGCTTGTCCGCCATGCCGGCGAAGTATTGATAGGTATCGGGCATTGCGCGCATCTGGGCGCGCATTTCCCTGATCAGCTTGCCGTTGTCGCGCGTCTCGATCGCCGCCAGTTCGTCCGCATGTTCTAGGACGAGATCCGCGAGCCTGCGCACCAGCTTGCCACGATCCGTCTGCGTCATGCGCCGCCACGCGGGATTACGAAATGCCGCATTTGCAGCCGCGACAGCTGCCGCGACATCGTCGGCATCGGCATCGGCCAATTCATACCAGGGCTCACCGGTCGTTGGATCGTAGCTTGCGATATAGTTGCCGTTCTTCGGCGCCACGAATTCGCCGTTGATGAACAGGCCCTGTCGCGAACCTTCGATGGAGCTGACTGTCGTCTTCATGTCACTGTCCTTGGTCTTGAGAGGCTTGGATCCAGGCACGGGCTTTGCCGTCGATCATCGCGACACGGCCACCGTCGTCGGAATCCATGTAGATGCCGAAGCGTCCGGCCTGACGTTCACACACGTAGCGTCGCAGCATCGAACGCAGTTCATGAATGGGGATCGCCTCGTAGGGTAGATCGTCGATGGCGAAGAAGCGGAGATCGGCGGGCAGGTTGATATCGGTTCCCTGTCCCGCCAGCCGGGCGCGATAGACGAGATAGCCGGGATCGCTGTCTACAACGTCGAAGACGGAATAGAGGAAGGTGTCTTCCGATACGAGGCGAAGCGCATCGCCGCCCTCGACCACCAATTGGCTGTCGGCCTTGCGTCGGCGGGCGGATGGCAGTACCCAGCCGCCCTTGCCATCCGAGCGCAATAAGAGGCCATCACCCGCTTCGATCAGATAGCCGATGATCATGCCATGGGAGGCGAGCCAGCCGGCCGGCAGCGGGTCCTTGACGCTGGCATAGCGACCGCGGCAGAAGCCGAGCGGCGCCGTGGGGCTCGTTCCGAAAGCACGTACCTCTCCGATCAAAACTGAATGATCGCCCGCATCGACGGTGCTATGGGTCGTGCAATCAAACCAGGTTAGGCTATCGGTGAGGACAGGCGCGCCGGTGTGAATATGGTCGTGATTGACCGATTGGAACTTGTCCGGCGACTTCGACGCGAAGACACCTGATACATCGACCTGGCCCTCGTGCAGGATATTTACTGCGAAACAGCCGGCATTCGTGAAGGCCTGATAGCTGGAAGCCGATTTGGCGACGCAGACCAGCAGAAGCGGTGGATCAAGCGAAACGGAGGTGAAAGAATTGGCGGTCATACCGCGCGGCGTGCCGTCTCCGTCGCGCGTGGTGATTACGGTCACGCCCGTCACGAAAGTTCCGAAAGCCCGGCGGAGTGCAACCGGGTCGATCGGCGCATCCGTCTTTGCCGCTGTCTCCGCCATGCTACCTTGCCTCCTCCGTTTGTTGAAGAGGAGGCTATCGTTCCTAGCTACGCGGTTCTTCCATCACTTCGCAGCATTGAGAGCGAAACTTCTGCTGCGATCCGTAGCACGCGAAAAACGGCGTAATGCACGCGGATCGCAAAGAGGACGCGGGATGCGGGGATTATTTTTCGACTGTGGCGTGATTATCAATGACGCGGTGCAGGCGGATTGCCAGCTCAACGGCGAACCGCTTCTCCGGCGTCTCGACATCGACTCCGAAGAGTTCCTGAATGCGCGACAGCCGGTAGCGCAGCGTGGTGACATGCAGCCCCATCGTATCGGCGCAGGCCTGACTGCGGCAGCCTTCCCGCAGATAGGTGGATAGCGTTTCCAAATAGGGTGTTCCGTTCTCGCGATCATGCTCGGCAATAGCGCCGACGTTCTCTTGCACGAAACTGCGCACGTCACCTGCTTCCGAAGCTGCGACCAGCATCGGGAGTGGGCCGAAATCCTGGGCCGAAACAGCGCCCGTTAAGCCAAACGAGCGGCCGATGCGGATCATCCGGCTGCAACGCTCCCAGGCAGGCGGGTAATCGGATAGTGCGGCACAACGGCTACCCGCCACAACAACAGGCGCCTCGTCGAAATAGCGTCCTAGCTCCTCGGCGATACGGCGCGCAAGTTTCGCTGTCCGCTCCTGGCGCTTGCTGGCATCGTAGGGCAAAAGGCAGACGACCCCGCCATCGATCGCAATCAGGTTCACCTGCAGCGAGGCCTGCTGCATGATGCGCGCAAGCGTATGCTCGACATCGACGGACGCACCGCCGTAAGCTTTTGTCTTCTCGGGAAAATCGACGACGATCATCTGCTGCGGCGCCGAGAAGTTGAGGCCCAACCGTTGAGCGCGCTGGGCGACATCGCCGGCATTACGCCATCTCGCCTCTACGATCTCGAAGAACAGCTCTGTCTGGGTGCGGGTTTCGAAACGGAACCGGATGAAACTGCGCATCATCTGGACGCTGAGGGCAAACTTGGCGCTGTCGAGCATCAGCAGGTCGAGATCGCTGAATTCGCGGGAGGTCGGGAAGATGATCAACGCACCGACGAGTTGGTTATCGACCATCAGCGCCTCGATGCGGGCCGAAGTCTTGAAGCGCTGATTCCCGTCGTCGAGAAACAGGCTCGCGGCATCGGTCGTGCCGCGCTCGATCGCATCGCGCGCCGCCTTCATCAGCGGCCGTGCGAGGGTCGTAGAGGCTGCTTCCTGCCAAGCGGCCTCGTCATAAATCGTACTCGGTGAACGCCCCGCGATGACCTGATTGGCGGTGAAATCGATGACGACGGTCGGGTTCGGCAGCATCATGCCGACCATTGCCGAAAGAGGCGCGACCGCCCCATCGCTCAAAACATGCTCAAGCAATGATGTGTGCGCCTGCAACGCGCGCTCCAGTCGCTGCGCCGCGCGTTTTTCTGCTTCCAGCCGATGCTCGCGGTCGACTGCAATGGCGCCCATCTGGATGATGGCCCCGAGAAAGGCGAGGTCTTCCTCCGAAACCTCCGCAACTTGGCGCGAGATGACGCTGAGTACCATCGGACGCCCTTCGGCGTCTTTGCAGTTCATCGGCATGACAAGCACCGTTCGATAATCACGCTCGAAGGCTTCCTTGCGATAGCCGGGAAACTCGACTGACTCGCGGGCGTCCCGGACATAGACGGGTTCGTTGCGCTGTAGTGCAATCAGCGACGGGCTGGTAGCCAGTTCCCATTTGTCCGGAAGCTGGCGTTCGATCAGCGTCGGGTCGTAACGTACGATGACGTGGGCGTACCCATGAGCCGCATCAATGCCCATGATTGACCCCAGAGCCCAATCCGCATGGCGGCAGGCGGCGGCAATGAGTTGCTGCAGCACGGTCTGAAGATCGCCGCCGCTGTTGATTTGGTTGGCAACGTCGCGGAGCGACAATATCCTGGGTTTCTGGTCCAAATCATCTCGTCTCTCAACATCTGCCAATTACACTGCGCGCGAGAGAGGAATAAGTCTACTCTGTATCAATGAAGTTCGAGGTGCATATTTCCGCGAAACATAGGAAGACCCCGGTGACGATCCCGTTAGAGTGCCACGCAGTTCCAACGATATGAAACGGCGCAATCTATGACGATCGGCATCCGCAAGATCTGCACTTTCTTAGAAGAAACGCTGGTGGAAGGCGGCAAGACGGCGCCTCGGCCAGTCAACATCGTCGTAGTGGCGGCGTTGATCCAGAATCCCTGGGCTGGGCGCGGCTTCGTGGAAAATCTGCGGCCTGAAATCATCCGCATCGCCGGCGATCTTAGTCATGAGATGACGTCCCGACTATTGCGCCAAATGCCAGCCGAGAAGGTCGAAGCCTGTGGCAAGGCGGCTGCGGTCGGCATTAACGGCGAGATCGAGCACGCCTCTGCAATGATCCACACGCTTCGTTTCGGCAATCCGTTCCGCGAGGCGATCGGCGGCACGAATTATCTGGAATTCGCCAATACCAGGAATGCGCCAGGCGCGTTGCTTTCACTGCCAATGATGCATAAGAGCGAAACGGGAAAGCGCTCGCATTTCCTGACCGCGAACTTCCAAATCGCCGATGCGCCAGGCCCGGACGAGATCATCGTGGCGATCGGTGCCTCTGACAGCGGCCGCGCCCATGCGCGCATCGCCGATCGCTTTCAGGATATCGCCGAGATGGAAGCCGAAAAGTCCGAGCAAGTTTGACATCCGCATAAGATGAAAGCATCGGAGGCAACACGGGCCTGATGTCGATAAAGCTGGACGCTCTTGACGTACGCATTCTCGACGCGATCCAGCGCGATGGCCGCATCACAAAGCTTGCGCTCGCCGAAAAGGTGGGACTATCGCCAACACCCTGCTGGGTGCGGCTCAGAAAGCTTGAGAAGGCGGGCGTCGTTACCGGCTATCATGCGCGCATTGCGCATCGCCGGATCGCATCCATCATGAGCGTCATCGTGGAAGTGACGCTCGCCAATCATAAGCAAAGCGACTTTGAGCGTTTCGAGCGCGCGATTGCTGTCATTCCACAAGTCATCGGATGCTGGTCGGTGGGCGGCGGCCTCGATTATTTCCTGAAGGTCATGGCGCCCGATATCGATGCATATCAGCGATTGATCGACAGTCTTCTCGATCGGGAACTCGGGATCGAACGCTATTTCACCTACATCGTCACCAAGACTCTGAAAGATGAATCGATATTGCCGATCGCCGCCCTCACACAGGTCGGAAAGCCGCCAATGCTGTGACTTATCGAGTTGGCGAAGGTTGGGAGTCGAGTTTGCTTTTTTTGCAGTTGAAGGGAATCGAACCGGAGGCCCACTTTTATCGAAACGGTCGAAGTCTCAAGAAATGCGCGGTCTGGAGAGACTGAAGCGAAATTCCCACGCGCTAACGCCACAAAGTCGATATTGGAACAGCGGACAAACGTTCCCCGAAAGGGATCATCTTGTGATGGTCATACAAGACCATGCCTGAAACAAACCGTTCTCCGGATGCTTCGGCCAAAATTCGCAATCCCGAAAAATCTGAACTCGAGACGGATGCCGCCGCTTTTATCTCGATACCGACGATCCGCCCTTTTCTATCTTCGATAACGATATCGACTTCGTTCTGTTGCTTGTCACGAAAATGCGAAAACTCGAAGCGGGTTTGCCCGCCGCTGGCGAGTTTAAGGATCTCGCCGAAAACGAAAGTCTCAAGCAATGCCCCGAACTGCCCCCTGTCTTCCCGGAGACTCTCGAGAGACAGGTCACGAAGTGAAGCGAGAAGGCCAGAATCAAGGAAATGTATTTTCGGGGTCTTGGTCAGGCGTTTCAGTTTGTTGGAAAACCAGGGTTGCACGGTTCGGGCCAGGAACAGGCTCTCGAATATACCAACGTATTTCTGCGTTGTGATGTGGTTCATGCCGATGGCGGCGCCAATTCCGGAATAATTCACGAGCTGTCCAGAATGCTCTGCCAGAATGCGTAGCAGGCGCGGCATTTGAGCAATCTGCTCGATTTGCGCCACATCGCGAACGTCGCGTTGAACGATCGCCTGGATATAATCCGCATACCAGTCGTGTCTGCGGCTCAAGGTTTTGCGGCCCAATGCCTCGGGATATCCACATGCCAGAACTGCCGCCATCAGGTCGTCTCCGACGATTGGCTCTCCGGCCTTTGCGTCATTTTGAAAGGCGTCGCGCAGGAAACTGCCGCCGGCGGCTCTAATCTCGCTTTGAGCGAGCGGCAGCAATCGGACGACCTCCATGCGTCCTGCGAGTGAGTCCGCCACGCGTGGCAGTGTCATGAGATTAGCAGAGCCGGTCAGAAGGAAACGTCCTGGTCGCTGGTCGGTATCCACGCTTTCCTTGATGGCCAGCAAAAGCTCAGGGGCGCGCTGAATTTCATCGATGATGGCGCGATCCATTCCTCTTACAAAGCCAACTGGATCCTGTGTCGCTGCCTCCAGGGTCGTCGCATTATCCAGCGTGTAATAATCCATTTCCTCATTGGCCATCTTCTTGGCCAACGTCGTTTTTCCTGATTGTCGGGGACCCACGATCAGTATGACTCGCGTGTCTGACATGGCGTCGGTAACGCGTTGCTCAACGAGCCTTGGATAGAGGGCCACAGCTTCATTCCTTTGATGACTGTTTGAAACTATGGTAATGACCGATTGAAAGTCAACGCGTGACCATTTGAAATTTACATGGCGGCTGATTGAAATCGGAACCAAGAGTAGCTGACATGCCAGATTGCGGCATGAGGGAGGCGAGAGGCCACGCGGGCGCTGCTGACCTTCGCTGATTGGTAACCGGAACTGACCAAGCTGATCTCAATGGAGGGGTATCCAAGAGCGAAGCGAAAGCAAATTTGTGCATATTTCCATCACAGCGCCAAGCCGACCAGCTTTAACCAACGGAAGGAATGCAGCTCTTGAGCGGATTCGAACCAGTGACCCTCAAGAAACAAGTCGCTGCTCCCGCGGAAGCAATGAATTGAAGCGTCATGAGGGGCTATGGAGCCGAGATCATCATGGCTGTGGGACGTTCTAGCTCAGCGGCGGCTTGCCTATCATCGTGACCATGATCCGGCGGACGAACCGATACAAGAGCCTTCCATGCCGGCGGCGAAACCCGCCGGTCCCGTCTAAAACCTTAGGCGGCATTCGAGAATTGGCCTGTTGAGCGTTGAGGCCGGGGGGTCCGTAAGGGAGGTCCTGTTGACGATTGGGTACCTGATTTGACGACAGAAGGAACCGGAATGTGGAGGTACGCGATGTTCCGTCGAGCGCAACCAGAACGAGAGTGGCGATCCGATCGAAAACTAACTGTTGACCGATCGGTTTAAGCCCCGTATATGTGTGCTCATCGATCTTTTGCTTGCCGAACTTTGTCTACCGCGCGATTGGCACAGCGCCTTAAGCGAACTTCCCTCTCAAAAATAGTCGGTTCCCATCTGCGCAGCGTCAGCTTCGCGGTCCCTCACTCTATGCTTTGAAAGGGTTCATCATGACCACTGGCACAGTAAAATGGTTCAATTCCACCAAAGGCTTCGGCTTCATTCAGCCTGACGATGGCGGGGCTGACGCTTTTGTTCACATCTCTGCCGTTGAGCGCGCCGGAATGCGTGAGCTCGTCGAAGGCCAGAAGATCGGCTTCGAGCTTGAGCGCGACCGCAAGTCGGGCAAAATGTCGGCCTGTAATCTGCAGTCCGCTTAATCGATATCTGCTTTCCTTTGACCACGGATGTACTGGCACTGGAAGCTATTTCATCAAGGCCAGGCGTTTTGCCTGGCCTTTTTCGTTTCGGATGCTAACCGAACTAATTAAGGTTCCAATGACACAAGCACACAGTAAATCCCGCCAGCAGGCGGAGATCGCCTTCGGCAACGTCCAGACGCAGTTCTTTGCCAAGAACAACGCGGTGGAAGAGCTTGAATCCATCGCTGAGGCCCGGAATGCCAAGACCCTCAGGCTGCGAGAGGCGCGTCTTGCCAAGGAGCTGGCCGACCGTATGTCAGCGACATCCAACCTCATCCCCAAACGCGCCAAGACGCGCTGATCTCTGCTCCACTCATTATCGGGATAAGAATGAAGAACGCCAGAAACAACGAAGTCTCCGATCGCCGCGCCGCATCCGCTGACGCCAAAGCTGCCCTCCTCAATGCCTATCGTGTGGCAAAGACTGCGGCAGAACCAGCTAGGATGGCAAGGCAGGCCCAACGCGCTGCTATTGCCACCGCTCGTGAGGAGCGGCGTGTTGAACGTGAGCGCGTGAAACTCGAGGAGCAAAAGCGTACCGAGATCGCGGCGGCAGAGCGGAAGGCGGCCGCTGAGGCGGCTGTAGTTGCCGAATCCGAAGCGCGGGAGGGCGCCGAAAAAGCGCGTATAGCGCGGATGATCGAAGATGAGGCGGCGCGAAAGGCCGAACGCGACCGCCGTTACGCCAACCGCAAGGCAAGACAAGCCTAGCCATTGTCCATACCGCCCCGATGCGACAACATGACGTCGCCATGCCGGGGTCCACTTAAGCGGAAGGAGCCCCATGGCACAGGATACGAAAGAACTCCAGACGATCAACACGGCGTGGCAAATCGCAATTCAGGAAATCCTGCGCATGGTCATCCGTGACATGTACCATGCGGGCGGCGAGGCAAACTTCAAGACACATATCAAACGCATCGAAGAGGCGGCCGTCGACAGCATCTATACCGATCTGAGACTTCGGGGAACCGATGAATGGACCGAGGTGCTTGTCAAGGAACGGGCGAGCAATTTCGTGACGACCCTACTGACGTCGTTCACCTATGACCGAGCATGACCAGGTGCTGACTGGCAGCAAGTTCCTGCGCGTGGAGCGCCACGTCAAGCCGAGCCAGGAACGTATCGCGGGATTCGACCACATCGGCTGTTTTTGCCCTCGTCTGCATGGCAATCGCCCGCACGACGGCAAACAGGTTCTTCATGCGATGCCGTGTTTCGGCGATGATGAACTCCTGCTCGGCGTCGTGTCGTTGCCGCTCCGTCACGTCGTCGAAGATGACAAGGATGTTCGGGCTATTGTCATCGGGATGGATGAGAAGTCGTGCGTCGACGAGAAAGGTTCGCTGGCCGATCGTTGGAAATCGTGCTTGACTTCGTAGCCGATGACCGATGCAAAGGCGGATAGATTGCTGCAGGCGTCCTCGGTCGCGCATCTCGTCAATACCGGAAAAAGAAAAGCGTCAGGCGGGTCGCGAATTACGGCCGCCGAGACCGAGACCGAGACGTCGAGGTCTGCGCTCTGCCAATATCCTTGATGGGGTGCGCCGGGCGACCCCTTCGACCCGGTCGCCGACCCGCTGCTTGCCGTCGGGGTGCCTTTCGTGTTCACGACAGGCTACTACAAGAGCTCCGTCCCTGCGCAAAACGCCCATGTCATCCGCTGCGAGAAGCCAGTCAATGCGCACAGCGCTCTACGGGCGTATGCGCGATCCCGGCGGCTCAAGCTCCCTCATTCTCCAAACCGGAAGGCTGCCCAGCATGCGACGCAGACCGGATGACCGAAACGACGGCCCAAATCAGCCTCGTTGTTCGGCAAGAAGTCCAAAGACGATCCTTCGTCAATACGGGGGTATTTTGCAGTTGAACCACCTCGAACCGCGACGCGCATCACCTATGGGTTTCACTTCAACTAGCGGGAACACTACCTTACGCGGACGCGAGCTCATTGAGATCGCCAACTGAAGCTTGGTGTGAAGCAGGCGATTATCTCAGAGGACGTAGGGGTCTGCGTCTGAAGCCAAAAACTTAGCTGCTGGGCAAAGTCTCTGGCCGTTCCTGCGCGCCGTGAAGGATGCGAAGGACTCGAACCGCAATTTCGATAATGGCGTATACAGCGATATACGGCGTTCCGGTGATAACCAGTTCGCGCGTCCCAGCAATTCTTCCAACGCGTCCGCTTGCGGGAAGTCGATCAAGCGGCGGGTGGCGGCCACGATCCGTTCGTCGATCATGACAGCGGCTGAAGGATTAAGCGTGGTACATGGCGTCCCTGAGGGGCAGCCACCTGGACCAAAATGCGGGTTGGCTTGCAGCGATGGAATGAGAAAGAACTGACGCCAGCGCAAGTCATCGCGATATTGCGCGCTTCTCCCTACCTGAGTTCGGATGTCGACGTGACGTAGTAAAAAATTTTTCTGCCAGGAAACTCCATTCCCCCTTGAATCCTTAAGACGCTGAATTACATCGATATTGTCGATCGCCCCATGGGGATTGACACAAGTCCAGGAGACGCCGGTCGCTCTTGGCGTCTCCTTGTATCCATGTTGCTTATAAGGAGGATATGGCTATGAGGACAAACCTCGATTTCTCTCCCCTGTTCCGGTCAAGCATCGGCTTCGACCGAATGTTGAACGCGCTCGAGGCCGCAAGCCGCGCCGAGATGGTCGACAACTGGCCCCCTTACGACATTGTGAAGAGCGGTGAGGATGACTACCGCATTGCAATGGCTGTGGCTGGCTTTTCCCAGGACGAACTGGCCGTCACCCAGGAACAGAACATGCTGATCGTCGCGGGGCAAAAGGCGAACGGCGAGGACGTTCATTATCTGCATCGCGGCATCGCCGGCCGTTCATTCCAGCGTCGGTTCGAACTGGCCGACCACGTGAAGGTGGTGGGTGCGAGTCTCGTCGACGGTCTGCTGACGATCGATCTCAAGCGCGAGATCCCTGAGGAGATGAAGCCGCGTCAGATCGCGATCGGAACCGTTCAGACGATGCCGCAGACAAAGCAGATCAAGGCTGACAACCAGGCGGCTTAAGGCTTCCTCAACCGCGGGGCGCACCAAGGCGCCGGGCCTGGCCCGACGCTTTCAGAGAGGGCTCTGCCTGTGAACCTATGGAAAGGAGAAAAACCATGAGTGTTCGTGATCTGATCCCCTTGCGCCGCAACAATGGCGGCAAAACTCTTCTTCGCGATGACGAACGTGATCCTTTTCTGTCGTTGCATCGCGAGGTGAACCGGCTGTTCGACGACGTTTTCCGCGGCTTCGGATCCGGCCTAACATCTTTCAACAGCGACTCCAATTTCGGGGCCGGTTGGCCGAGCGTCGAGGTCTCCGACTCCAACAACCGGATCAAAGTGACGGCCGAGATGCCTGGCCTTGAGGAGAAGGACCTTGAGGTCCTGCTCGAGGATGGGGTCCTGACGCTGAAAGGCGAAAAGAAGTCGGAAACGGAAGACAAGGAAAAGCAGTTCTCCGAGCGCTATTACGGCCGCTTCGAGCGCCGAATTCCGCTGGGTGCCGAAGTCGAGGACGATCAGGTGAACGCCACGTTCAAGAACGGCGTGCTGACCGTCACCTTGCCGAAAACCGCGAAGGCGCAATCGCAGGTCAAGCGCATCACCATCAAGAGCTGATCTAACGAATGAGCGGCGGCCGGCCAATTTGGCAGCCGCCGTCCACGTTAATGTGCAACCGACCGATAAGGAGTAATGAACGATGCTAAAGTCCCTGTCTTCGAACAACCGGACCGCTTTCGATATCGTCAATATCGTTGCCGGTCTGATTCTGTTACTGGCGCCCTGGCTGTTCGGCTTTACAGGCGAGCCCTCCGCCGCCTGGAATGCCTGGATCGTCGGCATTGCGATTGCCGTGATCGCAGCCGTGGCACTATATGCTTTCTATGAGCCCGAGGAATGGATCAATGTGGTGCTGGGCATCTGGGCCGTGGTCGCGCCATGGGCCCTCGGCTTCTCCGCAATCACAGCGGCGACGTGGGTGCATGTCATTGCCGGTATTGTGGTCGCAGTCCTGGCAGCCGGCAATATCTGGTTTAACCATAACCATCCACTATCCACCGCTTAGGAAAATAAGGACGGGCCCGTCTCGGGCCTGGTTCTTTTCGACCCTTTACGCGCAAAACGTGAGGGGAAGGTGGTATGCAAAGACCTGCGTACCGCGCGGATGGTCCCCCTATGGATCGGTGGATCCTCATGGATAAGGCCGCCGGAATGAGCACAGAGGTGGGCATGACGGAGTTGCCACCTTAATGCAACTCACCGTGGCTCTAGCGTCGACGCATGCGGCAGACCATCGTCGCTTTTCGAGCAGTCCACACTTCTAGCCGCCACGCGCGGAGCAGCGCCGCATCGAACGACGCTGCCGAACAATCCCTAATTTCGTAGAGGCGGATCGTACCGCCGAGAGTTACAGAGAAGCGGTGCGCTGGGGTCGCATCGGATTCCTGTTCGGCCTAGCCTTCCAGGACACCATGACGGCTGGCATTCCTGCCTCGAGGCATGCGGCTATGAACGCCTCCCGCGCTAAGACCGCGGGAACAACGCCATTGATCGCGCCGCGGCAATTCTTGACCGCTCGCTCGTGGCGCTCGCCATTGCGCAAAGGCCACTCGTTCTCCAAAAAATCCAATGCGTCATAGACGCCCGTGAAAGTGCGCTCCAGGCCACACTGGAGCCGGATGGTCACCGGCCGGGTCCAAGGGACATCGTTCAGCGGCATATTTTTCCTCCTTTCATGCCACCAATGTTCGCCTGAAATTGATATTGTGCGAGCTCACCGCTCCTTCAAGATCCTGCGTAGTCGTCGGGGATGAAAGGGTGTGGCCGGCTTATCTCTGCCGATCGGGGCTTCCATGCGAAGCCGAGCTAGAGCAATCCGGCCTTCTTATTGCGCGCTCGTCATCCTAACGGACGGCGAGCGCCGAAGCGCGTTTTAATGCAGGGAATGACTGATCATGTGGTAAGGATGGACTGCTTTGAACTGCGAGATCATCGCAGTTGCCTTTTGCAGTACGCGCGCCGCATTTTCGGGTTCGTCGCGGGCGAGTTCATCGGCATTAACGCGGATCGCCTCTGCCATATTGGCCGAAAGTGCGGCAAAGTGCCTGTTGCCTTCGACAAAGGCTTCACGTGCCGTACCCTCGAGGGTGCGGGCGATGTCGACAAAGATCTCTTCCCGTTCCTCGATGCTGAGGTCTTTGATAATTTCGATTTTCTCTTTCATATCGATCTCACTCTGAACAGACGTGCGATGGTGACCGAGCTCATCAAGCCTCGGCTGGCTAACAGCTAGGAAGGCGAAAATTTGGATTCAAGTCCGAACGCCGCTTGAACTCGCCGTCGGACGACTCCTCCGCAACGAAATGGCTGTGCGAACGCGACCACAGGCATTTGAGAATTGGAATGTGGTAGCGGACGCCGGTTCCTTACAGGCCAATGTACCGCGCGCAACTACGAGCGAAGTTCCGGGCTAAAAAGAGGAGTTTGTTGCCCCTTTTCATCGGTTTAGCAGTCCTCCCTCCAGAGTGCTAATTTTTTCGTTTTCTCCTCTTGAAATCGAAAATTCCCAAAACCAGATCATTTCGCGCAAGGCGCTCGTGTGAGGTTTTGCACCCGCCCGGACTGGTCATCTGGTCCGGACAGGGGAACAACATCGTCATTGTTTATGTACTGGAGGAAAGCATGTCGTTCCGACCGCTTCATGATCGCATTGTCGTCCGCCGCGTCCAGTCTGAAGAAAAGACAAAGGGTGGCATCATCATCCCCGACACTGCCAAGGAGAAGCCGCAGGAGGGCGAAGTCATCGCCGTGGGCGCCGGCGCACGCAATGAGGCCGGACAAATTCAGCCGCTGGACGTCAAGGCGGGCGACCGCATCCTTTTCGGGAAATGGTCCGGCACCGAAATCAAGATCGACAATGAAGACCTGCTGATCATGAAGGAAAGCGACGTCTTAGGCATCATTGATGCGAAGGCAGCCGAGAAAGAGGCGGCCTGAAACGGCGCAGGGCAAATTTTTTTCATCAGTCAAACCAAGCTGCCTAACGAGGAGTGAAGATATGGCTGCTAAAGACGTCAAATTCAACATCGACGCTCGCGAACGTATGCTGCGTGGCGTCGACATCCTTGCCAATGCGGTCAAGGTGACGCTCGGCCCGAAGGGCCGCAATGTCGTCATCGACAAGTCCTTCGGCGCTCCGCGCATCACCAAGGACGGTGTCACCGTTGCCAAGGAGATCGAGCTGGAAGACAAGTTCGAAAACATGGGCGCACAGATGCTACGTGAAGTCGCCTCCAAGACGAATGATCTTGCCGGCGATGGGACGACGACTGCAACGGTGCTTGCTCAGGCCATTGTCAAGGAAGGGACAAAGGCCGTTGCCTCCGGCATGAACCCGATGGACCTGAAGCGTGGCATCGATCTTGCCGTCGACGCTGTCGTCAAGGAGCTAAAGACCAATGCCCGCAAGATATCCAACAATTCCGAAATCGCTCAAGTTGGCACCATTTCTGCCAATGGCGATGCTGAGATTGGGCGGTATCTGGCCGAGGCCGTGCAGAAGGTCGGCAATGAAGGCGTCATCACGGTCGAAGAAGCCAAGACCGCCGATACTGAACTCGAAGTCGTCGAAGGTATGCAGTTCGACCGCGGCTATCTCAGCCCGTATTTTGTAACCAATGCCGAAAAGATGCGGGTCGAATTCGAGGAGCCGTACATTCTCATTCATGAGAAGAAGCTGTCGAATCTGCAGTCGATGCTGCCGGTTCTCGAAGCGGTCGTACAGTCCGGCAAGCCGCTTCTGATCATTGCCGAAGATGTCGAAGGCGAAGCACTCGCAACACTCGTCGTCAACAAGCTGCGGGGCGGTTTGAAAATCGCGGCTGTCAAGGCTCCCGGCTTCGGCGATCGCCGCAAGGCGATGCTGGAAGACATTGCCATTCTGACGGGCGGCACCGTCATTTCCGAAGATCTCGGCATCAAGCTGGAAAACGTCACGCTCAATATGCTCGGACGGTCCAAGAAGGTGTCGATCGAAAAGGAGAATACGACGATCATTGATGGCGTCGGTTCGAAATCGGAGATTGATGGCCGGATTTCCCAGATCAAAGCGCAAATCGAGGAAACCACCTCGGACTACGACCGCGAGAAGCTGCAGGAACGCCTTGCCAAGCTCGCCGGCGGTGTCGCGGTCATCCGCGTCGGCGGCTCGACCGAAGTGGAGGTGAAGGAAAAGAAGGACCGCGTCGATGATGCACTGCACGCAACGCGTGCGGCCATTGAAGAGGGCATTCTTCCGGGAGGCGGTGTGGCGCTGCTGCGCGCCATCAAATCGCTCGACAATCTCACGACCGAAAACGACGATCAGCGCGTCGGTGTCGAGATCGTCCGCCGCGCCATTGAAGCACCGGTACGCCAGATTGCCGAGAATTCCGGCGCCGAGGGCTCCATCATTGTCGGCAAACTGCGCGAAAAAGCCGATTTTTCGTTCGGCTGGAACGCTCAGACCAACGAATTTGGCGATCTTTATGCTCAAGGTGTGATCGACCCCGTCAAGGTCGTGCGTACCGCGCTTCAGGATGCAGCCTCGATCGCCGGTCTGCTGGTGACAACGGAAGCGATGATCGCGGAGAAGCCAAAGAAGGAAACCGCACCTGCTTTGCCGTCAGGGGCTGGGATGGATTTTTAAGGGCTACGGTCCGCCCGCTTCGGTGGGCGGACCTAAATCCGCAACGAACGTTGATAAATCCACAATCACCATCTCCTGCAAGGAGGCAAACGCAATGAGAAAGGTAAACGACACGAATTCCGCATCTCAACAAGCCGCCACGGCAGCGATCAGCGCCGGACATCTGCTGCACCCAGCAATGCACTTCGGTCACCCGCGTGAGGTGCTGACGAACGAAAACATCAGCAAGGATGAGAAGCGAGCAATCCTTGCCTCATGGGCGTCCGACATATCCGCGATAGAATCCATACCGGACCTGCGGTGTTATCCCGGGATGAGCGAGATCGTCTCCTACGACGAAATTCTTGCGGCCTTGAAAGCGTTGGACGGCGACGATCAAAGCCATACGAAGCAAAATTCATCCCCCTCCATCGACACCAAAAAGACGAACCGCCGAAGGCCACAAATACGCCATTCGGTCGGCTTCGGCCTGTGCAGCTATTGGAAAGGAGGACGTGCCCGACAACCGTTCGAGATTTAGATGCTCCATCTGTGCCCCTGCGTGCTTTTAGGGACGCGGGCATGATTTTTGCCGACGACTCTTTGCTTCTTGAGGAGGTTTTGCCGATGAAGATCGCTCAGATCGCACCGCTCGCCGAAAGTGTTCCACCGAAACTATACGGGGGAACCGAGCGTATTGTCTCCTATCTAACTGAAGAACTCGTCCACCAAGGCCACGATGTCACACTATTTGCTAGTGGTGATTCCGTTACCAGCGCAAAACTGGTGCCGTGCTCGGGCGTCGCGCTCAGGCTTGACCCCACCGTGAAGGATCCCCTACCGCACAAGGTGATCATGTTGGAGGAAGTCCGCCAGCGGGCGCGCGAATTCGACGTGCTGCATTTCCATATCGATCTCATGCATTTCCCGCTCATTAGGGAGTTTGCAGACCGAACCGTGACAACGCTGCATGGGCGTCTTGACCTGTCAGATCTCCGTCCGATCTACAGGGCTTTCCCCGACATTCCGCTGGTGTCCATCTCCAACGACCAGCGTCGCCCAATGCCGCCGGTCAATTGGTCAGGAACAGTTTATCACGGCTTGCCCCTCGATCTGCTTCCCTTCACAGAAAAACCAGCCGGAAACTATCTCGCCTTCCTCGGCCGAATTTCTCCGGAGAAGCGCCCGGATCGCGCCATCCGAATTGCCGATAAGATGGGAATGCCGCTGAAGATTGCGGCCAAAATAGACAATGCCGACAAGGCCTATTGGGAAACCGTGATAGAGCCGATGGTGAAAAACCATCCGAATGTAGAATTCGTTGGTGAGATTAATGAGCATCAGAAGGCAGCCTTCCTTGGCAATTCGGGCGCCCTGCTCTTCCCGATCGACTGGCCGGAGCCCTTCGGTCTCGTCATGATAGAGGCAATGGCGTGTGGCACACCCGTTATTGCTTTCCGTTGCGGTTCCGCGCCCGAAGTAATCGATGAGGGCATCTCCGGCGTGTTGGTCGATAGCGTGACGCAAGCAGTGGAAAATATCGAGTGGGTGTTGCGGTTTGATCGGCGGAAAGTACGGGAGAAGTTCGAGGAACGCTTCAGCGCCGAACGGATGGCTCGAGACTATCTCAACATCTATCGGCAATTGCCTGGCACGCGGACGCAAGCTGCACCGCTTCGCCGCGCGAATGGTCACTCCCTGGATCTTCAAGTCGTGGCATAGGAAACGGAGATTGCAGCCGGATCGTTTCTGCATCATGAGCACGACTGCTTCTGCCAGATAACCCGGCTGGGGTCCGAATGACAGGCCTCGGTCGGGGGACACGCCAGCCCGCTCCGTGCAGGTGTGCGGGGCATAGGAATGCGATATCGTCCTGATCATCCATAATGAAGCTGCGCCAACCCATCTCCTGCTCACACTGCCCCAAAACATCGTCTCGAAATCCCGGAACTCGTGCTTGACGGAAACTGCATGCAGCCCAGCCGATCCATCGAGCGATCAGGCAATGCGATGTTCCTGCGGTCGCTGCGCGGGAATTGTCAGCATTGGATCGGGCAAGGATTGCGGGACTAGATGCGCCAACGACCATCATATGCTGACCCTGATCTGGAGACCGCAGCTCAAGTCAGCCAAGTTGCCAATTTCCACTCCGAGATCAATTTTTTGCCAGGGGTAGCTTCAGCCACTTCGAGCAGCACCGATGATCAGCGCAACCGCTGCACTATTTCGAAGAGGCGGTCGCGGGATCGAGCGAGGTTCTTCATCGGTGCCGTCGCGACGCCAAGCAGAAGTCCGGATTCGGCGCCCTCAGGTGACACATACCAAGGGGAAAGCGGCGACGGATACATGCCGTATGTCAAAGCCTCGCGTGCCACTGCAATATCCCGCGTTCCCTTAGGCAACTTGAGCAGCACGGCCAGACCCGGCGCAGTAACAGAATCGGCGCCGACGGATGATTGAAGACAATCCAGCAGTGCTTGCCGCTTGGCCGCATAGACCCGTTTAGTGCGTCGCAGGTGACGCATATAATGCCCCTCATGTATGAATTCGGCAGTTGCGAGTTGCACCGCAGGCCCAGGTGGCGGCGCCAGACACGCGGCCACTTCGGCAAAACCGAGAGATCAGTTCTATCGGCGTGACTAGAAAGCCAAGCCGAACTGTCGGACTGATCTTCTTACTGAACGAGCCGATGTGAATGACGCGCCCGTCTCGGTCCAGCGACGCGAGCGCCGGCGCGGCCCTGCCCGCCAGCTGCAGTTCGCTGAGATAGTCGTCTTCGATTACCCAGACCTGGTCCACCGCCGCCCATTCGAGCAGATGAAGCCGTCTTTCGAGTGACAAGGAAGGACCGAGAGGCGCCTGCTGTCCTTGACCAAGACGAGCTTCGCGTCAGGATAATTGCGAAAGCCGGCGGTACACTTCTCCAATATCGAGTTCCCGCAAGCCTTCAACGAAGAGGTTGTGGCGTTTCTCAACCAGAAATCCGCCTGACGTTCTCGCGGAGATCCGAGTCGAACCCAGCAAGCGCCGCCTGCGGAACCTATTCAGGCGGCGTTTGTGCAAGGCCGGGAAGCTGCGTCCAAGGGCGACGTCAATCTTGAGCAGTTGGTACACCAGCAGCTCAACCACAGCATCAACGTCCGCAATCTGAAGCTCACGCAGTGGAAATGCTTTTTCGCAGCCCGTCCCCCATCCTCCACAACCGTATGGGAACACTCCTACTACATCGAACGCTTGCCAGAAGTATCTCGATGCCTTCCTCGACAGCCTGATTCACTGGGGTCCTGAAACGCTACGAAGCGTTACCAAGTAAGCGCTTCAGGCTTTGGCTTCTCGGCACCCGGCCCGCCAAGCACTGGGTGTTTTCGTTTCTGCCGAAAAAAACGCCTTTGAAGGCGCTTGACGTATTCATACCCTTATGGCTATACATCGATCCATAGCCAATCAGGTATGATTTCTCATGTCGAATGTTCAGGACAGGCTTTTCAGGGCGCTTGCCGATCCGACCCGACGCGCCATCTTCGAACGTTTGTGCCGTGAAGGCGAGAAGACCGTGGGTGTTCTGACGGTCGGAGCCGGTGTTTCCCAGCCGGTCGTTTCGAAGCACCTGGCGGTGCTCAAAACCGCCGGGCTCGTACGCGACCGTCATGAGGGTCGCCAAACGCATTACAGCGCCGAGATACACGCTCTTGCCCCTCTGGCGGACTGGACGACCGAGATGGCCGGCTTCTGGGAAGACCGGTTCGACGCCCTGGAAGATTTGCTCAAAAGGATGGACCAATGAACAAAATCGTACCTGAAATCCGCTCCGTCATCGTCGAACGGGAGATCGCTTTCTCACCGGAGAAAATCTGGCGTGCGCTGACGCAGCCGCATCTGCTTGAGGAGTGGCTGATGAAGAGCGACTTCAAGCCTGTGCGCGAACACAGCTTCAAGTTCACTGCAGAATGGGGCTCCGTCGATTGCAAGGTGCTGGAGATTGAGCCGAACAGGACGCTTTCCTACACTTGGGATGCCTACGGCCTCGAAAGCACCGTGACCTGGACACTGACGCCTGCCGGTCGGGGCACGCTACTGCGCATGGAGCAAGCGGGCTTCCGCCCGGATCAGGAGCAGGCTTACCAGGGTGCCATGTTCGGCTGGCAGCGCTTCATAGACAATCTGCAAGAGGTTCTGGGGCACGAAGACTGAGACAAAGGCATGACCTATTTGAGGAGGAAATATCAGTGAATTGGAACAAGTTTATTCGTCAGCTTCACCGCTGGCTGTCGATCATTTTCACGTTGACGGTCATAGCCAATTTCGCCACCATGGCCTTCGGCACGCCGCCGGCCTGGATAGTCTATTCGCCGCTGCCGCCCCTTTTCCTGCTGCTTTTCAGCGGCCTATACATGTTCGCGTTGCCCTATTTCACCGGTCGACGCGAGCAGCTATCGGCGGCAAGGTAGCGAAATGCGGTTCCCACTAACAACCGCGGCTCGCAGCCTGTCACATCGCTGCAATCCGAGACTTCTACATCACACCGCGTTTCATCAGCTGATATTCCCCTTTTCAGCCGCGGCATCATCGCCGACTCGCAATATGCCGCCATCGAACCGCCGATCGAGATGAGCAAGGAGGTCAGTACCTTCTCCCCACCGGAAAACTATCCGAGTCGGGCGCTCAGCGTCATCAGCCACCATGCTGGCTGATGACGCTGAGAACGCGCATAAGTGGAATGCATCGCTAAGCGAGGAGCAGTTTGCCTGGATGGCACATCAGATCGAACAGGTGAAGGCCGAGCAGGGAATAGTCAATTGGCCATCTGGTTAAACGCGGCGTCGGAACGATTGGAAATTGCTGGAAATAGTCGAAGAACTTTCCGCTGTTATCTCGCGAGAAGGGCAACAATCTCGGTGGATTGACAATCCCGCTCCACCCGGTGAGGTTCTGAGGAGCTCATTCGCAGGACTTATTTCTAGCGAACCGGGTCATTTGACGAAAGTTTCCCTTTTTATTGCTTCGGAAGCCGGAGACAGCTTATGATAGATCACACGACCTTATTGACTTACTGCGCAATCGTTCTTGGGTTCGTTTTCATACCCGGGCCGGCCACACTGTTGACCGTTGCGAGAGCAATGACATCAGGGGCGAAGGTTGGTGTCGCGACCGGAGCTGGGATCACGGCCGGCGATATCGTTCATACCTTCTTCGCAGTGGTCGGCATATCGGCGGTTATCGCCACATCGGCCTGGCTATTTGGCCTACTCAAATACGCCGGCGCGGCCTACCTGGTTTATATGGGTATTAAAGCGATATTGGCGAAAGCGCCGGCATCGATTGGACATAATAGGAGCCCTATCACTGCCAAGCTGGCGTTCCGGCAAGCTATTGTTACTGAAATCTTGAACCCGAAAACGGCGTTGTTTTTTCTGGCATTCCTCCCCCAATTTGTGCACCCCCAGAATGGGGCCGTCTTTTTTCAGCTTACCATCCTTGGCGTGTTATTCGCGACGATCGGGTTCATAAGCACCTTCGTGTTTGCCATCACAGCCGGTCACCTCGGACAATTCCTACGACGCCACCCCTCTGTCCTGAGGTGGCAAGGGAAATTTGTCGGAGGTATATACTGCGCCCTCGGCGTGCGGTTGGCGTTGCAAGAACGCGCATAGTGTCAATCGAGCCTCTGCCGCTTAAGGATGGGACTGCAGTGACCAGGGGCCGTCAAGCAGCCGACAATCTCTAAACCACGTGTTCCTTGGGCCGAAAACCGTTCCATCGCATCGCAGACGGCAGCGTGCGGAAACGTTGAAGAAGAGGGCACTAGCGCCGGACTCATGAATCTCCAGGAGAGCCGTTGCGCGCCTGACGCCCATGATGGTGGCAGCGTAATCGAGGTGGAAATCCACCTAGCAACACGCCGGAACTGTTCAGACAAACCGAGCCAGCTCATTGAACCCCGAAAGGTCGTTACCGTGAACTTCGCGCACAAGGATCATCGATCCTGCCGAAGTGTAGGAGACAAGGCCAGTCGGAACGTCCCCCGCGGCGAGCTTGCCAGCATTGACAACGTGCAGTCAATCAAGGTGTTCTTACTGGATGATATGTTCAGCGCGCAGATGACGGGCAAGGGCAGCTGCACGAGAACTCCGTGAATTTCCTCATCGCTGTTTAACGCTTGAACGAGAGCAGCGAGTTCGTCCTGCGTGGTCTGCTCCGACAAGGTGTGCTGGATTGACTGGAACCCACATTCCTTTGCCATCCGGCTCTTGGCAGACACTTTAGGTATGGGTTGCCGGATCGTGTCCGACGATCACCACCGCCATGTGGTTAAGGCGCAGTGCCGTCCGTTCTAGGGCTCGAAGGCTCGAAGGCTTCCTTCAGGCCGAAGCCCTTGCGCTCCCGCAGATCGAGATCCGCCTCGATGTGCGAAATATGGTGCAGCATAAGATGGCGCGCTGTCTCGATATCGTTGCGCTCGATGGCCGAGATGATGTCGCCATGTTCCGCATGGCCGCAGCTCGACACACTTGACTGGCCGTATAGCGCGATCACGAGCGACGAGCGGGCTATAAGCTCCTCCATGAAGCGCTGCATGATCAAATTGCCGGAGATCGAGGCAAGCATGAGATGGAAATCGCCCGACGCCTTGATCTCGGCGCGGCGTGCGGATTGACCGCGCTCGTTCATTAACCGGCCTTCCTCAAGCAGAAGCTGCTTTAGGTGCTGAGCCTCTGAGGGCGTGATCCTTTTTGCCGCTTCGCTGAGAATCCCGGGTTCCACCAGACGACGGGCAGCGAAGATCTGCCGGGCTTCATCTGGCGAAGGATACGCTACGAAAGCACCGCGGTTCTTCTCGACATTGACAAGTCCTTCATAGGAGAGGGCCTGCAATGCGGCGCGCGCCAGCGTCCGGCTGACATTGAACAGATTGCCGACATCGCTTTCCGAAAGCTTCGTGCCCGGCGAAAGCCTGCGTTCGACGATCGCTTCGCGAATGGCATCGCGGATCTGCTGAGCGCCGGTTTCAGTGGGACCAGAGGTTGTCTGAAGCGCGTCGACTGTAGAGTTCATGAAATCGAATACCTGATAATTGGCGTGATGGTAGCCGTATTCGTTGCAAAAGTTAAACGCAATCTGCCGCAAAATGTGGGCTAAATTGTATACGATCTCGCGAGATATTGCAGACAAAAAGCCTATTTCATGTGCAGACGACTTTTTGCCTCTCCCGAGGCAATTTGCTGAGTTTGCCGTAAAAATCCATGATTCACAAAGAGTTGGTGCACTGCACCGGAACTGGCACGGCAGATGCATTGTCTTTCTCAAACAGAGGAAGACACGATGTCGAAAGCGGCAGAGATCGATATAGCATCCGTTTCGAAGGTCTATGGCACGACGACCGCAGTGCATGCGATCAGCCTGAAGGTTCCGGCCGGCTCCTATTGCTGCTTTCTCGGGCCGTCCGGCTGCGGCAAGACGTCGACCCTTCGCATGATCGCTGGTCATGAAAGCATCTCGTCGGGCGATATCCGCCTCGGTAACATCGTCGTCACCGATTTCCCGCCTGCCAAGCGCGGCACGGCGATGATGTTCCAATCCTACGCGCTCTTTCCCCATCTCGACCTCATCGACAACGTCGCTTTCAGCCTGAAGATGAAGGGCGTGGACAAGGACGAGCGCCGGGCCAAGGCGCTTGAGATGTTGAAGCTGATGCAGATGGAGGCCTATGCCACGCGGCGTCCGGCGCAGCTTTCCGGCGGGCAGCAGCAACGTGTGGCGCTCGCCCGCGCGCTAATTACAGGCCCCGAGGCCCTGTTGCTCGACGAGCCGCTGTCGGCGCTCGATCCGTTCCTGAAGATCCGCATGCGCGCCGAGTTGAAGAAGCTGCAGAAGACGCTCGGGATCACCTTCGTGCATGTGACGCATAGCCAGGAGGAGGCCATGGCGCTCGCCGATATCATCGTCATCATGAACGATGGCAGGATCGAGCAGGCGGCCGCGCCGCGTCAAGTCTTCGAACGTCCAGCGACTGCCTTCGTCGCACGCTTCATGGGAGACCACAACGTGCTCTCCGGGCGGGTTACGTCCAGTGAGGACGGCGTTCTGACGATGACGGTGCCCGAGGGGCAGACATTTTCCGTCCGTGGAACCGGCAGGGACGTAGGCGAGACTATCGATATCGGCATCCGCACCGACCGCGTCCGCCTGCAGGAGGCCTCCGAAAAAGCCCTCGGCTTCAATGGCATCGTTTCCAACATCGAATATCGCGGCGCGTCGGTGAAGATCACCGTCATCGGCGCGGGCAGCGACGACTTCACGGTCATCGCAAGCGACGGCGACTACTTCGCCAAACCTGTATCGGTCGGCGATGCGGTGTCTCTGAGCTGGGCCCTGGAGGACGCAATCCTCCTTGGCCCGGCTTCCGCATAAATTTCAAGCATCACAAAAGGGGAACTGACATGACGACTGAAACGAAGACGACCAAGGCGGTAAAGGGAATCTCCCGCCGCTCGCTATTGAAGACCGGCGCTGCCGCCGCCGGCGCGATCGCAGGCTCCGGCCTCATCACCGGCTTTCCGACGATCTGGGCGCAATCCAACATCACGCTTCGCCAGTTCGGCACCGGCGTTTCGAACATCAATGCGATCGCCGAGAAGTGCAAGGCCGATCTCGGCATTACGCTGGAGATGACGGCGACCGATTCCGATGCCGCCGCCCAGCGCGCCGTTACCCAGCCGGACAGCTATGACATTGCCGACATCGAATACTGGATCGCCAAGAAGGTCTTCCCGACCGGCGTCATGCAGCCGATGGACGTCAAGAAGCTCAAATATTACGACAAGATCGTGCCGCTCTTCATCAACGGCAAGCTGAAGCCGGACAGCGTCATCGCCCAGGGCACGGCGCCGCACACGGTCGGCTTCGTCGAAGCGCAGGGTTCCAAGAAATTCGCCAAGGAGCCGACCCAGTGGTTGACGATGGTTCCGACGATCTACAACGCCGACACGTTGGGTATCCGTCCGGACTTGACCGGCCGTCCGATCACGAGTTGGGCCGACATTCTCGATCCCGCCTTCAAGGGCAAGACCGCGATCCTCAACATTCCGTCGATCGGCATCATGGATGCGGCGATGATCATGGAAGCTGCCGGCAAGATCAAATATGCCGACAAGGGCAACATGACGAAGGCAGAGATCGACAAGACGATCGACTTCCTGATCAAGACCAAGGGTGACGGCCAGTTCCGCGCCTTCTGGAAGTCCTTCGACGAAAGCGTCAATCTGATGGCGTCGGGTGAAGTCGTCATCCAGTCGATGTGGTCGCCGGCCGTTGCCGCCGTCCGCTCGAAGGGCATCGCCTGCACTTTCCAGCCGCTCAAGGAAGGGTATCGCGCTTGGGGCGGTGGTCTCGGCCTCGCCTCGCATCTCAAGGGTGCTCAGCTCGACGCCGCCTATGAATATATCAACTGGTACACGTCCGGCTGGGTCGGCGGCTATCTCAACCGCCAGGGCTACTATTCCGCCTGCATGGAAACGGCCAAGCAATTCATGTCGGCCGACGAATGGGGCTACTGGATCGAGGGGAAGCCGGCGCAGGGCGATATCCTGTCTCCGGAAGGCAAGGTCATGGAGAAGGCCGGCGCCGTTCGCGATGGCGGCTCGTTCGAAGCCCGCATGGGCGCGGTCGCCTGCTGGAACTCGGTGATGGACGAAGACCGCTACATGGTTCGCCGCTGGAACGAGTTCATCGCCGCCTAAGGAGCATCGCCCTCAAATCAAATCCTCTCCCCGAAAGCGGGGGGAGGAAGCCGCAAACGGAGAGACCGGAACATGGCGACGATCGCTTCCTCAGAGACGGATCAGGCAGCGCGAAAAGCGGGTGGCGGACGTGGTTTTAGCGTGCCGCTTGGGCTCGTCTCCTATCTCCAGGCGGCGCCGCTGTTTCTGATCCTGAGTTTCTTCTTCCTGCTGCCGATTGCAATGATCGGTGTCGTTAGTTTTTGGGACTATGATTTCGCCGGTCTCTATCCTGCCTTCCTGACCACGAATTACACCGACACACTGGGTTCGTGGGTCACCTGGAAGACCTATCTCAACACACTGAAGTTTACCGCCATTGTCTGGGCCCTGACGCTGGTGATCGGCTTCGGGGTCGCCTATTTCCTCGCCTTCCACATCCGCCGCACGTCGACGCAGATGATCCTCTTCCTCATCTGCACCGTACCGTTCATGACGTCGAACATCATCCGCATGATCTCCTGGATCCCGGTACTTGGTCGCAACGGTCTCGTCAATTCGACCCTGATCCAGATGGGTCTTATTCCGAAGCCGATCGAATGGTTGCTCTATTCCGATTTTGCCGTCGTGCTTGCCATGGTGCATCTCTATACGCTGTTCATGGTGACGCCGATCTTCAACACGCTGATGCGCATCGATCGCTCCCTGTTCGAAGCCGCCCGCGACGCCGGAGCCAGCGGTTGGCAAGTCCTTTGGAACGTCGTGATCCCGCTTGCCAAGCCTGGCATGGCGATCGGAACGATCTTCGTCGTCACGCTGGTCATGGCGGATTTTTCTACGGTGCAGGTCATGTCCGGCGGCCAGAGCGCCTCCATCGCGCTGATGATGAAAAACCAGATGTCGCTGCTGCAATATCCGGCTGCGGCTGCCAACGCGGTGGTGCTGCTGATCCTCGTCCTGCTGATGGTTTCCGCCATCCTGCGGGTCGTCGATATCCGCAAGGAGCTTTGAGATGAACCGCGAAAAACGCAGCCTGGAATTCTACATCCTTGCCATCTTTTTCATCGTGTTCGTGCTGTTTCTCTACGGCCCACTTTCGGCGGTCATCATCCTTTCTTTCCAAGGACCGGATGGCGGTCTGACCTTTCCGCTAAACGGCGTCTCGCTGCATTGGTTCGCAAACCTCTTCGAGAAGCAGGCGGTCGGCGATTTTGGCGCCTCGTTCCGCCGATCGTTCGTGCTCGGGCTGATGGTGATGGTCGTCACGGTCGTCGTGTCCTTGCTGGCCGGCCTTGCCTTCCGCCGCCGTTTCCGCGGAGCATCGCTGCTGTTTTACGCGACGGTCGCCAGTTTGGTGGTTCCGTCCATCATCATCTCTCTCGGCATCGGCGTCGTCTTCCAGCAGGGCGGTCTTGCTCCGGCATGGTATTCCTCGGCTTTCGGCGCGCATTTGACGTGGACGCTGCCCTTCGGCGTGCTGATCATGTTTGCCGTTTTTAACCGCTTTTCGCCGGCTTACGAGGAGGCCGCGCGCGATCTCGGGGCGACTTCATGGCAGACCTTCCGCCATGTCGTACTGCCAATGATTGCACCGAGTCTGATCGGCGTCGGTCTGTTCGGCTTCACGCTGTCCTATGACGAGTTTGCCCGCACCTTGATGACATCGGGCACCTACAACACGCTACCTCTCGAAATCTACGGTATGACCACCAACGTCACCACACCCGTGCTTTATGCATTGGGAACGGTGACGACGCTCTTTTCCTTCACCATCATTCTCGTGGCGCTCGGCATCATGGTGATGCTCGGCCGCCGGCAGGCCAAGAAGAACTGACCATCATGCGTTTATTGCTCATCAATCCCAATACCACTGCATCGATGACCGAAAAGGCCGGGATTGCCGCGCGCGCCGTCGCCGCATCCGGCACGGAAATCGTCGCCGCCACGTCGCGGATGGGACCTGCCTCCATCGAGGGATATTATGACGGAGCGCTTGCCGTTCCGGGCTTGCTCAGCGAACTTAGGGAACGCCGGACAATGGGTTACGATGCGGCGATCATCGCCTGTTTCGATGATACCGGCCTCGAAGCCGCACGGACGTTTTCGGATGTCCCCATTCTGGGGCTTTGCGAATCCGCCGTGGCGACCGCCGCCTTTCTCGCCCAGCGCTTCACGGTCGTGACGACGCTGGAGCGTTCGCGCATCCTGATCGACAATCTCGTTCAGCGTTACGGCATGGGTGGGCGGGCGAAAGTGCGCGCGTCCGATATCGCCGTGCTGGAACTCGAGGATGCCGCCTCCGGCGCGATCGGCAAGTTGCGGGCGGAAATCGAACGGGCGCTCGAAGAAGACGGGGCGGAGGCGATCGTGCTCGGCTGCGCCGGCATGACCGATCTTGCGCGCGAGCTGCAGGAGATCTACGGGGTGCCAGTAATCGACGGCGTCGCCGTGGCGGTCAAACAGGCGGAAGCACTGGTGTCCCTTGGCCTCTCGACCAGCAAGCGCGGCTCCTATGCCTCTCCGTTGCAAAAGCGCTTTACCGGTGCGATGAGCGATTTCGCGCCAGCGTAAGCCTCAGACTGAATAGTGGCGGGATCAGGCGAGAAGGATGCGCCCGCCGCAATCAGAGGTGATGGGCAGTTTATATGTGGATGCCGGCGCTCGCTTATCTAAGCGCGGCTCGATCCCAGCATTCGAGCGGTAGTGGAACTGCCGATGTGATCGGATTATCGATCTGCTTTTTGGTGGTTGAAAGCTCTTGAAGGGATATGAACTGTCGCCCGACCACTATTATGACTCAAGTCAGTGATTCCAGTGCAAGGGCACACCCGCAAATGCTAGCGAAACCGAAATATGACCGATAGCGGGAATAATCGGCCATCGCCTCGGGTGCGAGCTCGAGAAGCTCTTTCGACCCGGGGCGTCCCAAAAGACGGATGAAAGTCGCTCTGGGCTTATCGACTTGCGTGGCCTCCAGATAGGCGGACTCAAGCGTTTGGTGAGCCAGGTCGGATCGTGCCCGAAGGTAATCTTCAGTTTGGCGCGATCGAGTCGATACTCGCTGGGCAGAGGGCCGGTGCAACTTGTTTCGATGATCGATCTCGAATCGAGAAGAACTGCCGTCGTCGTCCGCAGAAGGCCGCAGGTTGCCGCAACCACGGCAAAAATTGAGGCCCAGATCGCCCAAACGATAACTCGCCTCCGCATCAAAAATGCCGGACGGTCGATCATTTCCACAACCGGACCATACCGAGACGGCCTGCGAACGGATGCGGAGAGGCCCGCAACGATCGCGATCTGTGCCAGGTAGGTGGCGACAAATATCGCCCCCATCCGCTGGCCGCAGTCGAAACTTGAAAAAAGGCCGCTGTCTAGGACCACCATCACGCCACTCCGGTTTGCGTGACAGCCTAGCGCGCCATGCCGAACGAACTCTTACTCCGAAGCTCGGGTAGATGATGTCCCAGGGAGTGGTGTAGCTCGGTCGATCGTCGAGCTTTCCGGACAGGGCCGGGAACGGGTCAGCTTGCCGCAGCAGGCAAGTTGATGAGCGGATCATCGCTCATTGTCGCGATGGTTTCCAGTGTCATGTACCGCGAGCGCTGAACAGCCCACTCATCATTTTGCTCCAGAAGCAAAGCGCCGACGAGCCTGACGATGGCATCGTCGTTTGGAAAGATGCCGACGACCTCGGTCCTTCGCTTGATTTCTCCATTCAATCGCTCAATCGGGTTCGTGCTGTGAAGCTTGGTCCAGTGCTGCTTGGGAAAGGTCATGTAGGCGAGGACATCTT
>NZ_AUFB01000036.1 GCF_000426285.1 Rhizobium leucaenae USDA 9039 | reverse complement strand
TTTCAAGGCCTATGTCGAGCAACAACTCGTCCCGCCGCTGCGACCAGGCGACATCGTCATCATGGACAATCTGGGTAGCCACAAATCCGCGCAGATACGCCAGTTGATCAAGGCCGCCGGTGCAAGGCTCTGGTTTCTGCCGCCTTATTCACCTGACCTCAATCCAATCGAGCAGGCCTTCGCCAAGATCAAGCATTGGATGCGAAAAGCGCAAAAGCGCACCGTCGACGACACCTGGCGATATCTCGGCTCACTCGTCCAGACAATCGATCCAGACGAGTGCACCAACTATCTTGTCAATGCCGGATACGCTTCAAACAAAACATGAAATGCTCTAGAACGACAGGCAGCTCATGTGGGAAAGCCGGAAGGAACGCTCGCTCCGCTGCCTCTTTCATTTCGCCGAGGTGGTACAACAGCCTTCCAGTGAGTGCCACCGCGACCACAACAACGCCAATCAATAGGCCAATGTAAACGCCCGTTCCACCGTATCCTGCAGGACCTGATAGTATAACGGACACCGGAAAGCCGAAAATCCAGTATCCGGTCAGGACCAGAAGCAGGGTACAAAGGTATCGGACATGCCGCGTAGGACATTCGAAACGATAGCTTGGACTGCGTCCACGAGCTGCAGGGTCGCCACTATATACAAAAATAGCGTGGCTATCCTCACAACAGCATCGTTTTCGGCAACGGTGACGTCGATAAAGATGGAGATAAAAAGGCTCGGAAACATGGCGTACATGAGCCCAACACACAATCCCGTCCCGACGCCCAAACCTATTGCTGCAAAGCACGCCCTTTGCATCGCGATCCAACTTCGCGCGCCGTAGGCCCAGCCAACGCGCACCATCGCCGCAACGCCGATCCCTGTTGGCATCGCAAATGCGAGACCGTTGAGCTGTCCCGACAGAGCATAGGCAGCCAGCACAGCGTCGCCTTGATAACCCATCAGGAGAGAACTTGCGCTGAAGAATGCCACTTCGAGAAGGGTGGCTGCCCCAATAGGTGTCCCGACGATGGAGACTGCCTTGAGCGAAAGAAGGTCCATCCGGTGAAGACCGCGGTAGGGAGCAACAACGTTGGTGTGTGGATTCGACGAAATGTAGAACAGAAGCGCCACCGCGATGGCAAGATTGGCCAATGCCGTAGACAGGCCGATCCCAAACAGGCCGTATTGCCCTAAGCCCCAGACGTTCTCAACGATCAGGTAGCAGATGGCAAAGTTCAATGCGGCGCCGGCCACCAGGATCGCCAAAGTCACAACAGTCTGGCCGTGTGCGGCAAGAAAATTTCTTGCCACAAGCATCACCATATAAGGTGGAAGCATGAAGCAAAGTGCTTTCGCAAACTCTCCTGCCTGCCGTGACAGCTCAGGAGACTGCCCCAGGAATTCAAGCGCCGTTCCCGTATTATAGAGCAGCGGAACCGCGAGACATGACAGGATTACGCTGAGCCACATACCCTGTTGGAAGAAGGCGCGACCGCCCGATTTATCCCCTGCCCCAATTGCCTGGGCCGTGAGCGGAGCCACAGCTGTCAAGATGCCGCCTGTGCACAGCAGTATCGGGTTAAGCATGGCCATTGCCAGCGTACCAGAGGCCAGTTCCTTCGCACCTAGATGGCCTATCATGACAACGTTGATGATGAGCATCAGACGCTGAGCGATTTGACCAAGGATGAGTGGCCAAGACAGCTTCGTCGTAGACCGGATTTCTTCAGGCCAAGTTTGTAGGCGGGCTACGGATCGAGCAGTCATGTCATGCATCACAAAAAAGCGAGACGCCTGCTGGCAGGGACGTCTCGCAAGGTGCGGGAGGAGATTTAGTTGCTGGCTACCCAGCTATTCCATTTGGACGTGAGATCTTCCTGACGATCCTGCCAGAAAAGCGTCGCCGTCTTTGTGAGTTCCCTTGTTCAGTTCCCATTGTTTTTTTCGATGCAGCCTTTTGGCCGATTTTTGGAGAGGTTACGGCAATCCGCCACGAGATCAATTGTCTGGAAAATATTTTCCCGTCATGAAACTCACGGGCGGACCTCTGAGCATTTCATCACAGGAAAATATTTTCCTAACGATTGCCAGCGTCCGCTCTGATGCGCTTAACGTAGCGTGGACCAGGCGCTTCAGGAGGCAGCCTGAGCGTCCTTGCCGGCGTTGAGCGAAGGTGACCGGTTTCTTTATAGAATAGGAGGAAAAGCGTGACTAAGCAGTACCTTTTGGCAGGATTGCCTGACCGGAAACCAGACCCCCTGCTTGCCCTTCTCAAGAAATTCGCGAGCAATGAGCGTCTCGATAAGATCGATCTCGGCGTAGGTGTATACCGGGACGGAACCGGTAGGACTCCTGTCATGGCAGCGGTCAAGTCCGCAGAGCATCATCTGTGGGAAACTCAGGACACAAAGTCCTACATCGGTCCCGAGGGTGATCCGTCATTCGTATCGCTTTTGACACACGAGGTGTTCGGCGAAGGAACGGTGACCGAGAAACTGGCTGGGGTGCAGACGCCGGGTGGAACTGCTGCATTGCGTCTTAGCGCTGAAATCCTCGCCCATGACAAGGACCGGACCATTTGGATTGGAACACCGACCTGGGCAAACCATAATGCGATCTTCGGGACGGTTGGCTTGAGCATTAAGACGTATCGCTTCTTCGATCCCCGGAGCCAAGCCGTCCATGTCGATGAGATGCTTTCTGCCTTTGAGAGCGCACAATCAGGCGACGCAATCCTACTGCATGCAAGCTGCCACAATCCGACCGGAGCAGCTATTTCGAAAGAGGCTTGGTCGGCGATTGCTGAGGTAGTCGCGCGGAAAGGCCTCATCCCGCTATTCGATAACGCCTATCAAGGTTTGGGACGCGGCTTTGTACAGGATGCCGAAGGCATGCTGATCGTGTTGAATGCAGCGGATGAGGCCATCGTGGCCATATCATGCTCCAAGTCCTTCTCGCTTTATCGTGAGCGAACCGGCGCGGCATTCGTGTTGGGCAACTCGGCAACAGACCTGAACAAAGGCGTCGCTAATTTCGCGTACCATGCGCGCGCCAGCTATTCGATGCCACCTGCTCACGGTGCGGCCATTGTGGCGGCTGTGCTTGGCGATCCGGGCCGTCGAAAGCTGTGGATCGACGAACTTGCCTCGATGCGAAGCCGGGTCTCTGAAATCAGAACAGCGCTGGCAGACCGGCTTTCCATCTACGCCCCTCGACTTTCCGCTGTCGCAGGCCAGGAAGGAATGTTTTCACTTCTCCCGGTCACGCCCGAGAACGTCACGCACCTCCGAGAGGTTCATGGCATCTACATGCCTGACTCTGGTCGCGTAAATCTCGCGGGCCTGCGTATCGAACAGGTTGATCTGGCGTCCCAGGCAATCGGTGAACTGCTGTGATGCTAACCGCCACGAGCCAGCTGCTTCACGCGTGGGCTCGTGGCGCAGGGCTCACGCACAAGTTGGCGTAAGCCTATTGATAAGGGACTGCGCTCGTCACCGTTCGGCTCCTGTGACGTCGCGAAACACCGGCACAGCGAGGGTCGCACCCGCGTGTGCCAGCGTCGAGAACGGTGAAGTAGCCCACACGAAACGTTCGGAAATTCGCGTCAACAATAGGGTGGCGATGCTTCCTTCACAAACTCCCTCGCAGCATTAGCGTCTTCGCATAATATTGCTTTGTCTAATCGACATTTCTGCTGCTCCCGAGGTGAACCGCCCTACCGACCAGGATGTCGTCGAGGGAAACGGTGTGGAGCCATGCCTCCTCACAGTGACAGATGAAGTCCCCGGATATCAGCACATCTGAATACCTGCGACTTACATATTGGAAGATCAAATGTCGTTCCGCTATGCCGATGAGGTCGTCGAACTGAAGCCATCCGATACCTTGGTTATTCGACGGCAGCGGCATCCATGGACGTGAAAACCTGCGTCAGGCGCCAGCGGAGTATTCGTCGTTTATATCTAGCCTGCGAAACTGACGCGATTTTCATGAGATTAAAATATTTTCAAACGAATTGAACCGCCCGAGATGCCTCGTTATCCATTTAGCGAACGATGGAAGCACCCGCAGTATGAGCTGCGCAACCGGGACATGGGAATGAACAAGTTAATTCGGCAGCCGCCGATCATTGATGCATCCGATATCAAAAAAGTTGGCTTCATTGGGCCCGAGGGGACCTGGACACATCAAGCAACACTTGAGCTCTTCAGCAACGGTCCTGGACTGGTACCCTTTAAGGATGGCCTCTTCGAGGCGTACGCATCGGGAATGGTTGACGCTATCTGTGCACCGGTTACGACCTCTCTAGTCGGGACCACTCCATATCTCGATCAAATTCTTGCTCTCCCCTCGGTTACGGTTATTGCGGAATATCCCCGCATGTTAAGCTACAGCCTGATCGCGAGCAAAGACGCCACTTTCTCGTCGATAACAAAGGTGCTCGGTCATCCCGTGGCTCTGCAAGAGGTCAGGGCTTGGATCGACGAGAACATGCCGGGAGTGGAGCGTGAGAGTCGCCTGGGCACCGTTGCTTATGTCGCCGAGGAGAATTCACCAAAGCTTGCAGCTTTCGGGCCGGGCCTGGGCGCAAAACTTTACAACCTCCAGGAACTCCGCACCGGTATCGAAGAGGGTCTCCACAACGTTACGCGTTGGTGGGTTCTTGGCAAAGATATCGCCCGGCCGACCGGCTTCGACAGAACGACGATTGTGCTTCGTAGCGACGAAGCGTCGATCAGCTCGCAGCTTGCGACTTTTGTGAATTCAGGGCTGTCCATCCTCAATATCTACGAGCGCCCTACGTGCGAACGGTTGGACATCCATCAATACGTGATTGATTTCGCCGGACACGTTGAGGCTGAATCACAGCTTGCGCAGTTAGTATCGAGGGATGATATCCGCATGTTGGGATCCTATCCCAGAAGATACTAGCTGCCCTCCGGTAGCTACTACAAAATGCGTTGGTAGCGGCATGAAATGTCGAAGAATATTGAAATGAGAAATTTGTGTTCATGAACGATCAATCGCGTGGACCATGGAAGAGCTTTGAAACGGTGGAATTCGCCACCATGGAATGGCCGACTGGTTCAACCACCGACGACTTCTGAAGTCCATCGCGAATACACCGCCAGCCGAAGCTGAAGAGCGGTACTACGTTGGACGAAGCAGCCGTGGCCGCATAGCTTAGGCAAAATGGCCTCGGCCAAACACGCTGCGGTTCAGTACGCAGATCAGGCCGCGCATTATTCATCATGGGATCGCTTCTGAAGTGACCAGTTCCGATGCGATGACGAGGTCGCCCTCGTTTTCTCTGTGGCGGTTGCCGGCGACGAGGATGATCTCACCACGACCGATAGCGGCGATTGCATCTTCAATTAGGGAAAATGCCATCTCTCTGCCTTTAAAGGGTTAGCCCCAAACCGCGCCGTACAGGATCATGACGAGCCACCACTTAGCCTTGGGCGAACAAGCATTCGAACGCTGTAGCTGCGCAGCGCCTTTGTGCGTGCTCTCTTCCATCCGGACTATATCATCGTCTCCGGCATTTTATCGAATCTGCTAACCTCCCCGGCTGCTGCCGGAAGCGCTCGCGGGTTCCGGATCTTCCCGATACCGCCGGCGGGGAATCGCTTCCCGCCCTGAGAACGATATCAGCAAAGGAGACAAATGGCGGAGTTCTCAAGCGCCCGTTCTCCCAATTGCGAATGAAGCGAGACAGACTGTCAACAGCAGCGGCCGCTGCGAGAGGAAATGTGGACTAGGAAACGCAGAGGGCATCCGCGATTGCCAGGAAGCTGGCCGCTTTCAAGCTCGCACCTCCGACAAGAGCACCACTTACATTCTCGCAGGTAATGATTTCGCGGGCGTTCTCCGCCTTGACGGATCCGCCGTAAAGCAACCGCGTCTTCGGGCCGTGGTCGGCAAACTGTGCATCCAACCAATTCCGTATAAATTGGTGCACGCCGGCAATTTGGTCGACTGTCGGAGTCTTGCCACTCCCTATTGCCCACACTGGCTCATACGCTACGACGAAGTCGCCTTGCCCCGCCTCCGAAGGCAGAGAAGCTGTCAACTGCTCCGAGAGAACTTGGAGCGTACGCCCCTCGTGCATTTCACTTTCGGTCTCTCCGATACAAACGATCGGAGTGACCCCCGCTGACAGTGCCTGGCGGACCTTCCGGCACACAACGGCGCTGGTTTCTGATCTCAGTGTCCGTCGCTCGGAGTGACCAATGATAACCCACTTTGCCCCGCAATTGGCGAGCATGGCCGCGGAGACGTCTCCCGTGAATGCGCCTGTCTGTTCGTCGCTGCAGTCCTGTGCGCCGATTTCGAGCAGCGATGTGGCGACGCCCTCTACAGCGGAACGAACCAAGGTCAGAGGCGGGCAGATGACCATGTCGACGAAAAGAGACAAATCGACACTTCTCGATGCCGTCTGAGCGAGCTCGTCCAGGGACGAGATCATTCCGTTCATCTTCCAATTGCCGACGAGCAGCGGCCGGACACGGTGTTCCATCTAACTAACCTCATCAATATTGTCGGAAGAGGACACTCGAACGCACTCGGCGGTAGCCGAGGATATCTTCGACGGTTCCATTTCGAGAATGAAGAATGTTGGCTGGCGAACAAGCCTCGCCAGTCCATCGGGCCAAATCCCTGAATCAGTCCTTCAAGCGTCCCACGAAGTCCCGGACAACCTTCCACGACCGTGCCACCGACGGATGGCTCACGCGCTCCTTCGTCGAGTGCAGGTGCTGCAGTTCGGTTCCAATGCCCACCGTATCCAGTCCAGGGATGCGGTTGACGAAAAAGCCGAGCTCGAGGCTGCAGGAGGATACAAGAACTTCTGGTTCGCGACCGTGGACAGTCTTGAAAGCCGCTACGGCTGCCGGAACAGATTTCGAGTTCCGGGTCGGCGGAAACTCCGGGGCGTCCAGTCCGAACTGCTTGAACTCCGTTCCGCCGCCGGCCATCTCGGCCAGCTCACGTATGCGTTCAAAGATGTCGTGCTTTCGCGAGGACACACCCGCCGTAATCGTGCAGGTGAAAGTCAATCCGTCGTCGGTCGCACGCACGGTCCCGAGGTTGCTTGAACTCTCCACGAGGCCGTCGATGGACCTGCTCATGCTGATGACGCCATTGGGCAGAAGAGCCGCAATGCGGCCGACACGGCGGGTTGCTGTCTGCGAATAGATCCGGGATGAAAGTTCTGCGTCAGTTACAGTGACCTTCAGACCCGGATCGGCGACCAAGAACTCGTTCTTGAGCGTCGCTTCAAGCTCCTTGATAGCATCCAGAATTGCGGCTTTATCGGCTTTCTGAACCACGAGCACGAGTTCGCCATGTGCTGGGATGACGTTGTTCTGGGCCCCACCCTCAAAGCGGGCAATCCGGACGTCGTACGTCTTCGCCAGTGAGTTGAGGATGCGCGCCAGAACCACAATGCCGTTGGCTCGCTCGAGGTGGATGTCAAATTCGCAATGTCCTCCGAGCAGCCCGCCGATGCTGAGTGAGAGTGCCTGCGTGTTCTGGGGAGTGGTCACCCATTCAGCATTGACATCGATGGTGCAGGAAATGTCGCCCGCGCAACCCGCAAGGATCTGCTCGTCGGTCACCCAGTTGAAGTCGACCATCCGAGTGCCCTCGAGCTGGGAGACGTCGAACTCGGATGCGCCGACCTTGCCCATCTCCTCCATAACCGTCATTACGGCTTCCAATGGAGGATGGGGAATATCCTTGGAGTCCAGTAACGCTAGGATGAAGGAGCAACCAATGCCGTTGTCAGCGCCGAGAGATGTCCGGTCCGCACGGATATAGTCGCCGTCGACAATCAGCTTGATGCCGTCCTTTGTGAAGTCGTGCTCCACGCCCGGGTCCTTCTCGCACACCATGTCCATGTGGCCGTGAAGAATGAGTACGGGCGCATTTTCATAGCCGGGAGTGCCAGGTTTCTTGACAAGTACGTTGTACATCTTGTCCTGATACGCTTCGAGAGACCGCTCTCTAGCGAAATTCACGATGTAGTCGCTGACCTGCTTCTCGTTTTGCGAACCGCGCGGGATCGCAGAAAGAGCGGCGAAATGATTGAACACTTCCTTGGGTTCAAGCTCTTCGAAAGTAGTCACGGAAATCTCCCGTCTAGGCTTGTTATTTCACGAATTTGAGTTTGGTGCGGTCGATCGTCAGAATCACTGCTAGGATGACGACCAGGCCGTATACGATCTGCTGGTAACGCGGATCGATGCCGACCACAGAGCTGCCAACCGGGATGAGTGCGATGATCATGGATCCAACGATGACGTTGAGCGCGCTACCGACGCCACCAGTCAGGGCCACGCCGCCACAGATCGTCGCCGCGATGGACGGCAGGAGCAGACCCACACCGAGCCCGGACGCGGAAGCGGTTCCCTGCTGCGCAGTCAGGACGATTCCAGCGAGGGCCGCGAACGCGCCGGAGATCGTGAACACCGCCACTGTCACGGCGGCGGTCGGGACTCCGGACATGATCGAGGCCCGCTCATTAAGGCCCATTGCCTTCACAAAGGTGCCGAAACGGGTCCAGCGCATCACAGCCCATGCCACGACGGCAAGCAAGAGGCCAATGAAGACGGCAGCGGAGTATCCGCCAATCTGGAAGCTGTCGAGCCAGTCGATGATTTCGCCATTTGCGGAGACGTACACAGTAGTCTCTTTTGCGATCACAAGCGAAAGCGATTGCCAGACACCGATAGCACCAAGCGTGACGGCGAACGATGGTACCTGAAAGTAGTTGATGACCATGCCGTTGGCGAACCCGGCTGCTGCACCGATGCCGATCGTGGCGATCGGAGCGAACATGCCGAGCGGTTCCAGGAGCTGGGCGACCGAGACCGAAGCGAGCACCGCCACAGTCGCACTCGAGAGATCGATGCGGCCGAGCTGGATTACGCCGAACTGGCCCAAGCCTAGCAACAGGATCGGAATTGCCTGGTAGGCTAGGATCTCAAGACCTACGCCGCCAACAAAAGTCGGCTGAAAGATAGAGATGATGCCAAGAAGGATCAGCAGCACGGCGAGTGGCGCGAACGCCTTGAGATTTGCGGAGCCGATCTTGGCTTTCGACATGTCCGCGGGCGAGTTCACCTGGGTAACCTCCATTGTCATATCATTTTCCCCACAAGTTCGGCATGGGTCGGGATCGAACCAGAGTTGAGGTCGAACGTGGCGGTGATCTCACCATCGCGCATAACGGTGATGGTATCAGCCAGAGAAATCGCTTCTTCTAGCGTGTCAGCGATCAACAGCACTGCGGCGCCCTTTTCGCATGCTGCGAAAACCTGCTTACTGACGTCCTCGCGCGCACCGGGATCGATGCCTCGGGTAGGATGGTCGAGGATGAGCAAGGAAAGCTTCGGATCCTCGAGCCACTTCGCAAGGACTACCTTCTGCTGATTGCCGCCGCTGAGGGAAGCGATGTCCGCGTCCGGAATTGGAGGCCGGATGCTCAGCTTCGAAATCCATTCCTTGGTCTTTTCACGCCGAGCACCCGGACTAACGAAGATCGCGGATGCGTGTTCACCCCGATGCGTCAGCTGGAGGTTCTCGGCAACGGTCATTCCCGCCACCATGCTCTCGACCTTTCGCTCGGAGGGGAGATAAGCGATCCCGCCATAGGCACTTCCCCGCAAGCTTGGTCGCGAAACGACCTTTCCGTTGTATCGGACGGTTCCGGCATCGAACTCTTCGGCGCCGAAGACTGCTCGGCAGACTTCTTCGCGACCAGAATGGTTCGTACCCACGAGAGCATGGATCTCTCCGCTTCGGACCTTCAAAGAGATCCCGGAGAACTTACCCTTTGCCTCAAGGCGTTCGAGATCGAGGACAACCGCGCTGTCGCTAAACGATTTCTTGCGCTCGCGCGAAGTCGTCTCAGCGTGTCGCCCCGTCATCAGCCGGAACAACTCGTCTTCGTTCACCTCACTTGTTAGACGCTCGCCGACCACTTCGCCATTCCGCATCACACAGATCCGGTCGCAGAACTTCATCACCTCGTCGAGGCGATGGGACACGAAGATAACGGACCCGATTTCCTTCAGACGCCTGACTTCGTGCTCGAGCTGCTGGATATCGTTGTCTTCAAGAACAGACGTCGGCTCGTCGAGGACAATGATCGGTTGCACGCCCGGCTGCCTAGTAATCTGAAGGGCCTTGGCGATTTCGACCATCTGCCGATCGGCAAAAGACAGGTCTTCCACCTTCGATTTCGGGTCAATTGTCGAGCCGATGCGCTCCAGGATTTCCGCGGCGTCGTCGTTGATCTTGCGCCAGTTGTAGATGCCGAAGCGAACCTTGCCGTCTTTGTTGCCTGACATTGTTGCGCGGGTCGATATCAGGATGTTTTCCGCGACCGAAAGGTTGGTGACGAGAGACTGCTCCTGATGGACGACGCCAATGCCCGCGGAGGCCGCGGCAGCAGGGTTGGTGAATGTCCGCTTCTGTCCGCCGACGAGAATATCACCTGTGTCCGGCTGGTAGGTGCCAGAAAGAACCTTGAGCAGGCTAGACTTCCCCGCGCCGTTCTCACCAATCAGGCCGACCACTTCATTGGCTCTGATGCTGAGGCTGACATTGTTCAGCGCCCTCACCGGGCCGAAGCTCTTCGACACGTTGCGAAGAGAGAATGGAACTGTCCCCTGCATGGCCGATCTCCTACTTGACGATCCGCAGACGCGAACGCTGGTTGAATGCGGTGGCGACCACGGCGACTACGATGACGAGGCCCGAGACCGCACGCTGGAAGACAGGGCTCACTCCCATGAGGATGAGGCCATTGTTGATTACGACCACGAGCAGTACCCCGCAGATAGAGTTGATGACACCACCCTTGCCTCCGGAAAGCAAAGTCCCGCCGATGACGACAGCGGCGATCGTCTGGAAGAGCTGGCCACTGCCGAGGTCGACGACGCCGACGCCAAGTCGGCTGCTGCCGATCACGCCCGCCAGGGCGCTGCAGAAGCCCGCGAGTGCAAAGACGTAGACCTTGTATCGGTTGACCGGGACCGCATTCAGCGACGCGATGCTTTCATCGGCGCCGATCGCATAGGTGAAGCGTCCCATCGACGTGTTGTCGCTAACGAACTTGGCGACTAGCACAAAAACCACGGCGACAACAAAAGCGTTTGACACGCCGAGCGGCGAAGCGCTCGCCCAGGAGCGCGTCAGGTCGCCGGATAGCTGTGGAACGGAGTCGCCGAAAAGGACGGTCGCGATACCAAGGCCGATGAACCAGGTTCCTAGAGACACCATGAATGACGGGACACGGAACACGGTGTGAATGAGGCCAGTAAGCAGCCCCATCACGGTTCCCGCGAGAAGCGCGATCAATGGCGCTCCTATTCCGAGATCCAGCGAGTTGACGCTGTTACCCGAAAGAAGAACGAAAATCAGGGCAGCGGTTGCCATCACTCCTTCGATCGAGAGGTCGATGCATCCCATCAGAATGACGAATGACGCTCCCATCGCGAGAATGAGCGGGATCGAAGCCTGGTCGGTGATGGCCCGGAAGTTCTCCCACGTAAGGAAGGTGGATGGCCTTAGAACCGACAGGATGACGATCACAACCGCGAGAGCGACGAGAGGGCCCAGCCATTCCTTCCTCGCTTTCCTCAAGCTGTGCTTGGATCCGGCGGACACCAGAGCACCGTGGCCATTGGATATGAGATTATCGGAGCGTGACATGACTCTCTCGCCTTTCTTCAATCCGCGTTGAGGATTACTTCAGCTCAGGTCCAACGAAGCGGGCGAATAGGCCCTTGTTGATCTCTGCCATGATCTCCTCTCCAGTCGGCGCCTTGAGCTGCTGCTTGACATTCGTCTTGTCGACGCCGAACTGCGAGTAGTTGCCCGCGCGTTGATCATTGGTCAGCTTCGACACGTCCAGCTTGCCGATCGCAGCCTCGTAGGCCATCGCAAGGCCCAGAGCGCCGTTGTAGTAGCCGTCGGAGGAATATGTATCGACAAAGTTCGGGCCGCTGTCGATCAGCTTTAGAGCTTCCTCAGTGTTGTCATTGCCCGAGAACTTCACATCCCCGAGTCGGCCTGCGTCCTGGAAAGCAGCGTAGGCGCCGAGAGTCATGGAGTCGCTGGCGGCCCATACACCCTTGATCTCGTCACCGTACTTGGTCAGCAAGGTTTTGGTGATGTCATAGGCCTTCTGGCGATCCCAGCCAGCCGCCTGCGTGTCGAGGATCTTGACGCCCGTGAAATCCTTCAGAGCCTCATTCATGCCGTCGTAACGCTGCTTGGAGGGCGGGCTGTCAAGGACGCCCTTGAAGGCGATGATGCCACCCTTGCCGCCCATTGCCGTGAAGAGTGCCTTGCCAGTCCACTTGCCAGCCGAGTAGCCGTCATACGTGAGATGGGCGACGTAGTTCGGCGAAACATCCCATGGATTATAGCCTTCCGGCTTATTCCACTGGGTCGTTATGAAGCCGCCAGAACGCGTGACCGCCTTGACGATTGCCGGGACGTCCGCACTATTGATCGGGTTGATGGTCACGACGACCTTCTTGCCCGCGGCGATCGTCGCTTGGATCTGCGCCAACTGCTGCTGGGAATCGCCGTTCGACACGATCGTCTTTAGCGGAAGGCCGACCGAGTCAGCGAACGCTTGCGAGCCCGCGGCCCACTGGAGCATATAAGGATTAGTATTCGTCTGGATGACGGTGACAAGCTGGATGTCGTTTTTGTCCAGACCGCCCGCCATTACCGCGGAATGCATCGTAATGGCCAGGGCAGCAGAGCCCGCCATAGTCAAGATCTTACGACGCGAAAACGCACCAGCGCCAATGAAAGACGCGAAATGAGAATTACCGATTTTTTTCATTTGAACTCCTCCACCTGCTCTTTGCAGTGGGACGATCTAAGTCACGTGGAATATTCAACGCAATAGGAATAATTATTCGCTTAGCAGCGACCCAACATGAAATCGGACTGGAAACCGCTTGACATATTCTCACATCGTGTAATTATTTTACGTATTGAATATTTATTCACTGTGAGGTTTACATGCAGCCGAACGATCTCGACCGCATCGCTGGTGAGATACGCCTCCGCGATTTGAAAGCGGTATTCGAAGCCGGAGCAGGGCATATCGGTGGCGAAATGTCCGCTATCGACATCCTGACAGCGCTTTACTTCCGGGTGCTGCGGGTTTTCCCGCAGGAGCCGAAGCGCCCCGATCGCGATAGGTTCGTGCTCTCGAAGGGCCATGTGGCCTTGGCACTATACGTGACACTGGCGAAACGTGGGTTCATTCCCGAGGACGAGATTTCAACGTTCCTGAAGCCGCACTCACGCCTCAATGGACATCCGAACTGCAATAAGGTTCCCGGAGTGGAGACAAACACTGGCCCCCTCGGCCATGGTCTTCCGGTTGCGGTTGGAATGGCAAAAGCGGCAAAACTGACCGGAGCGAAGTTTCATACCTACGTCATGACCGGAGACGGCGAGATGCAGGAAGGTTCCAACTGGGAGGCAATTGCATCAGCTGCCCAGTTCGGCCTCGACAATCTCACGCTCATCATCGATCACAATCGGTTCCAGCAGGGAGCTTCGTTGAGCGATACCAATAATCTCGCGCCCTTCCCCTCCAAGCTGGAGGCCTTCGGGTGGGATGTGACCGAGATCAACGGCAACGCTATGGACGAAATCGTGCCTGCACTTGAGAAGCGTGGAAACAGCCCTCATTGCATCGTCGCCCACACCAACAAGGGTCAGGGCATCTCCTTCATGCAGGACACCGTTGACTGGCATCACAGAGTACCTAATGCCGAGCAATATAAGATCGCAGTAGCCGACCTTTCGGAGGCCATTTGATGAACGCCGTGACACCGAAGCTCCATGACTGCCGCGACGCATTTGTCGGCGTTCTGGAGCGTCTGGGAGCCGAGAACCCTAAGATAGTCGCCGTCTGTAACGACTCCGTCGGCTCGTCCAAGCTTGGCGGCTTCAAATCGAAGTGGCCGGAGCGTCTCGTTAACGTCGGCATCGCTGAACAGAACATGGTCGGAGTTGGCGCTGGTCTTGCCAATGGCGGCCTCCTGCCGTTCGTTTGTGGCGCCGCATGCTTTCTTACGGGGAGATCCCTCGAGCAAATCAAAGCCGACATCGCGTACTCGAACGCCAACGTCAAAATCGTCGGAATTTCCTCCGGTATGGCTTACGGCGAACTGGGTCCGACCCATCACTCGGTCGAAGATTTCGCTTGGACACGAGTACTGCCGAATCTTCCCGTCGTCGCGCCATGCGATTCGATCGAGACAGCTGCAGCGGTCGAGTGGGCCGCCAGCTACGAAGGCCCCGTGTTCCTGCGTCTTTCGCGTGTCGGCGTTCCGGACCTTCTTCCGGCTGACCACAAATTTGCGCTCGGCAAGGCCAACCTTCTGCGCGACGGGGACGCGGTTACGCTCGTTGCTAACGGTACTCTGACACATCGTATGATGAAGGCGGCCGCCATTCTTGCCGAACAGGGTACTGAAGCGCGCGTCCTCAACATGGCAACGGTCCGGCCGATCGACGTGGATGCGGTTGTCGCCGCATCTCGCGATACTGGCGCCATCCTGACCGCGGAAGAACATTCGACTTTCGGAGGACTCGGATCGGCGATCGCCGAAATCGTGGTCGCAGAGTCACCTGTGCCGATGAAGATGCTTGGTGTTCCCGGAATCTTTGCGCCAACAGGCTCCGCGGAATTCCTGCTGGATGAGTTCGGCATGTCTCCCAATGCCATAGCGGAAGCCGCGATAGCCTTGATTGCACGAAAAACCTCCCGCGCATAAGCCTGCGCGAACAGATTTCGTGCCGGGCGCGGCAACACCTCCCATTCGCCGCGCCCCTATTTCTGCATACCGGAGCCGTCATGAATACTGCCATCCTCGCCATCGATCAGGGCACGACGAATTCGAAAGCTGTACTGGTGTCGACCGATGGACAGATCCTATCGCGTGGCGCCTCTCCGGTAGGGATCGAGCACCCACAGCCGGGATGGGTTGAGCAGTGCCCTTCCCGTCTTTGGGATTCAGTGCTCGAAGCGATTTCCGCCTGTCTTCAGTCGGGTCCAGAAGTAGACATTATTGGCGTCGGCATCTCCAACCAGCGTGAATCCGTCACCATGTGGGATGCGGTGACTGGTGAAGCGTTGGGACCTGTCGTGAGCTGGCAATGCCGCCGCACCGCATCCGCGTGTGGCGACCTAGTCTCACTGGGATACGCAGAGCGTGTTCAGGCCCTCACCGGATTGCCAATCGATCCCATGTTTCCCGGCCCGAAGAAGAAGTGGCTGCTCGACCGAGCACCCGCTGGCCGCGACGTCCGCCTCGGAACGATCGACGCGTGGCTCATTCACTGCTTCACCGGAGGTGCGGTCCACGCCTGCGATTCCGCCAATGCCGCTCGAAGCCAGCTCTACGATCTCAAACGTCAGGTATGGAGTGACGAACTATGCGACCTGTTCGGCATAGCGAAATCAGCACTGCCTGAAGTCCAAGATAGTTCGTCACTGTTTGGGGTGACGAAAAACGTACCGGGCCTCAGGAATGGCATCCCGATCGCGTCCGCGATAGGCGACAGCCACGCCGCGCTCTTTGGTCACGGCGCATTCAACCCCGGCGACGGCAAGGTGACTTTTGGTACAGGGTCCTCGGTCATGACGACCCTGCCCCGCTTCATCGCGCCTCAGCAGGGTATTACCACCACGATCGCTTGGTCGATCGGCGGTCAGGCAACCTATGCCTTTGAAGGCAACATACTGGTGTCTGCCGCCGCCCTGCCGTGGATGGCCGACATGCTAGGCGTGGCAGATGTACAGTCGCTGATCGAACTCGCTGCGACTGCAGAACCCGGCGGTCCCGGTTTCGTTCCTGCTTTCGTTGGCCTGGGAGCTCCGTACTGGCAGTCCGATGCCCGCGCGACGTTCACTGGAATCACCTTCAACACAAGTCGAGCGCAGATGGCACGCGCAGCAACGGACTCTATAGCGTTTCAGGTTCATGACGTCTTCAAAGCCATATCCTCGCAGTCACCAACGCCTTTGGGTCGGCTTTACGCGGACGGCGGTGCGAGCAAGAGCACCTTCCTCATGCAATGTGTTTCGAACACGCTGAACCACGAAATCATACAATGCGACGCTCCGGAGGCTTCGGCGCTGGGCGCAGCATACCTCGCTGGGATCTCGCTCGGCGTCTGGCCTGATCTCCCTGCGATAGCTGCCCTTCCGCGATCCGTTACCATCCTGTCGCCAAATCAGTCAGACGCGGTTGCCCGCTTGACGGTCTGGCAGGAAGCGATCTACCGCTCGACCGTTCGGCCTTCTTCAATTATGAGTGAATAAAAATTCATGCTTGGAGATCTATATGGGCCGCGTAAACGAACTGCGACTGATCGCGCGCATAGCGCAGATGTACCACGTCGAGGGGAAGCGTCAGTCAGAGATCGCGGACACAATGCGGATGTCGCAAGCTACGGTATCACGCATGCTGAAGCGGGCGGAACGGGAGGATATTGTCAGGACGACAGTCATTCCTCCCGCAGGTACCTTCGCGGAACTCGAGACAGCGCTCCGCGAACGATACGGCTTGACGGAAGCGATTGTTGTCGACTGCTCGGAAGATCGCGATGGGGCAATCATGGCCCGTATCGGCGAGGCCGCAGCGCACTTTCTGGAAATCACGTTCCAGCAGGACGAGATTGTCGGTGTGTCCAGCTGGAGCCAGACCATTCTGCGAATGGTGGACAACATACATCCGCTCAAGAACGGCAAGGCAAAATACGTAGCGCAGATCCTCGGCGGCATGGGCGACGCTTCCGTCCAAACGCACGCCACTCAGCTGACGGCACGGCTCGCGAGGCTCACTGGAGGCGAGCCGCGTCTACTTCTGGTGCAAGGGATCACATCTTCGCGAGAAGCAAAGTTGGTTATGCTCGCAGACCCGGTGGTGCGGGAGACGATGGACCTTTTTGGTCGGCTCACCCTCGCGATAGTTGGCGTCGGCGCCGTAGAGCCGTCCGAACTCCTCGCCCGGTCCGGCAACACCTTCTCTCGCCAGGAAATGGCCATGTTGCAGGACGCTGGCGCAGTGGGCGAAATCTCCTACCGCTTCTACGACAAGGATGGAAAGCCTGTCGAGACACCGCTGAACGAGCGCGTAATCGGGATAACGCTGGAGGAACTCCGCAGGACCGATCGAGTAATGGCGCTTGCCGGCGGGGAATCGAAAACACAAGCAATCGCTGGCGCCTTGAAGCTTGGTATCATCGATCTTCTCGTAACCGACAAATTCACAGCAGCACGGCTCACGGCTTGATTTTAATCGGCGGCCTGCTGCGCATTATGGAGGAAAGACCATGAATCGTTTCGCAGGCCAAGCCGTCTTCGTGACCGGAGGCAACAAAGGCATCGGCCGAGGCATCGCAAAGCGCTTTGCCGAAGAAGGCGCCAAGGTTGCTATCGCAGCTATCGAGAAGGACACTCTCGAAGCAGCGGCGGCACTTGCCAACGAGACGGGAGCAGAGATCATTGGTCTGGCGCTCGACGTAACCGATGCGAAGGCAGTCCGGGAAGCCTACGCCGAAGCCGAAGCCAAGCTTGGAGCGATCTCGGTGTCGGTGCAGAATGCTGGCGTGATCACTATCGCAAAGGTCGAAAACCTCACCGAGCGTGAATGGGATCTCAACCTCGATGTTAACACGAAGGGCGTCTTCCTTTGCTGCCAGGAGGCAATCCGACGCTTCCGTGCAAGCGGCATGAAGGGGCGCCTGATTAATACCGCGTCTGGACAGGCTCGCCAAGGATTCATTTACACTCCGCACTACGCCGCATCGAAGTTCGGTGTCGTCGGCCTGTCGCAAAGTCTGGCCAAGGAACTCGCCCGGGAAGGCATCACGGTAAACGCCATATGCCCCGGCATCATTCACACCGAGATGTGGGACTACAATGATCGTGTCTGGGGTCAGATGCTCGGCGAATACGGTCCCGGCGAGCTCATGGCCGAATGGGTTGAGGGGATCCCGATGGGGCGGGCTGGCACTCCGGCCGAGGTGGCCGCGTTGGTCTCGTTCCTTGCTTCTGCGGACGCGGCCTACATTACGGGCCAGACGATCAACGTCGACGGCGGCCTGATCATGTCGTAGTCAACGCGTCCTTCCATGAAGTCACCTGGGGACCGCTCAATGCGACACAAAGCGCGCCGTACTCCCACTCTGTTGAGGCGCCCTGCTAGGATCTGCTTGAGAAGATTTTCGCGGTAACGTGACTGATCCAGCATCTCGTCCGTAAGTAGAACTCGCTCTCGGAACGATGGTGCGATTCCGTTTACTTCGACATTATGTCTCGCGCGACGAGAGTAGCTTTGTCACGTCCGGGTGGGTCTCCTGTTTGGTCCGCGAAGTGCCCCTGAACCAACGGATGTACGATGCGCCGCAGGGTGTCAGGTAGAGGGTGTTGAAGCGGAGGAAGTGCCGATTTTGGCAGAACAAAGAACATGAGGAGGAACAATGGTCGACATATTTGACCATTCGGGCAAGGCAGTTAAGCATAGTCGAGCTCGCGTTAATGGCATTCGAATGCATTACGTGACTTCCGGTCAGGGGGAGCCGCTGTTGCTTCTTCATGGAACTCCGAAGACTTCATATTACTGGGCGAAGCTGATGCCGCTACTGACGGAGCATTTTACCGTTGTCGCTCCTGATCTTCGGGGATTTGGATACACCGACAAGCCTCCCGCTGAGGAGGGATATGACTCTCTAGCCAATGCCAGCGACATGGCTGAACTGATGACCCAACTAGGGTTTGACAAATTTCACGTTCACGGTGAGGATCGTGGTGCGGAATTTGCGTATGCGCTTGCCGCGACCGAGAGAGAGCGGGTTCTGACGCTTTCGTTCTGCGAGATGATGCTGTCGGGACTTGGGCTCGAGGAGCTCTCGTTTTTCACGCCCCAAAATATCACTGCACAGTACCGTCAGCAAGGTGTTTGGAACTGGCACCTGCCGTTTTTCTGGATCCCTCATCTCGCGGAAATGCTCATAACCGGGCGCGAGAGAGAGTTCTGGGAATACTGGATCAAAGCTGAGACCTGGAACCCGACGGCAATTGACGACTCGGCGATCAGCGAATGGGTGGCTCGACTCACCTCGCCCGGCGGTCTCCGCGGCTGCCTTGAGACTTATCGCGCTGGCCTCAAGAATGCGGAAATCAATCGGCGCCTTTCCAAGGAGAAACTTGATCTCCCTGTGATGACTATAGGGGCACCTGAATTCTTTGGGCCTATGGTCCGTGAGCAAATGCTCAATGTTGCGAGAAACGTCGAACAGTCGGAGGTATTCGAAGAGTGCGGTCATAGTTTAGCGTGGGAAGCCGAGCATCGATTGGCGAAAAGTCTACGCGATTTCATGCTGAAGAACCGGTGATCGAACGAACGACAGAATTGGTCCTAAGATCGGGAGCACGCAATTTCAAGTGGGTACAACACATTAGCATTCCTAAAGGGATGTATTGCGAAATGCGATCGTGTCTTGGAGGTATACGGGCCTGGCAAATAGGAAGGCGATAGTTGCATCAATTTTTATGCAGTAGAGCAGGGTCGAATCGGCTCCGCACAATTCAACTGACCTAAGCACCTGAAATTCTGCAATCTCCTCTAATTGTGGTTGAATGCCTTGAGATTGCGTCGGGCCGTGATCACACCAAATGCGGGTTTGACGATTGCTTAATCAGAGGGAGCTAAAGTTAATAAAGTGCTCACCAAAAGTAATAATCGCCTGACTTCGTTCCAAAGGAGTGCGAAATATGCGCAGGCCTACCGTCCGAACTTCCCTGGTCGTCATTAATCTGACGTTCGCACTTATTTTTCTCGGCTTCGCATTATTCTCTCTTGGCAGCGTGCGGCAGGTAAATCAGGACACGACCGCGATCGCCAAAAACTGGCTGCCAAGCGTTTCGGTGGTCCGAAATATGCAACTCAAGCTCCAGGAATTAAAGTTCGCATATGCCAACCACATCATGTCCATCAGCGATCAGGCAATTGCAGCCGCGGAACAACAGGTGTCGGCGAAAAAGCAGGAGCTGAGGCAAGCAATCGAGGCCTATAGGGCCCTGATCTCGTCGCCTCGCGAGAAGGACTTGCTCGACCAGATCGGCAGGCGCGCCGCCGATTACGAGAATGCGGCCGAGGCGATGCTGGTGAAATCCCGCAAGAACGACAATGATGCTGCCAAGGCCATTTTCTACAAGGATATGGAACCTCTGGCGCAGGACGCGGAGAAGGATGCGAATGAGCTCTTGGAGATCAACGTCAGGGGTTCTGATGCCTCGTATGAAAGCAGCGTGCAGACCTATGCAACCATCCTCTGGAGCAGCTGGGGGTTGATTGCTCTGGTGCTGACCATCGTTGCCGGCGCCATTGCCTATATCGCGGTGCAAATATCCCGTCCGATCAAGGCGATCACGCGTTCGATGACCGGGCTTGCCGAGGGCGACACGGCCTCAAACATCCCCTATGCGAACCGGACGGACGAGATCGGTGCCATGGCGGGAGCGGTCGAGGTTTTCAGGAAAACGGCATTGGCCAAAATCAACGCTGATGCGGAAATCGAGGCAAACCGTGTCCTGTCCGAAGGGGAGCGCCGGCGGCGTGAGGAAACCGATCGCGCCCGGGCGGCTGCCATGGCCCAGGCGACGAATCGGCTGGCCGGAAATCTGAAGAAGCTCGCCGACGGCGATCTCACAGCGCAGATCAGCGAACCATTCGATCCTGATTTCGAAGCGCTGCGAAGCGACTTCAACAGTGCAGTGGCCCAGCTCTGTCGCACGTTGAGCAAAGTCGCAGGATCGACAGTCGGCATCGACAATGGCTCGAGCGAGATCGCCCAAAGCGCCAATGACCTCGCAAAACGCACCGAACAGCAGGCCGCTGCCCTGGAACAGACGGCGGCGGCGCTAGACGAGATCACGGCCAACGTCACCTCGTCGTCCAAGCGCGCCGAGGAGGCCCGCAAGGTCGCCGCTGAGGCAAATGCCAGCGCAATGATGTCTGGTCAGATCGTCACTGAAGCGGTCGAAGCGATGAGCCGGATCGAGCAATCCTCGAACGAGATATCGAATATCATCGGCGTTATCGACGAAATTGCTTTCCAAACCAATCTGCTTGCGCTGAACGCAGGTGTTGAGGCAGCACGCGCTGGCGAGGCGGGCAAGGGTTTCGCGGTCGTCGCTCAGGAGGTTCGCGAACTAGCGCAGCGGTCCGCCAAGGCCGCCAAGGAGATCAAGGCACTCATTCAAACATCGAGCGGTGAAGTGGCGACCGGGGTCGATCTGGTCTCAAGAACAGGCATTGCATTGAAACAGATAGGCGAACTCGTGGTGGCGATGAACCAGCACATTGATGCGATTGCCGCTTCGTCGCGAGAGCAGTCAATGGGCCTTGCGGAGATAAACACCGCAATCAACAGCCTCGATCAAACGACCCAGCAGAATGCCGCGATGGTCGAGAAGGCGAGTGCCGCGTCCTCATCGCTGGCCAACGAGAGTGCCACGCTGCGCCAATTGATTGATAAGTTCAACGTTGGGGGCGGAATGGGAGAGCAAGCATACCCGTTCCGCAAGACCGCATAGCATTGTTAGTGCTCGTTACCCGTTCAATCTGCAAGTCGCTTCGAAATGTCGTCCGCCTCTCCCTCGAGCCATCGCGGTCCGGCAAATCGATCGTAAAGGTGACGTCAGGCAGGAGCGTTCCCTTCGGGGTCTTGCCTTTGCAGTTGAAAGGAATCGAACCAACGCCCCACCTATTAGATTCACCAAACGATTGAAAATACTAAATAATTTACTGACCGCGAAGCACCACGCACGTGTTCAGCGGCGACTGGTGGTTTCCTGATCGGCAATCGCCTTGACGACCTCGAAGTCCATCTCGGCACGCAGTTCGATGCGCGCGACTTCGCTGGCGACCTTGGCCCAATGCCAGTAGTCACCGGCATTCCCTTGTGCTCGGCTGCGCGCGGCCCTTCGCTGCGCCTCATAATAGGCATTGACCGGGTCAACCGCAGCAAGCCGCCTGGCATCTTCCTGCCAACGGCGGCGGATCGCCCGACGGTGTTCGATCCATTGCCGCAGGAGTTCGATCATGGCCGGCCCCGCTGCGACGCCAGAAGGTCTGATTGGGGGATCCAGATCGCCGAGGTCTCGTCTCCGAACGGCATGGCAGTTCCCTCGAAGGCGCATATCCCGACCCATGTGCAGATGGCCGCGTCAAGCAGGTCCTCGAACGCCTTCAATTGCCATGATGGTGCCTCGACCGGAGGAAGCTGCAAAACGTCAAAGGCGCCTGGAATTTCCCGGTCGAGGCCGGCGACGATCACACGCCGGATCTCGAAGAGTTGGTGCGCCGGTTGGGCGGGGTTTTCCGTGGGCCAGTAGCTGCGGGTCTTCCGCTGCTTGTAAGGTAGCCGTTTCTCGGCGCTCATCAGTTCGACCAGGGCTGGATGCGGGTAGACCTCCAGCGGGCCCCGCACACCAACCTCTTTGGTCAGCAAGCCATATCCGCAACGCTCGAATTCCCTCCTCAGATCGTCGCTGATCTTGCCGGGCTTGATCGCACTCGGCGTGTGCGTGCTGCAATGCCGGGCGCCATAGGCAGCCGAAACCAGATTGTCCGAAACTCGCCGCGCGGTGATCGGCTCAAGAGAAAGGGGCATTTACATAGCAACAAGATCGACAGGATCTCCAACGATTTTCCCAGCTGCGGCAAGGAGAGCCGCAGTAACTACTTGACCGCAAGTAGCACAACCTGCGAGAAATATCGCCTACAATTATATCGGGAAGGCTCCGTGTCGTATGAGAAAATAGCCGGATGTAAGATCGGTAGGGCCGGAGGCGGCGGTCAGATTCATGCAGCCGAGCGCCTTTCTGCGGTCGAAGCTTTGTTCCACTCATCTTGGACAGGTAGCGGATCAACACCCTTCATCGTGGACATTCAGCCACCAAGGCAGGCTCTTTACGATGCAATCCGGGCTGCAAAAGAGATCCCGCTTCAGACACTCTTCCGCCACTATCCGACCCTCGCGGTCTGGACCGTTCTATATCCTCTCTCCCACAACTATGGTGTCAGCACCAAAGACGTCTACCTTCACATCAGCGCGTTTGTCGGCGAAAACTTTGACGATGTCGCTGCCAGGGATCAGCTCAAGCATCATTTCCGGACGGCCGCGCGATCGCTTGGACTTCCGGTCTCCGGCAATCACCCCACAGCACTTTTCTTCGCGCCGCTCGGGCCGGCAATGTCCCAGCATGATGATCTAGCACGTGCATTCGTCGGCGGTGCCCTCTATCTTGGGTCGCCAGCGATCGAAGATACGTCGGCGGCCCGTAATTGGCAGCGTCGGGTTGTGAAGGAGCGATGTCCAAACCTCACCCGTCTTCGTGAAGCGATCTTCTTCGATACCTCTGCTCATTGTGCGCGACGTTTCGAAGCCTGGCGGCAAGGCGCCGAGGCACTGAGTGAGGCAGAAGCACACCTGTTTGCAGCCTATGATCGGGCAACGCGTTTGCATGGTCGGACCCGACGCGACCTTGTTGGCCTGCCTCGCCTATTCTGGTTCGGCGACCGGCTTGGACTGCAAGTTGAGGCATCTCGCCAGTTGCAGAGCATCCAATTCGGCGCATTTCCTACCCAGGTCTTAGGCGGACAGCGCATTCGTGTTCCTGCCCCATGGCCCGATCGCGTAACTTGGCGCGCCGGCATTGTTCAGCAGGAGATTCCCTTTGCTCCGGCGGCCGACGAGGTACTGATCTTCGACGCGGACAGTGGGTCATTCCTCAGCCGGATACCTCCCGAAGACAGCGATTTCGAAGCCGCCGCAGAACACTTTGTTGTCCTGTCCCGCTCAGCTTTCACCAGTCCCTCCTTCGGTGACGCCATTCCGACCGCGGACCCGATGGTAATGGCGGCGTGGATCAGTAGGGGAGAGACACTGACATTTCCCGAGCGTGGATCGTTGACTATCTCTGCGCCGCGCGAGGCGGCGGTCTGGATCGATGGTTCCGTTCTCGGCCGAGACGGCTCGCGTGCGCTCTATGCTTGCGACGGCACCCTCTTAATCACTATCGATCCGGAAATCGGTGGCCGAGCTCGGATTGTCCGGGCCCGGACCGGAGATGAAACCCGCTTCATCAGCATCGAGGTCGGGGCCGATGGCGATGCTCGACTTCCGTTCTCGCAGATGGGCTTCGATCAACCCGGCTCTCCCAGTGAGGTCACCTTTGAGCTTCTGGCTCCGGGTGCGGCAGGTGACCCGGATGCACGAGCGGAACTGTCGACGACTTCATGGATTTGGCCCGGAGTTTCAGCGCCGGAACGCGATCTTACCGATGTCGCTATTCCTGCGAATCTGGATCCTGCTCGCAGCGCCGGTCTCCGTATCCTAGACGGACTCGTTTCCGTCGATCCTCGCTCCGATGTCGAAGTGCCGATCCTTGGTCTTTCTGGACCGGGGCGGGTTCATGAATTTCATCTCGTCGCGCGTAGCGAGAAACTATGGCATTGCCGAATTCTTCAGGGTGACCGCGTTTTCGTTCCACGTGGAGCTACCGTGACACTCGGCTATGATAATCGCCACGACACCTTTCTCCTGCGTTCGCCCGACCGCGAGTCAAGCCTTCTGGTATTCGGGCATGAGCGGCGCAGGCCTTTCCTTCAGCGCCAGACAATCGAAATCAGCGCCGCCGAGCTCGAGTCCACGGATTGTGGTGACGACCGGATCGCCATTCGACGCGCCAATGGACGGATTGAACTCCTTGCTCGTCTGAGGCGCACAGACGATCCGGCTGAGATCGCGGTTGAAGAATCGGAAGACGAGATCACGCTCTCGATCGTGCCGCAGCAAAAATACGATGCCTTGCGCGTGCGGGTCGAACCGCTTTCAAGCAAACCTTTCGAAGGGGAGTATGCCTTCGGCCGAAACCCAACGGCTCTCCCGCCAATCGCAGGCATAACAGCAACAAGCGACTATCACACCGGAAAGCTGACCGTACGTTTCGTCCGCGACACCCTCCCGGCACCTGCACGTGTTCTGTTTTCGCTGCGCAGCTTGAGCGAAGACCTTTCCCCCCTTTTGGATGCGAACGATGCCCCCATTGTCCTTGGTCTTGCCGGTGCGCCTGCATCCCTCGACCTGTCCACGCTGGTTCGTCTTGCTAGCTTCCTAGCTGATCCCGAGCCGGAGAGTCTCTCCGGTCAGCTCGGCACCGCTCTCGCTCCAGCCTATCGCTCAATCTTCGCTGTCGTAGGCGCCTCGAGAACGGTCGGGTCCATCAAGCCTGTCCTGAACATCGTAAGACCGGATGGTCAGCCTCCACGCAACGACCTGATCGGTGTCGCTCCGTGGATCTTCGAGGCACCGGCTACTGCATTCTCAGGGCTCAAGGAGGATTCAGGGCTGTCGGCGCTCGCCCGAATGGGTGATATCGAACCGCCGGAGCCGCTACCACCTCTCGAAGGCGATACGCCGCTCGCAGATTGGCTGATCAGGGTGGGCTCGGACACTAGCCTTCCGGCGGGGCTCGGAGTGGACGCACTTCAGCATGCCTTTCGTGCGCTTCGCTTCAGAGTCGGCGACACCGATCTCCACGCTCTCGTCGGCGATGGCCCGATAGCCGGCGCTACGAAACTGATTTGTGGCGCGCACATAGAAGGCCTCGACCAGATCCGGTCTTTCGACAACAATGGTGGCGGAGACCCGTTGCCTGCGCGCATCGCGGCGCAGGTCGAGCGTTTTGCGCGTGCCTGTGCTGCCCACAGGGCCACGGACTATATCGACGACATCGTCTTCCGCACCGGCCTTCCGCGTGAGGAAGTGGGTCGCGCTCTGACGATGATGCTGCGTGCCGGTATTGAATTCTTCGTCTATTTTCGCGCACTCTGGGCGCATGTGATACAGCAACACCTCATTACGACATGACTATTCTGAATCCCAATAAATTCCGTGATGAGCTCAATGGCATTCTGGCCCGGTTCGTTGCCACGTCGTCGCCGATCAACGAGATCCGCGCACCCAAGCTCGCCGAGGAACTGCGCAAGGGAATCGGTGCCCTGGACTTCGTGAAGGGCCCCTACGTCGAGACCCTGCCTGACTTCGAAAAAGGACGCAGCCTCGCCGAGCTACATGCGCAGGGCATCCTTGCCACCGGCTGGGAAGCGTTCGGCAACAACGCGCCTTTCCTTTGGGACCGACCGCTCCATGCGCATCAGGAGAAGGCGATCCTGCGAGATGAGAACTACCTCGTCGCCACCGGCACCGGGTCGGGCAAGACTGAGAGCTTTCTCTATCCTCTCGTCAACGACATTCTCTCGCAAGGCGACCTCAGCCGTCCCGGCGTTCGCGCCATTCTGGTCTACCCGCTCAATGCGCTGGCAAACGATCAACTCGGCCGGATCGCGCAACTCCTTTTCCGTGACCTCGGTGATCCGGGGATCACGATCGGTCGCTATACAGGCCAGGTGAAGTCGCGCGCCACCCGCGAAGAGGAGATGACTCGACTGCGCTCGACGCCAAGCTTCGTCGAGGCCTTCGGTGACGATGCCCTCGTGCCCGACAACTGGCTGCTCTCACGGGCTGAAATGCGTACCGCGCCACCCCACATCCTTATCACGAACTACGCCATGCTGGAGCACATCCTCCTGCTGCCCACGAACCGGCGACTCCTCACGGGGGCCGATCTGCGGTGGATCGTTCTTGACGAGATCCACACATATGCCGGCGCGCAAGCAATCGAGGTAGCCTTCCTGCTGAGGCGCCTTAAAGCTCATCTCGGCATTTCCGACGGCCAGGTCCGATGCGTAGGCACCTCGGCGTCGCTCGATCCGGGACGCAAGGCGGAGCTTGCCCACTTCGCCTCCCGCCTGTTCGGCGAGCCGTTTGCGGGCGAGCCTGCCGTAATCACCTCCAAGCGAAAGGCTCATCCGAGACTCAAGCAGTCGCCCAAGCCCAGCGGACTGACGCCCCGCAGGTGGGCTGAAGCCGGCGCCCTCGCCGAGGCTGCTAGGAATGCGACGCAGAACGACACACTTCTGACCATCGAGGATTGGAATTTCGAGGCCACCCTCTTGGGCCTGCCGGAACTGCAACTGGACGACGGACCGTCCGTCGGCGATGCCCTGATCGACCGCCTTTCGGGGTTCGAAGAGATCCACCAGATCGCGCATCGGCTTGAGGGCGGCGCCGTTGCGATCGAACTGCTGGCGCGCGAAGTCTTCCCGAGTGCCGAGGACGACCCCGTTCCCGCCCTTGTGGGCCTCATTGCTGTCGGTGTTCTAGCCGTGAGCGCGGATACTGCTGTCTTCCCCCTGCTTCCGGCGCGATACCACTTGATCTCTCGCGCCCCGGACCGCACCGGCATCACCCTCATGTCGGGCGAGCCGGAAAGCCTTGGCGAAGTCGTCATCGGGGCTGAGCACGGCTCCGACGATCGCCCCGCTTTTGAGCTCTATGTCTGCCGAAACTGTGGCGAGCCATACATCGAAGCATGGGAAGGCCCTGTCGGTCTCCATCCGACGCCCGGGGCGGGCGCGCGGAGAATGCTTCGTCTCGTTCCCGGTGGAATGGCGGCAGAAGAAGAAGACAGTGACAACGTCCAAAACCCCGGGCAAATTCTGCACGTCGATCCTCTTACCGGGCGCCCCATGGAGCCGGGCGACGCTGGCGCCGTTGCCCTCGAGGATGTTCAGCTCCAGGAAGACCCCGATGACGGCGCTCGCTACCTGACCCGGTGCGCCGCCTGCAACCATCACTCGACACGCTACAACGAACCCGTGACTACGGTGCGTCCGGGTGACGAAGCCATTGCCGCCGTCGCTGCACAGACCCTTCTGGAGGCGATGCCTCCGAGGGATAGGGGAAATAGCCCACCCATGGGTGGGCGCAATCTCCTCGTCTTCTCCGACAATCGGCAGGACGCAGCCTTCTTTGCGCCTTTCTTCGAGCGCACCTCGCGCGAACAGGCCGTCCGAAGTGCCATGCTGCGCGCCATCGAATCTGGCGGGCGGATGGATATTGACAACCTCGTGGGCGCAGTCCTGAGGGAGCTTCGTGCCGATGGCCTTCGCCTCTATCGGCCAGGCGTAGTTCCCGAGCTCGAGACCGGCTCGAATGAGCTGCTCCGCCTGAAGGCTCTCATAGTCGCAGAGATCACGGTCTTCGGTCGCGGTCGCCTCAGTCTCGAGGGATTTGGCCTGATCGGGATCGATTACACCCAGATCGAGCGTCCCGTCTGGGCGGTGCAGCGCGCGATGCCGGACCCGCTACAGCCCCATGCCGAAGCCTTCGTCCGCTACCTGCTCAAGATGATACGGGAGCATCGCGCCATTGCCGAACGCGAGTCGGGCATGATTGACCTCACCGACGAGTCGATCTGGACCCGGATCGCATCACAGCAGAACCGCTGCGTCACCCGCGAACGCAATCCCCATACGAACCTGCCGCTCAACCTCGTTCCGGCCGCGGGCAAGCCTAACAGGTTCACTGCTCTGCTAAAGAAGATGGCAGACGCCTGCAATGCGACGATCGACGACAACCAGATCAGGGACATCCTGACCGAGTTCTGGAAGGCGATCGAACATCCCAGGTCGATGACCGCAAAGCACGGCGTGGGGCGCGGCCTTAAATTCGATCGCTCGCTTTTTGTTGTGCCCGGAAACGATGTCCAGCTCTTCCAGTGCCTCGCCTGTGGCAGCCGCACCCAGTTCGACACAGCCGGAGTCTGCCAGTCCATAGGGTGCGACGGCACGCTGCGACAGATCACGCCCGCCGAGCGCCGAGATCTCGCATCTAGGAACCACTACGTGGCTCGTTACCGCGAGCATCCATGCATGGGGATTGCACGCGAGCACACGGCCGCGATCGCCGGCGAGGTGCGTTCCGACATCGAGGAGTACTTCAAGGCAGGCGAGGTCAATCTTCTCTCCTGCACTACGACCATGGAAATGGGCGTCGACCTAGGCGATCTCGAGTCGGTCCTGTGTAAGAACGTCCCGCCCTCGATTGCCAACTACCAGCAACGGGCAGGCCGAGCCGGTCGTCGCGCCCAAGTCGCGCCGATCGTCCTCACGACGGCCCGGTCAGGACGCTACGACCGCGCAGTGTTCGAAAAGTTCTCCGAATATCTCGCAGCCCAGCCCATCATCCCCTATCTCAGCCTCGACAATGCCGGCTTCTTCCAGCGCCACCAGCTATCGATGCTCCTGGCGCGATTCTTGGAACATCGCCTCGCCTCCTACGATCGCCCCGGGTCGCCCCGTCTGCGTGACGTCTTCGCCGAAGCGCTTACGGCAGAGGCGCGCAACGACTTCGATACGGATCTTGAGACCTGGCTTTCCAGCGCCGATGCCGACATCGAAAGGGCTGCGCGCCTCGCGGATCGCCTCCCGCCCGATCTTTCAGGAATAGCCCTCGACCCTGCCGGACTCGCGACAACGATGCGCGATCGGCTCGCCCGCTTCGCCGACATAATCTGGGGTCGATGGAGCCTAATGCAGGAAGCCATCGATGACCTGGAGATCCGGCGGGCCGAGCTCGACAAGACGGCCTCCGACCAATTCCAAAAGATCGACCGCGCTCTTGGTGTCTTGCGTACCCAACAACGCCTCTACATGAGCCAGTTCCTGATCGATCAACTTTCGCGGCGGGCGGTCATCCCGACCTACTCCTTCCCCGTCCACTCTGTCTCCCTCGAGGTGCTTAACACCGCGGGCCAGACCCCCGACACCGCCGTCCTTGAGCTCGATCGCGACGGTTCGATCGGGATCTCGGAATATGCCCCCGGCGCGGAAATCGTTGCCGGTGGCCGCGTCTGGACCAGCGACGGCATCTCGAAGCGGTCGAAATTCACCGGAGACGATGCCTTCATCGAGCGTGCCCGCTATCGTGTCTGCGAACTCTGCCGCTCACCCCAGATCACACCCCAAGGCAAGGACCCAGAGGACACCTGCCACCAATGCGGGGCACAGTTCGCCAAGGTCAATGCCACCCGCGCCTTTATCAGGCCGCACGGCTTTTTGACTTCTGTTTCCGACGGCCAAGGGCGCGATCCGGGCGCTAGCCGCATCCGCTCGACCGTATCTGACGAGGCCCTCCTTCTTACTGAAGCTCCACGGTGGAAATACACTCCTACCGATCTGCCCGGCATTCTCACCTTCCACGCGCCGGGCTCGAACCGGCCCGACGATGAACTCGGCCGCATCATCACCGTCAATCGCGGCAAGCACGGTGGCGGCTTTGCTTGGTGCCATAATTGCGAACACGCGATTCCCGTTCGTGGACATGGCCCCGACCGGGCATGGCAGCAGCAGTCATTTCTTCCGGCCCATGACAATCCTCGCAGCGGCCAAACATGCCGATACGATCCGAGCAAACCGATCTACCCGATCGACCTTGCACACGTCTTCGAAACCGACGTCCGCGGCCTCCTGTTCGAAGGCGTGCCGCGCACGCCGAACGGCGATACCATTCCCCCTGACGCCAAACTCGACCGGACACTCCAGGAGGCTCTGAGGCTGGGCGCCGCCGATCTGCTCGAGACAGACCCAAGGGATCTGCGCGCTCTGATCCAGAGACTCGACGGCCGCCTCGTCGTCGTGCTCTATGACTCCGTATCTGGAGGTGCCGGCTACGCGACTCGGCTCACGAACGAGGATGGCTACCTCGCGCGCGATCTCCTGCTCTCGGCGCGGAAGATCCTCAACTGCGAGAACCCGGACTGCATCACTAGCTGCACACGCTGCCTGAACGACTATTCCAACCAGCGCTTCTGGCCGGAGTTCGAGCGTCGACCCGCGCTTGCGTGGATCGAGTCGATCCTGGTCGACGCCGGTGTCGAGCTCGACCTGAAATGGAACCTGTGACGACCCGATGAAAGACAGACAGAATGCCCAAAGACTTCAAGTCTGACCATCCCACTCTCGCCGGACGTCTTCCGTTTCGAAAGCACGACACGATCGTTTCTCCGCCGCCGGCTTGTCTGGTGATGGCCGGCTGGTCGGAAGATGGCTGGACGCCCCCTCCGAGGTTTGGTGGCTTCCCGATCCTTGCGGTCTGCCCCGAGGCGCCGGCCTACTTTGCCGCCGCCGCCCACTTCACGCTGCGCGATCTGCGCGCGATCGTGGCCGCGATACGGCTCGACGTCGATCCCCGGGACTCGAAAGCGGTGTACGAGGCGATCCTCAGGCGGGTTGAAGATGAGCCTTGGGTACTTCCTGTTCTTGAGACAATCGTGAGCGACAAGCGCCTCGGAGGCCGCGCACAGAGGAACAGGAAGCACCAAAAGACCGCGCAGGTGCTTTCGAAACTGCCTCTAATCAAGCTTCGGCTCAAGAACCACCCAGAACTCCATAGCCGTCTCGGCGAACTCACCTCACTTCCCGTGGCTCCAGACGTTGCCGTCGGCGCCTTCTGCGAATACGCCATCACCTCGTATTTCGAAAGGGTCGACACGATGGATGCTGGTGACGTGACTGCCGAGGCCATGAAGATCCTCGTGTACGATGGCCCGGAGGAGATCGTCGAAACCAAGCTCGGAAGTCTGGATGCTGTCGATGACTGGACCGCGCACGGTGCACGCATCATGGAATGGATGAAGCAGTATCCCGACGCGACGTCCGAGCTCATACAGCAGCATGTGACAAGGACCCTCCGGGCGATCTCATGCCTTCTCGACGAAGCATCGCAGACCGAGACATTCGACCTTATTGCGCATCTTTCCGTCGTAGGCTCAGAGATGGCGAAGCGCCTGCATGTTCCCCGTCGGGACAAGGTGCTCGCGCAGATAGACCGCTTCAAGATTGACTATGATCGGGACAGCGTCAGCGACGACGCGGTCTCCACCCTCTCCACGGCGCTCGACGAAGGGCTCGCGACGCAGATGCGTGCAAGGGAGATGGCGATCGCCGCAATGGAAGAGGCCGTCGCCGAGCTGCGCGAGCAGATCCAGAGCGCGACCGAGGAGGAAAATTTCACCCTCTTGGCCGAGCTTGCGCCCAAGGCCAAGACGGCGAAAGAGGCTCTCGCTGCAGAGCGTGAAGCTTGCGATAAGGTCGTGGATCTCCTGCGCGCAATCTTGTCGGGAGCGGAAACGGAACAGGAAGCGTTACTAGAGGCTCTACACGCTGCCTCCGGCGAAGCACCGCACGACGACGACGAAGAGCCGGACGACCCGAACGACGAGACTGGACCGGTCGCCGTTGAGGACGACAAGATCAGCACCGACGAACCAGTTGACGGTGATCCCGTCTCCCAAGCGGCCGAGGTCGTCGCCGTAACGACCGAGGTTCTGTCGAACGAAGCGAATGAAAAGCAGGCGCTCGCCGCCGAGGCCCCGATTACATTCGCGTTGCACGGGATCGACATCGCACACGAGGCGGACGACGCGCCTGCGAAAGCTGGGCCCACTCCATCCGTCGTCGATTCCGAACCCTCGGAAGACCAGATCTCAGAGCCACCAAGAGTGGAGCCCGAGGCGATTGAGGCCGCGGCGGATGACGAGCCGACACAGGCCGATGACGATCGCGCACGCGAAGTAACGATCCTGCCGGTCTCCCGAGAGGTACTTGCCGATCTCGTACGGCGTGACCTCGTTGGCATCGCTGCGGAGGCCGCTGATGCATTTGAGGCACATGGGCAAGTCTGGGCTCTGGAAGCCTCGGCCTTGCGCACAGCCGCCGGCAGCCGGGCGCCGCACCGCGAATATGGCTTCGACACTGAACGCTTTCTGTCCATTGCCAACCGAGCGATGGGCGAGCGACTTGGCGCCCTAGGCTCCGTCCTGGTCTTGGGCGCTTTGATCCGTCCCGCAATCATCGAAAAGTCCTCAGGATTCCGCGCCAACCTACGGGACCTTTGCCGCGGCAGCCTTGGTCAGCACCTCCAGCAGGCAACGGAGGCAATCGCCGATCTCGACTATGATTTCCCACCTGATGCAGACGAACTCGCACGTATCTCTGGCGCGCCGCGCGCTCCCCAGAAAAAGCGCATCGCCGCGCAGTTGGCCGAATGGTGTGACGCGTGCGCGCAGAAGACTTCGCGCTGGCCGTTCGCCACAGCGTTCATGCATTACGTCGTGTCTGAGAACGGACCCATCGGATCTGCGCGTGCCGCAATCGAGTCCGGCGCAGCTAATGCGGTTGTCCTTGCGCGCAAGGCAGTTGAAGATCTCTCGTCACAATCGGACATCGACGATCGTTCTGTCGAGTTCGCCGCGGTCACTAGGCGCAATGACGCCCGACTCCATCCAAAGGGCATTGAATATCTGTATCGACAATTCGACGAGCCGCTCGGGCTTCTCGATGGCTGGGTGCGCGCCGCCGAGCGCGAGCACTCCCAGGGCCAGAAATCACAGGCCCGCGTTCGCACGATCGTTGGCAACCTCCAGTCACGGCTTGAGAAGGCGATCCAGGGTCTTCACCGCGAAACCAGAAAGGAAGACGACCCGCTCCACACCGCAGTCGCGTACTGGATCATCAAGCAAATAGAAGAGACGCTTCGCGCGCTCCAGGGCGACGATACCGGCTCCTTCGCCACGCTTGAAGAGGCACTGACCGCCGAGCGGGATCTACTGCCGGCTGCCGTCCGCGATGTGCTCGATCAGCCAGACTTCCGCTTCGATGCGTTTCTCAACGCACTAACGGAGAGCGGTATACCAAGTCCCGATGTAGCACTGCTGCGCGCCCGCCAGGAAGCAGCATTTGATACCGCTGTTCGGCTGGCGTCCCGCTTTGACATTGATGCCCACGATGACATCCGCAACGACATGGTCTCCTTCGCCGAGACCTGGCAAACCGAGATTGAGCGCCGCGAGCGGCGTCTCAAGAGACTGGCAAAAGTCGACTACAACCACCAAGACTTGATCTCCAGCCGCCTGAAATGGTGCGAGTTGGCGCTCGCACGCCTGACAGCGATTAAGGATGGCTCCGAGATCCACGATCTCGCCGACGTCCAGACCAGTACGATCGAGCTTGACGACATCTCCAGCGAGATTGAGGCCAACATCCGCAGCGATCAGACAGAGCGGATCTGGCAATATCGCACCGACCAGAACTCTGAGGAGGCCGCCGCCCTTCTCTCCGCGTTCGACGAGCTCACCATAGAAGCGATTGAGGATCGCATCGCCCAACTGCGCGATGGCCGCTCCGCTGCCACCTTCCAGACCGAGCTCGAGGGCATGGTCGCTGATTTCACACCGGAGTTCCTGGCGCTGGCTGCATCGCCGGACTGGCCACGCTCGCCCGAAGCGTTCCGGAAGGCACTCTCCCGCGAGGGTCCGCTCTTTATCGAAGAGGACCGGCGCGCGGCGGGTCTCGAGTTCCTCGCCACCTACCGCGCGATTGCAGGGTCCGAGGCGGGAAAACAGCCCGCCGGCGGCAAGGTGCGCGAGTTCTTCGAAGAGGTCGGTTTCGAGAATGTGAAAATTCACGACCTTCGGCCCCTCGGCCGCACCGGGTCCTGGCAGTGCACACTTTTCGGCGGCATTCGGTCCGATGGCTGGTTTCTGCCGCCCATTTTCGGCTCCAGAGCGACGGCCGGATTCAGGTTGCTTCTCGTCGGACAGGACGTATTGCCCGAAGTGACGGTCAAGGCGCTTATCCCTGAAGTTCCTGCCATCATCCTATTCTCGGGCGTTGCCGACCTTGCCAAACGTCAAGAGCTCGCAGAGCGCTTGCGCGCCGGCGCCATCCCCACACTCGTGATCGACGAGGCCCTCGTCGCCTTTACCGCAACCCGCCGGTACACTCGCGCGCGTACGATTTTCGAATGCGGTTTGCCTTTTGGCCGGGTTGAGCCCTACACAACGGATGCTGGCCAGCTGCCGCCGGAGATGTTCTTCGGACGCGAGGAAGAAATCCGCTTTATCATGTCGAAGACAGCCGATGGCTGTCTCGTCTATGGCGGGCGCCAGCTGGGTAAATCCGCCCTACTCGGTCACGTAGAGCGGACGCGGCACAAGCCCATGGAGGACCAATTCGTCATCCGGCGGGAGGTGAAATCCCTTGGGAATTCCGAGAAAACCTCCGAGATCTGGGCGCATCTCGCCAACATGCTCTCGCCCGAAATAGTCAAAGCCGGAAGCCGCACCGCCGAGGCCGTGTCTCGCGACATTCGCACCTGGATCACCAAGAAGCCCAAAGGTCGGATCGTCTGCATGTTCGATGAGGCCGACCGCTTCATGGATGCTGACACGCGCGACGACTATCCAGAACTGAGCAAACTCAAGGAGCTGATGGAAGACACGGGCCGTGCCTTCAAGGTCGTCTTTGCGGGTCTACACAACGTCCAACGTATGCACAGGCAGCCAAACTCCCCGCTTGCACATCTTGGTCAGCCGATCTGCATCGGTCCCCTTAACCGCACGGAGGCCGACAAGCGGGCCGCGTACGATCTCGTGGTGGCGCCTATGCGCGCCGCGGGCTTCCGCTTCGAGACGCGCGAAGCCGTGGAGGAGATCCTCGCCTGGGCGAATTACTACCCGTCGCTCATTCAAGAATACATGAAGGGACTCCTCGCCACTTTGCACGGCGCCGGCAGCGGCAAGGCCTACAAGCTCCCGTCCGACGGGCCGCTTTGGCCTATCGCGAGCGAGGCGCTCTTCACGCACCGGGGCTTCCACCAGATCGAGAGCCGCATCCGGGACAAGTTCCACCTAACGCTTAACCTGGACCCGCGCTACGCGCTCGTGGCCTACACACTCGGACGCCTCAACGTCGAGGGGAAGCACCAGGCGCGGGTCACGGGCTTTAGACCCGACGAGTTGTTAGAGGAAGCGAGGATCTTTTGGCCCAAGACCTCCGAATTGCCCTCCCAAGCGGCCTTTGAGGCCCTGCTCGAAGAGCTTTTCGATCTGGGTGTTCTTGGTCGCGTGCCGATCCCGCAAACTAAGCGCTACAGGTATCTTCTCGGTTCCCGCCAAGTGGCCGCTATGCTTGGCTCAGAAGAGGATATTTACCACGCACTCGCAGAGATCGAGGAGAAGGACCCAACTGTCGCCTATGACCGCTCGATCCACCGGCGCCGCTATGCCCCGGCCAACCTCCCAGGGCTGAATCAGAACGACTGGCCATACGCGCCCCTCACCGACCTGCAGATCGAGCGTATTGTCGACGCCAGCTCCGAGACCGTGCCCGTACAGATCGTCTGCGGCCTCGAGCTTCTGGGGCTGTCGAAGGTCGGGCAGTCCCTTAAGCGCATCTCCGAAACCGGACGTCTTCCCGGTGCGCCCAATGAGGAGACTCCTGTGCATATTGCCAACTCGACACGCGATCTCCGGGCGCAAATTGATCAGGCGCGTCCGGGCGGCCGCCAGCTTTCCCTTGTGGTCTACCAGCCGGAAAACGCGAAGGAGGCTGCGGACGTGGTCTCTTGGCTGGAACGCCAACCCCGCGTGCTAGGGTCCCGGGTGCGCCCGCTGATCATCCTCGATGCTGCCGATGCCGAAATGCGGGGCCTCGCCAACCGGCGTGCGGAGCAAAGCCAGTTCCTATCCGCTTGGGGCGCCGAAATGGTCCGTGCGCACCTACACCAAATCGAGAAATCTGAACTCGACACTCCCTCTCTCAGAGAGATCATTCTCGAAGTTACCGGGGGCATCCCAACAGAAACGGTCAAGCTTATCAAGGAGATGAGGGTGGCTCTCGATCCCATGGAAATCGCTCAATCTTGGCAGCCGGTCCTCCGTCCGCCGCCGGGCATCCTCCAGGGTGCGCTGGGCCGGGCTCTCCGAATACTGGAGCTTGCCGATGGTGGGGACTACGAGACCCTCGACGAGCTCATGCGCGAGGACACCGGCTGCGATTTAGTTGACATTGGCCCAGATCTGCGCGCAACAGGCCTTGTCACAAGCTGGAATCCGAAGACCGGGCATATCCGCAGGTCGGCTCTCGGCGATTTCATTCGCAAACTCCTCGAGAAAACATAGCTCAGCTGACCATAGAGGCGGTCGCTCCACAAGACGGGGCGATCGCACCGATGTGCTCACACCAAAACCGCAAGCTGGCCCCGGTCCAGGACCCCCACGAAAAGAGCAGGGCAGCCTTTCAGTCGCGCGAGCCAACTCGCCAGGGGTCGAAGAAAGCACCCACTGCCAGTATCGACTCAAGTCCAATGAACTCGGCCGCGCCTGAGCCAGAAGTGAACACCGCAGTCCTTCTTCCGCCAAACCGATGGATGCAACGATGCCGTCCCGTCGTCATGGCAAGTGATTTTCCAACACGGCCGCTCGTCCGGAAGAAGGTTCATGTGGAGAATGTGATCGTGACAGCGTGGGCAAAGCATGGCCGCCTGCTCTTCGAAGCCGTCCTCTTCCACTATATAGACGGCCCTTCTTTTCAGCTTCTCCGGCAGAATGGCCTGGACCACGATGGTTTTATAGGGTGGGTTAAACCAGCCGGCAAACAGCAGCCCCAGCCAGGTCAAGAATTGAGCGACCCACTTCATCAACTGCGCCTTCCAAGTTCCGGCATGCGTATTCCGATGAAGCCGGCCATCGATTCCGATTTGAAGCCGGCCAGTCATTCCGATTTCATTCCGGCCGCCGTTCCGATTTGAAGCCGGCCATTTTTCGGACTGATCCTGGGTCCCGTTGATGTTGGGTTGGGTTTCGTTTCAGGTCAAGCTTGGAGTGTTTCGGACGCTATTGGCGAACGCTGTTTTCGCATGCTTTCGCCGGTGAGATCGATGCGATAGGCGTTGTGAACGAGGCGGTCCAATATGGCATCGGCGAGTGTGGGGTTTGCAATAATTTCCCACCAGCGATCCAGCGGCACCTGACTGGTGACGATCGTCGAGCGCCGCTCATAGCGGTC
>NZ_AUFB01000035.1 GCF_000426285.1 Rhizobium leucaenae USDA 9039 | reverse complement strand
GTAAGCGCTCATTTCGTTGCGCCTTTTCGCGTTGAATTCTCTGCCGCATGAAGTGTCCACTTAAAATAGGTGGACACCAAATATGAGTGACGAAGAGCAGAAACTGCGAGTGCGGTTGGTGGGACGTGATGGGCGACGCCGCTATGATCCGGGATCAAAGGAGCGGCTTGTTGCGGCCTGCCTTGAGCCTGGTGTGTCGATATCCGGCCTTGCGCTTACGCATGGGATCAATGCCAACCTACTGCGCAAATGGGTCAAGGATGCCAGGGAGGCTCGCTTCTCGGCGGGATCTGCAAGCTCGCGGTTTATCCCGGTCGTCGCGGCAGACTGCAGCCTGCCTGTCGGGACCTCCTCGTTGGAGATGCCGGTCGCGTTTAGGGAAGACCAACCGGCGTCACTGGGGAAGGCCAATCTGTCAGGTTCTTCCAAAATAAGCGCGTTGCTACCAAACGGCGTGAAGCTGACGCTGGAATCCGGTGATGCTGATGCTTTGAGGACAATCATCGGAGCTTTGGGTCATGTTCAGACTGGGCGCTGATCTCAAGGTCTACCTGCATCGCGAACCGATCGACTTCCGCGCCGGCATCAACAGCCTTGCGGTCCTGGTGCAGGAGACTATGGCGCTGGACCCGTTTGCGCCTGCGGTCTTTGCCTTTTGCAATCGCCGCCGTGACCGGATGAAGCTCCTGTTCTTCGATCGGTCCGGTTTTGTGATGGTGCTGAAGCGATTGTCGGAAGACCGGTTCCGGTGGCCACGTCGGGAGATGATGGTGGTAACGCTGACGACCGAGCAATTACACTGGATTCTCGACGGCATTGATATCGACGCGATGGTCCGCCATCCGGTTCGGCAATACCAGATCGCCGGCTGACAGTTCGCAACGTCTGCGGTTGACGGGGCGAAACGGTTCAGATTCAAGAATCTGATGATCCGACCCGGCGAACCCACTGTTGAGGAGTTGATGGCGCGCATTGCGGCGCTGCAGGCGGAAAACCGTCAGCTCACGGAACGCGTGGTCAAGCTCGAGGAAGAGTTGGTGCTGGCGCGGCTGCATCGTTTTGCGCCGAAGAGCGAAAAGCACGTGGACCGCCTCTTCGATGAAGCCGAGCAGGTTGCCGATGACGACGCCAGCGGAGAAGATGGCGAGGTCGTCCACCTGCCGGACACCGGCTTGCCATCGACCGAAAGGCCGGAGGGCAAGAAGCGTGGCCGCAAGCCCCTGCCGGAACACCTGCCGCGCGAGCGCGTCGAATATGACATTGCCCACGATCAGAAGGCCTGCCCTTGCTGCCGTCACCAGATGCATCGCATGGGTGAGGCGGTCACCGAGCAGCTCCATATCGAGGTGAAGGCCAAGGTCCTGCAGAATGTGCGGTTCAAGTATGCCTGCCGCCATTGCGACCGCACCGGCATCAACACGCCTGTCATTCTCGCGCCAATGCCCGCGCAGGCCTTGCCGGGCAGCATCGCCACGGCCTCGACACTGGCCTTCGCGCTCGTCCATAAATATGTCGATGGCACGCCGCTCTACCGCCTGGCCCAGGCCTTCGAGCGTGCCGGTGTTCCCGTCAGCCGCGGCGCTCTCGGGCATTGGGTGATCGGATCGAGCGAGAGGCATCTCTCCCGAATCTATGACGCCCTGAAATTGCGGCTCAGGGCGCAGCCGCTCATCCATGGTGACGAGACCACGGTCCAGGTCTTGAAGGAAAAGGACAAGGAAGCCACCAGCACATCCTTCATGTGGGCATACAGGAGCGGGGAAGACAGCGGCGAGCCAATCGTGCTGCTCGATTATCAACCCGGCCGCGGCCAGATTTATCCGCAGGCCTTCCTCGGCGACTACCGCGGCATCTTGATGAGCGATGGCTACACCGCCTGGCGCACATTGAACGGCGCGACCCATGTTGGGTGTATGGCCCATTCCAGGCGTCGCTTCGTCGACGCGCTCAAGGCAAGGAAGAAAGGCGGCGGTCCGCCGGAGCAGGCGCTCAAGTTCTTCGCGCAGCTCTACCGGATTGAAAGCCAGGCGCGCAATGAGAAGCCGGATAAGGACGAAACGCGAGATCACTGCATCCACCGCTTCCGCCAGCAACACAGCGTCCCCATCCTGAACGCTCTCAAGGCATGGCTCGACGACATCGCGCCGAAGGTCTTGCCCGATACCAAGCTTGGCGATGCCGTGTCCTACACCCTGAACCAATGGGAGTACCTGACGCGCTATACAGAAGACGGCAGGATGCCGATCGACAACAACTTGCTTGAGCGCGACATCAGGATTTTTGCCACGGGAAGAAAGAGTTGGCTGTTCAGCGACACCGTGGACGGAGCCAAGGCCAGTGCCGTCATCTACAGCCTCATGCTGACATGCCGCGCCTGCGGCATCGAACCCTTGGCTTATCTGCGTCACGTCCTTACCGAATTACCGCAGCGTGTCATCGAAGCCGACATCACCGACCTGCTGCCCTTCAACTTCGCTGAAACGCTGAAACCGCCGCTGCATGATCCAATGGCAGCCGTCTGACGGCGACCCCGGTCAAACGGGCCGCGTCAACGCGCATGGAAATGAGCGCTTACGACGAAGTCGAATGCATCCGAAGGCAAGGCGCACAAGCCCTACGAGTTTGGCGTCAAGTCTCGGTGGCCTCGATACTGAACCGCTCTCCAAAGGCGGCCAGTTCGCCCTCCATGCCATGGCACTGCCAGGAACCCCTATTATGGGCGCACCCTCGAGACCATCATCCCCGACATGGAGGAGACGATCGGCAACGAGTTGTCCGCACCTGGCCGATGCCGGATATCGCGGCCACAATTCACCTGAGAGTCACAAGCTGCGGGTCTTCACAAGCCACAACAGCGCCGCGTGACGCCGGCCATCAAACGACAGATGCGACGAGAGCCAGCCGTCGAGCCCGTCATCGGCCACATCAAGAACGAGCATCGGATGGATCGCAATTATCTCGCCGGACAAAAGGAGATGCCGTCGATGCCGTTCTGGCTGCCGTTGGCTACAACTTCTTGCGCCTGCTCAGGTGATTCAGAGACCTTTTATGCCTGCTCACCGTCATGCTCCTGGCGTCTCTGCTCCAGCGGCGCATGCTTCCTGAAGATCTCAACGTAAAAACTGGTTCTGCCGCACGGCGGGAGAGTTCATCATCGCCGTCCACGGTACTTCCACAGGGAATGATTTGGTAGTTTGCATTGGCGCCCTCAGATCTCATCCTTCGGGCAAATCGTCCAACCAGCAGGCGCCTTCGAGGTTCGGCCGGGAAAAGATCTTTCCGATCTTTTCTGAAGCCTTGTTTTGGTGATATCGCATATAGACGCGGCCATCAGTTCCAAAGTCGAGAATCTCGATCTTACCAGTGTAATGCGACATGATGTATTTAAATGTCTTTTGAATGCCGCTCAGGCGTTGGTTGATGCCATGCGAAATCTCCAGGCCGCGGCGCAGTGGAACCTGAAAATGCGATGCACCTTTCACCGGCCTGCCTTGAAATAGGTAATATGGGCGGACACCCATATGGTGACACTTGGCGAAGGTCGCGGCCAAAATGTCGGGGTCATCGTTGACTTTCGCGAGAAGCACGCACTGGTTTAGGAACTGCGTACCACGCGCCCGCAATGACCGAATGCTTCGCTCCGCATCGGCCGAAATTTCGCCGATATGGTCAAAATGCGTAACGATCACTGCGGATTTTCCAGCTACATGGATCCGTTCGAACAAGGCCACTAGAGCAGGATCCTCAAACCTTTGGGGCGCGTAGGCGAGCATTTTTGTGCCAAAACGAATGGAATTCAGATGTGGGAATGGCAGCAGATGATCAAGAATTTCATGGAGGCTGGCGGTGTTGAGCACGAACGGGTCACCTCCTGATATCAGGACGTTCGTCATCTCAGGATGACCTCCAATGTATCGCGCAATCTGCCCAAGGTCAGCTGCGATTTCATCTGAGTCCTTGCCGACAATGCGTTTGCGGAAGCAATAACGGCAGTATGAAGCGCAGCGGTCCGTTGCAAGCAACAATCCTGTTTGCGCGTACTTGTGCTGAAACCCGGGCGCGACCGTGTTTTCGTGCTCTCCGCTGGTATCCAGAGTGCCGGGACCGTCGAACTCTTCGAATGAGGGCTCGACGATGAATTTAAGCTGATCATAATGACCACTGTTGATGATCTGTTCACGATAGAATTTTGTAACACGATAACGCGTGATGCTGTTTGCTTCCACCTCGGCGGGGGTGACTGCGCGTGCCCCCTCAATGAAATTTATGATCTTGGACGACAACAGCGGGTCCGAACTGATGAGCGGAGCCACTTTTAATTTTGTCGTCTTACCTTGGATAGTTCGAGTGGTCTTCATCTAGAGCCCTTAATAAAAAAAGGCGAGAGGCAATTGTCGTACGGTTCTTCGTTATGCACCTGCAATCAATGTGCCGTCGACGATCTGATTGCTGTCAAAGTGACGCAAAGTCAGGTTACGCAGGCGTCCACAGAATACAAGGGTCTTCAGTGTGTCAGGGCCAGAACAGAAATGGACCCAAGTTGACACGACCAATGTAAGGAATGATTGAGCCGTTGTTTTTCGAAGCACCATCTGATGTGGTTGCCGCCGCTGTCATGCGCTTGTCTTGCGGCGTGCTGATTTTTTGGCGCGCGTGGCTGGGGCTTGGCTGGACACCGCTGCTGCGGCGCCCCGACGATGCCAATATCGAGGATCTGCTGCCCTTCAACTTCAAAAGCCAGCCAGCATAAGCCGCCGCTCTTCAAAACGATTTACAACGTGCACTGAAAAGAGCGCTACCAATAATCAGCAATGCAGGACGATTATTGAGCCTGCGGTAGGTTGTCGCCACAAGTGTGGCGGTCGCTCCTATCCCTTGCAAACGGGATAAACCAGGTTGATGGGCCACCGTTCTCGATGGCCGACAGCGGGTAAGATTTGTTTCCCTTCGCGATGATCATGTAACACCCGGCATCCATGGCGATCCTTGCTGCCATCAACTTCGTCAGCATGCCACCCGAACTATGACGAGAGACGGAATGACCGGCCATGGCCTCTATTTGGGGGGTAATGCGTCGCACCTCTGTGATCAAACGGGCCGACGGGTTGTCGTGTGGATCTTCCGTGAAGAGGCCATCTATGTTGGAAAGCAAAATAATTATGTCAGCCTGCACCAACTCTGCGAGCTGGGCCGCCAAACGATCATTGTCGCCAAAACGGGTGTCGGCAGTTGCGGTTGTGTCGTTCTCATTGATAACGGGAACGGCGCCAACTTTGAGGATTTGTCGAACAGTTGACAGAACATTGAGTCGGCGATGCGGGTTGCGTAGATCTTCGCCCATCAATAGTATTTGTCCGAGTCCAAATCCAAACCGTTTTAAGCTCTGTTCGAAGGCAAGCATGAGTCGAACTTGACCGATGGCTGCAGCCGCTTGTCGCTCTTCACTTCTCAGAGGAACGTCAAACTCATTGAAGTGACGTGACCCAACCGCGACAGCACCGGAGGTCACGATGATCACCTGCTGCCCACGTGAGAAAAATCGGACCACATCTTCTATCATCGTTTCAAGCCAAGAACCGCGAATGTCTCCGGTTTCTCCGTCGGCAATTAGTGCGGAGCCAATCTTCACGATTATTCGGTGAGCGGAAATTAATTGCGCCGTGGTCATCAAGTGTTGCCTCGCTAAAAGGAACGCACGTCTCTGCAATCTACACTGGGCAACTCAATATTCATTGCGAATTGCCCTTTACCTAGAGCCTTTGAGGCTGCTGGAGGAGTTTAACGGCACGGCGTGTTCTTCTTCGCCAGAGGTAGAGAATGGCGTGATCGACCAATCGATTAGACCGACCGCATGCTGAAGTATGGCCTTGGTCTGTGCAAAGCTGGATGAAGCGGCGATCACATGTCCTATGCGGTCCCGGTAGTCACCTTTCCTGACTATCTGCGTCTTAGGCTTAACATAAAATTTGACCTCTACAACGCCCGACACGGCAGCCGCCCGACTGTCGCCGTCGATCCAACTGAGGGTGCCATCGCGATCAGGGAGTAGGAATCGCACGGCTGCAGTCTGGAGATACGTGGTGCGTAAGTCACATTCCACGCCGGTGGCAAGCTTAATGTGCTCGGTTACGAGATCGACACCATAAGCAAGATGAGCCCGCCGAGGATAGGTTCCGCCCGCAATACGCGGATTGACTTCTATTACAACTGGGCCACGCGTCGTCCACCGCAATTCAATGTTGGTTGGCCCCCACCCAAGTCCCAGAGCTCCCAAACAGCGCAGCGCCACGTCGGAGATTCGCTCGTGCTCGTCGTTAGTCAGCAGGGCCGGAAAGATGCTCTCACGAAAGAGAAAATGTGGTGGATGATCGAAATCGGCGGCGCTAATCCCAATGACCTCATTTCCCATCGTGTCGGCTTCATAGAACGGGCCCTGTGCGAATTCTTCGACCAGGATCTTCGGTGAAGACCGCCATGTATGCTTCCCACCTAAAAGATGGGCCGTATGTTCGGCCAACTCGGCGACGTTTCGGCACAGTCGAACACCGATGCCGCCGATACCCCCGATCGCAGGCTTGACCACCACTGGCAGGCCGATTTCCGCGGCACAGCTTTCAACCTCCGCCGCGTTAGTGGCCAGGCGATAAGCAGGTATCGGAACGCCTCCATCAGCGAGCAGGCGACGTTGAATGAATTTGTCGCAACATTGTTCGACCGAAGCGGGGTTTGGTCCCGGTAAATCGAATTGCTGGCAGAGCTTTCCGGCGGTCGCGTAGACCTTCTCCTCGGCGCTTGTAATGCCAACAATTTCGTAGGTCTTACCCAGCCGAGAGCATTCGTTGATCAGCGCATGGAGATTGTCTGTATCGACTTGGATTGCTTCAACACCTCCCGCTGCGAGATAGGGGTACTGAGCTGGATCGGTCGATAGGGTAATTGGATGAAGGCCAAAACTCTTGGCAGCTTGGACATATTGCTCACCAGTACCATGTCCGTTGCCTTCAAGCAGGATGAGCGCTCTTCTTGCCATTGACTGCTGACCCTCCGTTGCGGGATTTGCGGCGGTCCGAGCGTATCCGCATCAACCTTGCTAGCTACGCCCGGCCACAGATCTGCAGTGAACGTACCATCCTCAGCGAATTGCGGACGTAAAGATCTTGTAAATTTTTTGTTTGACGGATCTAGGTGTGCGATGTTTTGATCGGCGCACGGTGGAATGGAGCATCACCCAGCCTACTGGCGATATCGGTAATCACGCGGTCCGAAGAATACTCGTGTACTACCGTCACAATAACGACCGCTCAGACCTTTGCACCCTTGAGTGATCGTAATTGCTTCAGGGATCCTCTCGTTGCCTTGGCTGGCCGGGGTATTGCATCAGCGATCTAGCAAGAGCGCCGTAGAGCCGGGGGCCGACACAGCTTTTCAGTCGGAGAATGAAGCAATTGACTCATAAAGCATTAATTTGTATCAAATGATTTATGCAGGATACTTAGCCTCGACGCGCCGCAATGAATTTGGCTGAGCGGCCTGGCAGCGGAAGGGGAGCCACGACCTGAAAACCAAACGCTCTCCCACTTCTGACGGCAGCGCCAGCAGTCTCTCCGAAACATACCGACAGTAAGCGGAAAGCAGAGAACTCAATGACAAAAAACCTCATAACCAGTGTGCACGCCAAGGGCGACGCCTTCTCGATTGGTTGTGCGCTCGGGAAGGCCAATGCCACAAGCTTCCTCGAGTATCGGCTTGGCACGGAGCAATTTCGCGCTCTAGATGCTCGATGGCGCGGATCGGAATATTTGAAGAATTTGGAAGCTGCAGCCCGCGCGGCATATCCCCGCTACGTGCGCGAAATCGAGGGTATCGCAGAAGGTGCCGGCAAGGATTTCGAGACCATCTTCCTATTGAATTGCCAGACTGATCTGCAGATTCCAGACGCCGCCTCCGCGGCAAAAGCTGTTGCCGGAATGGGCTGCACGACTGTCCTAATACCAGCTGAATGCAATGGGCCGGCGGTTATCGCCCACAATGAGGACGGCGAGCCCGAATCGCTGGGTGCCAATTTCTGGGTGGAGATTGAGCCCGATGTGGGGCCGGCGTGGAGCAGCTTTATGACCGCGGGCATGCTGCCGGGCGGTACCTTCCGCCTGAACGAGACCGGCCTGGTCCAGACGATCAACGCGATCACCCCGAACGACCAAAAACCTGGCGTGCCCCGACAGGTTCTTTGCCGCGCCATTCTTGATGCTAAAAGTTTGGACGAAGCGGTCGGCATTTTGAAGCGCAATGACCGCTCGTGTGGATTCCATCACACTCTTGGCGATGCGAAGACCCGCAAGGTACTCTCTGTCGAAGCGCCGGCCTCAGGCTGCGTCGTGGTAGAGGTTGCTGAACCGCGAGCGCATGCCAACCATCTGCTCTCCAGCGAGTTCAGTGGGGTGAAGCAGACCATCGGCGCTTCCTCCCGTGACCGACAAGCAGCGGCGGATCGAATGATCGGCGAAGGCGCGTTGGCGGGTGGAGCAGAAGCGGTGCTGTTTGACGAGACCACTCTAATCTTCAAGGATTGGAAAGACTCCCGGACCCTCGCGACGAGTGTTTTCGAGCTTTTTCCAGACCGCATCGAGTGGCGGATACATGCGGCTCGTGACGAGCGAGCTGCACTAAGCGGAACAATGCGCGTCGTCTAATGCGGCCTCAAGTCGCCGAGCGGTGCGACGTCGTCGTCCGGGGACCGAACCCACGGGTGCGTCTGGGCAGCGATCAGCCACGTCAAAAAAACTGCAGCCGGTCTGTTCAAGGCCCGGCCAGGTGAAAAATCCCACAAACCCCATTGCGAAGTTGCAAGGAAAGATATGGGCTATCATCTCAGAGACGATCAGTATCAACGGCTCGTCGTATTTCACGAGCGCGCCGGCCGCCTGTCGGATTCCGAAGCCTTAATGGCATTGGCAGACAACGCTTTCCAGGAGGAATTTGGCCACAAGCTCTTTACCCTCCTCAAGGTTGATAGAGCCGCAGGCGTTATGCGGCGGATCTACTCGACCGACCTCAATTACAGTCCCCTCGGAGGAACGAAGCCCCTCGCCGATGACGAGTGGAGTAGGCGTGTCGGCGCTGGTCGGCACTTTCTGGGCAAAGATTGCGAAGACATGAAGCGCTACTTTGCCGACCACGAAACATTGATCAAAATGGGCCTCGTGGGTGTATTGAATACCGCAGTCGTTTGGCGGAACGAGGTCATTGGTTGGATCAACCTCTTGGATGCTGCCGAACATTATACCCTCGAGATGTGCGATCTCGCAGGCCTATACGCGCAGGCTCTCGCGCCTTCTTTCCTTGCTAACTGAAATGCACGGCTCGAAACGCGTCGATGTATGCCAGACGCTCAGCATGATCTACATTGACGGCCGGTCGGTTTGGGTCCGCATTCTGTATCGGCGCGGACTTTTGTAGGTAGTTCGCCCGACGGCGCTCCACCCGCACGAGAGTGAATTCTAAAGCTCTCCGCGGCGCTTCGAGCGAAGATGAGACTATCCCAAGTCGGGTCGGAAACTATCACTTTGCTGGAGGCGACGCCGAATTAACGACGCCGCTCTCTTTATGGGAGATGAAGACTGCCCTCACCGTTCAACAACGGGTAAATCGATGTAGCAACCGTGAGGACCGCGATGCAACTTGAGCTGCGGCGGTTCTCCGTCAGCGGGTACATTGGCGAAACTCGTGCTCTCGCTTCCCGCTAGACACACCCTCAAGCTATAGTCCGCTGGTATGAGCGCCGAAATCGGTAACAGTGTAAACGCCAATCTGGTCGGTTCTCCTGGTGTGAGCGGCTCGGCGTCGCTTTCCAAATAGCTTTGTTGTGGTCCGAGCGCGCCGAAAGGCGAGGCAGTCCATACTTTCCGATGACGCGCACGCAACTGGCCTTCTGTAAGGTAGCAGGAGGTCCCATCAGGTTTAACTGCTTCCAAATAGACGAAGAAAATACCGTCTTCACGGGTTGAGGTTATGTTCAGATCCACAACTGGATGCCCGGTGATCTCCAAATCATTCTGCAGCGGTTCGCTCGTATAGGCCAGTCGAGCCGCATCGAACTGTCGCCGATCTCCATAATCGATTTCCCATGTTCCAATGCCACCATTGGTGTCCCATCTGTTTGAGAGGACGTCCCCCAGTTCACGGTCAACCTGCAGAGTGTCGTAGCCCGTGTCACTCGGCGATGAGCTCAGGCGCGAGCCACTTGCCATATGCCATCGTTGTCGGACGGCCGGGACTGGCCATGAGCGCGTTGACTTCCAGGATCCCTCGCCGCACGTGTAGTAGTGAATGACTTTATCGGCCTGCAGAGCAGCCTCGCCCGTGAAACAAGCATCAATGAATCGAATATCATTTGCGTGTTGCGCCGCCATGATCGGAGCGCAGTCCTGAACATCAGCACGCAGTGGGTCATATGGTTTGCGGCCGCCATGGTTCCACGGACCAAGAATGATGTTCATGGGGTTCGACTGGAGTAGAAATCGCCGGATAGACCCGAGGGGCGACCCAGAATCGAACCAACTGCCCCAATTTTGAATCGGAACCCCCGATTGCGAGATAAGGTCAGCCGACGCCTGTGGAGAGAAATCGAACCCAGAACGTTTGCTGAGCCAATCGTCAAAGGACGTGGTTTGCTCGACCGGCTGGAATGACGGCGCGCGGCCGTGTTCTTGCAGCGCGGCCGTCAACTCCGCTTGGCTTCCCACCGGACGAATTCCCGCACGGAGAGTTGAGGCGCGATCAGCATTGATCTCGCTATTTTCGTCTCTGTTCAACGATTCAACCAGTTGACTCCACCTGTCGAGGGTAAGGTTCGGAACACCTCCTGGATAGGTTTCGAAAAAGATATCGTAGTCGACATAGCGCGGCACGATGCCTTTCAGGGCGGGATGATTTCTCGAAGCAATAAGGTCTGCAGAGTTGGCGGTGTAGGACACGCCGTACGCAAGCACATTGCCCGTCGACCAAGGCTGTGCAGCGATCCAGTCTAACACGTAACTAAAGTCGAGGATTTCTTCGCGCGAGCGGTGACCTGGCCAAACGCCGAACGAGGCGCCGGTACCGCGAACATCTCCAACCACCACCGCATAGCCTTCTGGAACGAACAAATCCGCATATTGATTGGACGGCTCGCCCTTCTTTCCGCGCCCATAACAGGTCATAACCAAGATGGTGTTGCGCTTATGATCCGCGCTATCGCCCATCGGACGAACCACGTCCAAAGCGAGCCTGACACCTTCGTGCGCATACACATACGTCGATTCCAATGGGCCGAGTTTCTCTCTGCCTGCAGCTTTGGCACTGAGATCAAGGCGGTATACTGGATTTTCGTTCGGCTCGGCCTGGGCCTGAAAGCGAGAATCGGTCATGCAAACGCTCCTGTGAGTGTGCGACATATGTTTCAGTACGTAGTGTTTTGCGGCATTTGTCTTACCAGTGCAGGGGCGCCGGCCTGGAGGGTGCGGATTGCGGGGCGCGACCGTGTTAGCCAAGCGATCCCACTAGCAGCTTTATGGTAGGCCGTTCGCGGCTCTGGGCGTGCCACCGCTCCACCGGAGCGATGACCAAAGGGCAAAGCGGCAAAATCGCGATCGCGACTAGATTCTGTCGGGACGAAGTGTCACAGAACAGTCTGGCTTCTTAGATCCTTAGACGCCCGTGTCAGCACTTCAGGCTTTTCCCCGATGACGACCGTATCGTCTTGTCGGAAGCCGCCGAGTCCATAAACATACAATCCGGGCTCGACCGAATAAACTTCGTTTTCGAGCAAGGCACGGTGATTGAATGCCATGTCTCCGGGGTACTCGTGGCACAACAAGCCCATGCCGTGTCCTGTCCGGTGCATGATGTAGTTTCCAAAACCCGCTTTTTCGATGATTGCCTGCGCTGCTGCATCAATTCCCGACACCGGTCGACCCGCCACAGCGGCTTCAATTCCAGCTTCATTTGCAGCGAGCGCGACCTCGAAGAAGCGTTCCTGCCGGGTATCCGGCTTGCCACAGAACCAGGTCCGCTCATTCTCCACGACCACTCCATTAATGCGGGGGATAATCAAGTTGATCATCACGTGTCCTTTTTCGAGGATCGCACCGGATCGCTTGCCGTCCCCGTGTGGAGCTGCCGACGGTGGACCCGAGATCGACCACAGGTCGAGCAAGGCAACATCCTGCGCTGGAAAGCGTCGTGCGGCCTCCTGCGCTAACTCGGCTCCCATCATCATATCCAATTCCATCAGGAGCCGACCCGGACGGATACTCTCCCGGTAGCGATCCTGTAACCAGTCGGTCAAGCTCGCTATCTCGCGCATGAGTGCGATCTCTTCGGGATGCTTGACCCAACGAAGCGCTCGAAACTCTTGCGTCTTCATTAGAGGACGGGCCTCAGGTAGCAGCGCGAACGCCTTCTGCAATGGACCGCCACCAACATCGGTCCCGATGCGAGCTCTCCCGAGACCTGCACTTCGTAGTTTTTCGGCAACCATCTCCGGCCATTCATGCACAAGATGCATTCGATTGGAGAGGACTGGATGCTCCGCATAAAAGCTTGTGTCGGATACCCAAAGACGCCCGTCTTCGTGCGCATATCGCCAATTGTTTGTCGAAAGCTCATTGAGGACAACAAACGGCGCGCCGTTCCTCGGGACGACACAGAGAATTGGCCGCTCCCAGGTGGTGACATCCGTCTGGAAGTTGGTCGCGAACTGAAAGAACTCTGTGCTTGCGAAAGCGACAGCATCCAGGTTCTCGCGATCCATCAGTTCATTTAGTAGCTTGTACCGATACTCACGCACATTATTGCCCAAGTATGCCATCTGACCTCTTCTCTTTTCCTGAAAGCTTACCTGGTGTCTTCGACCGGCGGTTCGCAGAGTGAAATGATGCCGATCAGCGACCGCGCTTACGCGGATGAATCGGCCTCTTTGGAACCGAATGAAACATATGAGTCGCTATTGTGTCAATGATCCATTTGAATCAGGTACGGTTAAAAACCACGTCCCGGAAGTCCAGAGCCTGCAGGCGCTCCCGTAGGGCTGGCGTCGGCAGCAGTGTTCGGCAGATGGTAAACTGAGGCGACCAAAGGCTCAGATATCAATAATACGCTTGATGCATATTGAGCGTTATAAAACATTTGTTGCATTCCTTATCGTGTTGCGTTAGGACATTGATGGTAGCGGTCGAGGAGGCTGCTGCCTGAACACTGCAATCGTTTATGCGCCACCGTCTTGGTGAATGCGGGACCGAGTGGAAACGCAGGAACCGCGTGCTTTGGTCTGACATCGCCGGCGTCGTGTTCGCCGTACACTGATGAAGTGAGATCCCCGTGCGCCATGAGCAAGGAATTAACAGAGGGAGAACGAAATGAGCATTCTGATAAATCGCCGGCGGTTCATGCAGGCTACTTCGACCGCAATTGCGGTAGGCGCGTTGGCTTCCGCGGCCGGCCGTGCAACGGCCGCCTCCACCGGCGAGCTCAAAGTCAACATGAGCGGCGGCAACTGGGGCGATGCGGTGATGAAGGCTTACGTCGAGTCCTTTGAGGCCGAGACCGGAGTCAAGGTGACGCGCGTCAATGCGGACTTCTCATCGACACAGATTGCGATGATGGTCGATACCAAAAACGTTTCGGCCGACGTCGTCAACCTTGGTCAAACCAATGTCGATCCGCTTACTGCCAAGGGCTACCTCGAAAAGATCGATTATTCCATCTGGAAGAAGGAAGACCTGGAAGCAATCGCAGAAAACTGGAGGCAACCGAACGGCTTTGCTTCGTACGTATACTCGGTGAATATGGTCTGGAACACGAAGAAGTTCCCGGCAGGAAAGCCCCGGCCGACCACCTGGGCGGAATTCTGGGACGTCAAGAAGTTCCCTGGCGTTCGCTCCATCAATACCGGCGAATACGGAAGTGGGCCTTGGGAAGAAGCATTGCTCGCGGATGGCGTTCCGATGGACAAGCTCTACCCGATGGATATCGACCGCGTGTTTGCAAGCTTGGACAAGATCAAGCCGCACATTCGCAAATGGTGGACGAGCGGGTCGGAAATTCTTCAGATCATGCGAGACAACATCGCCGACATCGTGCAGTCCTATGACGCGCGCGCACTTACCCTTATTGATGAAGGTGGGCCAATCGAGATCAACCGCAACCAGGCGAAACTGACAACGGACTATTGGTGCATCCCGAAGGGCAGTCCGAATGCCGAAAATGCTCAAAAATTTATTGCGCTGACAAGCCGCCCGGACCGACAGGCCGAGTTTGCAAAGCTTATCGCGCAGGGCCCAACGAACAAGAACGCCTTCAAATTGATTCCTGACGATGTCGCCCGAAAACTTGCGTCGCATCCCGACTACGAGGCGATCAGCTTCGCTATGAACGCCAAATGGTATGCCGAGGTTGGATCGGACGGAAAGTCGAACAAGGAGCGGCTTGTGCAGCGTTGGAATGAGTGGATTCTTCAGTAATCCTCTGTCCCCAACGATCTATCGGTGGCGCTCGTCCAGTCGGCGCGGGCCGTCAAAGGTTAGCGCCACCTCTTCCCACTACCTGCCTTACGGGACTGCATGCCAAAGTTGCTCATCAGTCCTGCTGGAGTATCGTAATGAACTTGAATCTGAAAAATCATCTTCCTGCCGAGGACGAAGTGTTGCAGAAGCTTCCGGATACCGCTCAAATCGAATTTCGCAATGTTTCCAAGATCTATGGGGCCGTTGCTGCGGTTAAGGATATCTCCCTTTCTGTTTCGCGCGGCGAGTTCCTTACGATTCTTGGACCGAGCGGTTCTGGCAAAACGACAGCATTGATGCTGCTCGCCGGCTTCACGACCCCTACCGGAGGAGACATCCTCATTTCCGGCAAGTCCGTGTCCGAAGTCCCGTCTTACCGCCGCGACCAAGGCATTGTCTTCCAGAGCTATGCACTTTTCCCGCACCTTACGGTGCATCACAACTTGGAGTTCCCGCTCGAAATGCGCGGCATCAAGGCCTCTGACAGAGCGTCGCGGGTCAAAAGAATGCTTGAGCGTGTTCGCCTGGGTGAGTTTGGCGAGCGCATGCCATCACAATTGAGTGGGGGCCAGCAACAACGCGTGGCCGTCGCGCGCGCCTTGATTGCAGATCCACCGATTTTGCTGCTGGACGAACCGCTGGGCGCGCTCGATCGAAATCTGCGCGAGCAGATGCAAGTGGAAATCAAAGAGCTGCACAAGGAGTTTGGGAAAACGACCATCTGCGTCACCCACGATCAAGAAGAAGCACTCACGCTTTCGGACCGCATCGTTGTCATGCGCGCCGGTCAAATCGAGCAGATCGATACACCGGAGGCCTTGTACGATCGCCCCAAAACGCGCTTTGTCGCCAACTTCCTGGGTGAAGCAAATATCCTCGAAAGCGTTGATTTCAAGATTGAATCGGACGTTGTTCCTTCTTCCGGTATGGTATCGATGCTTCGGCCGGAGCGCATTTGCGTCAGTGTGCCTTCAGCAGCAAGGCGCGCAGATGCGGACCACAGACAGTCCGTCTCGGGGATCGTGGACGATATGATCTATGCTGGACCCTTGAGGAAGTACCGGGTGCGGGTTGGGAATGCGACGCTGATCGCGCGCGAACATGTGGCATCGGGCCAGCAAGTCTTCCGTCCGGGCGAAGAGGTTCGCCTTGATTGGCTTCGATCCGACATCCGGTTTGTCGCTGCGTAAAGCGGAAGGACAGCATCCATGACAACACTTCAGAGAATCCGGTCCACGCCGATGTTGCTAACTTTGCCAGCGTTCGCTGTGCTGTTTGCGATTTTCGGCATACCCATGCTCCTTCTTTTCGCGACCAGCCTCAATGCGCCAAATCTGTCTTTTGCGAATTATATCGCTTTTTTCGAACAGCGCTCATTTGTCCTGATCCTGATTCAGACCTTCAAGATCAGCTTCATAGCCACGGCACTTTGTTTGATCATCGGCTACCCGACGGCTTATTTGATTACGATCGCCGGCCGTGCAAGACCAATCCTCCTGGTGCTTGTCTTCCTACCTTGGCTGACGAGTGCTCTGGTTCGGACCTACGCATGGACTGTCGTCTTGGGTGATAGTGGATTGATCAACCGCGTGTTGCTCAATTCGGGCATAATCGATAGCCCTTTGTCTCTCATCTATAATCGTTTCGCTGTTTATGTTGGCATGGTGCATATCATGTTGCCCATGATGATTTTGCCGATTGTCAGCGTGATGATGAGCATTGATACTTCCTTGATGGCAGCCGCTCGCAGCATGGGCGCAAAGCCGTTCACCGCCTTTCTCCGGGTCTTCGTACCTCTTAGTATCCCGGGCGTTCGAAGCGGCTGCATATTGGTTTTTGTTGTTTGCCTGGGCTTTTACATCACGCCACAAGCATTGGGCGGCTTGGGCGACACCATGCTTTCAACCCTCATCAATTCGCAGCTTACAACATCGTTGAACATTGCGGCGACCGCCGCGGCAGCCTTTATATTGTTGGCGATGGCGCTCGCGGTTCTTTCCGTAGCGGGCGTCAATCTCGCCGGCGCGCATGGACAGCCTGCTTCAAGCGAGCAGAACGCCCGACGACGTAAACTGCCTTCATTCGACAAGGCATCCCGCTATCTCAACGAGTTTCTCGTCCCGTATCGGGCGCGACGCTGGGCAGCAAAGCTCCATCAAGCGCAGCGGGAAACCCCGTGGTCCAAGATTGCGGGGGCAGCATTCCTTGCCGTCGTTGTCATCTATCTATTGGCGCCCGGTTTCATCGTGATCATCGTCTCGTTAAATGCAGGGGAGTTCCTCGAGTTCCCACCTAAGGCTGTTTCGCTCAGATGGTACTATTCGTTCTTCAACGACCCCTCGTGGATCGGCGCATTGTGGAACAGCTTCCAATTCGGCGTAATTGTCAGCGTGGTATCGACCATAGTCGGCACATTGGCAGCGTTTGGCCTCAGCCGGTGCTCGTCGCGCTTGCGCTCGGGTCTAACCATGGTGATCCTGACGCCGATTACCTTCCCAATCATTGTTGTTGGTGTTGCTGTCTATACCGGGCTGGCCAAACTAGGATTGGTTGGAACGAACACCGGGATCATCCTGGGCCAGACGATCGGAGCCATCGGCTATGTCGTTGTCATCGTCCTTGCGACACTCGCAGGATTCGACAGGAGGCTGGAACAGGCGGCAATGAGCATGCGCGCCGGGCCGACCCAGACGTTCATGCGGGTTACTCTCCCGTTAATCCGCTCTGGTATCATCGGCGGCGCGCTCTTCGCGTTCTTGGCTTCCTTCGACGAGGTCATCATCACGTCGTTTGTCAGTGGCTATGCGATCCCGACATTGCCATTGAAAATGCTGGAAAACCTGAAGCAGCAACTTGACCCGACGATCGCTGCCGTTGGCGCTTTGCTGACAATGTTGCCAATCGTCTGGCTGGTTGCGCTTTATTTCACGCTTTGGCGCGGAAGAGGGGCGTTGAAGAGTGCTCCGGTCGCCGCGACCTGAGTCATCATACTCATGCCGGCTCCGTAACTCGCAGCCGTGAAACTGACTGCCTGTCCCAGAGCGAACTCTGGGGCGGGCTCCTGGCTCGAAGACTGCCCGGCGCATTTACTGCGCAATGGAGCTCATCAATCGCTTGTGCTCAAAGCCGAAGCCGGTCACGACGGACTTTCTAGGCAAGCTCTGGTTTCATTGACGCATTAGACGGTCATCCCTCGGGTGACGGCGCGTTCCCTATTTGCTGTCAGTCCGTTCTTTGCGGGACAATTCCGCGGCAACCATCAGGTCCACTCATCGGACATCGACTGATGTGCGAATAACTTCAATTCCGGTTGCAAGGTCAGGAGGCGCCGTTGGCGCGAGTAGCCGGCCTCGTAAACGTCGCTAAATCTTTCGTCGCGGAATGGACGTCGCATACGTGTTCATTGCAGAAAGATGGCGATCGGCTAGCTTCAACTCTTTCAAGGCCGCCGCACGATCTCGGCTCGCCAGTAGACCACATAGAACTTCAGAGACGGCCAGCGCTGGCGCCAGCGTGTGAAAGAATGTTTGGCTTTCAGTCGGAAAGAAGACAACGTGCTCTGCGATCGTCACCAGGGGAGACACTTCGCTGTCGGTGATCGCCAGGATGGACAGTCCCTTCTCACGGGCGGCCTCGGCAAGCTCAAGCGTCTGAAGCGAATAGGGGTTGATGGAAATCGCCAAAAGCACGTCCTCATGAGTTGCGCGGATGAGGGGGTCGCCGCTTGTTCCAGCCGGACCATCCAAGTGGACAGTCTTTTCGCCGAGCAATGTCATGACGTAGTGGAAATGCCACGCGACCGAGTGGCACGAACGCAAGCCGAGCACGAAAATCCGCCTCGCTTTTGCCAGGTGCTCCGCCATTGTATCCAAACGCGAAATCGTATCAGGGTCGCGGAGCCGATCGATCTGCGCGGAGAGACCTTGGAGCATCCTATAAGCCAAGCCCTCACCATTCGCCGCCCCTTCTTCTCTTTGTAAAGCCCTGGCCGCAAATCCGTCGGCGCTCACCCTGATGACGTCGGCGTGTTGCTCTCGGAAATCTTCATACCCGGAGAATTCAAGAAACTTCGCCAGCCTCGTCATTGTCGATGGCTGAACACCGGCATTCCGCGCGAGTTCGCGCATCGAAACGAGCGCCACCTCCTGCGGATGTTCCAATATGTGTCGAGCCGCTTGCTGCAACTGCTCGGACATGTCGTCGAATCGCTCGATGATCCGAGCGTGTAATGGGCCTTTTTGCAACATTTGCCTCACATACGATGTCATAATTCACCTGGACCATCTCTCTCGGGAACTAAAAAGTCAAACAGCCGTCGGCTATCTCACATCACAACCGCTCCAAAAATTCTGACTTGAGAGCGGGAAAACAAATGCATCAAAACGTGATTTATAAAACAGTTGTTGCATATTTCGCCAAAACCTGCAAATCAATGGATGGAAACGTTCGAAAGCCGGACGGATAAGCACCCCGAGATGACCATGACAAAAATTCTCCATCGAACGATCGGAACAACTCTGCCAACCGCGGTCGCGGGGGAGGGCATCTACGTCGTGGATAGCGAGGGCAGGAGCTACCTGGATGGGTCGGGGGGCGCCGCCGTCAGTTGCCTCGGGCACAATCATCCAGAAGTTCTTGACGCAATGAAGCTACAGATGGGTCGGATCAGCTACGCCCATACGTCGTTCTTCACGACCGACGTCGCCGAGCGGCTTGCCGAGCAATTGGTTGAACTTGCGCCCGAAGGCCTCGATTATGTCTATCTGGTGTCTGGCGGTTCGGAAGCTGTCGAGGCCGCTCTCAAAATGGCGCGCCAGTATTTTGTCGAAGTCGGGCAGCCGCAGCGGCGCCACATCATCGCACGTCGGCAAAGCTATCACGGCAATACGATCGGTGCCTTGGCAACAGGCGGCAATGCCTGGCGCCGTGCCCAGTTCAAGCCGATCTTGCCTGAAACGCATCATGTTTCTCCTTGCTATGCCTACCGCGACCTGCAGGTGGGCGAAACGCCGGAGGCTTATGCCGAGCGTCTTGCTGCGGAACTGGAAGACAAGGTTCTTGAACTTGGCGCGGACAAGGTCATGGCCTTCGTCGCCGAGCCGGTGGTCGGTGCGACGCTGGGTGCCGTTGGCCCGGTTTCGGACTATTTCAAGCGGGTTCGGCAGGTGTGCGACAAGTATGGCATCTTGCTGATCCTCGACGAGGTCATGTGCGGAATGGGGCGTACCGGCACAATCTTCGCTATGGAGCAGGAGGGCATTGTCGCGGATCTGGTCACGATTGCGAAGGGACTGGGCGGCGGCTTTCAGCCGATCGGAGCGGTATTGCTCTCCGAAAAGATCTACCGTGCGTTCGCCGACGGGTCGGGTCTGTTTCAGCATGGACATACCTATATCGGACATCCGATCGCAGCAGCGGCAGCCAGTAAGGTGGTTGAAATAATCACGCGCGCGGACATGATGGCAAACGTCATCCGGATGGGCAAGCGCCTCCAGGCCGGGCTCGATGAGGCACTTGGACAATCACCCTATGTCGGCGACATCCGCGGTCGTGGTCTTTTCCGCGGCGTCGAGATCGTGGCCGACAAAGACACCAAGCAACCTTTCGATCCGGCCCGCAAGATGCATTCCCGCATCAAGAAGGAAGCCATGCGCAGAGGCCTTATGTGCTACCCAATGGGCGGTACGATCGACGGCGCGCAGGGCGACCACGTGCTGCTAGCACCACCCTACATCATTCAGCCTGAAGAAATCGATTTGATTGTCGAACGGCTTTCCGACGCCATCCGCGCCGCAGTAGTAGACTGAGGTTCTCGCGAAATGACAACATCGTCCTGTCCGCCTATCGCTGATGAAAACTGGCCCGCGGAAATCGCGGACATGAAAACGGGCTTTGCCGGCGCGCTGAACGTCTATCGCACCATGGCTCATCATCCCGCGCTGCTGAGAGCGTGGGCTCCGCTGCGGCAGCATATCGTAAAAGATAGTGCGTTAGGTCCGGTCCGGTCCGAGCTCGTGATTTTGCGCGCGGCACATCGTATGGGCTCCGCCTATGAGTGGTCCCACCATGTAAGCCGCGCTCGCGCTCTTGGTATTTCCGATGCGCGAATCCGGAGTATGGCTGGAACTCCCGATGGCGAAGAGGGCGTACTTGCCGGTGCTGTCGACGCGCTATTTGACGGCGCACGTCTGCCTTCGCATCTCGAGCAAGCTATTGCTGCGAGCATAGGTCGGCAAGCCGTGTTCGACCTTATGGCGACCGTCGGCTTCTATTCGGTGCTCGGTTTCATATTGATGACTTTCGACACGCCGATCGACCAAGACGTTGTCGACGAGATGGCTGAACACCCAATCTGATGGAGCAAAAAACGAGAGTTCGGCCTTCCGATCCAGCCGTGCCCTTAGGCTGCAGGTTCAAGCGTGGAGCCGATCAGGAGCCGATCAATACAGGGATAACGACGGCCCGCTTTGCCCCCTGACAGACGGGGAAATATTGGCGCGGCAGCCGCGGCCGAATGGGAGATCAAGAATGATAAAAGAATTGCACTTCGCACTGGGAGAATTCCAGACCCGTCTAGCAGCCGTTAAAAAGGAAATGGCGAAGAGAGAGATTGACATCCTCCTCCTCTCAGAACCGCCGAACCAGAACTACCTTACCGGCTATAATGCGTATTCCTTCTACACACCGCAAATGGTGATTGTGGCGCAAGACCACGCAGAACCGATTTGGATCGGCCGTTTCATGGACCGTGTTTCGGCTTCCATGACCACCTATCTGGCCGAGGACAATATCCGAGCCTATCCCGACACCTATGTTCAATCGGCAACGCTGTCGGCCTATACTTTCATGGCCGATATCGTGAAGGAGCTCGGAGGGGAAAAGGCGCGTATCGGCGTCGAGATGGGGGGATATTACTATCCGGCCCGCGGCCACGCAGATCTCACGCGAGCCTTGCCGAATGCAGAGTTCGTCGACGCCGATCTTCTTGTTGGATGGATCCGGCTCGTAAAGAGCCCAGCCGAGGTGGCCATTATGCATCAAGCTGGCCAGCTTGCGGATGCCGCCATGACGCGCGTCATCGATATGGTGCAAGCCGGGGTCCGTGAGTGCGATATTGCTGCTGCGATCTATCACCAGCAGATTTCGGGCACGCCCGAGTTCGGTGGCGACTATCCTTGTTGCCCCCCCGATTTGTGCATTGGCGAACGCTCAATCGCGCCGCATGCCGCCTGGACGGACGACCCCCTGCCGGAGTCCACCGTTGTCAACCTGGAACTGAACGGTTGCCGGCATCGCTACCAGGTCAACCTGGCGCGCACGATCGTCGTCGGCCAGCCTTCATCCGCTTTCCTGAACCTGTCGGAAATCGCTGTTGAGGCCTTGAATGCCGGGCTGGAAGCAGTTCGGCCCGGTCGCACCTGCTCGCAGGTCGATGCCGACTTCCGCAAGGCGCTTGCCCGCCACGGGATCGAGAAAGAGTCTCGCATTGGTTATCCGACCGGCATTGGGTTCCCTCCGGCCTCAGGCGAACGAACGGCAAGCATTCGCAAGGGCGACGAAACCGTACTCAAGCCGGGTATGGTGTTCCACATGATGCCTGGCCTGTGGCTCGACAATGTCGGGATCACGATCACACAGAGCTTTGCGGTCTCCGAAACGGGTTACGAGCCCCTGACGAAGACGCCGCGCAAGCTCTTCGTCAAATAGAGACTGTATCCGGTGCATACTCGTCTGGTTCCAGCATGTCTGCTTCGTTTCCGAAATGGCCTAACCAGTTCGGACGAGTATCTGCGCCGGGAACGTCGAAGCAACCGGCCTATGCCAGGTCGCATCGGCGCTGCAGGCCTCCGCGCGGGCTCCCCAGGTTCTTCTTTCGGGGAGGTAGGTGATGGTTGAACTCGATCGCGCCGACATTGCGCTTCTCCAAGCCGTTCAGAAAAACAACCGGCTGACCTCTGAAGAACTCGCGGGGATGGTCCACCTCTCGCCGACGGCGTGCCAACGGCGTTTGAGAAGGTTGCGCAACGAGGGCGTCATCGAGGGAGACGTTTCCATCGTCTCGCCCAAAGCAGTCGGACGACACATCACCATGATCGTCATGGTGTCCCTTGAACGGGAAAGGGCCGACATCGTCGATCGATTCAAGGCTGCGATACGAAATACGCGTGAGGTGATGATGGGTTTCTACGTAACGGGAGATGCCGACTTCATGCTCGTGATTACCGCGAAAGATATGCAGGACTACGAGCACTTCACGCGCCGGTTTTTCTATGAAAACGCAGATATCAAAGGCTTCAAGACCATGGTTGTGATGGACCGTCTCAAGGCCAGCTTCGCTATCCCGCTCGAGGTGTAGTGATGATGTCGCAGCGACGGATCCAGTGTCACCTCCATTTATGCAGGGACCCTGCGTGATGTGCATTCGAATCGACGGGCCGCGCAGCTCCGCTGCTAGGTGCAACAACAGACACCATGACGACTAGACCAGGAGACCACCATGAACATGCCTACCAACAACTTCCTCTCCGAGGTCGAGCGTAACGCAGTCGTCGAGATGCGGCACGCCATGCATCGCGAGCCCGAACTTTCCAACAACGAGTGGAAGACCCAGAAGCGGATTATCGAGACCTTGGCCGCCTTCGGCCTGACCGAAGCAAAGACGTTTCACAAGACCGGTGTCTATGTCGATATCCAGGGCTTGGCCCCAGGCGCAAATCGTTCGATCGCGATGCGCGGAGACATCGACGCGCTTCCCATTCAGGAAGCCCGCGACGACCTGCCGTATCGGTCGCAAGTGCCAGGCGTCATGCATGCGTGCGGTCATGACATGCATGGCTCAATCGCCTTGGGAACGGCGCTCGCTTTCCATCGCATGCGCGAAAATTTCTCAGGCAGGCTGCGAGTGTTCTTTCAACCCGCTGAAGAAGCAGAACCACTTGGCGGCCGGACTGTCGTTGAAGAAAACTTGCTAGACGGGTTCGACGCCGCAGTGGGATTTCATGTCCGCACTGACATTCCAGCCGGCTCCTATGGCGCCCGTGCGGGCGCCGTAACAAAGTCAGCGGATCAGTTCTCGCTCGAATTTATCGGGACGATGGCACACGGCGCCAAGCCTCACTTGGGCGTGGACGCGATCGCGATAGCAGGCGCCTTCATCAACGAAGTTCAGAAGGTGGTGTCGCGCGAAATGCCGGTTGACGATGGCGCTGTCGTTACGATCGGCACGATCCACGGCGGGGAAGCGACGAACATAATCTGCCCTTCGGTCACAATGACCGGAACGATCCGGACGAGCAGTCCCGAGAGGAGAAAGTTGCTGGTTCAACGGGTGCGCGAAATTGCCGAGGGCGTTGCTGCGATCCATCGAGGCCGGGCCGAATTTAGCTCACACGCGGGCGAGCCTCCTGTGGTCAACGACAACTCAATGGTCGAGCGATTCAAGCAGATCGTCGTGCAGTCCGATGGCGAGGACAAATATATCGAGGGTTCGGCAAGCTCCGGCAGCGATGACTTTGGTTTTTACTCCGGCTGCATCCCGTCAATCTATTTCTGGTTCGGCAGCAAGGAGCCGGGAAACGAATCCGGCGTCCATACGCCGACGTTCGGGGTGTCCGACCAGACTCTCGTCCCGACAACCGAGCTGGCGATCCGCTACTGCTGGGAACTCTTTCAAAGCGCGTAACGCGCGGCTGGTGCGGAGGGAGGACCTTGATGATTGACCTCGACGACATTGAAGGCGCAAAACGGCGCATCAAAGATCACATACTCACTACGCCGCTCGCGCATTCTCCGTCTCTGTCGAACTGTTGCGCTGTGCCCGTATATCTAAAGCTGGAGCACCATCAGACGACAGGCAGTTTCAAGCTGCGCGGCGCCTTCAATGCCATTCTTCAACTGTCCGCGGACGAGCGGGCACGCGGCGTTGTGGCCGCGTCGACGGGCAATCACGGTCGTGCTCTGTCGTTCGCAGCCAACACGTGTGGTGTGACGGCCACGATCTGCATGTCGAACCTGGTCCCCGAAAACAAGGTCTCGGAAATTCGCCGGTTAGGTGCCGAGGTCCGTATCGTCGGAAAATCCCAGGATAACGCTCAGGAAGAGGCCGAGAGGTTGGCGGGCGAGGGACGGTGCCTCGTCCCGCCGTTCGATCACCCGGCAATCATTGCCGGTCAAGGAACGCTAGGGCTAGAAATCGTCGAAGCGTTGCCGGACGTGGCGACTGTGCTCATCCAGCTCTCGGGGGGCGGTTTGGCTTCTGGGGTGGCGGCAGCCGTGAAAAGCCAGCGGCCGGATGTGCGTATCATTGGGCTCACGATGGATCGCGGCGCTGCGATGAAGGCAAGCCTTGATGCAGGTCGCCCGGTGCAGGTCGATGAGTTTGAAAGTCTGGCGGATTCGCTCGGCGGCGGGATTGGCCTCGCCAATCAATGGACTTTTCCCATGTGCCGCGACCTCTTGGACGATGTCATTTTGTTGAGCGAAGCCGAAATAGCGGCTGGCATCCGACATGCATACCTCCAGGAGCGCGAGATCGTCGAAGGCGCAGGGGCGATTGGCATCGCGGCGCTCCTGGCGAACAAAGTGCGCAACCTTCATGGACCCGTCGTGACTGTGCTGTCGGGCCGCAACATCGATATGAATTTACATCGTCGCGTCGTGAGCGATGAGACAGCAGATATTATTGCGAGGACCACGTCATGAGATCGATGACCATTTTGACTGAACGGCAACTGAGAGATCTGGTGACTCTTGATCTGGAGGCTGTGCGTTGCGTGGAAGAGGCATTTCGCACGCTTGCAACAAAAAAAGTGGTGATGCCGCCAATTCTTCGCCTCGATATTTTGGAGCATCGCGGTGAGGTTGACGTCAAGACGGCCTACGTACCTGGTCTCGATGGCTTCGCCATCAAGATCAGCCCCGGCTTTTTCGGCAATCCCGAAATTGGCTTGCCCAGTACAAACGGCCTTATGGTTTTGCTGTCAAGCAAGACCGGTTTGGTTCAAGCATTGTTGCTGGATAATGGTTATCTCACCGATGTTCGGACGGCCGCAGCAGGTGCCGTGGCTGCAATGCACCTCGCTCGCAAAGACGCGTCGGTGGCTGCTGTCTTTGGCGCTGGTATGCAGGCGCGCCTACAGTTGCAGGCGCTCATGCTGGTCCGACAAATTCGTGAGGCGCGGATTTGGGCGCGTGACGCTGCCAAAGCCAACAAGACGGCCCGAGAACTGTCTGACCAATTGGGCATCAGCGTCATCGCTTCCGATAGCCGGGAAGCAGCCGTTGCCGGTGCGCATGTGATCATCACCACAACGCCGGCTGATCAGCCGATCCTGGAAGCTCGATGGCTCGAACAAGGACAGCACATCACGGCGATGGGCTCCGATGCCGAACACAAGAACGAAGTAGAGGCCGAGGCTATTGCGCGCGCCGATCTCTACGTGGCTGACAGCCTCGCTCAGACGCGACGCCTCGGTGAGTTGCATCACGCGATTGAGGCGGGGGCTGTCGCGGAAGATCGTGCCCTTCGAGAACTCGGCCAGATTGTTGCCGGTGCTGTGGCTGGACGCACCGACGATCGCCAGATCACGATCGCCGATCTGACCGGGACGGGTATTCAAGACACTGCCATTGCAAATCTTGCTTTCGCAAGAGCGCTGGCCGTCAAAGCCGGAACAACAATAGACTGATGACGTGCCTGGGCCGGCACTGAAGTCGGTGGCCGCCTGGGCGTGAGGCGCAGTCGAGCAAGTTCACACGTCTTACGATACTCGCATTGACCAAACCCGTCCGAAATCGAGGAACTTCATCATGACTTCGCAAAGCAGCACTGTTCTTGGACTACTTGAGCTGGATGAAGGCGTGTCACCAGACAGTCCGCTTCTTAGCCCGCGCGAAGGATCCCTATTGCACCCGGCAACGTTTGGCGGGCCTGTGATCACGGAAATGGTGGAAGGCGCCTTTGCAGAGGTTGTCATTCGAGGTGATGCTTCGCTGGAACACGCCTGCATTGCGGCTGCACAGCGATTGGTCGATCGAGGTGCCAACGTTGTTGCCGCTGACTGCGGCTTCCTTATCCGCCACCAGTCTGCAATCTCTGCAGCAGTCAATGTACCCGTCATAACCTCAAGCCTTCTACTCATTCCGACTTTGTTACGTCAGCTATCGCCCGCGAAAAAGCTCGCGGTATTAACAGCGGATTCGCGACATTGCACCGAAGACCTGTTGGGCATCCAGCACCCGGCGGATCGGAAGCGCGTGGTCGTCGGAGGCATCGAAGGTGGTGTATACGTGCGCAATGCCGTGGCGCGGCCGTTCGTGCGGACAGCGCTGGATCAGATCCAGCAGGAGGTCGGTGCCCGTATCGATCAACTGCGCTCCGACCACCCCGAGATTGCGATGATACTCTTCGAGTGCACTGGCTTCCCTGTCGTTGCAAATGCCCTTCGGCTGAAGACAGGACTGCCCATCTACGACATTACCGACCTCTGCAAACTGACGCTTGCGACTGTGACCGCCCGCGTCTGACTTAGCGCATCCAAATCTAAAGGAACTGAAATGTCTGACGAGAAACTACGGTTCGAACTTTCTGAATACAGAACACGCCTCGAGAAGGCGCGCAGCGCCATGGAGCGAGCTGGCATAGACGTACTGGTCGTTACCGATCCCGCTAACATGGGCTGGCTTACCGGTTACGAGGGCAACTCGTTCTACGTGCCACAATGTGTTGTTGTGTCAAAGGACAAGGATCCCCTCTGGTTCGGCCGTGGTCAGGATGCCAATGGATGCCGTCGCACGGCATATATCGGCGAGGATCGGATCAGGTGGTACGAGGACCACTACGTTCAGTCAGACACCTTGCACCCCATGACCGTTCTTGGCCAGTTCCTCACGGATGAGGGGCACGGTTCAGCCATAATCGGTCTGGAGAAGGACAGCTACTATTTCTCACCGGCCGGTTTCGAAGCCCTTACAGCCGCACTTCCCAACGCGCGCTTCAAAAACGCCATGCGCATGATCAACTGGGAACGCATCGTCAAATCCCCTCGTGAAATCGAATATATGCGCGGCGCCGGCAAGATTGTCGAAGCGATGTATGAGCGCATCACAGAGGTGCTGCGGCCGGAAGTAAAACAGTCGGACATAATCGCTGAAATTTCCTATGTTGGCACCCGTGGTGTGGGCGACTACTGGGGAGACTATCCGTCAGCCGTACCCAACCTTGGCGCCGGTGCCGATGCCTCAGCTCCTCATCTGACGTGGACTGATAAGCCCATTCGCGCGAACGAAAGCATCTTCTTTGAACTTGCTGGTGTACACAAACGGTACCACTGCCCGCTCTCTCGGTCGTACTATCTCGGTAAGCCGAGCCAGCAAATGCTGGATGCTGAGAAGGCCGTTTTGGAAGGCATGAGCGCCGGCCTTGAGAAGGCTGTGGTGGGAAATTACTGCGAAGATATCGCTCTGGCCTACGGAAATGCCCTTGCGAAATACGGTCTGAAGAAGGCAAGCCGCGCCGGCTACTCCATTGGCATGGGATACCCGCCGGCGTGGGGCGAGAACTCCGCCAGCTTCCGCGACGGTGATAAGACCGAGCTGCGCCCAGGCATGACATTTCATTTCATGTCCGGGCTTTGGTACGACGACTGGGGTATCGAAATTACCGAAAGTTTCTTGATCACGGAGGGCGAAGTCGAATTCCTGTCCAATGTCCCCCGCAAGTTGCTCGTTATCGAGTGAGTCCAATCCCCGGGCGAAATCGTGATCCACAATGCGCCCGGTGACGCCTTGCCACAAGGAGGCGTGGCTTCCTTGAATTGGACACCTCAAGTGCGAAAGAAACGATGAGGAAAGTCGCATGTCCAAAAATCCCATTTCGCGCGTCCGTGCCAAGGGCGATGCCTTCTCGATCGGCGTGACACTCGGACGAGCAAGCGCTTCTGCTTTCCGAGAGCGCGTCTTGCACACTGAAGAATATCGGGCGTTGGATACCCGGTGGCGCCGATCTGCATATTTGAAGGCTCTCGAAGCTGCGGCGCGCGCAACCTATCCCCGCTTTGTGCGCGAAATCGAGGGCATCGCCGAAGGCGCCGGTCAAGATTTCGATTCGATCTTCCTCTGGAATTGCCGCGGAGACCTTCGGCTTCCCGAGGATGTCTCCCCGGCAACAGGGTCGGTTGCTGCCAATGGATGCACGACACTCCTGCTGCCGGCGCAGGACGACCGCCCCGCAATAATTGCCCATAACGAGGACGGTGACCAAGCGCTCCTCGGCGCCTGCTTTTGGGTTGAAGTCGAGCCGGACGAGGGACCAGCCTGGGCCAGCTTCATGTACCCTGGCATGCTGCCCGGCCACACGTTTGGCTTCAATGAGATGGGGCTCGTGCAGACGATAAATAACATCACCGCGCATGATCTTCAGCCTGGAGTACCCCGACACATCATCTGCCGCGCGATCCTCGACTCAAGGTCGTTATGCGATGCGGTAGAAATCCTCAAGCGCAAGGACCGTGCCAGCGGATTCCATCATAATCTCGGCGAGACGAAAACGCGCCGGCTCGTCTCAATCGAGGCTCCCGCTTCAGGCTGCGCCATTCGGGAGGCCGTCACCCCCCAAGGCCATGCGAACCATTTGATCTTCGAAGAATTCGCCCAGTTGGAGCAGACCATCAGCGCCTCTTCCCGCGATCGTCAGGCGGCAGTGGACCGGGTTACTGCCGGACAAAGGCTCGCTGAAGACGCAGAAGTCGCTCTATTCGATGAGACGGTGCCGATCTACAAGAACGGAACAATCGATGGGTCGCAAACTCTGGCGATGGGCGTGTTCGCGCTATCCGCTGACCGGGTTGATTGGAGCGTCCATGCTGCCCCCAACGAGTGCGATGTCCTGGGAGGAACGGTGCTAGTCAAGTAGGCTGGTGATGTTTTGAGGCTGCGCGGACGCTTGCGATGGGTGGAGAGTGTGGCCTGACATTCCAATCTCACCTGAGGTGGGCCGGTCCTCAAGCACCCTCGATCCTCGCTTTGTTCTTCAACCTATGTCTCCGCGGTCGATCCAACCCAATGAGCCGACCGCACGGGTCAAATCAGCAAAGCCTCCACCGATAGCGAATTCCTGCAAAAAGCGAGGAAGATTGCAGGAACCCGGCGTCACCCCGGAGCGAAATGGTGCGATGAAGCTAGCACCTACAGGCAATATCATCTGAGCGGGTCGGGCAAGCGAAAGCTGTCCTCAAGTCGAGGTTTTGCTGCTCGCACTTGATCAGGCCCAGGTTCACAGGAAGAAAAGCGCGCAGCTGAAAAGCGGCGACCGAAGGGGTTAAAATGACCATCAACATCAAAGACATCGCTGAGAAAGATCGTAACTCGGTCCTGCATCCCTTCACCCAGTTGAAGGACTTTGCGACCGGCAAGCTCGGCGAACCGACGATCGTGGAGACCGGCAAGGGAATCCGCATCCAGGATGCGCACGGCAACCAGCTGATCGACGGTTTTGCCGGTCTCTACTGCGTCAATGTCGGCTATGGCCGCACCGAGGTTGCCGAGGCGATCTCTCGTCAGGCCTATCGCCTGGCCTATTATCATTCCTATGCCGCGCACACGACCGATGAGTTGGCTATCCTCTCCGACCGCCTCGTCAAGATGGCGCCCGGCAAGATGAGCAAGGTGTTCTACGGCATGTCCGGTTCGGACGCCAACGAGACCCAGGCCAAGCTCGTCTGGTACTACAACAATCTGCGTGGCAAGCCGACGAAGAAGAAGATCATTTCGCGTGAACGCGGCTATCATGGCTGTAGCGTCGTCTCCGGCTCGATGACCGGCATGAGCTTCTATCACGACCATATGGATCTGCCGCTCCCGCAGATCGATCACGCCGGTGTTCCGCATCACTATTGGGGCGCCAACCCCGGCGAGACCGAACGCGAATTCTCGGCCCGTCGCGCCGCCGAGCTCGACGAGATGATCGAGACGCTTGGACCGGACAATGTCGGCGCTTTCATCGCCGAGCCGGTGCTTGGCACCGGTGGCATCACGCCACCGCCGGAAGGCTATTGGGAAGCAATCCAGGCGGTGCTGAAGAAGCACGACGTGCTGCTGATCGCCGACGAGGTGATCACCGGCTTCGGCCGCACCGGCTCGATGTTCGGTTCGCAGCACTACGGCATCGAACCCGACCTGATCACGGTCGCCAAGGGCCTGACCTCGGCCTACTTTCCGCTATCGGCTTCGATCGTGGGCGAGAAGGTCTACAAGGTCATGGAAGAGGGAGCTGACAAGGTCGGCGCCTTCTCGCATGGCTATACCTATTCCGGGCACCCGATCGGTGCGGCCGCCGCAAACGCGGTGCTCGACATCGTCGAAAAGGAAGACCTGCCCGGCAATGCCCGCGAAGTCGGTGCCTATTTCCAGGCCCAGCTCAAGGAGAAGTTCGCGCAGCTGCCGATCGTCGGTGAAGTGCGTGGTGTTGGCCTGATGGGCGCGATTGAATTCGTTGCCGACCGTGAGAACAAGACCAGGTTTGATCCGTCGCTGAAGGTCGGTGCCCGCGTCTCCAAGGCTGCTCGAGACCGGGGCCTCATCGCCCGCGCCATGCCGCATGGCGACATCCTCGGCTTCGCGCCGCCGCTCGTCACCACCAAGGCGGAGATCGACGAGATCGTCTCGATCGCGGAAAAGGCAGTACGCTGCGTCATCGATGACCTGGTTCTGAACGGTCAGAAAATCTGACCGCCAAGCGGTCGGTCGCTCCTACCGCAACCAATGCAGTCATGGAAACGAGAACAGGGCAGGGACCTCTCCTTGCCCTGACCGACCAACTCAGCCGCCGCGCAGGTGGCGCATCATCACGCAAGAGGAAGCCGGCCTATGACCGTTGCCAAACTTCATATCACCACCAGTCTGGCGCCGATCACTGTTTACAGCCCTTATGACGGGTCTGTCCTCGGGACGATTGACGCCACGGATGCGAGCGAAATTAACGAACTTCTGGCCCGCGCCCGTCGCGGCGCAGAGCTTTCAGCCAGGCTGCCGAGACATGAGCGCGCGCGCATCCTCGAAGGAGCTGCGCGGATCATCGAGAGCCCCCGTGAAGCATTTGCCGAAACCATCGTGCGCGAAGCCGGCAAGACGATCGTCCAGGCGCGCAAGGAAGTGCTTCGTTGCGTCAATACGTTAAAGCTCTCTGCCGAGGAGGCAAAGCGCAATGCCGGTGAGATCGTACCGTTCGATGCCTATGTCGGCTCGGAACAGCGTCAGGGCTGGTTCACCCGCGAGCCGCTCGGGATCATCACCGCCATTACACCTTACAACGATCCGCTGAACCTGGTCGCGCACAAGCTCGGTCCGGCGATTGCCGGCGGCAATGCGGTTCTGCTGAAACCGTCAAACCTGACGCCGTTCTCCTCGATCAAGCTTGTCGAAGCCTTGGTGGAAGCGGGCTTGCCACCCGAGATCATCACCGTCGTTCACGGCGATCGCGAGATCGTCTCGGCTCTCGTCTCCGCGCGTGAGGTTCGCATGGTGTCGTTTACCGGCGGCTTCGCTACCGGAGAAGCGATCAGCCGCAAGGCGGGCCTTAAGAAACTCGCGATGGAGCTTGGCGGCAATGCGCCGGTCATCGTCATGAACGACTGCGACTTCGACAAGGCGGTTGAAGGATGCGTCTCCGGCGCCTTCTGGGCAGCCGGTCAGAATTGCATCGGCGCCCAGCGTGTTCTTGTCCAGGCCGAGCTTTATGAGCGCTTCCGCGATGCTTTCGTGGCGGCGACGAACAAACTCAAGGCCGGCGATCCGCTGAAGGAGGACACAGATGTCGGTCCGATGATCTCCAAGGAGGTCGCCCAACGCACCGAAGCAGCCGTCAACGACGCCATCGCCGCCGGCGCGAAGTTGCTCTGCGGCCACAAACGCGAAGGGTCGCTCTATCACCCGACGGTGCTGGAAGGTACGCCGGTGACCTGCCGCCTGTGGCACGAAGAAGTGTTTGCGCCCGTGGTCATGCTTGCACCGTTCGAGACGCTCGATGAAGCGGTCGAGCTGGCCAATGAACCCGAATACAGCCTGCACGCCGGCATCTTCACCAGCAACCTCAATGTCGCACTTGACGCCGCAGCCAGGATCGAAGCTGGCGGCGTGATGATCAACGACTCCTCAGACTACCGCTTCGATGCCATGCCATTCGGCGGCTCCAAATACGGCAGCATGGGCCGGGAAGGCGTGCGCTTCGCCTATGAAGAGATGACCCAGCCAAAGGTCGTTTGTATCAACCGTGGGTAAAGGGACCTAGCAGCCGTTTGATACCGCTGCCGGACTTTCGAACCCAAGTGAATGAATCCAGGCGGCGCCTCGGCGCCGCAACAGCCGAACCTGATGGGGGGAGAATGAACAAAATCTTCGACAATCCGACGTCAGCACTTGAGGGCTTGCTGTTCGACGGCATGTTCATCGCGGCGGGTGGCTTTGGCCTTTGCGGCATTCCGGAGCTGTTGATCGATGCGATCCGCAAAGCTGGCACCAAGGACCTGACAATCGCGTCGAACAATTGCGGTGTTGACGACTTCGGCCTTGGCGTGCTGCTGACGACCAGGCAGATCCGGAAGATGATCTCGTCCTATGTCGGTGAGAACGCCGAGTTCATGCGGCAATATCTGAGCGGTGAACTCGAGCTCGAGTTCAACCCCCAGGGAACACTTGCCGAGCGCATGCGCGCCGGCGGCGCCGGCATTGCCGGCTTCTACACCAAGACCGGCGTCGGCACCGTCGTCGCGAAAGGAAAAGAACTCAAGGTCTTTGATGGAGAGGTCTTCGTTCTCGAGACTGGAATCGTCGCCGACCTGTCGATCGTCAAGGCCTGGAAGGCGGATACCTCGGGCAATCTCGTCTTCCGCAAGACGGCCCGCAACTTCAATCCGCCGGCCGCCACATGCGGCAAGATCTGTGTCGCTGAAGTCGAGGAAATCGTCCCGGTCGGCAGCCTGGATCCCGATCACATCCATGTGCCGGGGATCTACGTGCATCGCCTGATCCAGGGTCAGCACGGGAAACGCATCGAACAGCGCACCACGCGCGCGGCGGCTTGAGGCTGGGGAGAAACACATGGCCTGGGACAGAAACCAGATGGCGGCGCGCGCTGCACGCGAACTTCAAGACGGCACCTACGTCAATCTCGGCATCGGCATCCCGACGCTGGTCGCCAACTACATCCCTGACGGCGTCCACGTGACGCTGCAGTCGGAGAATGGCCTGCTCGGCATCGGTCCCTTTCCGTCCGAGGGTGAGATCGATGCCGATCTGATCAATGCCGGCAAGCAGACGGTGACGGCACTGCCGCATTCCGCCTTCTTCGATTCAGCGCAGAGCTTCGCGATGATCCGCGGCGGCAAGATCGCGATGGCGATCCTGGGCGCGATGGAGGTAGCCGAGAACGGTGACCTCGCCAACTGGATGATCCCCGGCAAGCTCGTCAAGGGCATGGGTGGCGCGATGGATCTGGTTGCTGGTGTGAAGCGGGTGGTGGTCGTCATGGACCACACCAACAAATCAGGCGAATCCAAGGTGCTGAAGGCCTGCACCCTGCCGCTGACCGGACAAAGCGTCGTCGATCGGATCATCACCAATCTCGGTGTGCTCGACGTCGTCGATGGCGGACTGAAGCTGGTCGAGCTTGCCGAGGGCGTCACCGACGGCGAGATCCGCAGCGCCACCGAGGCGACCATCGTCAACTAGGCCTGAGCCTTTTGCCGAGTAGCTGGAGCCGGCCTGTGCCGGCTTCGCGAGGACCATAGAGGAGACCACCATGAGCATCCCATCGATCGTCATCGCCAGTGCTGGCCGCACCGCGGTCGGATCCTTCAACGGCGCCTTCGGCAACACGCCGGCGCATGAGCTCGGTGCTGCCGTCATCAAGGGCGTACTTGAGCGCGCGGGCGTCGAAGCGGGTGAAGTCGACGAGGTGATCCTCGGCCAGGTGCTGCAGGCTGGCGAGGGCCAGAATCCGGCGCGCCAGGCAGCGATGAAGGCGGGTGTCCCACAGGAAAAGACCGCCTGGGGCATGAACCAGCTCTGTGGCTCGGGCCTTCGCGCCGTCGCGCTCGGCATGCAGCAGATTGCAACCGGTGATGCGGATATCATCGTCGCTGGCGGCATGAAGATGGGCGACTTCAAGATGATCGACACGATGATCAAGGACGGCCTGACCGACGCCTTCTACGGTTATCATATGGGCATCACCGCCGAGAACGTCGCCCGTCAGTGGCAGCTCAGCCGCGAGGAGCAGGATGCGTTCGCACTCGCCTCGCAGAACCAGGCCGAGGCCGCACAGAAGGCTGGGCGTTTCGCCGACGAGATCATTCCCTTCATCGTCAATGGCCGCAAGGGCGACGTCACCGTCGACCAGGACGAATATATCCGCCACGGCGCAACGCTCGACCAGATGACCAAGCTGCGTCCGGCCTTCGACAAGGAAGGCACGGTCACCGCCGGCAACGCCTCCGGCCTCAATGACGGCGCCGCCGCCACCCTGCTGATGAGCGAAGCGCAGGCTTCCAAGCGCGGCATCCAGCCGCTTGCGCGCATCGTCTCCTGGGCAACGGCCGGCGTCGACCCGCAGGTCATGGGCACCGGCCCTATCCCGGCTTCGCGCAAGGCGCTGGCCAGAGCCGGCTGGGCGATCGGCGATGTCGAGCTGGTCGAGGCCAACGAGGCTTTCGCGGCGCAGGCCTGCGCGGTCAACAAGGACCTCGGCTGGGATCCTGGCATCGTCAATGTCAATGGTGGCGCCATCGCCATCGGCCATCCGATCGGTGCCTCCGGCGCCCGCGTGCTCAACACGCTGCTCTTCGAAATGAAGCGCCGCGGCGCCAGGAAACGTCTGGCAACGCTCTGCATCGGCGGCGGCATGGGTGTCGCCATGTGCGTGGAAGCGATGTGAGGAGGCAGGGCCATGGCCTCCGCCGAGTACCGTCTCTGCGACGTATCGCTCGACCGGTCGTTCGCTGGCCGGGACGCGAGAATTGAGCGGGAGCAAGCGCTCGCGGTTATCGACCTCTTGGAATCCAACACCTTCATTCCGGTCGGTCACGATGGCGGGCCATACCGCCTCACGATTGCGGCGGCCGACGGGCGCCTCGCGTTACATGTCGCCGATGCCCATGGCGAGCATGTCGTCAGTCACTACCTGTCGCTGACGCCGTTCCGCCGATTGCTGAAAGACTATACCCGCATCTGTGAGAGCTACTACGACGCCATCCGCCACCCAGGCCCTGAACGGCTTGAGGCGATCGATATGGGCCGGCGCGGCGTCCATAACGAGGCAGCCGAACTGCTGAAAAGCCGGCTGTCAGCGAAAGTGAACATCGACAACGACACCGCCCGCCGGCTGTTCACACTGATCTACGCCCTGCTCGTGCGCAATGCCGACCGTCGAGTTCTGCTGAGCTGACACAGCTTCGGCCCGAAACTTTCCCACCAAGGAGGAACACCCCAGTGAACGCAATACCACAACGCAACGTGCAAGCCGGAGAAACCAGCTCCGCAGGCTTCCTGGATAGCGTTGACCAAAACTTCCGTCATGCCATGACATTCCTCGACCTGCCGGAAGGCCTGTCGGAGCGGATCATGCAGTGCAACTCGACCTACACGGTTCGGTTCGGCGTCCGCCTGCGGGGTCGCATGTACAGCTTTATCGGCTGGCGCTCGGTCCATAGCGAGCACTGCGAGCCGGTGAAGGGCGGCATTCGCTATGCGTCGAATGCCGATGCTGAAGAGGTCGAGGCCCTGGCAGCGCTGATGACGCTCAAATGCTCGCTGGTCGATGTGCCGTTCGGCGGCTCGAAGGGCGCGCTAAAGATCGATCCGCGCGAATGGACGCCGCAGGAGCTCGAGCGCATCACCCGCCGCTTCACCCAGGAACTCAACAAGCGCGGCCTGATCGGCCCCGGCGTCAACGTCCCGGCACCCGACATCGGCACCGGCGAGCGGGAAATGGCCTGGATGATGGACGAGTTCCGCCGCGCCAATCCGACCGATGTCATCAACGCGCGCGCCTGCGTCACCGGCAAGCCGCTGTCGAAGGGCGGTATTGCCGGCCGCACCGAGGCAACCGGCCGAGGCGTGCAGTTCGCCATCCAGAGCTATCTCCGCGATCCGCGCACTGCCGGCCTGAACGGCAAGCGCGATCTGAAGGGTGCTGCAATCATCGTCCAGGGCTTCGGCAATGTCGGCTACCATGCGGCAAAGTTCGTCTCTGAAGAAGACGGTGCCCGGGTGACGATTGTTGCCGAACGCGACGGCTATGTCGCCAACGCCGATGGTCTTGCGATCGAGGCGCTGAAGCAGCATCATATCAAGACCGGCAGCATTCTCGGCTTCGAAGACGCCACCTCGTTTGCCGGCGATATGACGGGCATTGCGCAGCCATGCGACGTCCTCATTCCGGCGGCCATGGAGAATGCCATCCATGCGGGCAATGCAGACCGCATCAAGGCAAATTTGGTCGTCGAGGCGGCCAACGGCCCGATCACCTTCGAGGCTGACAAGGTGCTTCGCACCCGAGGGATCACCGTTCTTCCCGATCTTTACGTCAATGCCGGCGGTGTCGTCGTCAGCTACTTCGAGTGGGTAAAGAACCTGACGCATATTCCCTTCGGTCTGATGGAACGGCGCCGGCGCGAGCGGCGCAACCAGACCATCGCAATGGCGCTGGAACGCATGACCGGCAAGGAATTCCCCGCCGATATCCGCGATGAATTCCTCGAAGGCGGCGCCGAGATCGACCTCGTCCGGTCCGGCCTCGAAGACGTCATGCGCAGCACCTGGACACGGATCGCCGACCTCATCGAACAGCAACCGGAACTCGGTGACTACCGGACCGCCGCCTATGTCGCGTCGATCCGGCAGATCGCCGATGCTTATGAAGCGATAGGAATCTGATCAATTGCCTGCCTAGTCTTACTGCGTCACAAATTTGTGGATTTTATCGATCCTTCATCCGGGAGCAGCATGGACATCGCTGGAGGTTGCGACTGAGTGCGACGGTCAAGTGCCTTCGGATTGTGGCGATCGAATTCGACACGTGTCGCTCGGGTCGGATCGGGGGCTCCGCGGGGTCGATAACCCTGGGGAAGGCCAGATTGCGGGCGGTTTTTGGTTTCGGGCGGCGCTGAGGGGGGAATCGTCTCCCTTTGGGAGATGAGGAATCCGTAAGCGGCAATGCAGAGGCTTGCATGATGATGGAAGCCGCGCCAACCGCGTCCCTCATAGTGGCCGAGCCCGAGTTCCTGTTTGAGTTCCTGATAGTCGCGCTCGATGCGCCAGCGCAGCTTGGCGGTGCTGACGAGCTTTGCGAGCGAAGCGGCGGCCGGGAGAGTGGAGAGCCAGTATTTGAGTGGTTCGGCATCACCCTCGGGCCATTCGATCAGCAGCCATTCCTCGGCGCGGGGCTCGGTCAATTTGTAATCCCTGGACGCGGGCCTGACGCGCACGGCGGCGAAGCGAGAGTTGAGGTCAGTGTTG
>NZ_AUFB01000034.1 GCF_000426285.1 Rhizobium leucaenae USDA 9039 | reverse complement strand
TTGCCCAGTGGAACGAGATGATCGAAGATCCGGATCAGCGTATCGGCCGCCCGCGCCAGCTCTATACCGGCGCACCGCTGCGCGAATACGTTCCGGTTTCCAAGCGTTAAGCCGAAAGGTCAGAGAGCAAAAACCCGGTCAGAGATGGCCGGGTTTTTTCCTGGATAAGACATCGAGAACGATCGCCGCCGCCTTTTCGCCAGGCGGCTCTTCGGTCTGCATTCGCTGCCAGACCAGATCGTAGCCCTGAAGCATGGCTGCAAGCTCCGGCGTGTCATTCGACAAGCGCTCCATATAGCGCGCCAGGAGACCGGGACGCAGCACGTCGTTGATCAGCTCGGGCACCACGGCATAATCCGCAATCAAATTTGGCAGAGCCGCCGTCCAGGTCTTGATGCGCGAGAGCACGAAGCGGGCAAGCCATTCGGTCTTGTAGGTCGAGATGACGGGAACGCCCGCGAGCCCCAATTCCAGAACTACGGTCCCCGAAGCCGCCATCGCCGCATCCGCTTCGGCAAAAGCATTCCACTTGGCATCCTGGCCGACGAAGACATCCGGCTTGACGCTCCAGTTTTCAAGGAGCGAGCGCACCAAGGCCTCCTGCCGTGGAACGGTCGGCAGTACATAACGAACGCGATCGTTTCGCCGGCTAAATTCCAGCACCGCCTGCTCGAAAACCGGCAGAAGCTGACGGATTTCCGAGGAACGCGAACCGGGAAGCAACAGGATCGTCTTTTCGCCATCGACCGCACTGAGCGCGCGAAGCGCACGCCGGCGACGGACCTCCAGCAGGTTCGGTTCCACCGTCAGGCGATGGCCGACATAGGTCGTAGCCGGCCCCCCGAGCCGCTGCATCGCAGTCGGCTCGAAGGGCAGGATAGCAAGGACATGATCGACATAGGCGAGCATCTTCTGCGCGCGATATTCTTTCCATGCCCATACGCTCGGGCAGACATAGTCGACGACCGGCAGGTTCGGCAGCGCAGCGCGTACTTTCTTGGCGACGCGATGGGTGAAATCCGGGCTGTCTATGATGAGAAGCGCATCGGGCTTGGCCGCGATGATGGCGTCTGCCGTCTGGCGGATGCGGGCAAGCAGTTTCGGCAGGCGCTTGATGACCTGCGCAAAACCCATGATCGACAGTTCGGAATAATCGAAAAGCGATCGCAAGCCCTGCGCTTCCAGTGCATCACCACCAACACCGATCAGCTCGACGGCGCCGTCGTAACGTTGCCTCAATGCCGCGACGAGGTCGCCACCCAGAAGATCGCCGGAGACCTCGCCGGCGACGACAGCGAGTTTCAACGGTGGGCTCACATGAAGCCCTCCGCGCTGAGACCGCGATCGATGCCGCAGACGAAAATTCCGGCTTCATCGGCCGCCGCAATGACCGCTTCGCGCTCCAGCACCAGCGCCCTGCCCGCCTCGACGGCGACGCCGGCAAGGCCAGCCTTCTTGGCGTTGAGCACGGTCGAGACGCCGATCGACGGCAGGTCGGCGCGTACATCCTGCTGCGGCTTGCAGAGCTTTACCAGTACGCCGCGGCGGCGTTGCGATATACGCCCATCGGCCCGCAAACCTGCGACACGCTCGATCATCTTGTCCGTGCCCTCGGCGCCTTCCAGTGCCACGACGCGACCGCCGACGCTGACGGCACCCTGCCCGACATCCAGCAGCCCGAGGGCATCGGCTGCCTTCGCACCTTGGGCAATATCGCGTAGATCCTCTTCCGAAGGCGAGAAACGGCCGAGCGGCCCGGTGGTCGCCAGCAAATCCGGTGCGATCTCCTGCGCGCCGACGACGCGGACGCCGCCAGCCTCGATCAGGCGGATTACCATCTGCAGCACGGCATTGTCGCCGCCGGAAAGAAGGGTACGGATGGTCGACGGCAACTCCTTGATCACCCGCCAGGTCGGGCGCACATCGCGCCAAGGCGGGCGGCGCGCCACGCCTCCGGACATGACGACCCGGTCGACGCCATAGCGGCGGAACATGGCCTCCAGTCCGGCAAAATTTCCGACGCCGAGATTCGCATGATCGAAAGCGGACCAGTCGCGATCTGCCTCATTCGTCAGCGCTATGATAACGGGATCTTCGCCTGCCTGCCGGGCGGCATCGGCAACATAGGCCGGCAAAAAGCCGCTGCCTGCAATGATCGCCAGCCTGCCCATGTGGTTTTGACCGCTCGCGGCCACCTCAGCCCTTACCGCGATTGGGCGACGACAATGCGCGATCGCTGTCGGCGGCGATGAAATCGAGAATCTCGATTACTTCCTTGCAATCGGCGTATTCATCGCGGATTGCCGCAGCATTGTCGCGGATCGAGCCTTCGCCTTCGAAGATGCTTTTATAGGCGCGGCGAACCATATGGATAACCGAGCGCTCTATGCCCGCCCGGGTCATGCCGACAATGTTCAGACCCGAAAGCACGCCCGGGTTTCCGTTCAGCATGCCATAGGGAATGACATCGTAGCTTGCGGCCGAAAGACCGCCGATGAAGGCTTGACGGCCGATACGGGTAAACTGATGCACCGCGCAGCCGCCGCCGAGAATGGCGCGGTCTTCGACGGTAACATGCCCGGCCAGCATGACGTTGTTCGACATGATGACATTGTTGCCGACGCGGCAATCATGGGCGACGTGCGAATTGGCAAGGAACAGGTTGTTGTTGCCGACGATGGTCTTGCCGCCGTAGTCGGCCGTGCCCGTATTGATCGTCACGCCTTCGCGGATCGTGCAGTTCTCGCCGACATCCAGCGTCGTCTCTTCCCCGCCGTGATGCACGCTCTGCGGATCGCCGCCGACCACCGCCATCGGGAATATCTTCGTGCCCTTGCCGATCGTCGTCCGGCCGGTCACAACCGCATGCGTCAGGAGCTGGACAGCATCATGCAACACGACCTTGGGGCCGACATGGCAGAACGGGCCGACGACGACATTTTCGCCAATGACCGCTCCATCCTCAACGACCGCGAGCTTATGAATGCGCGCGCTTTTTGCAATACTGCTCATGCCTGCTCTTGGTCCTTCCGTACGATCATCGCGCCGATATCGGCCTCGGCCACCAGCGAGCCATCGACCTTGGCGTCGCAATGGAACTTCCAGATCGTACCGCGTTGCTTCAGCTTGACAACGTGGAATTCAACACGATCGCCGGGCACGACCGGCTTGCGGAAGCGGGCATTGTCAATCGTCATGAAGTAGACGAGATTGCCGCCGATTCCGTCCTTGCGGGCGCAGATTGCGCCGGCCGTCTGCGCCATACCTTCAATCAGAAGCACGCCCGGCATGATCGGAGACCCCGGAAAATGGCCGGTGAATTGCGGCTCGTTGGCCGTGACGTTCTTGATGCCGATCGCGGAATTATCGCTATCGATCTCGATGATCTTGTCGACCATCAGGAAGGGATAGCGATGCGGCAAGAGCTTCATGATCTCGATGACGTCCGCCGACGACAGCGACGTCTTGGCTTCTTCAGTCATGCTCCGCACTCCCGTCCTTCTTTTCTCTGGCTCCTGACCGTTTTGCGATCTCGGCCGACTCTCTTAGAAAATCCCACAATGGCCGCGCCGGAAGACCCGCATAACGCTCACCTGCCGGAATGCTATTCATCACGCCGCTCTTGGCGCCGATCTGAACACCGTCGCCGATATGAATATGGCCGTTCAAGCCTGCCTGACCACCGATCTGCACACCGTCGCCGACGACCGTGCTGCCGGCGATGCCAACCTGGCTGACGATGGCGCAGTGGCGGCCGATGCGGACGTTATGTCCGATCTGTACCTGGTTGTCGATCTTCGTGCCTTCGCCGATGACCGTATCATCCATGGTGCCGCGATCGATGGTGGTATTGGCGCCGATCTCGACATTGTCCTGGATGATGACGCGGCCGATCTGCACGATCTTCACCATGCCGCGCGGCCCCGGCGCATAGCCGAATCCATCCTGACCGATGCGCGCGCCATTGTGGATGATGACGCCATTACCGAGATAGGAGCAAAGCACACTCGCGCCGCCACCGATCGTGCAATTGCGTCCGATCTTGACCCCCGGCCCGATCATGGCACCGGCTCCAATACGCGTACCCTCGCCGATCTCGGCACCGGGCCCGATAACTGCGCACGGCTCAACGCCGACATTCGCTTCAAGCTTGGCGGTCGGGTCGACAAAGGCCGCCGGTGAAATCAACGTCGGCTCCGATGTCAGCGCAACCGGACGCATGGCTTGCGGATGCAGCAAGGCACCCGTCAACGCGAAGTCCGTGTGCGGCTTTCTGGAGAGGAGAACCGGGATATGCGCGGGAACGAAAGACTTCAGCGCCGGCAGACAAATGATCGCCGAAGCCCGACAGGTCTCCAATTCCGCACGATTCTTCCGGGAGAGAATATAGCAAACGTCGCCTTCTCCGGCCCTATAGACAGGAGCGATGGACTTGATGACGACGTCGGCGAAGGCCTCGTCAACAAGCTCCGCCCCAAGATGCTCGGCCAGCGCACGGAGGCTGACGCCATCATGGGGCGGGAAAAAACCAATATGTTCCATAAGCACCAGCTCCAGAACGGTGTTAAGCCCGCAGTTCTGGGCTGCCGATATCAGAACTGGTTGGCGATGCCAAACCGGAAATTCTCGGTCTTGTCGTAGTCTTCCTTGAGAACCGGCACAGCATAGTCAACACGGATAACACCGAAGGGCGACGACCAGATCAGGCCCGCACCCAGCGAAGCGCGGATCGAGCTGTCGTTGTGCAGCACGTCACCGAAGAGATCGGCCTTGTTGCCATAGAGCGTACCCGCATCGGCAAAGGCTGCGACGCGCAGACCGATATCCTGCGGAACGCCCGGCATCGGCATGCTTGCTTCAGCCGAAGCCGTGAAGTAGGTCGTGCCGCCCAGTGCATCGCCATGCGACGAACGCGGACCAATACCAGCATTTTCGAAGCCGCGAATTTCACGACCGCCAAGCGTGAACTGATCGAAGACGTTCAGGTGGTCGCCTGTCGGCATGACATAACCGGCGCCGACCGTCAGCGAGCCGATGATGTCGGCTTCGTCGCTGATCATCTTGTAGTAACGTGCCTTGCCGCTCAGCTTGTAGAAGTCGGAGTCGCCGCCGAGACCCGCATATTCATGCGTGAACTTGGCGATGATACCTTCGCGCGGCAGGTTCTGGTCGTCCAGCGTGTTGTAGGTGAAGGTCTGCGAGACCGTCGACTGAACCCACGGGCTATTGTTCACCAGGTTCAGGTACGGAGCAGACAGGTTGTCCTGCCAGTCATTGGTGCCGTCGTACTGGAGACGCTTATAGTTGTAACGCAGCGTCGTCGCGAAGTTCTCGGTGATCGGCGCAGTGACGCGCAGCGAGAAGCCTTCTTCCGAATAATCGTAGAAATCGTCGCTCGAGGTCTGGTTCCGGAAGATGTCGAAGCCGGCAGCCAGACGATAGCCGAGGAAATAGGGCTCGGTGAACGAGATGTTATAGGTACGATTGCCCTCCGTGCCGGCACCCGCAGCGATGCGGATGTACTGACCACGACCGAGGAAGTTCTTTTCTTCGACCGAAGCTTCCAGCAGCAGGCCGCCATTGTTGCCGACGGCGTAACCGGCACCTATACCGAACGAGCCGGTCGGCTGGTCTTCGACGTTGACGATCACGACGACGCGGTCCGGGGCGCTGCCCTGAGCGGTGCTGATGTCAACCTTTGTGAAGTAGCCGAGCGCATCGAGACGACGCTTTGCGCGGGTGATCATTTCCTGGTTGAAGGCATCGCCTTCATTGATGTCGAACTCGCGGCGAATGACGTAGTCGCGCGTGCGGGTGTTGCCGCGGATTTCGATCCGTTCGACATAGGCGCGCTCGCCCTGGTCGACCAGATATTCGATACCGATCGTGTGGCCGGTCAGGTCACGATTGCCGCGCGGCGTGATGCGGGCGAACGGATAGCCAGCCGAAGCGACACGCTTGGAAATGTTTTCGATCGAGGTCTGGATGTCCTTGGCACTGTAGACATCGCCCTTATGCGTGATGACCAGGCTCTTCAGGTCATCCGCATTGATGCCCTCGACCGTCGAAACCACGTTGATGTCGCCATAGGTATAGCGCGGACCTTCGTCGACGTTGAAGTTCAGCGTGTATTCGTTGGACTGCTCGTTCAGCGTCGCATCGGCGCTGACGATACGGAAGTCGGCATAGCCGTGATTATAATAGAACTGACGCAGCGCATCCTGGTCCGCCTGCTGACGTTCCGGGCTGTAGACGTCCTTGCGGGTCAAGAATGACAGGAAGTTGCTCTTCTTGGTGCTGATCACCGAAGCAAGACGGCCGCTGCTGTAAGCCTGATTGCCCGAGAAATTGACCTTGTCAATCTTGGTGCGGTCACCCTCGTTGATGACGAAGGCCACGTTGATACGGCCCTGCGCGACCGGAACGGTCTGCGTCGTCACCTGGACTTCATTACGACCAATTGCCGCGTAAGCGTCCTTGATCGTCTTGATGTCGGCCTGAACCTGGGTTTCGCTGTACGGACCGGCCGCATGGGTCTGGACGATGCCCTGAAGCTTGTCATCCTTGATCTTGCGGTTGCCGTTGAAGACCACGGCGTTGATCAACTGGTTTTCCTTGACGGAAACGACCAGCGTGCTGCCGGAGACGGTCACGTGCACATCGGAGAAGTATCCGGTGGCATAAAGCTGCTTTACCGAACTGTCGATGTCGGCTGGCGAGAAGTTCTTGCCGGGCTTGATCGTGATGTTGTCGCGGACAGCCTCTGCACCAACGCGTTCAGCTCCCCTGACATCGACCCGCTGTATGACAGCGGCTTCTGCGACCGAGGCAGAAGCAAGGGTGATAACACCAGCGCCCGACGCAACAACACCTGCAGACAGCGCTACCGCCGACACTGCGTTCAAAAATCTTGAACCAGCCTTCATTTTCACTTCTTACCTTTTTATCAGTCGTCCCCAGCCCCGAGCGAACCCGATTCCGGCCACGTGTGTCGTTTTACCCGCTTTTGACATACAAGCAAGGGAGCAAGTTAATTTCTGTTTACTTCATTTCAAAGCGTGGCTCATTCGCCACTACAGCTTTGAAACATCGTAAATAAATCGTAATTTCCTCTTACTGACTTATCAGCCTATCCTGGAGCTGATGTCGTTCCATGTCGCAAACACCATGAGTGACAGCACCATCGCAAAACCAATTCGGAAAGCGATGTCTTGTGCCCGAGCACCCAGCGGTTTTCCCCTCACGGCTTCAATCGCATAGAACATCAAGTGCCCGCCATCAAGTACCGGCACCGGCATCAAATTTAATAACCCAATGGAAACAGAAAGTATGGCGGCGAATTGGAGCACCGCCGAAAAGCCCAGCGTTGCCATCTGTCCGGAAAGCTGTGCCACCCGAATGGGGCCGCCAAGCTGATCCGCCTTCATGTAACCGCCGACGACATTGGCTAGATATTCGAAGGTGCCGGACACGATGCTGCCGGTTTGCCTCACGCCTTCGCCGAGCGCCCGGAACGGACCATATGCCTCATAACGGAGCTTGATAGGCTTCTGGCCGTCGGTAATCCCAATGCTGCTGATCTCCGTCGCGTTGCCAAAGGCATCGGGTTCTTCGGTCTTCTTGGGAGTCACCTCGACGTCCCGCGTGAGGCTATTGCGTTCGATGTGCAACATCACCGGTTTGTCTGGACGAGAAGCCACAAAACGCTGCACGTCACCGATGGAATCGACCACATGCTCATCCACGGAGAGGATGCGGTCGCCGAGCGCGATACCGGCCCCTTGCGCCGGGCTGTCCGGTGCGACCGAAGCGACGAGCGGGTCGATCGGCGAAATGCCGATGCTGCCGACATCCTTCTTCTTTCCAGAGGCGTCGGTCGCGGCCAATGTTTCCGGTACCATCGGAAAATCGCGCGTCTGGCCATTGCGTTCGACGGTCAAGACGAGGCTCTTGCCGCCGTGATCGCCCACATAGCGGGCTATATCATAGTAGGTCGCGACATTGTTGCCGTCGATGGCAATCAGGCGATCACCCGCCTGGACGCCGGCCTGGGCAGCCGGTCCGCCCGGCTCAACCGCCGTCACTAGCGGATCGACGAGTGCGATACCGATACGACCCACTTCCATCTTGTTGCCGAACTGATCGGTGTCTTCAACCAGTTTCGGAACGATGCCGAAGTCGCGCTTCTGGCCGTCGCGTTCGACGGTCAGCAGGATATTGCGACCGGGCCGCAAGCCGACATAACGCTGCACTTCATCGAACGTCGTCACCTTGGTGCCGTCGATAGCAACCAGGCGATCGCCAGGCTCGATTCCCGCCTCAGCCGCGGCACCGCCACGCATGACTACGGCAACGACCGGATCAGCGACAGTGCGACCATAGACGACGAAGAGTACGGCAAAGATTGCGATGGCGAGAATGAAGTTGGCGATCGGACCGGCCGCCACCGTTGCTGCTCGCTTCCATAGCTTCGCGCCGGCGAAGGACCGGGCGCGTTCCTCTTCGCTCATGGCCGAGAGCTGATCGACATCGGTCTTGCTCGAAGCATCCTCATCGCCGAAGAAGCGGACATAACCGCCGAGCGGAATGATCGACAGCTTCCAGCGCGTGCCGTGGCGGTCGGTGAAGCCGGCGATTTCTGGACCGAAGCCGATCGAAAAGGCCATGATGCGGATGCCGGACCAGCGCCCGACCAGATAATGACCCATTTCGTGCACGAAAACGAGCAATGACAGTACGAAAACAAACGTAATCACGTTGTTCGTCAAGAAGCCGATGATGCCTGCCACGCTACCCATGCAACGATCCTGTTCGCGTTGATTTCAGACACCGAGCAGAACGCCGCCCAATGACATAGTCTCGCCGCTTATTGTCAGCGATATTACGATAGCCAACAAAAACGCTGCAAAACAAGCAAAAATTAGTCCGTCGACCCGGTCCATGACGCCGCCGTGGCCAGGAATCAGGTGGCTGGAATCTTTGACTCCGAAGCGGCGTTTGATGAAAGACTCGAAAAGATCGCCAATCTGGCTGCAGATTGACAGCACCAGCGTGAGTGCAGGAATCCATAAACCATCTGCTGAAAAAAAGCTCCAGACGACCGCTGTACCGGCAATTACCGCGGCGATGGCGCCCCCGATGGCGCCCGACCAAGTCTTGCCTGGCGATATGCGCGGAGCGAGCTTCGCTCCGCCGATGGCGCGGCCGACGAAATAGGCAAAAATATCCGTCGCCCACACAGTGGCGAAAATGAACAGCATCAGTACGAAGCCGCGCAGATCGTCATCCCGGATCTCGGCAAGAGCGATAGCCGTCAACCCCGCATAGAATATGCCACCGGGCAACCACCAACTTTTGCGGCGCGCGGCGACCATGATGGCCGTCACGGCAACAAAGATGACCAACATCTCCAGAGAATAGACGGATTCGGCCATCAGCGTCGCGCCGGCTATCAGCACGAGGCCGAGCCAGCCAAGCGCATTGCCCTGCGGATCGCGGCCATGCAGGTCGGTTATCGTCGACCATTCATAGTAGACAAGCAGGCCGATCGCCGCTGCCAGGATACGAAAGCTCAGACCGCCATACCAGGTCGCAGCCAAAACGACCGCGGCAAGCACAATGCCGGAAATGATGCGCAGCCTGAGTTCACGGCTCATCAGGACCCCACGGCCGCCTGTTTGGCGGAAAGCCCACCAAAGCGCCGATCGCGCGCGGCGTATTTTTCCAGCGCGGAGAAGAAAAGATCGCGGCTGAAGTCCGGCCAGTACTCCGGCATGAACATGAATTCCGAATAGGCCGCCTGCCAGAGGAGGAAATTCGACAGCCGCTCTTCGCCGCTGGTGCGGATGATGAGATCGGGGTCGGGAATTCCGGCGGTATCCAGTCGTGCATCGATCAATTCAGGACATATGTCCTGCGGGCGCAGTCGCCCGGCTTCGACATCCTTGGCCAAGCTGACGAAAGCGCGGGTAATCTCGTCGCGCGAGCCATAATTGAAGGCGATGATCAGCGTCAGCGCAGTGTTGTCCCTGGTGGTCTCTTCCGCTTCGATCAACAGCGGCAAGATATCGCTGCGCAGATTGTAGCGGTCGCCGATCACGCGGATGCGGACATTCTGGCGATGCAGTTCCGCAAGGTCCCGCCGGATGAACGCCTTGAGCAGGCCGAGTAGGTCGCTCACCTCGGTCTCCGGGCGGCGCCAATTCTCCGAGGAAAAGGCAAAGAGCGTCAGATATTTTATCCCGACGTCGCCCGCGGCCCGCACCGTTTCCCGCACCGCCTCCACGCCCTTGCGGTGGCCCATAGTGCGTGGCAGGCCGCGCGAATTGGCCCAGCGCCCGTTGCCATCCATGATAATGGCCACGTGATCGGGTATGGCAGAGAACGTGGGAACTGACATATGGATCCGGTTTCGTTCGGCAGGAAAATGCTCTCGGGCTTCAGATCTAGCGCAGCCTCGCCGCTTTCAATATTTCCCAATTGAAAGCGGGACGGCTCTAGCGCGCAATCAGACCTGCATGATTTCCTTTTCTTTGTCGGCTAGCAAGCGGTCGATGTCCGAAATCGTATCGTCCGTCATCTTCTGTACACGCTCGGACTGAGCACGGCTTTCGTCCTGACCGATTACACCGTCCTTTTCGGCCTTTTTGAGACCGTCCATGCCGTCACGGCGGACATGGCGAATGGCTACCTTCGCCTTTTCGGCATATTCATGGGCAACCTTGACCAGCGAGCGGCGGCGCTCCTCGTTGAGTTCCGGCAGGGGAATGCGCAGATTTTGCCCATCGACGATCGGGTTGAGGCCGAGATTGGATTCGCGGATCGACCGCTCGACGGCGCCGACCATCGACTTGTCCCAAACGGAAACGGTGAGCATACGCGGCTCGGGAACGGTGATATTGGCGACTTGGTTCAGCGGCATGCGCGAACCATAGGCTTCAACCGTGACCGGATCGAGAATGTTGGCGGACGCGCGCCCGGTGCGCAGCGAGGCGATATCGCTTTTGAATGCTGCGATAGCGCCATCCATGCGGCGCTTCAGTTCCTTAAGGTCGGTGCCTTCACTCATGTTTTTGTACTCCCGTCTGATAGGCGGCGCCGGGAGACCCGGTGCCACAGGAACGTCAATTGTCTGATACGATGGTCTTACGGCCGCCGCCGGTCAAGATTTCTGCAAAACCGCCCTTTTCATGAATAGAAAAGACGATGATCGGAATTGAATTTTCACGGGCAAGAGCCACGGCGGCCACATCCATGACGGCGAGCCCCTTTTCCAGCACTTGGCTGTGGCTCAGATGTTCGAAACGTTCGGCGTTCGGGACCTTCTTCGGATCTGCGGAATAGATGCCATCGACCTGCGTCCCCTTGAAGATTGCCTCCGCGCCCATTTCGGCGGCGCGCAGCGCTGCGGCCGAATCGGTGGTAAAAAAGGGATTGCCGGTGCCGCCGGCAAAGATTACCACGCGGCCAAGCGAGAGATGATAGAGCGTCGCACGCTGCGAAAAGCTTTCGCAGATCTCCGGCATGGAAATGGCTGACAGCACCACCGTATCGATGTCGAGCTTGCGCAGCGAGGTAGCCAAAGCCAGCGCGTTGATGACAGTGCCGAGCATGCCCATGTGGTCGCCGGTCACGCGGTCTCCACCCTTGGAGGCCACGGCAACGCCGCGGAAAATATTGCCGCCGCCGACGACGACGCCGACTTCCACACCCATTTCGCGCGCTTCAGCAATATCGGATGCAATGCGGTCAGCGACGGTAACGTCGATACCGAACCCCTGGCTGCCCATCAGAGCTTCGCCGGAGGCCTTGAGCAATACGCGCTTGTAGATCGGCTGGGACATTGTCGCTCCTTGAAGTGATCGCGGGGTAATAGTGAAAGCCGGATACACGAAGGGCACCGCGTTGTCACGCGATGCCCACGGGTTTCCCCTGATATGGTTTCACCTATCTGGGATATGGTTTCGTTTCGTCAACAGACGAAATGAATTCGTTGATCAGCCCTTGGCGGCAGCGGCGACTTCAGCGGCGAAGTCGGTCTCTTCCTTCTCGATGCCTTCGCCGAGAAGCAGGCGGGCCATGCCGGTGATTTCGATCGGCGCGCCGGCGGTCTTTTCAGCTTCCTTGATGGCAGCGGCGACAGTCAGGTCCGGGTTGATGACGAAAGCCTGCGACAGAAGAGCGACTTCTTCGAAGAACTTGCGCATACGGCCTTCGACCATCTTTTCGATGATGTTGTCCGGCTTGCCGGAGGCGCGGGACTGCTCGATGAAGACGTTGCGTTCGCGCTCGGCGACGGCAGCGTCGACTTCTTCCGGACGGATGGCAAGCGGGTTCGTAGCAGCAATGTGCATGGCAACCTGACGGCCGATCGACGTCAGAACGGCCTTGTCACCGACCGACTTCAGGGCAACCAGAACGCCGAGCTTGCCGATACCGTCGCCAGCAGCGTTGTGGATGTAGGTCGCAACGACGCCGTGCTCAACTTCCAGCTTGGCCGCACGACGAAGCGCCATGTTTTCGCCGATGGTTGCAATCGCGTCCTTGATGGTGTCGACGACCGGCTTGCCGGATGCGGGATAGGCCGCAGCCGAAATGGCTTCGACAGTGCCGTTGGTGGACAGCGCAACTTCGGCGATGCCGCGAGCAAGATCCTGAAAGGCATCGTTACGGGCAACGAAGTCGGTTTCGGAGTTGAGCTCGACGACGACAGCCTTGTGACCGGCGCCGGCAATGGCGACCAAGCCTTCAGCGGCGGTGCGGCCGGACTTCTTGTCGGCCTTGGAGATGCCCTTGGCGCGCAGCCAGTCGATCGCGGCTTCGATATCGCCGTTCGTCTCAGTCAGCGCCTTCTTGCAGTCCATCATGCCTGCGCCAGACTTTTCGCGCAGTTCTTTCACCAGTGCAGCCGTAATCTCGGTCATAAGCTTCCTCTTGTCGGTTCATACGGTGCGGCAAACGGCGTTAAGCCGAAGGCACCGATTTGAGGGACGAAATGTACCCGTAAGTATGACAGCGTTATGAAGCTGCGTCATACTGTGGAATTCTTGATTGGAACACGCCTGGATTTATCGCCCAGGCAACGCGCTATCCTAAAACAGAACAAGGCCGCTCGAACTCCTTGAAGTCGCAAACGGCCTTATCCCGGATATCAATACGCTCGGGCGGACAAGCTTCTGCCCGCCACAAGACGCGATCAGGCTTCGGTGCCGTCCGCCAGAGTCGGCTCGACCGGAGCTTCGACGGAAGCGCCGAGGTCGCGGCCGGATGCGCTCTGCTGGCGGGCAATGCCGTCGATGGCAGCGCGCGAGATCAGGTCGCAGTAGAGAGCGATGGCGCGCGAGGCGTCGTCGTTACCCGGGATCGGATAGTCGATCAGGTCCGGATCGCAGTTCGAGTCGATGATGGCAACGACCGGGATGCCGAGGCGCTTGGCTTCGTCGATCGCGATCTTTTCCTTGTTGGTGTCGATGATGAACATCAGGTCCGGAGTGCCGCCCATATCGCGGATACCGCCGAGAGCCTTGTCCAGCTTTTCGCGCTCGCGCTCAAGGTTCAGACGTTCCTTCTTGGTGAAGCCCTGGGCTTCGCCGTTGAGGATTTCGTCGAGCTTGCGCAGACGCTGAATGGAATTCGAAATCGTCTTCCAGTTGGTCATCATGCCGCCGAGCCAGCGGGCGTTGACGTAGTACTGGGCCGAGCGCTTGGCGCTGTCGGCGATCAGTTCGGACGCCTGACGCTTGGTACCGACGAACAGAACGCGGCCGCCACGGGCAACGGTGTCGCTGACGACCTGAAGGGCGCGGCTCAGCAGCGGAACCGTCTGCGCGAGGTCGATGATGTGGATGTTGTTACGATCGCCGAAGATGTACGGCTTCATCTTCGGGTTCCAGCGATGCGTCTGGTGGCCGAAGTGAACACCAGCTTCCAGAAGCTGACGCATAGAAAAATCAGGCAATGCCATGCCTTTGACTCCTTTTCCGGTTGAACCTCCGCAAGGCGAACAGCATCCTCTTCGAAGATGCCACCGGGCGGAACGATCCGGATTTCTCCCGGACAATCCCATGCCTTACGTGTGGAATGCGGCTGCCCATACATTCGATTTGCCGGGAATGCAAGGCTTAGGTGGAAAAAATACGGCAGACCCCTGCCCTTAGCTCGCCACCTTGTCGAGCAATGCCAGCATGACGTTGGCGTCCGGCATCGGCAAAACAGCGTCGATCTCGGCCGGCAACAGGCCGGCAATGGCATCGTGGGCGTTCCCGGTCGCCGTACCCAATGGCCCGCGGAAGCCGTGCTTGGTCCAGGCGAGTTCCTGCAGCTTCGGGCTTGTCAGCGCCTCCATCATCCGGTTGGCGGTCTCATCGACGACGATCAGAGGATGGGAGGAATAGACGGTCGGATGCGGGTAGAGCACGACCGGCTTTGCCGTGGCGCTCGATTGAACGCGCTTCCACCGTTCGGGATCGGCGATGATCCATTCGACCAATTGATTCTCATAGCCGACGATCATCGGTTCGCCGCCAAGTCCGCCAGCCAGATATTGATCGAAAAGCTTGCCTGATGACGGCGACTTGAAGCCCATATTGCGGAAGATCATCTGCGCCTTGTCGCCGGATCGAGCCAGATCGGCGACCGTCGCGACGTTGCCGGCAAACAGGCTCAGTACCAATCCGGCAAACATGAAGCCGGAATTGGAGCGATTCGGATCGGTCGAGACGATGCGCGCCTGTCCGTAGAGCGCGTCGACCCCGAGCTTGGACCAATTCGTTCCCGCAAGGACGGCATCGAGCAGTGCCTTCAGATCAAGCTGATGCTGTCCTGTAGGTGTCACGGTGACCAGCCCGGCTTTCATCAACCCGTCGACCACGGGCTGCCAGGTGTAGACGACGACCGGCGTGTTCAGCACGACGCGGTCGTCGCGGATCTTGACGCCGCTCTGCCGGGCGATATCGACCATGATCGAGGACGACGGCCACAGGAACGCGGGGTTCTGCGACAGAAGCGCCGGCTCGCGCACCATCTCCACGGAACCGGCTACGCGGCTGTCTATCTCCAGTCCATAACCATGCAGAGCGCCGACGACATCCTCATCCGCCAGAAACGCCACCTTCTCACCGCCGATGAAGCCGAAGAGCTTCGTACGGTTGCCAAGCAGTCCCTGGAACTCCGGCCGGTCCTTCACGGCGAAATAGCCACCGGTGCCGGCGACGCCGGTAGCAAGAAGTCCCACTCCAAAGGCGCGGCGAGAGATCGCCATCAGCGTCCAATATCCTCTTTGAGCGAGGCCTGTATGAGGCGCAGCTCGGTGTCCAGCGTATCGAGCCTGTCGTCGACGAGACTGTCCGAATAGTGCACGAAGGCATCCTCGAGTTTGGTGAGCACCAGCTCCACGTCCTGCAATCGTTTCCGATCAGGCACGCGTTTGGCCTCGAGGGTGGCGAAACCCTCGGCGACTTCGGCCGCTCGCGGCAGGTAATAGCTGAGGAACCGCCGCACGGTGCCAGCGCTTTCGGGGCTCGCCTCCACCTTGGCAAAGACATCGGCGGCGATTTCGGCCAGATGACGCACGCGCTTTGCCGTCTCCTTATTAGCGATATGGTCCGCCGAAGCTTCCAGCCTTTGCGCGGCTGGCGCGGCCGCATTCAAAAGATCGCGCGCGAAATCGAGACGTCCCTTGCCGACGGCTTTCGCATCCAGACCTTCGAAAAGCCGACGCGGCGACAATGCAAAGATGAGGCCTGCAAAGACGAGCAGACCGATGACGGCCGCGATCCACAGCGGCATCTTGGCAAAAAAGCTCAAGACGGGAACGATGATCGCGGCAGCGAGCCCCGCCACGATCCAATTCCAGTCATTGCCGAACCAGTTGCGCATCGCTGTCCTAGTTGTAGCCACGCACCGCGCGGAAGGCGCTGACGAGATCGCCGCGGCCATCGAATACACGCCCCGATGTCGCTTTGGCCAAGGCATCGAGCTGTGACTTGTCTGCGTCGCCAAAAGTGATGCCGAAGACGGGCACATGCGGGTTGGTTGCCATCCACTCACTCAGAAAATCGCGGCTCGCATCCTCGGACTTTCCGTCGGTCATGATGACGATGGCCGGCAGATAGGACGACAGATTTGGTGTATCCCTCATGCGGTCAAGCGCCCTGCTTGCGCAAGCATACATATCGGTGCCGCCATCGGCATGCTGCAGCGACACCTTATCGACAAGGCTCTTCTGTTGTGCCGGGTCCCCCGTCGCGGAAAACGTCGTCCGTACGCGGCTGTCGAAAGGAATGACCATGATGCGGTCCGCCGGTGTCCATTGCGCCAGCACCTTGCCTGTTTCATCCGGATTGAACAGGAACCGCATGGCGGCCTGCAATTGATTTTCGCCCATGCCTCCCATGGAACCGGAGAAATCCAGGCAAAGGGCCGTCAGCGACGGCTTGCGCAATGCGCCCTGGTAGAGATCGAGCGCCTGGCGAATCACGGCCGGCTCCGGCATGCGGATCGCGGTCACCAACCGGTTGGGGTCGAAATTCCAATTCGGGTCCGCTTTGGCCGCGACGTCTCCCAATGGAATGCGGCGGCCGGTATCGGCGATACGCTTCTGCACGGGCGCGGACCGCAAATAAGCGACGAGCTCGTTGAAGAAGGTCTCGACCTCCGGGCCGCGTCCGTGATCGATAAAGCCGATCGGCGAATCGGCGATCGCTACGCCGTCGGCCGGATAGATCGCGTAAAGCGGCTCCTTGCCCATGCCGATGAGCTTGTCATTGGCCTCCTTCAGCACCGCTTCATAGTTCCACATGGCGTCGTAGAGCGTGCCCTTGCTGACAGACTCCGTATAGAGGTCTGCGAGCCAGCCGGAGGAACCCGACGAGCGTTCGACCCCGGCGAGCAGTGCCCTGACAGTGCCCTGCACGTCCGCCTTGTCGAGATCGCCAGGCTCGATGACGGGCTTGTTGCCGAGCGCGCTGGAGAGCATGGCAAGATAGGCGCTGGCGCCCGAATTGGACTGGGTTGCCGAGGTCATGAGAAATTTCAGCGAGCCGCTGTTCACGGGCGCCAATATGTCTTTCATGAAGACCGGCTTGCCGATCCAGCCAAGCGCCTGCGCCTTCGATTTGCGCACGCCGAGGATAACAGGCGTCTGCGCCACCGAGGCCAGCGTCTTCACGCGGCGTTTGGTGTCGAACATGTCGACCCACACGCTCGACGCCGGCCAGACTGCGTCCTGTTCGACGCCTTTGTCGCTCTGCAGCGCCAGCCCTATATCCAGAGTGCCCTCGTAGGTGAAGCTGCAGGTTGCGCTCTTCTGTTTGCAGAATTCTTCGACGATCGGCTGGATAACGGTATTTTCCGAGCCGGAGACGATCGAGAACTTCGGTCCCGCGCCGGAATTGCAGCCCGTCAGGGCAAGGGCAGCCGTCAGCGCCAGGCCGGTGAGAAGTGTGCGGATCATCATGCCGCTCATCGCGCCTCGATCATCGCCTTCTTGAGTTCGACGGTCATTTTGTCCATTCGCTGCTCGGCTTCGGCCCGCTTCCTGCGGCCTTCTTCCTGGATCTTCAAGACGCCGCCGATCGTATCGATCAGATCGCGGTTGGCGGCGGCGAGCGTATCGATATCGACAATACCGCGTTGCGACTGCTGTTCGATGGCAATCGCCTGATCCTTCATCATCTCGGATGCCTGGCGGATCATGTCGTTGGTGGCGTCGGTCACGGTCTTCTGCAATTCGAGCGCCGATTTCTGCCGTGACAGCCCGAGCAAGATCACCATCTTCTGCTTCCAGGCGGGCACCGTCAGCGCCGAGGTCGCCTGCAGGTTTTCGATCAGCGTTTCGTCGCCGGCCTGCACGATGCGGATCTGCGGCAATTGCTGAATGCCGAGCTGGCGTGCCTGCTGCAGGTAGAATACCCGCTTTTCCAATCGGTCGAGGGCCTGTACGCTATCCTGATAGGTCTGTGCCTCCAGCATACCGCCGCCGGGATTGGCCGCCGCTGCATCGGCAGCACTTTTCAGCTTCGGCAGTTCGACGCTACGAAAATGCTCGGCGAAGGTTTTGCCAGCCTGGACATAGGCGTCGAGCTGCAGGATCGACTGCTTCGTCTCTTCATGGAGATCGTCGAGAAGGGCGATGTCGCGGCGCAGCGTATCCTTGTGCCGGTCGAGCTCAAGGCCGATGCGGTCGATTTGGCCGGCCACATCCTCGAACTCTTCCTTGAAGCGCTCCAGCCTCGCCTTGAACGACGAGAATATCTTGGAAAGAAAACCCTCGTCCTTCAGCGATGCCGGGTCGAGCTTCTTCGACTTGATGATAATATCCGTCAGCAACTTGCCGACTTCGCCAAGATCCCTATTGCGGACCTCGCGCAAAATCCTGTCGGAATAGTCGGAGACGGACTGCTGGGCGCGGTCTCCATAGACCGAAATGCCGGCGCGGTCGTTCAGATCGATGGTATCGCCGATGCGGGCAATTTCCGCCGGATCGGCCATGACAACCGGCAAAGCGGCGTTGGAGGCGGGGGCGAGATCGGTATTGGCCATAGGTCGTGCTTTCTCGTCTATCAACACGGGACCGTCTGCGGAAGCCTGCCGATTGTTCCCACAATAAGCGACGCGGCCCGCACGGCCCGCTATAATTTCAGATCGGCACAGCGGGACATGAGACTCACTCACGGCGTGCCGGATGCACGCTGGAATAGTGACGCTTCGGACACAGTTTTATGACGAGGGTTTTGCCTTATGGCGTGGCGCCCTGACGAAGCCTATTGGCAGGCCTTGGTGTCGAGCACTTCAAGCTTGGAGAGCTTGCCGGTCAGCACGAAGTCACCATAATCCATGGTGAGGTCGCGGGTAATGCCGTTTTCGTAGAGCTTGAACGACATGCGGTAGACCGGAATGGCGTCGCCTTTGGATTTGTCGTTGAAATAGGCGACGGTCACCGGCCAGAACGGCGTTTTCGCGAACATTCCGGCCTTGTCGGCATCGGGATCGTCCGTGGCGGGCGTCGACTGCTTGCCGACGACGGTTGTCGCGATCAACGACTTGTCGCCGTCGTCGGAGCCGTCGAAAACCTCGGCCTCGAAGAAATTCTTGCCGAGCTTGGCATTGTGGATAATGTCGAGCATATGTTCCGTCGGAAAGCGGCTCTGGATGAGCTCGACCTGCTTGGCCTGCGGTTGAGTCAGGTCGACCTTGATGCCCTTCTGATCGTCGGCCGCCGCACCGCGCACATCCTTGTCGAGCTGATCGTCCGTATAGGATTTGGTCTCGAAGCGGAACGTGCGCTTAGTGAGATCCTCGAATGTGGTCGTCTGCTGGTCGCTGACGCGCGTCGAATCACCCGTGTCGATCTGAGTGACAAAGCGGAAATTGGTGGTGAAACCTGTGCAATCGGAACCGTCGAATTCATAGACCATTCGGCCGAACATGCCGGCTATGCCCGACCGGTCGGAGGCATCCTTCAGTTCGAGATCGTAGACGGCACGATGCGCGACCAACCCGCTCGGACCCGCAGCAGCGGCGGGTGCGCCCAGAGACGCCACGCCTAAACTCGAAACAACAACGGCGGCAAGACTCGAGCGGAACATTCAATATCTCCTGTTGGACTCGCACGCGATGCTATAAGAACGCTTCGGCTAGAGTGAGGCGGCCCGTCATCAATTCGTCATCTCGCTCTGCCTTTTGATTTGGCGTGATCTCGTCCAAGATCGCTTCGCGTATTTCGGAATCGCGCTTAAATCGAGGCTGCCTTTCCCGGCAAAGGGAATTTAAGCTTGATGCCGGATTTTTGAAGATTTTACAACAAAACGGGAGATGAAAATGTCCGACGCTATCGAGAGCCGTCTGAAGGAGCTTGGCATCGTCCTGCCGCAGGCCGCTGCGCCGGCCGCCAATTATGTACCCTATGTCATCAGCAGCAATCTTCTTTATCTGTCCGGGCAGTTGCCGATGGAAAATGGCAAACTCGGCGTCACCGGCCTCCTCGGCAGGGATGTCGACGTTGCCGGCGGCCAACGCGCTGCCGAGCTCTGCGCCATCAATATCCTGGCCCAAGCGAAGGCAGCCCTGAACGGCGATCTCGGGCGCATCAAGCGTATCATCAAGCTGAACGGCTTCGTCGCCTCGGCACCCGACTTCGTAGAACAACATCTTGTGATCAACGGCGCCTCCAATCTTCTGGCAAATGTACTCGGCGACGCCGGCAAGCATGCGCGCGCCGCGGTTGGCATGGCGGCGCTGCCGCTGAATGCCGCCGTCGAAATCGATGCCATCATGGAAATTGCATAATGAGCAAGATTGCCTGGCTTACGGAACGTGCTGTCGCCCACCGCGGCTATCACGACATGAACAAGCAGGTTTGGGAAAACACGCTGTCGGCTTTCGCTCGCGCAATCAATGCAGGTTTTTCCATCGAATGCGATCTGCACTATGCCGCCGACGGCGTTCCGGTCGTCTTTCACGACGACGACCTGCAGCGCGTCTGCAATCTTCCCGGCCAGCTTCGTGACCGTACCTCGGCCGAACTCGGCCTGCTTTCGGTCGGAGGCACCAACGACAAGATTCCGACGCTGAAACAACTCCTCAAGCTCTGCGACGGCAAGGTGCCGCTGGTGCTGGAGCTCAAGGGCCGCGAAGGCGACGACGAGGGCTTTGCGGAATCCGTGCTGGAAGTGCTGGAAGGCTACAAGGGTCATGTCGCGCTGATGAGCTTCGACCATTGGCTGCTCAAAGACCTGAAGGAGCTCGACGCGCCCTACCCTGTCGGCCTGACGGCGGATGGAAACGAGCCCGAGACATTTTTTAAGCATGACGAAGCCATGCAGCTTGGGCTAGACTTCATCTCGTATTTCTATGGCCACCTGCCGAACCCCTTCATCACGGCGCAGCGCCAGCGCGGCATTCCGGTCATCACCTGGACCGTGCGCGACGAAGCGGCCCGCAAACACACATTCGCCAACGCAGATCAAATGACCTTCGAAGGGTTCGACCCAAGGGAGAGCCCCGCCTTTCCTTCCTAACAGACGAATTTGATGACAGACGAATTATCCATTCGAGTCGAGCGTTCTTTCAAAAACATTTCTCCGGAGAGCTGGTCCAAGCTCGCCGGGGCATCGAGAGCGGGTACGGTGCTGCCGTATAATCCGTTTGTCTCGCATGCCTTTCTGTCGTCCCTGGAGGAGTCTGGTTCCGCCACCGATAAGACCGGCTGGCTTGGGAATCACCTGTTGCTCGAAACCGACAGCGGCGAATTGATCGGTGCCGTCGCCGGTTATCTCAAGAATCACAGTCAGGGTGAATATGTCTTCGACCACGGCTGGGCCGATGCCTTCGAGCGCGCGGGCGGCCGTTATTATCCGAAGCTCCAGTGCTCCATTCCCTTCACGCCGGCAACCGGCCCACGTTTGCTCGTTGCCGAGGGCTGGGATCGCGAGATGATTCAGCCGGCGCTGGCCGAAAGCCTGAAGGAGGTGACCCGGCAACTCGGCGTCTCCTCCGCCCACATCACCTTCCTGCCGGAAGACGAGATTTCCGTTTTCGAAGGCGACGGCTATCTCCATCGTACCGACCAGCAGTTCCACTTCATCAACGATGGTTATGCCGATCACGACGCCTTCCTAGAAACGCTGGCATCGCGCAAGCGTAAGGCGCTGAAAAAGGAGCGGCGTGCCGCTCTCGAAGGCGGCATCAGCATCGACTGGCTGACCGGCAGCGATCTCACCGAACGTATCTGGGACCAGTTCTTCACTTTTTATATGGATACCGGCAGCCGCAAATGGGGCCGGCCCTATCTCACCCGCAAATTCTATTCGCTGATCGGCGAGCGTATGCCCGACGATATCCTGCTGGTGATGGCCAAACGCGAAGGTCGCTATGTGGCTGGTGCCATCAACTTCATCGGCGGCGAAACGCTCTATGGGCGGCACTGGGGCTGCGTCGAAGATCATCCCTACCTGCACTTCGAAGTCTGCTATCATCAGGCGATCGATTTCGCGCTGGCCAAGGGGTTGAAGCGGGTTGAAGCCGGCGCGCAGGGCGAACACAAGCTCGCCCGCGGCTATCTGCCGGTCATTACGCATTCGGCGCATTATATCGGCCATCAAGGCTTGCGCCGCGCGGTTGCCGACTATCTCAAGCATGAGCGTGAGCAAGTGGAGGAGATGAGTGAGGTTCTGGCGGAGCACAGCCCCTTCCGCAAAGGCGAGCGGCAAGATATTTAGCTGCTCTGGACAATTATAATCGGAAGACGAGGAGACCCTGGATGACCAGCCCCGCCGCCTATGACCCCAACAATATCTTCGCGAAGATCCTGAAAGGCGAGATTCCGTCCTATCGTATCTACGAGGATGAACACACGGTCGCTTTCATGGATGTCATGCCACAGGCGCCCGGCCATACGCTGGTGCTGCCGAAGGCCGCTTCGCGCAACCTTCTCGATGCCGATCCGAGCGTCCTGCCGCATCTGATTACCACGGTCCAGAAAGTCGCCGTCGCGATCCAGGAGGCTTTCGAGGCGGATGGTGTCTATATCGCCCAGTTCAACGAGCCGGCCGCCGGCCAGACCGTGTTTCACCTGCACTTCCACATCATCCCGCGCCATGAGGGTATCGCCCTGAAGCCGCATTCGGGCAAGATGGAAGATGGCGCTGTGTTGGCAGAGAATGCCAAGAAGATCATCGAAGCATTGAGCTGAGGCAAGCAGGCGCTGATCTTCTTAAATCGCTTTATGAGATATGGTTCATAAGCATATGGAAACGGCTGCATTGTCGCCAATGCAGCCGTTTTGTTTTCTCAGGCGATCAGCCGCCGATTACTTGCGCGGCACCTTAGGCACTGTGGTCCCCTTGCGCGGCGACTTATTGTCCGGTTCACCATCGCTGCCAGAAGACGGCGCCTTCGGCGAACGGCGGGCGTCGGAAGCGGTGCCGGCCTTGCCGACGCGGCTTCTGGTCTTGACGGTGTCGCCGTCATCCTCATCCGCATCGACCACAGCATCGACCACTTCGGCTTCCGGCTTCGGCCGGATCGGCGCTGTATCGGCGACGGCATCGAGCAGGATGCCGGTCGTACCGTCTTCCTTCTTGCCGACGGTGACCTTGACGACGCCGCCCTTCTTCAGCTTGCCGAAGAGGATTTCGTTCGCCAGCGGCTTCTTGATGTGTTCCTGGATGACGCGTGCCAACGGACGGGCACCCATCTTGTCGTCGTAACCCTTCTCGGACAGCCAGGCGATCGCGTCCTCGTGCAGATCGAAGGTAACGTTCCGTTCGGAAAGCTGAGCCTCGAGCTGCATGATGAACTTCTGCACGACCTTGTGGATGACCGTGGTCGGCAACGCTGCGAACGGAATGGTCGCATCCAGACGGTTGCGGAATTCCGGAGTGAAGAGCCGGTTGAGAGCCTCTTCATCCTCGCCCGTACGCTTGGACGAACCAAAGCCGATCGCGGACTTAGCCATTTCCGACGCGCCCGCATTGGTCGTCATGATCAGAATGACGTTGCGGAAGTCGATCTTCTTGCCGTTATGGTCGGTCAGTGCGCCATGGTCCATGACCTGCAGCAGGATATTGAAAATATCCGGATGCGCCTTCTCGATTTCGTCGAGCAGGACGACGCTATGCGGATGCTGGTCGACGCCGTCGGTCAGCAGGCCACCTTGGTCGAAACCGACATAGCCGGGAGGTGCGCCGAGCAGACGGGAAACCGTGTGACGTTCCATATATTCCGACATGTCGAAGCGCAGCAGTTCGACGCCAAGCGAGGAAGCAAGCTGCTTGGCGACTTCGGTCTTACCCACGCCAGTCGGGCCGGAGAAGACGTAGCAGCCGATCGGCTTGTTTGGCTCGCGCAAGCCCGCACGAGCGAGCTTGATCGAGGTCGAAAGCGCCTCGATTGCCGTATCCTGACCGTAAACGACCGAACGCAGTTCCTGCTCGAGGTTGGCGAGGACCATCTCGTCATCCTTGGACACCGTCTTCGGCGGAATACGGGCCATGGTGGCGATCGTTACCTCGATCTCCCGCTCCGTGATCAGCTTGCGGCGCTTGGACGGCGGCAGCAGCATTTGCGCGGCACCCGTTTCGTCGATCACGTCGATCGCCTTATCGGGCAGCTTGCGGTCGGAAATATAGCGAGCCGACAATTCGACTGCCGACTTGATGGCATCGTTCGAGTAGCGCAGGTGATGATACTCTTCGAAATAGGGCTTCAGGCCCTTCATGATTTCGATGGCATCCTCAATGGTCGGCTCGTTGACGTCGATCTTCTGGAAGCGGCGGACGAGTGCCCGATCCTTCTCGAAGAACTGGCGGTATTCCTTATAGGTGGTCGAACCGATGCAGCGGATCGCACCCGAAGACAGGGCCGGCTTCAGCAGGTTCGATGCATCCATCGCACCGCCTGAGGTGGCACCCGCGCCGATGACCGTATGGATTTCATCGATGAACAGCACGGCGCCCGGATATTCTTCGAGCTCCTTGACGACCTGCTTCAGACGCTCTTCGAAATCGCCGCGATAGCGCGTGCCGGCCAGCAGCGTGCCCATGTCTAGCGAGAAGATCGTCGCATCGGCCAAGGCTTCGGGCACTTTGCCCTCGACGATACGCTTGGCGAGGCCTTCGGCGATCGCGGTCTTGCCGACGCCGGGGTCGCCGACATAGAGCGGGTTGTTCTTCGAACGGCGGCACAGCACCTGGATGGTGCGGCTGACTTCGGAGTTACGGCCGATCAGCGGGTCGATCTTGCCGCTCTTCGCCTTCTCATTGAGATTGACGCAATAGGCCTTCAGCGCATCCTGCTGCTTCTTGTTATTCCCTTCCTCCTGCTCGCCGCGGGAGGTCGGCTTGCTTTCGGATTCGGTATCCTCGGCGCCGCGCGGCGTGCGGGTCTGGGAGGAACCCGGGCGCTTGCCAATGCCGTGAGAGATGTAGTTGACCGCATCGTAGCGGGTCATTTCCTGCTCCTGCAGGAAGAAGGCCGCATGGCTTTCCCGTTCCGCAAAGATTGCCACGAGAACGTTGGCGCCGGTCACTTCCTCGCGGCCGGAGGATTGGACATGGATGACGGCGCGCTGGATGACGCGCTGGAAGCCGGAAGTCGGCTTCGAATCCTCGTCATAACCAGTGATCAAATTGGACAGTTCATTATCGACGTATTCAGTCAGCGTCTTACGGAGCGCGTCGAGATCAACATTGCACGCGCCCATGACAGCCGCAGCATCGGCGTCGTCCACCAAAGCCAGTAGCAGATGTTCCAGCGTGGCATATTCGTGATGCCGCTCGTTCGCGTAGGTCAGTGCCTGATGCAGCGCCTTCTCAAGACTAGGCGAAAATGTTGGCACGTTCAGATCCTCACTTCTTTTCCATAACACATTGCAGCGGATGCTGGTGCTGCCGGGCAAAATCCATCACCTGGCTCACCTTCGTTTCAGCTACCTCATATGTATATATCCCGCATTCGCCGACGCCGTGGTTGTGGACATGAAGCATGATGCGGGTGGCACTCTCTCGATCCTTTTGGAAGAAACGCTCCAGGATATGGATCACAAATTCCATGGGCGTGTAGTCGTCGTTTAGAAGCAGCACGCGGTAGAGGTTGGGTTTCTTGGTTTTGGGCTTGGTGCGCGTGATCACCGAGGTCCCGCGATTTCCGTTGTCCCCGTTCCTTTCGCTGTCGTTTTGCATCCGGATCGGCTCAGCGATCATTTCATTCATTCCTCAAATCATCCGGCAGGAAGCTATCGCATTCCGACTTGGCAAACTGGATTGGGCAACTGACTCTGTCGGGCCGAATATCCGAACCCCTAACTTAGTTCATATTGGCATGATTTTAAGCCCCCTACCGGACACTGCAATCAGAATTCGTTGCCAAAGCGGGCCATGATCAAAAAAGTCGCGGCCATGATCGGATCGCGATCGGTAATCGGGAACGCAAAAGACCGGCTGCGGGTGGCGCAGCCGGTCCTTTCGTGAATCACTGTCCTTAAGCGGAGCGCTTATGCAGCAGGCGCAACCGAAGCGGGGGTCTTGCCGGGAGCCTTGGTGGCAGCGGCAATCGGAGCTTCGTAGGGCTTGTACACAGACTTGGCGAGATCGGCGTACATTTCGCCCAGCTTGGTCGCTTCGGCCACGAAGTTTTCATAGGACGACTTCACGAAGCCGCTCTGCAGTTCGAAAGCAGCCTCGAAGCTCTTGACGCCGGCCAGGGTTTCGAAATGCGTAACGCCGTCCTGGAACGACTTCTTGGAATATTCGGCAGCTTCAGCAGCAATCGCCTGGAAACCCTTGGTGACATCGGAATAGCTCTTCAGAGCCGTGTCCATGGCTTCCTTGCCCTTTTTGTTCGCTTCGTCGAAATTGAACATGCTTCTCCGTCCCTTTATTGGTTTGGCCGACGGCCGGGTTACGGGGAAAAATCTAAATGCGACGCACAAATAGTCAAGTAGTCTTGTGCGACGCAATATCGACTGGAGATTGCATTTCCAATGACAGAGTAATGACCGTCGGAACGGATCTAAAGCATCCTTCTGTTTTTTCTAATATATATCAAACGCACTACAACTTAAGGCTTAGCGAAAAATATTCGGTTTCAATAAAAAAAACGAATTTCGGCCGGCAATAGACCGAATGCGATCGCAAGTAACAGGATGCGGCCTACTTCAGGGCGATTTTTCAAAAAAGGAACCGCATTTCAGTGAAATGCGGTTCTCTGATACCAGCCTTATTGAAAACCGAAGAATCGACCAGAGGTCGAGCGCCGGTCAGACCGCCGAGTTCTCGATCAGAGATCGACGTCCAGGATGGCCATGGAAAAGTTGTAGGAACGGTCGCCATCTTCGTCGTCGATGTAGACAACGCCCAGGAACTCTTCGCCAAGATAGACTTCCGCGGAATCGTTCTTGCGAGGGCGGGCCTTGACTACGACCTGCGGATTGAACGTGCGTTTGAAGTAGGCGTCGAGCTTCTTGATTTCGTCAGGCTTCACAATTCATCTCCGTGAGGATTCTCGGGTTGGCCGCTTCTTGCATAGGAAAAGCGGCGGTGTAAAGACCGGAAGCGCGCCTTCTGCCTTTGCCGGCGGCGCAAAACTCTGACGATCGGGTGGGATTTCCGCTAGATTCCAGCACCCATGATTTGCTCGGCGACCATCTGCTCGGCAAGGAGTTGATCCATCGAGCGGGATGGTTCCGAACAGCCGGCTTCACCGACCACCTTGGCCGGCACGCCGGCCACCGTCGTCTTCGGGGGCACTTCCTTTAGCACCACCGAACCGGCGGCGATGCGCGAGCAATGGCCGATCTGGATATTGCCGAGGATCTTTGCGCCGGCGCCGATCAGCACGCCATGGGCGATCTTCGGATGACGGTCGCTGCCTTCCTTGCCGGTGCCGCCGAGAGTGACGCCATGCAGGATCGAGACGTTGTCGCCGATGACGGCCGTTTCGCCGACCACCAGACCCGTTGCATGATCGAGGAAAATGCCCTTGCCGATGCGCGCAGCCGGGTTGATATCGGTCTGGAAAACGCTGGAGGAACGGCTCTGCAGATAAAGCGCAAAATCCCGGCGGCCGCGATTGAGCAGCCAATGAGCCAGCCGATGCGTCTGCAGGGCATGGAAGCCCTTGAAATAAAGAACCGGCTCCATGAAGCGCAGGCAAGCCGGATCGCGGTCATAGACGGCCTGAATATCAACGCGCAGGATCGAGCCCCATTCCGGCCAATCGGCCAGCATTTCCTCAAAGGTCTGGCGCAGCAGGATGCCCTGCATATCCGGATGGTCGAGACGTTCGCAAATGCGATAGATGACGCATTCTTCCAGCGACCTGTGATTGATGATCGTGGAATAGAGGAAGGCGGCCAAAAGCGGATCCCGCTCGGCGGCCGCGCGTGCTTCTTCCCGCACGCTGCCCCAGATGGGATCGACGACCTTTACCGGGCCGACGCCTTCGACCTGGCGAATGTCCGTTGCTGCGACCATTGACGGTCTCCTGATTTCCTGTCGGTGAAACATTATATAGAGTAAAACTCCGACAACATAAATGGGTTCGGCGCGCATGAGTTTTGAGCATGATTTTGCTGGCGGTTTCCTGCGCGCTACGTGCAGCAACGCCATCGGTACACTCACCATCGATAATCCCGACCGCAAGAACGCCATGAGCGCAGCAATGTGGCGCGCCGTACCGCAGGCCATTCGCCTTTTGACCGATAAGGCGCAGGCGCATGTCATCATCATTCGCGGTGCTGGGCAGGATTTTTCGACCGGCGCCGATATCAGCGAATTCGACAGCCTGCGCAAGGATGCCGAAACCGCTGTCAGCTATGAGGCGCTGAACAGCAGTGCCTTTACCGCGATCCGACATTGCCGTGTGCCGACGATCGCCGCAATCCGTGGCATCTGTTACGGTGGCGGTTTCGGCATTGCCGCCGCCTGCGATCTGCGTGTCGCGGCCGAGGGCGCTCGGTTCTCTGTGCCCGCCGTCCGCCTCGGCATCGCCTACCCTGCCGATGCGGTGCAGGACATCGTCAACGCGCTCGGCCCTCAGATGGCCAAGGTCACGCTTTTCACCGGCGCACCGATGTCGGCCGGCAAAATGGTTGCGGCCGGCTTTCTGCTGGAAGAGATTACAACAGACGCATTCGACGACGAAGTTTCGGCGCTCGCCCGCGCCATCGCCGCCAATGCACCGATCGCATTGCATGCCTCGAAGCTCGCAGTTCGTGCCGTGATCGAACAGGACAGCGACCTCTTGCGCGAGGCGGAGGTGATTGGCGCCGAAACCTTCGATAGCGCCGACTATGCCGAAGGCCGTGCAGCCTTTGCCGCGCGGCGCAAACCGCAATTCACCGGGAAGTGACACCCAATTTATTGATTGCCGAGGCGTTCGTAGAATTCCAGGACGGCCTGTTTGAATACCTTGTCGCCGACGGCGAGCATATGGTCACGGTTCGGAATATCCAGCGCTTCGGCATGCGGCATCAGCGCCGCGAGTTGTTGCGGCGAACCGGCGATGTCATCCTTGGTGCCGACACCGATCAGGGTCGGCGCCTCGATCTTTACCACGTCTTCCTTGGCAACCAGATCGCGCGAGCCCCTGATGCAGGCGGCGAGCGCTTCACGGTCGCTCTTGTTCTGATCGGCGAAGGCCCGGAACATACGGCCGCGCAGATGCGTGACATCGTCAACCGATGGCGCCAATAATGCATCTGCGATCGGATCCCAATCGCCGACGCCATCGATCATGCCGATGCCGAGCCCGCCGAACACGAGCGAGCGGACACGATCGGGATGGGCGATCGCCAGGAAAGCAGAGATGCGCGCACCCATGGAGTATCCCATGATATGGGCTTTTGGAATGCCGAGATGATCGAGCAGCGCAACCGCATCCTCCGCCATGACCCAAGGACGATAGGCCTCGGCATCATAGGCTTTGTCGCTCAACCCATGGCCTCTGTTATCGATGGCGATGACGCGATAACCCGCCTCGCCCAGCGACTTCAGCCAGCCCGGATTGACCCAATTGGCAATCGCGGTCGAGGCAAAGCCGTGAATCAACAGGACCGGCGCACCGTTCGGATCGCCCTCGTCGAAATAGGCCAGCTTGAGACCGTCATGGACGAAATAGGAAAAGGCAGGGCTATTCAAATTCATGGCAAAGATCTTCGTGAACATCGTCTCTTTGCTGCGGACCTTATTTTATCGGCAATATCAGGTGAACCCCGCACTCGCGAAAATCTGTGCGCCGGGCCGGACTTTCACACTACACAATCGGCGAGAAGGATTATAAAGAGGGGCAATCAAGTCTGGCGCAACATTTATGCCGCTCAAGGCAGACGCATTCGGAGATCATCATGGCCGGCCACAATATTCCCCATTTCCAGAACGACGGCGGACACCGAGTGATCGAGATCGGCGTGAAGGAATTCATGTGCACCGGCGCCTCGGTCCCCTACGACCATCCGCATATCTTCATCGACATGGGCGATGAAAGCGAGAAGGTCTGCTCCTACTGCTCGACGCTCTATCGCTACAATCCGTCGCTGAAGGCGGACGAAACCAATCCGGCCGGCTGCGTCTTCCATTTCAAGGCCGCCTGAACTCGGAGAGCAGATCGGACTTAGCTCAAATGCCGATCAAGACTGCCGCGATCATCGGTGCCGGTATAGCCGGCCTTACCGCGGCGCTGGCGCTGGCAAGAAACGGCATTCGCGCCGCAATTTTCGAACAGGCCGAAGCGCTGACCGAGGTTGGCGCAGGTCTGCAGATTTCTCCCAACGCCTCCCGCATTCTCGACACGCTCGGCGTGCTCGATGCTCTCCGGCCCGTCTGGCTGGAACCGGCGGAAGTGCGGCTGGTCTCCGGTTCATCCTTGCGGCTGCTCGCATCCGTGCCCTGCGGCAGCTTCGCCAGGGAGCGCTGGGGTTCTCCTTATGGCGCCGTTCATCGCGCAACGCTGCAAAAGGCGCTTCTCGCAGCAGTGACGGCCAATCCGCTCTGTGAACTGCATCTCGGCCGGGCGATCGATGTCACGGACCGACAGGTGCTGGACGCGGCCATCCGCGAGGATGTGGATATGATCATCGGCGCCGATGGTGTCTGGTCGAGGACGCGCGCATTGGTGCCGAGCGCTCCCTCGCCGCATTTCTCCGGCAATATCGCCTGGCGTTTCACCATTCCCGAGACCTCCGCCCCAAGCATTCTCGACAGAACGAGCGTCACGGCGTTTCTTGGTCCCTCGGCACATCTCGTCAGCTATCCCATCAAGGAACATGCCACCTTCAACATCGTGGCGAACATCTCCGGAAGCAGTACCAGCCATGATTGGAGCGCCACCGGCACCAAGGCGCAACGCGAGCATCTTCTGCGGCGCTTCTCAGGCTGGAACGATGCCATCACGTCAATGCTCGAACGCCAGGAACAAGCGACCTTTTGGCCGCTCTATGAAGCGAGCGCCGGTCGCTGGCACAATGGTGCAAACGTTATCCTGATCGGCGACGCCGCTCATGCGATGATGCCCTTTGCGGCGCAAGGTGCCGCGATGGCGATCGAAGATGCCTTCGAGCTCGCCGGCATGGTGGCGTCACATCCCCTCGCCGAAGCGCTCGATCTCTTTGAAAAGCATCGCCTGCCGCGAATCGCGCGACTGCGCCAGCGCGCTGCCTTCAACCAATTTGCCTATCATGTCCGCGGACCCGTGCGACTGGCACGCGATCTGGTTCTGTCCATGCGTCCGCCGCAAAGGCTCGCGGCGGATCTGGATTGGATCTACGGCTATCGCGCTATAGGCTGATCAGGCCTCTTTGGCGGCGGCAAGGCCTCTTTCGATATCGGCCTTGATGTCGGCGACGTCCTCAAGGCCGATCTGCAGGCGCAGGACCGGCCCTTCCGGCGGCGCCTTGCTGATGCGCCGGTCATTGAGATTGACGTGCAATGCGAGGCTTTCAAAGCCGCCCCAGGAATAGCCCAGGCCGAAAATCCGCAGCGCATCGAGGAAGGCATGGGCCTTGGCCTTGAATTTCTCCGGACGGTCGACGGCCAATACAAAGGAGAAGATGCCGCTCGATCCCTTGAAGTCGCGCTTCCAAAGTTCATGGCTCGGGAAGCTTGGCAGCGCCGGATGCAACACGCGCGCGACGTCGTCGCGGCTCTCCAGCCATTGCGCGATAGCGAGCGCGCTTTCCTGATGGCGCTCCAGGCGCACGCCCATGGTGCGCAGACCCCGCAGCACCTGATAGGCATCATCCGGCGCGCCGCAGATACCGAGCTGGATATTGGCGTCGCTCAACTGGTTCCAATGAGCGGCATTGGCGGACACGGTCCCCATCAGAATATCCGAGTGACCGGCCGGATATTTCGTCGACGCGTGAATGGAGATGTCGACGCCATGATCCAGTGGTTTGAAATAGACGGGCGTCGCCCAGGTATTGTCCATGGTGACGACGCAGTCATGCCGATGAGCGGCGGTCGAAATCGCGGAAATATCCTGCATTTCAAAGGTATTGGAGCCCGGCGCTTCCGTGTGCACCAGCCGGGTGTTCGGCTTGATCAACAGCTCGATGCCGGCGCCCACCGACGGGTCGTAATATTCGACCTCGACACCGAGACGCTTCAGCATGGTGTCGCAGAAGATTCGCGTCGGCCCATAGACCGAATCGACGATCAGCGCGTGGTCGCCTGAAGACAGAAAGCCGAGGAACGGCACCGTGATCGCTGCAAGCCCGGACGGCACGAGGATCGTTCCTGCCGATCCTTCCAGCGCATCGATAGCCTCACAAAGCGCATCGGTCGTCGGCGTGCCGCGCGTGCCATAGGTATATTTCTGGTCGCGCAGTTCCATGGTTCGCGCATTGGGGAACAGCACCGTCGAGGCATGCACAACCGGCGGATTGACGAAACCATGGAAATCGGAGGGCGAATTACCGATGTGGGACAAACGCGTGTTGATGCCGGCGTTCTGCAGCAATGTGTCTTTGTCTTTCATGTCTGGGTATGCCTTTGGCGCTGTGGAGACTTCGATTAGTGGCCGCCGAGCCCGGCGGGGTCAACCCCGAATGACCAGAAAATTCCGATATTTATGCACAAACTAAAATACCGAAATGACGAAACAATCCATCATTTTCGCGCAGTTTTTTGGCAAAACGCTGCTCAATTAGAAGCCAACCGCCCGCTTTCGAGCCTAAACCGGCGAAAAGACCGAATTATTCCTCAATAATTTGGGCTGTGTCTTGACCGCAAATGCATTTACGACTGTGATAGCATCACTCGCACCGGGAGAGTGAGGGACACGGTTCTCCGAGAGCCTGCTTCGGGAGCGATACGCTTTAACTATAAAACAATAGACAAAGGTTGGGAAAGATGAAAAAGATTGCTCTGTCCGTATTCCTCGGAGCGGCAGCTTTGGCATACACCGCGTCGGGCGCATCGGCTTCGACGTTGAGCGATGTGAAAGCCAAAGGCTTTGTTCAATGTGGCGTGAATAGCGCCCTTCTTGGCTTTTCACAGCCCGATGCTTCCGGGAATTATGCCGGCTTCGACGTCGACCTGTGCAAGGCGGTTGCTGCAGCCGTCTTTGGCGACGTGACCAAGGTGAAGTACACCCCTCTCAGCGCGAAAGACCGTTTCACTGCGCTGCAGTCCGGTGAAATCGACCTGCTGTCTCGCAACACCACCTGGACGATCAACCGCGATACCGCGCTTGGCCTCAACTTCCGCCCGGTCACCTACTATGACGGCCAGGGCTTCATGGTTCGTAAGGAACTGAACGTAAAGTCGGCTCTGGAACTCTCCGGTGCTGCCGTTTGCGTTCAATCCGGCACGACGACCGAGCTTAACCTCGCCGACTACTTCAAGACCAACAATCTTCAGTACAATCCGGTGGTCTTCGACAAGCTCGAAGAAGTCAACGCCGCTTACGACTCCGGCCGTTGCGACGTCTACACCACCGACCAGTCCGGCCTCTACGCGCTGCGCCTGACCCTGAAGAACCCTGACGATAACGTCGTTCTGCCGGAAATCATTTCCAAGGAGCCGCTCGGACCGGCCGTTCGCCAGGGCGACGACCAGTGGTTCGATATCGTGAGCTGGACCGCTTATGCTCTGATCAATGCCGAAGAATTCGGCATTACGCAGAAGAACGTCGATGAAATGAAGAATTCGGCCAACCCGGATATCAAGCGCTTCCTCGGCGTCGAGCAGGGCTCGACCATCGGCACCGACCTCGGCCTGACCAACGATTGGGCGTATAACATCATCAAGGGCGTCGGCAATTATGGCGAAGTCTTCGACCGCAACATCGGCGCCGGCAGCCCGCTAAAGATTCAGCGTGGATTGAACGCTCTGTGGAACAAGGGCGGCATTCAGTACGCACCTCCGGTCCGCTAAGCCGCGACCAGATGTGATGACATTAGGAAAGGCGGTTTCGCCGCCTTTCCTTCCCTTAAGAAAACAAGCCCGAAACGGGCACAGAGGGGAAAAAGTCTATATGGCAATTACCATTAATTCGCCCGAGGGCGACCGTTCGTCCGGATCAGCGATCAATAATCCCAAAGTCCGAGGCTTGGTTTACCAAGTCTTTACCATCGCAATTCTGCTGGCGCTCATCGGCTTCGTTATCCACAACACCGTCGAGAATCTGCGCGCGTCGAACCAGCCTTTTGGATTTTCGTTTCTGGGCGGACGCGCCGGTTTCAATCTCGGCCAGGCGCTGATTCCATTTTCGAGCGATTCCACCAACATCAACGCGCTCGTCGTCGGCCTGCTCAATACTATTCTCATAGCAATATCGGGCATCATCGCGGCGACGATTATCGGCTTTATCGTCGGTATCGGCCGGCTTTCACACAACTGGCTGATCGCGAAACTCTGCCAAGCCTATGTCGAGTTGTTCCGAAATATCCCGCCGTTGCTCGTTATCTTCTTCTGGTATAGCGGCGTGCTGGTGCTGCTGCCACAGGCTCGCGAGGCCTTGCATCTGCCGTTCTCAAGCTATTTGAGCAATCGCGGCCTTGCCTTTCCGAACCCCATCTTTGGTGCCGGCATGTGGGCCGTCGGCATCGCCGTCGTGGTCGCCATCATAGCCATATTCTTCGTGGCCCGCTGGGCGCACAGGCGCCAGGCGACGACCGGCAAGCAATTTCACACGATTTCGGCGGCTGTGGCGATATTCATCGGTTTGCCGCTCCTGACCTTCTTTGCAGCCGGCATGCCGCTTTCCTTTGACTACCCTGTCGCCGGCAAGTTCAATCTGACAGGTGGCTCTGTCATTGGGCCGGAATTCATCTCGCTGTTTCTGGCGCTTTCCTTCTATACGGCCTCCTATATCGCCGAAATCGTTCGCGGCGGCATTCGCGCCGTGGCCAAGGGGCAGTCGGAAGCGGCTGGTGCGCTTGGGCTTCGCTCCGGCGCCATCACCCGGCTCATCGTCATTCCACAGGCAATGCGCATCATCATTCCCCCATTGACCAGCCAGTATCTCAATCTGACAAAGAACTCCTCGCTCGCAATCGCCATCGGCTATGCCGACCTGGTCGCTGTCGGTGGCGTGATTCTCAATCAGTCAGGCCGCGCCATCGAAGTCTTTATTATCTGGATGCTTGTCTACCTCGCACTGAGCATCGCGACGTCGCTGTTCATGAACTGGTTCAATGCCAAGATGGCTTTGGTGGAGAGATAATATGTCCAACACAAACCAAAGCTTCGTGAGCAAGACAATCCTGCCTCAACTGCCCGCGCCATCGAGTGAAAAAGGCGTCGTGCATTGGCTCAGAAAAAATCTGCTGGCGACACCGAAAGATGTCGTTCTGACCATTCTTGCCATAGCTTTTCTCGCCTGGGCCATTCCGCACATCGCCAACTGGCTGTTTTTCCAAGCCGTCTGGAACGGCACCGATCGCACCTTCTGTGCGACCACTGTGCAGGGCGGAACGCAACCCGATGGCTGGAGCGGCGCTTGCTGGGCCTTTGTCCGGTCGAAGTTCACCATCTTCCTCGTCGGCCTTTACACACCAGATGAACGTTGGCGGCCAGTGATCGTCGCCATTCTAGCCGTGCTCACTGTGGGACCGATGATGATACCGTCTGTTCCGCGGAAGGGACTGAATGCCATTCTGGCATTCATCGTGCTGCCCATCGTGTCGTTCTTTCTGCTTTATGGCGGTTTCGGCCTCCCAGTCGTAGAAACGCAGAAGTGGGGCGGGCTGATGGTGAATCTGGTGCTTTGCTTCATCGCGATCGTGGTCTCATTTCCTTTGGGCATCCTACTTGCGCTGGGACGACGCTCGAAAATGCCCGTTATCCGCATGCTATGCGTCCTCTTCATCGAGGTCATCCGAGGCATTCCGCTAATTACGGTGCTGTTCATGGCGAGCGTCATGCTGCCGCTCTTCCTGCCGCAGGGCTGGACGGTGGACAAGCTGCTGCGCGCCGTCGTCGGCGTTTCGATCTTCACCTCGGCCTACATGGCCGAAGTCATCCGCGGCGGTCTGCAGGCGGTTCCGAAGGGACAGTTCGAAGGTGCCGATTCGCTTGGCCTCGGCTACTGGCAAAAGATGCGCCTGATTGTTCTGCCGCAGGCGATCAAACTCGTCATACCCGGCATCGTCAACACCTTCATCGGCATGTTCAAGGACACGTCGCTGGTGTCGATCATCAGCATGTTCGACCTGCTCGGCATCGTCCGTCAGAATTTCTCCGACGCGAATTGGGCAAGCGCCGTGACACCGCTTACGGGTCTGGTCTTCGCCGGCTTCATATTCTGGCTGTTCTGCTTCGGCATGTCGCGCTATTCAGGCTTCATGGAACGCCATCTCGACACTGGCCACAAACGATAAAAACTGAGGGAAAAAAATATGGCTGACGCCCAACCCAAAAAACTGACCATTTCCGATACGGAAGTTGCGGTCGAAATGATCAACATGAACAAGTGGTACGGCGATTTCCACGTGCTGCGTGACATCAACCTCAAGGTCATGCGCGGTGAGCGAATCGTTATTGCCGGGCCTTCCGGCTCGGGCAAATCGACGATGATCCGCTGTATCAACCGCCTTGAAGAGCATCAGAAGGGCCAGATCATCGTCGATGGCACGGAACTGACGAACGACCTGAAGAAGATCGACGAAGTCCGCCGCGAAGTCGGCATGGTGTTCCAGCACTTCAACCTCTTCCCGCATCTGACGATCCTGGAAAACTGCACGCTGGCACCGATCTGGGTGCGCAAGATGCCGAAGAAGCAGGCGGAGGAAATTGCGATGCACTTCCTCACCCGCGTCAAGATTCCGGAGCAGGCGAAGAAATATCCTGGCCAGCTTTCCGGCGGTCAACAGCAGCGTGTGGCGATCGCCCGTTCGCTCTGCATGAACCCGAAGATCATGCTGTTCGATGAGCCGACCTCGGCACTCGACCCGGAAATGATCAAGGAAGTGCTGGATACGATGGTGGGTCTCGCCGAAGAAGGCATGACCATGCTCTGCGTCACCCACGAAATGGGCTTCGCCCGCCAGGTCGCCAACCGCGTGATCTTCATGGACCAAGGCCAGATCGTCGAACAGAATTCGCCGAAGGAATTCTTCGAACATCCGCAGCACGAACGCACCAAGCTGTTCCTGAGCCAGATCCTGCACTGAGCAGCCCATGCGACAATCAAAACCCGCCGGCTGCGACGCAGTTGGCGGGTTTTCCTATGACCATCTGGGATTCCGAAGCGGTCACGATTAACCATATTGACTCTTTGCCCTAACCAGAACATTATGCGAACAAATCAGGGCAAGCACAATGGCATCCGGCGAAAAATTCATTATCCTTCCTTATAAGAAGAACCGTGGAAATCTGGTTCCGGGAGAGATGCGGCAGGCATCTAGCGCCGCCAGCGCCGAAAAGATCGCCTCCTCGATGTCCGCGCGTTTCGTCGGCGTTGCCGCCTATGCGATCATGGTCGACGAAGAGACCGGCGACATGACGTCCCCTCGCCTTCTGGCGCGCCACGGCGAGATCGCCGACCTGAACGCCGTCTGACCGACCGTCTTCACTAAGACTTTCGTCTGCGCCCTTAGCGAGGGCCGACGTCCTGAACATACCCGTAGCGCCCCGCCACAAACCCGATATACTGCCGCCCACTGCGTGGGGATGCAGTTTTATAGGCATTGGGGATAAGACAGGACGTGAAGAAAAGCGACAGGATAATCGCTGCGCTGGCGCTTCTCAGCGCAGCAATCATCGTCGTAAGAGTGATCGGTGCAATGGCCGGTTATGACCTCATCGACATGGCAATAGATGCAACCAGACCGGCAGACGCCGGCGGGTGGCCGATGGAGGCGCATTGAGTCTGGCTCTGTTGCGGCGCTGTGTGCTGCAACGGACTGACAAATAGTGAGGGTCTATCGCTCACCAAGTCAAGAGAGGACGGACAGAGCCATAGGAACCCGGTTGCGACCCGCTTGGAGCCAACTGATTGTCTCGTTGGACTCTCTCTGCCCATCGCCGCCGGTCGGCCGCTTTGTCTTTGGCGGTGGCGGGATCTGTCGATTTTCTCGCGATTGCGGAACCAGATTGTCCGCCGACCGTCGAGCAGGAAGCACAGAAAACAGCCGGAAAAATAATCAGAATGCCCAAGGCAACTGCCCTCGTGAGCCCGTAATGGATCGGCTGCATAGACACCCCTAATGCTCGCTTTGACCATCTGTCATAAAGAGGGATGTTATTCGATTTCGCATCGAGTGGAAACTAAAGGCTAGGCGCTTGCCAAGATTCTCGCGGAAGCTGGCCATAGCAACAACGAATTGAAGGTTCGCTTCGGCTGGCGCAGTGATGCCATGGCCAATCTCTACACTCGCGAAGCTGACAAAAAACGCCTTGCAATCTCAGGCGCAGCGAAACTGAACGAGGACGTCCTAAGGGTAAAACTGGAAAATAATCATTCAAAATCAATTATTTAAAATGCCCGACCCGAGAGATAGGTGACGTTTTGTACCGGAGACATGGGTAACACTTTTCGCTTTTGCGGGAGGTGTTGATGCCGTGGAAAGCGACTTCGGTGATGGAGGAACGTCTACGTTTTGTCGCCCGGCTTCTGGAGGGCGAAGGCATGAGCGATGTGTGCCGGGAGTTCGGCATCTCGCGCAAGACCGGTTACAAGATCTTCAATCGCTATAAGGACGACGGCCTGGAGGCATTGACGGATCGGTCCAGGCGGCCGGTGCGTTATGCCAACCAGTTGCCTGAGCCGGTCGAGGCGATGATCGTCTCATGCAAGAAGAACAAGCCGCACTGGGGTGCCAGGAAGATCCGGGAGCTTTTGGTGAAGCGCCTGACCGGCGACGTGCGCGTGCCGTCCAAGAGCACGGTGCATGCCGTTCTCGACCGACACGGACTGGTCGCCCATGCCCGCAAACGACAACGCTTTCGGGCCGAGGGAACCGCCTTATCTCAGGCATTGCTGCCCAACGATCTGTGGTGTGCCGACTTCAAGGGCGAGTTCAAGCTTGGCAATGGCCAATACTGTTACCCGCTGACCGTCACCGACCAGACGTCACGATATCTTCTTTGCTGTGAAGCCTTCGAGTCGACGCGCGA
>NZ_AUFB01000033.1 GCF_000426285.1 Rhizobium leucaenae USDA 9039 | reverse complement strand
GACGCCATGATCACGACCAGCGGCCAGAGGAGAATGATTACGAACAGATTGTAATAGGGTCGAAGCGCATCGCCTGGATCAAACACCAGGACTGCGATGCAAAGGACCGACAATAGCCATGGTCCGATGCGGGATTGTTGCACCGGCCGCATCCAATAGCGCTTGATTACGATGCCGAGCGAAAACGAGAAGATCACCCGTGGAAAACCGACAGGATAAGTGGCCCAGGTCGCACCGCCTTCCAACGTTCCGAAATGGAGAGAGGCGACCACGAGAAAGAATGCTGCGCCAATGATCGCTGCAGTCAGCGCCCGTCCGCTTAATTTCACGGCGACCAAGCCATAGGCAAAATTGATCAGCAGCTCGAAGAACAGCGACCAGGCAGGGCCGTTCCAGGGAAAGAGGATCTCGGGAAATGTCGAAAGCGGCGGCGGTGTAGGCAGAAAGAGTGACGAACACAAGAAGGTGCCCAGCAAGTCCAGCCGTGAATAGGCGCCCCATCCTTTTTCCGCCACCGTTATTGCCACAATCAATAACGCGATTGCGATCGAAAGCGCGTAAAGTGGAAACAGTCGTATGAGACGCACGGCGGCGAACTGTTTGAACACCATTCCAGACTTTAGTTTGTCGTCATAAGAATAGGCGATCACAAATCCGCTAAGGACGAAAAAGAGGTCAACGGCAAGATGGCCGCTGGGGACGAAATTTGGTTCGTCTGTCAGGTATCCGTGGAGATGAAGAAGCATGACCAATATTGCTGCGATACCGCGAAGCAAATGCAACGCATAGAACTGCCCATCGTTCGGCTTTGTATTTGTCATGGACGAGCTGCTTCTCGTGATGGTGATCTATTCATTTTCCAAGGTCGGTATTCGATATGCATTCCCTAACGCTGTTAACGAACTCGCATTTGCGGGAGGCGTTGGAAGCCGATATCTACAAAGTAAGAGCCTTACGCTTTCATGATCGCTTCGCGCTTTCCCCCTGGCTTGGCCCCTTCAAACCGGGCGCAATGACATTGCATATGAGTCGGCCTTTTTCTCCTGACCGCTGACCATCGGACGGGCAATCAAGCCTGCGGCGTAATAGATAAGGAAAGAGCCGATGGTGTACTGATTGAGAAAATCGATCTCGACGAATGACCGGCTGATGAAAAGGATCGTAAATCCGAGCATGACCACGTCTTCCCGACATGAGCTTGTCGCCAGAAGCCGTTTCAGTTGCCCAGCCAGGAGCAAGATGACAATGATGCTCAGCAGGAAAAGACCGACATATCCAAGCTCCACCATTGTTTCGATATAGGTGTTGTGGAAATGGAAGCCGGTGCGAGACGGGATGTAGAACTGCTCCCAGAGAATTTCCGCCCTTGAAAAGCCCTGCACCCAAAAACTTTGAAAGCCTTCACCCAAAATCGGGTTTTCCTGCGCAATCTCAAAGCCGCGCTGCCAGAGATAGGTACGGCCTGTCAAAGTCGTATCCTTGCCGAACATGCCGAGGAGAATGTCGAACAGGCCGGTACTTGCGCAGATCAAAAGCGCCACGATCGCCAATGGGAACAGTACGAGAAAGAAAACTGTGCGATGTGGCGGCGCAAATCGTCTGAGGAACATGCCGACAAAAACGGCAGCGATTGCGACCACGAGGGTGATCGCTGAGGTCGCGGATTGCGATGCGCTCAGGCAAAACAGAGCGAAGGCGCAGGAAAACGCCGACCATACACGTGACGTGACACCTGATCGCATGACGAAAAAGCACACGAGACCGGTGTAGGCGCCAAGGGAGGCGTAGAGGCCAAGCTGGTTTTTCGAACCGAAGGCACCGACAAAGCTGTATTTGCCATCCAACGGATCATAGCTGAACTCGCCAAAGAGGAGGGAGTAGACGAGCACCACTGCGACCCCGATGCTAAGACCGGATAACATCGTGCGAATGCTGATCAAGCGTGATGCGATCAGCGCGCAGACGATTGTCGACAGATATTGAAGACCGCCTCGCAGCGAGAGGTCAGGGACCGCTGACCAGGTAAAGGAGACGCAGGCAAAGACTCCAAAGCCCACAACCCAGTAGAGCCGGCTTGGATTTCCGATCACCAGGCGATAGTCGGTCAGTACGAGCGGGAACCAAATCGCGTAAAAGATCAGGATGAAGACTGAGCCGTAGATCGCTGAATATGCCGACAGGAACACCGTGGCAGCGACGGCAATCGTGCCGTAGACCGCATTTTCGTCCGGAGAGGCGATGCGTCCCATTCTGATACGCATGACAATGCCGCGTGTTTAAAGGTTTAAATCAACAATGCAGGATTCCAATACCGGATTCCTGGCCTTTACGACCGTCCATTGGCGATCGCGACTTTCACGAGATCGCCGGGGAAAAGCGGCGTGCTCTCGCCCGCCGGGATTTCCTGTACTTTTCCGTCGACCGTTCTTACCACCGTGTAGCTGATCAGTTTGCTGTCGTCGCCGCCGGCCAACTGCGATGCTGCGGGCGAGTTGACCAGGGCCTCGTTCATCAGCCGCTTGTACATGATCGTTTTCAGCGCGTTCTCGTCGAGCTGCTGCTGCGTCTCCAAAAATTCGGCTGCACGCTTGGATTTTTGTTCATTTTGTAGGTCGACCGAATCAAGTGCTGCCTTGTTCATCTCCTGCTTGGCACGTAGCGACGCCGCATCGATGTCGAGCATATTGCTCTGTGTTTCGGAAAGGGTGGTTTCCAGGCCGAGGACGCGCGCGGAGGTCACAAGCCCCTGATCGGCCAGCTTGGCTGTCCTGTCCAGCTCTTTTCTGTAGAGATCGAGTTGGTGGCTTTGATTGTCCATCTTCTTTTCAAGCGATCCGATCTCATTGCCATAGAGTGTTCTGAGCTCATCGAGACCCTTCAGGCGAAGACCGACAGAACTGCGGTTTGTCTCCATAATCGCAGTTTCATCTTGAATGAGCTTGGCGGCTTTTGGATTGGATTTCAGTTCCTCCGGCACTCGAATGGCATCGCTGCCCTCCTCTTCCGACATCAGCCGGGCACGCTTGGCCACTAGCCGGTCGTGTTCGGCGATGAGGACGTCGTAACCGCCCTGGGCATTGATGAAGTCACGTTCGTAACGTTGGCCTTCGTCCAAGCCGCGCCGCATGCCCCCCGCAAGGCTCACGGCCTTAAGCACCGTCATCTCTGGATCGTAAGGATATTTGCCTGGCGCGTGGACTTCGCCGGCAACGAAGATCGGCCGGAATTCGAGAATTTCGACCGAGGCCTCCGGGAGATCCGACAAGCCGAAGCGCATCTGAAGATTATGAGCGATTTCCTGCGCGACGTCCGCCGTCGTCCGACCGGCAACCTTCAATTCGCCGGCAAACGGCAGCGCCACGCCGCCGTTCGGGCCCACGAGATATTCACCGGTTATGCCGGGCCACTCGCGGAATTTCCCCTCGGCCGTCTGCCACTCGACGACGCGGATGGACAGCTTGTCCATTATTCCGAGCTTGTATTCATCGGCCAAACCCGGCATTGCGACCAAAAGAGCGACAAGTGCGGGAAGGATGCAGCCGGGAAGGCGGTGCAATCCACTCGTCCGTCGCACCGCGACGGCAGTCAAGAGCCGATGCTTCGAGCGCATAATCAAGCTTCCTGTTAACGGCGGAGCCCAACCCAACAACGGGCCATTGTTGTGACTCTGCCGGCTTCCCCTGAGCGATGGCAAAACGTCCAGACCCGCGCCTATTTATGCCGTCTGCGTCAACACGAACCACGGGTCGATAAGACCACGGGTACCGTCTTCAGGATAATCATGAGGTCGCGGGAGAAGGTCCAATGCTCCACATACTGTTGATCGATCCTAACCCGCTGATCGTATGAGATATCGTTGCGGCCACTGGCTTGCCATGCACCTGTGATGCCCGGCCTAGACCGGAGATAGTATTGGCTGTATTCGCCATAAAGTTGGATCTCCTCACGCACGATTGGGCGTGGGCCGACAAGGCTCATCTCGCCGCGGATCACATTCAAGAGCTGCGGCAGTTCATCGAGACTGAGCCTACGCAAGACAAAGCCGATACCGGTGACGCGCTCGTCACGGCGCAGTTTGCGGTTGGCGGCCCATTCAGCACGTGCGACAGGGTCCGATTTGAGATATGCGGCGAGGCGCTGATCACTATCGGGCACCATCGTGCGAAACTTGAAACAGAAGAACGGCTTGCCGTTATGACCGATGCGCCGGTGCCCATAAAAGATATCACCGCCGTCGAACAGTTTAATTGCAAGGGCAATCAACACGAAAAGCGGCGCAAATACGAGAATTATGAGAGAAGCGGCGACGATATCGAATATGCGCTTTGGTGTTCCTCCGATAGGGGAACAATCGTCGATGGGATAGGGCGTGTAAATCGAACAACTTGGGAGTTTATTGTCACCTTTCATGATGGCACCCCAAATTCGCTTTCCACAGCTAATTACATATCATAATTCAACTACAACGTAAGAACAATTAGTCCATTATAAGTACAACTCAAAATATATAAATACCGGAAAGGCTTAAATCTAGATGATTATACGCGCGCTCTTTGGACGCCGCATTTCCAGCACGGCGAACGGCGGCTCAGGTTTGAGACTATTACGATAGGTCTTGCATAAGATCAGGCGATCCGGTGTCAAATAACTGGTTATACCGGCCGGTTACTTCCAAATCGCCCAAGGAGGATTGCCGCTCTCCCAAGCCTTTTCGAGCACCATTTTATCGCGCAGGGAATCCATGCTTTGCCAGTAGCCACGATGCCAATAGGATCCGACCTTGCCGAGCGACACGGCCCGGGTCATCGGCGCGTCCTCCCACATATCGTCATCGCCGTCGATCAGATCATAGACCTCAGGCTCACAGACAAAGAAGCCTCCATTGATCAACCCACCGTCGCTGGCTCGCTTTTCCCGAAATGAGCGGACGCGCGTCGCGTCTTGCGACAGACTAAGCGCGCCATAACGTCCAGGCTGGGTCACGGCGGTCAGCGTGATCCAGTTTCCATCTCTTTCGTGCAATTCAATCGATTTTTGAATATTGGTGTCGGAAACGCCGTCACCATAGGTCAGTAAAAACCGTTCGTCCCCAATGATGTGGCGAGCGCGCTTGATTCGTCCTCCGGTCATCGTTTCGACGCCAGTGTCGAGAACGGTTACCTTCCAGGGTTCTACGTTTGATTTTACGACAGTCACCTCACCTGTTGCGAGGTCTACCGTAAAGTCGCTTTTGCACATTGCGTAGTTCAGGAAATAGGTCTTGATATGGTCCGCTTTATAGCCCGCAAGGACAACGAATTCGTTGAAGCCAAAGTGAGAATATAACTTCATGATATGCCAGATGATCGGTCGCCCGCCCACCTCCACCATCGGCTTAGGGCGCAGTGTCGTTTCTTCAGATAGCCTGCTGCCATAACCACCAGCGAGAATAACGACTTTCATACGATCCTCCTTGAGACATCTTCCTCAGAACATCTGCTGCCTGCCCGAATGTCGGCGCGTGAACTCGCCAAGGTCTTGATAGTGCACGAAAACTATTCCTCGCTCGTTCCCAAGCCGCGGAAAGTCTCGACACCGTGAAAGACGGGATCGAAAGATGGCCAGGCGGCGTCCTTCTCAGACAATTCAATGGGTTGGTTTGGCCAGGCGATGGCGAAATAAGGATCGTTCCATCGCACGCCCCGTTCGTATTCGGGCGCATAGGCTGTACCCATAAAGTAGATAATCTCGACATCGTCTGTCAGGGTGATCAGGCCATGGGCACAGCCTTTCGGCACATACATCATCCGCCGATTTTGCGCCGATAGGAGCTCTCCGAACCATCTGCCGAAGGTTTTGGAGTCGGGCCGCAAATCAAGGATGCAGTCCCAAATCGCGCCTCGAATGCACCGTACGACCTTTATCTCTGCGGCGGGCTGCAATTGATAGTGCATACCACGAAGTGTGCCCGTCCGGGCGCTCCACGTCGTATTGACCTGAACAATGTCCAGCGGCAAGTCAGCCTGTCGAAATTCATCGTCGCAGAAGACGCGCGCAAAAAAACCTCTGTCATCGCCCTTCAGGTCAAGATCTATCACACTTGACCCTTTCAAACCGGTGCTGCGGAACATCATTGGACTTTAACCTCGGCCAATACTCGACAGTCCTAACGCTTTTCTCAGGCGCCCGCAGTTCCAGCGGGTCGCGCTGCTCTAAGCTTCGCGGCGAAGCGGAAGCGATAATTGATCGCGAGGAAGTACCGACCGGCGATCCAACCATCGGACGTCGTCATCGAGCAGGCCGCTTTCGATGCCTCGCGTCAGGACATTCAAGCGGACCAGATCAGACGAGCGGTAATTGGCATCCTTGAAACCGGACACCATAAGGCCATCGTGAATGTCGGCAACGGCGGCAGGCAACGTCATTCTTGGTTGATGATCTGGGGCCAGCGAGCGGAAGAGATCGAAATTGACCCGATAAGAGCGCTTGTCTGGCGGTGCATTGGCGTTGATGTCGACGTCCACACCCGGCATCGCCGCTTTGACGGCTTCAGCAAGCTCGCGGACCTGGTAATTCCACTCTTCACATCCGACATTGATCGCCAGGAACCCGTCATGCTCCGCACGTTGCAGAGCCCATTCGATCGCGCGTGCCATATCGCGAACATGGATCAGTGGTCGCCACGGCGAACCGTCGCTCAGAACCGAAACCCGGCCGGTCGACAGAGCCGACGCCACAAAGTCGTTAAGCACGAGATCAAGCCTCATCCGGCCGGAAAAACCGCACGCTGTCGAAAATCGAAGGGCCGTTATGATCATGTTCGTTCGCGTGGATATATCCCGCAATCCGGCCTCCGCGGCGACCTTGGAACGGGCGTATGCCGTCAGCGGATTGAGGGGATCGGTTTCACGCCGCGCTCCCGCTTCGGCATAGCCGTACATCGAGCAACTGGACGCAAAGACAAATCGCCCGACTCCACTCTCTGCAGCAAGTTCGGCGGTGCGCAGCGTGGCGCGGTGATTGATCTCATCAGTGACCTTTTCGAAGCGGACGCCCATCGGATCGTTCGAGATCGCAGCCAAATGGATGACGGCGTCTATTCCGCTAAAAAGATCCGGCGTCAAATCTCTGACATCGCTGAAAATTTGTACGTCGACCAGATGTTCCGGCAAGCAAGGCTCGGTCAGACAATGGCCGAACAGGCCGGTATCGACACCAATGATCGTGCAATCATCCAATTGCTGGCGAATATGGGAGACGACCGCCGGCCCGACATAACCCATATTGCCCGTTATCATGATATTCATTGCAAATCCTTTCCACATCGATGGTAGAAACCTCGCCAACGCGAAGAAAGTTGCTCGCTTTATCGGTCCGTGCCGAACGTCGCTTTTTTATCTTCCTCCAGCTTGTCCTGTTCCATGTCAGTGTGCTCTCGATAGTAACTAGAATATCGCGCAATGAGATGCTCTGAACTTCCATAGGAACTGTAGGAATATAGCTTATCAAGCTCCGCCTTGTTTAAGATCATCCCAAGGATTTTGGCTGCGATTTGTGGCTCGGCTTCAAGGATAGTCTTGACCACGGAGCGCGGTGTCGCACCCCATTCGGCAATCATGACAAACCCGTCGGCCAATCGCTCAAACGCTTTGGTATCAAAGACCGGCGCCAGCGGGGGAAGGTCGACTATGATATATTTGAATGTCGTGCGCGCATCTTCCAGAAGTCTCGCCATAGCGACACCCGAGATCAGATCGCTTGTGTTGGGATACTGGAACCGCCCTTCTGTCGGAAGGATTTCCAGCTTAGTGTGGTTGTCCACGATGATTGTGTCCCGCCAGCGCGAATATTGCGGCGGCTGCACGGAAAGCACATCCGAGAGGCTTTTTTTGATGGGGATGTTCAACAGCTTCGTCAGCGAGCCCTTGCGCAAATCGGCATCGATGAGCAGCGTTCTCGCTCTCGTCGCAGCAAGCAAAGCGGCCAAATTGGCCGCAACCGTGCTTTTACCTTCACCGGGCAGCACGGACGCAATGCCAATGACTTTGCACTGCTGAAATCCGAGCATCGTATCGGCGACGATCTTGGCATGGCGGAGCGTTTCGCTGAACTGCGAACCCGGCGCCAATGTCGCAAAGCGCATGATGTCGATCACTTGCGACCGTTCCGTCGCTCCATCCGGTTCGCCGGCCGGCAATATCCTCGGCAAGTAGCCCAGAAATTTGACGCCCAGCGTCCTCGAGACATCTTCGCCAATGCGCAGCGTTACTTCCCGGAACTCTCGCCATCCACCGACCGCTATGCCGAAAAACGCACCAAGCAACAAAAATCCTGCCAGCACCCATGTCCGTTTCGGACTGGACGCATCTGTCGGCGGCGTGGCGGCCGAAATGACACGCGCTTCGGTGATGGGAAACGATTGGTTCTGAGCCGTTTCCTGATATCGCGCCAAATAGGTCTTATAAAGGTCGCTGATCGCTTCGGCATTGCGCTCGAGATTTTTAAGTTCGACTAGTAATTTATTGTCCTCTGACGTTTTGCCTGTGACCTGCAACAGCCCCTCTTTCAGCGAGGCCTCCCACGACTGCGCCACCTCATATTGGTTGCGGTAGCTTTCCGTCATTTGCTTCAGTTCGGCGTAGATCTGCCTTCCCACCTCGTTCTGCTCGCTGCGCAGGCTGATTGCTTGCGGGTGGGCACTACCAAACTTGTCTTCGATTTCCTGAGCACGTTTTTCGATCGTTTGATAACGTTCTCTCAGCGTCGTGACCAGTGGTGGGCTGTCCTGGTTGGAAACGGTTGCCGCATTGTCGACAGCGCTCTGCTGACCCGCGTCTACGATCGACTTGTATTGACTGTAGAGCGCCAACGCTTTCGCACTCTGCGCCCTTGCTACAATCAGTTGAGCACTCATGTCAGAGAGCTGCTCCTCCGACAGAAGCGACCCTTTCGTTGCCGTCAAATTGTTGGCAGTCCGGAAGCGTTCGACACGAAGGCTGGCTTCCTGCGACTGCTCTTTGAGATCAGCCAAGCGTGCTCGAAGCCAGACGGTAGCACGCTGCGAGGCATCGAAATTCGCATCGAATTTATCCGATAGGTATGCCTCGGCGTAGGCGTTCGCAATGGCTGCGGCAAGGACCGGATCGGTTGAGGTATAAAAAAGGTCGACGACGAAGCTTTGGGGCTGCTGTTCGACACGAAGATTATCAAGCAAGACAGCGACAGCAGTTCCCCGCCTGACATCTGCATTGCTAAAATCTCCCTTTTGAGCGCTTTTGCCGGCGATGAGGTCCATCGCTCCCTTCAGCAATGATTTCACGCGCACCCACATCGATGGCGAGGGATCGATGAAGGCGTAATTGTCATAGAGATGGAGATTGTCGACAACCTTTGCGGCGAGCGCAGAAGATTTGAGAATTGCAATCTGGCTCATGATCTTCTTGTCGGCTTCCATATTGGCAGGCGCCGGCGAGATTTCGTTGCCGAAGCGGTTCAGATTCTCGTCGAGCAGGATGCTGGTGCCGGCAGTGAAATAGTATGTTGCAAACGCGAGGTTGGTGACGCCGATCAGCAGTCCGATGCCGGCAAACAGCAGCACAATTCGAACCTGCCGCCTGAATAACTGGACCATATGATCGAGGTCGATAAACTTCTCGCCCTCCGGGTCCGCATTTATTGGACCGGAACCCACACCTTTGAACGTCCGCAGCATTTCCTGCATGTTCCTACGTGGCCTCGCCTTGTTTCAGTTCGGCCCATTGTCGGGCGCCATCTCGCATCAAAAATCTACCGGGCACGACATCAGCCCTGCCCCCGGCTAGCACCGCGGCCGACAACAGCGCGCTCCGTGAGGCGCGACGGCGATAGGTGCAGATGCCTATATCGATTGGCAGCGCGGCAGGTTTTGTCATGGCGACCGCCGGCGTTTGAAAAAAGTGAGCAGCTCCATCCAGAAACCGGTGGACCAGGCAAAATGCATGACCATTGCGGCCAACCCCGCAAGCGGACCTGAGGGATTACCTCGCCTGACTGCCATCCAGAACCCGTAGCAGACGCAAACGAGAGCCCACAGAACCAGGGGCACGGCGGCCATCCAGTGCAGCACCGCCAAAGAGGCACCGATTACTGTCGGAAGTACGATGAGAGGCAGCATCTGCCGCGGGTTCGGCAAGCGTCTGTGCTTCAATATGTTCCTGGCTCGGCCGCGACCATAATAGAGATATTGAAGGAACAGGCTTCCCACGGTTGCGCGCGGATAATAGATCATCCGCGTCTTATCGGTCATCCAGATCCGAAACCCTGCCTTTTCCAGCCGGAAGTCGAGTTCTGCATCCTCGTTGTGGCTGAAGGTCTCGTCGTAGCCGCCGAGAGCTTCAAATGAAGCCACGCGCATCAAGGCGTGATGACCGTGACGGGTCCAATGACCATTCGTATTCCCCCGATGTTTGGAGCCACCATTGCCAAGTCTCGAGTTTTGTGCGCTGGCGGTTGCCCTTTGCACCAGGCCAAATCCGACGGTATCCATGGCGACGACCACAGAATCTGCCCCGGTAACCTCGGCCTCCTCAATGAGGCGCTTGCAGTAATCGGGGGGATAGCGACCGTGGGCGTCGATGCGGATGAAATAATCGAAACCACCACCGAGGCATCTGACGGCGAGATTGACGCCGGCGCTTTGAATCCTTGCTGGATTATCCAAAAGCATAATGCGCGGCTCGTCGTTTCTGAGACGGGCGACAACATCGACGGTCCCATCTTCGCTACCGCCGTCGACCACGACAATGTGGGAGATCTGCTCATCAAGCGCGTAGCGCAAGTCAATCAGCAACGCTTCGATATGCTCCACCTCATTCAAACATGGAATGACGATGAAGGCGCGCCGATTGGAATGAACCTCCGTCTTCATATCGGTTCACCGTTCGAACTGACGTTGGCGGAAACAAGGGAATGCAATCGTCTTTGCGGCGGCTCAACTGCGCTGATCTCCCTCAGCTTATGGACAAGTGCAACGCAATCGCCCCTGACGGCGGCCCAGCGCTCCTTATCTTTGCTCGTTACGGCATTTCGCAATTGCCGAAACATTGGGATATCCATCTGAGAGAAAACCGCGATCAGTCCGCGGGGCGTTGCCTCTGGAAGGCGAATTCCGATCGCATGGCGGGCAAGAAACCGTGCTGTTTCGGTTCCTTCAATGGCGATCGGCACTGCTCCATGAAGGCATCCTTCATAAAGGCGGTTGGGCAGAAGCCAGTTCGAATTCAGGCCTTCCTCAAAAAAGTCGATCGCCCAGGAAAAGTGCACAGCTCCGTATATCGCAGGAAGGTCCTCCGGGTTCTCATAAGGGCCAAGAAACGAGAGATAAGGCTCCTTCGCAACGACGGCATCGAAATCATCGAAGGCCGCGTAAGCCGGTCGGCCACGGAGCACGATTTCGAACTTGCCTTCCAGGGCGCGGGAAAAGTCGGCGAGCAGCTTCAGCGAGCGTCGGCATCGCAATGCACCGAACCATCCAATTTTCCATGGGGGGCCATCCGGCGACCCGGTGCAATCGGATGATTGGGTGGACTCCTCCAGCGCGATGACTTTATTTTCAACGAGCATCACCGGGGCGCGAAGCTCTGACATCGACCGAAAATAGTGATCGATGAAAGCAGGCGAACTGGTCACAATCAGCTTGGCTCTACGGCCGAAGTAGCCTTCACTTCTACGGATGATCGTGCCGGCTGCATCATGGCGCAGGAGCAGGCGATGGATGTCGAGGCACTCATAAACGATCGGTAACGCACCGCCGAAAACAACATTTGCTCGATGCGCGATCGCCAGCATCTCAAGGTTGCGGCTGATGATAACATCAGGCCTTCGAACGCGCCTGAAGAGGTACTGCAGTGTTAACATCGTACGTGCGACCGATGCCGCACGCTGAATAAATTTCCCGTCAGCGGTCAGGCCAAAGTCTATCGGCGTGATGCCCTCTATCGCCACCGCGCCACTTCTATCCCTGTGGAATCCGGCAAGCGTCACGGTTGCTCCTCCGGCCGTCAGCATGACGACCCGGCGGCGAACTGCCGGATCATTGAGGTCATGAACGAGGTAAAGGACATGAAGCATCGGATCTTCTTCGATTAGGCCGGCTGGCCGGCGGTGGCTCTCCAGAGTGGATAAATCGTTGAACCTACCTTTCCCCGATCTATTGCAAAGTGCAGACAAGCGATTGCGGGAACTGGCATTTGTCGCCAGCGGCCGTGAAAGCCACCCAATCGATGTCAAACGTCACAGGTCGCGAATAGCTGAACTTGCCCATCCAGTCCGATAGCGTGTCCGTTCCCCAAAGACTGAAGAAAATCTTCTGAGGACTGGCCGGCACCTTCGATGCGTCTGTCACGTCGTGAACCAGACGACCATTCAAGAAGTAGCGCAAACGCTCGGGTTCCCAGACGAGGGCATAGGTGTTGAAGTTTTGATCGGCCGGATCGCCGATATCGACGAGGTATTCATTGCCTCCTTTGGCTTTCACAAACTGATTGAGCTGCACCGCGTCTGTGTTTTTGCCGAGGATCTCAAAATCGATTTCGTCGTGAATCTGCTGGGTGGGTGGACCGATATAAGTGAAGAATGCCGAATTGAGACCGGAGCCACTCGCTGCCTTGAGGCGAGCTTCGTATGTACCGTATCCGTAGCGGCGGGTCGTCTGAATTTCACCGCAGAGATAGTCTCGATCCTTCGATTTGCCTTTGGTGAAGGTCAGGGCAAGGCTATCCCCTTCGATGCGAACCTCGTTGCGAGACCACGTGCAATTTTGATGATTGCCGTTGTTCCAGCCGTCGGAAACGTACCAGAACGCCGGGTCGATGTTCGTGAAATCATCTCGGAATGATACCCCCGATTGCGGGTCTTGGGCGGAAGCCGCTGTCGCTGCCAACACGATGCTACCGAAAGCGATCATGGCATTTATAAGCATTTAGCCCCCTTTGTTCATTGCACTCAATTCACAGCGGAGGAGAAGAGCCTTGTGCTTCGGTCGCACTCCTCTGGAAAATGTCATTGTCAAAATCGTCAAGATAATCGATCCCAGACCATCAATGCATTCGGAGCAGAAGAAGATGTCCAATGCAGCCGTATGAGAAAGCTGCAATATGAGCCCACGCACCGCATGAACAGGAGCCTGCCCAAACAGGAACGAGAAGAAATCGATAGCTTCTGCAAAAAATCGCAGAACCTATTGTATTATCTCATCTTCCGGCCTGTGAATTTCCGCCAATTGAACAACGGAAATATCAGTTCACAACGAGACCTCCTCGCGCACCTGGCTTTGCCAAGTATCGATAACATAAAGTAGTTAAGTTTATTCTGCAGTTCAATATTCAATAGCGGGTATGGCAATTTAATACTATTGAAGTATAGATGATTAGTCACTTCGGATGAAAATTACTACCAACCAAACCGATCAGTCGCGCGCGACAGGAGTTCTCTTGCAATGGGAATGGCGGCAGGGACGGCGCGTTGCAAACGTGGAGCGACCGCCAAGTTGATTTTATCGCACTTGCTATTTCAGCGCCTTAGGCTTGGCAGGGCGAATAAAAATATCGGTGATCTCGGCGCTCGGCGGAAGCGCGAACGCATCAAGCAGGCTCGACGCAATTGCTTCGGGTTGCAGGAGGCTTTCGGGATCGTAATCCAAATTCTCCTTACGGAAAATTTCCTCCTGCATCGGCGTTGCTGTCCGGCCGGGAAAGAAGCTGACCACGCGAACCCCCTGCGGACTGACTTCGGCACGCAGCACATCTGCGAAGGCCTTCAAACCGTATTTGCTCGCTATGTAGCCACTCAAGCCCGCCCGCGGATTGTTCCAAACGCTTGAATTGATAAAGGCAATTTGGCCCGCCCGGCGGATGAGCAGGGGAAGCAGCGCGCGGGTGAGGACATAAGGAGCCCGTAGATTGAGCATCAATTGCTTATCGAACTGTTCGACATCCGTTGTGGCGACGTCTCCGGTTGCGAACAGACCGGCACAATGAACAAGAAAATCCAGCTCCCGGCCTTTACTCAGAAGATGCTCGGAAAACGCGATGACCTCCGCGTCCTTCGCCAGATCGACTTTATGCCAGACCAAACCACCGCGGTTGCCGTCCGCTCCATCGCCAATCGGACGTCGACTGAGAGCGTGAACGCTGACGCCGGCAGCGACAAGTGCGTTGGCAATCGCCTTGCCGATACCGCTGCTCACACCGGTCACGACAGCGACACGATCGGCAAAAATCGTGCCGGGGATCATGCGTTCGATCCCGAACAGCGCGCCAAAAGGCCATGCTCAGTTAGAGTTTCCGCAGCGTCGGCAATGACCTCGAAATCAATCCCGGCCCGTTCGGCAATGTCTAAAAGCGAATGTTCGCCATCCGAAAAGTTCAGCACCCAAAGCATCGCCATCTGCCGTTCCTTCGCATCGGAACGCCCGCCTATCGATCCATAAAGACCGCGCTTTCCAAGCTGAGGCTCGCACATCGGCTGAAGATTTTGAAATCTGCCATTCCGATTAAGAACTTGAATGATCTCCCTATAAGCATCGAGAGAATGCGCCAAAGCCTCCGGCCGGACGAACCTCATATTGTCGGCGGACGTATGGTATTCGGGAAACTGACCGTAGGGCGTGCGAGACAGGCAACCAAACGGCAAGTTTATTCCCGGCGAGCAAAATTGCCGTTCATCATAGCCGTAGGGCGAAAAATCGATCACCGTACAATCGTCTTTTCGCCGGTGCAGGACATACTCCACGACGCGGTCGATCTCGGCATGTCCCCGCCGGCTGCGCTTGTAGTGCAAATGGCCGGTGTCGCCGAGATTTACCGCGATGAGACCATGGCGGATGGTTTGCAGGCGTTCAACATTCGTCGCCAGCCAGACAATTGACCCTATTGTTCCAGGAATGAACAGAATACGAACGGAGTAGTATGAGCCGGAGGCGGCAAGCAGGCTTTTCGCCAGCTCGATTGAAACCGCAATTCCCGAGAGATTGTCATTCGCAAGCGATGGATGGCAGATATGCGTCGAAATGACGATCTCGTCGGATGTCGCACCGGGGATCAAGCATTCTCCCCAGATCAGTTTGCCATCTTCCAGTGTCGAGTCGATACAAACCGTGTAATCGTCGTCCGGCAATGCCTGCAATGCCGAATGCGCCAGGCAAAAACCCCAATCCTCGCTGTAATAGCTCGTGCGATAAGGAATCCAGTCCGGATGCTCGGGATCCGAGTGAAGGTGCGGCCGCAAGTCCGCCAGTGTCAACCGTGTGTCGACTGGGCAGCTATAGCTCACCACGTGCAGATTGTGCGCACGAAAATCAATCACCCGCTCTCCGCGGCTGTTTTTCACAAAGGCATCTCGAATGGTCCATTGTTTCGGCACGGTCCAGTCGAAAACGGGAGTACCGCTCGCGATTTCATGAATCTCAAGTGGAATATGCTGACCTACGATATCCAACGTCTCCGCCACCCCAGATCCGGTGATACTCCGGCATATTGGATATAGCCGCTCCATCAGAGAGTACATCGTCTGGCCGGTTTCGGTGGTGTGGGACGAAACTGCTGACGACATCAGGCCAATACCTCGACATCCGGCAGAGGCACGACGAATTGGCCTCCCCATTGCCGTATGACCGACATCTGCTCCATGATCTCGGATTTAATATTCCAAGGCAGGATAAGAAGGTAGTCCGGCTTTGTCTCTTTGATTTTGTCGGGCGCATGGATCGGGATGCGTGTGCCCGGCAGCAAGCGCCCCTGCTTATGCGGGCTGATGTCAACCGTATATTCCAGCAGATCGGTCTTGATGCCGCAAAAGTTCAAAAGCGTGTTCCCTTTAGCGGGAGCGCCGTAGCCAACCACCGTCTTCTGATTTTCCTTCGCGTCGCTCAAGAACCGCAGAAGCTGACGTTTGCTGCGATGAACCTTGTCGGCAAAATCATGATATCGCGCCAGTGAATTCACCCCTCCTGCGAGCTCGCGATCTCTCAGTGCTTTGACGCGTGCGTCTACAGAATGGGTCCCGTCCTGCCCGTGGCAGGCGTAGATCCGCAGAGATCCCCCCTGAGGAGCAATTTCCTCGACATCGAAGATCTTCAGCCCGTGATGGGCAAAGATCGCCTCGACGCTAAACAGCGAGAGATATGAATAGTGCTCGTGATAGATGGTGTCGTAATAAATCTTCTCCAGCATTTGCATCAAATGCGGAAATTCCATCGTTATTATACCAGTATCGGACAGGGCAATTTTCATCCCCGCCACGAAATCATTTATGTCTGGCACATGCGCCAGAACATTGTTTCCAATGATAAGATCGGCCAGCAGACCTTCATTGCGAAGCGATTGTGCCGTTTCGACGCCGAAGAATTGAACGCGGGTCGGAATCCCAGCTTCTATCGCAGCCTCTGCAACATTTCTGGAGGGTTCAATCCCTAGAACCGGTACGCCCCGTTCCTTGAAATTCTTGAGAAGATAACCGTCGTTGCTGGCGATTTCCAGGATCTGACTATGGGCATCGAACTTAAATCGTTCGGTCATCTTGTCGACGTAGTTCTTGGCATGCGACAGCACGGAGGCTGAGTAGGAAGAGAAATAAGCATAGTCTTCATCAAAAATGTCTTCTCGCGCTGCCATCGTGGGAACCTGAACGAGAAAACAGTTGGTGCAAACGAAGGCATGCAGGGAGAAAAATGGTTCCAAATCCATGACCCGTTCGACGGAAACGTAGGAATTTGCGAGAGGAGATGCTCCGAGGTCGACGACAGTCTCCGTCAACTCACAGGCACAAAACCGGCAATTCAATGCAACCATATGCTGAAGCCTCCAGGAGCCGCTTTGGCGTCTAGATGGAAGCCGATAAAATCAAGAGAAAGATCCGAACGGCTGCCCGACCAAGAGCTTGTTAAAGGTAGCGCTGTAGATGTCCGGCGATCGGCAGCTATACTTCAGTTGCTAAAGCCGCCGCAGCCGCGGTCTGCCAATTTCTGCGCGGATGCTACGCTGATCGGTTCGGCGATACAAGTTGGCCCATAGGCTATGCGAAGCTTGCCCTCTACTCCAATATGATGAGGCAATAACTCCCGGCTATTCCAGTCGGGCGATTTTGGCGCCAGGAGCAGGGTGATAATATTCGCGGTGAATGCGGGTGCGAAACCATGCGGCGTTCGTTCACCATGGTACTGATCCACCGACACGTTTGCTCCCTGCTATTCCAGGCAAAAGGAACTAGCTGATGAGCGTCAACTGCCCCATCTGTGAAGCCGAAGCCGAAGAAAAGCTGCCGCGTATAACGGGCCGCATCGAGATCATCTGTCCAAGGTGCCATCGCTTCGGCATCACCGCCTCGGCACTCGCCATCGTTTACCACCGACTGCCGGAGGACCGGCATGCAGCTCTTTGTCGTGCCAGGGCAATTGCCGAGCACGACAAGGCAACACCGCTCATCACCACCGCCTTGGTAAATCCTTCGAACTCGAGCCATTTCAGATGGCGAAAGCAATCCGTTGTTCATGTGATCTAACGTTTGTGGGGTCTCCACTCAGGAGGAGGGCTCTCCTTGGGAAGCAGCCGGTCTGGCCGGTCTCGGCTGGACCGCGCCCGACGCCCGTGCTCAGCTCTCTTGGCCGATGGGCCCGATGATCAAAGCCAATCAAAAGCTGTTGCGCTCGTGATAGGTGCGGAGGAAGGATTGGATGCGCTGATCTTCGGGGTGGTGAAGAATGCGGGCCGGCGCATCGACACCCACGAGTTCGCCCTTTTCCATGAAGGCGACCTGGTCCGCGACATGGGCGGCGAAGCCCATCTCATGCGTGACGACAATCATGGTCATCCCTTCGGCGGCGAGCGTCCGCATGACGCTGAGCACCTCCCCCACCAGTTCAGGGTCGAGCGCCGAGGTCGGCTCGTCAAACAGCATCAGGCGCGGCTCCATGGCGATGGCGCGCGCAATGGCGACGCGCTGCTGCTGCCCGCCAGAAAGGCGCGAGGGATGGCTGGCCATCTTGTCGGCCAATCCCACCTTCTTCAGCGCCTCTGCGGCACGCGCCAGGGCCTCGGCTTTGGACAGGCCGCGAACGCGGATCAGGCCTTCCGCCACGTTCTGCAACGCCGTCATGTGCGGCCAGAGATTGAACTGCTGGAACACCATACCAATGGAACGCCGCATCTCGCGAAGCTGCCGGCCGGGCATCTTGCGACCACCGGGGCTGGCATAGCCGATCAGCCGGCCGTCGATGGTGATCTCACCGGAATCGTACTGTTCCAGGAAGTTGATGCAGCGTAACAGCGTGGACTTGCCCGAGCCGGAGGGGCCGATCAGGCAGGTGACCTTGCCCGGCAGGATCGACAGGTTCACTTCCTTCAACGCCTGAAAGGGACCGTAGAACTTGTTGACCTTGCGGATCTCGACGGATGACGCTTGAACCATCCTACGTCCTTTCGATCAGATGTTTGGTGATGCGAGTCTCCAGCAGACGGCCGGCACGCGAGATGATTTCGACCAGCGCCCAGAAAAACAGAGCCAGCACCAGGTTCGCTTCCAGATAGCGGAATGTTTCGGTGGACATGCGCTGCACCGAGTACATCACCTCCGGCACGGTAATGATGGACAGGATGACCGTCTCCTTGGTCAAGATGATGGAAAAGTTGACCAGTGCCGGGAGTGCCGAGACCAGGCTCAGTGGCAAAAGGATGCGGCGTACGATGGTCAATTCCGACATGCCGATGGCGCGCGCTGCCTCAAGCAGGCCTACCGGCACGGCGAGATAGCCTGCACGGAAAATCTCGGCGAAATAGGGACTGCCATAGACCGTAAGCCCCAGAATACCCGCCGGCAGCGCATCGAGGCGCAGTCCCAGCAATGGGCCGCCGTAGTAGAGCACGAAGAGCTGCACCAGGAAGGGTGTGCCACGGATGACCTCTATATAGGCCCGCAGAAGCCAGCCAAGCGGTCGCGGCCCGTAACGCTGCGCCAAGGAGATGATCAGGCCCAGCACCATGCTGAATATCGTGCCGAGCACCCAGCAGATGATCGTCAACTCGAAGCCGCCGAGCAGGGTCGGCCAATATTGCACGAGGATGCTCAGGTCCATTACACGGTCACCCTGTGCTCAAGATAGCGTCCGAGCCCTGCGAGGCATAGATTGATGATCAGGTAGATGCAGGCCGCTGCGATATAGACTTCCAGTGGACGGAAGGTCATGGCCGCCTGGGCCTGGCTGGCGCGTGTTACCTCCAGGATACCGACGACAGAAACCAGTGACGATGCCTTGACCAGGAGGATCAACTCGTTGACCAGCGCGGGCAGCGATATCGCAAACGCCTGCGGCAGGATCACACGCAGCCAAATGTCACTCGGCCGCATGCCGATTGCGGTTGCCGCCTCGATCTGTCCTCCAGGCAATGCGATAATGGCACCGCGCCAGATCTCCGAGACATAGGCGCTGGAGCAGATGCCGACCGTGACCACGGCCGCGACCATTGCCGGCACGTTGATGCCGATGACAGGCAGCAGATAATAACACAGGAGCAACTGGACCAGCAGCGGAACGCCGCGCAGAAAGCTGACCCAAACGGCCGCGAACCAGCGCAGCCAGGTTGCGCGCGAAAGTGCAGCGGCGCAGATCAGTGCGCCGACCACGAGCCCGAGCGCGATCCCCAGAATGGAGATCAGCAGCGTGAAGCGCGCCGCCCAGAAGAGCGGCTCGAAACTGCCGAGAAAGGTCGAGATCGAAAACATCACCCCTCCAGGACCGGGTGTGCGCAATAGATGGCTCCCCGGCAAGGGGAACTAATGCGCGGGCGGGATCACTCCCGCCCGCGTCGGATCCTCACTTGGTCGGAACTTCGCGCGGCAGCGCGGTGTAGGCGCCAAGCCACTTTTCCTGGATAGCCTTGACGCGCCCGTCATCCGTCATCTTTAGCATGGCGTCATTGATGGCCTTGACGAAGCTTTCGCTGTCGGCGTCCTTGCGCACGACCCAGGCGAAATAGGTCGGCTGGCCAAACGCCGCCTTATCGAACATGGCAAATGTCTCGGGGCGGGTCTTGACCAGGTAGTTGAGGTTTGGCAGCGAGCCGGCAACCGCGTCCAGACGGCCGGCGGCGAGATCTGCATAGGCTTCGTCGGTGGTGCCGTATTCCTTGATGTTCACACCGCCAATCTTGTCGCCGAAGGCCTGAAGCTGCTTGAACTGCGCGGTGCCCTGCTGCACACCAACGGTCTTGCCCTTGATGTCCTCCGGCTTCTTCAGGTCGGTATTGCTGGCGGCACGCAACAGCGCAACGGTGGCGTCGGCGATCGGCAATGTGAAGGCATAGCGCTGCAGGCGCTCCGGTGTAATTGTGACCGGCGCGATGATGATGTCGAACTTCTTTACCTCGAGGCCGGGCAGTTCGGCGGTCCAGGGAATATCCTGGTAGACCGGCTCGGCACCGATCTCCTTCGCAACGCCGTCGAAGAGGTCCTTCGTCATGCCTTCGTAAGTGCCGTTATTGAGCATGTCGAACGGTGCGTAGTGCATGTCGGTGGCCGTTTCGATCTTGCCCTTGGCCTTGATGTCAGCAAGTTGGTCGGCCATGGCGGGCACGCTCACGCCCAGTATGGCCAGACCAAACACAGCAGATTTTAAAAGGTTGAAAAAGGTCATCGTCGTTCTCCTTACTGGACGAGTGAGCTTTCGAAATTCATCGCGCGCCGTCACTCCCCAACGGCACTTGATAGGATCAGAGGATAGCCGCTTCCGTCAACCTGTTCTTGGACCTGATCGTATTGCGCGCAACACGAAAAGAGTCGCAGATATCGCACTTGGATTGTTCACAGGTCGCCTTCTGTCAGGCAAGCGTGTTACCTGAAATGATGTTGCGCATACCTGCTCCTTTGGCCACTTCTCCACCAAGCCTGTTTCGAAGCCTGCCGTATTCTCTGCGGTTGACGAGGGAACCACTCCCGTCGGCCAAAAGTTTACCTCATGCAGCTCGTGATGGAGACGATGGATCAAATGGAAAACGCATCGAAAAGCCTTGCTGAAGAATACCGGCGACTCGGCGGTCGCCGGATCGCAGTGATCGACGATAACCTAGGCTCATCGCGCGACTGGGACGGCGACCCTCCAGAGGCCGCCAAGTTTTGGAAAGAGCGAATTGCCACGCTACCCGACCGGGAAAAGCGGGACGTCCAAACCTTCCTACCGTCGATCAATGACGACCGAGGCGAACCAGCGTCATGAAAGAGAAAGCCAAAGTCGGTGCAAGATGAGGCCACTCTGCCTGATGGAGACAGGTCCTGAATGAAAACCGAGACAGTCTTTTTTGAGCCAAGTGACTGGGTTCCGAACAATCAGCAACGTCCTGTTTTGATTTACAGAGGGGCGTTGCCGAGTGGTTCATCGTCCGCAGATTTCGAGGGTGTTTTCGCCGCGAACGGATGGGCCGGCATTTGGAAAAATGGCGTCTTTGATTACCAGCATTACCACTCGGGTGCTCACGAGGTATTGGGCATCGGACGTGGCAGCGCCACCCTGTTAATCGGTGGCCCGGAAGGACACCCAATAAAGGTTTCTATGGGGGATTGCTTGATTCTCCCCGCTGGAACAGGTCACCGAAACCTTGGCTGCTCTCCGGACTTCGAGGTCGTCGGCGCTTATCCAGAAGGTCAGCATGCCGACATTCAGACCGCCGCCGCCAGCCGCGATATGCTGGCAAAAATCGCATCATTGCCCGTGCCGGACACCGATCCCATTCATGGAACGTCTGGGGGCCTCCTTGAAAGCTGGCGCTGACTTTCAAGGATGGGCGGTTGCCAATGCGCCGAATTTTCTATGGTTGCGGGCGAGCCTGTCCAGTCGTTGTGGCATTCTGCGCGGCGACATCTGGCCCCGTGCGCGCGGCTCTTTGGCGCGCCGGTCCTGCGGCACGTACCAGGTTGAATGCAGTATTGACGAGGCCGACATGTGAGAAGGCCTGCGGGAAATTACCCAGCAACTCCCCCGACGCGGGCTCATATTCCTCCGCGAGAAGGCCGAGATCGTTTCGGACCGAGAGCAGCCGCTCGAACAGCGCCTCGGCCTTATCCATGCGCTTCGACATGACATACGCGTCGGCAAGCCAGAACGAGCAGGCAAGGAATGTGCCTTCTGGTTGCTTGTACGGGTCGACTGTATGCTCTGGACGGTATCGCAGTACGAAACCATCCTGCAGGAGGTCGCGCTCAATCGCGTTTACGGTACCGAGGATGCGCGGATGGTCGTCCGGGAGAAAACCGACCTGAGAAAACAGCAGGAGGCTCGCGTCGAGAGCTTTCGAACCGTAAGACTGGACGAAACTGCCGAGCTGCGGGTCGAAGCCTTTAGCACAGATTTCTGCGTGGATAGCATCACGCTCCGCCCGCCATCGATCCACAGGCCCGTCTAGCCCAAACCGCTCGACCGCTTTGATCGCACGATCGAAGGACACCCAGCACATGAGTTTCGAATGAGTGAAGTGTCGCGCCGGTCCGCGCATTTCCCAAATGCCTTGGTCCGGCTCGTGCCAGATCTGTACAAGATGCTTGAGCAAGACCTTCTGCAGTTTCCAGGCGTCCGGAGCCGAGGCAAGTACGTCCTCCCGGGCGGTATGAAGCGTGTCGAGCACTTCGCCGAAAACATCGAGTTGCAACTGTTGGGCAGCGCCGTTGCCGATCCGAACTGGCCGACTATCTCTATATCCAGCTAGCCATGGGATTTCGTGTTCCGGCAGCCAGCGTTCGCCGGCAAGACCGTACATGATGCGAAGCTGGTCTGGTCGCCCCGCGATGGCGCGCAAAAGCCAACGCCGCCATGCCTCGGCCTCCTCCCGATACCCTGCGTTAAGAAGGGCATAAAGTGTCAGCGCCGAATCGCGGAGCCAGCAGTAGCGATAATCCCAGTTCCGCTCGCCGCCCGGCGTTTCCGGAAGGGAGGTAGTCGGCGCCGCGATGATCCCGCCGGTTGGTCGAAAAGTAAGCAGCTTGAGCGTGATGAGCGAACGCACGACCGCTTCCCGCCAGTGCTCTTGCGACGGGTCGAAGCAACAGCGCTTCGACCATTCCTGCCACCAGCTTACGGTGTGTTTCAGCGCCTCGCCGCGGTCCGGCACGAAGTGCGGCCGCCGGTGCGACCGATGGTAAGACAAGGTGAATGGAACGCTCTCACCCTCGGCGACCTCGAAGCGGGAGAGGGTCTTCATGTTCTGACCCTCTAACGGTGCCTGAGTGTGAAGTTCGACCGCGTCGGGGCCGGCCACGGCACTCAGACCATAGTCACGCCGCCGCACCCACGGCACCACAAGCCCATAATTGAAGCGCAGGACGAGTTCCATCTCGACGGCTACGCGCCCGCGCTTGCCGCGCACGATCCGGACGATATCGCTTCTCTCCTCATCTTCGGCGAGCGGCATGAAGTCGATAAGCTCGAACGCACCGTCTTCGGTCTCAAATGTGGTTTCGATGACCGCCGTCTGGGGGAGATAGCGTCGGCTGCTGCGCCTGGTGGCCGCAGCCGGCGCGATGCGCCAGCGGCCGTTCTCAGGGGTGCCGAGAAGGGAAGCAAAACACGCCGGTGAATCGAAACGGGGCAGGCAAAGCCAGTCGATGGAGCCATCGCGACCGACGAGCGCAGTCGAGATCATGTTGCCGATTAGACCATAGTCGGCGATAGGCCTGCGGTCGTTTTCCAGCGCTTTTTTTGCTCGGCTTGTCACGTCAGAAGCCTCCTTGTCATTGCGGCGAAGTTCCCGCCATCTGGCGACATCGCCACACCCGCTCATGCGCCACACCACCGCAGCTTTTTGGCAACCGCGATCAATGGTTCGGTACCCAAATATGCGGAGCGGCCCATTTGTTCCCCGCAGCTCGGCGCTGAACCGCCGGAGCCTCGTATAGCAATTCCCCCGCGACTAACGTCGGCCCGTCCCCACCATCTTGTCGGTTGACCCGTCGGTTCGCCCGCGGCTGAGCATGGGCATGCCAGAAATTTCTCTTACAGCGGGGCGGATTCGAGCCTTGTCCGCTTAGGCGAAACGGTGCGGCGTGGCGGACGTGCGTGGTGCCCGCCGTGTTGAATTTCGCATTGCGCTTGTAGACCGTCCGAACCCTTAGTAAAAAATGTTCGGGAAATTCTCGCAGGGTGATGATCATGGACGTCGACAAGGCGATTGCGCTGATCTCCGCGGCCGGTATCGAATTAACGGACCGGCGCCGCACAGACGCAGACGACGGGTGGTCGCTCAGCTTTTCAAACGGAGCCGAACTTCAAATAAGCGATGCTGGCAAAGTAAAGGTTTCTGGCAAGGGCGCCGAGACCATCGCCCGCCTGCTGGATCTGCCGGCAAAGCTACGGCATCGGGCAAGCCGTGTCCGCTCACGCCCTCACTCCGATGGTTCGTAGCCGTCGGTGAGCGTGCCGAGGAAAGCTACGATGGCGTCGATTTCGGTCGGAGAGAGCGCCGGCTCGTCTCCGGTCTTGCGATCGAAAGGCGGCTCGGTGTTGATGTTGGCTTTCGCCGCCTCTGGCAGATCGTCATATTTATCTACGCTCCCGTCGGGCTTGCGAGTATACCAGCGCTCCGGATGGGTCTCTCGTTCCACATAGAAGCGCACGGCGTCGCGCAGTGAGTGAATGTCGCCATTGTGGAAAAAGGTTTTGCGAAGAGCGACGTTGCGCAGTGTTGGTGTGCGAAAGAGCCCGCAATAATCTTCATGCCCAATGAAATCGGTGCGCAGGGGGCCGCAAAGGCCAAGATCGTAGAACGCCGGATCCTTGTTCGCTGGAATGTCGCGGTTACGGGGGACGCCGATGGCGATCAGTCCGTAGTCGGTGAACTGTGGCGGTGTGCCGTCATTCCCGCGCTGGCTGATGTGACAGGAGGCACAATTGCCCTTCTCAGGTGCATTGAAGAGGTCGAGCCCCCTTGCCTCCTGCGGAGTGAGTGCAGCCTTCCCGGCCAATACTGCGTCATATTTGCTGGAATAGGGATAGAAGGTGCGATAGTCCTGCTGAAAGACTTCCAGCGCCTTCACCGCAGTGCGAAAGAGGATCACCGGATCACTGACGGACTTTACCCCGGCTATATCCGTGATCGCCTTGCCGTAGCCCGCCGCGAGCACGTGGCGAGCCACCTCGGCTTCGCTCTTGTTGGCCATTTCGAAGTCAGAAAGCAATGGAATCCTGGCTTGCTCCCAGCCGCGATCGACCCGGCCGTCCCAGGTCAGGCCACCGGTCGGCCCGTTATCGACACTTTCGTCGGCTTCGTCCTCGGATTCGAAGAAATGCTCGGTGAAGGGCGGCACCGCCTGCAAATATTCGAGTGAGGGCACCGCCCGCAGCCCCGGCTGATGCAGGTCGCCGCCGCCGAGTTGCACCGCCCGGTCATCAGTCGGCCCAAAGGCGTGGTTGGGATCATGGCAGGAAGAACAAGCCATCTTGCCTGACGCCGACAAGGAGGGATCGAAGAAGAGGGCTTTACCAAGCGCCCCCAATGCCTGTGCTTGCCGTCGCACGTCGGCCCGCGACAAAGCTTGGCCCGCATGGACCGAGGTCATCGTGAGCAACAATGCAGCCGTACAGATCCCGACCCACTGTCTTGTTCGCGATTTGGATTGCATCGTTATGGTCGCGTCCCTTCACTGCAATCTCGTCTCTCCACCCAGAAATATCGTTAGACAGGTTTTAGAATCATTTCAATTAGAGCTTGCGTTGGCTGTTCGCCCGGATAAGCTGTCGTGCGAGGTGGAAGCACACCCACCGAAATCTGGGGAGGCCAATCCAAATGAAATCGATCACTGCTGCGGCCGTCTGCGCGTTGAGTTTTTCTGTGGCGGCTTTTAGCCCCGCCATCGCCGGCGACAGCGCCTCCGGCACAAAGGCGGGATCTGCCGGCAATGCTGCCAGCGATCTGAAGCTGATCGACACCGTGGTGGTGATTTATGCGGAAAATCGAAGCTTCGATAATCTCTACGGCAGCTTTCCAGGGGCTAACGGAGTTTCGAAGGCGTCGGCAAGCGCCCGCATCCAGCGCGATCGCGACGGCAAGCCTTTTCGTGAGTTGCCGCCGATCTGGGAGGGTCTCACCGCCAAAGGCGTGACACCACCGGTGACCCAAGCGGAAACCGAGCATCTTCCCAATCGACCATTCCGCGCCGACGATCCCAAGGGCTTCAACCTCAGTCCGAATACGATCACACGCGACCTCTGGCACCGTTACTATCAGAACCAGATGCAAATCGACGGCGGGCGCAACGACAAATTCGTCGCCTTTGCCGATTCAGGCGCGCTGGTGATGAGCTCGTGGGACGGCTCGAAGATGGCGATGTGGAAGATCGCTCAGAAATACGTGCTCGCCGATAACTTCTTCATGGGCGCTTTCGGCGGTTCCTTCTTCAACCACCAATGGCTGATTTGCGCCTGCGCGCCCTATTATCCCAACGCAGACACCAGTGCCGCCAAGCCTTCGATCGCAGTGGTCGAGCCCGACGGGGTGACCCTCAAGGCCGCCGACAATTCGCCAAAATCGGCGGTCGACGGCATTCCGAAGTTCGTCGGCGACGGCAATCTCACGCCCGATTTCTACGCCGTCAACACCATGCAACCGCCCTATCAGCCGAGTGGTAACGGTCCCGCGCCGGATGGCGACAAAGCACTGGCAGACCCGGCCAAGCCCACGACATTGCCGCCACAGATTGAACCAACCATCGGCGATATGCTTAGCCTCAAGCACGTGACCTGGGCCTGGTATGGCGGAGCTTGGCAGGATGTGCTCGACCACGGCAACAAGGAGCCTGTTCCAAATCTTCAATACCACCACCAGCCTTTCAACTACTATGCCAATTTCGCTCCGGGCACTGCAGCCAGGACTGAGCATCTGAGGGATGGCGGCTTAGGCGGCGTTGAGTTCATCAAAGCGATCGATGCCGGCATGCTGCCGCAAGTCTCGTTCTATAAGCCTCAAGGCAACCTTAACGAACATTCCGGTTATGCGGATATTGAAGCAGGCGATGCCCATATCGCCGATCTGATCGGGCATCTTGAGAAAAGCCCGCAATGGCCTCACATGCTGGTGGTCGTCACCTATGACGAAAATGGCGGCCTTTGGGATCACGTGGCGCCGCCGAAAGGCGACCGTTGGGGACCGGGTTCACGCATTCCAGCCATTATCGTCTCGCCCTTCGCGCGGCACGGTTATGTCGATCACACGCCCATGGACACGACCTCCATCTTACGTTTCATCACTCGCCGCTTCGAACTCCCAACCCTGCATGGCATTACCGTACGCGATACTGCCATCGCGGCCCATAAGCAGAAGCCACTCGGTGATTTAACCAGTGCACTCGTGCTCAAGGAGAAATGAGGCGGGATCCGAACTCATGACATTGGGTTCTGGTTTGCAGCGGTCCGTGGTCGCATGTTGCGCGAAATGGACTGTTCTTCGGAGATCAATTCCAGCCGTGATTTCTCGATGAGTGCTCTTGAGGGGCATCGAACCATCTGGCCCTCAGATCGGGTTAGCTCGCCCCAAATTCAGGTTGAATGCGATAAGCTTATAAGTGCAATCGCCTGCAGGGAATCGAACATTAATCCTCCGCCCAATTTCATTGCTGGACGGAACTTTCTGCTCCTTCCGAAGTAAGGTCTCCAGCAACAAAGGGAGGCCTTCATGGTGGATAAACAACCCACTTCGGAACAGAAAAAGTCCGATAAAAGAATCAAAAAGCCTGGCCCGCGGGAGCCGCTTGGCGGCTCCAGTGAACAGGGCGGCATTGCGCCAAGCGTCTATGACAAAGACCTCGTTATGCCCATCGGGAAACCAGGCGTCAGGATCAAAGACGAGAAGCGCTAGAGAAACTGCGACGACGACATTCGATTGTTGTCCGAGCGGGGAGAAAAAGATGGCTGACGATAAATCAAAGCTGGGACAGGACCGCAGAACAATAGCGGCCGGTGAGCCGTACGAAGTCAATTACTTTGCGCGAAAGCACGGCCTCTCCAAAGAGGCGGCCGCCAAGATCATCAAAGAGGCAGGCGGCAATCGCGAAAAGGCGAATGCGTTGGCCGAGAAGAAGAAGTAAGGCGCCACGCTGCCAGAAATACATCCGGCGCGAATTGCCGGCGCAGGAGGAACGTTCATGACCATGAAATCAATGCTGGTGGCTGCCATCGTTGGATTTACCGGCTTGATCCTGTCAAGCTGCGTGGAGGAAGGCCCCCTTTACGGGACGAGCGGGTATAACCCAGGCTATTATGGCGGTGGTGCCATCTTTATCGGAGGCGGTGACCATTACCGATATCGATATCGCTACGATCGAAACCATTATTATCGAGATCGCTATCGTGGCCATCACGACTACCGCTCGGGCAGGCTGGAATATCGGGGCCATCGTCCCGAGTATCAGCACGGTCGTCCGGGTGGACATCACCGCATTATACCCTTCGACAAAAACCTAAGTCGATGAGACGACTCAATCTCGGTGCCTGCAAGTACAGCCCTGTTCTGGATCTATGCAAAGGACTGCGTGCTCTACATCCGAGAGGCGGGATTCTCATCTCTGGGCGTCGCACCGCAGTCCGATGGGCGGCGTTTCGGCCGTTCCTCTTCGAAAACGGTCGAAATTCGGGCAAACAAGGCCGTGTCTTTCAGACGCTCGATAGGAATGTGCAGTTTCAAACACCAGTTGGGGTATTCTTCAGCAGTGCCGGGCACATTGGTTGGACGATCTTCTCCGACCATATCAGCCAACCGCGGAGCAACAAGCATACTGTTCGTTTTTGCCAGTAAGCGATGAAGCGCGACCGCGGCTTCGTCCGGTAGGTGGGCGCCTTGGCTTTGCTCCAACAGCATGAGATCGATCAGTTGCGCCTCCGCGAGTTTATCAAGCAGGGCTCTCTTTTGCTTGTCTCTGTCTTCGCGCGAGCGAACGGCCGCCTCGGCGTCAGACCATCCAAGCCCTTCGGCAAACGAAATATCGTCCCCGCGCCACCACCCTAGCAGTGGAGGCAAGTCATGGGTCGACAGACATGCGAGCGACAGTGAGGCTGGGAGGTCGGGATCGATATTCTGGGCGGCGATATCTTCGAAATACAAGACCTTATAGCCGAGGATGCCGGCTTTCTCCATCGCAGGTCGAAATCCTTCCGGGACGTTTCCAAGATCCTCGCCGATGATCACGGTTTGTCGTTCCCGCGACACAACAGCGAGGCTCGCAATCATGTCCGGAAACGGATATCGCAGATATCCGCCCGCAGCGGCCGTCTCGCCCGCCGGAATCAGGAACAGTTGCCAAAGGCCGAGAGCGTGGTCCAGTCTCAGCGCGCCGGCAAACCTTGCGGTTCGATCGATCAATCGCCGATAATTGGGCTGGGCGGGGTTGGCGAGGAGGCTGGGAGACAGAGGCACGAGACTCCAATCCTGCCCTTTAGCGCTGAAGGCATCCGGTGGTGCGCCGATATGCATCGTGGATAGAACCAGATCCGGCGCCGACCAAGTTGACGATCCATCCGGAACGTCTCCGACCGCAAAATCGAGATAAAGGCCGAAGCGAAGGCCTGTCTGACGGGCGCAATTTGCGAGATTCTGCAATTGATGCGCGGTCAGCCACTGCAGCCAGATGTGAAACCCGACATCATCCAGATGGTCGGCAGCATAGCTCTCCACCGCCGCCGCATGCCGATTCTGGAACTCCGCCGGCCAATCATGCCATCCGCTTCCAAAGCCTTGCTCAGTCATGAAAAACGACAGGCTTTCGAACAGGCCATGGCCAAACAGCACATCGCCGCCTTCTCGCTTGAAGTCGTCGAAAGCACGCTTAGCCGCGTCCGTATCGGAGAAATCCGCCTTGTTCCACTCATGCCACATTTGTCTAAGAACAGTCAGTTTGAGCATGGCGACGGCGGCGTAATCCACGAGTTCGAGCGCTCGGTTTTCCGCCAGCCTCTCCTCATCGACCATATCTTTGCGGAAGCCGGGAATCTTATCGACCGCGAGGTACAGCGGATTGAGGAACAGGCGACTGGAGGGGGAGTAAGGGCTGCAGCGTCTAGGCTCCGCCAGGAACAGGGCATGAAGCGGGTTGAGCCCGATGAAGTCGGCCCCCGCTTCGGCCGCAATTAAGCAGAGTTGTCTGACATCCTCGAAGTCGCCAATCCCCCAATTGCGGCAGGACGTAAGCTCGTAAACCTGAGTGGAAATGCCCCAAGCTCGCGTCGCGCCAGGTGAAGGGGGAAGGAAACAGCGAGCACCCTCCGGTACGTCCAAACGTGGCCTTGCCCATTGTCTGTCGGGTTGCGCCTCCAGACGATCAGGAAAACCGAGGGCTTGCAGCATTCGCAGCCTGGTTTCCGCCGGAACGGCGCGCCTTCTGCCTTGAAGGTCTTCGTAGGTCGCGGTGATCCCATGCTTCTCGGCTAAGCTTTCGAGGTCAGGATCAAGGCGTGGCTTTCGTTTCATCATGCCACCTAGCAAGAAAGCTCGGCGAGCCGGATTTGCGGGACCGAGGACGGACATCGGTTCCGTGAGCAGCACAGGCTTCCCGCCGCCTTCTTTTGATGTCACGCAATTGAGCTTGTCAGATTTTTGCCGCCGCCTCAATTGCTCCGCCATGTCTTCCATGCGGTTGTGAAGAGTTAGGTCCAATGAGCTGCTGCTGGCTTTGCTCCCCCAGGCAATCCATCAGTTCTTGAATGTTCAATTATGAGGAGCGCAGCAAGGCGTCGATCTCGGCGCGCGATGGCATGGCCGGGGCCGTGCCCGGCCGGGTCACGGCGATTGCCGCGGTCGCGCAGCCGAAACGGACGGCTTCGACCGGCGCACATCCTTCGGAAATCGCCGTGGCGAAGCCGCCCAGAAAAGCGTCTCCAGCCCCGGTGGTGTCAATGACATTGCCCGCGGAAAATGCCGGTACGAATTCGCTCTGCCCGGCCGTGAGATAGAGCGCACCGCGGGCACCGAGGGTGACGATCGCCGCGCGGGCACCCCTTTTCAGCAGGATACCGCCTGCCGCGCGGGCCTGTTCATCGGTTTCGATCGTGTGACCCACCAATTCGGCGGCTTCCACCTCATTGGGTACGATGAAATCGCACAATTCATAAACGCTGTCCGGAATGGCGCGGGCGGGCGCTGGGTTGAAAATCGTCGTGGCCCCTGCCCTTTTCGCCATCGACAACCCGCGCATGGCCGCCTCGAGCGGCTGTTCGAGCTGAGTCATGAAAATGGCGGCGCTTTCGATCTCCATCCGGTTCGCGTCGACATCTTCGATGCCGATAAGGCCTGCCGCCCCCGGCGCGACAATGATTGCATTGTCGCCGCTCACTTCATCGACGAAGATGAAGGCAGCGCCTGTGGAGACGCCTTCCATCTTCATGACATTGGCTTTGACGCCCGCCGCCGCGTAGGCCGCAAGGGCCATCTCACCGAACGGGTCGTTGCCGATCCGCGAAATGAAGGTCACCTTGCCGCCGGCCTTGGCCGCGGCGATCGCCTGATTGGAGCCCTTGCCTCCCGGCCCGAGGGTGAACCCAGACCCCATCAGCGTCTCGGCAATATGAGGCAAACGTTTAGCCTTATAGGCGGTGTCCGCGGCAAAAATACCGAGAATGACAATTCCCTTTTTCTCGCTCATCTGACGTCCTCCATTGGAATGACACCTTTGGTCAGAAGGAAGCATCCATAGAAGCGCAGTTCGCCAGTTGCGATGACACAATAGGCCTTCGCAGCAATGTCATAGAACGCCATTCTTTCGACCGAATACATGGGCGAAGGCTTGCCTTCGGTACGGTCGACAATCGCCTGGACTTCCTGTTGAATCGCCGGAATTTCGTCCGGCTTGCCGATCATCTCCATGCGGCCCACCGAGGGCTGGATCGGCGTGTCCAGCGGCAAGACCGAAAGAATTGCGTCGATTGCCTGCGGTGCCGGAATGTTTTCCATGGTCAGCAGCTTGCCGAGGCGCGTCTGGCGGGCTGTCGAATCCGATGGAAAGTTCCTGTCAGAAACGACGAGATAGTCACCGTGTCCCATGTTGCAAAGCGCTTGAAGAATGTCGCCGTTGAGTTCGGCCCTGATACCCTTGAGCATGGATTTCTTTATCCCTTTCTAGCGGCCGCAGCACCGGCCCTGCTTCGATATGTCTATCCGGCAATATTCACCTTAGCTCGCACGCACGGACCCGTCGAACTGCGGATAATCAGCGATCCGTCCACCATCTCGTCTCGCGTACTCGATGACTCCTCAAGAAGAAGGGCGACCGCGCGCCGTGCCAGCTTGTCCGCCGGCTGACGTATGGTTGTCAGCCGCGGCACTACGAGATTGGCAAGAGAAATATCGTCGAAACCCGTGACCGACAGCTTTCGCGGCACGTCGATCTTGAGGTCGCGCGCAGCGCGCAGCGCGCCGATCGCCTGCTGGTCGCTAGCGGCCGCAATCGCGGTGGGCCGGTCCTGTGGCGGCCGCAAAAGCAGGTCGCGGGCGATTCTTTCACCGGACTCGTAGTCGAATTTGCCATCGACAATTTCCAGTTCAACCGGTTCGCCGATTTTGCCGAACCCGTTGATCCGATTGACGAAGCCCCCCTTGCGCATGCGCCCCGCCTCGGTGTCGGGCGGCCCGGCGATATAGGCGATGCGGCGGTGCCCAAGCCCATAGAGATGGTCCGCAATTAGCCCCGCTGCCCGCGCATGGTGGGTCGACACCAGGGGAAAGGTACCGAAGCGCCGGTCCAGCGATATGATCGGAACCGGTGCTTCCAGATGGAGGCCCGAACTGTCGCTCGAAGCGACCACGATGATGCCGCGCACCGACCGGTCGAGAAAGGCCGAAACATGGCTCCGCTCCGCGCCGCGATCGTCATGCGAGCTTGCCAACATGAGACTATGCCCGCATTCAAGCGCCGCACGCTCGACGCTTGCCGCAAGCTGCGCGAAAAACGGGTTGGTGATGTCGGGAACGATCAGGCCGATCACATCCGTTCTACTGGTGCGCAGGGCTCTCGCGGTCACGTTTGGCCGGTAACCGAGCGCAGAAATCGCGCCGTTGACCTTCTCGCGCAGTAGGGGTTTGACCGCAACTTCGCCCGACAGCACCCGCGAAACGGTGCCCACGGATACGCCCGCATATTCGGCGACATCCTTGACTGTGGGCATCTTTGACATTTTCCAATATCCCGCCGCTACTTTACCGCGCCTGCGGTCATGCCGGCGATGATGTGCTTTTCCAGCACAACGCCAACGAAGACCAGCGGAAGGATGCCGGCGGTGGAAAGGGCGGCCATTGACCACCAATTGATGCCCTGGCTGCCTGTCTGGCTGGCGATCATCACCGGCAGCGTATTGGTATTGGTGGAGGTCAGCAGTGCTGCGAAGAAATATTCGTTCCAGCACAGGATCAGCGCCAGAAGAAACGCGGCCACCATGCCGGGCAGGACAAGCGGCACGATGATGTGGCCAAAGGCACCCCAGATGGACAGGCCATCGACAAGCGCCGCCTCCTCCAGTTCGACCGGTACCGTAGCGAATTGGTCGCGCATGATCCAGACGACGATTGGCAGGACCATCAGCGTATAGACGGCGATCATGCCCGCATAGGTATCAAGCAGCGCCAGTTCCTTGTAGAGAACCAGAAACGGAAGGGCGAGGACGACCGGTGGCATAATGAGCTGCGACAGGAAGAAAAAGGAAATGTCGGAGTTGCGCATATAGCCGAACTTATAGGAAAAGCGGCTGAGGCCGTAGGCCGCCAGCGATCCGAGCACCACCGCAAGGGCCGATGCCGTGACCGAAATGATGACGCTGTTCCACAGCCTGCGCATAAACTCGTCACGCACCGTCGAGATCTGGAAAATAGTATCTGGGGAAAGCCCGAGCGAGCGCCAGCCGAGCCAGCTCGGAGAAAAGTTGAACCAGGGGACGAGATTGCCCTTCATGACGTCCGCGGCCGTCTTGAACGAGGTTGAAACCGTCCAGAACAATGGGAAGATGCAGACAAAGGCCCAGATGACGAGCAGGCCGTAGACGGCAAAACGCATCGCCCACCAGCGAATGCGCTGGCCGCGCGCGTATTTTTCGAAATCGATCGAACCCATCAGAGCCTTCCTGTCATGCGCTTCACGATACGGTCGGAAATCTTCATCAGCATCGTCATCCCGAAAACGATGATCACGAGGTAGACGAGTGCGAGCAGAGTGCCGTATCCGACATTCGAACGGTCGCGGTATTCGCGATAGATGAAACTGGTGACGGAATCGGTTGCCCCGCCCGGACCCCCGGCGGTCACCGTGATGATGATATCGGCGAGCTTCAACTTGAAGATGATGCGGATCATCACCGTCGTCACCGAAACCGGCAACATCAGCGGGAAAATGACCTGCCAGAAGCGTTGCCACTTCGTCGCGCCATCAACTTCGGCCGCCTCCAGCACTTCCTTGGACAGGGCCTGCAATCCGGCGAGCAGCATGATCATCATGAAGGGAATGAAGGTCCAGGCATCCATGATGATGATCGATAGCCTCGCCGTCAGCGGATCGCCGAAAAAGGAGGGATTTTCCCAGCCGAGCCAGCGGGCAAAACGCGCAACCGGACCAAAGCGGGTCTCCAGCATCGACTTGCCGACCATCCAGCTCACGGCAACCGGCGACAGCATCAACGGCACCAGGAAGGTTACGCGCCAGAACTTGCGGGCGACGATTTCCTGGTTGAGAAGCAGCGCCAAGCCGAACGCGATCGCGTATTCGACCGCAATCGCCAGGCAATAAAGGATCATGTTGAGCAGCGCGTTGGCATAGAACGGATCCGAGATCATCCGGCGCACATTGTCGAGCCCGTTGAAGCGCCGCCCGGCCGACGAGGCAAGGTTCCAGTCGGAAAAGCCGATCCAGAGCGCGAAAAGCAGCGGGAAGACCACCATCGACACGACGAAAAGCGCGGCCGGCAGCACAAAAAGGGCCTTCTTGCCTGTCTCACCGTAAATGACGACGCGAGTGATGCAGAGAACTGCTGCCCAGAGAAAATAGGCATAAAGAACCGGGCGCCAGTTCTCGAAGCCCCAACTGGTCCAGCCCAGTTCGTGGAAAGCCTGCAATACAAACGATGCTATGAACGATATGGCGCTGAGCCACAGAGCCGTGCGGCCCCAGAAACGACGGCTCGCGGAAATGGAGCCGGCTTCGACCGTGTGGAGCAGGTCGCCTTCGACTGTCGACATGATATTCCTCGCCCGGACAGAATGGGCGCTGGCGAAGCCGCTTCCGGTCCGCCAGCGCGTTTAATTTCAACCGGTCAGAGCCCGAGGCTCGTCCGATAGAGTTTCAACTGGCTATCGCGACCGATCTGGTCGGTAATCTTGTCCCAGGCGGCAGCAATCGCATCCGCGGTTTCCTGGGCAGACTTGTACTGTCCGGCATAGCCCTTCGCCAGTTCGTCCTCGGCAACAGAGTAATATTGGAAGATGCCGGGGATGCGCGGTTCGATGGCGGCATTCGGATGGTTGTAGCTGTCGGCGTTCGAACCCAGATAGTCCTGGATATAGGCGCGGTCGTAGCCTGCTTTTTCCCATTCGTCATAGTTGAAGTTGGATTGCCGGTAGGGCTGGAAGCCGGAGGGATAGGCCGAAGTCCACAGAGACAGATCCTTGCCGCCGAGATGGGCGGCCGCGGACCAGGCGGCCTTGCGCTTCTTTTCGTCGCTGGAGACGCGCTTGGTGACATAGATGCCCCAGCCGAGATAGGCCATATTCGGCGCTTCGTTATATTTGTCTTCCCACTTCCCGGTCTTGCGGTTGTAGACGCGATCGGAGCCGCGGTTGATACCGAAGCCGACCACATCGCCCACGACGGATGTATCCGAAGTGCGCGCGCTGGACCCGACATCGCCCCACCACATCAGCATCGAGCCAGTGCCTGCGAGGAACTGCGAGAAGGCCGTGGTGCCTGGATCCGCATTGATCTGGTCGGCCGGATAAGCCTTTGCCGCGATCAGGTCCAGGACATCCTGGATCGCCTGAACCCATCCGGGATTGTTCACCAGCGGCTTCATGTTTTCCGGATCGAACAGCCAAACCGGGTCGCCCGGATATTTGGTGTAGGCCGTCGCGCGGTTCTCGATGAAGTAGAAGCCGAAACCGCCCCAGCCCTTGAGCGGGTCGAGATAGCCATAAGCCGGCTGGCCGGTCAGCGGGTCTTTCTTGCCGATCAGCTTCTTGGAAACGTCGTTGATTTCCTGCCAGGTCTTCGGCGGCTTTGCCATGCCGCTGATCGAGCCTTCGCCGAAGTAATCCTTGCGGTAGGCGAAGGTATGGCAGTCGCCGTCGATAGTCACCCGGTAGGTTTTGCCGCCCCACGTGCCGACGGGTGGCTTCAGGTAACTCACAAGGTCGTCTGACTCGATCTGCTTTCCAACCCAACTGGGCATCTCGTCCAGAAGCCCGCGCCCGGCGGTGTCGCCTTCGAACGGCGCCCCCATCTCCAGAATGTCGAAATCGACCGTGCCGGTCGCGATCGATTGCTGAAGGCGGGCGTTATAGTCGGCCTGGGCAAGATCGATCCAATTGATCTTGGCGCCAGTATAGGCTTCCCACGGCTTCAGGAAGCCGCGGAACAGGAAGTTGTGGAGGTTCTGGTTGTTGAGCCCCATAAAGGTCAGTTCGACACCTGCGAACTCACCCTGCTTGACATTGGCCTTGGTCGGACCGAGGCAAAGCTCGCCCACCTTCTGCCAGTCCGAATCCGTCGGCGAGCCCTTGCCGACACCCGGAATTTGCAGGATCTGGGCGCGCACATCATCGGCGGCGAAAGCCATGCCGGGAATTCCACCCAATGCGCTGGATACGCCGAGCAAAGCCGCGGCGCTGGCTGTTCCACGCAAAACGTCGCGGCGGCTTGCCTGACGGCGCATCAGTGCATCGTATATTTCGACTTTCATGTCATCCTCCTCCACGTTTATTTGTGCTGCCGCCCGGCAGGTCTTGCAAGCCTGGCTTCGCCAGTCCGATTTAACACTGGCCTCGTGCAGAACTATCTGGTAAGCAAGAAAATGAAACGTTTCATATCATGCTTGAAAACCGCTCCTCCACGGTCTCCCCGTCAAGGATGGGACGGTAGGTGTAAAAAGTCAATAAGAAATGAAACGTTTCATGGAGGAGATTGCCGGGTGCTTTTGAAGCGAAGCTACCGGGCGCTGTTGCCGGACTGGATGCGCAAAAGCTCCGCGGCAAAATATGCATAAGCGCGCGACTATTCCTTTCAAAAAGGGGTCGCCGGAAAGCAAGTGGGAGCGAGATGGCTGACGTCAATATTTCAGGAGCGCGGAAGGCCTACGGCGGCCTTAATGTCCTGCATGGGGTAAACATAGAAATTCACGACGGCGAGTTTGTCGTGCTCGTCGGACCGTCTGGTTGCGGCAAGTCGACCTTGTTGCGCATGGTCGCTGGGCTCGAAGGCATCACTGGCGGCACCATTTCGATCGGCGGAAAGATCGTCAACAATCTGCCGCCCAAGGACCGCGATATCGCGATGGTCTTCCAGAGCTATGCGCTCTATCCGCACAAAACGGTTGCCGAAAACATGGTCTTCGCGTTGCGCCTACAGAAGCAGCCAGCCGAGGTCATCAAACAACGCCTGCAGGCCGCGGCCGAAACGCTCGACCTCGTCCCTTATCTGCATCGTTATCCGCGCCAGCTTTCAGGCGGCCAGCGGCAGCGTGTGGCGATGGGCCGAGCCATCGTCAGGTCGCCGCAAGTATTCCTGTTCGACGAGCCCCTGTCGAACCTGGACGCCAAGCTTCGCGTGCAGATGCGCAAGGAGATCAAGGAGCTGCACCAGCGGCTTAAGACTACGACCATCTATGTCACCCATGACCAGGTGGAAGCCATGACCATGGCCGACAAGATCGTGGTCATGCAGGGCGGCAATGTCGAGCAGATCGGCACGCCTTTGGAACTTTACGACCGTCCCCGCAACACGTTCGTCGCAACTTTCATCGGCTCTCCGTCGATGAACCTTTTAAAGGGTCGATACAAGGCCGATGGCGCAATCTTCGTCACGGAAACCGGCGACGAGATCGCGCTTGGTTTCACGCCAAAGGCCTCTGACGGACAGTCAGTGCTCCTAGGCATGCGGCCTGAACACCTGTCACTCGCCGAAAGCGGGCTGCAGGCAACCGTCAACGTCACCGAACCCACCGGCCATGAGACGATGGTGTTCCTGCGCTATGGGTCGGGCGAGCTTGTCGCGGTGTTTTCCGAACGTCACGATTTTGAGACAGGGCAGGTCGTCACGATAGCCGCCCGTTCAGGCAAGCTTCATCTTTTCGATGCAGAATCGGGCCAAACGTTGCGGCCCGAGTGAGCCATGGCCTTGCCGTTGACTACGATTAGCCCGGCGCTCGGGCCTGTGCGAAAAGCAGTGTTTTAGCGCCTAGAAATTCATCTGCAGGTAGTATAAAATGAGTGGGCGAGCAAGTTTCCCCGACACTTGAACGCACTGAGTGAGCCGTCATTCGGTTCCCGGCTCTGTCTTGCCCCACAAGGCAGAGCCGAACCTTCCGCAAGAAGGATTGCCGATGACAGCTTGATGGAAGGGCGTGATCGCCGTGCTCGGCACGCAATAAAGGCGATGCTTACAATACACCGTCGGGCAAATATTTCCGCGGTATCGCTTTGACAAAAAGCTCCATTTCACCTTCCACGACACGTCCGCGCTCGGCGACCGTCTGTATCTCCTTTTCAGCCATTTGGGCCATCAACAGATTATAGGCGATCGCCATAATTGTGGGCGTGAGACAAACTGCCGTAATTACGAGGAAATATCTGATCCTGATTGGGCATGCGGCCATTGCCGAAGAGCCAACCAAAAAAATGAAAGCCAAAGCAGCAACAATCAACGCGGCGTATCTGATGAAATTGTCAAATTTATACATGTTTTCATCAAACGGATCTCGCCAACGGTCCTGGTTCCAGATGTGAAGATTGAGCTTCTGAGCCTCTACATCACCCTTATTCCATGCTCGGGTCTCTTCGCTGAACAGATCGAGCTTTTCCGGTTTCGGAATGGATCGATAAAGCGCCAGTGCGCGGGCAATGATATTATCGGTTTTTGTCATCGCCCGCTCGTATCGTAAGAAAGCTGGTGCCCGTATTTCTCGAAACGAGAAGTACGCCAGATTCAAAGCAACGCTGATTTGAAGCACAGATGACGTCCCGAGAAGTGGTGTAGCAGGATAGCGGTGGTCATCGGCTTTTTCCGGTAGGGTTGGGTTGTTCAAGCACAACCTGATGGAAAGACCACCGATGACCAATGACATGATGGACCTCCGCTCGCTTGTTGAGAAGAGCGCTGATGCGGATTTGCTGCGCGAGATGATTGGCTTTGCCGCCGAGAAGTTGATGGAGCTAGAGGTTGGCACGAAGACCGGTGCGGCCTACGGCGAGAAGAATGACTTTCGACTTGCTCAGCGTAACGGCTATCGCGACCGCGACTGGGAGACCCGAGCTGGCACCGTCGAACTTCGGA
>NZ_AUFB01000032.1 GCF_000426285.1 Rhizobium leucaenae USDA 9039 | reverse complement strand
CCGAAGCGTGGATCATGATCGCCCACATTCGTCTCATCACCAGACGGCTAGCAAGGTATGGATATCGTTGAACGCTTTTCGAATCCGACTCTTAGTCGCCCGTGAAGAACCGTTTTCGGTGTGGCGGCGCATGATTGTCGGCGTCGAGAGTTTGCCTGACGAGCAGGCACAAAAGTAGCCTGAACCACCTGAGCAGAAGCGAGAAATTGTAGCCGGCGGCAGCCAGAACGGCATTGAGGGCATCGCCCTGCTGTCCGGCAAGATAGTTGCGGTCCATTCTGCGCTCGTTCTTGAGGTGCCCGATGACGGGCTCGACGGCTGACCGCCTTCGCATCAGACGTTTGATGGCCGGCGTCACGTGGCGCTTCTGGCCACTGGTGAAGACCCGCAGCTTGTGGCTCTGGGGCGCATTGTGGCCGCGGTATCCGGCGTCGGCCAGAATGCCAGGATCAGTCCGAGAAATGGCCGCCTTCAAATCGGAACGCCCGCCGGAATGAAATCGGAATGACTGGCCGGCTTCAAATCGGAATCGATGGCCGGCTTCATCGGAATACGCAGCCCATGAGTCGATTTTAGTGAGACGCCGTATTAGTTGCTGGTCTTTTGGGTCGTCGCCTCGGTGCCTTTGTTGTTCGCTCGAGTACCTAATTTAATGCCGCTGACATCAGTGAGGCGCCTTGAGAATGACGGCAATCAACCCCACGCTTCCCTTCACCTTGCCAAAGATATCGATGCCCTGAGCCAGCCTATACCGCCCGCATCAAGGCCTCACAATGAGCTCGTCAGGTACTCTTCGGTGAGCTCATTTGACGGCGCGTAGATCAACCTTAGATCCCCGCAACTGAAAATCGACGGGGCGTGGACGCCGCATACCAGCGATCTACTATTCGTCGGCATCGCTCCCATCCGCCCCACCAAAAATATCAAGCAGAAGCTCTGGGTTGGACCCCTCGCCCCGTAGTTCCTCAAGAACGTGTTCCAGGATGCGCCCGTACTTTGCCAGTGCCCTTAAACGATCCTGGTGCTTGAGATCACCTATCGTCCTCTCGACTGCTCGAACCAATTTATCCGCCTTAGGGTCCTGCCCCTCAACCAACGCGAATGGCTCGACCACCCTCCAACGGAGAAGGCCAACAAGCAGCATCGGAGCGTATTGGAATCTGGTGTACGTCGAGCCCAGATTTTCTTCGAACTCCCGGAGAATCCGTTTGGTCAACCGCTCGACATCTTTGCGAGTAAGCAGCCGAGGCGCGGTTTCAGAGCGCGAAAGTAGGAACGCCATGGCGGCGGTTTCTTTCTGCCACTTCCATTGATCTATGGGCTTGCCCAAGACCTTGTGGATTGCCTGCAGCTCAAAATGCTGGTTGCTGGCGACCCGCCCCAACCCCTGGTAAGCGAGCTTCCAGTGGGCACCTTGAGTGAAAATTGGGTGTCCCCGGGCTTCTTTGTCCCAAGCCTCCAGCAACCAGCCCGAGACGTCTGGCGGGCATCGGCGGAATTGCCATGTCAGAAACCGCAGTGATTGGGTTCCAACAGCTTGGCCCCTCAGCCCGCGACGGACTTCATCTAACGCTCGTTCTACAAGTCGATCCAAGCGCGATAGCGCGACAGCATCTACTCCATTCGGGACATCACCGTCACTTGATATCGCGTATTTGCCGCCAGGTCGAGCCGAGAGCCGATTTGCGAGTGCCGTCCAATCGACGGCAGTCCGGTCAACGTTCTTTTCAAGCAACGTGAAAAGCCCGTCTCCGCGAGGGCTATCGTTCCAACTATCGATTCCGCAGGCGAGCACAAGCCGTCCCGGTATTGTCGGTGCTGGTCTCTGGAACCCTTCGATCAACGCGTCCCAATTTTGTTCGAGTTCGGTCGCGGCATCCCAGTCGACCTGGAATTGGTGACCAAACTTCTGAGAGTGAACGAGGATTTTTGCTCGACCGGACGCCGGGCTCTGTTCCACCCAAAGTTCGACGGGAACTGTCTGGTCGACTTTCACACCGATGTTGACTTCTGCCTTGCGCGGAAGCTCGGAAGTTTCCTTTCTAAGGAAAATAGAAAAACGATCCTGCCCCGCTTGAATGGCCAATCTTGCCGGTTTCGGGCTCCGGTACATCTCACCTGCCGGAAGCGTCTCATCGTAATCAACGAGGTCGAAGTTTTCGACCGCGTCACGCCGCTGCACAATCGTTGAAATCTGCGGCAGGAAATCGAAATAGATGGGATCGCGCTTGCTTAGGCGCCGCGCGGCATGAAGCGCACCATCTGCGATCGAGTTGTCAGCAAGTAACACAACATCTCCACCGATGCTTTGTATCACTGCTGAATGGAATGCTTTTCTGATCGCACCTTTGGACAGAGTTTCCAACAAGACCACATCGCACCCAGCGACATCATCTCGCACATCCTGCAATCGAGGTATCTGCTCGTGATCGATCGTGTCGGGCGGCCTTAATACCTGCCAGTCTCCGTTTCCTTGGCGTAACACCTCGGGCTCTGCCTGGAATCCGAGCGCAAGGCGTCCATTCGAACGTGCCCATTCCAAATGATCGGTTCGGTCGACCGACGAAACTCTAGAAATTGCAGACTTTGCCAACTCCGCCAATCCCCGGTATCCCCAACCCGAACGGATCAGTTTTCCTGTCGAGCGACGCTCCGGCGCTAAGACAGTCTCTCCATGGCTACGCTCGCGACGAATGCGCAGCCTTTGAACCGTGACACCGTCTCCGGTGTGCGAAACCACACCTACGGCCTGGCCTTCTTCAACTGTTCCCCTTTCGATAGCGAACAATGTCGCCAACACGGATCGCCAAACCAGAAGCGGCGTCGAGACCTTTGCCTTGCGCAGAGCCGCCAACAGTCGTTCCTGCAGTAGCTCGCCGGTTTCAGCATGATCATCAAGGCTGGCGATGCCAAAGCTGGCACCGGATGACATCCCTTTCAGCGCTGCAGTCAGGTGGGGGACGGATGGATCGTCGTTCAGCAGATCAGTCACCCTCAACCGCTTCTCGGCAGCTCCGACCACACCCCAACCAGCACCCAGGCCGTGCGGAGAAATTGATGCCTGCGCACCACCCACAAGGCCCCCGTCGGCCTTCGCTCCAGTTTCAACCACGACACCGAAAATGCCGCCTTCGATGAGAGAGCTAATAACCTCCTGCTCCTCGCCGTCCGGCAAAATGGTCCAGTTCCTCGCAGCGCTATCGCGCCATCCATTCAGATCGTACCCGCACAGTTTCCTCATGGCGTCGTCGCGTATATTTCGCTACGTGCGAACGCACGGATAGCGTCCAACCCTTGCCGCAGCCCCTCGCCAGAGGCCTCCAAGGCAATTCCATCAACGCGCGTGCTAGCCTTACGGGATAGGCAAGTCTCGAACTGACCGTGAGATGGGGTCAGTATCAGCCCGTTACGCAGAACTTCAGTTTGGCCGAATGGCTGAATCTCGACCAATCGCTCATTTGCCCGTACGACAGCGTCGTTGAGATCTATGCGAGCCATCGTGTGCGGGGTCCAAACTGCTACGCGGCGCGGCATCCCGCCTCGGTCGATGTCGGAGATGCGGAGAGACACGTGGGCCCGCGTCAAGGCCAGCATACGGCCTGGTGCTTCAGGGCGGGATTGTACCTCGACTATACGACCTGTGTTCTTCAACCAGAACACGGCAATCGGTCGATCCTGCTCGAACCATCGTCCGAGCGATGCCTCTGAACGCCAGACGATGGGCGATTGCGCAATTAGCTCGGCTTCTTCGAGTTCGCTGAGAGCGAGCACGACAGAAAGCACAGAAAAATCCGTCCAGGTCTCCGCTTGCCATGCCCAGAGGTCATCGAGGACCCTGTCTTCCTCCAGCAGGCGGCGCCAGGCTTCATAGATGGAGTTGTAGCTCGGGTCCTGCATCAGAACGTAGTTCGGAACAATCCCGGCATCGGCTACGCTCACTTCAAGATCTGCCAACATCTGCGCGAAGGTTTTGCAGAACCGGCCGAAATGATTGACTTGCGCGTAGCGGCGGCTATGCCGTGCTCGTGGATGCTCCTGCATCCATTCGCGAGCAACCTGGAAAGCAAGTGTCGTATACGCGTGGAGAACCCTGTTTTCAGGGGTATCAAAGTTCTCTCGCCTGACTGTTGCGAGAATACGCTGGCTTGTACCGGCTCGCTCCGCAATCGTCCGCCCCGGTTGACGGACGAGCCAGCGCATCGACGCCCGATCCATTTCCTGAACTCGGTCCAAGAATGTAAGCTCTCTCGTCCGACGAAGCACGCGCCTGATCCTCGGCTCCAGCGCTTTCAGGCGCGGAAGGACATCTTGAGCCTGCCTTACGATCTCCGCCATTCGCGGATCGTGTTCATTCTCTGCGCGCTCCCACGCATCGCGCAATCGGGACCATACATGCAAAGGGTCTTCAAGGGCCTCGCCAAGCTCCTGGACCCGCGCCAAAACCTCGTTCATCCGCCGAAGAAGCTCTCTCGCCCGCACGTCTTCCGGGGTCTCATGCTCCTTTACACCACGAGGGCGAACCGGAAACCCAATTCGCTCCGGTCGCTGAGCATTCGCCGTTTTCGGGTATGGATGGAGAATAAGTTCCACCGGTCCATCTTGAAGCCGGGCCGACATAAGACGCGAGTGTCCGCCGTTCTTGGGTGCCTCGCCACGGACCTCGCTGACCAAACAATCACCAGGACTGAACTTCGCATTGGCAACTCCTCTGCGATCCCAAGGTCTGCCGAGATGGAGCATTACCGCGAAACCCCGTTCCATACGAACTGACCGGAGCCCTCTTTCGCAGCACGGATCGACTCATCGATCGCCTTCGCAAGGTGATCGTCCCGCAGGGCATCACCAACGAAACTTATGAGTTCGGAGAAAGCATGATCGTTACCGTCTTCAACTTCGATACCGCGAAGCTTTGGTAACAAGCGCATTTCAACCTGATCTGCGAGCGGGACACGCAAGTCCTTCGCCTGGTCGAACGAGGTGTAGTTCGCGACATACCCCATGATCGCGCGGCCGAGACGGTGACCGAAAGGTCTCTTGAAGCCCTTCATGAGGCTGACCATTCTATCCACGCTGTCGATAACGGTCTGCTCACTCTCCACAGTCGAAACAGGATTCACCCATGACCGCCATCTTGCCGCCGACAGCGCCTCGGGCTCGGCGATATTTGCTTTCTGCGCAGTCGTCCTGATGGTTCTTGGTGCCGAGAAGCGAAGGACATTCGCCCGGTCCACAACCTTATCAGAGAGCGACTGCGTGCTCTCGTCTTCGTTCATCGTTCCGGCAAACAGAAGGTTGTATCCTGGGAAGATGCGGGGAGCGTCCATACCTCGCGGCATCGGTATCTCAAGCTCGATCTCAGCGTCTTTGCGCAGGGATTTATCCGACACACGGTTCATCGGCGGGCGGCTTTCCAAGCGGCTGAGGAAGTCCGAAAAATAATACTCAACACGCGCAAGGTTCATTTCGTCGAGCAGGATCATTATCATCTGATCCTGAAACTCGCTCTTCTGGTTGTTCAGAATGTCCAGGTGATAGAGCGCCCGCGCCATATCGGTCGGACGGTAGCGCTTTTCGATATAGTTGTAGAAACCCATCAAATCCTGGGGGCTATCCCAGCGAGGTTGAACCGGCACCTGCAGGAACCCGATCCCTATGCCTGCCGCGTACTGTCGCGGCAGCTGGCTCTTGCCAGTCCCGGAGATACCGGCAAGCACGGCCATCTGGGTCGTGTCGTTTGTTTTCATTGCTGTATGGAAGGCATAAACAATGCGACGGTCGTAATGGAGGCCGCTTTGTTCAAGGCGCTGAAGCACCCGTTGGACTGCCTCAGCCTCATTTTCAGCGGCGCGATCTTTCCAGCTCCGCATTTGTGCCAGCACCGGCGGAAGCGTGGTCAACTCCTTGAGACGTTCAACGATTGCCTCCTCGCGGCCCGGCGCATCCCTACCGCTCGCCTCAGCAACGTCTTCCTCCATCTTAGCGACCTGTGCCATTAGCGACGAACGGCGATCTTCCAACGATGAGATGTCGCTTTCGATGGAACGAGCACGCTCCTCGGCGGCTGCGAGTTTCGCCGACGTCTGCGTGAATTCAGCATGAACGGCGGCGGTCGCCTGACGCTCGACAGCGAGGTCTTCTTGAACCTGAGAGAGTTGGGAGTTTGCCGCCTGGAGGAGGCCTTCGACACGTGCGCTTTCTCTACCAAGTTCCTGCGACAGCGCTTCTAAGCGTTGCACTCGCTCCTGCGCTTCGCTCAACTCAATCGCTTGGGACCGCATTTCTGCAATCTTCTTTTCAAGCGCTGCCTGTTCACGCTTCATCTCATCGTTGAGAGCGAACAGCCGCTCGGCGGCAGTGAGGCGGTCATGGACAGCGTCGAGATCTGCCCGGGCGGAAGCCAGCTCAGCGTCAACTGCGTGTTTTTCAATGATCTCCGCTTCGATCACCTCGCGCAGCGCACGGATTTCCTCGCGGCGCTCATCCTTCTGAAGCCATTCAGCATTCAAGTCATCGAGCTGTCTCTTGGTCGCATCGTAGTCAGCCTGGACGTCGGCAATATTGGCTAGGGCCTTGCGGCGCTCTCCTAGTTCATTTTCGATATCGCTAAGGGCCATCCGCTTGTCGGCAATGGCTGTCTCCAGAGACTCCAGGGAGCGCGTCGGCCCGGAGGCGGTAACGGCTCTGTCATGGAGCACCGCGAGGCTTATCTGCACGACGATCAGAGCTACGACAGCCATTGCTGCGAAAAGCAGTATCAAGATGTTTCCTGTTAGCATGTCGACGCTCTCTAATTATGGCCTCTCAGGCTGTGGCTGGGTAGTCGTCGGGGCGTCAATAGCTGGCGGCGCGGGTGCCACATCCGTCTGCTTTGGCGTCTTCGCGTCTGAAAGAGATGCAATTTCCTGAACAAGCACCCCTTTCCTGCCGTTAAGCTCGGCCAGCTCCGCTTTCACAGTATTTAGGTCGCTCTGACGCAAGCTCAGCTCTTTGGCCAGTTCTGCTTGTCGGTTTGATAGGTCTGCGACAGCCTTTTCCAGAGCAGCTTTTTCAGCTGCTGCGCGATCAGCATCGGCTTTGTCCGCCGAAGTTCGAGACTTCAGTGCCTGAAGACTGCTTAACTCTTCTTTGAGCGTGTTACGTTGCGTTGTGGCAGCTGCGACATCTGCCTGGAGATCATTTAATTGTGCCTTCGCGACCGGAAGAGATTTTTCCGCCTCTGCAAGCGCGTCCTGGGCAATTTTTAGCCTGCCTTCAGCCGCTGCAGCATCTGATCGTGCGCGGTCCGCTGCTGTGGTCACGCTCGTGAGATCGCCGTTCAATGCAGCCTTCCGCATTTCGAGAGCGCCGACTTGGTTGGCCAAGTCCGTACGGTTGCTGTCCTGGCGGGCCAAGTCGGCATCCGTTTTAGCTGCAGTGACCTTCGCCTTGGACGCCTGATCCTGGAGCTTTGCGATCGTTGCGTCTAAATCCTGCGAGGCACGTTGTTTGTCGCCGATATCTTTCGTGATTTTCGTCATTTGCGCCGTCAACGAGGCCTGACGGGCGGTAAGATCGGCGACCTGACGTGTTTTGTCGTCAAGGTCCTGAAGCTGGGCGTTTAATTTGGAGATTTCAGCCTCCTTATCGCGCCGGACCTTTTCGCTGACTGCAATCGCGTCGTCGGCAGCACTTTTTCGATCTTCTGCTTGTGCAACGTCGGCATTTGACTGATCGATCTTTGCCTGATTGACAGCAATCCGCTTTTCAAGGTCAGCGTTCTGAGAGCGTAAGGTCGCAAGCGTCTTCTCGGCCTTAGCTGCTTCCGCAATAGTATCGGCGGCCGCTTTCGATTGCTCTTGGCCCGCCTGAAGCTTCTCAACGCCCTCGGCGAGCGATGCCGTCTGTTGGTTTATCTCTGCGTCGAGGCGATCTCGCTGTGCGGTCAGATCAGCGATGGTTTTCCGAATACCATCGGCTTCTACACTTCGTTGAGAGATTTCCGAAAGGACACTATCGCGTCGGCCCAGCGCCTCTGTCCGCTCATTGTTATAGCGCTGAATGTCGGAACGCACGGCACCGTAGTCGCGCTCAAGAGCGTCGACCTGAATCAACGCGACAGAGATCGCGGCCGCTGAGAGCAAGCCAAGCGTCAAAGCGATATAGGTAAACCGCCGCGATCTAGGAAAGCTGTTTTGCGACGCGTTCAATGCACCCCTCCAAATCCTGAGCTAGTTCGTCCACCCAAAAGCGCTGGATTTTCCAGCCAAGCGATTTCAACTGATGGTCTCTCCAATAGTCGCCAAGCTTTCTTTTGCCGTCGGTGTCGGCATGCCAATGTCGACCATCGACTTCCAGGTCGAGCTTGACATCGCCGCTGCCAAACAGTGCAAAATCCAGGCGACGACCGGCGACTTCGAATTGAGCAACGGGGTTCAAGCCGCGCTTCCTAAGCGCCGCGTCCACAATTCGCTCCCAATTGCTGTCAAACGTGCCCTCGCCGATGCGGCCCTTTGGTTCGGTTGCCGTAGCGGCTAGCCGTTGAAGACTCCGCACCTTGCCAGATCGCGCATACGACAAATCGCCAAAGACATGGGCGACGGCCCGGGCGCGGCTAATGGCAACGTTCAGGCGGCGCCAGTCTTTCTGCACGAACGTGACCGCGCTGATCGCACTCGAATGGCCGAGCGTGGGTGAGAAAAGGATAAGGTCTCTTTCTTGACCTTGGAAACTGTCAACCGTGCCGACACGCAGTTCAGCCTTGACACGAAGCTTTTCATTGACTTCTGCGTGGATCGCTTGCTCCAACGCGTATACCTGCGGCCGGAAAGGAGCGATGACCCCGATCGACCCGCTATATCCTTGATCCACGAGGAGCATGCGGACATGCTGCACTATCGCGGCGATCTCAGAATTATTGATGTTGCCGATCATTGGTGATGTTGGCGCCGGTACATCGGTCCACGCAATACCTGGCTTCATGCCCCTTGGTGATTTGAGCTTGTCCTGGTCACCTGCAACCCGCAATTGACCACCATAAAAGTGTTCGTTGATGTAGCCAACGATATCGGCAGCGGATCGATATTGATCGCGAAGCATAACCTTCGCCGCCCCGGGCGTGAGGTCCGCCAAGTCGAATAGCGATCTCCGGCTCTGCGCGAACCGACCCATCTTTGATACCGGCAGGTTCTGGGCCTGCATCAGGTTTCGATCATGCGCAATGCCCAACTGGCTGATGAAGGAAAGCTGGCGATTGTCACCGACAACGACAGCACGTTTTGCCCTAGCGAAGATCGGCAGTGCTGACGCGATATCGCACTGGCTTGCTTCATCAAAGATCGCGAGATCGAATAAGCTGTCTGACAGCGGCACTCGCCGTGCCGCGCCAAGGACTGAAACCAACCACAGGGGCCGGTGACTTACAACTTCACCGGCCAATTCAGATGGCAGCGGCCCGGTGTTTTGAGCAAGCTCTAGGTTGGCAAGCTCCTCGCCTAGCCTCCGTCGGTCGATCTCAGTCAGGTTGACCTTTGACGCCAGAACTTTGGGAAGAAGCTCCCGAGCGACCTCTCCTATCTCCTGCGTAATCGCGACTGGATCACCCTTTACTTCGATCGTAGCTAATTCAGAGCGGAGCTGTTTTAGACGCTGCCTGAGGGTGGCGAGCGTTGTCTCTCCACCGGAACGTTGGCTGCCTACCAACAACTTCGATTTAAGACCGAAAGCTCCCAGTATTGTGTTGATCAACCGAATGACGAGGTTTTTTTCGGGCTCTACCAATGTCTGGACTCCGCGTTCAGCGCTGCTCGCCTCCTGCGCCTCGAGCCTCTCCAAAAGCTCCGCAATCAACCCGTGGATACGCGAAAGCTCGTCGATCTGGTCGAGCAGCCGATTTCGATTTTGCGCGAGCGTCGAGAGTTTCGACAGTAGAACCAAGTCTGGCTCAGCCGCACCTCTTGTGGGCTCGCTGACAAGTTCGCCAAGCACCTGATCGAACGATTGATCGATGTCGCGTGTAGGATCAAGCGTCCTCACTAGGAACGGAGACTGCGGAGCGATGCCACCAAGCCTGGTCTCGACAGCATCGAGGGCTTGGTGGTTCTTCGATGCAACAAGTACGCTTCCACCATCGGCAATCACGGAAGCAGCGATGGACACGATGGCCTGGCTTTTGCCGGTCCCCGGCGGACCGGTTACCACCGTAAGCGGTGCGAGGAGAGACCGCCTCACCGCATCAATCTGCTCCTTATTCAAGTCGCCCGTGTTGATGACGGGAGCAAGCCTAGTTGCAACGGGTGCATCCAAGCCGAGGATCGGCGCCAGCGCAGTCGTGGCCAATTTTTCCTTCGGCCACGCTGCAATTGTATCGAGGTCACGCACAGCTCCGGCAGTGAAGGTAGTATCGGTCGGTAGAAAGAGTGCGGCGATATCATGGATGCCGACGATTGTTGGTTTCCACGCGGAACTGAGCCGGTTTTTCCACCGAGAAGTGAGCCACCTCTGAGTATGGTTTTCTGATCAGGGTTTGGTCAATGGGCTGGCTTTTTCTCCTCTCTTTTGCGCCGCGGCGGCCGAACTGGCCTTGAATCGAAAGCTGTCATTTCCGGTTTCCAGGATGTGGCAACGGTGGGTCAGGCGGTCGAGCAAAGCGGTCGTCATCTTGGCGTCGCCGAAGACTGTGGCCCATTCGCTGAAGCTTAGGTTGGTGGTGATGATGACGCTGGTGCGCTCGTAAAGCTTGCTCAGCAGGTGGAAGAGCAATGCGCCGCCCGAAGCGCTGAACGGAAGGTATCCGAGTTCATCCAAGATCAGCAGATCGAGACGAACCAACGTCTCAGCGATCTGACCGGCCTTGCCTTTGGCCTTCTCCTGCTCGAGGGCGTTGACCAATTCGATGGTCGAGAAGAAGCGGACCTTTCGGCGATGATGCTCGATCGCCTGGACACCGAGAGCGGTCGCGATATGTGTTTTTCCCGTGCCAGGCCCGCCGACGAGCACGACATTCTGCGCTCCGTCCATGAACTCGCATCGGTGCAGTTGGCGCACCGTCGCTTCGTTGATTTCGCTGGCGGCGAAGTCGTATCCGGAGATGTCCTTGTAGGCCGGGAAGCGGGCAGCCTTCATGTGATAGGCGATGGAGCGGACCTCGCGTTCGGCCATTTCCGCTTTCAGCAACTGGGACAGGATCGGCACGGCCGCATCGAAGGCTGGCGCTCCTTGCTCGATCAGATCCGTGACCGCTTGGGCCATGCCATACATCTTCAGACTACGCAGCATGATGACGACGGCGGCGCTGGCTGGATCATGACGCATGGCGACCTCCTACGATCCGGACACGCAGCCCGTCATAGCGTTCGACATTGGCCTTGGGTTCGCGCAGCAAGGTCAGCGCCTGTGGTGTGTCGATATCGGGACCATCACTGGTCTTGCCGTCGATCAGCCGATGCAGCAGGTTCAACACATGCGTTTTGGTTGCCACGCCGGCATCCAGAGCCAGTTCCACAGCGCGGAGGACGACCTGTTCGTCGTGATGAAGAACGAGAGAAAGGATATCGGCCATCTCGCGATCACCGCCGGGGCGGCGAAGCATCTGGTCCTGCAGTTGTCGAAAGGCCGGTGGTAGTTCCAGGAAGGGTGCGCCATTGCGCAAGGCACCGGGCTTGCGTTGGATGACGGCAAGGTAGTGTCGCCAGTCGTAAATCGTCCGCGGCGGCTTGTCGTGACTGCGCTCAATGACCCGCACATGTTCGCAAAGAACGTTGCCCTCGGCTGCAACGACCAGCCGCTCGGGATAGATTCGCAGGCTGACGGGCCGGTTCGCAAACGATGCGGGCACGCTATAGCGGTTTCGTTCGAAGGTGATCAGGCAGGTGGGTGAGACCCGTTTGCTTTGCTCGACAAAGCCGTCAAACGCGGCAGGCAGTGTCATCAATGATGCCCGCTCATCAGCCCATACATCCGCAATCGTGCCGGGCAAGGTGCCATGCGGTGTCTCCCGCCACAGGTCCTGGCAATGCTGTTCCAGCCAGGCGTTCAACGCCGGCAGATCGGGAAAGTCCGGCATCTGTTGCCACAAACGTGGTCGGGCATCCTGAACATTCTTCTCGACCTGCCCTTTCTCCCAGCCCGCAGCAGGATTACAGAACTCGGGCGCAAAGACGTAGTGGTTCGTCATCGCCAGGAAGCGGATGTTGACCTGCCGCTCCTTGCCGCGGCCGACGCGATCGACCGCGGTGCGCATATTGTCGTAGATCCCTCGCGCAGGCACACCGCCGAAGACCCGGAAGCCGTGCCAGTGGGCGTCGAAGAGCATCTCATGGGTTTGCAGCAGGTAGGCTCTGACCAGAAAGGCCCGGCTGTGCGCCAACTTGATATGCGCGACCTGAAGCTTCGTGCGCTCGCCGCCGATCACGGCATAGTCTTCACTCCAATCGAATTGGAATGCTTCGCCTGGGCGGAAAGACAGAGGAACGAATATGCCTCGGCCGGCCGTCTGCTGCTCAGCCCGCCACTCACGGGCAAAGGCAGCGACGCGACCGTAGGAGCCGGTAAAGCCCAGAACCACCAGATCGGCATGAAGTTGCTTCAGCGTTCGGCGCTGCTTGCGTGACCTCCCGGCCTCGGTCTTCAGCCAGCCCGAGAGTTTCTCTGCGAATGCATCAAGCTTGCTCGGCCGCTCCGGTACCGTGAACGTCGGCTCGATCGTGCCCGCGCTCAGATACTTCGCGATTGTGTTCCGCGACAGCCCGGTGCGCCGACTGATCTCGCGGATCGATAGCTTCTCGCGCAACGCCATCCGGCGGATAATGTTTAAAAGTCCCATGTGGATCACTCCGTTGCCCCCGTCGCTCTCCGCGCTGGGGGAAGGTTCACATGGCTCAATTCTCAATGGAAATTATGCGCCTAACCGGCTCAGTTCTGCGTGGAAACCAACAGACGATGTTAGGATCCAGCTCAATTCGCATTTGCTGGCCTGAGATACGTCCCCGAAAGGTGCCCGAAACAGCCTCCTTCAATCGGGAGAGAAATTCATCCCGCCGGAAGCCCAATCCCTCGGCCTGCGTGAACACGTCGCGCAGCCCTGCCTCTTTCCAATTGGCGCTTCTCGCCACGCCCTTGATCCAGTCGGGGTTTGCGACGATGTCATCCGTATCGATCGATACTTCTAGGTGCGTCGGACTGCGCTTCCAGTCAGCGCTGATGAGACCAACCGGCCAGACAACAGCTACACCTTGCTTTTTCCCAACACCCAGAGGCCAGCCCACGGCGAGCGACTGTTCGTTCGCTTCCCGCTTGACGAGAGCCTGCCGAAAGTCATCTGGCAACTCGTCGAGAGGTATCGAGATGGTGAGGACCTGCCCCTCTTCGGGCGTCAGAGGCCCAAGGCCAGTGAACAGTTGCCATTGAACAGAATGGCGATCTTCAACTTGAGTGATCGCACCTCTCGGGTCTGATCGTAATGCGGATCGATAGTATCGAAGCAACGCATTGGGATCGAACGCCGCGAAAGTATCTGCGACTTCACCTTCGCCGACGGAAGACCTTGAGGTCCGGAAAGTCGCGTGGACGGGCCTGAGGGTAAGATTGTCAGTTACTATGGTATTGGTGGCAATTGAAGAAACGGGTTGGGTGCCTGTCTTGTTCGCGGTGGCAATTGGGCGCCACCGACCATCGCGGCCTTTGGCCACTTTTCCAGCTTCGCTGAGGGCAGATAACTCGGCGTAAATTTCCGTACGCCTGCGCGGATCAAAATCGACATCAAGCAACGCAAATAGTTCGTTCGTTGTCCGGCCCGTCGGAAACGCCGATATCGTTCGCAGTAGTATAGACATGACTTACAAATAACCTCAGCCGAGCGCTCCCTCTCAGCTGATCCATTGAATCGCCCTCCTCCAATAAGCGATTGAGGCGCTTTGCGTGTCAACGGTTTGCAACTTGAAATACACGCCCATTTTCGACCCGAGGAGTTCAAGATGGAAGATTTGCATGAATAGTGTTCTTCAAGACACGAAAATACAAACGCCTTTTGCCGGTTAGGTGACCATACTGTTTCGCCCCACCGGCTTTGCGCGGTGAACTTGAAGGCCTCACTCAAGCGGATGCTGCGTCTATGCGATGAAAGCCTGCCGTTCTTTCCATTGACCTAAAGGATCGAGACCCAGAATTACCTTATCGAAGCCAAATTGGATATGCTGGCCGCTTCCCAGAACAAAGCGGTATGGGTGAGCTGGCAGGAACTGCAACCAATACCTCGTCATCAAGCCGCAAGGCTTCCGCGAGTTGTTTGAGCCATAAACTCTGCTCCTGGATGCGTAAGACACCGAGATACATGGGTAAGATGATCATCTTCGCAGATCTCCGTTCCTGGCGCAGCTCTGCACAGCTCGCATCATTCGGGACGCGGCACCTGCTCAGTCGGCAGGCGAAATTAAACCGCTGCACAACTAATGTTATCCGTAACATCCGCTTGCAAAGTCGAGATCGCAGCTTAACGTCCTCATCCAGGGGTGGCAGGGGAGTTCATAATGACAAGCGGTCAAATCATTGGGCTTGTATTTATCATTGGGTTTCCGCTTTGGGCGATTGTTGCGAGCGTCATTGCGTGGAAACAGTCCATACGCAAAAAACGTGCCGAGGGCAGCGTGCGTGCGTTGGAAGTAAAATATAGCCCTATCCTAAATGAGGAAGCAGAAGTCCAGCGACTACGCGATATCGCGAATTCAGTCTCAGTGGACATTTCAAATTTGAGGTCTTCCTATAACGAAAAGAAAGCGATCTTCGACCGCCTCGCAAAGGAGGTAGCGATTTTCGATGAGAAATTGGCGTTCGCCGAGATGGGCGTATATGAGCCTCATTTCGATTACACCGACAGTGAGCAGTACAAACAAACGATCATTGAGAACCGCGAGACCCAGAAACGGATGGTTTCGAACAAGATCGCTGCAATCGCAAAAACGGAGTGGACGGTTAGTGGCAGTAAGGCCAAGGGCCAGACGATGAACAATCGCAACGTGAAGCTCGCGCTCAGAGCTTTCAACAACGAGTGCGATGCAGCGGTCGCAAATGTCCGCTGGAACAATGCGAACGCGATGGAAAAGCGGATCGTCAACGCTCGCCAGCAAATAGACAATCTGAACGCTACGAACGACGTCCATATTACCGATGAGTATCTAAAACGTAAACGCTCATTTCCCTGCACGTTGACGCCCGCGATTCCGGCGCGGTGTTCGACTTGGGAACGGTTTCTGCGTTGATCAGGCCGCTGCGGCCTTTGGAAAGTTGAATGGCAGCAGGTCAGAGATGTCGGCGTCGTCGGCGCGCTGCGGCAACTCGGTGAGGACGTGGCGCAAGTAGGCCAGTGGCTCGACGCCGCAAGCCCGGCATGTCAGCATGAGGCTGTAGACCACGGCGCTGGCCTTTGCTCCATCGACGGTGTCGCTGAACAGCCAGCTTTTTCTGCCAGTTGCAAAAATCCTGATGTCACGCTCCAGAAGGTTGTTGTCGATCGGCATCCTGCCATCATTTGTGTAACGCGTCAGATATTCCCATTGGTTCAGCGTGTAGGAGATGGCATCGCCAAGCTTGCTGTCCGGCAAGACCTTCGGGGCGATTTCATCGAGCCATTTTTTCAGGGCATTCAGGATGGGAACGCTATGTTCCTGGCGAAAGCGGCGAATGCAATGATCTCGCGTTTCGCCGTCATCCGGTATTTCGTCGCGCGCTTGCTTTTCAATCCGGTAGAGTTGTTCGAAGAACTTGAGGGCCTGCTCCGGTGGGCCGCCGGGTTTGTTTCTCGTCTTGAGAGCATTGACAAACCGCCGTCTTGAATGGGCCATACATCCAATGTGGGTGGCCCCCTCCAGCGTGCGCCAGGCGGAATAACCATCGCTCATCAATATGCCGCGGTAATCGCCGAGAAAGGCCTGCGGATAGATCTGTCCGCGGCCCGGCTGATAATCGAGAAGCACGATCGGCTCGGCACTGTCCTCACCGCTGCGATAAGCCCACATGAAGGATGTGTCGGTGGCCGCTCTGTCCTTTTCCTTCAGGACCTGAACAGTCGTCTCGTCGCCATGGATGAGAGACTGTGATCGAAGCCGCAGCTTCAGCGCGTCATAGATGCGGACGAGATGCTTCTCGCTCGAGCCGATCACCCAGTGCCCCAGAGCACCGCGGCTGACAGGAACGCCGGCGCGCTCGAAGGCCTGTGCCAGACGATAGAGTGGCGTGCCATCGACATATTTGTGCACCAACGCGAAGGCTAGCGTCGAGGCCGTGGCAATGCTGCCCGGCAAGGGTTGCGCGGGCATCGGCGCAATGATGACCGGCGTGTTGATGCCGGTGCGGTCGCAATTCCGGCAGGCATATTTGAACCGCACATTCTGAAGGACCTTTGCCTTCACCTCGATATGAAGCTGCTCGCTAACGGCCTCACCCATGCGATGCATTTGGTGATGGCAGCAGGGGCAAGCCTTCTGATCGTCGGGCAGGTCATATTCGACGCGTTCGCGCGGCAGGTTTTCCGGTAACGGTCGGCGGCCGCGCTTCTTGCCTTCCTGCTTTTCTGCCGGCGGCAAGCCGGTGTCCGGAAGATCGACGACATCGCCTTCTTCGCTGTCATCCTCACCGGCGACCTGTTCGGCTTCATTGAAGAGGCGATCAATGTGCTTTTCGCTCTTCGGCGCAAAACGATGTGAGCGAGCAAGCGCCAGCTCTTCCTCGAGTTTGACGACGCGCTCGGCAAGTTGACGGTTTTCCGCCTGCAGCGCGGCAATGCGCGCCATCAGCTCCTCAACAGTCGGTTCGCCAGTTCGATTCATCAGATTCTTGAATCGAAAGCATGCCGCCGCGTCAACCGCTCAATTCGATATCCTTCAGCCAGCGACTTGATATTGCCGCACCGGATGGCGAACCATCGCGTCAATGTCGATGCCGTCGAGAATCCAGTGGAGCTGCTCGGTCGAAAGCGTCACCACCGCAGTCTCCCGGCGTGGCCATCGGAACCTGTCTTCCGTCAAGCGCTTCAGGACCATCACAAAACCGGACCGATCGAAGAACAACAACTTCATCCGGTCGCGGCGGCGATTGCAAAACGCAAAGATCGCAGGCGCGAACGGGTCAAGCTCCATCACCTCCTGCACCAGGACCGCAAGGCTGTTGATGCCGGCGCGAAAGTCGATCGGTTCGCGATGCAGATAGACGTTGAGATCAGCGCCCAGTCTGAACATGGCCGAGAGCTCCGATGATTGCCGTCAATGCATCCACATCACCGCATTCCAGCGTCAGCTTCACGCCATTCGGCAAAGCCGCGCTCACCTTGGCTGGGAGTGGCGACGACCTCGACAGCCGCTCCTCACCAGGCAAAGCAGGCCAGCCCACCGAACTGCTCTGCATCGGCAAACTGTGCTGCGCAGCGCTGACTTGAACCGGAATGAACGCCGACAGCGCAGGTGGCGGCAAAGCAACGGCGTCCTTGGCCGTCTTTATCCATTTCCGAAGAAGGTTGGCATTGATCCCATGTTCAAGCGCAAGCCGCGATACCGACACGCCGGGCTCCAGGCAGGCAGCAACCAGCCGCTCTTTCGACGCCGGATCGTATCGACGGCGGCCGTTGCGCAAAATCCGCCTCACCGCCAGTTTCTGTTCATCGCTCTCAATCACGTGGTGTCCACCTCCGTTAAGTGGACACTTCATGCCAAAACACGCTCAATGCAAAAAGGTGCGGCGAAATTCGCGCTTACTCTAAAACAGAAACTCGTCGAGTTGCAGGTCACCCACGAATACCGTGAAAAGCTGAAGGCCGAGCGGGAGGAACGCGCCGAGATGGCCCGCGCTGCGCGAGAGGAACAGAAGCTGCTTCGGGACATGGAAAGAGCGGAAGAGGAGGAGAATCGCTATCTGCGCCTTCTCGACAAAGCCAAATCCGATGCGAATGAGGCCGCCGCCGACCAAATTGGAGCATACGACGAAAAGATCCGGATGCTGGAAAAAGACCTAGCTGATGCCCACGCGAAGTTTGAGCGTGCGCAGGCGATGGCCGAGAAGACGCGGTCGGGATATGTCTACATTATCTCGAATATAGGTTCTTTCGGCGAAGAGGTCGTAAAGATTGGTCTGACCAGGCGCCTGGATCCAGCCGATCGCGTCCGCGAACTTGGTGACGCCGGCGTCCCGTTTGTCTTTGATACTCATGCAATCATCTACAGCGACGACGCTCCCGCCCTTGAGAGAGCGCTTCACAACGAATTCCAGAAGACCCGCATCAACGCTCAAAACTTTCGCAAAGAATTCTTCAGAGTGTCGATTGACGAGGTCGAGCGGGCGGTAGCGAGGCTCGCGCCTGGTGCACCATTCTTTAAAGACGTTGAGGCTCAGGAATACCGCGAAACCCTCGCTCGTCGAAACGCCATGTTGGCAGCTGTAGAGCCAATTGAATTGGTTGCATTTCCGGCAAGCATTTAGAACACCGACTCCACGCGAATGTGTCCTCCTGGCACCTCGTCCACCTGCCAACCCGCTGCGATGGCGCGATCGACCAGAGCAGTTTGAGCGCATCCCGGCAGACTGCTCAAAGAGAGCTTGGATGTCGGCGAGAAACGTTCGCTGCCAAGCTGTCATGTTTTGTCGAAGCAAGGCCACTTGGATGTCTTTTTGCAGGTTTCCTGCCGGGTCCATTAGAATTGTCACGTGGCATGCGCAGCGATCTTCAAGCTCTTCGTCCTGACTTCGCTGCCGAGAGCGAGGCTGTCGCCTGCTCGACGGATTTAATGAACGCGCTGTAAACTTCGTGTGTCAACCATTCGTGCCGAGTGCTCTGCAGGCGGTTGAAACGCTTCATCTGCGAATGAAGTCGTTCGAACCTGTCCGCCTCCATCAAAGTGAGAGGACGCGCACGGCGACCATCAACGTGTCGTCGAGCAACAGCACCGATGGAGCGAGCATCAAAGTTTTCGGCACCTACCCTGCTCTTCAGCTGCTCCGTCAACGTGTACCAGCGATCCCGAATATCATCATACATCTGATCAACGGAAAGAGTGGGGAGGGTTGCTTCGACATTTTCGACAGAACCGTCGGATTCGACCGACTGTGCCAACGACCGGCTCCCCTCGGTAATAGCCAAGTCTTGGGTCGTGATGTTGATGTCCTGTGTCGTACGCCTCAGACTTTCCAATTGCTCGGCAATTGAGTGCAGTTGTATCTGCAACTCGTCCACCCAACCCGTGGAATTTCTCAGGGCTTCCTGCGTCTTGTGAAAATCGGTTGCGATTATTTTGAAATCATGCACGGCTGACGTGATTCCAAAAAGCTTGACCGCCACTTCGCCCAAGGTAGTTTTTAACACGCCAAACGGTCCGAGAATGACGATGGCTGTCAACGCGACAGACGGCCATGCTATTCGGGCAACGAAGTCGAGAATTTCATGCGGCATGGTATCGTGCGTTCCCATTTAACTGTTGTCATTCGAGATAGATTGCCCAGTTCAATACGGCCATTTATCGATTCGCGCTATGCGAGCCTACATCACATGCTTGGCGGGCGTTTTTGCGATTTTGGGTGCCCCGATAATTCCCGGCCATGTGGACCAGTTGGGCGCGGAAATCTGGATTGGCGGCGAAGTAACGACATGCATTGAGGGTACCGTCACTCTCTGAAATTCGGATCGATATCTAAAGAGCTGGAGCGGGGGCGCCCATCAGGATGAAAAAACCACGAGGGCGGCAAGCGTCGAAATGCAGTAACCCGACGCAATATAAAGCAGCCAACACTGAAAAAAGCTGTGCGCAATGCTCATTGTAGGTCTCAGAATGGGTATATCTGGTAATCGGTAATATATTATCTCCTTAAGTGCTTGATCTTGGGAGACGTTTATCCATGCGCGGCTATCGTTCTGGCTCTAATACCAATCGGCATTGCTGCTGACTCTTGAGGGTTCACAAAACGCGATGAATCTGAATCCATGGTGCAAACGGGAGGTTTGCCATGGGATCAGCACTTCGGCTTCGGACGGATTATGTTGGCGATGACTTGCGCAAGGCGGCGCGGCTGTCGAAAGATGCCGCTCAGACGCGGCGGCTTCTGGCTCTCGCGCAGATTTATGATGGAGCGACGCGCGGCGAGGCCGCGAGAGTTGGTGGCGTGACTGTGCAGATCGTGCGGGACTGGGTCGAGCGCTTTAACACGCAAGGCCCTGAGGGTCTTTTAAACGTGAAGGCTCCGGGCAAGCGTCCGAAACTCAACGACGATCAGCGCCAGGAGCTTCGTCGTCTTGTGGAGAAGGGGCCGATCCCGGCGATTCACGGCGTTGTGCGCTGGCGGTTGAAGGACCTGGCACGCTTGATATTCGAGGACTATCGGATATCGCTGGACGAAAGCACGTGGGACGTGAGTTGAAGGCCATGGGCTTTGCCAAGCTGTCTGCCCGTCCTCGCCACTATGCCCAGAACGAATTGGCGGTGGAGGATTTTAAAAAACGTATGGCCCGCCCGTCTGCAAGAAGATTTTACGGTGTTCTGATCAGTCTGCGTCAACGTATACGGTCTCATGGGTCGCCCCCATGGCCAAGATGGACATCCGCGCGTCTAGAGCCCCATAAGTTTCTCGGCATCATGTGCCATTTTTTAAACCGGGCTTTCCAAACGCCGATCGACTGTCAGGCCATCTTCACGATCCTTCCTGCAAACCTCATTGGGCTACGTGCGATAGCATGTTCCGACCCAATTATGCCGTCGCTACCAGGTAACCGCGTTCGAAGCGTGTCTCTTTGCGTAAAGCGGCCCAAGCGATACGCGCCAGCTTGTTGGCCAACGCCACCACCACTGCGTTCCGATGCACGCCTCTCTCGATCATTGCTGTCAGCCATCGCCCCAAAGGAGTGTCGCTTTTTGAAAGCGATGGCAATGCCGCACGCGCGCCATGGATGAGCAAAGTGCGCAGATAGGTGTTGCCACGCTTGGATATCCCAAGCAGCCGTGCCTTGCCGCCCGTGCTGTATTGTCTCGGAACCAACCCAAGCCAGGAGCCAAGGTCTCGGGCCTTGGCAAAGCTGCTTGCATTACCCACGGCCGCGACCAAAGCCGTCGCGTTGAGCACCCCAATGCCAGGGATCGAGGTCAACCTGCGTGTGGCGGCATCGTTGCGCGCCAGTTGGACAAACTCATCGTTCAGCGCCCCAATCTTCGCGTCGAGCTCTTTCCATTCGGCACGCAGCCCGTCAATCAGCTGACGCATGCGGGGCGACAAGGTCTCATTGCCCTCGGAACGCATGCGATCCAAATCAAGCTCGAACTTTCGCCTGCCAGCAGGAAAGATCACCCCGCGTTCCAGCAAGATCGCTCGCAATTGGTTGAGAAGGTTCGTTCGTTCGGCTACGAGGCGCGAACGCACCCGATGCAACGTCTGGATATCTAACTGCTCCTGGCTCTTGAGTTCAACGAAACGCATTGTCGGCCGTGAAGCGGCCTCCGCGATCCCCTCCGCATCGCGGTCATCGTTCTTCTGCGCTTTGATATATGGGCGAACGTATTCGGGCGACATCAACCGGATCTGGTGGCCTTGCGCCATAAACAGGCGTCCCAGATGATGCGCGCCGCAACATGCTTCCATTGCGACCACACAGGCCGGAAGCTTCGTCACATAGTCGATCAGCGTCTGCCGGCGCATTGTACGACGAACGACCACGGCACCGGCCGCATCGACGCCAACTATGCTGCAAGAGTTCTTGCCCAGATCAACACCGAGGATAGCAATAGACATTCGCTCGTTCCTTTCTCTTTCCCGATATCAGCATCCTACTCGATGCTGGGTGAAAGGGCGGGCCATTCCATAAGTTTCCCGGAAGAGATCAGCGCGATCAGCAAGACCCTCGCTCCAGGCACAGAAATAGAGCTGTGGTGGCAAGATGAAGCCCGCATCGGGCAAAAGAACAAGATGACGCGGCGATGGGCGCAACGGGGAACGCGTCCATCGGCCCCCCACGATCAGCGAACGCTATGGACCTACATATTCGGGGCGATCTGCCCGAAGAAGGGTAAGGGTGCAGGCATTGTCATGCCCTGGTGCGACACAGAGGCAATGAACGCGCACCTTCAGGAAATCAGCCGCGAGGTCGATAACGGTGCGCACGCGGTTCTGATCCTCGATCAGGCGGGTTGGCATTCATCGGCCAAGCTGATCGTGCCGGAAAACATCACCCTGCTCTTCCTGCCGCCGCGATCCCCAGAACTGAATCCTGTTGAAAATGTCTGGCAATTCCTGCGCGACAACTGGCTGTCGAACCGCGTCTTCACATCCTACGACGACATCGTCAATCATTGCTGCGCCGCTTGGAACAAGCTGGTCGACCAGCCCTGGAAGATCATGTCAATCGGAATGCGCGACTGGGCACATCGGTTCTGACCAATGCCGATTGGTATAATGACTACCTTTTCAACAAAGGTGACTGGTTCGCAACGCAAGAGGCGTGGAGGCAAAAGCTGATTGCTACTGTCGAGGCCAAGAATGGCGACGAGCTTCTCAATACGTCTACCACCGATCTGGCTCGTTACCTTGTGAGCGAATTCGCGTTCGAGGTTCCCACGATTTACCCAGATGATTTGGTGGTCGACCAACGGGAAGCTCAAATCGATATCAGTCAGGATCAAAACAGGTGGATAGATGACCGTTCGCGCCCGCATTACATTACTGGAACGGCAGTTGACGTCGAGCTGCCTTTCACCGGCGATAAAGTCGGATTTGATATCCAGCCCACGACCAGCAATTTCAACAATCCCCGGGCGCATGTGGACGATGGCGTTATCTCGTTTTCCATCGCGGGAACCGATCTTACGGCAGAGCGCGTGAGGCAGCAGATCGATGGAATGGTTGCATCGATCAATCTGCATTTGAGCTGGTTGACAAATGACGCGCAGGCCTACAACGCGAGCCTAGGGGACTTAGCGATGAGAACAATTGACCATCGCAAGGAAAAACTTCTCCGAGGCAAATCGCTTCTTGCTGGGTTGGGTTTTAAAATGAAGGAGCGCCCCGGCGCGAGCCAAACGTTCGCAGTTCCTTCCGTCCGTCGTACCATTCATCCTTCTGTCCCAAGGCCCGTTGCTTCTCGCGATCCGTACAAGCCAGAGCCTATTCTCACCCCAGAAGACTATGAGCATGTTCTATTGGTGATGGAGAATATGGTCGGCGTCATGGAGCAAAGCCCCGGGGCGTTCCGGGAAATCGATGGAGAGAGCTTGCGGACCCATTTTCTAGTCCAGCTCAATGGGCATTTTGCCGGCGATGCGACGGCCGAAACTTTCAACTATGAAGGAAAGTCCGACATTCTGATCAAAGTCGATAGGAAAAATATCTTTATTGGCGAATGCAAATTCTGGACCGGCGAAAAGGGCTATCTGGAAACCCTTGATCAGGTGCTTTCTTATCTTAGCTGGCGAGATACAAAAGCAGCGGTCCTTATCTTTAATCGGAATAAGGATTTCAGCGCCGTCCTTGCGAAGATCGGAGAGGTTACTCCAGCGCACCCCAAATTCAAGAAGCTGGTCCAGAAACGTTCTGAGAGCAGTTGGACCTACTTGTTCGGGCACAAGGATGATGCCAACCGTGAGCTTACGATCACCGTGCAAGGGTATAATGTTCCGGAGCTGATAAAGCCACGCATTTTAATATTACCGGGTTGAAAATGACTGCGTGCCGGGATCAATGGAGGGCCGTCGATGTCTGAGGCGAAGAAAGAGCAACTACGGGCTCAAATCGCGTATTTTAACGGTGTAGCGATCTCGATCTTGGCAGTCGGTGGCTTCTCAACCTTTATTTCTCTGTCGATTGAAAGGGTTCAGCCCAATTGGATTCCCTACGCAATGGCCGTCAGCAGCCTAATAGTTTCCGTTTTAGTGCATAAAGTCGCGGCGCTATCGGCACGGCAGCTTGGCCACTTGATGGACGAAGAGAAGCGGCTTAGTGCTCCTCTTTTTGAAGCCAGCAGCTTGCCCAAAGTTGAGATCAGCGAGACTCGGCCAGTTCACTCTGACCGGTAGCAATCTTCTGGCGCGATCTACACTTAACCAGAATGCTGCCTGGTCGTCAGCGTTTCAATAAGCCTGCAGAAGAACGCAGCGCATCAGCGCGCGATCGCTACAACGCGTGGCTCGACAAAATCGATGGCGAAACATTAACCAAGGCGAAGAAGGAAATTTTGCGCGCTCGCGCCCGAATGACGAGAGCGATGTTCGACATCGAGCTCGCGGAAGCTTTTAGAGCCGAGAGCGGCATCCCAGCACACCATATCGACACCTTGTTGCATGAAGAATGCGGGCTCGACCACAAGCACATTTCGGTCGCTCAACCGGGCACCGTCTCTTTTGCAATAATCATTTTGGCTTTTCCGCACTAAACGAACTAAATGCATTTTCGAACATGATTAATCGGCAGACGAGCCTGGCCAGGCAGGTTTGGCAGTCTTCTTAAACGGGTCCAGGATTGTGACGCCCGCCCTTGAAAATCAGCGGTGTTTCGGGTGACGACGACAAGGTCATTTACCTGCGCCGTCGCGGCCAAACCGATAACGTCGGAATCTTGTCCGATTGTCCCGGCATTTGCCCCCACCGGCGGGCGACAGCCTCGTCGGTGTTCCGCTTTCTCTCGATGCTTTTCGGAACCTCTCGAACCGAGATCACGCTGATCGCGAGATCAGTATCGTCAACCGTATCGAGGCCGCCACATTTTCGTGCGGCTCGGGTCGACCGATTTCCTTTAAGACATTTGTATGGAGCAGATATTTCAAGCTCAGTCATCCAACGCGCTAAGATCGGCTGCGCGCATGGCGGCTTTTGCCGTTTGCTTCGGATACGGCCGCCCCGCCTTCGGATGCGCCTCCGCATAGACTCCCGCGGAAACGACCTGTTGCTCCTTCAAGGAGGGATAGTCGCGAAGGACATCTTTGACAGTCGCGCCGGCGTCGAGGAGAGCGGCAATCCGATGCGCCTCGATTTGCGTTCCCCGGATTAGCGGTTCCTTGCCGGATAGGTCGATTTGAGCAGTGAGCTTGTCGAGTTCCTTCAGCTTACGCTCGACGAAGACCAGGTGCTGACCAATGTCGTAGCGCTGTTTACCGAACACGACCTCTTTCGCGTGACCGCGTTTGAGAGAGCTTCGCAACGCCTCGTAGAATTCGGACTGGCTCTTGGGTGTCAGCGCCTGTTTGAGTTCGTCATAGGCATGGAGAAATACCAGCTCGGCTTGACCGAACTGCCTAATATTCCGACCGCCTCGCTTCACGAGTTGCGGCTTGATCGGCGCGCGCTCGACAACCTTTTTGAAAGTGTCTAGAGGCGCATCAACCACAAAAGCCGCTTGTGCCGTTGTCAGATGTTCCATCCTATTGCCCTTTCTAATCCACCCCCAAACATAGGGGTGAATTAGAGAGAGTGCAAGGCCCGGACCGACGTGAGCCAAAGACTACGATTGACGCCGCACTTCGTCCACCAGGCTCAGCGTGCCAAGGCGATCAAGAAGCTGCTTTGCTTTCTTTTCCCCCAGTAGTTTAGGCGCCGATGTCGGCCAATGCTCCAGCGCACGCCTGACTGTCGCAACGACCTCGCGTGTGATCAGCTTCGCGTCCAGGCGAAGAAAACTTGCGACCCTCTCAAAGCGATGCAGGTTCACGCTTTCGAAGCTGTGGGTTTTGACGAACCTCAGCGCCATAGTGTCGGACGGCATGTAAAGAACGGTCGGGACAATATCGTAGGCCGGCGACAGCCGGATTTCGCCAGGTGCCGGGAAACGGAAAGACCAGTTCTTGAGATGGTTGTCGCCATTGCCTAAAAGCACGTCTGCAACTACCCTGCGGATGGCTTCCAATATGTCATCGCGATGGTCGGTGCTGAAGCGGCGCACCATGTTGATGATGGTCTCGGTCGTCGCCATCGTATATTTTCGATCGCCGATCGCTCCTAGAATTTGGGCTGCGTCTTCGATGTGAATGCGACGATCATCGTCGGCACGGTCGAAGCGATCGACGACGAGAACGCGCTCACCATGAGCCAACAGTTCCGCAGGGATGCCGCTGATCGCGGTGCTGGAGACAAGCCGGCAGTTTGCTGTCCGCACGCCGATCGTCCTTGCCATCTGCATGGCCGCATGTTCAGCTTCCGGCAGCCCTGGGTATCGCTCGCTTGCCACCTTGATGATGCAGCGGCCGGTGTTACCGCGACCGGGAACCGTCAATCTGTCGCCCTCGACGTTGGCCGTGAACTTGAGCTGCACACCGGCGAGCGAGAATTTGACCGTGCCATCGGGCAGCGGGACATCCACACCATCTTTCTTTTCAATGGTGATCGGGCCGGCTGACGCTGGAACCGCTGTTTCGGGGACGACGAGGATTGCGCCGGGGAGATCGCCGCCGAGGCGGGTCAGGACGTCGAACTCATCGTGATCGCCCGGCCCCATCTCGTTCAACACGAGGTCCCTGAGGGCGCCCTCTGGAAGCAATCCTGAAAACCATGGTGGCAATGTGCCGTGAAGCCCAATTTTGTCCCCACGCCGCGCCAGACGATTGCGTGTGCCCTCGTCATCGTCAGGATCGAACCAGCCCAGGCTCAAAATTGGCCGCCTTGGATCCCGCAGGAACGTTTCCGCAACGACAAACGCGACCGCGCCGTCACTATCGCGCGTCAGGGTCCCTACCCTCACCTTCCCGATGTTCTGATCCAGAAGATGGACGCCAAGGATCGCCGAAGATTTCGCCATCACGGTTCCCCATTGTCGTCTTCATCGAGATCGACGAAAAGTTCCTCAAATGCGCTGGCCGCCGTACCTTTATTCTGGTGTTCTCTAGCATCGCCAATCAACTGCCTCACTTCCCCCATCCGGGACTTCGGCAGCAGGACCGGCACAAGGTCGAGGGCATCGCAGATTTCGGCAAACAGCGTCAGTCGATCCCTACCCCGTCGATCGGTTGCAAGGTCCCTTTCGAGTTCCGATATTCGTGCCCGGTCCCGGCCGAGCCTTGTCGCAAGTGCAGGCTGGCTGAGACCGCGTCGTTTGCGGGCGGCCAGCAGTTGCTCGCCAAGAGTATTGAAAATCGTAGTGCTCATGCGGAATATCGCTCGCCTGCTGGCCGGTGTCCGGAATTTCGTATGACTCTAAGATAAAGCAAAATGCGGAATTCCGCTAGAGGACGTCATAAGGAGCGAAATAGCGCACCAATATAACGATTGCCCAGCGGCGATTTCGATCTTGGCTCGTCCTCATCAACCCAATGCCTCAAGTCCAACCGGCGACCGCCGATCCGTCCCAGGCCTTGATATCGCCCCCAACAAGTTATATATTCCGACCCATCGGAAGAATTAATACCGATGGCTCAACCATGCCAGCAGTTGCCGAGATGCTGAAGGCGAGCGAGGCTGCCGTTGTCTCGCGCGTGAGCCTGCGCGACGTCAATCGCGTTATCGACGAGCACATCTTGCCGGAAGCGTTCATATCGCTCGACAACGGTCGTCATGTCCTCGCCGGAGCCTGCTCGCTTATCACGTTTTACTTCGAAAGCGCCCGCCGCCTTACCTCGGAAGAACGCCTGTCTACTATCCGGACGGCGGAGGCCCGGCTTGCGAGAGCCCGCACCCTCCCGTGGTCCGCCCTGTTGCTTGAAGATTGGACCGTGCACCACGAGTTTCTGACGATCGATCTCATGCCCTTTATGAGGGGCGCGAGCGAGCGGCTGGACGACCTTGCCGCAGCACGGGAGGTCGTCACATCGTCGGCCGACATCCTTGGTGGGACGCCTGTCATTCGAGGCACCCGCGTTCCTGTCCATGATGTTGCCGCGTCCGTATCCGCGGGCAATTCCACGGAGCGCATTCTCGAAACCTGGCCTGGCCTGGACAGAGAGAAGATCAGGCTCGCGACAATCTATGCGGAAGCTAATCCCTTGCGCGGGCGGCCCCGCGTGCTGGGCGAGCTTCCCGAAGGTTCGGTCATCCTCACAGATCGTCGCGTCCCCCGTCGCACGAAGGCGGGATGAAGTTTCTGATTGATGAGTGCCTCAGTCCTCAACTGGCTAAGATGGCGCTGGAAAAAGGTTATGGCGAAACGAGCCATGTCGTCTGGATGAAAACTGGGTGGCCTGAAAGACTGGGAGCTCACACCGATCATTCTTTAGGGCGACTGGACGTTCGTCACGAAGAACTCGGTCGACTTCCGCGGGCCGAAAGACAAGCCCGGGACGAAGGGGCAATATGCAGACGTTGCCATCCATGCCGGGCTGTCTACCTAAACCGCCCGCCCGGTATGGACCTCGATATGCAGATCGAGCTGTTCGAACAGGCTATGGCCGAACTCGACGACGATGACGATCTCGCCAATCGTGTGTTGGAAATTTCCCTCGGCGATGAGGACGAATTGCGCGTGCTCCGGTACGCACTTCCGAAGGGATAATCGTTCAGGAAGGAAAAACGGCATACAAGCTCAATAATAAGCCAGCAACGTGCTAGAACTGGTCGGACTGCCTGATACACTCCCGCTCAACGCAGGGTTCCTGCGCCAAGAACTCCAATAACGCCGAAATTCGTATCCGAGTTGCGGATAATCTGTGGCGTCACGGTGTCAATGCGAAGCTCAGAGCCATCAAGAATGCAGATCGAAGACGTCACCGCGCGCGGGCCAACCACCCTTGATCCGCTACGCAGTATAGCATTCCGTTCGATCTGGAGTTCCACGCAAGTCGCCAACCTGGGATGGCTGGTGCAAACCGTCACGATCAGTTGGCTCATGGCGACGATCTCCGCTTCGGATCTGATGGTCGCGCTTGTGCAGGCTTCAACGACGCTTCCGGCATTCATACTCTCCATTCCCGCCGGAGCAATCGCCGACACCTATAGCCGTCGATCGGTCATGATCACCGGGCTCTCATTGATTGCGCTCGCTTCCATCGTACTGGCGATTGCTGCCGCCTTCGGCTTCGTTAGTCCCTGGCTGATTCTAGGTCTGGGATTTGTCGCAGGCTGCGGCTTTGCGCTGAATGACCCCGCTTGGCATGCCTCGGTGGGCGATATCCTCGACAAGCGAGATATTCCGGCTGCGGTGACGCTTATGTCGGTCGGATACAACATGACGCGCAGCGTTGGACCGGCTTTGGGCGGAGCCATTCTCGCGTTCCTCGGTCCGTTGGCGGCCTTTCTCTTTGCCGCCTGCAGCAACTTAGCGCCTCTCGGCGCGGTGTTGCGCAACAAGTGGCACGTCCGCAAGTCTCCGCTGCCTGCAGAGCGAATTTCAACAGCAATCCATGACGGAATGCGGTTCACGGCGCTTTCTTCCGACATCCGGGCGGCGATCATACGTGCCACCCTTTTCGGCCTTGCCGCCATTGCCATACTTGCTCTTCTGCCGCTTGTCGCCCTCGATCGTTTGGCCGGCGGACCAATCATCTACGGCATACTGTTTGCCGGTTTCGGAACAGGCGCTTGCATCGCCGGACTGAACAACCGGCTCTTAAGGAGATTGATTCCTCAGGAATGGCTGATGGCGATCGCTTCCATCGCTTGCGCGTTTTGTTGCATCTCACTTGCCCTCACCTCCTCAGTACCTTTGGCGACACTTGCGCTTGTCATCGGAGGCGCCGGCTGGGTCATCACCTGGACCGGGTTCGACGTCTGGGTGCAATTGGCAAGTCCGCGCTGGGTCGTCGGCCGTACGCTCTCCATCTATTACGCATTCCTCTCCGGCGGCATGGCAGCCGGCAGTTGGATCTGGGGCACCGTCGCCCAGACCTATTCGCTTGCATCTTCTCTCGAACTTGCCGCAGCGGCCCTGTTACTCGTCGCCGCATCAGGGTTCGTCCTGCCGGTGCATCTGGCGGCCGAGGCAGACCAGCAGGGCTCGGTTTATCCGGCGCCAACGGTGGCGCTTGATCTGAAGCCCCGAAGCGGCCCGATTGCAGCGAGGACGGAATATGCCATAGACGACAGCGACCTGGACATCTTCCTCGATCACATGCGCACTCGAAGATACGCCCTGGCCCGGGCAGGCGCACGTGACTGGACGCTCCAGCGAAATCTTCGAAAGCCTTCCCGTTGGACAGAAACATTCCGCACGCCGACCTGGATGGATTTCCTGCGTTTGCATCATCGTCTCTCCCCGTGGGATCAGGAAGTCGTACAGCTTCTCGCCGCTTTGCATATGAGTGACAAGCCTCCGGAAACTGATCTTGTGATTGAGCGCACAACAGACACGCGACGGACCCGGAGCCAACCGGTCGCGCGCGTTTCGCGTCCATGAGGTGATCTTGCGATGAGGCCATTTATCGAGCAGCGGCAACGGTCCCATAATGGCGTCGGCCAGAAACAAAACCTCACGGTTCAGACTGTGGAGACTAGCCGCAAGCCGAACACAGCTCCTGGCCTGGGAGTGGCATCAACCCCTGCCATCCTGGTTCGCTCGGCTGTCGTCGATCCCTGCTCGACGACAGCCGCTTTTCCCTCGGTTTTCGATTCCGGCCTTGCCGCCACGCGCCGATGCCTGGCCCGCGAACTCTTGGACAAAGCGTCGACTGGGCAAGCGACAAATGATGGCAGACCGAAGTACGACTCCTTTCCCTCATCGCCGAATACGCCCGTCAAGCACGGCCGAAGTGACCCGCCCGAAAGAGACTGAATGACATGCCTTCAAAAGAAGAGACAGCATCCATAGGGCTATTGGCGCCACTGAAGAATTCGACGTTCCGTTCGATTTTCTTCGCGTCGCAGCTTTCCAGCCTGGGCTGGCTGATGCAGACGGTAGCGCTCAGCTGGCTCATGGCCACGGTTTCGACGTCCGATGTCATGGTTGCCCTCGTTCAGGCCTCATCCACGCTGCCAGCCTTTTTTCTTGCGATCTTCGTTGGCGCGATTGCCGACAACTACAGTCGGCGCATGGTCATGATCGTCGGTCGAAGCCTGATGATGGCGGCCTCGGCGATGCTGACGATCCTCATGGCCTTCGGCATCACCGATCCATGGATGATCCTGGCGTTCAGTTTCCTTGACGGCTGCGGTATCGCATTGAGCGATCCTGCTTGGCGCGCTTCGCTTGGCGATATGCTGGAGCGCCGCCATCTGCCGTCGGCCGTGACACTTCTTAATGTCGGCTTCAACACGGTCCGTAGCGTCGGTCCCGCCCTCGGCGGCATCATCGTTGCTGTATTCGGGCCGCTCGTCACATTCGCGCTCACCACCTTCGGCTTCGTCGCGCCCCTCACCGCCCTGTGGCGAAACAAGTGGACCGTGAAAGCGTCGCCCCTCCCCCGGGAAGCGCTCATGACGGCCATCTATGATGGCCTGCGCTTCACCGCGATATCCTCCGAAATCAAGGCGACCATTGTCCGCGGGACGCTCTTTGGGCTGACCGGAACCTCAATGCTGGCGCTCCTGCCGCTCGTCGCGAGAGACCTTTTGAAGGGCGGCCCGATCGACTACGGTATTCTCATGGGGGGCTTTGGCGCCGGCGCGCTGGTCGCGGGGCTCGTGAACCCGCCACTCAGGCGCGCGGTCACGCAGGAGCTGCTGATCGTTCTGGCATGCGTCGCGTGTGCGGCATGTGCCATCTCACTTGCTCTGACGTCCTCCCTTATCATCGCAACAGTCTGCCTTGCCTTCGGGGGCGCAGGCTGGGTGACGGGATGGTCGGGGTTCGGCGTCAATGTGCAGTTGGCAAGCCCACGTTGGGTCGTGGGTCGCACGATTTCCATCTACAGCGCCTTCACCTATGGGGGGATTGCCGGGGGCAGTTGGCTCTGGGGAATTATCGCGGAAAATCATTCCCTCTCCCTGTCCCTGGCATGTTCTGCTGCGTCCTCCTTGGTTGTTGCGGCACTTGGGGTCAAGCTCCCGATCAGCAACCGCCTAGAGTCGGAGCTCGAAGCCTCCGGCGCTTTCGATGCGCCTGTGCCGGCACTTGATCTGAAGCCGCGAAGTGGCCCGATCCTGGTCACGACAGAATACGCTGTGGCGGACGAGAATGCTGACCTTTTTCTTGAAATCATGCGCAGGCGTCGGCTGGTTCAAAGCCGCGTCGGTGCACGCCAGTGGACACTCACGCGCGACGTTCAGCAGCCTTCGCGATGGCTCGAGACCTTCCGGACGCCGACCTGGACGGATTACCATCGCCTTCATCACCGCCTCAACGAAGCGGACAAGCGCCTGGACGACGAGCTCAAGGCGTTGAGCGTGGCGTACGACCTCCCGCGAACAACCATTCTGGTGGAGCGCCCGACGGCTGCGCGCAAGTCCGCGCCCGTGCCATACGTTTCGCAGAAGTAGGGATGTCAGCAGACATCTTCCCAACGGGGTCTATATTGGTGGCTATTTTTCTTTGGAAAGCTTCGAGCGTCACCGGAAAACCGCTCTCCAGTTTCATATTCCTGATTACGCCACAGCTTGTCGTTATGCACTATTCGCAATTGACCCTCGCCGATCGGCGGCGCCTGCATCATTTAGTCGAGCGCAAGGTGCCGATCAACGAGATAGCACGTAAGCTCGGCCGTCACCGATCGACCATCAATCGTGAGATCAGGCGCAATACGCTCCATGACCGCAAACTTCCCGAATATAGTGGCTACGTCTCGACGGTTGCCGACGATATCGCCAAGAAACGCCGGCGACGCTTGAGAAAGCTGCGACGTCATCGGCGACCACAGGTCGGGTCGCTCTCATCTTTTCCCTCCCATGAGAACACCGCCCCCACCGCTGCAGTAGTCAGCTCGCAAAATCTGATTTGAGGAGCGATATGATGTCGACTTCGATTTTGACTGCTTTGACAGTGTGCGCGGGCCTAAGCACGTTGGTGCTGATGGTGGCGCAGCTTCTTCATTGACGCACGAAGCTTTCAGCGTCCGCTTGGTGACCAACCATTAGTCTGAACTTTACGGCGAGGCGGAATTCTGGCAAACTTCTGCCATCGTGGTCAGGACATGACGTCCTTTAGACCAAAGTTATCGGAGCTCCTTTCCATCCGATATCTCTCACTTCTCTGGCCCTGCGGATTCCCCCTCAGGGCTTTCCTTTGTGCTGAGCCGTGCCGGGTGCCGAAATGATGGACGAAACCAGAGAATACCTGATGGATCAGCGCAGCACGCTACTGTTCCAGATCGAGCGGGCGAAGCATCATCTTGCCGGCCTTGAGGCTGATGCGATCAAGATCATCAACAGCAAGGCCTCCCTGCCTGCTGCCGATATCGCCATCATTACCGAGGACTTGGCGGAGCACCTGAGAAGCGAGATCGAGGCGCTGTGCTGGGCGATCGACCATATTGACCACGAGCTGGAATATCTCGACGGCGATGATGAGTTTGAGCCGTTCACCGGGCGTGAAGCTCGTTCGCGCGGTACAATCGACAGACCTGGTAATGCGTTGTTTCTTCGGACTTCATGACAACGGTGTTTCGCACAGCAACGCCCAAGCGGGCACCCAAAAGCAAAAAGCCCCTATCCGATTAGGGATAGGGGCACAGTTTCCATGAAGTGCTCTGTTTCAATCGTCGGAGGCACACTTCCGACCGCTGAATTAGAACGTGATAATGGCGTGGATCATATACGCCCTTCGGCCTGCGGGCGCGGCCTGTTCGGGAATCAGCATTTTATGAGCGGCGTTGCTACTTGCAGCGCCGTTATTGTTTTGAAAGATGGTGGGACGGGTGCCGAGGCGGGCGCCCGGGCAAAACCTTTGAGTGTAGATTCCGATGATTTACCGGACGGCGTTCCGATCAAAAACCGGACACGATTCCGAGAATTAACCGGACGCGATTCCGATTTGATACCGGACGTTTTTCAACGTAAGCAGTGCCCCTGGGTCAGCAACCTTGGCATGCATTTCCTTTTGAACTTGAGGAGATGGCATGTCGAAGAGACGAAGGCTGACCATGAGACAACTACGACATTTACTTCGACTGCGATCAGATGGCGTGAGCGTTCGCGATATTGCCGATCTGCTCGGGATTGCCCGCAGCACGGTGCAGGACGGGATCGGGCGAGCTGCGACGGCAGGGCTATCCTGGCCTTTGCCTGCCGATCTGACGGACGACGTCCTGGAATGTAAACTTTTCGCCCGGCAAGGCACCAAACAAGGGGTACGGCGACTACCAGAGCCGGATTGGAGTGTCATTGCGGTCGAGCTGAAGAAGCCCGGCGTGACCCTGACGATCCTGTGGGAGGAATATCGAGCCGTCTATCCTGATGGCTACGGCTTCAGTCGGTTCTGCGACCTGTTCCGCGGCTTTGAGCGGCGTCTGACGCCAACGATGCGGCAGGTCCACATTGCTGGCGACAAGGTGTTCGTCGATTATTCCGGCAAGAAGCTGCCGATCGTCGATCGCAAGACCGGCGAGATCCGCGAGGCGGAGATCTTTGTCGGCGTGCTCGGTGCATCGAGTTATGCCTTTGCAGAAGCCACCTGGACTCAGACCCTGCCGGACTGGATCGGCTCGCACGTGCGCATGTTCGCCTATTTCGGCGGCGTGCCGCGCCTTATCGTCTACGATTACGTGCCCGGGCACGTAATCGGGGTTTTGTGTCCCGAACGGTTATGCGCCCCGGCGGGCGTAAGTTTCTGTGATCAAACGACCAGATTGTCTGTGGCGGCACATCTCTGGCGAACAACGAGCGCACCCTCCTATTCCCCTTAATTCAGAATGGAGGTTGTCATGTTGGAACACTTTTTCGTCAAACCACAAACTATCGATCGGATTATGGATTGCTGGCTAGGGCCGCAGATCGAGCAGTATGTGAAGGCTTTGTGCGAACGTGCCTATACGCCTCGAAGCATCTATCGCCGCGTTCCCGTGCTGGTGAAGTTTGCGGCATTCACTGCCGGCCAGAATGTCGAACGTATAGAACAAGCGGAAGGGCTCTTCGAGCCGTTCATCGCTGATTGGTTGTCAAATCGTCATTCCGGTCGATCGGCTGATGCACGTCGACGCGACCGCAACTTTGTCACTGGCATCATGCGGCATTTCTTCAGCCTGGTCGTATGGAAGGCAGGCGATGACCGCACCAGACCTTCGCTGCCCGATCCATTTGCAATCCAGATTCCAGGGTTCTTCGATTATCTCCGAGATGAGCGAGGGTTGCGGCAAAGCTCCATCGCGCATTACCGGCATTACCTTCGCGTCTTCGAGCGACATCTCGGCGATATAGGATGCGATCCGAAGTCGCTTACATTACCGGTGGTGACGACCTTCATCACGACACAGGCCTCGCATTTCGGCCGCACCGTGATGATCAGTCTTGCCAGCATCCTGCGGGTCTTCCTGCGATACCTGCATCGGGAACACGTCCTTCAGCGCGACATCAGCAAGCTGGTCGAGATACCTCAACGTTATCGGCTGGCCGATATCCCTCGATCGATTAGTTGGAGTTCGGTCCAGGATATGCTCGATCAGGTGGACCGGCGCACCGTGGTTGGCCGGCGCGACTACGCCATGCTGCTGCTGATGGCCGTTTATGGGCTGCGCTCCCGTGAAGTAGCGCTGCTGACGCTCGACGATGTCGACTGGAAGCGCGATCGGCTGCATGTGCACGGGCGCAAGGCCGAGCACAGCACCACCTATCCGCTGGCCCCCGTCGTTGGTGAGGCGATCGTGGATTACCTCAGGAACGGGCGGCCTGACGTTCAAAGCCGATTGCTTTTCTGGCGGCATTTGGCCCCACAATCGCCACTTACACACTCTGCGGTGTCGGCCACTGCCAGCAAGTATCTTCATCGCGCGGGGATTCCGGTTAGCCGTCCAGGATCACACACTCTCCGTCATGCCTGCGTCCAGCGCCTGGTAGACACGGGGTTTTCGCTCAAGACCATCGGCGATTATGTCGGGCATCGCGCTGCCTCCTCGACCATGATTTACGCGAAGGTCCAGGTCGATGGCTTGCGGGAAGTAGCTCTGGGTGATGGGGAGGATCTGCAATGAGCCCGCGTCTTCCCGAGCCTTCAAGCCCGATCGCACCCTACATCGTCGCTTTCCTTCGCCACAAGCGCGCGCTCAACCGGCGCTATGACGTCGAAGACAAGGTGCTGCGGATGTTCGACGGCTACCTCAACGCTCAAGCGGTGACGAACCTGACCGAGATCACCCCGGCGCTCCTCGATGCATTCTTCCTGAGCCGTCCGCGCTCGCGGCCTCGAAGCTTCAACCATCTGATCGGCGTCGTCGGCCGGCTGTTCGAGTGGATGGTCGAGCATGACTTTATTGATCGTTCTCCTGTCACGATGAAGCCGCGCCGCCGAGGTAATCCGAGACCGCCCTGCATCCTGGATCTGCGGACCGCTCAACAGCTCATCGATCGCGCCGCCGAGCTCCCGGATCAGAACAACGCCCCGCTTCGCGGGCCTGCCTATGCCATCATCTTCAGCCTGTTGTTCGGGCTTGGTCTGCGCGTCGGCGAGGTTGCGCGCCTGCGCTGGCGGGATGTCGATCGGGATCGTGACGTGCTCACCATTCGCGAGACGAAGTTTTCCAAGTCAAGGCTCATTCCCATGGGGCCGCAGCTGGCACAGCGCCTTTATGCGTTCATGACGCTGCGATCACAGCACGTAGTTTCGGTTACCCCCGACACGCCGCTGTTTTCTTTCCTGCGGGGTCGAGCGGTGAACCCCGGCACGATCAGTATCATTTTCCGTTCGCTGGCCGATCAATTGGACATACCAATCCCAGCGGGAGGAACGCCGGCTCACGTGCATGATCTGCGACACAGCTTTGCGGTCGGGCGACTTCTGCGGTGGTATCGCGACGGACATAATCCCACCGACAAGCTCGTTAAGCTGTCGACCTTCATGGGCCACGTGGACCCCGCTTCCACCGCCGTCTATCTCACCGTTACAGCCGATCTCCTTGAAGCCGCCGGCCAGCGCTTCGAACGCTTTGCAGCACCGCTTTCGTATGGAGGACGGCCATGAGAACCGTCGGCAGCCTCGTCTATCAGTTCTTCGAACACCATCTCAAAGCCGAGAAGGGTCTGGCGTCCACCTCGATCCGGAGCTACCGCGACGGGATCCGGTTGTTTCTCCTATTCTTGGCCCGGGAGAACCGAACCCCGATCAGCAAGCTCAGGCTGAGAACCTCAGCGCCGACAATGTGCGGGCATTTCTCGCCCATCTTGAATCCGAGCGCGGCAACGGCATCCGAGCACGGAACCACCGGCTAGCAATGCTGCACACCTTCTTCGCCAATGCCGGGGGCCAGGAACCTATAGTGCTGCCGGAGGCCGAACGCGTCGCCGCCATCCCAAGGAAGCGTGCGCAGCCAGCAGCCACCTATTATCTCGAGCGCGACGAGGTCGAACGGCTCTTCGACAAACTGCCGCGCAGCGGAAAGCTGGCCATCCGCGACAAGGCGCTGCTCATGTTCCTGTACAATACGGGCGCCCGCGCAACGGAAGTCACCGGACTGATCGTCGATCAGTTGGTTTTGACCTCCTCACCGCGGGTGAACCTGCACGGCAAGGGCGACAAGTGGCGGACCTGTCCACTATGGCCCGAGACTGCCCGCCTGCTTGGCGAGATGCTGCGTAACCGACGCCACCCAGCCGCTACAGAAAGTCCGGTATTCCTCAGCAACGTCGGGAAGCCGCTGACGCGGTTCGGCCTATATAAGCTTGTCCGGCGTCATGGTTCGAATATTCGCATTGGCAATGGACAGAGGTCCATATCTCCACATGTTTGGAGACACACGACGGCCGTTCATCTCCTCGAGTCCGGCGTCGACGTGAACGTCATAAGAGGCTGGCTTGGCCACGTCAGCCTCGATACAACCAACCGATATGCCGAGATTAGCATCAGGATGAAGCAGGAGGCGCTTGAGGCTTGCCAGGGACTTGCTAGTTCTTCGGTGGGACCTCCCCGAAAGCCAGTCTGGCAGAGCGAGCCAAAGCTTCTCGAATGGCTCGCCGACCTCTGATCGTTATGTGCCCCGTGTCGGCGAGAGCGCTTGGATCACCAGGCTGCGGGGCACATAACCGTTCGGGACACAAAATCCGGATAATTTGAAGTCCGGCGTCAACAAGGCGAGCTTCTACGATCCGGAGATCAACCACAGCTTCGGCAGGATGGCTGCCCATTACGGCGTCGGCGTGCTTCCGGCGCGACCGAAGCGGCCGAAAGACAAGCCAAAAGTCGAGGCCGGCGTACGTTTCGCCCAGAGCTGCATCCTCGGCCGGCTACGCAATCAGACCTTCTTTTCACTGGAGGAAGCTAACGCCGCCATCCGGGATGCCGTCGAGCGGATCAACACGCACGTCATGAAGCGGTTGGGCCAAACCCGCCAGGAGATGTTCAAGACCATGGAACGCCCGGCACTCGCGGCTCTTCCGGCAGAGGACTACGAATACGCCGAGTGGAAGCTGGCGCGGGTCTCGACCGACTACCATGTCGAGTTCGAGCACTATTTCTACTCCGTGCCCCATACCCTGATCCGACAGCAGGTGGATATCAGGGCCACGGGCCGCACGATCGAGGTCTTCTTCAAGGGCAAGAGGATCGCAGTCCACCAGCGTCGTTACGGCGGATCACGCTACGGAACCGATCCTGACCATATGCCCAGCTCGCACCGGCGCTATGCCGAATGGTCGCCTGCAAGGTTCCAGCGCTGGGGCGCTTCCATTGGGCCTCAGACCGAGGGGCTGATCATCGCTATCCTGGCCAGCCGTCCTCATCCGGAACAAGGCTTTCGAACCTGCCTCGGCGTGCTGAAGCTCTATCGGGCAATTCCTACGATGCAGGCCGAGGCGGTGTCCGCCCGTGCCGTCGAGATCGGCGGACTGACCTGCAAAAGCATCACCGCGCTCATCAGCACCTACAAGGCACCACGACATTCCGCCGAACCTGCCGCCGTCGGCGAGCATGCCAATCTTCGCGGCAAAGCCTACTTTCATTAACGAGACAATCAAGAATGCTGACCAATCCCACTGTAGATACGCTGCGCCAACTCGGCCTTTCCGGCATGGCTTCCGCCTTCCAGGAACTGGAAATGCAACCGGAAGCGAGAAGCCTCCAGCACGGCGAATGGCTCGCGATCCTGCTCGAACGGGAACAGACCTCGCGTCGCCAGAAGCGCTTCGAAGCCAGAGCCCGTGCCGCCAGGCTGCGCCATGACGCCCAAATCGAGAATACCGATTTCCGAGCAGCGCGTGGTCTCGATCGCAACCTCTTCCTCAAGCTTTCCACCTGCGACTGGATCAGACAGCGGCACTCCCTGCTATTGATCGGTCCTGCCGGCGTCGGCAAAAGTTGGCTGGCCTGCGCTCTCGGTCAAAAGGCGTGCCGGGAGGATCTTGCCGTCGCCTATCACCGCGTGCCACGGCTCTTTGCCGCGCTCGCCCTGGCACGAGGCGACGGTCGCTACGCAAAGATGCTCAAGAGCCTGGGCAAAGCCGATCTCCTCATCCTGGACGATTGGGGGCCGGAGAAGCTCACCGACGAGCAACGACGCGATCTCCTGGAGATTGTCGAGGATCGATACGAGAAGCGCTCGACCATTGTTACCAGCCAAATCCCCGTGGACCACTGGTACGATATGATTGGAAATCCCACGATCGCCGACGCCGTGCTGGATCGCCTTGTCCACAACGCCTACCGCATCGAACTTTCCGGTGAGAGCCTGCGCAAACATCGAAACCTGTCAGCCGAGAATGCAACTCAGGCTTGACCTGCCCGATATTCGCCGACAATGATCAACTCAGACCCAGAGACGCTGTACATCGTCCGGCTTCGCCTCGGAATCGCGTCCGGTAAAACGCTGGAATAAGCGTCCGGTTAAAGATCGGAATTCCTGTCCGGTTTCATTGGAATACACACCTTTGAGCGAATTGTCGGCATCGACATTCGCCTTTTTTTGATATCGTTGACAGCAACGGGTGGGATATCTATGGCCTTGATCAGCCACCTAAGGGCCAAATTCCAAATAACCGACGCTTAACATGAAGAAATTTACGAATCGGCTCTCTTGCTGTTGGAACAAGGCCGGGGTGGCAATGAAGAACCGCCAATTACCAAAAATTCATTCAATAGCCGATTGCTGATAGAGGTTTGTTGACTTATATGTCAATATTGGAGGAATTGCAAAACCACGTTTCAACAGGCCGACTGTCGTTCGTAAGACCGATGCTTCCTGGGCGTGGAGTGGAAAGAAACATTTTTGTATCAACGGAAGTCGGTGAGTTTCTAAATGGTGGAGCGTCTGTTCATGCTCGATTTGATAGAGTTGCGGGTGAAGCGAGAGCTCAAATAGATGCTTTCACCACCGGAAGGGCAATTCGATTTGCCATGGACCCGATGCGAAAAGACCCCGCAACTCTTGTGGCGAGAAATGCTCCTACAAGTAAGGGAATCGTGGATATGCGAATACGACAACCGCGCCCGCAAATCCGTATCTTCGGCGCATTCGCCCAAGTCGATAGTCTCATCCTGCTTACATGGGAAGCTAGGGACAATCTTCGTTTTGGCGCAGCAGTAAAACGATGCCGAGCCCAATGGGATCTCCTGTTTCCTCAAAATTCGCCTTTGATTGGGGCCACACATGCTGAATACATCTCACGAAACATCATTATTGGCTGAGCCATCTAGCGACGATCGTATCAGCGATCGCACACTTGGTTATGTCACTCAAACCGCGCGAGACGATGTTTTTGACATGGTTGCGAACGCTTGTGTCGAAGCCGGTATAACACGCGCAAACATTGCCCGCCGGCTCGGTAAAGATCCTGCTCAAGTATCTCGTCTTCTGAATACGCCCGGGAACTGGACGATAGACACGATAGCAGAACTACTTTTTGCTATCGATGGTAGCTTCCTGCGAGCTGAACGGCACTGGCCCCAGAGAGAAGCACTATCCAATCGGAGGCATTCCACATGCGTCACGGAAAGCTCCGGTTCATTTGGCAAAGCAGAATGGAATTCTAGGGCCCCAACCCAAAATGTCGCCAAGACGGCCGCTGGTCTAGGGGGCGTACATTGGCAGAAATAAGGGCTCGCGTCGTATTTTGCGACGACATACGTCAAGAGTTCAACGGCAAACTCATCCTGATTGGGGTCTATTCTGGCGAAATCAGGCTTCAAGCCCCTTTCATTCAACCCATGGCCACATGGATTCAAATTTTCGGTCTGCCTGCTGGCGATCATAAAACAAGCGTAACAGTCACCTATGAAGACGGCAAAAACTCTGTCATTTTGGGAAAGATAGATGTGCAGTTTCAGATTTCTGACGCAGCACTACCAGCCCACGCGTTTCCAACTGGTCTGCTGGTTAATTTTGATCGGCCAGGTGACATCGTTGTCAACATCTCTATCGACGATCAACCAACATTCATCGCCGATCGCTTAAGAGTATCGATTTCAGAGAATTCATGACTCCTCCCATATTTCCTACAACTCCCTTCGCGGAAGCGACCTCGACAATCCGAAGGCATCCAGAGACCCGCTCGGCGGATTTTTTTGCCTCCTCAGCGCTGATTGCCGCTCTGCCGATCCTGCCGCTGCAGAATCTCGCGAACGACCTTCACATCCCATTCAGCTCATTGACGGATGACGTCAGATCCTTGATCGAGGCGAGTACGGACCCGACCGATTGTTCGCTTGCTGACATCCGAAAGCCGAGCGTCTTGATATCGCCTTCGGCGGTCGACTGTCGCGTTTCGATCGCCTGCAGGCGCTGATCGACGCGGGCTGAATTCGCTTCGGTCTGAACGATAAAGTCCTTCCGCCAACCCTGCAGGTCCTCGATATCGCGGCTTTTGTTCGCCGTGACCCAGACACCCATGCCGACCGAAGAGGCGATCGAGAGAATTCCAACGAGGGTATTGATATTCGCCCCCATCCTCTTCGCGCGTTCCGGCATCTGCATCTCTTCATCTCCGGTTTCGTCAGCCACCATCTTTCACGTCTTTCAATGCGGTATGGAGAGGAGGCCGGCACCGATGGCGATTGCAAGGGTGCCGGCCGTGATGAAGAATAGCGGTAAGCGCTCATTTCGTTGCGCCTTTTCGCGTTGAATTCTCTGCCGCATGAAGTGTCCACTTAAAATAGGTGGACACCAAATATGAGTGACGAAGAGCAGAAACTGCGAGTGCGGTTGGTGGGACGTGATGGGCGACGCCGCTATGATCCGGGATCAAAGGAGCGGCTTGTTGCGGCCTGCCTTGAGCCTGGTGTGTCGATATCCGGCCTTGCGCTTACGCATGGGATCAATGCCAACCTACTGCGCAAATGGGTCAAGGATGCCAGGGAGGCTCGCTTCTCGGCGGGATCTGCAAGCTCGCGGTTTATCCCGGTCGTCGCGGCAGACTGCAGCCTGCCTGTCGGGACCTCCTCGTTGGAGATGCCGGTCGCGTTTAGGGAAGACCAACCGGCGTCACTGGGGAAGGCCAATCTGTCAGGTTCTTCCAAAATAAGCGCGTTGCTACCAAACGGCGTGAAGCTGACGCTGGAATCCGGTGATGCTGATGCTTTGAGGACAATCATCGGAGCTTTGGGTCATGTTCAGACTGGGCGCTGATCTCAAGGTCTACCTGCATCGCGAACCGATCGACTTCCGCGCCGGCATCAACAGCCTTGCGGTCCTGGTGCAGGAGACTATGGCGCTGGACCCGTTTGCGCCTGCGGTCTTTGCCTTTTGCAATCGCCGCCGTGACCGGATGAAGCTCCTGTTCTTCGATCGGTCCGGTTTTGTGATGGTGCTGAAGCGATTGTCGGAAGACCGGTTCCGGTGGCCACGTCGGGAGATGATGGTGGTAACGCTGACGACCGAGCAATTACACTGGATTCTCGACGGCATTGATATCGACGCGATGGTCCGCCATCCGGTTCGGCAATACCAGATCGCCGGCTGACAGTTCGCAACGTCTGCGGTTGACGGGGCGAAACGGTTCAGATTCAAGAATCTGATGATCCGACCCGGCGAACCCACTGTTGAGGAGTTGATGGCGCGCATTGCGGCGCTGCAGGCGGAAAACCGTCAGCTCACGGAACGCGTGGTCAAGCTCGAGGAAGAGTTGGTGCTGGCGCGGCTGCATCGTTTTGCGCCGAAGAGCGAAAAGCACGTGGACCGCCTCTTCGATGAAGCCGAGCAGGTTGCCGATGACGACGCCAGCGGAGAAGATGGCGAGGTCGTCCACCTGCCGGACACCGGCTTGCCATCGACCGAAAGGCCGGAGGGCAAGAAGCGTGGCCGCAAGCCCCTGCCGGAACACCTGCCGCGCGAGCGCGTCGAATATGACATTGCCCACGATCAGAAGGCCTGCCCTTGCTGCCGTCACCAGATGCATCGCATGGGTGAGGCGGTCACCGAGCAGCTCCATATCGAGGTGAAGGCCAAGGTCCTGCAGAATGTGCGGTTCAAGTATGCCTGCCGCCATTGCGACCGCACCGGCATCAACACGCCTGTCATTCTCGCGCCAATGCCCGCGCAGGCCTTGCCGGGCAGCATCGCCACGGCCTCGACACTGGCCTTCGCGCTCGTCCATAAATATGTCGATGGCACGCCGCTCTACCGCCTGGCCCAGGCCTTCGAGCGTGCCGGTGTTCCCGTCAGCCGCGGCGCTCTCGGGCATTGGGTGATCGGATCGAGCGAGAGGCATCTCTCCCGAATCTATGACGCCCTGAAATTGCGGCTCAGGGCGCAGCCGCTCATCCATGGTGACGAGACCACGGTCCAGGTCTTGAAGGAAAAGGACAAGGAAGCCACCAGCACATCCTTCATGTGGGCATACAGGAGCGGGGAAGACAGCGGCGAGCCAATCGTGCTGCTCGATTATCAACCCGGCCGCGGCCAGATTTATCCGCAGGCCTTCCTCGGCGACTACCGCGGCATCTTGATGAGCGATGGCTACACCGCCTGGCGCACATTGAACGGCGCGACCCATGTTGGGTGTATGGCCCATTCCAGGCGTCGCTTCGTCGACGCGCTCAAGGCAAGGAAGAAAGGCGGCGGTCCGCCGGAGCAGGCGCTCAAGTTCTTCGCGCAGCTCTACCGGATTGAAAGCCAGGCGCGCAATGAGAAGCCGGATAAGGACGAAACGCGAGATCACTGCATCCACCGCTTCCGCCAGCAACACAGCGTCCCCATCCTGAACGCTCTCAAGGCATGGCTCGACGACATCGCGCCGAAGGTCTTGCCCGATACCAAGCTTGGCGATGCCGTGTCCTACACCCTGAACCAATGGGAGTACCTGACGCGCTATACAGAAGACGGCAGGATGCCGATCGACAACAACTTGCTTGAGCGCGACATCAGGATTTTTGCCACGGGAAGAAAGAGTTGGCTGTTCAGCGACACCGTGGACGGAGCCAAGGCCAGTGCCGTCATCTACAGCCTCATGCTGACATGCCGCGCCTGCGGCATCGAACCCTTGGCTTATCTGCGTCACGTCCTTACCGAATTACCGCAGCGTGTCATCGAAGCCGACATCACCGACCTGCTGCCCTTCAACTTCGCTGAAACGCTGAAACCGCCGCTGCATGATCCAATGGCAGCCGTCTGACGGCGACCCCGGTCAAACGGGCCGCGTCAACGCGCATGGAAATGAGCGCTTACGA
>NZ_AUFB01000031.1 GCF_000426285.1 Rhizobium leucaenae USDA 9039 | reverse complement strand
CTCGTCGCTGGCCGCGGTGATTTGCACCGGAATAAAAGACGATGTCGAAGACGGCGGCGACGCAAGGGGCTGGGTATGTTTCCGTATCCATTTCCAAACGAGGTTCGCGTTCACCCCGTGATCGCGCGCGAGTTTCGATACCGATGCGCCAGGTTCAAGGCAGGCCGCAATAAGGCGGTCTTTCGAACTTTGATCGAAACGGCGTCTCCCATTCCTACCGACCAGCCGCACGGCAAGTTTTTGACCTTCTTCCATCACTTGGTGTCCACCTATTTTGGTGGACACCTCATGCCAAAGCTCACTCAATTGCAGAAGGTGCGGGGAAAATCGCGCTTACTCTGAAATGGTGCCCCATGCCGGAATCGAAGCATGCGCTTGCCTCCTGCAATTTCAAATGCTTAGCTTCTCGACTGCGGCTGTTTCTGTAGCAATTTACTGTAACAGATGCAACTTCGTGCTCAACAGGCTGCATATTTTTGCCAAAAGAGAATCTCAGGATACACCATGAAGGTTGCGCCGTGCTTCCCCTCGTGACGCCGTCGTATCGCTTTGCCTAATCCGAGGGTACAGTCGCCAACGGGACTGCAGCAGACCATGGGCGCCTATATGGGACGGCACAAGCTCGATGGAGCACCAAAAAACACGGATTGAAATCGAACTAATTTGATATCGAATGAAACCTTAATTCTGCACTTCAGACCGACGACAGGGCTGATGCTAGGAATGGTAGTTGAGCGTCCGAAGGAATCGAGGCGGAAGGGCCAAGCATTACGCCCGATCAGTTCTGATCTTCGCTGGGGCTAGGGCTTTCCTGGTTAGAGTCACTGTGTTCGCTTCGGCTGCTGCTTGAGGGCTCTTCACACACGGGATCGGGCGAGCAGTCTGTGCACGCGCCGTCAGAGTCGATCTTGCATAACTTGCAATGACCGGTGTAGCACATGTCGCCCGGCTGTTTCGCCATTTGTCCAGGTCCCATGGGGATCGGGGTTTCATCTCTTTGCGTCGGGGAAGGCGCATCTTGAGCCAACGCGGCGTTGGGTACGGTCATTAGCGCTATTACAACAGAAATCGCCCTTACCGTTTGCCATGTGCTCATCTGCACTCCCTCCACACTGAAGGTGAATATGTGTAATCGTCAGTGTACCAGCTGATTCAGTTCAGTGAGGTTCCTTCGGGTGGGATGCACTCATCCTTGCTAACTTCGCTCTCATACTCAGCCCTGTCGGTCTCATAGGTTGAGCCTTGATAATAGAGCTTCCCGTCCACGGTAACAGTTCTTTTGTCCGCATCAGACTCAGCTATCGTACGAATTTTTGTCGAGCGTATCACGTTTCCATTGAGCGCCCTGATCTCTTGGTAAACCTCAGCGGTGAGGACGGCAGAGATGTGTATTGGAATGGTCACGCCCTTCTCAACGTCGCGAATTGAGATGATATATTTCTTGTGCGAGGGGATCTGGTAATGAAGTGGTTCGTCTATATCCCGCCCTAGGTCCTTATAGTATTCCTGCCCTTCGTTTAACGAGTGAGTCACCGTCTCCTTTACGCCTTCGCCATACTTTCCGCCGATCAATTTAAAAAAAGACGCGTCAACACTAAAGCTCATCGACGCTTCCGACACGTTGGTAACGACCGTGTTTGTTGTAAATTTGAGATGTTCATCAGTGTGAATCTTAACAGTCCGGTCAAATACTGAATCTTTCGAAAGGCAATTTTTGAGCGTGTAGACGCGACTCTCATTCTTAGCATCGATATCATCGATTTTTGGTTGATCGCGCTTAATGCTAAACAACTGATCGATCTTGATATTCTTCATTACGGTAAATATCTCGCACGGCACTTTCTTCGCCTGAAATCCGCTGTGTTCTTCCAGGGGCAGGCATTCTTCTTTGCGTCCAGCCTTACCTAAGGTAATTCCAAAGTTTTTAGCCAAAAGAGCCTGGGCATCAATGGTGGTTACGACTTCGTCGTCTGCTTTACACACGGCGGTGTGGATAGCTAGCGAGGGTAACAGAAAGAGTGCGACCAGATTGCCTCGCATTGGCCCCTCGTTCCAACATTCGTCTGCCCAACAGTAACATCGCCGGCATGCCGCTGCAACTTATAGATTATCGGGAATTCCCATGCCATGCCGTGCCGGCGAGCCCACACGGATCGCTGCAGGTAGCGTTGTGCAGGCAGGTATCGCAATTTTGTTCTTCGTCCTGACAGACGGCTGAGCGTCCAAAGATTGGGGCAATGGGTCATTGCCGGCGCTCGCTGCCGATATGTTTGGTTTGCACGCTGGAGTATGGCTTAAGTCAACAAATCGTTTAAAGGTTTTCGAGTAGCATTAAGGCCTCAGATGTGGGATTATTATGCGTCCGCTCACCTCTCAGAATGTCGAATCAGAATTGAGCTATGCTTACATCCACGCAGTGGCGGCCAGTGCCAGCATGGGATGCGAGGTCGCCGGCAGGCATGACGATGGTGCGGGGATCGACGCGAAGATAACAGCTTGGGGGCCGTTTTCGGGAGGCGTTCTTCAGGAAGTTGACTTGAAGGTCCAGCTCAAGGCTACTGTCAAGCCGCCTTCCATTGTCGGCAGCAGTTTTTCTTATAGCCTCGCCGGCATCGCACGGTATGATGATCTGCGGTCGGTTGAAGTCGCCACCCCTCGAATACTGGTGGTGTTGTTTCTACCTGCTCACGCTGAGGATTGGCTATCCCATTCGGATGATGCTCTGCTGCTGAGAAATTGCGCCTACTGGGTTAGTCTGCGTGGTGCGGAATCCTCTTCTAACGCGACCTCTCAGACAGTGTATCTGCCGAGGGTTCAGAAGTTTAACCCAGTCGGATTGGCCGGGCTGATGACCTCGTTGTCGAGATTCGAACTGCCGACCTACAAGGGAAGCGAGCCTTGAGCGAAAGATCATTGATCACCCCAATGGACCTGCGCGACTTCCTAAAGGCTCGGGGCTGGTTTCTGCAGAAGGAAGCTTTACAGCATCGTTATTATGCAATGTCCAGCGCTCAGTATCCTCGCCGCCAGCTCGTATTCCCGATGGATATCACCGCGGACTACGATGAAACGCTGAGACAAGTTATTGGGAAATTCGCTGACATTACATCGACGAAATGGCAGGCCATATGGTCTGAGCTGGCGACCGTGCGTGATGACGTTCTGCGCTTCCGCGTGTTCTTCGACGGCGACGATAGGTCTCTACCACTGTCGTATGCCTCGACGCTCGTTGCCAGCACCGAGAAGCTGCTTAAGGCTTCAGCGTGCACTGTAGTGATACCCCGCACCAATCATCCCCGCCTGAACCTGACCGAGGCCAATCAATTCGTGGAGAAGTCTCGGTTCAATCAGACGGAGGAAGGTAGCTTCATTCTTAGTGTTTCGTGCCCGGTCAACTCGATGGATGCGCAAAGTCGGATCGAGTTTGACGCTGATGATGCGCCGTTCGTGAGAAAGGTGACACTCTCCCTTCAAAAGGCACTGGGGGAGTTGGTGACCGCGATAGAAGGGGATGCGCTCGAAACGCTGGTTGATGATCTGAAGGCGTCGGATGCGCCTCTCATTTCATCTAATCTGTGTGACGCCCTTCTGGGTATGCATGATGAGCATGTCGACAATTCCTTGGACATAGGCTTTGAATGGTCCTCTCTGCGTGAGGCCCCGAAGTTACACAACCTTCCACGCCTTCGCTTCCAACGTGACTATTTCTCCCGTGTCGAGGAGGTCCGTCGAGAGCTAATCGCTCAGGAAAAGGACGAGATGGACTCTTACATCGGCACCGTCGAACGTCTCGAAGGTGAGATGGGTGAGGATGGGAGAAGGTCAGGTCCGGTCGTACTCGCGTTGTTACTCCCTGAAGGGGAAATCGTCCGCGCTCGCACCGTACTGGACGCCGATGCCTATTTCAAAGCCGATAAGGCTCATATGTCAGCTGGTGCTTATGTGCGAGTAACGGGTGTTCTTCGGCAGGGACGGCAACCCCGCGCGTTAACTGAGGCAAAGAGTTTCGAACTTTTGACAGCGTAGTACTCAACGCGCAGTAAGTGCACCGGCTTGGGTGCCTCGAAAACGCACAAGTGCCCGCGACGAACGCAATCGAGATTATTTCGGCAGAAACGCCCTAACACGTTCGAAAAGCTGATCCCGAATTCCACAGCTATTTGCTCGGTGGCCTTTCGTTTGGCCCCAGATGTTTGCACCACAAAAACCTCAGGCGGCATCATTGAAGATGGATATGGCAATCTACCCCCGTGGCCCCGTCAAGATCTATTCGCCCCAAGGCGCGTTTCAATTGGCATGACCCGAGATGACATTCTGCCAGCGTTTCCCTCAACGGGATAGACACAGACCGTAGGCAACCGTGGGGCTACTGCGATTCGCATGCTCTGCTGCGTATGAATTTTACACGCACAACGAAGGTTGTCTTCGTACACGGCTGCTTCTGGCATGGTCACGCCGACCATCACTGCAAACTCTCACGACCGCCGAAATCCAGGATCGACTACTGGGGGCCTAAGCTTGCGCGTAATAGGGAGCGGGATAGTGCGAATGAAGAAATGTTGAGATTGGCGGGTTGGGATGTTCTCATTGTGTGGGAGTGTCAACTCCGAGATCGCGAGGCGTTGGTCTCACGTCTTGTTGAATTCCTCAGCCCATCGCGCTCACCTGTTGATTGATGGACGCTCTCGTGTGGATGAAGCGTAGCGAAGCCGTAGTCATCTTCAGGCAAGGTACTGTTGCCACGGCATCACCTTGGAGGAGCAGGAGGCAGCATACGCGACCGGCAGGGCTCCAGAGCACCGCCGGCTGACGTGCGAATACAAGATGATGGCCGAGGCAATGCTCACCGCACTTAAAGGACGGTTGGACCAAGCGGACGAGCTTGAGCGCCACGCGGAGGGGCTTGAGCGCCTTGCCGCATTCGCTGGCCGGGCTGAGGAGACGATGCACTGAGGCGAGAGCCACATTAACCGAATGACACCGGCACCGCTGATGGCTCATGGGAGGCTGGCGGTGCTGCAATTCCAAACGCACGCTTCATTGCTCGCCCCAGGACAACACGTTTTACCGCCTTGGAGCCGTAGTGCTTCTCGCTGGCTCCCGCGTTCAGATGGCCGAGGATTGCGGCCTTGTCAGTCGGGTGTACGCCCGCAAGGTCACAGCGATCCGCCATGTTGTGACGTAGTGAATGGACGGTATGGAGTGGGTTGTCTGTGGCCTTCCGTAGCCACTTCATCAAGGACTGGGAGGCCGTGTTTGGCCCCACGGGACCAGCGTATCGGGCGAACGCAAAGACGGCCCCTCGCACCGCATTAAGGCTTTCCTTTGCCGCTTCCAAGGTGTCGCCCACCAGCGGCACCTCCCGTTCCGAAGAAGCGTTCTTCAGCCGCCTTGCATCGTGACTGACAATCCGCAGGTGCGGCGTCTCACCGTCAAGGGCAATATCCTGGACCCTAAGACCGGTCACCTCTGCCAGACGGCAGCCGGTTCCTTCGAGGAGACGCCAAATCAGCTTCAGGTCTGGATTTGCCTTCGTCATGATGAGCGATCTTGTAGCCGCGATCACATCGGTTGGCAGCGGCTCCCGCGCCTCCTTGTCTGTGATGACGCTCTTCGGAAGCTCAATACCGGTGAACGGATTATCCATGCTCCTGAGCTTCTTGTCACGGTATAGCGAAAAAATGCCTTTGAGGTCATTGAGTTCTCGGCGAACCGAGGAGGGCTTCAAGTTGCCCTTGCCCAGCAGGTAGTCACGAACCTTATATGCGTCCTCAACGGTCCAGTCGGGCAGCGTGGGGATTTCCCCCAATGCCGCCTTTACGGTGCGCATCATGGCTTCAAGGCGTGTCTTTCGTTTCTTTTGGGCGAACGGGCTGCCAGACACCCGCTCCGCAATGTAGAATTTCTTCGCCTCCTCAAGGGTGGGCTTCGAAGGGGCAGCAGCGGCCACGAGGATAGGTTTCGGGGTTTCGACTACGTCACCGGCATTCCGCTGTCGTTTGGCCTCAGCGGCTCTTATCGTTGCGGCATAGATGGCCCTCACGACCAACGGCCAGCTAGGCGAACCGTCTGCAAGACGTATGTCTATGCCATCCCAGGTGAGGACGTCTTGTGCCTCTTCGAGTATGAACTCCGAGACCCGACCACGGGCGAATTCCTTACGGTTCTCCGCGTCCAACAGTTCCAGCCAGTCTGCGGCTTCGTCGAACTCATCGTCTTTAAGACCGTCAATGCGGCGTTCTTCATCTTCTTCCAGCAGGTGAGCGAAGTAGACGTCACCTATGACTTTGATCTGTCCTTCCGTCAGTTCCTCTAATGGAGGCTCCAGCAGTCGCGCCTGCTTCCTCCTGTGATCTTCGAAGAGCGAGGTAATGGCGGCGCTTTCCTGTCGCAGTCGGTCAATCGCGGTGCGCCTGTCCTCTGTTCGCAGCGACTTCCAGATTTCCACCTTTCCTAAAGACTTTTGAATATCGCTCGGCACAGGTGCCCGGAGATAGAAAGTCCTGCCTCTAAGGGTCATCCAAGGATAAGTGGTCACGTCTTCCATGCCTCGCGCTGTAGCAGTTTGCTGTAGCAGATGGAAGATCAAGTCATTGAAATCTAGCAAGTAATTGACTTACTTGAAGATTTTTGGTGCCCCATGCCGGAGTCGAACCAGCACTTCTTTCGAAACTCGATTTTGAGTCGAGCGCGTCTACCAATTCCGCCAATGGGGCAACGGATCGCAACGAGGCGGGTGTCTAACATGTGATTGGCCGGGCGCGCAAGACGGGTTGCGAAGGAATGCGTCTTGTTTTCCGAGACTTGCAATTCGGCCCATGGCGGCAGGGGGCGCCATGAGCCGTTTTGTCTCTTGAGTCGCTGGCCTCAGTGGGCCATTGCCGGGGCCTTGCCGGTCGAGCCGGAGCGGCTGATCGTTAGCGCCAGGATTGCGGCGAGCACGCAGAAGGCGCCGGCGATGAAGAAGGCAGGTAGGTAGGTGCTGAGTTCGGTGCGCGACAGGCCTGCACCATAAGCCGCTGTGGCGGCGCCGAGCTGGTGGGCGGCGAAGACCCAGCCGAAGACGAGGCCGGCTTTTTCGCGACCGAAGCGGTCGGCGGCGATCTTGACGGTCGGCGGCACGGTGGCGATCCAGTCGAGGCCGTAGAAAACAGCGAAGATCGACAGGCCGTAGAAGGTGAAATTGCTGAAGGGCAGGTAGATCAGCGACAGGCCACGCAGGCCGTAATACCAGAAGAGCAGCCAGCGATTGTCGAAGCGGTCGGACAGCCAGCCGGAGCCGATCGTGCCGAAGAAATCGAAGATGCCCATGACGGCCAGCACGCTGGCGGCGGCCACCGGTACGATGCCGAAATCGCCGCAGAGTGTGACGAAATGCGTCTGGATCAGGCCGTTGGTCGAAAGGCCGCAGATGAAGAAGGTGGCGGCGAGAATCCAGAAGGTGGAACTCGTGGACGCTTCTTTCAGGATGACGAGGGGCGAGGCCAAGGCGGCCTTGAGGTTCTTGGTGGCGGGCGGCGTCGGCGAAACATGGAGTTCACCGACGAGCGGCAGATTGACGTCGGCCGGGCGGTCGCGCATCAGCAGCAGCACGACTAGAGCGGCAATGACGATCATGCCGCAGACGAAGAGCACGGTGGTGCGCCAGCCGTAGCGTTGCGTCAGCTCCGCCATCAGCGGCAGGAAAACAAGCTGGCCGGTGGCCGAGCTTGCCGAGAGCATGCCGACGACGAGGCCGCGATGCTTGGTGAACCAGCGCGTCGATACCGTTGCGGCCAGCACCATCGCGGTAAGGCCAGTGCCGAAGCCGATGACGATGCCCCAGCAGAGCAGCAACTGCCAGACCTGCGTCATGAACAGCGAGCCGATGAAGCCGGCGCAGATGGTGATCAGCGCGAAGACGATGACCTTGCGGACGCCGAAATGGTTCATGAAGGCGGCGGCGAACGGGCCCATCAGGCCGAACAGCAGCAGGCGAACGGCAAGAGCGGAGGAGACGGAGGATGTGCTCCAGCCGAACTCGTCTTCCAGCGGCTTGATGAGCACGCCTGGCGCACCCATGGCGCCGGCGGTGACCAGCATGGTCAGGAAGGTGGCGCCGACGACGACCCATCCATAGTGGATGTTGCGCCGGGCAAGCGTCGAAGCAAGGACTGTGGAAACCATGAGGTGCGTTCCGATAAAGTTGCGTGTCTTGACGTCTGGATCAGAAGGGTGGCGAAAGCGCTCGATCGCGGACGTCCAGGGGTACCGTGTCCGCTTCTAGCGCCATGCCGTTCTCCCGGCTTGAACGTTTGTGTAAAGGCATTTACATGATTGCTGTCATATTTGTTGCATATTGATGATGATCATCATATAAATTGTCAATACAGATTTATTGATGCTCTGATGGAGTTTTTTGATGAGAGTGAGCCGGGAAAAATTCGCTGAGAATCGCGAGAAGATCCTTGCTGTCGCAGGCGAGCTCTTTCGCGAGAAGGGTTTCGACGGCATCGGCGTCGCCGACATCATGAAGGCGGCCGGGCTGACGCATGGCGGCTTCTACGGCCATTTCGAATCAAAGGACGAGCTGGCTTGCGAAGCGAGCAAGGCGCTGGTGGCGCGCTCGCAGGAGCGCTGGCAGCAGGTGGTCGAGGCAGCGCCGGAAGCGCCGCGCGACGCATTGCTCGCGCATTATCTCTCGCATCGCAACGTCGTCGAGCATGGCACCGGCTGCGTCTTTGCGGCACTGACGCAGGAGGTCAGCCGCTACGGTCCCGAAATGCAGTCCACCTTCACCAACGGTCTGATGGGAATGGCGGCGATCCTGGAAGAAATCACGCCCGGAGAAACCCAGGAGGAGCGGCGGCGCAAGGCGCTTGCCGATCTCTCCACCATGGTCGGCGCGGTCATTCTCGCCCGCGCCATGGATACGCCGGCGCTTTCCGAGGAGCTTCTAGCCGCAACCCGCCAGGAACTCGCCTCGCGTTAAGAGTAACGATCAGCCGCGGAAGGCGAGCAGACCGTTCGATTCGACGATCTCCGTGATTTTGCCGTCGGGGGCCGCTTCCAGTAGCTCGGCGCGCAGTGCCGCCTCGAAATCGGCGAGCTTGTCGCCCAGCGCCTGCGGCGAGGTGGAGGACATCGAGAAGACGCGGCCGACGATATCCTCGATGTCTTTCTGATATTCGCTGATGATGCCGATGCGCTCGAGGTTGTTGAAGGGCGAGGCGAGCAGCATGGCCTCATGCGGCGCCCAGGCCTTGCTCTTGCGCAGTAGGCGCTGCCCATGGCGCTCCGGCGAAAAAGTTTCCGTCAGTTTATCAACGATGCTGCGCCAATCCGGGCTCGCCTCTATGTGTCTGTCGCCGAACAGCACGACCGCGCCGCCGGGCTCGATCAACGTGTCGAGGGCCGTAAGCGTCGCCGGGCGATCCATCCAGTGGAAGGAGCGGCCCATGACGCAGAGGTGCAGCTTGCCGATATCCGGCCCGAGATCGTAGGAGGAGCCCTGACGCAGGGTGACCTCAACACCGGCTTCTTTCGCCCCGGCTTCGGCTGCGGCGAGCATTTCCGGCTCCGGGTCCATGGCGGTGACGGCGGCACCCTGAAGCCGCGCAAAGGCGATGCCGAGCTGGCCAGGGCCACAGCCGAGGTCCAGCACATGACCGCCGGCCTTCAGGCCGCTTCGCTCTGCGGCGCGGGCAATCAGACTGTCCGGATAGGGGATGCGGTAGCGCAGGTAGTAAACCGCGGTCGACTGAAAGCGCCGCGCTTCCAAGGGAACTGTGATCATGGATTGCCATCCTCGGGGTGGGGGAATCTTGACCTGTTAAGCCTCACTGTGACCCACTCGTGAAGTAACTTTTGCGCGATCTGCCGCGGATTCAGCGGTATCGTTATTCTCCGCGGCTCAAGGCCGGAGTGGCTTGTTTTTAAAGGACTCAGGGAATTGGCTTCAGAGCTTGGGATTGCCCTGCACCCTAGCTCGCTCCCTGCATGGGCAGGGAAATCGTATATGCGAGATTGTTGAAGAATCGAATGATAACCGGTTTGCCGCGAGGGTTACTCCTTCTCCCCAGCGGGCCCGAAGGGTCGGATAGGGGGTGTCTCCCCGAGCAAAAATGCTATTGTTTTTAAATGAATTCTTACTTTGCCGCACGTCCCCCTCATCCGCCCTTCGGGCACCTTCTCCCCGAGGGGAGAAGGAGGAGCCGCAGCTCTATTTTTCAATAATCCTGCACCTGCGATTGCCCTGATGCATGGGCGGGATGAGAGGCTGGCAAGCAGGTGCGGCATCGTCGGCCCAACCTGACTAGCGCCAAATCCTCGATCACTTAAATCCGGCAACCCCATGCGGGATATAGGGGGATTCCAGTGCTTCGATTTCCTGCGGCGTTAGCTTCACCGATAGCGAGCCAACGGCGTCGGCAATGTGGCCGGGCTTGGAGGCGCCGATGATCGGGGCGGTGACGGCGCTCTTCTGCAAGAGCCAGGCGGTGGCGACCTGGGCGCGGGCGACGCCGCGGGCCTTGGCGATGGCGCCGAGGGCTTCGACAACCCTACGGTCGGCCTCGACTGCCTGGGTGTAAAGCGTCTTGCCGAATTCGTCGGTTTGCGAGCGCGCCGTCGCCTCGTCCCAGTCGCGGGTGAGGCGGCCGCGGGCAAGCGGGCTCCAGGGGATGACCGCGATCTTCTGGTCTTCGCAGAAGGGCAGCATTTCGCGCTCTTCCTCGCGGTAGAGCAGGTTCAAGTGGTTCTGCATGCTGACGAATTCGGTCCAGCCGTTGAGGCGCGAGGTGTAGATCGCCTTGGCGAATTGCCAGGAATACATCGAGGAGGCGCCGATATAGCGGGCCTTGCCGGCCTTGACGACATCGTGCAGCGCTTCCAGCGTTTCCTCGATTGGCGTGGTATAGTCCCAGCGATGGATCTGGTAGAGATCGACATAGTCAGTGCCGAGGCGGCGCAGGCTGTTTTCGATCTCATCGAAAATCGCCTTGCGCGACAGGCCGGCGCCGTTCGGGCCGGGGCGCATGCGGTTGAACACTTTCGTTGCCAGGACGATATCCTCGCGGCGGGCGAGAGCCTTGATGGCGCGGCCGACGATCTCCTCCGACGAGCCGTTGGAATAGGTGTTCGCCGTATCGAGGAAATTGATGCCGGCCTCGATCGCCTGCTTGAGCAGTGGGCGGCTCTCTTCTTCCTTTAGCGACCAGGCATGCGTGCCCTTGCCGGGATCGCCATAGGTCATGCAGCCAAGGCAGATGCGGGACACTTCAAGACCAGTTTTGCCAAGCTTCACATATTCCATCGATAGTCTCCATCCTATTTAGGGTCTTATACGGAAACGCTCCGCCGCCGGACTGGAGGCAGAGTGGATGCGTCATTGCAGGCAGACTAGCGGAGCGCCGCTCCGCCGATTAGCGCAATAATTCGCAATAGGCTTTGAAGCGCGGCTAAACAACGACGGCGATTTCCGCGGAGACCGAGGCGACAATTGCAATTGTTTCCTTGAATCGCGGGAGCGACAGGTGTTAGCTGCGCCGCAGCATTTTTCCTGGATTCTGATATGAAACTGCCGCCGCGCAATAGCTATGAGGCCCTTTATCGCGATTTTCACTGGGACATTCCGGCGAAATTCAATATCGGGCGCGCGGTTTGCGATGATTGGGCGGAGCGAGAGCCCGATCGAGTCTGTCTGGAGCATTTCAGCCCGGACGGCAGCCATCTGACGATGACCTATGGCGAGCTGCGGGACCGTTCCGCCGCATTTGCCAATGCGTTGACGACGCTCGGCGTGCGACCAGGCGATCGGGTGGCGCTGCTTTTGCCGCAGAGTTTCGAGACGGTCATTGCGCATGTCGCCATCTACAAGATGGGAGCGATTGCCCTGCCGCTGGCACTGCTATTCGGTGCGGAAGCATTGGAATACCGGCTGACAGTTTCGGGAACCTCGGCGATCGTCACTAATCAGTTCGGCCTCACGCGGCTGCGGCCGATCCGCGATCGCTTGCCAGCCCTCGCGCATGTGATCAGCATCGACGGCGTCGAGGAGGGTGTTGCCGGTTTTGCCGAGCTTATCGCGGCTCATCCGCCGCTTTTCGAAACGGCCGATACCGGGCCGGATGATCCGGCGCTGATGATCTTTACTTCAGGGACCACCGGGCCGCCGAAGGGTGCGTTGCATGGGCATCGCGTTTTGCCGGGGCATATTCCGGGCATGCAGTTCGCCCACGAAGGTTTTCCGCAAGCGGGCGATAAACTCTGGACGCCGTCGGATTGGGCCTGGGCGGGCGGTCTGCTGAATGCGCTGCTGCCGAGCCTGATGCTTGGCGTGCCCGTCGTCTCCTCGCCGGCGCAGAAATTCGATGCGCATATGGCTTTCCGCATCATGGCCGAGATGGGCGTGCGCAATACCTTCATTCCGCCGACGGCCTTGCGGCTGCTGAAGTCGGTCAGCAATCCCCGGGCGCTTTATGATCTCAAGCTGCGCACCGTCGGCTCGGCCGGCGAGGCCCTCGGGCGCGAAACCTATGAATGGGCGCGTTCCGCCCTCGGGGTCACCGTCAACGAGTTTTTCGGCCAGACCGAGTGCAATTTCGTTCTGTCCTCCAGCGCCGCCTTCGGCGTCAGCCGCGGCGGGTCGACCGGCAAGCCGGTGCCCGGTCACCGCGTTGCGATTGTCGATGCGGATGGCAGGGAGGTGCCGGTCGGCGAGAGCGGGCAGATCGCTATTCAACGGCCGGATCCCGTGATGTTCCTCGGCTATTGGCAGGACGATAAGGCGACGGAGGCGAAATTCGCCGGTGACTGGCTGTTGACCGGCGATCTCGGCCGGCAGGATGCGGAAGGCTACATTTCCTTTATTGGCCGTGACGATGATGTCATCACCTCGTCGGGCTATCGCATCGGCCCCAGCGAGATCGAGGACTGTCTCGGCGGTCATGCCGCCGTGCAACTGGCCGCCGCCGTCGGCAAGCCGGATGCGGTGCGCACGGAGATCGTCAAGGCCTATGTGGTACTCACGCCCGGCTTCGAGCCGAGCGAGGCGCTGGCGGCTGAAATCCGCGACTGGGTGAAAACGCGGCTTTCGATGCATGAATATCCGCGCGAGATCGAGTTTGTCGACGCCCTGCCGCTGACGACATCGGGCAAAGTCATCCGCCGCCTGCTGCGCGACCGCGCAGTGGCCGAGGCTCTGGAATCAAACCGGATGTCTAGCGCTTCGTAAGCGACAATATCTTCTCGCGCAGCAGCTTCGCCATGTTGCGGGTGCTGCGGTACATATGCAGTTGCGTTGCCACCTGCCGGACCTCGCGGTCGCCGTTCTGCGTTAGGCCGATGATCAGCGTACCCATGTCTTCGCGCTCCTGCCAGAAGCGGCTCATGATCGGATGATCCGGCACGGCGCAGGAATCGGAACGGACGATATTGGCGTCGTCGAGATGCCACTCCGTCAGCTCGCCCATCAGCAGCTTGCCGGGCGAATAGCGGGCGTAGTCCTCGTTATAGGCCGTCTTCCATGTATAGGCTTCGCCGCCCATCATCAGCACGATCATCGAGGCGATTGCCTTGCCGTTGAGGTCGATGGTGTGAATGCGCACGGCATCGACGGCAGCGAGATTGGAAACGGCTTCGCGCGCGAAGGCCGCATGGTGGCGGTCCGTGACCAGGGCGCTACGTTTCTTGCCCTTCCAGCCGCTCGACTCCAGCGCCATGAATTCTTCCATGCGCAGGTGGATATCGCGGGGCTGGCGGGCGACGCTGTAGACGACCTCGCCGTGATTTTCCAGGAGACGCCACTGCCGGCGCATTTCGCGCAGATGCGCGTTCGAGATCGTTCGCTTGAGATAGGCGAGCGCGTCCTCGCTGCTGTCGAGCATCGGCCGCTGATATGGATTGGCGACGGTGAGGGGCAGGTTGCGGCCGATGGCGACCGCCTTTGCCATCTGGGCGAAACGGCCGTTCAATCGGATATCTGGCAGCACCAGCGTCGTCGGCAGGTGCAGTTCGTGCCGGGTCAGCGCCTCGAAGAGGTTGTCCAGCGTCTCGCCGGCCTCTTCGGCATCCACCAGCGGCGTGCCGAGCGGACCGAAGGAATTCGACCAGACACGGATAATCGAAGGGCCGATCGCAAAACCCGGCTTGTCGACGGTAAAAGGCATCAGGAGGCGCATGCGGCTGCGGGCGCCGTTGTCGTCGCGCATCAACGCGAGGCGGATCTGCCGATCCTCCAGGCGCGGCATGGCAGGCGCGAGGAAGCGACCGGAGAAGAAGACATTCGGCTCCATGGCGCGATTGGAGAGAAAATCCAGTTCGTCCTGCAGCTCATAGCCGAGCTTGCCGGGATAGAGGCAGACTTCGCGGCCTGTCCGGCCAACCTCGACGCGCGCCTCGGCTTTGGGTGGGTCGAAATGCAGCGATGCGAGTGTGTGCGTCAGGGCATTCACTTGGCTGTCGGTGCTTTCGGTAAAAGGAGGGCGTGCCATGATCAGAGTGCCCCTTTCGTTGCCAACATTGCCGGCTGGCGGCTAAGGGCGAAGAGCACGATGCCGAACGCGCGGCGCACGGCGATATGCAGCAACACGGCCTCGATCGTCATGGCGCTGGCCGCAGCAACGGCCGCGCCTTCGATGCCGTAATGTGGAATAAGAGCGACGTTGAGGCCGATATTGGCGACCAGCGCCGCGGCATAGAGATAGACGCAGAGCATTTGCCGATCCGCCATCAGCAGCAGAACCTCGGCCGGACCGACGAGCGCCTTGGCGAGAACGCCGGCGAGCAGGATGGCGATGACCACCTCGCCCTCGGTAAAGGCCGCGCCGAAGAGCGAGAGCAGGAATTGCCCGGCCGCGAATACGGCCAGACCGACGGCAAGGGCCGGGAAGAAGGTCCAGCGCGTGGCTTCCGTGGCGAAGGCCGCGAGTTTTTCCCGGTCATTTTCGGCGATGATGGCGGCAAAACGCGGACCGATGGCGGCCTTGACGGCGAAATAGATGAAATGCACCAGCGCCATGATCTTGGCAGCGGCAAAATAGACGGCGACCTCTGCGGGATCGAGATAGATGCCGACCACGACGACATCGGAATTGGTCAGGAGGTAACCGACGCCCTCGACGAGAAAGACCGGAAAAGCGACCGCAAACCAAGCATTGAATTCGATCTTTTTCGGGCCGTTGGGATAATGACGGCGCAGGCGGAGGGTGACGGCGAGATATTGGCAGCACACGGTGAAGAAAGCGGCCGCAAGGGCAGCAGCCATCGCCGTTACCGCGCTATGGGCAGCGCCGGAAAGGACGGCGGCCAGCATGAACAGCAGGATCAGCGTCGGGCGGATGAGGAAGGTCGGGCTCAGCGCCATGACCGGCCAATGATTGGCGCGCGCCGTGCCGTCCAGTACGTCGCCCAGCGCGATCATCGGTACCGCGATCAGGCCGAGAAAGATCGGCATGACGTAATAATGTTCGACCATGCCGCTGAACGCATAAAGCGCCGCCATGCCGATCAGCGCCAATCCGCCGGCAACCGCCAGGACGAAGCGGCGCGCGGTGGCTGTCACACCACGGATGGCATCGTGATCGCCGCTCGCATCATATTGCGGCAGGAAACGAATGATGGCGGTCGGGAAGCCGAGGCAGGCGAGATTGCCGAACAGGATCATCAGCACCCAGACGAAGACGAAGACACCGTATTCGAAACGGCCCATCATCCGGGCAAGGACGATCTGTGAAACGAAGGCAAGGGCGGCGCCGGCAATGCGGATGACGAAAGCGACCAGCGCCATGCGCTGCGAGACGGCCTTTTCGTCATTGCCGGTGAAAAGCGGCGCGAGTTTGCGCAAATATGGCGACAGCGCGGTCCGCAGCCCGGACGGCAGCATTTTCTCTGCTGTTTGAAAGACCGCCATGTCGATACGCAATACTTAAAACATGATCTAACCTAACGATAGTTTTCGCAGAGGGGGGTTAAGATTCGGTTCCTCGAATACACGAAAAGCGTGCGACGACGGCGCCGGCGTGTCAACAAAATGCCGCCTGAAGGCGACACTTATGGATCGATAGGATGCGAAGGCTTAAACGGCCCTATGCCGTGTTGACGGAGTCGGTAAAGGTCTGCTTCGGACCGTCACCGTCTCATTTTGCGATTTTCTGAGGCGCATCCTTATCCGCTACGAGCTGTCCGCCCTTGGCCCAGTGGTCGCGAGGAATTTCGCTGATCAGCACGTCCACGCTATCCGTCGGGCAAGCAAGCGTCTCGGTGGTTACCTGGGTGACCTTGCGGACGAAATCACGCTTTTGTTCGATCGTTCGGCCTGGATGCATTTCGAGGTGAATTGTTGGCATTGGAAAGCTCCTGTTTGGCTGCCGTCCCGGACTGAGACGGCTAAGGCAGAGGAACTATGGCCGCTGGCTTATCGGGAATAAACGTGCTCTATGTTCATTCATTTAGAACCTCAGGGTTTATAATATGGATAAATTATCCGCGATGACCATGTTCGTGCGGGTGGTTGAACAGGGCAGCTTCAGTGCAGCCGCCGACGCTGCCGGCGTGTCTCCCACCATGGTGGGCAAGCAAGTGCGGGCAATAGAAGCGCGCCTCGGAGCTCGCCTGCTGCATCGAACCACCCGGCGCCAGCAACTGACCGAAATCGGCCGTCTATATTACGAGCGCTGCAAGCAAGTGCTGGCCGATGTGCAACTGGCTGACGCCAGCGCGAGCGAATTGCAGTCCGAGCCTCGCGGCTTGCTGCGCATCGTCTCCCCCGTCACGTTCGGAAGTCATCGCCTGATGCCGGCACTTGCCGACTATCTCGCCATGTATCCTGCCGTGAGCGTGGATGTCATGCTGGACAACGGCGTGCCGGACCTGTCGCGAGAGGGGTGCGAACTTGCAATTCGCATAGGCGAGGTTGCCGAGGTCGATCTGGTGGCGCGCCCCTTGCAGCCGTATCGACGAATAATGGCTGCGTCAGCGGCCTATCTGGAGCGGCGGGGTACGCCGGTGCACCCGAAGGATTTGTCGGCGCATGACTGCCTCGGCCTCTCCTATTGGCGTCGCCGCGACCAGTGGTATTTGTTCGGCCCCGATGGCGAATGGCGGCCCGATGTGAGCGGACGATTGTCTGCCGACAATGGTGACGCGCTGCGCGTCGCGGCCCTGAATGGCGCGGGTATCGTCCTTCAGCCGGAGGTTATGCTCGCCGATGATCTTGCCAGAGGTCGCCTTATGCAGGTTCTGCCGGAATGGACGCCCGTCGCCTCGCCGATGTACCTGTTATATGCAGTGGACCGTCGGCCGACTGCGAAACTGCGCAGCATGATCGATTTCTTGCTGAAACGCTTTGGCGCACCTGCCGAATAATTATCGCCTCGGCATCCGGCAAAAATCGCGCATAAAAAATGCCGCTCGAAGGCGGCATTTTGATCATTGCTGAGAGATTGCGAAATCTCAAACCACTTCGTTGCTTTCAAAAGCCCCGTGGCAGTGCTTGTACTTCTTGCCGGAGCCGCAGGGGCAAGTCTCGTTGCGGCCGATGCGGCCCCAGGTTGCCGGATTCTGGGGATCGCGGTTTTCCGGGGCGACGACATTTTCGTTGACGAGGCTGAGCGGCGCGAACTCGTCTTCACCGGTCGTGGCATCGATATGGCGCGCCTGCATGGGCAGCGTCTCCGGCTCGGCCGGCTGCTGCACCAGTTCGACGCGCGACAACTGCGCGGTCACGGCCTGGCGCAGGTTGTTCAGGAGCGACTGGAAGAGTTCGAAGGCCTCTGCCTTGTATTCCTGCAGCGGATCGCGCTGAGCATAACCGCGGAAGCCGATGACGGAGCGCAGATGGTCGAGGTTGACGATGTGCTCGCGCCAGAGATTGTCCAGCGTCTGCAGCACGATGGAGCGCTCGACATAGGTCATGATCTCGGGGCCGAAGCGCTCGGCCTTCTCCGTGGCGGCCTTATCTGCGGCTTCCGTCAGGCGAGTGCGGATATCGTCTTCGGCGATACCCTCTTCCTTGACCCAGTCATGCACCGGCAGGTCCATGTCGAAGAAGTTGGCGACGGCGGTCTTGAGACCGTCGGCATCCCACTGCTCGGCGTAGGCGCGCTCGGGAATGTACTTGGAAACCAGATCTTCGATGACCTCATGCCGCATGTCGCCGACGGTTTCGGAAAGATCCGTCGCGTCCATCAGCTCGACGCGCTGTTCGAAGATGACCTTGCGCTGATCGTTCAGCACGTCGTCGTACTTCAGGACGTTCTTGCGGATATCGAAGTTGCGGGCTTCGACCTTCTTCTGGGCGCGTTCCAGCGCCTTGTTGATCCAAGGATGGACGATCGCTTCGCCTTCCTTGAGGCCGAGCTTCTGCAGCATGCCGTCCATACGGTCGGAGCCGAAGATGCGCATCAGGTCGTCCTGGAGCGACAGGTAGAATTTCGAGCGGCCAGGGTCGCCCTGACGGCCGGAACGGCCGCGCAACTGATTGTCGATGCGGCGGCTTTCATGGCGCTCGGTGGCGATGACATAGAGACCACCGGCGGTGAGCGCCTGCTGCTTGAGCTCCTTGATCTCTTCCGCGATTTTGGCGATCGCCGCATCGCGCTCCGGCCCGGGCTCCATCCCGTCCAAATCGCGTTCGACGCGCATATCGAGGTTGCCGCCGAGCTGGATGTCGGTACCGCGGCCGGCCATGTTGGTGGCGATCGTCACGGCGCCGGGAACGCCGGCCTGTGCGACGATATAGGCTTCCTGCTCGTGGTAGCGGGCGTTCAGAACCTGGAAGTTGCTGAAGCCCTGCTTGCGCATGCGGTCGGCAAGAAGTTCGGACTTTTCGATCGAGGTGGTGCCGACGAGCACCGGCTGGCCGCGCTTGTGGGCGTCCAAAATCTCGGTGATGATCGCGTTATATTTCTCATCATGCGTACGGTAGACTTCGTCGTCCTCGTCGATACGCTGGATCGGCAGGTTGGTCGGCACTTCAACCACGTCGAGGCCGTAGATGTTGCCGAATTCTTCCGCTTCCGTCGATGCCGTGCCGGTCATGCCGGCGAGCTTGCCGTACATGCGGAAATAGTTCTGGAAGGTGATCTGCGCCAGCGTCTGGTTTTCCGGCTGGATCTGCACCCGTTCCTTGGCTTCCAGCGCCTGGTGCTGGCCGTCCGAATAGCGGCGGCCCGGCATCATGCGGCCGGTGAATTCGTCGATGATGACCACTTCGCCGTTGCGGACGATATAGTCCTTGTCGCGCTGGAAGAGCTTGTGCGCCTTCAGGGCGTTGTTGACGTGGTGGACGATCGCGACGTTTTCGACGTCGTAGAGCGATTCAGCCTTCAGCAAGCCGGCATCGCGCAGCATGTTTTCCAGCTTTTCGGTGCCGTCTTCGGAGAAGTTGGCCGAGCGCTGCTTCTCGTCGATCTCGTAATCGTCCTTCGACAGACGGGGAATGAAGGCGTCGATCGTGGTATAGAGATCGGAACGGTCGTCGAGCGGGCCGGAAATGATGAGCGGCGTGCGCGCCTCGTCGACGAGGATCGAGTCCACTTCGTCGACGATCGCAAAATTGTGACCGCGCTGCACCATCTGGCCGCGGTCGTATTTCATATTGTCGCGCAGATAGTCGAAGCCGAGCTCGTTGTTGGTGGCGTAAGTGATGTCGCAGGCATAGGCATCGCGGCGTTCTTCGTCCGACAGGCCGTGAACGATCACGCCGGTGCTCAGGCCGAGGAAGCCGTAAATGCGGCCCATGTGGCCGCTGTCGCGCTGCGCCAGGTAGTCGTTGACGGTAACGACATGCACGCCCTTGCCGGCAAGGGCGTTGAGATAGACAGGCAGGGTCGCGACCAGCGTTTTGCCTTCGCCCGTCTTCATCTCGGAGATCGCATTCGAATGCAGGATCATGCCGCCGATGAGCTGCACGTCAAAAGGTCGCATGCCCAGAACACGCCGCGAAGCCTCGCGCACCACGGCAAATGCCGGTACAAGAAGGTCGTCCAGCGTCTTGCCGTCGGCAAGCTGCTGGCGGAACTCGACCGTCTTGGCGGCCAAAGCTTCGTCAGACAAAGCGCGCATCTTTTCTTCGAGCGCGTTGATCGCAACGACATTCGGCTGGAATGACTTGACGCGGCGGTCGTTGGACGAGCCAAACAACTTGCGGGCAATTCCACCTAGGCTGACCATATGACTGGTCCTTTCTGAGATTTCATCCTGTCGTTTTCTGCTTCATCCGCCCCTGAAAAAATCGGGAGTATAGCACAAAACGCCCGGAAACTGTTCTGGACGCGAGGTTGCGTGACAGATAAGAGGGGGGTCGATTGATGTCAACGGGAATTGGCCGATACAGAAAGGCCACATTCTCCTGCTGAAGGCTTTTTCTACCGGATTCATTACTGCGAGCCGGTCGAGACCACCGAAAGGTTATTTTATGTTGAACTACAACAAACTTGCTGCGGCTGTGTTCGCAACATTCGTCACCTTGCAGGCGCCGGTCTTTGCCGCTGACGCCAAAGATCCCGTTGTCGCCAAGGTCGGCGATGTCGAAATCCATCAATCCGAACTCGATCTCGCGATCGCCAACCTCGACCCGCAGCTCGGCCAGCTTCCCGACGACCAGAAGAAGGTCGCGGCACTTTCGGCGTCGATCGACGTCAAGCTGCTCGCCAAGGACGCGGCTGCCGAAAAGCTCGACCAGACGCCGGACTTCCAATCGCACATGGCTTACCTGCGCGACCGCGAGCTGCACAATGCCTATTTCAAGGCGCATGTCGCGGATGCGATCAAGGATGATGAGGTCAAGGCCCGCTACGACAAGGAAGTCGCTGCCCTGCCGAAGCAGGAAGAAGTTCATGCACGCCACATCCTGGTGAAGACCGAGGATGAAGCCAAGGCAATCATCAAGGAACTCGACGCCGGCAAGGATTTTGCCGAACTCGCCAAGGAAAAGTCCACCGACCCGAACAAGGGCGACGGCGGCGATCTCGGCTATTTCGCCCGCGGCCGCATGGTTAAGGAATTCGAAGACGCGGCCTTCGCGCTGCCGGTCGGCACCTACACCAAGACCCCCGTCAAGTCCGACTTCGGCTGGCACGTCATCAAGGTCGAAGACAAGCGAGTCGCTCCACCGCCGCCGTTCGATCAGGTGAAGGATCAGGTTCGTCAGCTCGTCATGCGCGACAAGTATCTTGAACTCCTCGCCAAGGCCAAGCAGGAATCGAAGGTCGTCATCAATGACCCGGCGCTGAGCAAGGCCTATGATGATGCGCAGAAGCAGCAGGATCAGGCGCCGGCAGACGACGTGGTTGCCCCTGACGCTCAGTAGCAGCAGTAAGTCGCAGCAGTCAAACCATCAGGGCCCGGTTTTTCCGGGCCCTGAACTGGAGCCGGATGATTTTTTCGGCATCATGCTCGTTCAGGTGGCCTCATGTCCGGTTCTGTCTCCCCGCTCGCTCCCAAATCCTTCATTGCCATGCCGGCCTTGCGCGGCGTGCGCATGACCACGGCATCCGCCGGTATCAAATACAAGAACCGGACCGACGTCCTGCTGATGGTCTTCGATAGGCCGGCCGCCGTCGCGGGTGTCTTCACCCGCTCGAAGTGCCCGTCGGCTCCCGTTGATTTCTGCCGGTCGAACCTGCCGCACGGCAGCGCCAGCGCCGTCGTCGTCAATTCCGGCAATGCCAATGCTTTTACCGGCCTCAAGGGTCGTCAGGCGACCGAACTCACCGCCAAGTCGGCGGCCGCTGCCGTTGGTTGCGCCGAAAACGAAGTCTATCTCGCCTCGACGGGTGTGATCGGCGAGCCGCTGGACGCGACCAAGTTCGCCGGCGTGCTCGATACCATGGCGAAGGATGCGACCAGCGATTTCTGGTTCGAGGCCGCCAAGGCGATCATGACGACTGACACCTATCCGAAGGTCGCGACCCGCAGCGCAGAGATCGGCGGCGTCAAAGTCACCATCAACGGCATCGCCAAGGGTGCCGGCATGATCGCGCCGGACATGGCGACCATGCTGTCCTTCGTCGTCACTGATGCCGATATCTCCTCTGCCGCGCTGCAGACGCTGCTTTCCGAAGGCGTCGGCCCCAGCTTCAATTCGATGACGGTCGACAGCGATACGTCGACATCGGATACGCTGATGCTGTTCGCGACCGGTGCCGCTGCCGCTGACGGTCAGGCGCATATCGAGCGCGCCGACGATCCCAAGCTCGGCGCTTTCCGTACGGCGCTGAACGAACTCCTGAAGGATCTCGCCATTCAGGTGGTCCGCGACGGCGAAGGCGCCACCAAGATGCTCGAGATTACCGTGACCGGCGCCGAGAATGACGCCGCCGCCAAGCGCATTGCACTCTCGATCGCCAATTCGCCGCTGGTCAAGACCGCTGCTGCCGGCGAGGATGCCAATTGGGGTCGGGTCGTTATGGCCGTCGGCAAGGCCGGCGAAATGGCCGATCGCGACAGGCTCGCCATCTGGTTCGGCGATGTCCGCGTCGCCGTCAACGGTGAGCGCGACGCCTCTTATTCCGAGGAAGCAGCCTCCAACGTGATGAAGCAGCAGGATATTCCTGTGAAAGTCGACCTTGGGCTCGGCAATGGCCGGGCAACGGTCTGGACCTGCGACCTCACCAAGGAATATGTTGCCATCAATGGCGACTACCGGAGCTGATATTCTTCCGATGCATGCGCAGTCCACGATGAACAAGCTGCCTTTGGTGCGCAGGCTCGAAGCCGTCGGCTTCCGGGCATGGCCTGCCTCGTCCGTGCAGTATGATGGCAGTTGGCAGGTGCGGCTGACGGCGGGCCATCCGTCGAAGCGGCTGAACTGCGTCGTGCCGCTCGATCCCTCCGACCGTCGCGATCTGGAGATTCGGCTGGCGAAGGCGCAGCGCAAATTCGAAGCTTATGGCCGCCCGATGGTGGTGCGCGAGACGCCGCTGGCCTCGCCGATGCTGATCGAGCTGTTGCAGCGCCAGGGCTGGACACGGTTCGAAGAGACCATCGTCATGACCGCCGATCTGATCGATCTCGAACTCCCCGATACGCTGGATCATCTGCCGAGCCACGATGTCGGCCGCTATGTCGACGCGAGCCTTTTGGTGGACGGGGCCGATCCCGTTCTCAAGCCCGCCCTGGCGGAGGTAGTCAGCGGGATCAAGCCGCCGTCGGGCCTTTTCGTCATCGAGAATGACGAAGCCGGACCGGTGGCGACGACGCTTTGTGTCCAGGATAACGACCTTGCCGGCATCATGTCGGTATCGGTGGCGGCCGAGCACCGGCGTAAGGGATTGGCGATCGAGATCCTGACCTCGGCGCTGCGTTGGGCCCGCATGCGCAGCGCTCGGACCGCCTGGCTTCAGGTTGGCGCGGTCAACGAACCGGCGCTGGCGCTCTATGTCCGCTTCGGTTTCGGCGAGGCTTATCGTTATTGCTACTGGCGCTCGCCGGGGGAAGTATGAGCGAGACCGGCCACAAGATCATTCTCGTTACTGCCTGCGCGCTGATCGATGCCGATGGCCGCATTCTTCTGGCACAGCGACCGGAAGGCAAATCGCTTGCCGGCCTCTGGGAATTTCCCGGCGGCAAGGTCGAGGCGGGCGAGACGCCGGAAGAGACTTTGGTGCGCGAGCTTCAGGAAGAGCTTGGAATCCAGACGAAGATCGCATGCTTGGCGCCGCTGACATTCGCCAGCCATACCTACGAAACCTTCCACCTGCTGATGCCGCTTTATATCTGCCGTCGCTATGAAGGCATTCCGCATGGCCGTGAGGGCCAAGCAATCAAATGGGTGCGGCCGCAGGCGCTGCGCGATTATCCAATGCCGCCGGCCGATGAGCCATTGATCCCATTCCTGCAGGATCTGCTCTGAGGTATCCTTGAGCGATGGCGCGGCTACGGCCTCTGCCAATGAACATGCCTTCGAAGCTGGCCGGTGGCGACTTCAGCATTCTTCGATCGGCGCGTCGGTTGCTGATGTCTCCGAGCATTTCGGCGACGGCAAACCGCATCTGAAGGGCTGTGTGAGCTGAGGTAGCGAAAGCCCTCGCATGGCACTCGCAAAGCGAGTACTGGGTAGGCCGTGCAGTATCTCATCTCATAACGGGATCGTTACTACAGGTGCCGTTTGCGAAATCACAACCAGCTAAATGTGGCTAATTGCAATTAATTTGATAATATCAAATACTTATCTTCCGTCAAGCCTTGTCCTGCGACTCAACGCATATCTAATTTACATGTGGATATTAAGGGATCGTTTATGACCTTCTGGCATTGAATGATCTCAATCAAGCGGTTGGTGTGTGCGTTAAAGAAGGCTTGACATTATGGACGACGATTTCTGGAAAGCTGTTCAGGAAAAAGAGCAGTCCTATTCCTCGTCGCGCAAGACGGGCGCGTTGAATATCGCCTTGCTGTTCGGAACGGCGGCGGTCGCGCTTTCGCTTATCCTGACGCCAATGCTTTCAGACAAATCCAAGTCCAGTGTGCTCGCCAGCGCACCCGATTTCGACAATATTACGACTGGCTCCATTCCGCAGACGGAAAACGGCAAGCGTTACACGATCCGCCGTAGCGTGCTGCAGCAGGAGCCCGGTTCGGTCTGCATCGTTCAAGGCTATGGCGCCGACAGCGGCTGCTGACCATTTAGGTAAAGCCTATCGGGTGCATGAAGGCGCCGGATACGCTCGTTTTCAGATGTTGGGAGTTTGAAGCGTATGCGTTCCGTGCGGCGTTTTTTTCGTGACAAGACCGGTGCCACGGTCATCGAATATGGCCTGATCGCCGCATTGATGTCGGTGGCGATCATCAGCGGCGTCGGCGCTTTCGGCGACAGCCTGTCGTCGATGTTCAATTACATCTCGAACACGGTCACCAACTCGCCTGCCAATTGACGCGGCTCGCCCAGGCGAGTGAGCCAGATTCGATCCATTCACTGTTTCAGCTTGTGCTCCTCGACCTTCAGCGCATCGGCTAGCCGTGCCTTGGCCGAGCCAGGCTGCAGCGGTTTCTGCTGGCTTTCATGGGGCGTCCAGCCGGACGCGTAAATGATCGAGAAGGTCGCCCTTATTCTGCCGTCGGGATCGGAATAGCGTTCGGCATAAAGTTCGGCGGCGCGCAGAAAGAAGGTGCGCGTCAGCGGCTTGCTGCTGCGGTCGGCCAACGGATTGGTCATCCCCATGGCCCGCAGATCGCGCATCAGTGCAAAGAGATTGTCGTAGCGCACCGTATATGTCTCGGCGTCGATCACCGGCAAAGTGAAGCCGGCACGCTGGAGCAGCCCGCCGACATCGCGAACATCGGCAAAAGGAATGACGCGCGGGCTGGCGCCGCCGGTCAGCTCGATCTCTGTTGCGAGCAGCACCTCGCGCAATTCCTGCAGCGTGCCGGAGCCGGGGATCGCGGCCAGAAACAGACCGTCGGCCTTCAGGGCACGGCGGATCTGGATGAAGACGCCGGGCGTGTCGTTGGTGAGATGCAGGCTAAGCGGCGACAGGACGAGATTGACCGATTCCGCTTCCAGCGGCAGCTCCTCCAATGGAGCTTCGATCAACTCTTCGCCGGGCGCGGCGAAACTGGCCTCGCTTTCGATGCGCCTGATATGGCCGATCTTTCCGGTCGCGAAGGCTTCACGCGCGGCGATCCCGGCGGCGCCGTGCAGCTCAACCGCCTCGTCGAAATGTCGCTCAATGACGGCAAGCCGTTCGGCCAACTCGCGGGCGGCGATCTCCAGCAGGAAAGCTGCCTTGTGGTCTCCCTGGGCAAGCGCGCGGTGCCTGCGGGCGGCGAGGAGCGATTGGTCGAAGACGATTTCCATAACGGTTTCCTGCGATCATTATTTCATTGAATGGGGCATAGCGGCCATGCGCGTTTTCCTTCGCAAAGGCGCCAGGAAAAAGCTAGTGTCAATCATATGGGGATGATGGGACGCGAAATCACGATGTCGATGCTGCGGGCCGGCTTGATAAAGCCGTGGTCTGTGCTCGCCGATCTCATCTATCCGCCGGCTTGCGCCGGCTGCGGCACCTGGACGGGCGCGCATCGCAGCCTTTGCCCCGCCTGCTGGTCCGGCATCCGGTTCATCGAGCGGCCCTATTGCGAGGTGCTGGGAAGCCCGTTTTCCCATGATCTCGGCATGGGGATTTTGAGCGCCGAGGCGATCGCCGATCCGCCCGTCTTCGACCGGCTGCGCTCGGCGGCTATTCACGACGGGGTAGTCCGCGATCTCGTGCTTGGATTGAAATATCGCGACCGCACCGATCTGGCGCCGATGATGGCCGGCTGGATGCTGCGCGCCAGCGACGGCACGATTGCCGCCTGCGACGCCATCATTCCGGTGCCGCTACACCGGACGCGGCTCTTTTCGCGCAAATACAATCAGGCGGCGGAACTTGCCCGCCACTTGGCGCGGCTTTCGGGCAAACCGCTGCTGGCGGCGACATTGCTGCGCACCAAGCGGACGACCCAGCAGGTCGGCCTCGGGGCAAGGGCGCGCGAGGACAATGTGCGCGGCGCTTTCGCGATCCCGGAAGGCAGGGCTGGCGATGTCTTCGGCGGTCGGATCGTGCTGGTCGATGACGTCTATACGACCGGCGCCACGGTTACCGCGGCGACACGCGTGTTGAAAAAAGCCGGCGTGGCGGACGTAACCGTTTTAACCTTTGCAAGGGCTGTCGGCGATCCTATATGACAGTAAACCTGTCTTTTTTCGGAGTGGATCATGGCATCCGTCGTCATTTATACGCGTGAATTCTGCAGCTATTGTACCCGGGCAAAATCGCTGCTCGACTCCAAGGGCGTCGAGTATGTCGAGCACAATGCCACTTATTCGCCCGAGCTGCGCCAGGAGATGATTTCGAAGGCCAAGGGTCGTTCGACCTTTCCGCAAATCTTCATCAATGGCGAGCATGTCGGCGGATGTGATGATATTCATGCGCTCGACCAGGCGGGCAAGCTCGATCTGCTGCTTGCTGCCTGAGCCGGACAAAATGGGGAGAGAACAATGACCTTCAAGGCCGCCGCCATTCAGATGTGCTCCGGTGTCAATCCGGTGAGGAACGCCGCCGACATGGCGCGGCTGGTTCGCGAAGCAGCGGCAAAAGGTGCGGTCTATGTGCAGACGCCGGAAATGACCGGAGCGGTGCAGAAGGATCGGCCGGGTCTGCGCGCGGTGCTGCGCGACGAAGCCAATGATGTCGTCGTCAAGACGGCAGCGGAGCTCGCTCAGGAGCTCGGCATCCACGTACATGTCGGTTCGACGGCGATCGCGCTTGACGATGGCAAGATCGCCAATCGCGGCTTTCTCTTCGGCCCGGACGGCAAGCTGCTCAGCCGTTACGACAAGATCCACATGTTCGACGTCGATCTCGACAATGGCGAGAGCTGGCGCGAAAGCGCGGTTTATCGTCCCGGCTCCGAGGCGCGCATCGTGTCGCTGCCCTTTGCCGAACTTGGCTTTTCCATTTGCTACGACGTGCGCTTTCCGCAGCTCTTCCGCGCCCAGGCCGTTGCCGGCGCCGAGGTGATGACGGTGCCGGCCGCCTTCACAAGACAGACGGGCGAGGCGCATTGGGAAATCCTGCTCAGGGCACGGGCCATCGAAAATGGCATGTTCGTCGTCGCAGCTGCTCAGGCGGGCAGGCACGAGGACGGCCGCGAGACTTTCGGCCATTCGATGATCATCGATCCCTGGGGTAAGGTCCTGGCATCGGCCGGCGGCACGGGCGAAGCAGTTGTCATTGCCGAGATCGATGTCGCAGCGGTCAAATCCGCTCACGACAAGATCCCAAATCTTAAGAATGCGCGCGAGTTTTCGCTGGAGAAGATCGCGACGCCGGCGGCTGGAGGCGTCGCTGCTTGATCCGCTATTCGCTGAGATGTGACAGTGCCCACGAGTTCGAGGGCTGGTTTTCGGAAAGCGCCGATTTCGACCGTCAGGTCGCAAGCGGTTTCCTGACCTGCCCCGTCTGCAATTCGGGTGCGATCTCGAAACTCCTGATGGCGCCGTCGGTTTCCACCGGGCGCAAGAAGGAGGAGTTGCAGACGCTTGCCATGGACACCGCCCGCAAGGAAGCCTTGAATAAGCTCAAGGAAGCCGTCGACGCCATCAAGGCGAATACTGAGGACGTCGGCACGAAATTTCCGGAAGAGGCCCGCAAGATTCACTACGGCGAGGCGGACGCGAGGGGCATCATCGGCAAGGCGACGCCTGACGAGGCGCAGGCGCTGGTCGAAGAGGGCATCGAGATTGCAGCTATCCCGGTATTGCCGGACGATATCAACTGATGCCGCGGAACGGCAAGCATCTTGCAATGTATAATTTCGGGCTGCATGTCGCGCCCTATGATAGCCCTGCGGTCGAAGGGTTTCGCCTGCGGGAAGCGGCGAATTTCGAGGCTGCTGCCCGCGCCCATGGGTTCATCGGCCGCTCCGGTTACGATGGCGATCCGGGACCGGCATGTTGGGGCAAACAGGTTTTCCCGCGTTTCATCGAGGGCAGCGGTTTTGCCACAGCGCCGTCTTCTTTGTCGCTATGGACCGACATCGAATCGCTGATGGCCTTTACCTATAATGGTGTTCATGCCGATGCGCTGAAGCATGCGCGGCAGTGGAACGTGAAACAACGTTGGCCGGCGCTCGTTCTGTGGTGGGTGGATGCCGATGTCATTCCGGAATGGAAAGACGGCGCCGATCGGCTGGAGCGGCTTCACGACGAGGGGCTGAGCGCGGCGGCGTTTTCATTCAAGCAGCCCTATGCCGCCACTGGCCAGCCGGCGACGATTGATCGCGGCAGGGTGAGGGAAATCGCGGCGTTGAATGCGACGGGCCAGAGCGATTTGCTGGCGCATGTCCTGGCGCTGAAAGCCTAACGGACACCTCCAGCCACCGGCGAAGAAGATTTCATCCCGCCCGTTTCGCCAGCAGCATATAGTTCACGTCCATGTCCTTCGAGAGGTTCCATCGGTCCTGCAGCGGTGAATAGAAGACGCCGGTGCGGGCGATGATATCCAGGCCGTTTGCGGCGAGCGGATTTTCGATCTCTTCCGGACGGACAAGCTTTTCATATTGATGCGTGCCGCGCGGCAGCCAGCGCAGGAGGTTTTCGGCGGCGAAGATGGCGAGCGCGGCGGCTTTCATCGTCCGGTTGATGGTGGCGACGAACATCAGGCCGCCGGGTCGCACCATCTTGGCGCAGGTCGAAAGGAAAAATTCGACATCGGCAACGTGCTCGACCACTTCCATATTCAGCACGATATCGAAGGTTTCGCCGGCTTCCGCCAATTGCTCGGCGGTGACGGCTCGATAGTCGACAGGAACGCCGGAGGCTTTCGAATGTGTCGAGGCGATGCCGATGTTCTTTTCGGAAGGATCGGCGCCGACGACCGAGGCACCCATCCGCGCCACCGGCTCCGACAGCAATCCGCCGCCGCAGCCGATATCGAGTACGCGCAGGCCGTCCAGCGGCCGTGCGCTCTTTGGGTCGCGCCCAAAATTCTCGCAGGCACGGTCGCGTATATAGGCAAGCCGCACCGGATTGAACTTGTGCAGCGGCTTGAACTTGCCGGTCGGGCTCCACCATTCCGCCGCCATTGCGGAGAAACGATCCACTTCGCTCTGGTCGATCGTGCTTTTCGCCGCTTCGGTCATGGTCTCGCTCCTTGCTCTACGCTGCGTCACCCGCGTGTATGATTGGACAGATGACGCCCTGGTAGGTGTGAAGTCGGACGATCGGAAGCCGATGTCAAGGGTCGGATCCCCTCTCAGCGGCTATAGGCCACTGCGTTCATCGCGCCGGAACGAGCATCCGGCGTAGCGTTCCGTCTTTCAACAGGAACTGATGGCAGAGGGCGCCGGCGGCATGCAGGCCGATGAGGATAATGAATGCGGGCTTGCCCAGGTCATGAATATCGCCAAAGGGATCGGAGAAATAATAGGCGAGCAGGCCGGTCAGGGGAACGAGCAGCAAAAGCGCATAGAATAGCCAATGTGCCGCGCCGGCAAGTCTTACCAACAGTGCGGAGGCCCCGGCTGGCCTGGGGGCTCCGAACGCGACGCGCAAGGCAAGGCGCAAAAGAACGAGCAACATGACTGCGATCCCCACCCAATAATGCGCCGTCCCCATGGAACCATCCGCCGACGAGACAGCGGTTCCCCTTGCCTGCGCGCGGATCACCCTCGTCATGCTTTCCCCGAACAGGAGCTGAAATAGAACCAGCGCTGCAATGATCCAATGCAGGGAGATCTGGGTGGTGGAATAGCCAAGGGTACGGTTTGAAGCCATGAGGAGCGCTCTTTGAAGTTGACGTGCCCGGACTATCCTTTCCGCATCTGACATTGGCCTGAAGCAGGCATTGCCTGGTTCAATTTCACTACGCCCGGTGTTTCGGACGTTTCACGCTGTTCAAGACATCAGCCAGCAAAGCGAGGACAAGCGCTACCGCACCGCAGAGGAAGATGATGCCGTAGTTTTCGCCGGTTTGGATGAAGAGATAGGAATAGCCATAGCCGCCGAGCGCCTGGAAAAGAGCGAAGGCCGTCGTTGCCCGGCTCCAGGCGGCGCGTTGAGCGACGTGGCTGTGCGGCAGAATTTCCTGAATGCGACCGAGCGCCAATGGCACGATGCCTGGCGTAAAAATGCCGAGCAGCACCGTGGCAAAGCCGATCAGCCAAGGATTGCCGGATGCGGCCAAAATGGCGTCGGCGACCGCCTGAAGCAGCAAGGCGCCGCGATATGCTGAGGCAAAGCCGATGCGGTCGGCAGCATAGCCGGTGAGCACCGGACCAGTGATGGCGGCAACACCGTAGAGCACCCAGCAGGCCGCTCCGATGTCGGTGCCGCGGCCGAGACCACGGGCGACGTAGTCGACCAGCAGCACCATGGCGGGCACGAGGCCGAGGGCATTGGCGGCATATTGGCCATAGAGAATGCGCAGCGACCATTCGCTCTTTGTGGCGGGAAGGTGGTGGGTGGCGGTGTGTGTCACTGGCGGCGGATTGGCCGCCGGCCAGCCGAACCAACTGACGGCAGTCAGGATGAGCGACAGGACTCCCAGGCCAATCCAGGTTTCACGCAGACCGAGGCGCAGAAGTGCGGGCACCAGTGTTCCCGAGGCGGCGATGCCGAGACCGAGGCCGAGGAAAATCATGCCGCTGACGAAGCCGCGGCGGGCGATGGGGATGTGCGGCAAGATGCTGGTCGCGACGAGCACCATGATCGAGCCGCCGGCAAGACCGGAAAGGAAGCGCCAGACAAAGAACCAGGTGACAGAAAGCGGAAAGGCGCAGGCGAAGAAGGCGGCCGTTGCGGCGACCATCAGCAGCCGTAATGCCAGACGGTTTCCGAGACCCGCAGCCAGCGGCCGGCCGAGCAGCGCGCCGGCGAGATATCCGGCAAAATTGGCCGCACCCAGCGTCACTGTATCGCCAGCCGAAAACCAGTGCGCACTGATGAGCGGCGGGATCAGCGGCGTATAGGCGAAGCGGGCAAGACCGATCGCGACGAGGCTCCCGCAGAGACCGGCGATGGTGGCATACCAGGTGGCGGCGCTTAGCGGCGCCGGTTCGGCAACGGAATGAGAGGCGTTCGAATGGCGTAGAGGGGCAGACATGGTGCAGCTTCTCTGTTCGGAGCGGGCTTGCCGCGTCCGGCTCGGTGTTTCGTGGAGAGAGGGTTTTGTGACGGAGGCTTACCCGTCCGGCCTGCTTTCGGGCAGCGGCCAGGGCAAGGTCAGCATGGCCATTGCCGGTCGCAGGATACCGTTCAGCAATTCGCGCTCGGGACGGACGCGGACAAGGGCGCGCAAACCGAACTGTACCGAGAGCAGCAATTTGGCGATGTCGTCAGGCGGCAGATTTGCCGGAATTTCACCGCTTGCCTGAGCGGCAACGACCGACCGAAGGAAAAAGGCCTCGATCTCGGCCGTCTCGTCAGCGACGACGCGCCGCATTTCCGGATCATCGGAACGCGCCTCAAGGACCGTGTTGACCAGCATGCAGCCGCGATGTTCGGTATCGGCCAGGGAACGCTCGACAACTTCCTGGAAGTAGCCGACAATGGTGAGGCCCGGCGAATAGGCTGCCTCCATCCGCGCGATGCGGCTGCGCAGGTTCCGGTCGAGATAATGCTTCAGCACCTTCAAATAGAGGCGGCGCTTGTCACCGAAAGCATTGTAGAGGCTCGCATGCGTCAGCCCCATACGGTCGGTCAGATCACGGGTGGAGGTTGCCTCATAACCCTTTGACCAGAATATCTCGCCCGCTGCTTCCAGAACGCTGTCCTCATCGAATTGCCGGGGTCTTGCCATGGGAGAATTCTCGCAACCTGCTCGGAGGCAAATAATTATGGAGCGTTCGCTCCAAAACAAGATATAGAGCATCCGCTCTAATATCGCAAGTAGATCGGCTATCCTTGATTACCAACGAGAGCGCACTCCGAAACAGGCGCAGGCCGAGCCTGAAAGTAGAGTATTGGGAGTGGAGGCCGGCAAGGCGACTGACCCTGCTATTGCACCCGCCTTCCAAACTCGTTAAGAGACGCCCCCATTGAGATCAAGCTTTTCCGGCTAATGTACCGGAGGGGCGATTTTGCATGCCGGGCTCGTAGCGTATCGGCCGCCCGGCGCTGGTACTGGTACTGGTAGAGGCACATGGCACGTATCGTTATGAAATTCGGCGGGACATCCGTCGCGGATCTGGACCGGATCAAGAATGTCGCCCGCCATGTGAAACGCGAGGTCGACGCGGGCCATGAGGTCGCAGTCGTCGTCTCCGCCATGTCCGGCAAGACCAACGAGCTGGTCGGCTGGGTGCAGAACACGCCGAAGGTCGCCGGCGCCGATCACTCGATTTACGATGCCCGCGAATATGATGCCGTCGTCGCTTCCGGCGAGCAGGTGACCTCCGGATTGCTGGCGATCGCGCTGCAGGCGATGGGCATCAACGCCCGCTCTTGGCAGGGCTGGCAGATTCCGATCAGAACCGACAACGCCCATGGCGCGGCGCGCATTCTCGAAATCGACGGCGGCGAAATGGTCCGCCGCATGCAAGAGGGCCAGGTGGCCGTGATCGCCGGCTTCCAGGGCCTCGGCCCCGACAACCGCGTGTCGACGCTCGGCCGCGGTGGTTCCGATACTTCGGCAGTGGCGATCGCCGCGGCCGTGAAGGCTGATCGCTGCGATATCTATACCGACGTCGACGGCGTCTACACGACCGATCCGCGCATCGAGCCGAAGGCGCGGCGTTTGAAGAAGATCGCCTTCGAAGAAATGCTGGAAATGGCTTCGCTCGGCGCCAAGGTGCTGCAGGTGCGCTCGGTCGAGTTGGCCATGGTCTTTAAGGTTCGCACCTTCGTGCGCTCCTCTTTCGAAGATCCCGATGCTCCGGGCATGGGCGATCTGCTCAACCCGCCCGGAACGCTGATTTGTGACGAGGAAGAAATCGTGGAACAGGAAGTAGTCACCGGCATTGCCTATGCCAAGGATGAAGCCCAGATCTCGCTGCGCCGTCTCGCCGACCGGCCGGGCGTCTCCGCTGCGATCTTCGGGCCGTTGGCCGAAAGCCACATCAACGTCGACATGATCGTCCAGAACATTTCCGAGGACGGTTCCAAGACCGATATGACCTTCACGGTTCCTTCGGGCGATGTCGAAAAGGCGCTGCGCGTTCTCGGCGAAAACAGGGACAAGATCGGTTACGACGTCATCCAGAACGAATCAGGTCTCGTCAAAGTCTCCGTCATCGGCATCGGTATGCGTTCGCACGCCGGCGTTGCTGCGACTGCTTTCCGGGCACTTGCCGAAAAAGGCATCAACATCAAGGCTATTACGACGTCGGAAATCAAGATTTCCATCCTGATCGACGGTCCTTATGCAGAACTGGCAGTCAGGACTTTGCATTCCTGCTACGGTCTGGATAAGAGTTGATTCAGGACTGCTTGCGACGGACCGCGACGGAGGTGAGTTTCGGCCGGCCCTGACGCGGGCAAGACTGGCGTAATATCTTGATTTCGGGAGCTAGAGACGCAATGAGAGACCTATCCGGCGGTCCACGCGTTCTGCTCAAGCGGCTGCGCGAACTCATGGCGGAGCCGCTGGAGCCGCAAGAGCGTCTTGACCGGATCGTCCGCCAGATCGCCAGCAATATGGTCGCCGAAGTTTGCTCGGTCTACGTGTTGCGCGCGGACGGCGTGCTCGAGCTCTACGCCACCGAAGGTCTGAAAAAAGAAGCCGTCCATCTGTCGCAACTGAAGATGGGCCAGGGCCTGGTCGGCACGATCGCCGCTTCCGCCCAGCCGCTCAATCTCTCCGACGCGCAGTCGCATCCCGCCTTCCGCTACCTGCCGGAAACCGGTGAAGAGGTCTACCACTCCTTCCTCGGCGTGCCGATCCTGCGCACCGGCCGCTCGCTCGGCGTTCTCGTCGTACAGAACAAGGCGAGCCGCAACTATCGCGAGGAGGAGCTGGAGGCGCTCGAAACGACGGCGATGGTCCTGGCCGAGATGATCGCTACCGGTGAGCTGAAGAAGATCACCAAGCCGGGCCTCGAACTCGATCTTACGCGCTCGGTCACCATCGACGGCGACAGCTACAATGAAGGAATCGGCCTCGGTTACGTCGTGCTGCACGAGCCTCGCATTGTCGTCACCAATCTTCTGAACGAGGATACCGAGAAGGAAATCCGCCGGCTGGCCGATGCGCTGGGTTCGCTCCGCATTTCCATCGATGACATGCTGTCGCGCCGCGACGTTTCCATGGAAGGCGAGCATCGCGAGGTTCTGGAAACCTACCGCATGTTCGCCCATGACCAGGGCTGGGTACGCAAGCTGGAGGAGGCAGTCCGCAACGGCCTGACCGCGGAAGCTGCGGTCGAGAAGGTGCAGAGCGACACGAAGGCGCGGATGATGCGCCTGACCGACCCTTATCTGCGCGAGCGCATGCATGACTTCGAGGATTTGGCGAACCGGCTGCTCCGGCAGTTGATCGGCTATTCCGGCCGCACCGCCGCCGAGGGTTTCCCGAACGATGCGATCATCTTTGCGCGCGCCATGGGTGCTGCCGAGCTGCTCGATTATCCGCGCGCCAATATTCGCGGTCTGGTGCTGGAAGAAGGCGCAATCACCAGCCATGTCGTTATCGTTGCCCGTGCCATGGGCATTCCGGTCGTCGGCCAGGCGGCGGGGATCGTAGCGCTCGCTGAAAACGGCGATCCCGTGATCATCGATGGCGATGGTGGCCATGTGCATCTGCGGCCTATGGCCGATCACCAGCGTTCCTATGAGGAAAAGGTGCGCTTTCGCGCCCGCCGGCAGGAACAGTTCCGGGCACTGCGCTCCGTCGAACCCGTCACCAGGGATGGCCAGCGGATTTCACTGCTGATGAATGCCGGTCTGTTGGTCGATCTGCCGCAGCTTGCCGAATCCGGCGCGGAGGGCATCGGCCTGTTCCGCACCGAGCTGCAGTTCATGATCGCCTCGACCATGCCGAAGGCGGAAGAGCAGGAAGCCTTTTACCGCAATGTCATGAAGCAGGCGGGTGGCCGCGTCGTGACCTTCAGGACGCTCGATATCGGCGGCGACAAGGTCGTGCCCTATTTTCGCGCCCATGAGGAAGAAAACCCGGCGCTCGGCTGGCGCGCCATTCGCCTATCGCTTGATCGGCCCGGCCTGCTGCGCACGCAGTTGCGCGCCATGCTGAAGGCCGCGGCGGACAGCGAATTGAAGATGATGGTACCGATGGTCACGGAGGTCTCCGAGATCGAGGCGGTGCGCGAACTCGTCCAGAAGGAAGTGCAGCACCTGTCGCGCTTCGGCCATAGCCTGCCGCGGAAGCTGCAGTTCGGCGCGATGCTGGAGGTGCCGGCATTGCTGTGGCAGTTGGATGAGTTGATGGCGGCGGTGGACTTCGTCTCGGTCGGCTCCAACGATCTCTTCCAGTTTTCGATGGCGGTCGATCGCGGCAATGCGCGCGTCGCCGATCGTTTCGATCCGCTCGGACGGCCGTTCCTGCGTATCCTCAGGGACATCGTGCGCGCCGGCGAGCGCAACAAGACGCCGGTGACGCTTTGCGGCGAACTTGCGGGCAAGACGATTTCGGCCATGGCGCTGCTGGGTGTCGGTTTCCGCTCGGTGTCGATGTCGCCAGCCGCCATCGGTCCGGTCAAGGCGATGCTGCTGGGCCTTGACCTGCAAGCTTTGTCGGCGGTCATGGAAGAAGCGCTGAACGACACGCGCCCGACGACCTCGATGCGCGATATCCTTGTCCGCTTCGCCGAAAGCCACAATATTCCATTGTAGAACAGAACGAATAAGAAGAATCGGAGCGTGGGGTGGCGAATCTTCCCATTGAAAAAATGCGCGAATTGGAGCGCCGGTTCGGCGAGATCGAAGCGCGTATGTCGGCGGGTCCGTCGGCGGATGTCTATGTGAAGCTTGCTTCCGAATATTCCGAACTGCAGCCCGTCGTCACCAAGATCCGGGACTATGAAAAGGCGATCGCCGAGGCTTCGGATCTAGAAACCATGCTCAACGACAAGTCGGTCGACCGCGAGATGCGGGATCTCGCCGAGATGGAATTGCCGGAGGTCAAGGAGCGGATCGAGACGCTGGAGAAGGATATCCAGATCCTGCTGCTGCCGAAGGATGCGGCCGACGAGAAGAGCGCGATCCTGGAAATTCGCGCCGGCACCGGCGGTTCGGAAGCGGCGCTTTTCGCCGGCGATCTCTTCCGCATGTATGAGCGCTTCGCGGCCAACAACGGCTGGAAGGTCGAAATCCTCTCGGCGAGCGACGGTGAAGCAGGCGGCTACAAGGAAATCATCGCGACGATCAGCGGCAAGGGCGTGTTCTCGCGGCTGAAATTCGAATCCGGCGTACATCGCGTCCAGCGCGTGCCGGAAACGGAAGCGGGCGGGCGTATCCACACCTCGGCGGCGACTGTTGCCGTGCTGCCGGAAGCCGAGGAAATCGATATCGAAATCCGTCCCGAGGATATTCGCATCGATACGATGCGCTCCTCCGGCGCCGGCGGCCAGCACGTCAACACAACAGACTCGGCCGTACGCATCACCCATCTCCCATCGGGGATCGTGGTGACGAGCTCGGAAAAATCGCAGCATCAAAACCGCGCAAAGGCAATGCAGGTGCTGCGATCGCGCCTCTTCGACATGGAGCGCCAGCGCGCCGACAGCGAACGATCCGCCGACCGCAAGAGCCAGGTCGGTTCCGGCGACCGCTCCGAGCGTATCCGCACCTACAATTTCCCGCAGGGCCGGATTACCGACCATCGCATCAACCTGACGCTCTATAAGCTCGACCGGATGATGGAAGGCGAGATCGACGAGGTGGTCGATGCGCTTCTGGCGGATTATCAGGCGAGCCAGCTCGCTCAACTCGGCGAACAGGCATTATGAGCGGGCAGGGGCCGACCGTTGCGGAGCTTTTCCAGGAGGTGCGCGCCCGCTTTGTCGAGGCCGATCTGGATGATCCGGCCACCGAAGCCCGCATCCTCGTCGGCCGCCTTCTCGATTTGTCTTCGACGGAGCTCGTCACCCGCGGTTCCGAGAGGGTGGCGCCGGAGCGTGTGGAAACGGCCCGTGCGGCGATGATACGGCGGCTCAATCACGAGCCGGTGCATCGTATCCTGGGTGAGCGTGAGTTCTACGGCTTGCCGTTGAAGCTCTCGCCGGCGACGCTGGAGCCGCGGCCGGATACGGAAATCTTGGTCGATACCGTACTTCCGCATGCGCGACGTCTTGTATTAGAGTTCGGGAATATCCATATACTCGATATCGGAACCGGAACAGGGGCCATCTGCCTTGCTTTGCTCCACGAATGTCCGCAAGCGACAGGCATAGGTTCCGATATTTCTGGCGAAGCTTTGGAAACGGCGCGGGCGAATGCAGTGCGCAATGGCTTGGCGGCACGGTTTGAAACTGTGCAGGGAAGTTGGTTTGAAGCCATCCACGGTCGATTTCACGTGATTGTCTCAAATCCGCCCTATATTGAGTCCAGGATCATTTCCACCCTCGCTCCAGAAGTAAAGAATTTCGATCCTCCGGCGGCTCTCGACGGTGGCCTAGATGGGCTGGATGCATACAGAGCAATCGCAAAGGATGCGGCGCGATTTCTACACCGAGATGGTATCGTCGGAGTGGAGATCGGCCATGATCAGCGCAAAACGGTGACTTCGGTTTTTGAAGGAGCAGGATTTTTTCTCATCGATGCAGTTCGGGACTACGGCCATAACGACCGAGTTCTCGTGTTTAAACATCATGATTGACGCGACAATTTGCTGCAGGTCCAAGGGACGCTGTTGTTATCGCAAAGAAAAGGCTTGGATTTCCTGAGGAAGCAATATAGGTTGCGCTCACGCGTTGGGCGGCTGGGAATAGGCGAGACGATTCGCCTGTCTTGGACAGCCTCGGGGAACCACTCTCTGATAAGAGTGACAAAGGTTGAAGATAACCCAATGCGTGATCAGTTAATCTGACGTAGTCGAGCGGCAGACGGGCGCTTAAGGCGCTGTTTGCTTGCGGCACGCAGGCCCTGGCTTGGAAGGTTCCGGCCACGGCGGCAGGTGCCGTGCATAATTTCATCCCAACTAAGAGAATTCAGGTGAAGGATCTATGAGGCCAGGACAGCAGAATAAGCGCGGTCGGGGGCGTGGTAACAACAACGGCGGCGGCGGAAATAACAATAACAACAATTTTAACCGCAAGGGCTCGAACCCGCTGACCAGGACCTACGACAGCTCCGGTCCGGATGTGAAAATTCGCGGAACCGCGCAGCATATTGCCGAGAAGTATTCGGCTCTCGCCCGCGACGCGCAAAGCTCCGGCGACCGCGTCATGGCGGAAAACTATCTCCAGCACGCTGAACACTACAATCGGATCATTGCCAGCGCCCAGGCGCAGATGCAGGAACGCTATCAGCGCGACGAGCATCATAACTACAATGATCGTGACAACGCCGATCGCGACATCGATGATATCGATGCAAACGAGATGGACGACCAGCCGCAGATGGCGGCGCCTCAGGCACGTCAGCAGCCCGCTCCTGCTGTAGCCGCGGCAGCGCCCGCTCTGGAGCCGGAAGTCATCGATGGCACCGGCCCGCAGCCGGTGATCGAGGGTATTCCGGCCGAGGTGGCGATCGAAGAAGAGACGCCAGCCGCTGCGACCGAGCGCCAGCCGCGCCGCCGCAACGCCGGCAACCGCCCCCGCCGCCAGCCGCGCCGCAATGCCGATGGCGAAGACAAGGGTGAGGCTGCATCGGGCGAAGCGCCCGCCTTGGCGGAAGCCGGTTCGGAGTAAGAACTGCTTCGAGTGAAGGGTGGCCGCGGTAATGCGGAGCATCAATACAATTTCTGCAAACCCCGGCACGAACGACGCCGGGGTTTTTCATTTTCGCGACCCTTTAAACTTTTCAAAACTCCTCCCATATTCTCCCCAGTTGCTTCGCCGCAAATCTCATAAGCGGCGGGCGGGGCCTGCCTTTTCAGGGGGCTCAATCTCAGTCATCGGTCTGCGCCAATATGGGCAGTTCGATTCATGGAGGTCCGATATGAATATTGAAAAATACTCCGAGCGGGTGCGCGGCTTTTTGCAATCCGCTCAGACCAATGCGCTGGCGCAGGGTCATCAGCAATTCACTCCCGAGCATGTGCTGAAGGTGCTTCTGGATGACGATCAGGGCATGGCGGCATCGTTGATCGAACGCGCCGGCGGCGATGCCAAGGCAGCACGCCTTGCCAATGACGCTGTACTTGCCAAGTTGCCGAAAGTCTCCGGGGGTGACGGCCAGGTCTATCTTGCGCAGCCGCTCGCCAAGGTGTTTACCACGGCCGAAGAGGCCGCCAAAAAGGCCGGCGATAGCTTCGTCACTGTCGAACGCCTGCTGCAGGCCCTGGCGATGGAGCCCTCGGCATCGACATCAGCCACCTTGAAGAAGGCCGGCGTCACGCCTGTTGCCCTCAATCAGGTCATCAATGACATTCGCAAGGGCCGCACCGCTGATTCCGCCAATGCGGAACAGGGCTTCGACTCCTTGAAGAAATATGCCCGAGACCTCACCGCCGAGGCTCGCGAGGGCAAGCTCGATCCGGTGATCGGCCGCGACGACGAAATCCGCCGCACCATCCAGGTTCTGTCTCGCCGCACGAAGAACAATCCGGTTCTGATTGGTGAACCCGGCGTCGGCAAGACGGCGATCGTCGAAGGTCTGGCGCTGCGCATCGTCAATGGCGACGTGCCGGAATCGCTGAAGGACAAGAAGCTGATGGCGCTCGACATGGGTGCCTTGATTGCCGGCGCGAAATTCCGCGGCGAGTTCGAAGAGCGGCTGAAGGCCGTGCTCAACGAAGTGCAGTCGGAAAATGGCGAGATCATCCTCTTCATCGACGAAATGCATACCTTGGTCGGCGCCGGCAAGGCCGATGGCGCCATGGATGCCTCGAACCTTTTGAAGCCCGCGCTTGCCCGCGGCGAGCTGCATTGCGTCGGCGCAACCACGCTCGACGAATACCGCAAGCATGTCGAGAAGGATCCGGCGCTCGCCCGCCGTTTCCAGCCGGTCATGGTCGAAGAGCCGACGGTCGAGGACACGATCTCGATCCTGCGCGGCTTGAAGGAAAAATACGAGCAGCATCATAAGGTCCGCATCGCCGATGCCGCCCTGGTGGCCGCCGCGACCTTGTCGAACCGCTACATCACCGACCGCTTCCTGCCGGATAAGGCCATCGACCTGATGGACGAAGCCGCCGCACGTCTGCGCATGCAGGTCGATTCGAAGCCGGAAGAACTCGACGAACTCGATCGCCGCATTATCCAGCTCAAGATCGAACGCGAAGCGCTGAAGAAGGAAACCGACCAGTCCTCGGCCGACCGGCTGAAGCGGCTGGAGACCGACCTTACCGCACTGGAAGAGGAAGCCGATGCGCTGACCGCGCGTTGGCAGGCCGAGAAGCAGAAGCTGGGCCTTGCCGCCGATCTGAAGAAAAAGCTAGACGAAGCCCGCAACGAACTGGCGATCGCCCAGCGCAAGGGTGAATTCCAGCGCGCCGGCGAACTTGCCTATGGCGTGATCCCGAATTTGGAGAAGGATCTCCAGGCTGCCGAGGAGCAGGATGGCGGTCGCGATTCCATGGTGCAGGAAGTCGTCACCGCCGACAATATCGCCCATGTCGTCTCCCGCTGGACCGGGATTCCCGTCGACAAGATGCTGGAAGGCGAGCGCGACAAGCTGCTCCGGATGGAGGACGAACTCGCGAAATGGGTCGTCGGACAGGGCGATGCCGTACAGGCGGTATCGCGCGCCGTTCGCCGCTCGCGCGCAGGTCTGCAGGATCCAAACCGCCCGATCGGCTCGTTCATCTTCCTCGGCCCGACCGGTGTGGGCAAGACGGAGCTCACCAAGGCGCTCGCCCGCTTCCTCTTCGACGACGAGACGGCGATGGTGCGCATGGACATGTCTGAGTACATGGAGAAGCACTCCGTCGCCCGGCTGATCGGCGCTCCTCCCGGCTATGTCGGCTACGAGGAAGGCGGCGCGCTGACCGAAGCCGTCCGCCGCCGGCCTTATCAGGTCGTGCTGTTCGACGAGATCGAGAAGGCGCATCCCGATGTCTTCAACGTCCTGCTCCAGGTTCTGGATGACGGGCGCTTGACGGACGGCCAGGGCCGCACGGTCGATTTCCGCAACACGATGATCATCATGACCTCGAATTTGGGCGCCGAATACCTGACCCAATTGAAGGAAGGGGATGACAGTGACCTGGTGCGCGAGCAGGTGATGGATGTCGTCCGGTCGCACTTCCGGCCGGAATTCCTGAACCGTGTCGACGAAATCATCCTGTTCCATCGCCTGAAGCGCGAAGAGATGGGTGCCATCGTCGACATCCAATTGGAGCGGCTGTTGAAGCTGTTGTCCGAACGCAAGATTACGCTCGAGCTCGACGACGATGCCCGCAACTGGCTCGCCAACAAGGGTTACGATCCGGTCTATGGCGCACGGCCTCTGAAGCGGGTGATCCAGAAATATGTCCAGGACCCGCTCGCCGAGCAGATTCTTTCCGGTCAGGTGCCGGATGGATCGGTGGTCAAGGTCACCAGCGGTACGGACAGGCTGCTGTTCCGCCCGCGCCAGCCGGTCAGCGCAGCGGCATAAATGGCTGGCCAGCACAGCGATCCATGAGATGGCGGCTTTCGGGCCGCCATTTCGTTTTTCAGACCTATTCGCAACGGCCTTGCCGCGGCGGTCCGCTTCTGTGATGTTGCGGTAGACGTTAAAGGATGTTCGGAGAAGGGATCATGCTCGTCATCTTCGGTGGTTTGCCGGGCAGCGGGAAAACCACGACGGCGCTCTCGCTCGCGAAGCGGCTGCAAGCCGTGCATGTTCGGGTGGACACGATCGAGCAGGCATTGCGAGATTCGGACATGCTAAAGGCCGAGGTAGGGCCGGCGGGTTACATGGCGGCCTATGGGATCGCTGAAGACAATCTGCGTCTGGGAAGAACGGTGATCGCCGATTCGGTCAATCCGATCGGCATAACGCGCAATGCCTGGCTGCAGGTCGCAAGACGGGCCGGAACGCGCGCGATCGAAGTGGAGGTTGTCTGTTCCGACAAGGTCGAGCATCGCCGACGTGCCGAAACCCGCGTGACGGATGTCGAAGGTCTCGTAAAGCCGTCCTGGGATGAGATCGCCAACCGAACCTATGAGGATTGGGGCGGACGACAGATCGTCGTCGATACCGCCTACAAAAGCGCGGATGATGCCGTTGCCGAGCTGGTCGCTCTGCTGGAGCGCGAGGTCCTCTAGAAAATCCTCGTCAGGATATCAATCCTTGCTCGCGACCTGCTTGGACTTGTCGTCGCTCAGAAGCGTGTCGATACGCTTGCGCTCCTCCTCGAATTTGGCGAGCGCGTCGCCATCCAGCGTCTTGCCGCCGGGCAGGCGGATGCGCAGGGGATCGACCTTGGTGCCGTTGACGATCAGTTCGTAATGCAGATGCGGTCCGGTTGCGAGACCGGTCGAGCCGATGAAGCCGATGACTTGGCCCTGCACCACCTTCGCGCCAGGCACGATGCCTTTGACGATCGCGCTCTGGTGATTGTAGGAGGAGACATAGCCATTGGCGTGGCGGATCAATGTCTGATTGCCGAAGCCGCCTGAATCCCAGCCGGCCTTTTCGACGATGCCATTGCCGGCGGCAATGATCGGCGTGCCGCGGGGGGCTGCCCAATCGACGCCGGTATGCATGCGTGCAAATCCGAGGATCGGGTGACGGCGCATGCCGAAGCCGGATTTGAAGATGCCGGTCGGAACAGGATTGCGCAGCAGGAACTGGCGGATGCTCTTGCCGCTTTCGTCGAAGTAATCGATCGAATGATCGTCCGGATCTTCGAAACGATAAAAACGGGTGACGGTGTCGCCGAATTTGGCGTTGACGTAGAGCAGTTCGGAATCCGCCGTCGCCTGGCCGTTTTCGTCCGCGACGGAGAAGAAGGCTTCGAGAGAATCCGTCGGCTTCAACTGCGCCTGGAAATCGACGTTGCTGGCAAGCAGCTTGATGATCTGCGCCACCATCTCCTGGGTCATGCCGTAGGAAAGGGCAGCCCGGTAGATGCCGTCATAAACGCTCGGCAAATCGCGGCCGGCCGCTGTTATAGGCGCGTCATTGTCAAAGGCGGTGGCGATGGCGTCGAGCATCGGAGGCTCGCTACCGGCGACGAAATCGCCATGGTCGTTTTCGGCGACTGTCAGCACATGCTTGGTGCCGCGGTAGATGCTGGCGCGGATGATCTTTGCTTGCTCGCCCTTCTGCAGAATGCCGATGCGCAGCACGTCGCCGGCGGAAAGATCGGAAGAGCCGAACAGCGGCTCGATCTTGGCCGCAATATCGCCGGCATCCGCTTTGAGATACCCGGCATTGATGAGCGCCGTCGTGATCGGCGTGTCTTCGCGCACCGGAATGATGTCATCGGCGAATTCCTGCGTCTGCGGCGTGACCGCTTCGGGAGCCGATACCGACATGTTCTCCTCGACGATGCGGGCGGCAAGCCCGGCCGTCAGGTCGACATCGGTGTCATCGGTCGCGAAACGGCGCGGATCGACATAATAGAGCGCGGAAAGCTGGGTATTGCCGTCAATCAGCACGGAGCCGTTGGAGCGAACATTCGCCTCGACTTCATCGAGCGACATCGAACCGGCAAGCGCGAAGGGCACGTCCTTGGCCGGAAACGGCACGGTCTTCAGGCTGACCTCGGATTCCACGTCGGACCCATAGATCGCACCGGTGCGATTGGCCGCCGGCTGGATATTCTCGTCGGCGGAAAAGATCGCCAGCGGATCGAAGGCGGGATAGCTCTCGGTGGCGACGCGCTTGGTGGCGAGTGCGATCTTCACATGTGCGAAGGGCTGGCGGCGGACCACTTCCTTGTCGCCGTCACGCACCACGGTCGAGACTTCCAGGACATTGCGGTCGGAAGGCTTGGATGCGATCGCTGTGGGCACAAGGCGGCCGCCGCGCGTCACCTGATCCTCGGCGCTGTCATGCTTGCCGCTGTCGGACATGGCATAGGCTTCGGCGGGAATGGCGAGCTGCTGGCGTCCGTCGAGGGCCGCAAACAAGGCGACGCCCATCAAGATGCTGGAGGTGATACCGGTAAGGAAGGTGCCCGAGAGCCAACGGATGGAAACTTCGCGCCGGTCCGGCGCTCGCCTGCCGTCGGCCAGGATTGGCGGCTCGTTGCCGAGCGATCGGAGCATTATTTTGTCCGTCATCATGCCAATCGAGATCCGGTTCCTTTATGCGAGCCGTATGGCTGGGGGCGAAGATGTGCATATTTATGACGGGGGAGTCAAATCGCGCGCACTTCGCCTGTGAGGTGTCTGACTGCTATAAGTGCCCTGTTTGCAGCCGAGGTGGGCGATATCTGGTGTCGATAGACGTGGGTTCAAGAGCCGAACCTGTCATCTTTCTGACTTTCTGCGTGTATTCCTGCCGCACCGGCACGCGCGAATGGCGATACCGGGAGATTTTGTGGCCCGGTCTGGCCGATCTTTGACGGCCTTCACAAAACTCTCATAAGAATCAAGCATTTGCATGTTTTTTGATTTTTTTCAAAATCCTCTGTTGACTATGTTCGGGTGTGGGGTCTATAAGCCCGATCACTGACGAGGGCGGCGGCGCTGCTGGCGACGAAGTCTCTCGCTCTAGAGTTTCCTGGATTGGCTGCGATGCTGATTGGTGGTTCTGAGCTTAGGTGCTTGGGCTTGAGGGAGCGGTATTCGACCGGGATGACTGGTCTGTTATTTGACAATTGAAGAATGGAAGAAAGAGAAACGTGGGCGGCGGAGCTTGCGGGATCTGAAGAGATTTGGATCCTTTGAAAGAGACTTTGACGGTCACGTTTATCAAGAGAACACCTCGTTTTGGTGCAGCGATGCACTTAGAGACGAGTGTGAGTTCTCGTCGATTCAGAGAC
>NZ_AUFB01000030.1 GCF_000426285.1 Rhizobium leucaenae USDA 9039 | reverse complement strand
GAAAGCTTCACGGTTCAGGTGAGCGACGGCCAGGGCGGTATCACCACCCAGACGGTCGTGGTGACAGTCAACGGCACGAACGATGCCGCCTCGATCTCGGGCTCGGCGACCGGCTCGGTCACCGAGGATGGCCAGTTGACGGCCAATGGTGTGCTGACGGTTGCAGACGTGGACAATGGCCAGAGCCATTTCCAGATACCAGCATCGCTGACTGGCACCTACGGCACGTTCACGTTTAACGCCACGACCGGTGTTTGGGGCTACACGCTCAACAACTCTGCCTCGAATGTGCAGGCATTGAACGGGGGGGCGACGGTTACGGATAAGCTGACCGTAGCGTCCGCAGACGGAACAGCTTCACAGGATATTGTTGTAACCATCCACGGCACCAACGAGGCGGTATTGGCACCGAGCATCAGCCGTGTCACCGACAATGTTGGGCCGATCCAAGGCAACCTGGCTGACGGTGCGGTTACGGATGACACCAATCTTGGTATTCGCGTAAGCCTGACTGGAACCGGTGCTGTCAGCGGTGATACGGTGCAGCTCTATAACGGCACGAGCGCACTCGGCACGGCCGTCATGCTAACGTCGACCAATATCAGCAATGGGTATGTCGATATTACCACCCCGACGCTGACGAACGGATCGACTTATAACTTCCGGGCCTCGCTCACGGATGCGGGCACCACCAGCCCGCTATCGCCGAGCGGCGCCTATGATATCAAGATCGATACGACGGCGCCGACACTTGTCATTACGCAGAACAGCGGCGTGATGACCTTCACCTTCAGCGAGGCAGTGTCTGGGTTCAACATCAATGACGTTACGCAGGATAGCAATTACTTACTCTACAACTTCAAGCATGTTGGCGTGAATGCCTCCGGCCAGGACATCTACACGGCGAATATTCTCAACTGGAACAACGGCTGGAAGTCTGCCTCAGTCTCGGGGAGTAGCTATACCGATCTTGCCGGCAACGCCGGGACAAACAGCAACCTGTTGACATTCAAGCCGGCCGGTGTCTCCGGCGAGGCCATCAACCTCGCCCTTGCCGATCCGTCAAATCACGTCGGTGCGGTGACCATGAGCATTGCGGGAGTGCCGGTAGGCTGGGTGCTCAGCGAAGGCACGCATAATGCCGATGGTACCTGGTCTGTGTGGACGAACGATCCGTCGTCGCTGACGGTCACCTCGCCCGATGGCGCCACCGGTGCGCTTGTTCTGCAGGTCACCGAGACCTGGACCAATGCGGACGGCTCGACTGGCATCGCGACTGTGGCCGACAACGTCGAAGCCTATACCAAGGGTTCGCCGATCTTCGCCTGGTCGGGCGACGATACGCTGACCGCATCAAGCGGCAACGACACGCTAGTCTTTGCAAACACTATCGGCGCCGATGTCGTGCATAACTTCGATACGGCGCATGACAAGATCGATCTGATAGGCTTCGCGGGCTTCAATAGCTTCGCGGACGTTCAGGCCCATTTGTCGACCGACGCGTCGGGCAATGCCGTCATCACGCTCGGCGATGGCGAGACCATCACCTTGGCGGGCGTCAGCGCCGCGGCTCTTACCGCGGACGACTTCCTGTTCAGCGAGGCCGTGGTGACGCATAATACCGGCGACATGGTGCTCAACGACGGCGCGTTGATGCCGTTCAGCGGCACGCTCGACAACACCGGCAGCATCCATCTCGGCTCCACCGGCAGCGAGACGGCCTTCGAAATCGTGCAGCACAGCCTCACCCTGACCGGCGGCGGCACGGTGACGCTGTCCGACGATGCGGCCAACGTCATCTTCGGAAGCGGTGACAATGTCACGCTGACCAACGTTGACAACACCATCTCCGGTGCAGGCCAGCTCGGCGACGGTCACCTGACGCTGGTCAACGAAGGCACAATCATTGCCGACGGCAGCCACGCGCTCGTCATCGACACCGGTGTCAACGCGGTGAACAACACCGGCACGCTGGAGGCGACCGGGACCGGCGGCCTCGACATACACAGCAGCGTCGTCAATGACGGCCTACTGTGGGCGAACGGCGGCAACATCAATCTCGAGGGCAGTGTCAGCGGCAGCGGCACAGCGCTGTTGTCGGGTCATGCCAGCCTCGAAATCGGCGGCTCGTTCAGCGAGGGGATCACGCTGAGCACGGACGCCCAGGCCACCATCACCATCGACCACGCGGCGGCCTTCACGGGTACGATCGCCGGCCTTGACGCCAATGATGCGCTGCGGTTCGGCGATATCTCTGCCGCGACCGCCAGCTTCTCCTTTGCGGAAAATGCGGCCAAGACTGGTGGCGTGCTGACCGTCACCGACGGTACCCACACCGCTACCATCGGTCTCACCGGCGACTACTCGGCCAGCGACTTCTCGCTCGGTCATGATGGTGACTATGCCGAGATCAACTTCAGCGGTGTCGGCCACCTCTACGGCACCGACGGCAACGACACGCTGACGAGCGGTGGCGGCTACACCATGACCGGCGGCGCGGGCGCGGATACCTTCGTGCTCGATGCCCAGGCTCTGCACAACCTCAACATGGCTGACGTCATCACCGACTTCAGCCCGAAGGGAGAGGGCGACAAGCTGGATGTTTCGAACCTGCTGAACGCGCTGGTCGGCGAACATCCGGGCATGACCGAGGCAAGTGCTGTCGCGTCGATGACGGCAGCGGTCGATACCGCAACCAATTCGACGAAGATCAGCATCAACACCGGCTCGGAAACCCATGTGGTCGCCACGCTGCAGAACTACGCGCCGACAGGCCACGATACCGTCCACGTGCTGTTCAACAACCACGAAGAGCAACTTGCAACGCATACGCAAACCGCTGGCGCCTGATGCCATTCCGTCGGCTCCCAATCTCGAAGCGGCGCGTCTCGGGCGCGCCGCGACGCCATAGCGATGTTTCAATCGGGAAAGTGTCGAGACTTTCCCGCTGAGATCATTGTGGCACGCCGCGTAGCGTCGTTCCGCCTCCTCGAAGCAGCACCATTACTGGCCTGCCGGAGCGACGGTCGCGATCCTCAGCGCGATTCTTAGCTTCAGTGCCTTTATCCGCGCGTTCTCACGCCGTTCCATGTGCTGCTCTAGCGAAACTTGACCTAGCGGCCTCCCAGCGCCCCGATCGCTACGGACGATCTGCACAATCTACATTGAGACGATACGCGGCGTGCCTCTCATTACGGTCCTGTTCATGTCGTCAATCATGCTTCCGTTGTTTTTGCCAGCCGGCATGGTAATCGGCGGCCTCGAAAGGGCAATGATCGCGATCGTTTTGTTTACCGCCGCTTATATTGCCGAGGTCTTTCGAGGCGGACTCCAGCTCGTTCCAAGAGGCCAGTTTGAGGCAGCATCTTCCCTGGGTCTGGGATACTGGAAGACGACGTTTCTCATCGTGCTTCCTCAGGCCTTTCGGATTGTCATCCCGCCCTTGGTCAATACCTTTATCGAGGTCTTCAAAGATACTACGCTTGTTATCATCGTCGGGCTCTTCGATCTTCTGAATACGACGCGAACTGCGGTCCTCGATATCACTTGGCGCCCCTACTACGCCGAAGCATACTTATTTGCTGGGCTGATTTACTTCTTCTTCTGTTTCTACATGTCCCACATCAGCTTGCTGATAGAGCGCCGGCTTGCGAAGTCTACGCGGCATTAAATTGGCCTTAGCCGACTTTGGTGGTACCAGGTAGCCATATTTTAAAGGAATTGCCTACCTCCAGTAATGTCGGGGTGCCGGTTCGGATCCGTTCAACTGCACCCGTCACCACCTGTCCATACCGAAGACATAAAAAACGTAGCGCGGGTGACGATGAGCTTCCAGCGACTGGCAAGGTTGATTTCGCCCGCTTGTTCTCACCTCATCCTGCTATGTTTCACTGATACTCTGCCAAACACGGTTGTGACTGCGTATGGGGCGGACTTCGGCTTTTCGGATCGGCCTGATAATTGGACATCTTCATCGCAAATTTCCGGCTGTTGTCGGATGATCCGCCGCCTTAGTGAACTTTTCCGAGTGACTGGGTAGTGAAAAGTTTATTCCCCATTATAGTAGCGCTTGGGTACTGGAGGTAGCCGGAGGAGAATCCCCATGAGTGATAGAGCTATTGGCTTTTTGTTGGCCGCCGAAATGTCTGCTCTTTTCTGGGCCGCCATATTCGCGGTCGTGTTCTCAACCTCATAAACAGTGCTAGTTCCCTGGCGATAGCCATTCAAAAGGCAGGTGGTCACGAAGCCGATAATGCGCAGGACTGTGATCGTCGCGAGCGGTGCGCCCAAAACGTAACTCGGAGCATTCGCATCCATGGCGACGAGGCGAGATGAGGGAGCCGATGAGTACTGTCGCGAAGGCGATGACGCGGGAGATTAAAATTGGGACCTTCTGCCGGTGATCACATGCGTAGTGCGGTGTTCTGATTGAGGCGGGGTCGCGCTGCATGGCGAGCTGTCAGAGCCGGAGAGTAGAACTATTGCTGCGGTCCTGACGGCATTCACGTCTCAAGTCCTATGAGCAACGTCCTCGACGTGTTCCACGCGCCGCAACTTTACGTGATTTCGCATTCGGTGACGACGACCTGAAGAGCCTGTATATTACCGTTGAGTTCTCAATCTCGGCTGAGATGCGCGTATCGGGTTTGAGACGGTTCTGAGCAGGAAAACCGGCGAATGGGTGTACCAATTGATCCGGGACGAGGGTGCCTTTAGCATCGCTGATCGCGAAAAATCGGAAGAGGAGCCGATGGCTGAAGGAAATTGAGAGAAGTCAATTACTCAAGGGAGGATCGAAATGGGTAAATTATTCATTCTTGGTGTGCTTGCCGCTACGCTTGCTTCCGGCACGGCTCTTGCCGATACCAGCGGCAAGAAGATCGCCTTTTCCAATAACTATGCTGGCAACTCCTGGCGGCAGGCGATGCTGAAGAGCTACGACATCGTCACCAAGAAGGCCGTTGCCGACAAGGTCGTCGCTGCCGCCGATGTCTTCACTACTGCGGACCAGGAAGTGCCGACGCAAGCAGCCCAGATCCAGAACCTCATCCTGCAAGGCTATGACGCCATCGTCATAGACGCGGCCTCGCCCGATGCCTTGAATGGCGCAATCAAGCAGGCCTGTGACGCTGGCATCGTGGTGGTATCGTTCGACGGCATCGTGACCGAACCCTGCGCCTATAGGGTGGTCGTCGACTTCGAGGACATGGGCAAACAAGAAATCGTGCAGATGAAGGCGATTCATCCGGATGGCGGCAATCTGCTTGAGATCCGCGGCCTTGCCGGCACCTCGATCGACGCCGCCATCCACAAGGGCTTGGAAGAGGGCGTCAAGGCCAATCCGCAATTCAAGATCGTCAACTCGGTGACAGGCAACTGGGATCAGACCACGGCGCAGAAGGCGGTCGCAACTGTACTGCCGTCATTGCCAGATATTGTCGGCGTCGTCACTCAGGGCGGCGACGGCTATGGCGCTGCGCAGGCCTTTGCTGCCGCCGGCAAGCCGCGCCCGACGATCATCATGGGTAATCGCCAGGACGAGCTGGAATACTGGAAGGAGCAGAAAGCGAAGGACGGCTATAGGACATGGTCCGCGTCGATTGCCCCTGGCGTATCGACATTGGCTTTCTGGGTGGCCCAACAGGTCCTCGATGGCCGCAAGGATATACCGCACGACCTACTCGTTCCCTATCTCGCCTTTACCCAGGATGACTTTGAAAAGTATCTTCCAGACATCCCGGTCGGCGGCGTCGCTAGCAAGGAATATTCACAGGAAGATGCCATCAAAGCGATCAAGGCGAACATCAAGTGATGGAGCAGTTTTGATCTTTGCCATCTATTATGAGGCCTTCGGATATCCCGGTGCTGGCTGACAATCGCAACACCTTCATCAAGCTGCACGACGCCGAAAAGCATTTCGGCGCCGTTCGCGCTTTGGATGGAGTAGACTTTGCCGTTGGACGAGGCGAATGCGTCGGGCTTGTCGGCCATAATGGTGCCGGAAAGTCGACCTTGGTGCACATGGTCGTCGGAACGATGCAACTGGATCGAGGTGGAATAGTAATCTCCGATATCGCGGAGGATAACTATACCGTCGGCCGCGGCAAGAACCTTGGAATACGCTGTGTGTTTCAGGAGTTGTCGCTGTGCCCTAATCTTTCCGTGGCGGAAAATACCCGCATCAATCACCCGTCGCTGCGGGGATTTGGCTGGCATCGTCGCGCCGCCGCACTGATCGGTGCCAAACTGGACGAGATTTTTCCCGATCACGGCATCGACGCATCGGATATCGTCTCGGATCTTTCCCTCGGCCGGCGACAGATGGTGGAAGTCGCGCGCGCTTTTACCGTTTCCGAGAATCCGCTTAACCTCGTCATTCTGGATGAACCGACGTCCTCGCTCGATGCGCACACTGCCGGACAACTGCTTGCCTTCGTCCGCCGTTTCGTAGCCGGCGGCGGTAGCTGCATCTTAATTTCCCACGTGCTCGGCGAAGTGTTGCAGAATGCCGATCGCATCGTGGTTATGCGCGACGGCAAGGTCGTTGCTGCGGATAGTGCGAAAGCCTTTGACCGCGACAGGCTGGTCGCGACTATGGGCGGCGCGGAGCGCCGCGAGAAGGTTACAGCCGAAGTTCAAGCCGACGAAATGGCGGTTGGCGCGCTTCGGGTGAGAGCTCGGGCGGCGCGGCAACGTGATGGCACAGAGCTCATAGCGCATGCGGGGGAAATCATCGGTCTTGCAGGCCTTGCAGGACACGGTCAGACCGATCTCCTGCTTGACATCTATAGGGCGGCGAGCCGGCGTCGGAAGACGAGAGTCGAAGTGACGGCGCCAGTCGCCCTTGTAGCAGGCGACAGGCAGTCGGATGGCATTTTTCCACAATGGTCGATTGCTAAAAATATTGGCATTCGCTCGCTTTCGCGGCTGCGCAAGGGATTGCTGATTTCAGCCAAGAAGGAAGCGGAACTCGCGCAAGTGTGGCAAAAGAGGATCAACATCCGCACACCCGATCTCAACAACAATATTCTCTCCCTTTCCGGCGGCAACCAGCAAAAGGCGCTCTTTGCACGCGCGCTCGGTTCGGACGCAGACATCATCCTGATGGATGATCCCATGCGCGGCGTCGACATTGGTACGAAACTCGAGGTCTATGAGTTGATTCGGCAAGAAGCGCGCAAGGGCAGGACCTTCGTCTGGTACACGACAGAAACGGAGGAGCTCGACAATTGCGATCACATCTATGTTTTCAAGGGGGGACATATCGTCGCCAATCTGCGGCGCGAGGAGTTAACTGAAGAGAAGATCATCCAGTCCTCCTTCGAGGAGGCTCGATGACATGACGACTGTAAATCCGGAGACCGCGTTCAGAACCGCAGCTAGAGGGTCTGCCAGCCGAGCGCGCATGTTGCGAGCGCTTCTGCCGGCGCTTTCGCTGGCGCTGGTGCTGATCGCTATAGCCTGGCTTAATCCGCGCGCCATTTCCTATTTTGGTTTCAGCCTGATGCTGAACCTTGCAATTCCCATTGCACTTGCGACAATTGCGCAAATGTTCGTCATTGCCGGCAATGAGCTGGACCTGTCCATCGGGACCTTCGTCGGCTTTGTCGGTTGTGTCACGGCAACATGGTTGCGAGATGCCCCGCTTCTCGGCGCGGCCGTTCTGTTGGGATCCATTGCGATATACGCGTTGCTTGGTGCGTTGATCCATCTGCGTAATCTGCCTTCGATCGTCGTCACGCTGGGAATGAGTTTCATCTGGCAAGGGCTTGCGATTCTGGTTCTGCCAAAGCCGGGCGGCAAAGCGCCGGAATGGCTGCAGGCGATCACCTCCTTCAAGCCACCCTTCATACCTTTCCCGATCGTCGCAGCCGTTGTTATCGCGGTTGTGGTGCATTTCGGATTGATGCGCACGTCCTATGGGGTCATTCTGCGGGGCTCTGGCGGTAACCCCGCTGCGCTCAGTCGCGCCGGTTGGTCGCTGCTGCGGACCAAGGTCACTCTGTTTGCCTTGGCCGGGCTCTTCGGAGTTCTTTCCGGCATGACGTTGATCGGCATCACCTCTTCGGGAGATGCAAACATCGGCAACGGCTACACACTGCTGGCGATTGCAGGCGTCATCCTTGGCGGAGGCGAATTTATGGGCGGGCGGGTTTCGCCGATCGGTGCGGTCATAGGCGCACTGACGCTCGCGCTTGCAGCCTCTTCGCTGCTGACCTTTATGCATATCCCACCTGATTGGCAGGTCGCGGCGAATGGCGCGATCCTGATCATCGTCCTTGCTGCGCGCGTGCTCATCAGCCGGAAGGAGGCATAAACGCCATGCAGCAGATCAAGGCATTAACAGCACAGCCGTGGATATGGTCCTTTATCGGCGCATTGCTAGTATGGCTTGTCACGATCATTTTCACCGGCGGCTACGGCGCTGGAGGTATGATAACAGCAGCATTGTCGCTCGCAGTCTTCATGGTGATTGCAGGCATCGGTCAAATGTTCGTCATCACCCTGGGACCCGGTAATGTCGATTTGTCACTGCCGGCCAATATCGGTCTTGCCAGCGCGATCGCGATGAAAGTCATGGATGGGCAGGACAATATGATTGCGATCGGGCTTCTGGCAGCGCTCGCCAGCGGTGCGGCAATCGGGGTTGCCAACTATCTATTGATCTGGGCATTGCGCATTCCGCCGATCATCGCCACTCTGTCGGCGAGCTTCATCATCCAGTCGATCGATATCAGCTTTGGTCGCGGATTGCAGATCAAGCCACCACCGGGCTTTGCTGCCTTTACCAATGTGCAAATCCTTGGCATTCCGCTGCTCGCGATTCTGACCGCGGCCTTTACGCTCGGCGCAGCCGTCGCTCTGCGACAAATGATCTATGGTCGCTCCGTCCTCGCGATCGGCCAAAACATTCGGGCTGCCTGGTTGGCGGGGGTTCATGTCGGGTGGGTTCGGTTCCTGACCTACACGCTATCGGGCACATTGGCAGGTTTGAACGGCGCCTTGCTTGCGGGCTATTTTCGCGGCGCCAATGTCGATATCGGCGACGAGTATTTGCTGGCATCGATCGCGGTGGTGGTGATTGGGGGAACCTCCGTTGCGGGCGGGAAGGCGAACGTTCCGGGTGTCTGGGGTGCGGCGCTCTTCATTGTACTGCTTTTGACCATGCTCAACACGTTCGGGGTCAGTGCCGGCATCCGCCTGCTGCTAACCGGCCTAATCATCGTCGGAGTGATCACCGTCGCCGGAGGCCAGAAATCTCCGACGTGAAGCCTGCGATATGGGGAGGTTTGGCGGACAAATATTGCGAGTTAAAGCCGGCTAGCTGCCAGCAGCTATTTGCTGCGACAGAATAATTCTAAGCTTATCGCGTGGAAACCGATGAACTATCCACTGAGGCGAGGGTTACGCTCAGGATTCCTCAGGTGGCTTGAGGTGCCGGAATTGGACTAACAGTAGCAGGTCGTATGTGATCTTCAATATGGCGCAGATGAGAAGCGGCCAAGCGCGAAAGGATGCAGCGAAGAGGACGCCGGCGAGCGCGGGACTCGCCGCTGCGGCAAGGCTTCGCGGTACCGATGTGAAGCTCGCCGCCGCTGCACGCTCCGCCTCCGACACGACCGCCATCACATAGGAAGAGCGGGTCGGCACATCCATCTGCGACAGCGCGGCTCGAATGAGCAGCAAAGCGAGCGCCAACGGCAAAGTGGGCGCGAATGCAGCGAGAGCTAAGGCGATACTGGACGGAATATGGGTAAACACCATGGTTTTGATGAGCCCAATCCGACTCGATAGCCATGCAGCGACTGGAAATGAGAACGCCGAGAGCACACCGGTCCAGAAGAAAAACACGCCAGCCTCGGAAACCGAAAGATTGAATCGCCCAAACAGCCACAGGGCGAGCAGCGACTGGACCACGAAACCTCCAGCGAAGGCATCAAGACTGAAGAGAGCTGCTAGCTTTAAGACGATGGCGCGCGAAGGTCCAAGTGCCGCCGGTTTGGTTGGTGCGGGCCCCGCCGGACCAGGGGGGATGCGAGTATAAAGAACGCCGCCCAGGACGCCAACGACGGCATAGAGAAGGAACATCAGCTTGATGGCGGTCAGCTGCGCCAGCCCAAATCCGGCCATAAGTTCCGGTACTGCAGCGGCCAGCGCCCCAACGGCGCTTGCTAGCGCCCCGACGAGGCTGTAGCGCGCGAACATTCGTGTTCGATCGAGACTGGCCACTTCGCCAGCGAGCACGGCATGCTCAAGTGGCACGAAGATGCTCACGCTGCCCGCCGACGGATTGATCGTTCCGGCAAGCGCGATCACCAGGAGCAGTGCATAATTATTGACCATCGACATGAGGAGACCAGTCACGACCATCAGGCTGGCGGCGGCCAGCAGCAAGCCACGACGATCTTGATGTGCACCAAGAAATCCAATGACGATCGTCAGGAGTGCAGAGCCAAAGAGAGACGCCGCGGCGATGACGCCGACTTGCTGAGGTGAGAAGCCCAGAGCAAGGAGATAGACCGGCAACAGGATAGCAACGAAGGCGTCGCCGAAGTCGCGCAAAGAGCGCGCAGCGAGAAGCCATGTAGCCGGGTGAATGCCTTGCATCTCTCTCATTGCTCGCGATTGCGTTCTCTACACCGACCCCATGCATAGGCCAGCCCAAGGATTGAGCAGGCGGCGAGGACTGTCAGAATACCGGCCTTGCAGCGGAACACCGCGACAATCGCGCCTGGGGTCAGGATCAGGGACGGCACGTAATCAATTCCGAAGATCAATCTTCCGGTGATGGGCTCCGTCAATCTCCGGCTATTCGCTCTGTCGGAAATTGCGGATCCGATCGAAGAGGACGGCAAGCACGATCGCTCCGCCGATGAAGGTCCCTTGCCAGAAGGCATTGATGCCGAGCAGGCCGAGGCTGTTGCGGATCACCTCGATCAAGGCAGCCCCGATCAGCGCGCCGAAGGCGGTGCCGACGCCTCCGGCGAGATTGGCGCCTCCGATGACGGCGGCGGCAATGACCTGGAGTTCCATGCCGGCACCGATATTGGTGGTGACGGCGCCAAGCCAGCCCGTTTGAATGATGCCGGCGAGCCCTGCTGAAAGGGCGGATATCATGTAGACGGCAACTTTGATCTTCCTGACCGGCACGCCCGTGAGCGTTGCCGCGTGCTCATTGCCGCCGATCGCGAAGATATAGCGACCGAACCTGGTCCAGCGCAGCAGGAAGCCGGTGATTAGCGCCAGTACGATCATGTAGATCACGGGATTGGCAATGCCCAAAAGCCAGGCACCGCCGCCGAGCGCCAGCAGCTTGTCGTGATCCGGTCCAAACTGGAAAACCACGGTGTTGTTGGAGGCGACCATGGCAATGCTGCGCGCGATCGACAGCATGCCCAGCGTGACGACAAAGGGCGGAAAGCCGAGATAGGCGATCAGTAGGCCGTTAAAGACGCCGATCAGAAGCGCCGTGCCGATCGAAGCCGCGATGCCGACCTCGATGCTGTAGCCGGCATGCATGACCACCGCGAGCACCATGCTGCACAGGCAGAGCACGGATCCGACCGACAGGTCGATACCGCCGGTGATGATGACCATCGTCATTCCGAGAGCGATGATGGCAACGAAGGTAACATTTCGGGTGATATTATAGAGGTTCTTGGCCGTCGCGAAGGAATCCGTCGCAAAGGACAGGAAAAGACAGGCGAGAATGACGGCGATCAGCACCCAAAAGGTCTGGCTCGCCAAAATGGCAGCCAGCCAGCTATGCTGCTTCTGCTCGATTGTCCGGTCCAAGGTGATTGCCATTGTCGACCTTCTTTTCTTCGCAAAACGCTTACCGTCTCAGACCTGTTCGATAGCCCCTGTGATGAGCCCGGTAACTTCTTCGGGGGAACTTGTTGCAATTGGCTTGTCGGCGACTTTTCGGCCCCGTCGCATGACGATGACCCTATCGGCCACGTCGAAGACGTCCGGCATGCGATGGCTGATCAGGATAACAGCGATGCCGCGGTCGCGCAGATGGCGGATCAGGTTCAGAACTTCGGCCACCTGCCGGACCGAAATTGCCGCCGTGGGCTCGTCCATCAACACGATCTTCGCCTCAGATAGCATGGTGCGGGCGATCGCCACCGCCTGCCGTTGGCCGCCGGACATCTGCTTGACGAGATCGCGTGGCCGGGTCTCCGACTTGAGCTCCTTGAAGATTTGCCCGGCCCGCTTATACATCGCCTTATAATCGAGCACTCGCAGAGGACCGACGCCATACCGCAGCTCGCGCCCGAGAAAGACGTTCGCCGCCGCCGACAGATTGTTGCAGAGCGCGAGGTCCTGATAGACGATCTCGATGCCATGCTGCCGTGCTTCCACCGGACGATGGAGAACAAGTTCGGCACCCTCTAGCCGCATCATTCCGTGGCTTGGGCGGAAGTTGCCGGCGATCATCTTGACCAATGTCGACTTGCCGGCGCCGTTGTCGCCCATTAGGCCGACGACCTGTCCTGCCTCCAGCGAAAACGAAACGTCGTTGACCGCCTGGATTGCACCAAAATGCTTGGAAATGTTTGTAAGCTCGAGAACCGTCACCAGCCTTTTAGCCTCCCGAATCCTGCCGGCCTGGAACAACTGCCTTGTCGGACCACGGTTTCGCTTCTCCGATCTCCTCCTGGAAAAGCGATAGCTTATATTTACGCAAAACCTGGCGAGAGCGTCAATCAATCGCCCGATGAATTGGATCAGCTAGCTCAAAAATTGTTTAGCAAAGACAAATACTCGTTGACGAGTGAACCGGCAGAATATTAGCTGTTTGTGGAGGAAGGGGTATGCTGATCCTTGTCACCGGAGCGACGGGCAAGGTCGGGCAGCATTTCATCGCCGGGCTGCTTGACGACCCGCGGTTTTCAAAAGCGCGCATTCGCGCGCTTTGCCATAATCGCCTGTGCCCTGAAAGCGACCGCGTTGAGGTGACACGCGGATCCATCGCGGATCGGAACGTGGTGGTTGCGGCTCTTTCCGAAGTGACCCATGTCCTGCATCTTGCCACCTGCAAGGAAACTCCCGACGACGTCATGGACGTGACGGTCAAGGGTCTGTTCTGGCTGCTTGAGGAATTCCGCACAAGCGCGACCGCGCGCCAGCTCATCCTCATCGGCGGCGACGCCGGTATCGGCCATTTCTATTATCGCCATGACGGTCCGGTGACCGAACATGCGCCGCATCGAGCCTATCCAGGGTGCTACGCGCTGTCAAAGGTGCTGGAAGAGGTGACGCTGGAGCAGTTTACAATCCAATATGGCATCAATGGCTGCTGCCTTCGTGCGCCCTGGATCATGGAAAAGGACGACTTCAAATACAGCTTGTCCTTCGGCGACGATGTATTCGGCGGTCCAGACTGGAAAACGCTGGTTCCTATGGCCGACGCCGAGCGCTATGCAAGAATGGGGACCGTGCCTCTGCTGCGCGATTCCGACGGGCGCCCGCTGAAACGCAATTTCGTGCATGTCGATGATCTCGTCTCGGCGATTCTTTCGGCGATCGACAACCCGCGTGCCAAGGGAGAGCTTTTCAACATCTGCATGGATCGACCCGTCGACTATGCGGAGGTCGCCGCTTACCTTGCCCGCACGCAAGGCCTCGACGCCGTCGACATACCAAGCCGGTATCATTCGAACTGGATGGACAACAGCAAGGCCAAGTACCTGCTGAACTGGCAGCCCAAATACGATCTGGAAATGCTCATTGACTCGGCTTGGCGTTACGAACGGCCACGCAATGATCCGCGCGTCGTCTGGTATCCGGGTTGATCGCATGACGGACGCGCAGTGTCCGTCTGTTTCAAGTGGGAGGAACCAATGAGGAAAGCATTATTGATTACCGCCGCAGTGCTGGCGCTTGCTTCGGGGGATGCACTTGCCAAAAAGCAGCTCGTCATCGTGGTGAAAGGCCTAGACAACCCGTTCTTCGAGGCAATCAACCAGGGTTGCCAGAAGTGGAACAAGGAAAATGCCAGCTCGGAATATGAGTGCTTTTACACCGGTCCGGCATCGACCTCCGACGAGGCCGGAGAGGCGCAGATCGTCCAAGACATGCTCGGGAAGGCCGACACGGCTGCAATCGCGATTTCGCCGTCAAACGCAAAGCTTATCGCCCAGACCATTAAGACGTCCAATCCGTCGGTCCCGGTAATGACCATCGACGCTGACCTTGCCGCCGAAGATTCGGCTCTCCGCAAGACCTATCTCGGAACGGACAACTACCTGATGGGTGTTCGTATCGGCGAATACATCAAGAAGGCCAAGCCCAATGGCGGGAAAATATGCCTGATCGAAGGTAATCCCGGCGCCGACAACATTCTGCGTCGGGCTCAGGGTACGCGCGACACTCTGACCGGCAAGAAGGGGCTAACGGAGTTGAAGGGCGAAGGCGGCTGGACCGAAGTCGCGGGCTGCCCGGTCTTCACCAATGATGACGGTGCCAAGGGCGTTCAGGCGATGACCGACATTCTCGCCGCCAATCGGGATCTCGATGCCTTCGCGATCGAAGGCGGCTGGCCACTGTTCGGTGCGCCGCAGCCTTACCGGGATTTGTTCAAGCCCATGGCCAAGCGCCTCGCCAGCAACGATTTCGTCATCGGCGCCGCCGACACCATCGGCGACGAAGTGGCAATCGCACGCGAAGGTTTGGTTACTGCGCTCGTCGGCCAGCGGCCATTCGAGATGGGCTACAAGGCACCTTCCGTGATGATGGATCTGATTGCCGGCAAGAAGGTCGATGATCCGGTCTTCACCGGCCTTGACGAATGCACCAAGGATACGGTGGATACCTGTATTCAGAAGTAGTTTTCGCGTTTTGGGGTGTCCGCCTTGCGGGCACTCCCAGGCGGGCAAGGCCATTACTCAAGCGCTGCCGGTCTACGAACGCCAACCGCTTAGATATGACTGACGTTCAATAGTCTCGCCGCTGCGCGCGCAGCCGCATTGTTTTTGGTTTGGAACGTGCCCAGATCAGGAAAGCAGGCAATCTACTCCAACATTTGAAGATCAGTCGGTTGTGGTTCTGCGCCCGCTGCCGTGAGCATGCCGTGGACCTGGCCCCGATGGTGTGTCTGATGGTTGAAAAGCTGCATGACACAGAGCGCCTGTGGCTTCTCGATTTGAGTGCAGCCATCCCCCGGATACCAGACAAGCATCCCGTCCAGATCCGCGTCCAGCAATCCCGCGGGCCACTCTTCGATTTCTCGGTTCCTTTGCAAACGCGGCAGCTTGAACTCGTCCCGATCCGATGGAGTTGTAAGGGAGTGCTTAATCGTTTCCTCAGGGCGCCCGTTTGCGTTTCAATGATCCAGTGAAGCAGGTGAAATTACAGAAAACTACTTCTAAATCCGGTTGTCCTCACGGGCGTTGAAATAGGCAGCGCGGCTGTCGTTAGGGAGTGGGAGGAGTTTTGATGATCCCTCGCATAAGAGAAAGAATGGCTGCCGAAGTTCAGGCAACCCTTACCGGAAATCCACCTCCCATTTACAAGACGGCATGAGGTTCGACCGTATCGAGGCATGGCTTTGTTGATCACACTTTTGCTGTGACAAATGGGGACATGATTTCAGTCTTTGAAAGCGTCGTATCGACGCTGCTTTGATCGCAAAATCTTAGACCACTCTATCAACGACGGAGGTTGCAGACGGCGCGGTGTCGTCATCAAGTCAAGCCCTTATAAATTCGGTCCGGAAATTAAGGCCCGCATTGGCGGAATGGGCGGCAAAATATCGGATTCAGTAAACTGGTGTCTTGGACCGGTGATTTTCAGATTATTGGCCGTTTTGGCAAAAACTCGATGTGAGGCAAGCAAATAACGACACGATCGGTCCGCCGGAGCGACCGAATAACGCCGCTCGAAGCGACCGGTATTCGCCCCTTGCAGAGGAGCCGCGCGAATCTATTCATTTATTAGGCACTGCTGATCGCCTAAATATATCTCGTTCAATACTAAAGGAACAAGATGTCTGAACATTCGCACTCGCTGGAGTCGACAAGGCATTGCCTGTCGGACCGAAAGCCCAAAGGCACCATTATTTACATCGTGGTTGCAGCAGTTGTGGTTCTCACTGGACTTACTTCAGGGCGGCACGAGAGCTCAGCGACACCGCAGCAGCACATCGAGAAGATGCTTCAGTAGACGGATTGATTGGCCGGACGATCATCTGAAATCTAATAAAGCGCCAATCGCAACTGCGGCTCCGCGGCCGGGACGCGACGCTCCAGCGAAGACAAGGTGACGCCGAGCAGGCGAATGCCCTTGCGCGGCGGGAAGACTGGCGCCAGCAGCAGTCCGACGATGTCCTCCAGATCGCTGATCGCCGGCAGGGCTGCTGCAAACGTCTTGCTGCGGGTGATCTGGTGGAAGTCAGCATATTTGACCTTGAGCGTCACGGTCTTCGCGCCGATCCCATTGGCCTCGCAATAACCCCAGACCTTTTCGATCAGCGGCTGCAGCCATTCGCGGGCCGGCTCATAGGCATGCAGGTCCTGCGAAAACGTATCCTCGGCCCCGACGGATTTGCGCACCCGGTTCGGCTTGACCTGCCGCTCGTCGATGCCGCGGGCAATGCCGTAGAAATACGGTCCCGACTTCGCGAAATGCTCCACCAGGAACTCGAGCGTCTTATCCTTGAGGTCCGCGCCGGTGTCGATCCCCAGCCGATGCATCTTTTCGGCCGTTGCCGGGCCGACCCCGTGAAACTTTTTAACGGGGAGAGCCTCGACGAAGGCTGGTCCGTTCTTCGGCGTGATGACGGCCTGGCCGTTCGGCTTGTTGAGGTCGCTCGCCATCTTGGCGAGGAATTTGTTGTAGGAAATCCCGGCCGATGCGTTGAGGCCGGTGATCTCTTTGATTTTGGCGCGGATCTCCGACGCAATCTCGGTGGCAATCTCCATGCCCTTCAGGTTTTCGGTGACATCGAGATAGGCCTCGTCGAGTGATAGCGGTTCGATGAGAGGCGTGTACTCCGCAAAGATCTCGCGGATCTGCTGTGACACCGCCTTATAAACGTCGAAGCGAGGCGGCACGAAGATCAGTTCCGGGCATTTGCGCTTGGCTGTGACCGACGGCATGGCCGAATGAACGCCAAAGGCGCGCGCCTCGTAGCTCGCCGCCGCCACGACGCCGCGGGCCGCCGATCCGCCGACGGCAATCGGCTTGCCGCGCAGTTCCGGGTTATCGCGCTGCTCGACTGACGCGTAATAAGCATCCATGTCGATGTGAACTATTTTTCGGATGGGTGTCGAGCTCATATCGTTCATGTCGGCTTCAGCGATAGCGATGGGGTCGGCATCTTGAAATTCGCGTCGAAACAAAAAGGGAACATAGCAGGCTGCGCGGCGATATCAATCATTTCAATGCGGAACGTCGGATCTGCTGTCGAAACCACCAGCCGCCGGCGGTGTTCTGTATCCTCCATAGGACCATGGCCGACAATCTTTCGAAATATCGTGCCAAGCGCGATTTCAAAAAGACCAGCGAACCGAGAGGCGAGCCGCACGTCATTTTGAGAAACTGCTCCGAGCGATCGCCGAGTCTGTATCCGCAGTGGACCTCTCAGTGTCGCTCGTGTGCGAGGAACTGGCGAAAACGCTCGGACTTGGGATGCTTGAAAAGTTCCGCGGGCTTTCCCGTCTCTTCGATAACGCCCTTGTGGAGAAACACGATTTTATTGGAAACGTCCCGCGCGAACGCCATCTCATGCGTTACGACCAGCATGGTTCGACCCTCTTCGGCAAGCGAGCGCATGACTTTAAGCACTTCGCCAACAAGTTCGGGATCAAGCGCAGAGGTCGGCTCGTCAAACAGCATGACCTTCGGCCGCTGCGCAAGAGCACGAGCAATCGCCGCGCGTTGCTGCTGACCTCCAGATAGATGGGCTGGATAGAAATTTCGCTTGTCGGCGATTCCAACTCGTTCGGCAGCGCTTCTGCTTCCGCGACGCATTCAGCACGGTTGCGCTTCTGCACATGCACCGGCGCTTCGATTACATTCTCCAAAATGGTCATGTGCGACCAAAGATTGAAGCTCTGAAACACCATGCCAATGTGTTCCCGCAGCCGATCGACCTGCCTGCGGTCGGCAGGCTCGGTCCTGTGGCGCCCCTTTTTCAGGGAGAACATCTCGCCGCCGATGCGTATCTCGCCACTGTCTGGCACTTCAAGCATATTGATGCATCGGAGCATCGTCGATTTTCCGGAGCCGGAAGAGCCCAGGATCGATATCACGTCGCCTTCGTGAGCTTCTAGCGAAACGCCTTTGAGAACCTCCAGCGGGCCGAAGCACTTTCTGAGATCCTTGACCGAAACGGCAGCGCTCTTTTGTATGTTATCGCTGACCAAGACTGTTCCCCTGACTAACATGCGTCCTCCCGTTAAGTGGTAGGATTGGGTGGCATGCGCAAATGTGGTGAAAGCCAAAATTCGACCACCATGAGCATACGCGTGACAACGAAATTGATCGCAAGGTAAATCGCCCCTGCAACGATGAAGATTTCGAAAGCCCGAAAGCTGTCCGCAATCAATTTTCCTGCAAGACCGGTGACTTCCATGATGGTGATCACAGAAGCAAGCGCCGTTGCCTTGACCATCAGGATGATCTCATTCCCGTAGGCAGGCAATGCGTGCCTTATGGCAACCGGAAGAATGATGCGCCTGAACAACAGGATGCCGGACATGCCGCAAGCGCGCGCCGCCTCAACCTGTTGCATGGAGACGGCCTGCAGGCCACCTCGAAAGATTTCGCTGCAGTAGGCGGCTGTGTTCAGCGTCAACGCCAACACGGCGCACCAACAAGGTTCACGGAAGAACCACCAGACGCCAAGATCCTGCAGTCCATACCGGAATTGACCGAGGCCATAGTAGATCAGGAACATTTGGACAAGGAGAGGTGAACCTCTGAACACGAAGACATAGGCGCCGGTTAAGGTTCGACCTATGGTGCCGCCCATCACCGCAATGAGCGCGATGACAAGTGCCAGGACGCTCCCCGCCAGAATGGATGTGACTGCAAGTTCGATGGTTAGCGGCAAACCGGTCAGAAGTGTGAGGAGCGTTTCCCTCATGAAGCCTATATCCATCACAAGGCCCTCCTTATCCCTTGAGTTGTTCGGGCTTCCATTTTCCTGAACAGGATCGAGGAGACCCAGGTTATAACGAGATAAAGGACGACCGCCGTCAGGTAGAATTCAAACGGGCGGCGTGTGGACCCGGCGGCGATTTGCGATTGCCTGAGGAGTTCGACAAGCCCGGTCACGGAGATCAATGCCGATTCCTTCAGTACAAGTTGCCAGGTGTTTCCAAGTCCCGGAATGGCGTAGCGAAGCACGAGAGGTGCGATGATGCGCCTGAACTTGGGCCACGGCCGCATGCCAACGGCGCTGGCCGCTTCAATTTCGCCGCGCGCAACCGATTTGAAGGCCCCACGAAAGACTTCGGCCTGATAGGCGGCCGAGACGACGCCAAGTGCCAGGGTTCCGGTCAGGAAGGCGGGCATTCCGATGAAACCATGATAGCCGAGCAGGCCGCCGACAGATCCGAGCAGCGAGCTTCCGCCGAAATAGAAAAGATAGATGATCAGAAGGTCCGGCACGCCGCGAAGAATTGTGGTGTAGCAGTCGGCAAGCCAGCGAACGGCCATGTGCGGCGACAACTGCATAATGGTAATAACGGAGCCGATGACCGTTCCAGCCAGAAAGCCACACACGGAAACGCCAATTGTCATGGCGGCGGCCGTCAGAAGGAGCGGACCCCAGCCTGTCTGCCCGACGCCGACGAGTGCCAGATAACTATCGATAAGCTCCATGCGTGAACCTCTTTGTGAAAGCTTGGCTTTGGCTCAGTCGACAGTCCGCCGATGCGCCCAAATGCGCTGGAGCTTCGACATGTTCTTGAGCGAGCTTTGCACATGCGCGCGCGCTGCATTTGCAGCCGCCTCGCGGTCGCGTGCGCAGATAGCATCCGCAATTGCCCGATGCTCATCAAGATCCGTGTGCTCGAGATCGACCCAGAGAACCTCGAGCCACAGGGCCAAACGAAGCTGCTGGTAGACTTGGTCGGTTACCCTTACGAGAGCCTCGTTCCGAGTCGATTCCACAATGACTCGGTGGATGTACAGTCCAAGGTCTAGGTTGCGGGCGGCGTCGGACGGCGCCTCATTGGTCGTCTCCTTGAGCTCGATCATCTGAGCGATTACGCCTCGAAGCCGGTCAAGGTCTTCTTCGGTCGCCATCTCGCAGGCAAGCTGCGCTGCGCAGACATCGAGCGCCTCGCGAACAACCAGCAAATTGCAGAATTTGGTGACGTCCAGGTCGGTGACCGTGTATCCGAGGTTTCGTTGTCCGACGATCAATCCTTCCTCTTCAAGCTTCATCAACGCTTCGCGCAACGGCGTCCGGCTGACGCCAAAGCGCTTGGCAAGCGTGTTTTCCGACAGTCGCTCCGAGGGGCGTAGTTGGCCGCTGAGGATGAGATCCTTCAGCTGCGAGTACGTGCTCTCACGCAAAGAGCCTCGCTGTTCCGTTTTGGTCGATGCCAATCAATTCCCTTTCCATATTTCCGCCCGTTCAGCGAGTCCTGTCGGTGGCACCATAGCTTTTTCCCTCTTGCTTGATCAAGGAGAATACGATTATGTATACAATGTTGACCACAACAAGCAATGGCCTTTCATCTGCATTTTGGAAGTGGCTTGAAATGTGGGTACAGGACAAATGGAGGCCCGATGCCGGAGATTCTAAGCCTGGAAGAATTGCGGGAGCGCTTTTCGAATGCTTCAGGCGGCGACATGTTCGATCCGGAGTTTCGAAAGGTTGCCGAGCTGGTCTTTGGGGATGGCGACAGCCGTCAGGCTCCTTATTGCGGCATACCAACGCTTTTGAAGGCTCCTTATCGTCCTGATGCGTCGCCGGATTTTACCGGCATCGACATCGCGCTTTTCGGGATACCAATGGATCTTGGCGTGACGAACCGATCAGGTGCGCGGTTCGGGCCGCGTGCCGTTCGCAATGTCGATCGGGTCGGTCCTTATGAGCATGTGTTGCGCGCCATTCCAACCGCCCATGCACGGGTCGCCGATGTCGGCGATGTTCCGTTCAGGAGCCGCTTTGATCTCACCGCATCCCATGAGGATATCGAGCGATTTGTCCTCGGGGTGGTCAAGGCGGGCGTTGTGCCTTTGGTGGTCGGTGGCGACCACTCGATCGGTCTTCCCATTCTCCGGGCTGTCGGCGAGGATCGATCGGTGGGGATGATCCATATCGATGCGCATTGCGATACCGGCGGCTCCTTTGAGGGGTGCAAATTCCATCATGGCGGCCCCTTCCGGCAGGCGGTTCTCGATGGCGTGCTGGATCCGCGGCGGACAGTTCAGATCGGCATTCGAGGAAATTCGGAATATCTATGGGAGTTCTCGTATGCATCCGGCATGACTGTCATACATGCGGAAGAGGTCGGCGATATCGGCACAGGGGCGGTCATCGCAAGGGCGAGGGAAATCGTCGGCTCGGGTCCGACCTATATCAGCTTCGATGTCGATTCTCTCGATCCGGCGTTTGCGCCGGGTACGGGGACGCCTGAAGTCGGTGGGCTGACTTCAGCCCAGGCGCTGGGCATTCTGCGAGGTCTTGCGGGATTGAATATCGTTGGCGGCGACGTCGTGGAGGTCGCTCCGCAGTATGATCCAACAACGAACACGGCGCAAATCGCGGCGCAGGTTCTATTCGAGCTCCTCTGCCTAGCGGCGGAGGCAATCAAGATTCGCGCGTCCTAGCGACTGGGGCTGGGCGTCGTGAATGCTGCACCGCCCTGTCCGCAAAAGGACAGGGGGTAACAAAAAGGGGAATGCAACATGCAATTATCAAAACTCTTGCTGACGTCCGTCTTACTGGGTGTTGCCTTTGCTGGCGCTGCCACCGCCGAGACAAAGCCAACCGAAATTACTATTGCGACCGAAGGCGCGTACGAACCCTGGAACTTCACTGGACCTGATGGCAAGCTTGCCGGGTTCGAGATCGATCTCGCCAACGACCTCTGCGCGCGCATGAAGATCAAATGCACGATCGTCGCGCAGGATTGGGACGGCCTCATTCCATCGCTCAATGCAAAAAAGTTCGATGCCATCATGGCCTCGATGATCGTTACCGAAAAGCGTCTTGCCGTCATTTCGTTTAGCGAGCCCTATGCCCCGACTGCGGCGGCCTTCATGGTCGACAAGACCGGTCCGCTTGCAAATCTGCCAGGTACCGGAACTACGGTCGATCTTGCCGGAGACAAAGCGAAGGTCGAGCAGGAATTGCAGCCGCTTCGAGACGCCCTCAAGGGCAAGACGGTCGGCGCCCAGGTATCGACGGCGAACGCAGTATTCCTCGATACCTACTTCAAGGGCGTTGTCGATCCTAGAGAATACAAAACTGTCGAGCAGCATGATCTGGATCTTCAGGCCGGCCGCATCGACGCGGTCGTTGCGCAGAAAACATCGCTGACCGCCACGCTTCGAAAGGACGACTTCAAAGACTACACGATAGCCGGTCCGACCTTCAAAGGCGGGGTCTTCGGGCAGGGTATTGCCGCAGGACTTCGCAAGGACGATACGGTCCTGAAGTCCATGTTCGATGCCGCGATCAAAGCAGCCAAGGCGGACGGCACGATCGACAAACTTGCGCAGAAATGGATCAAGACAAATCTTGATTGATTGAGCGCTGAAATTCTTACCCCGACAAAAATGGCAGCCGGTGCACCAAAAGGTCTCATCGGCTGACCGGCGGAGCTTTGCCAAGCGTCGCTATCGAAACATACCTCATTTGGAGAGCCATTGTGACCATCCTTCTTAATTCCCTTGAAGCTCGGGACGCTGCTTTCGTTCTGCATCCCTACACCAATGCCTCGCAACATTTGAAGGACGGTCCGCTGGTGATTGCAAGGGGCGAGGGCATCCATATCGTCGATAGCGAGGGCAATAAGTATATCGAAGGTCTTGGGGGGCTGTTTTGCGCATCGCTTGGCTTCAGCGAACAGCGGCTGGTCGATGCCGCGACCCGGCAAATGAAGGAATTGCCGTTCTATCACAGTTTTGGTGGTAAATCGCATGAGACGGCCATCGAGCTGGCCGACAGGCTCATCGAGCTTTCACCTGTCCCGATGTCGAAGGTGTTCTTCGCTAATTCGGGTTCCGAGGCCAATGATACGGCTATGAAACTTGTCTGGTATTATCACAATGCGATCGGCAGGCCGGAAAAGAAAAAGATCATCTCGCGTATGCGTGCCTACCACGGCGTGACAATCGCCTCGGCAAGCCTGACGGGGCTCCCCAATAATCACCGTGATTTCGATCTGCCGATCGCCCGCGTGCTGCATACGGATTGCCCGGAATTCTATCGCTACGGCCAGCCGGGTGAGACGGAAGAGGAATTTGCCACACGTTGCGCGGAATCGCTTGAGAGACTGATCCTTTCGGAAGGGCCGGAAACAATCGGTGCGTTCTTTGCCGAACCGCTTATGGCATCAGGCGGCTGCATCGTCCCGCCGCCAACATACTACGAGAAAATTCAGGCAATTCTGAAGAAATACGACGTGCTGCTAATCGCAGACGAGGTGATCTGCGGCTTCGGCAGGCTTGGGACGATGTTCGGTTCTGAAAGCTTCGGGCTGCAACCGGATATGATCGTGATGGCAAAGCAGCTTTCGGCAGCTTACCAGCCAATCTCAGCACTGATGATCAATGAAAAGATCCATTCTGCGATCGTTTCAGAAAGCGAGAAGATCGGAACCTTCGGCCATGGCTTCACCTATAGCGGCCATCCAGTCGCCACCGCCGTCGCGCTGGAAACCCTCAAGATATACCAGGAGCGAGACATAGTCGGCCATGTCCAGGACGTAGCGCCGTTATTTCAGCGCCGACTGAATGATCTCAGCGAGCATCCGCTCGTTGGCAACGCCCGTGGTCGGGGTCTGATCGGAACGCTTGAACTCGTTCGCAACAAGGAGACGAAAGAGGCGTTCAATCCGGCCCATGGCATTGCTATCCACGCCGGACGAAGAGCGCAGGCCCACGGCGTCATCACCCGAGCATTGGGCGACAATTACTCGCTGTGCCCGCCGCTGATCATCACCGAGGGGCAGATCAACGAATTGTTTGACCGCTCCACCCGCGCGCTGGATGACAGCTATGCCTGGGCCAGGGCGAGTGGATTGTACTGAGGAACGATTGAAGATGCGCAATTTCGAAACTCCGGGAAGATCGATCGCCGTCGGGCGCAATGGGATGGCGGCGACATCCCATTCGATGGCGACCATGACCGCGATCGAGATACTGAAGAGCGGTGGCAAGGCCATTGATGCCGCCGTCGGCGCCTGCGCCGTCCAGTGTGTGGTAGAGGCGGGGTCCACCGGCGTGGGTGGTGACTGCTTTGCATTGCTGACGGCAAACGGCAGCGACCAGGTCGTGGCCTATAACGGCTCGGGACGTACGCCCGCTGCGGCGAAATACGACTGGTACAAGAATAACGGCATTACCACCATCGACCGGTCATCGCCCCATGCCGTGGCGATTCCGGGCGCGGTGGATGCCTGGACACGCCTTGTCGCCGACCACGGCAGAATGCCGATCGCGGAGATACTTGCTCCGGCAATCGCGCTGGCACGGGACGGCTATGGGATCACGCCGAGGGTGGCAGCCGACATTTCAAACCAGCGAGACTTGCTTTTACGTGATCCGTCGACCCGTCGCATCTTTTTGACTGACGATCAGGTTCCCGCTGTCGGATCGGTCCAACGTCAGCGTGAACTCGCGCAGACGCTGGAAGCTATCGGGATCTTGGGCCGTGACGGATTCTATCGCGGCCCGATTGCCGAGGATATGCTGGCCAAGCTGAAGTCGCTGGGCGGTTTGCACACGGCGGAGGACTTTGCCTCCGCCTCCGGTGAATATGTAAAACCGATCAGCGCGATCTACCGAGGATGGACCGTCCACGAATGCCCGCCCAACGGTCAAGGCATCATCGCGCTCATGATCCTCAGGATTTTGGAGAGGTTCGAGCGCAAGGGCGATCCGCTAAGCGTCGATAATCTGCACATCGAGGTGGAGGCAACGAGGCTTGCCTATGCGGCGCGCGATCGATGGGTGGCCGAGTCGGAAACGTCGCTTGTCCCGGTCGAACACCTTTTGTCCGATCAGTTTATAGACGGTCTTGCCGCAAAAATAGATCTGCGGAAAGCAGTCGATGTCGGAGCGATTATCGACAGTGTCGAGCATTCGGATACCGTTTACATTTCGGTGGTCGATAAGGACCGAAATGTCGCGAGCTTCATCAATTCGATCTTCCATCCTTACGGAAGCGGCCTGATGGCTCCGAAGTCGGGTGTCTTGTTTCATAATCGCGGCCAGAGTTTCGTCATGAAAGATGGTCATCCGAACGCGATAGGTCCGCGCAAAAGGCCGATGCACACAATCATTCCGGGGCTGGTGACGCGCGCTGGAAAAGCCGTACTTTCATTCGGCGTCATGGGAGGACATTACCAGGCGATGGGTCACGCCCACTTCCTTTCCAAGCTTTTTGACTACGATCTCGATATCCAAAGTGCAGTCGATCTTCCGCGTCTGTTCCCGCTTCCGGGCACGGCCACGGTCGAGACTGAGGCGCAGCTTCGCGCGGCGATCGGTAACGATCTCGAAGCTCTCGGTTTTAAGGTTGTCGCACCCAAATGGGCGATCGGCGGGGCGCAGGCGATCTGGATCGATGATCAGAATGGCACCTTGTTGGGCGCTTCCGATCATAGAAAAGACGGTTGTGCCCTCGGTTACTGACAAAAAAGGATGGAACTGAAATGTCGGAGTATCCGAACACAGGGCTCTATATAAACGGGGTCTGGCGCGACGGCTCGAATGAGCGACTGCCCGTCGTAAATCCGGCGTCGAGCGAGGTTATCGGCAACGTCTCAAATGCCAGCAACAATGATCTCGACGAGGCACTTGCCGCAGTATCGGCCGGGTTCCAACAATGGCGTCAGGTCAGTGCGTTTGAGCGGGCGAAACTCCTTCGCAAGGCGGCTGAAATTCTGCGTGGGCGCTCGACGGTGATCGCCAGGACGATGACGCTGGAACAGGGTAAGCCATTGGCCGAGTCCCTGGCGGAAACCTCGACTGCGGCCGATATTATCGACTGGTTTGCCGAGGAAGCGCGTCGCGCCTACGGCCGTTTGATTCCTCCAAGAGCGATGAATGTCAGACAGATGGTCGTAAAGGAGCCCGTTGGCCCGGTGGCGGCCTTCAGTCCTTGGAATTTCCCATTGAACCAGGCGGTTCGAAAAGTGTCCGCAGCTCTTGCTGCTGGCTGTTCGATTATCTTGAAAGGACCGGAAGAGACGCCGGCGAGTTGTGCTGAACTTGTTCGGGCATTCGCTGACGCGGGCTTGCCGGCCGGCGTCCTCAATCTTGTCTTCGGCATACCGGCCGACATATCGAGCTACCTCATTCCGCATCCGGTGATCCGCAAAATCTCCTTCACAGGATCGACGGCGGTCGGAAAACAGCTTGCCTCACTTGCAGGCGCCCATATGAAGCGCGTGACGATGGAGCTGGGCGGGCACGCGCCGGCGATCGTGTTCGATGATGCGGATGTCGATCTGGCCGTTCGGATATTGAGTGGCGCAAAGTTTCGAAATGCCGGGCAGGTCTGCGTGGCGCCCACGCGCTTTCTCGTTCAGCAGGGCGTGTATGAGAGATTTCTGGAAGGCTTTGTGAAGGCAGCCGAAGCGATAAAAGTGGGCGACGGTTTGATGGATGGCGTGAACATGGGGCCGCTTGCCAACGCCCGTCGCGTCGAGGCTATGGAAGCGTTGACAGCGGACGCCGTATCTCATGGAGCAAGCATTGCGACCGGCGGCAAGAGGCTAGGAAATCGAGGAAATTTCGTCCAGCCCACTATTCTCACCGGTGTTCCCCAGGACGCGCGTATTGCGAATGAGGAGCCTTTCGGCCCCATCGCATTGGTCAGCGCATTTGCGGATTACGACGCGGCCATCTTGGAGACGAACCGACTGCCCTACGGACTTGCCGCCTATGCCTATACGAAATCCGCAAAGACAAGCGCCGCGCTCGCCCGCGATATAGAAAGTGGGATGCTTTCTATTAATCAACATGGGCTGGCGCTGCCAGAGTTGCCTTTCGGAGGCGTGAAAGACTCCGGTTACGGCTCAGAAGGCGGCACAGAGGCGATGGAAAGCTACTTCAATACAAAGCTCGTGACTGAAGCGACATAGTTCGATTTTTGACCGCAGAAGGCCCGAAAAATTTCAAAAGACCTACCTGACAGGGTGGAACGGTAGAATGTCGGCGTTACAAAAAAAATCCAAGATGCCTGGAACGAGTTGGCGGTGTCGCAGGACGCGCCGTGGCTCGGCGGGCTACTGGCCGCCGTAAATCTCGGCTTGAAATCCATCCCCTTCGATCGGCGCCGGCATCGTGACTGGGAGATCCGACTGCTGGCGATCACGCCCGGAGTCCTGGCGTCCGCAGAGATCGGGCTAAAGGAGCACGATCGGCTGGCGCTTGCGAAAAAATGATGGAGCTGAAATTGGTAGGACGGCGGGCGTCGTCCAAATTGCTGGATCTGGTCGAGCGGGTGATGGCGCGGCCGTTCGTCTCCGCCGGCATGGTGGCGGAGATGCTGGACGTCACGCCGGCCAGATGCGCACGGTCTATGGCGATCATGAACGTTTCATCCAGACCTATTTCTCGACCTACAAGGTCAAATACTTTACGGGTGACGGCTGCCGGCGCGATGAGGACGGCTATTACTGGATCACCGGCCGCGTCGATGATGTGCTGAACGTCTCCGGCCACCGCCTGCAGTGCCATACAGACCCCGCGCGGATGCAGCGGAAAACGATTGCCAAGCGAATTTTCTGCTCTGGCTCCAACATTATAAGCGGGCAGCACCGCTTTGCGGCGCATCGGAGAGGCTAAATCGAGTTAACCGGTGCTCGCCGCTTATTTGAGCGCACCATGGCCGGGCAAAATTGCCAGAGTTTTTGGCTCCTCACGGGGGCGTGACAATCGGCGAATCCAGAAGATCTTCGGATGAAGGAGGCTCGCGCCTTTCAGTGATTTTCGGTGAACTCACCCTCGGTCGCCCCCGTGGATCCACTGAGGCTTGGAATTTGATAATTTGAAGAGCCGCGTCTCAAGTACCGTTCTGATGCCAAGAAGGGTGAGGATGTTTTCTGCGGCAACCAAGCAGATCAATCCGGAACCTGCCACCTGGACAACGGCATGGCCGCCATCAAACTTTAGGATTCGCGCCCGGTCTTTCGCTGGCACTGAATGACACAGACCCGCGATCGGTCGGCAAATTTGCTCGAGCAATGTATTGGCATCGGACAATGGAATGCGAATTTCCGCTACATACTCGTACATCTTGAAGCCGCCTTGATTTGCGGGAGTGGCTCGGCCCTGCGCTGATGTATGCGGGCTTATTGGACCTCTCGCGGTATAATTCGCGAAGGCCTTCTAATCCGATGCATTGATCATCAGTTCGATCCCTGTTCCTCGCGCGCTTCCCTGATGGCTCGGGACAATCCCTCTATATCCTCCATGGTGTGGCTCGCTGTGACACAGATGCGCAAGCCAGCCTTGTCCTTTGCAATGGTCGGGAAAAAGATGACGGAGGTGAAAAAGCCTTTATTAAGAATACGGCGTGCGGCCCGGATGGCTGAATTTTCGTCTCCGAATTCTATAGTGCGAATTGGCAGCGTTGAGCCAGCCTGTTCGCTTGCCACCTTTCGATCGAATGCAATAATCCTCCGTGCGAGTGCGTCTTGACGGAACTTGAGTTCTTCGGTGCGATGAAGCGATTGTGACGCCATGGCTGCGCCAATCGCTGCGAGATTCAGCGATGCGGAAAAGGCATAGGCAACGGAAAAACGGCGAAACAATTGTTCCTGTCGTGATGTACCAAGCATCAGCAAGCCGCCCGAAGCACCAAATCCCTTGCCGAGCGATGCAGCAATGATCGTGCGTTCGCCAAGGTTCGGACCTAACTGCGATCGCGCGAAACCTTCGCCTGATGTGCCGAAAAGGGAAATACCGTGAGCGTCATCAATATAGAGAAACAATCCATAGCGGTCTTGTAGGGTCAGGAGATCTGCTATCGGCGCGCTGCCACCCATGGAATAGGCACCATCGCAGACGTAAGCGACGCGATCGTTGCGTCGGCAGATGTCCTCAAGTGTGTTGAGATCGTTGTGGGCAATTGTTTCCACTTGCGTTTCGCAGGCTGCGACGGGCTTGTGGAAGGCAAGTGTTGCGTGCGCCAGGCGATCAAAGACGATCGTTGGTCGCTTATTTTCCGTCAGATGCCCCGATGCTAAGAGTGGCAAGGCTCCCATATTGGCAGCCAATACCGTGGTGTAGGTTATGACCCGTGCCGCGAATAAGTCGGATAGAGCTTCTTCCAATTCGCCCAGAAAGCCGAAATTCAATCGCGTCCTCGCACAGGACCAATGCAGCGCATTATGTTGTCTCACTGCCTGTACGGCGCCTTCGAGGATACGCGGATGATTGTCGAGGCCGAGGTAGGAGCAGCGAACGAAGTCTATAACCTTGCGGTCGTGGGAGACCGTGGGCAAGAAAACGGATCGATCCTTTGACGGCTTGGCATAGAGGGCCATAAGCCCCTCTTGTTCAGCGGCTGCCAAATTTCGTTCGGCGAAATCGATAACGCTAAGAGTATTGCGGTAAGACCGCTGCACGGCTGCAGCCGTGGGCGATTGATGATCATCGCTCATTGAAAAGATCCGAATTGTTTGCGTGGGACCAACGACGCGATCAGCGAATGGATACTGTCGCGCCGTTCGCATCTCAACTGAGACGCGACGTGGTTTTTTGCCGTGAAATGGTCCGGGGAACAACGATGATTGCGATAATATTGTCGGAAGATACTGAGAAGCCAATGACTCGAAAGTCGAAACCTTTGTGAATGCCACTGCACCCGGCTTTATTCATGACCGGGTGATTGCGACGCGATCTTTCTGCCTTCAAGTTATCTTATCAGAGTCTTCAAGTGCGTAGCCAGCACCACGCACCGTGCGGATAATGTCCCGACCTATGATGCTCTTGAGTGCTCGACGTAGACGTCCCACGTGAACATCGACGGTTCGCGGCTCGACGAACAACCCTGCTGGCCAAGCCGCTTGGATTAGATCGTCCCGGCTGAACACATATTCTGGTCTTTGCATAAACTGTTGAAGAAGACGAAACTCGATCGGACTGAGCCGCACCTCATGACCTTTGTAATCAACTCTTCGAGCATCAAGCTCCATAGTGATTCCCGCGTAGATCAAGACGTTATGTGAATATTTTTCAAAGCCTGGTCGAAAAATCTTTTCCGGCAATAAGCTTCCCAGGTACGATAAAAAACGCTCTGGATTGAATGGGCGCATGAAAATCTCATTCACGCCCGCTTTAAGGGCCTCAAGGTAGAGTTCCTGCTTGCCGGCTCCTACGAAGACAGCGATGGGCAAAGCTTGGTGATTTGAAGCTGCCCTGACTCCCGTCACAAAATCTCGGATGGGAAAAGCATCGATGTCACAGTCGATTATTACGGCAACCAAGCCATCTAAGCTCATCCTGGCTAGCGTTTCTTCCGTCCCCTCGGCCAAGATGGAATCGAAACCTTCAGCATTCAGGATATATGCAAGGAGAAGATAAAGCTCGTAATCTAGTGAGCAAATGAGGACGAGCGGTTTCATCGATAGCAGCCTTTCAAAAGATGAGGCGATCCGCCAAGCAAAGCCGGTAACGCTCAGCACCCATTTGGTGCAACAAAAATTCTTTCCACCATTCGCGAAAACGTCAGATTTTCGCGTTAGCGTAGCGTAATTTTTCTGTCACAATTCGATATTGCGTGTAAATAGGGAAAATGCTAACGTGTCGATCAAGATAATGTTGCAACAAAATAGGAGATCAATGCTGCCAGGGTGAAAGCCTGGGCAATTAACAGGAGAGATGTAGTTCGACGATCCAGCTGGATCGGCCAAACAAATAGGAAACGGCCAGGGATCACACGACGCACGCGATATCCGCAGTCGTGACTCACTTGTGAGAACAACGTCCGGCCAACTGATCAACCCGTGTCGGACACTCGCGGGAGAATTTCCTATGGCTGTTTCCGGTTCTTCTAAAGATTGCCAATCGTCTTTTGCAGGCGCCAATATCTCTACTTTGTTCGATTCCGAGCCTGGAGCCGCCGCATCAGCGGCGCGGGCAGTTTATGGTACTGATGCTACGCTTGCGGTAGCTTGGTGCGCGCTGTGTGCCAAGATGGACGGGCGTGTCTTGGATGGCCACTTCTGGTTCGAGGTTTTTAGCTTATTACGGGGCGGCGGAGGTTTGTCGGTGGCCGAACCGAAAAAAATGCGTCCAGGGCGGCCGACTAGAAGGCGCTTGCTTTGACGACGCTGCAAAAGGTCCGGCGAAAGCGTGATATAGGGATCTTTATCCTCTGAGCCGTAATCGCCTCCGGTACCTATCGGGCCAAATCTGAGATTTGGCTCTTTGGCCGGGATATCAACGTACTCAAGCTATGCGCTCAGTAGCTACGTTGACGAGATAGTCGATGTTAAGCGACGACGATTTGCCGATAGGACAATATCGCGTTCTCGCATTCTTGATTGCTCAAATGGGAACGGCCGCAGTGACGAGATTGTCCTACGGCCGTTCCAGCTTTGAGACCGGGCGCCGCCGATTAATGCGAATAGCCGGCGGCAGTCTCACTGAGGCTCTTTCCTTTTGTCTCAGGAGCCCATAGCTGCGACACCAAGGCGCCGCTGAACACGACGGCTGCCGCGACCAGCATCACGATCGGGATGCATCAAATACCGAGGCAGAGATATTTGATTTCAACGTAGTCATTGATGCCATACTTCGAGCCCTCACGACCTTGACCCGATTGTTTAATGCCACCGAATGGTGCCACCTCAGTCGAGATTAGGCCGGTGTTGATGCCAACCATCCCATACTCGAGAGCTTCTGCGACCCGGAAGATCCTGGAGACGTCCTTGGAATAGAAATAAGAGGCAAGGCCGTATTCCGTATTGTTTGCCATCTCCACGACTTCTTCTTCGGTGTCGAACTTGAAGATCGGTGCGACCGGTCCAAAGGTTTCCTCTCGGGCAACTTTCATTTCGGATGTGACGCCGGTTAGGACTGTCGGTTGGAAGAACAGGCCTCCCTTGGCGTCTGGCTTTCCACCGATGTGGATCTTCGCTCCTTTGTCGAGAGCGTCAGCGATATGTTCCTCCACCTTTGCAACGGCCTTCTCCGTGATGAGCGGCCCGGCGTCGACCCCCGGTTCGAAGCCATCACCAACCTTGATGGCGCTGACTTTTTCCGCAAGCTTCTGAGCGAAAATGTCATAAATTCCAGACTGAACGTAAAGGCGGTTTGCGCAAACACACGTCTGCCCATTGTTGCGGTATTTGGAGATCATTGCGCCTTCGAGTGCCGCATTGACGTCAGCATCATCAAACACGATAAAGGGCGCGTTTCCGCCAAGTTCAAGGCCGAGCTTCATGATCTGCTCGGCTCCCTGCCGCATAAGAATTTTGCCGACACCTGTTGAGCCGGTAAAGGTCAGCTTCCGCACCTTTTCATTTTCGGTGAATTCTTTACCGATAGAGGCCGAGTCTCGTGACGTGATTACGTTGAAGACGCCAGCTGGAATGCCGGCACGCTCGGCAAGAAGAGCAAGTGAGAGTGCGGAAAGCGGCGTTTCGGCCGCGGGTTTCGAAACCATTGCGCAACCTGCCGCGACCGCAGGAGCAAACTTGCGGGCGAGCATGGCGTTCGGGAAGTTCCACGGAGTAATTGCAGCGACGACACCTATTGGCTGTTTCAGTACGACAATGCGCTTATCGGCCTGGTGACCGGGGATCGTATCGCCGTAAACACGTTTTGCTTCTTCGCCAAACCATTCGACATAGGATGCGCCGTAGAGAATCTCGCCCTTCGCTTCGGCGAGCGGTTTTCCCATTTCCATTGTCAGGATGACCGCTAGATCGCCTGCGTTTGCGATCATTAGGTCGTAAAGCCTCCGTAGGGCAGCGGCGCGGTCCTTCCCAGTTTTCTTCGCCCAGACTTTTTGGGCGTGGTAGGCTGCATCGATTGCGCGGGCTGCATCGGCGCGAGAGAGATCTGGCAATGTCGCCACAAGATCGCCGGTTGAGGGATTGAGTACATCAAACCTCCCGCCACCTTCACTGTTCGACACCCATTCTCCAGCCACCAGGGCTTTGTCGATCACCAGCGATGGATCACGAAGCTTTGATAAAAGTGAATCTGCGATGGTCATGTTTAAATCTCCTTCGCATTCGCGCAGCTTCCTTTTGAGAACGGCCAAGTCCTCTACGAAGACGTCGTCCTGGGCAGTGATTGCCGCAGGAGGCGAATGACGTTGCTATAGATGCCGCGTTTCAGGAGGATCAATCACTTGGCGCGCGCTAAACGTCCCTGTTATTGCGCGCACCTTCTACGGATCAACCTTCCGCGGATCGGGGTGCATCGGCCTGAGTGTTCGGCGGGTCAATGCTGAATCTCTTGATGCCCTGTGTCACTGTATCCAGTTATTCCACCGTTCCAGCAATTCGGCGGCATGATCGTTGATCCATTTGGAATCAGGCACGACAATGTTATCGCGCACGTCCTGAGCGCTGGGCATCTGATCTCGAACAGCTTGAGGCATCAGCGCGATCGCAGCGCTACTCGGCGGTGTACACAATAACGCCTCACAGACCTTGGCCTGGATATCCGGTGAGTCCAACCAGAAGGCGATGAGCTTTAGCGCGTTGTCGCGATTAGGCGCACCTTTGATGATCGTGAGGCGATCGCCTACGAGAAAGGCTGCCTTGTTCGACCAGGCGATCGTTCGCCCTTCAGACCTAAGCGCGCTTGCTCTCGTTAGCCAAATTTGCCCGACGCTGTAGTCTTTCTCGCGAAAGCCTTGAACGCTTTGATCTCCAGTCTTCCACCAGAGCGAAATTGATGGCCGTAATTCGTCAAGTTTTTTCAGCGCGCGGTCCACGTCAAGCGGGAATAGATTTTCGCGTTTGACGCCATCCGCCAGAAGCGCGGAGGCCATGACACGCCATGGATCATCGAAGTTCGGGAATGAACGTCCGCCCGGAAATTTGGTTGTATCCCACATGTCAGCCCAGGTCGCCGGTTGACTGCCCTTGAACGCCTTCGGATCGTAAGCCATCAAGGTGGCCGTCGAAAAAAGCCGGACGCCCGCTGGAATACAAGCGTCGGGAACTAGATCCTGCCGATCTTTGAACTGCGCACAAAAATTATCGAGCTGTTCGGATATGGCGAGATGGTCCTGTGAGCTGACCTGGATTTCTCCATCGGGATAGAGGTCCCAGGTCACATTGCCTGTCTTGACCATCGCTGTCGCTTTGGCACGCATCTCGGCGTTGGTCGCCGCGACAGATACGACGTGGATACCGGTTTTGACCGTGAACGGATCGAACCACCATTTCCGCAGTGCCGCATCGTACGCACCGCCAGTAGTCGCGATCACGACTTTATCACTGGCAAACGAAGGTCGGGGCATGGCGCTCCCAATGAAAGCGGCCGCGCAAAGCATAGCAACGCCGCTCAGCCGGATGACTGAATTTGTCAACATCGATTTCCCCTCTATTGGATAATCCGCTCGCGGCGGACGTTCGGCCGCTATTTTTGCTCCCGGCGGCCGTTCAGGAGGTGAATTGCCCCCATCAGAAGCAGCGAAACGGCGACAACAATGGCCGAGACTGCGGCGATGACGGGTGTCAGGTTGAAGTCTATATCTTCGAACATTTTCCGGCTGATCGTCTTTCCGTCCGTGTCGGAGATAAAGAAAGCGACGGTTGCTTCGTCGAAGGACGTCAGGAAGGCGAAGACCGACGCGGTTGCGACTGCCGGGGCGAGATTGGGCAGCGTTACCGCGAAAAAAGCCCGGAACCGACTTGCCCCGCAGCTTAGAGCCGCCAATTCGAGAAGAGGATCCATTCTCTCAAGTGCTGCGGAGATGATAATTACGACGAATGGGACCGCCAACACAGAGTGCGCAAGGACGAAGCCAGGTAACTTGCCGGTGAGATGCAGCGGAGAAAAGACGAGAAAAAGCGCAATCCCAAATACGATCTGTGGCACAATCATTGGCCCGAGGCAGAGCGCCTGCAGCAACGCTCTGCCCGGCAGCTTACCGCGTACGAGGGCGACTGCAGCCATGGTGCCTACGATTGTTGCGACTACGGCTGTCGCTGCGGCGATCTCAAGGCTGAAGATAGTCGCATTTTGCCAATCGGGATCGGATAGATAAGCCACAAACCATCGTAGCGTCAGTCCCTGTGGCGGGAAGGCGATGTAGGAGGCATTGTTAAGCGCCAGAGGCAAAATCAATAGCGTTGGCAACACAAGAAACAACAACACTATTGCGATCACGAAGTCGGCGGAGCGTTTCACCATCCGAGGAAGGAAGGTGCTGCGACGCCTGTCGCTTGACGAATGCGAAACGAATTCTTGCGTCAAGTTTGAGGACTTAATGGACACTGTTTAAACCTTTGCTGAAAGAGAGCGCACGTCGGAAAACGGTGACCAGCAGCAATGTTGCCGCCAAAAGGATCGCCGATAAAGCGGCGGCGAACGGCCAATCCAGCAAGACGATTGTCTGTTGGCCGATCAAGGTCGCCATCATGAGCGCGCCCGGTCCCCCGACCAATGCTGGCGTGATGTAGAAGCCGATAGCAAGAATGAAGCAGATGACGCACCCGGCAAACACGCCCGGTAGACTGAGCGGAAAGGTCACCCGCCAAAAGGCGACAATCCGGCCCGCACCCAGGTTGCGCGCCGCCTGCTCATAAGCGCTGGGAATGGAACGCAGCGCCGAATGGATCGGCAACACCATGAACGGCATCAGTACATGTGTCATAGCAACGATGACGGCGCCCTCGGTGTAGAGCATCTTCACTGGCGCGGATATGAGACCCATGTCAAAGAGAAGGTTGTTGACGATGCCGTTGCGCCCTAGCAATACGATCCATGCATAGGAGCGGACCAGCACTGAGGTCCAAAGTGGGATAAAGAGGCATGCCATGCCGACTTTCGCAAGCCGGCCGCGCATGTGCGCGATGGCATACGCAGTCGGGTATCCAATTGCAAAACAAGCAATGGTTACTATCGTTGCGATACCGAATGTTCTGAGAAGCACCTGCACGTAAAGAGGGTTCTCGAAGGCGCGCTGATAGGGTTCAAACGCGGTTGCTGCGGAAAGGCTAATTTCGATCAGTCGCCCCATGGGATAGATGAAAACCGCCGCCAAAAGGACGAGCAGCGGCAGGATCAAAAGGATCGCCAGCAGCGGAGAATAGTGGCGGGATGTCCCCGTGAGGAGCCAACGGAAAGAAGACGCTACTGATTGGTTTGGAATGGATGAGGTCATCGACTAGGCCTCGGTTTTTGCAAACAGGCGCAACGCGTTCGACTCGGCGATGACATCGATTAGGTCGCCCCGGCGCAAAGTTGCAGCTGCGTGCCCAACGGGCATCTGGATCTGGAGCAGGCGGTTATTGCCGGTCTGCGTTCGCACAAAAAAGAGAAAAAACGAGCCGGCGAACACGGCTGCGTCTACGGTGCCCGTCAATATCGCGCCGCGGTCACGGCCATGCGGCGCAAGTGACAGTCGTTCCGGCCGCACGGCCACGCTGATTGCCCGCCCGAGCGAAAAGGCGCTGACGTCGTCATCGGCAGGTGCGGTAGAAACAACGTTGCCACCTCGCAACCGCACCATATGATTTCCATTCTCTAGTCCCAGGTATTCGGCTTCCAGAAAATTCATGCGGCCGATGAAATCTCCGACAAAGGCGGAGACGGGAGAGCGATAAAGTTCGAGCGGTGAACCGACCTGGGCTAACCGCCCATTCGCTACCACCGCCACACGGTCGGACATCGTCATCGCCTCCTCCTGGTCATGCGTCACATAAACGACCGTCGCTCCGAGGCGCTGCTGAAGGCCTTTGATTTCCAGTTGCAGCGTCTCGCGTAGTTTTTTGTCGAGCGCTCCGAGCGGTTCGTCCATTAACAGGACCGGTGGCTCGAAGATGATGGCGCGGGCAACCGCAACGCGTTGTTGCTGGCCGCCGGATAGCTGGTGCGGATATCGGTTGCCGTAGTCGCCGAGATGCACCTGTGCCAACGCCGCTTCCACCTTGGGGCGGATCAGACTTTCGCTCATATGTCGCATGCGTAGCGGGAAGGCGATGTTCGCTGCCACCGTGAGATGGGGAAAGAGCGCGTAGCGCTGGAAGACCATTCCGATATTGCGCTTATTCGGCGCCACGAACGTCACATCTTGAGGGCCAATCATGATCTGGCCGCTGCTGGGGTTTTCGAAGCCCGCGATCATGGTCAGGAGTGTCGTCTTGCCGGATCCGGACGGGCCGAGGACCGACAGGAATTCGCCGGCCCGGATCACAAGTGAAACACCGTCGACCGCGACCGCGTTTTCGTATCGTTTTTCCAGTCCTTTCAGCGCAAGCGTTTGACCGATCAAAGTTCCTCTCCCATTGCTTTAGTTTTCAGATATGCCGAGTTGCCGGACGAAGGCTGCCGTGCACGCGCAATTGCCAATCTGCTGCGGTCCATCTTCTCCAACTGAACTTTGAGAAAGACGGGGATTTGCAAAGATGCTATGACGTTTGATGCGACATAACGTTTGCAATCTCGTCGCATTTTATTTTTGTTGCAACAAAAATTTGCTTTGTCAAAACATTTTTGGAGGAGATCGCTTGAAAAAGTCTACCCAGGACGACGAAATCTATCAGCATCAGCCGACGAGATTGGGTGATATGGCCTACGACAACATGAAAGAGCGGCTTATAAGGGGTGCTTTTTCCCCTGGGGAGAAGCTGACGGTGCGGGCCGTGTCGCAAATGTTGAACGTAAGTTCGACGCCAGCCCGCGACGCCATCAATCGTCTGGTGATCGATGGAGCTCTCATATACTCCGGCCCCAAAACTGTCATCGTACCACATCTAAGACTGGTTGACCTTGAGGAGATCACGCAGATGCGCTTAGCGCTTGAGGGGTTAGCTGCGGAGCTCTCCGTCAAGGCCGTCACCAATGTCACGATCGCTGAGCTGGAGGCAATCCAAGCGAAAATCGATGCAGCATTGGATCAGCGGCGCTATTTCGATGCTCTTTGGCATAACAAAGAGTTTCACTTCGGGATCTATCGCCTGGCCGGGATGCCCTATCTTTTGCAGGTGATCGAGGCTCTTTGGTTGCGGGTAGGGGCTTCGTTTAATGGTCTTTATCCAGAGTTTTCGGAGAAGCGTTACGGCGCCCGCAACCATCGGGTCGCCATCGAAGCACTTGTCGAAAGAGACGCGCAGGCCGCGCGCGCTGCCATTGAGACGGATATTCGCGACGGCTTTCGGCAGATGAAGAAAGCCAACAAGGAGCAGGGCTAAGAGAATTTCTGTCGATCCTGAATTTTATGTTGCACTTTCCAGCCGTTCATGTTTTTTTGTTGCAACAAAAATATGAACGGGATGCGAATGCATCCTCGAGCGGAGAAGACAACACATGCTTCATCAGGATTTTCTCTCATTTCGACGAGCAGCGCGGCGGTCTCGCTCGCAATACTTCTTCGAGCGCGGACGACTTATATTTCCTGATGGGACTACGCGGGTTACCGTCGAACGCGATCCCATACCGACCTACATTGCGCGGGGCGAAGGCGCGTATCTGATAGACGTCGACGGCAATCGTCTGCTCGACCTCAACAATAACTTTACGACGCTGATCCATGGTCATGGTTATCTGCCCGTCGCCGACGCTGTTGCAGATATTCTGCAAAAAGGGACGTGCTTTTCCAATCCTACCGAGCACGAGCTAGGTCTGGCAGAGTTGCTTGTCCAGCGCATTCCGGCAATCGAACATATTCGCTTCGTCAATAGTGGCACGGAAGCCGTCATGTTTGCGATCAAGGCGGCGCGCGCCTTCACCGGACGGTCGCGCATTGCACGCGCGGAAGGAGCCTATCATGGGGCCTACGATTGGGCCGAGGTGAGCCAAAGCGCGGCGCCGGCATCGTGGGGGCCTGAGGAGGCGCCGACTGCAACCACCGTCTACAGAGGGGCACCAGAGAGTGTTGCCGAGGAAGTTGATGTGATCCGCTTCAACGACATTGAAGGCTTGGAGCGGCGAGTGGCAATTTCCGGGAGTGAACTTGCCTGCATTCTGATTGATCCGATGCCGAGCCGGGCGGGGCTGACGGCACCAGATCCAGCCTTTGTCGAGGCAATTTCTACCCTTTCAAGGCAATATGGCTTTCTCGTCGTTGCGGACGAGGTTCTCAACCTGCGGCAAGGATACCGCGGCGCATCGGCGCGATTTGGGCTCGTGCCCGATCTGGTCGCTGCTGGAAAGATTATCGGCGGCGGTTTTCCTGTCGGCGCTGTGGGCGGCCGCAAGGAGGTAATGGAGGTCTTTGCAGGAGTTGGAACAAGACCGGTACTACCTCAAGGCGGCACATTTTCGGCCAATCCAGTGTCGATGGTAGCGGGGAGAGTTGCCATGGAAGCTCTGACACCGGCAAGTTTTGAGCGGCTCGAGGAAATGGGAACACACGTGCGCAATGGTCTTTGTGCCGCGATAGCGCGCTATGAGGCGCCTTTTTCAGTAACTGGGTCAGCTTCGCTTTTCCGCATCCACCCGAAGCGCCACACGCCCCGCGAATATCGGCAGGCTTTCCCAACGCCTGAACAGAACAGTTGGATGACCAATATGACGAGCCATTTTCGCTCGCTCGACATCCTTCTTCCTTTTGGTGCTGCGTCCTGCCTCTCCACGGCAATGACGAATTCCGATCTCGATCTGATCGTTGAAGCCTTCGGCGACTTTCTTGAGACCTATCAATCTGCGTTTGAGGAGTTGAAGGCATGACCGTGAAGACCCTAGAAACCGTCGCTCAATCGCTAGCTCGTTCGCTACTGCGCCACGACGTCACACATATCTTCGCCCAAAGCTTGCCTTCAGCGCTCATCCTGGCTGCCGAGGCGGTTGGCATTCGCCAGATCGCCTATCGCCAGGAAAACATGGGTGGCGCGATGGCGGACGGTTATGCGCGGCGTTCCGGTAAAATCGGCGTCGTGGCAGCTCAGAATGGCCCAGCGGCAACTCTGCTCGTGCCGCCAATGGCTGAGGCGTTGAAGGCGAGTGTTCCGATCGTCGCGCTCGTGCAGGAAGTCGAGCGTGACCAGATGGATCGAAACGCTTTTCAGGAGCTCGATCACATCGCTCTCTTCCAGTCGTGTACGAAATGGGTGCGCAGGGTCATAGTGCCCGAACGGATCGAAGATTATATCGATGCCGCCTTCACTGCCGCGGGCTCGGGTCGGCCGGGACCTGTGGCATTGCTGTTGCCCGCTGATTTACTCCGCATGCAGCTTAGTGTCCCGTTGTCGTCGCGATCTATCAATCTCGGGCATTGGCCACTTGATCGCTCGTGCCCCGATCGTGCGACATTACGAGAGGCGGCAGAGATGATTTCCCATGCCAGAAATCCCGTGGTCATCGCAGGCGGTGGCGTCTTCGGTAGCAATGCTTGCGAGGAACTGGCTGATTTGCAGGAGACGGCGGTGCTCCCCGTTTTCACCACCAATATGGGCAAGGGTGCCGTTGATGAACACCATGCCCTGTCGGCGGGAGTATTGGGATCGCTGGTCGGCCCGCGCTCGCTTGGACGTCATACCGCCGCTTTGGTCAATGCCGCCGATCTTGTCGTACTCATCGGAACCCGTACAAACCAAAACGGGACGGATAGTTGGCGACAGATTCCTCCAGACGCACAGGTTATCCATATCGATGTTGATCCGCAGGAAATCGGCCGCAACTATCAGGCCTTGCGTCTGGTCGGCGATGCCAGAGAGACGCTCCGCGAGCTTGTTCACGCGTTGAAGGATTGTGATCTCTCACATCGCCGGGATCGGCGGGCCGCTGTCGTTGGCCGAATTGCAGAATGCTGGCGGCGGTTCGAAGAGGAGAGGCATCCTCTTGTGCACGCGACGTCTTCACCGATCCGACCCGAGCGTATCATGGCCGAACTGCAGGGATTATTGACTGCGCAAACCACCATTGTTGCGGACGCGAGCTATTCATCGATGTGGGTGGCCGGTCAGTTGCGCGCCCTTGCTCCGGGAATGCGATTTCTTACGCCTCGTGGACTTGCCGGACTGGGATGGGGGCTGCCTCTGGCGTTGGGGGCAAAGGCTGCTCTGCCGAGCCAGCCCGTTGTTGCTCTCGTCGGCGATGGTGGGTTCGCGCATAGCTGGGCGGAAATCGAAACGATGGTGCGGTCCGAATTGCCTGTCATCGTCATCCTTCTCAATAACGGCATTCTGGGCTTTCAACGGGATGCCGAGACTGCGAAGTTCGGTCGCTTCACGTCGGCTTGCCATTTCGCGCCCGTCGATCACGTCCAGATCGCACAAGCCTGCGGATGCCCTGCAGTTCGTGTCGAGGATCCGAGCAAGTTGAAAGGTTATTTGCAAGATGGATTGTCGCGGAAGGGGCCATTGCTCATCGAGGTCATGACAGACCCTGAGGCCCATCCCGCTCTATCCTTGTTTGCCAGCATGGACGAGGCGGCATAATGTCGGATCGGTCTCGCGTGGCGGTTGTGACAGGAGGGACGAGCGGCATAGGATTGGCGACCGCGCGAAGACTTCTGGCGGCGGGACATCGTGTCGCTGTTTTCAGCCACAACAGTGATACTGTTGCGGAGGCATGCACGTCCCTTTCCGAAGAATTCGATCCCGATCAGGTTCTCGGTCGGGTTGTGGATCTAGCGAACCCTGCGGCGCTCACACGATTCTTCGATGAACTCCAATCCATCTGGGGCTTTGCTGAGATCCTTGTTTGCAACGCTGGAATATCGCCGAAAGGCCCGAACGGTCCTACACAGTTTGAGGAAATCGGGTTGGACCAATGGAACCGAGTGCTGGCGGTGAACTTGACGGGTGCGATGCTGTGCTGTCAGGCCGTCATCGGCGGTATGCGACAAACCGGTTTCGGACGTGTCGTTCTCGTGGGGTCGCTTGCGGGCCGAACGCGTCCTCGAGTGGCCGGGCCGGCCTACGTTACCAGCAAGGCGGGCATGGCTGGCCTGGTGCGCACGCTGGTGGGCCAGTTTAGTCCCTTCGGCATCACTATTAATCTAGTGGCGCCCGGCAGAATCCTAACGCCTTTGATAGGCGAGCCAGACACGCCGACAAATCGTGAAGCTATCGGCCGCATCCCGGCTGGTCGGCTCGGCACGCCAGAGGACGTCGCAGCAGTCATTGTATTTTTGACGTCAATGGATGCTGGATTCGTTAATGGAGCAATCATCGACGTTAATGGCGGTGAATTTGCCCCTCCATAGCTTCCAGTCATTGGCGTGTTCAGCCACGCGGACCCCGAAAGGGCGAGTGACATGAATCCGGCAGACCGTAAGAGGGTCGTCATTTGGACTGCGGATGCAGAGCTGTTTCTGCCTTTCAGCTATATCCTGAAGACGGAGGGATTTGCGCCATTTCTCGCGTGTAGCGCCAGCGACGTTTTGAACTCATGTGCTGATGATGGGATCCACGCCATTCTCCTCGATTGCACTCCTGAAACTCAAGATGCGGTTTCCCTTTGCATCGAAGTCAGGCATTCCGCGTTCGCAGATGTGCGTTTGATTGCGCTGCTTCGAGACGGAGCGCAGCCGATCCACCTTGCTTTGTTACGAGCCGGTGTTGATGATTGCCTCGCGCGGCCACTTTCACCAGAAAAATTGCTGATGTCGCTCAAACAGACCGACTCAAGAACTCCAAGAACTTCATTGGAAATGCTGGAAGCAAAAGCGCGCAGGGGATTCGAGATCGATGCGGAGGGGCGCCGCGCCTGCTGCAATGGCCAGAATGTCGTTCTGTCACAGGTCGAAATGAAGATCCTATCTTGCCTGGTCGACCGAGCTGGGCAACTTTGCAGCCGCTCAGAATTGATCGCATCGACCTGGTCGGCTTCCTTACCTGTTACGCCGCGCACAGTAGACGTTTATATCGCTCGCTTACGCAAGGCGCTGAAGCGGCTGCCCGGATGCGAGGCTGGCATTAGAACGGTACACAAGTCGGGCTACGTGTTCGATCCGCCGCCTTTGGCACGGACACCATCGTGAGCGACGCTTCCGATCAGAACCGATGCAAAAATCTGCAGTTAAATGGCGGTATCGTCGAGACATTCGGCCCCAGAACCTTCCGGACAGAGGCGCTCGACCGCAAACTGGCAGCTCACCTTCTGCCCGTAGGGGCCGGGAAGCCAAACTGACCTATTTAATGCGATTTGGTTCGCCCTGGCGAAATTCTTTCGGACGACTTCATCTCATCTGAAAGCTCTGCAACTTTTCAAAAATCTCCTCGGAAATTGCGAACTGACGCGCCTTGCCCCGTCCCATCGAATTCTTCACGAATGTCTCGGTGAGCATGCCACGCGCAATCAGTGGTTCGATGACCTCGGAGACGCCCATGCGTGTCAGCTTTGTAATTTCGACGAGATTTGAGATAGTTAGCGGCTGATGCCCCTGATGCATGATGTAGAGGACACTCATCATGCCGACCTGCTTCAGTCGTGATTGCGGCGTCTCGTCTTCCCTTGGGTTGCCCATGATCTCCTGCAGGATGAAGGCTGCGAACGAAATGCTGTGCAATTGTGTGTTGAGCGTACTTGCCATAGGTTTAACTACATTATATACGTTAGTATAAATGACGCAGGAATTGTGGTCCTTAGCCCCAAAGATCGTGTGATGCGTTCACGTTGAAGGGTCGTGCTCATGAAAAACCTTATGGTTGGAATGATCTTTGCCGTTGCCGGCACCAGCTTTATATACAGCATTTCAGAGAGTTATGCGCGCGCTGAGGACTGGGGATGCAAGGTTATCCTCTGCCTTTCAAACCCAGGTGGGCCGACGCAATATGCCGAGTGCCGTCCACCGATCAGCAGGCTTTGGCAGGAGCTGGCGAAAGGACGTTCCTTTCCGACCTGCAGCGGTATCGGCTTCCAGGCCACCCAGCCTGGCTACGAGCCTTACTATTGTAATGACGGCTATAAGCTTACGACGGGATTTGGTGGCCGTGGTGAGGAGGCAACCTGTGTCTCCGCGATCCTTCAAAAGGTCGACGAACGCTTCTGCAGCTCCGATAAGAACAGTGCATCCGACAATCACGGGTTGGTCATTTCGGCTCGATGGAAGCGCGACGGCAGGCATGCGGAATGTGTGGGCTATCCGACATTGAAACCACTCCGGCGCACGCAACCGCATTATGTCGACGTAATCATCGATGGTGTCAGTAGCCAACGCGTGTGGTACTGACCCATGGTCGTATCCTTCACCGATCTTGCTGAAACCTGCGCGCCAGCGGTGGCCGTCGAAACGCTCGCAGCCGTCGTCAGCCTAGAAAGCAATTTCCAGCCGTTTGCCATTCGCATCGATAGAGATCTGCCCGTGGACAAGCAGCCGCATAGCAAGGCGGAGGCGATCCAGGACGCGACAACACTGATAGCCGAGCACCAGAATATCCAGCTGGGGCTTGGTGGCATTGGAATTGAGGAATTGCGGAAGCGTGATCTTACAATTTCCGACGCGTTTGATCCCTGTCTCAATCTCAAGGCGACCGCCACACTGCTCGACGGTTATTATCGTTTGGCTATTCACGCAGGTGCTGCTCCTAAGCAAGCGCAGCGGGTCATGCTGCAATCTTACTACGGGCGCTCCGATCCGTCGGTCGGAACGATGGTTCAATATGACGAGCAGGTGCAGCGCGAGGCAAAACGGCTATTGCCCAAATTGGCTTTGCTGACGATCGGAGTGCGATCCGAGAGGCAGGAAGGAGCCGAGGCAAATGCGTTCGCAAGATCTTCCGACGACCAAGCCGACGAATTGCAGCAGCCGACGATAAGGATTCCTTCCTGGGATGTGTTTAATGCGGCGCGTCACTCGTCCGCTCTTGTCTTCCAAAATGAACAACCGGAGCAGCCAGAATGACATCGAAGTCCTACATGCGTGCATTCGCAACCACTGCCTTGATGGCTATCGTCTTTTCGGCAGCTACGATTGAGCCAGCTTTTGCCCAGAACGCCGGCGGCATCGAGACGGTCCTGCAGAATATCGTGAATATGCTTACGGGCAATGTGATGAAGCTAGTGGCGACGATTGCGATCATCGTGGTCGGGATTGCCTGGATGTTCGGCTACCTAGATTTGCGCAAGGCAGCTTATTGCGTACTCGGCATCGGTATCGCTTATGGCGCTCCGCAAATTGTCAGCACTCTTGCGGGAGGCTGACGATAGTGGGCCAGGTTGCGTATTCCGATGAAGCCGGCCATCGATTCCGATTTGAAGCCGGCCAGTCATTCCGATTTCATTCCGGCCGCCGTTCCGATTTGAAGCCGGCCATTTTTCGGACTGATCCTGGGTCCCGTTGATGTTGGGTTGGGTTTCGTTTCAGGTCAAGCTTGGAGTGTTTCGGACGCTATTGGCGAACGCTGTTTTCGCATGCTTTCGCCGGTGAGATCGATGCGATAGGCGTTGTGAACGAGGCGGTCCAATATGGCATCGGCGAGTGTGGGGTTTGCAATAATTTCCCACCAGCGATC
>NZ_AUFB01000029.1 GCF_000426285.1 Rhizobium leucaenae USDA 9039 | reverse complement strand
CCCAGGCAAGGGCCAGTTTAACCCAGCCGCCGCTGCGCGCTGCAGATTATCCTGCACCGTGCTACGCGCAATTCCCAACACGACGGCAATCTCACGCGAGCTGGTTCCGCTTGCTGCAAGCCGCAGCATTTGTCGCAAATGTCTCATGGTCAGCCTTCTCTTTGCCGGCATCAAAATCCCCTCGTTCACCGCGAGGTATTTGATGCCAAAGTTGCTGACCCAGGGAGTGATGTTCAGTGTCGAAAACTGGCCGGTCTTTGATCGGAACGGTGGCCGGCTTCAAATCGGAATGGTGGCCGGTCTTTGATCGGATTGGCGGCCGGCTTCACGTCGGAATCCGCAGCCAGGTAGCTGCATTTGAAGAAGATGTGCTGTTTCTCGCCTGTACGCGCCCGGCAATGATTGCAGGTGTTACCATGGAAGCGATGGGCATCAATGTCATTGTGACGACCATCCTTTATGTTCTCGCCGGCTCGATTGCCTATGTATTGGTCGGCGTGGCTTTTCACTTCATCTTCCGGGCACTCGTCAAGCACGACCACAATATGTTTCGCACTCTGATTGCTTGGGTCGAGACGCGCGGCCGTTCGCGCAACATCAGACATTGGAATGGTGCTTCGATAACTCCGCTCAGGCTCTTGCGGCGCTACGATGAAAGGGACTTCGGTCATGACTGACATGTCTCGACTGAAATTCCGAGAACTCGAGCCGGAAACGTTTATCCCATATGTCCGATTTGTAGACGAGACGGCGGTAGCACTCGATTCCAGGTCATTAATGGTGATGATCACATTGGAGGGAGTGTCATTCGAGACGGCCGATGCTACCGACCTAAGTAGCCTGCAGCGCGATCTCAACACGCTGTACCGCAATATCGCCGACGAGCGTCTGGCAATCTGGACCCACGTCCTGCGCCGGCGCGACAACACTTATCCAGAAGGCGCGTTCGCCAATACCTTCTCTGCAACGGTGAATGGCAAATATCGCGAACGTATGGTCGGCGAAGATCTGTTCCGCAACGATCTCTATCTCACCCTTATTTGGCATCCCGGCCGCGATCCGGCCGAACAGCTCGTAAATCTTCTGACCCGGCTGCGCAAAGCCAGACGTATGGGGGGTGAACTTGATGGAGACAGTCTGAAGCATCTGCATGAAAAGGTGACTGATGTCACCGCGGGACTGCAACATTTCGCTCCGCGTGTGCTGTCACTCTATAATCGAGACGACATCGTTTTTTCCGAACTGAGCGAAGTGTTGCATCAGCTGATCGGCGGCCGCCGTGAACCGGTGCCGCTGACGGATGGCAGGATCTCCTCGGCAATCTATTCCGATCGTCTCATCTTCGGGCGCGAGACTGTTGAGATCCGCCACGAGGGATCAAGCCGTTACGCCGGCATGTTCGGTTTCAAGGAGTATCCGGCGAGGACTCGCTGCGGCATGCTGGATGGCATTCTGACGGCACCATTCGAGCTGATCCTGACGCAATCCTTTGGGTTCATGTCCAAAACCGATGCGCGCACAGTCATGGGGCGCAAGCAGAACCAAATGGTCAGTTCCGGTGATAAAGCAGTCTCCCAGATCGAGGAGCTCGATGCCGCCATGGACGAGTTAGAATCGAACCAATTCGTCCTCGGTGAGCACCATATGTCGCTTTGTGTGTTCGCATCCTCGGTAAAGGAGCTGACGGGCAACCTCGCAAAGGCGCGCTCGCATCTGACCACCGGCGGAGCGGTCGTGGCGCGCGAAGATCTCGGGCTTGAGGCAGCCTGGTGGGCGCAATTGCCTGGCAATTTTCGTTACCGAGCCCGCTCAGGTGCAATTACATCGCGCAATTTCGCAGCGCTTTCGCCCTTTCATTCCTATCCCGTCGGCAAGAAAGACGGAAACGAATGGGGGCCGGCAGTCGCTATGTTGCAGACAGCCTCAGGTTCGCCGTTCTATTTCAACTTCCATTATGGCGACCTCGGCAACACCTTCATCTGCGGCCCATCGGGCGCTGGAAAAACCGTGCTCGTCAATTTCATGCTGTCACAGCTCGAAAAGCACAATCCGCACATGGTCTTCTTCGACAAGGACCGCGGATCGGACCTTTTCGTACGTGCCGCCGGTGGCACGTATCTGCCGCTCAGAAATGGGGAGCCGACAAAATGCGCGCCGTTTAAGGCTCTAGAATTGACGCCGCACAACAAGGTTTTCCTGGCGCGCTTTGTCGGCAAGCTCGTCGGCTCGACGGCGCGCGAGCTTTCAGTCACCGAAATCGGCGATATTGCTCTGGCAATCGAAGGGCTTGCCGACCTTTCACGAGAACAGCGCTCGATCGGAGCTTTGCGCGCATTCCTCAACAATACCGATCCGGAAGGGGTTGCCGCGAAACTTCGCCGCTGGGAGCGGGGAGGGCCGCTTGGTTGGGTCTTCGACAACGAGGCTGACGATATTGGTATTGGCGCCAAGTTCCTCGGCTACGACATGACGGACTTTCTCGACAATGAGGAAATTCGCACTCCCTTGATGGCCTATCTCTTCCACCGTGTCGCACAATTGATCGACGGGCGCCGCATCATCATTGTCATCGACGAGTTCTGGCGAGCATTGCAGGATGCAAGCTTTCTTGACCTTGCGGAAAACAAGCTCAAAACGATCCGGAAGCAGAACGGGTTGATGCTGTTTGCCACTCAAAGCCCGCGCGATGCTATCAATTCCCCGATTGCGCATACGATTATCGAACAATGCCCGACGCAGATATTCCTGCCGAATCCGCGCGGCGACCGCGCCGACTACGTCGATGGCTTCAAGCTCACCGAACGCGAGTTCGAATTGCTCTCCCGCGAGCTCTCGCCCGACAGCCGCCGTTTCATCGTCAAGCAGGGCCACAACAGCGTTGTCGCTGAGCTGAAACTCAACGGCTTTGATGACGAACTCGCGATCCTTTCCGGGCGGACGGCAAACGTCGAACTTGCAGATGCAATCCGCGCCGAATTCGGAGCCAGCCAAGACGACTGGCTGCGGATATTCCAGCAAAGAAGGAGTGTAGGCTAATGGCCCAGTACAGAAAGCTGTCCACGGCAATGCTGGCGTTGTTCCTATCGGCCCAAGCGATCGGGGCGCAGGGCATTCCGGTGATCGACCAAACCGCGGTTACCAAGCAGATCGAAAGTATCGCCCAGCTAAAATCGCAGCTCGACACATTGAATCAGCAGCTTCAGCAGGCACAACAGCTTTACGGCTCGCTGAACAAACTGACCAACATGGCGGATATTGCCGGGGTCTTGAACGATCCGTCGATCCGAAAAGCGTTGCCTCAGGATTTCTCCGCCATCGAAAGCCTGTTTAAGGGCTCTGGCTCGGGGGTGTTCGGGGATGTCGCCTCAAAATTCTTGAGTGACAACTCGACTTACAAGACAAACGCCAACGATTTTTACGCGCAGGAGCTATCGCGAGTTCAAAACAAAAATGCCGGGCAGATGAGCCTCGGCCAGCAGATTTATGATGCCGCCACCAAGCGGATCGATGGCATCGATCAATTGCGGCAGAAAATTTCTTCGGCGAGTGATGCCAAAGACATCGCCGATTTGCAGGCGCGGCTGCAGGCCGAGACGGCCTTTCTTCAGACCGACGTGCTGAGGCTGGAAGGCCTGCGCATGGTGCAACAGGCACAAGTCCAGGTCGATGAACAGCGCAAGGCTGAAGATTGGCGCAAGCGCATGGATGTGATGGGAGCTGCGTTACAATGAAGTCACTCGTTCTTTTGGCACTCATCATCACCTTGGCCAGCTGCGGGAAAAAGGCTGAGCGCGTCTATTCGGTCGAGGAGCTATTAGCCGATCAACAGTTGCGCGCCGAGATATTCGAAAAATGCCGCAACAATCCAGGGGAGCTTCGAGGCACGCCAAACTGCGTGAATGCGGAGGCGGCAAATTGGAAGGCCAGCGTTCTGGACACACCTTCGGCACCGGGAGGCTGATGTATGTATGAGGTCTTTGCCTTTGTCGACGGGCAGTTCAAGACGCCACTCGAGACCTTCATCTCCTCGGGGACCTCGAATATCGCCAGTTGGGTGACTGGTCCGCTCACAGCGGCATTGACGCTTTACGTTCTTCTTTATGGTTTCCTCATTCTGCGCGGATCAATCCACGAACCAATTATGGATTTTGCGTTTCGGGCAATGAAGCTCGCCATCATCCTGATGCTGGTGAAGAGCGCCGGCGAGTATCAAACCTATGTGACCAACATCTTCTTTGATGCGCTGCCGAAGGAAATCTCGCAGGCGCTGAACTCGGGCACGATACCCAGCGCCTCCACCTTCGACAGCCTGCTCGATAAGGGCCAGAAATGTGCAAAGGAAATCTGGGCGCGGGCCTCATGGCCCGTCGATATTGTGACCGGTATTGAAGGCATGCTCGTCATCGTGTCGAGTTTCGTGGTAGCTGCGATCGGTTACATCGTTTCGCTCTACGCACGACTGGCGCTGGCGATCGTGCTTGCCATCGGACCGATCTTCATTGCGCTGGCGATGTTTCGGGCGACCCAGCGTTTCACCGAGGCTTGGATCGGACAGCTCGCCAATTTCGTAATCCTACAGGTGCTCGTCGTTGCCATAGGCTCTTTGCTCATTACCTGCATTGATTCTACCTTCGATGTCATTGAAACTTATAGCGATGTGCTGATGCGCCCCGTCGCGCTTGGCGCCATCTGCCTTGCCGCACTCTACGTCTTCTACCAGCTCCCCGGCATTGCTTCCGCACTCGCAGCTGGCGGGGCTTCGCTCACCTACGGATATGGGGCTGCGCGCGATGCGCATGAAAGCACCCTTTCCTGGGGCGCTACCTACATCGCGCGGACAGCGGGCCGCAGCATGCGCACCGCTGGCCGCCGCTTTCGCCCAAACAGAAGCTGACGATCCGGGGGTCGCAAACATGAAACACACGAGTGGCTTTAGTATGCTCCGAATACTTGCACTTCTAAGCATGGCATCGATTTTAGGTGCTTGCGTCTCCCATTCTCATTCTTTGCCGAAATGCGACGGCTACGCGCGCCGACCGCTCAACCGCGCGATGTGGCAGTGGGATGACGATAAGAGATTTTCGAAGCAAAGAACCGATCCTCCGGCCGTGCCCGCGGGCACGCCGCCGTCTTACGTCGAAGAGGAGGGGAGTAACGTCCCTGCTGCTTTCGCACGTTACCATATGACCGAGTCCTATCGTCCTTGTGCGGGGCAGAGCTGATGGTCACCGCGGACGGTCTTAAAAGCTATTTCGAAAAGGCTCGGCGCTTCGACCAGCACCGCATGATCCAGTTGGAGCGCTCCGCGCGAATTGCATGGTTCGTCGCGATCGTCGCGAGCGCCCTATCAGCAGCGTCGATCTTTGCTGTCGCCGGCCTGACGCCTCTAAAGACAGTCGAACCTTTCGTTGTGAGGGTCGACAATTCGACCGGGATTGTTGATGTCGTTTCAGGGCTCACGTCAACGGCCGGAAATTATGATGAAGCGGTCACCAAATATTTTGCCTCCCGCTATGTGCGTGCCCGGGAGGGATATGTGTGGAGCGAGGCGGAAGAGAATTTCCGCACGGTTTCGCTGCTGTCGACCGCCCCGGAGCAGACCAAGTTCGCCGCCCTTTATCGTGGTAGCAATCCAGATTCCCCTCAAAACATCTATGGCCACGGTGCCACGTCGCGCGTCAACATCGTTTCGATTTCGCTGATCAATAGCAACGTGGCTTCGGTTCGCTATATGCGCACAATCACCCGCGGCGACGAGGTCCATACCACCCATTGGGTGGCGACGCTCACTTTCTCGTATAGCAACGCACCGATGTCCTCGGCTGATCGACTAGTCAACCCGCTCGGTTTCGTCGTGAGCGAGTATCGATCCGATCCGGAGGCCATCAATTGAAACATCACTGCGCAATAGCTCTGATTGTCACCGCCATTTGGTCCTCACCGGCTCTCGCGCTTGAGACTCCACGTGGCGCCCCGCAGGACAATCGTATCCGCTTCGTCGACTATCAGCCCTATAACGTCACGAAGGTTGTGGGCTCGCTACGCTCGTCTGTCCAAATCGAGTTTGCTGGCGATGAAGAAATAGCCCATGTGGCGCTTGGAAATACCGTCGCCTGGGAGGTGGCGCCCGCAGGCAATATCCTCTTCTTAAAACCGCGGGAAAACCAGCCAATGACAAACATCTCAGTCGTCACCACCCGGCGGGACGGTTCCACTCGCAGCTACCAAATAGAGCTGACGGCTCGGGATGGTCCGGTCGCCGCCGGCCAAGACACCTATTTCTACATCAAATATCGCTATCCTGGCGACGAGGCGGAACGCCGTCGGGCGCAGGCGGCGGCGCAAACCCAGGCGGCGCAGGCGAGCGCGGCCGACAAGGTGTTGGCGCTGCATGAGCAATACGGACCACGAAACTGGCGCTATTCGGCGCAAGGGACTGCCCCTCTCGAGCCCCAGGCGGTTTATGACAACGGCAAGATTACGACCTTCGCCTTCCGCGGCAATCAGGAAATGCCCGCAATCTACATGGAAAATTCCGATGGGACGGAGAGCCTAGTTCCGAAGTCGGTGGATGGGGATCTGGTGCTCGTCCATGCGATCGGTCGCAAGTTCATCCTGCAGCGAGGAGGAGACGTACTTTGCGTTTTCAACGAGGCTTACGATCCGGTCGGCGTAAATCCAGACACCAATACGACATCGCCCTCGGTCGAGCGTGTACTAAAAGCGCAGACGGCAAACGCTCAGCAATAGGAGGTCGCGATGACAGAAGAGACAGAAGACCTCATCCCGGGAGAACGTGCTGAAACTGAGGAAGGCCGGCCGGGTAACGGCAATCCGCTCTTAAGACGCGGCGCCGTCGTTCTGGCAATGGTTGCCTTTGTGGCATTTTCGCTATGGTCCTTGCAGGGCCGGCAGAAGGCGGAAGTCAACCAGCCGGAGCGTGTCGTCATTCGCCAGACCTCGGATTTCGAGCCAGCCAAGGAGGAACCTAAGGTCGTAGCACCTCTCCCGGAAGTGCAACTGCCGACACCTTTGGCCAAGGACCCGGCGAATTCTGCGGAGGATCCCTTGTTCGACGCTGCCCGCCGCGCGCCCGTGATGGCCTATAATACGCCCCAAACTTCAGCACAGCAGCGTGACAGGGCAGCCCCCGCCGACCCCGATTCCAACTATCTTCCTTTCTCGGCAAATCCTGGTGGGCTCAACGGGCAAGCGGAAAACGAGGACCAACGTTTCAACAGGTTGCTGACGCCGACGCATCTGGAAGGGTCGCGGGCCGGCACGCTCGGCAACCGCGACTTCGTCGTAGCGATGGGCACCTCGATCCCTTGTGTACTTGAAACTGCGCTTGCCTCCGACCAGCCGGGCTTTGCAAGCTGTATTATCAACCGCGATGTGCTCTCGGATAACGGTCGTGTGGTGCTCATGGAAAAGGGTACTCAAGTCGTCGGAGAATATCGTGGCGGTCTCAACCGCGGTCAGAAGCGCCTCTTCGTCCTGTGGAACCGGGCGAAAACGCCGAAGGGCGTCATTATTACGCTGGCTTCACCTGCGACCGACGCACTCGGGCGTGCCGGCATTGATGGCTATGTCGACACGCATTGGTGGGAGCGCTTCGGTAGTGCCATCCTGCTTTCCATCGTCGGCGATGCCACGACTTACGCCGGCAACCAGCTGCAGGACAGTGATGTTCAGGCGCAGAATACCGCAACTGCTGGCCAGCAGGCCGCAGCGATTGCAGTCGAGCAGTCTATCAATATTCCACCGACGCTCCTGAAAAGTCAGGGCGAGCTCGTGTCGGTTTTTGTTGCCCGCGATCTCGATTTTTCCGGCGTGTATAGCCTGCGCGTCACCGAACCGCCCGGCCGAATTCTAGATCGGGCAGCATTGGCGGATTTTGCCCCTCGCTCCACATTGATGACAAAGTAAAGAAAGCGACAAAAAGTTGAGGGACGTTTCCCATGTCGGTGTTGTCCGTGAGTTGCTGTCGCCCTTGTCGCCCTTCCTCAAGGACAGCTCACTCTACGAGATCGTCATCAATCGCCCAGGTGAGGTATTAACCGAGGGAGCAGGAGGCTGGCAAAGCTACGACGTGCCAAGCCTCACCTTCGAAAAGCTCATGCGCCTTGCGCGCGCCGTGGCAAGTTATTCCAACCAAGCTATCGACGAGGCGCGGCCACTCCTTTCGGCCACACTTCCCGACGAAGAGCGGATACAGATCGTGATTCCACCCGCAACCCTCAGCGGCACGGTGAGCATCACGTTGAGAAAGCCGTCATTAGTGACATTGACGCTGGCAGATCTCGATCGTGGCGGGTTGTTTTCTGGGCTCGCGGCTAAGAGCAACTATTCCGAATCTTTGAATACGAGGCTGGCTGAACTCCATAACGCTGGGGACTATACCGCGTTTATGCGCGAGGCCGTGCTGGGCCGTAAGAACATCATTATTTCAGGTGCGACTGGTTCGGGTAAGACCACGCTGTCGAAGGCTTTGATCCGGCATATTCCGGAGCATGAGCGGGTCATCTCAATCGAGGATACGCCAGAGCTTGTTATCCCCCAACTCAATCATGTTCGGTTACTCTATTCGAAGGGTGGTCAAGGTATGGCAAAAGTTGGCGTGAAGGATTTGCTGGAGTCTTGTCTACGGATGCGACCTGATCGCATTCTTTTGCAAGAGTTGCGTGATGGTTCTGCCTTTTACTACATCCGAAACGTTAATTCTGGACATCCGGGGTCGATCACAACAGTGCACGCAGATTCTGCGATGTTGGCATTCGAACAGCTGACATTGCTCGTCAAGGAATCCGATGGCGGACGCGATCTTGAGCGTGACGATATTCGTCGTCTGCTCAAGATTGCTATCGATATCATTGTTCAGTGTAAGCGGATCAATGGGCAGTTTCGAGTGAGCGAAATCTATTTTGAACCTTCAGCGAATCTCCTCCGGCGAAATAATTGAAGGCATCAGCATCATACCGCTAAAGATATCTGTCTCATTTGATTTCATACATCCAACCTGGGGAGGCGGTAGTTGCGACTTGAGCAACGCCAGTGCGGATTCAGGGGTGAGCTGTGGCTGCGATTTGTCCAGCCGCGATGAAGACGCCGCTTCAGCGGCGGATCGACGTCAAGAAGCGGCGTAAGAGTTTTACGCGTCATACTCCAGGTGAGCCTCGCTCGTAGCTCGTAGGAGCGCTTGTTCCGGCGATCTTTCATCATGCACTGGCTCGTCGATCGCTAGACAAGCGCAGGCGCGGGAATTTCGCGGCAGCCCACGCGCCAACGGCGGGGGCGGAATGTGTTGCTCCTACACGCGGTATCGCGCTTTGGAAGCAATGTCCCCGTTTTTCTCCGAGGTGCCGCCTCCATTGTGGATGGACGCCGTATGCCCCGCCGGGGGTGTGCGCGGGCGTCACCATGACTTACTTCCCAGCCAAGGTCTCCGTGTAGTGACCGAGCCTTGCTTCAATGTCAGGATTGGTCTGCAACCCCATGGCCATCAGTTTTCCAATGTTTTTCTGCGCAATCGGGCGCTGCACGGCCGTGATGAACGCGTCCCAGCCTGCGCCAATCTCGGGATCCGCTGGAAGGCTCGCGTAATCCACCAGACGCTTTGTATCGGCGATCGCCTGGCGATCGAAACCGGAGATCCGGTTCGCCAATGCGTCGACGAACGCGTCGAGCTTTGCGTCAGGGAACGAACGATTGACATATCCATACTCCTCGGCCAAATCGCCGTCGATGTCATCCGAGCCAAGCAGGACCTCCAGCGCGCGGCCGCGGCCCATTAGTCTCGGCAGACGCGCCATGGGCCCCCCGCCGGGGACGAACCCCGCTCCAACCTCCCACTGTGAAAGGATGGCCTTTTCCCGGCTCGCGAAACGCATGTCGCTGGCAAGAGCAAGCTCGCTGCCGACGCCCGTGGCCCTACCGCGGATCAAGGCGATCGATACGACGGGCGCTTTGCTGATGCGGACGAGCATGTCGGGAAGGGGGTGCAGGCCCGTTGGTCCTGCCGGCAGACTCGTGGCTTTGGATAACGGCGGCGTAAAGTTGTAGTGAGTAAGGAAGAAGCCCGGTACTGCGCTGTCGAAGACGACGACCCTTAGGTTCTGGTCTGTTTCGATCTCGGCAACGACCTTCTCCATCTGCGGAATCGTCTCGGGGCCGAAGATGTTGAAAGGAGGATTGTCGAAGGTGACCCGCCAGTAGGCTGGCGTCCGCTTCTCGACCCTGATCTCCGCCTTTTCGATCGCGGGCTGCGCTTTGACGTCGGCAGGCCGGTCTACCTTTTCTGCCACCGTCGTCTGACCTGAAAGAGCAGGGGCCGGGAGCAGCAGAAGGGTCGCACCCGTCAGGAGTGTGAATGACACGGCCATGACGCCGTTCGAACGTGATTTGATGCTCATGACTGCCTCCATGCTTGGAATAAGTGGGTTCGCTAAGCTTCGATCTCGAAGACGAGCTCGACTTCTACAGGCATGCCCAGCGGGATGCTGGAGACGCCCAGGACTATCCGTGGCGGGACCAGGTCCGCGCCGAACAGGTTCAGCAGGAGCTCGGAAGCTCCGTCGGCGACCTTCGGGTGCTCCTGGAAGTCGGCAGGCGTCGCGAGAGACACGGCCAGCTTTGCAATGGCCCGGATCCTGTCTAACGAGCCCAGGTAAACCCGTGCGGCCGCCAGTCCGCTAAGGCAGGCCGCGCGAGCGGCATCGTAGCCCTCGCGAACCGAAAGGTCGCGGCCGACAAGCCCCAGATAAATCGGGACATGCCCCGCCACCGGGAGCATCCCGCTAAGGAAAAGCAGGGAGCCACATTGGACCGCCTCCACGTAGGCGCCGAATGCGGTCGGCGGCGGAGGAAGGACGACGCCCAGTTCCTTTAGGCGGGCCTCCGAGCTAGGCCCTACCATTTTCCAAGATGTGCGCCGTTATCGACGTGCAGCACCTCCCCGGTGATGTTTGCGGACTCGGTCAGATACACGACGCCGTCGACGATCTCCTGCACTGGCGTGATCGTTCTCATCGGCGAAAGGGTCTTCAGAAAATCGGAGGGATTCTTCGAATGCAGTGGGGTGTCTACGACGCCCGGCGATAACGCATTGACGCGGATATTGTCCGCGGCGAATTCCAACGCGAGGCTCTTGGTGATCGCGTTGAGGCCGCCCTTGGTGATCATTGGCAATGACGCAGTCACGCCTGCGATGGGATGGTCGGTCAGGGATGAGGTGATGGCGACGATGCTGCCGCCGGACTTTTGGCGCAGCATCTGTTTTATGGCGTGCTTGGTAAAGTGGATGAAGCCCTCGATATTTGTCGCAGAGAGGCGCCGGAAGTCCTCAATCGTGTATTCGAGAAACGGCTTCGTGAAGAATATCCCGGCGTTGTTCACGAGTGCGTCTATCGATCCGAACTGTTCGACGGCATGCTGTGCCACCCGCTCGGCGGTATCCGGATCGCCAACGTCGCCGTCGACCAGTTCCAGACGGCCCATTCGATTGAATTGGGCGGCTTCGCTGATGCGCCGCGAGGTGCCGACGACGTTCCAGCCCTTGCCGAGAAACGTCTTCACCAATCCCGCTCCGATGCCTTGGGACGCCCCGGTAATGATCACTGTCTTCATTTCTGCCTCCATCTCGGCAAAACTCACCACGCACGCTCGCCACGACAGCCGATACGTCCAATGTTCGAAATTGCGATTTAATCCGGCCGATGCCGGGAAAGCCGACGATGCAATTGCACCTGTTTCGCTCAAACCATCGCGTGAAATGGCTCCCGCCGCTATTGTACCAAGGTGTCAATCGCCCCCTCGGCGGTCCTCGTGCGGGAAGACCAAGGTGCAATAGACCTGCCGGAGGACTGGAGCTATCATCCTCGGCGGGACCCGTGAAATGGAGTTCGACATGAAGCGTTGGCAAGATCGCCGCATCCTCGACCTTTTTGGTATCGAACTTCCGATTGTCCAAGCGCCCATGGCTGGAGCGACCTCGGTTGAAATGGTCGTCGCAACGGCACGGGCCGGCGGACTTGGTTCGCTTCCAAGCGCCCAGTTCAGCGTCGATCAACTGCGGGACGCGTTGAAGGAAATCCGAGCATCGACGCACGCGCCGGTGAATGTGAACTTCTTTGCGCATACGACGCCGGCGGCCGATCCTGTAGCGCAGATGCGATGGAGGGCGATACTTGCGCACTATTACGTCGAGGCCGACCTGGATCCTGCATCCGCGGTCGCAGGGGCGGGACGTACACCGTTCGACGCCAGCTTCTGCGACGTCGTGGAAGAGTTCAGCCCGGAGGTCGTGAGTTTTCACTTCGGGCTGCCGGAATCGACACTCGTCCGTAGGGTCAAGGCGACCGGGGCGAAGCTGATATCATCTGCTACAACTGTCGCGGAGGCTGTCTGGCTAGAGGACAACGGCGTCGATGCCGTCATAGCGATGGGGTTCGAAGCCGGCGGCCACCGCGGAAACTTCCTCAGCCACGACATGTCCACCCAGGTCGGAACGATGGCGCTTGTTCCCCAGGTCGTCGACGCGATCAAGGTGCCTGTGATCGCGGCGGGTGGCATCTCGGACGGTAGAGGAGTCGCCGCCGCCCTTATGCTTGGGGCCTCCGCCGTCCAGATTGGAACCGCCTATCTTTTCTGCCCGGAGGCAAGGATTCCGCCGGTGCACTCCGAGGCGCTTGCGAGCGCCCGAGATGACAATACCGCCATCACGAACGTCTTCACGGGAAGGCCGGCGCGAGGCATCGTCAATCGGCTCATGCGTGATATCGGCCCCATCTCGGATGCAGCTCCTTCTTTCCCGACTGCTGGCGCCGCGCTCGCACCGATCCGATCGAAGGCCGAAGGAGAGGGTAACAATGACTTCACGAACCTGTGGTCGGGGCAGGCGGCACGACTCGGCCGCCAGCTCCCCGCTGAGGAACTCACAAGAGCATTGTACGACGAAGCCATGAGCGTCATCGCAAGGCGTTCCGGAGCTGGCTAAGTAGCCATCCTGCCGTTTGTCGCGATCAGCTTCTTCGCGATGAACGAGGTGCGGCGCATCCTATCCAGCCATCATGCAAAGTACATGGTGCTCCTGACGGCGGGCCATGCAGTCGGCCAGATCCGGCCGTAGCAAATATCCTCGCTTGAGCTGGAAGCGCGGATGCAGGATTCGATTCTGCCCTCGGCCTCGCAAGTATCACGTTTGTTCTCGGCGCGGTCTATGTCCTTATGATCATTTTGTATCCGACGGACGCATTAACGGCACCGTCGCGTCGGGTCATCATATCAGTGGATCAGTTCGTCGTCGGATAGATGGAGGCGCGCGGCCATGTTCACCAGGTCTGGGAGAGAGCGCGCATTCATCTTCCGCATGACCTGGCCCCGATGGGCTTTGACCGTGATTTCGCTGATCCCCAGTTCAAAGGCCACCTGTTTGTTGAGGAGCCCTTTGACGACACGACGCATCACATCGCGCTCGCGAGGGCTTAGCAGCGCGTAAGCTTGCTGGAGGAGAGCAAGTCCTTCCTCCTCGCGCGAGACCGTCTCGCTATAAATCAGCGCGGCTCGTACAGCTTTCAGAAGTGCTTCGGTATCGATCGGCTTTGTGAGGAACTCAACTGCTCCAGCCTTCATGGCGCGGACGGTCATTGGGACGTCGCCGAAGCCGGTGATGAAGATGATCGGTACGCTGATGCCTTCCGCTACGATCGTGCGCTGCAGTTCGAGACCGCTGACACCAGGCATGTTCACGTCAAGTATCAAGCAACTCGGCCCCCGCGTACTGGCGCATTCAAGAAACTGGCGCGCGGAATCGAAAATCACAGGTGCCCATCCCGCAGAGCGGATCAACTGCTCCAGCGATTCGCGCACGGATACGTCGTCGTCGATGATGAAGACGACCGGCTTATTAGCCTCAAGGACTGACGGCTTCGAGCATCGATCATGGGTCGTGGATGTAAGACTGTACATGCGCATCCTCCTTCTAATCCAGGTCTACGCGATTGCTCGGTCAAGCGCGTCGCGCAGATCTTCGTCATTGAACGGTTTGAACAGGCAGTCGATCGCGCCGCGCTGAAGCAGGGCCCGCTTTCGATCGTCGTCATGCTGAGCTGTTATGAATGCGATTGGTACGGTTTCTCCTCGCCTCGCGAGTTCGGATGGGAGCTCCGGGCCAGACATGTCAGGCATTGCGACGTCAAGGAGCAGGCACGCGGTCTCGACCCTGGATGCGCAGCTCAAAAACTCTCGTTTAGAAGGATAAGTCCTGATGTCGACACCCAACGAGCGAATAAGGTCAGGGAGCGATTCTCGAACCGCTTCGTCGCCGTCCACGGGCGAGATAAGGGGGACCTTCGTCATCGCCGCACCTCGGGCTCAATTCGGGCATTCAAAAGGCCTGTATGATCATACTGGTCCAACCGATCAATGATACGGGCGTCGAATGCGATTAGGTCGGTGACTTTTGGACGGACATCCCCAGCCCAATCCATCTGACAGACGATCCTGCTGAACAGGAAGCCGCCGGGCGCATTTCCACCCGCCAATCCCTCAAACTCGGTGACCATCCAGTTCTGGTCGAAACGACGTTCCCGAAGATAGGCGTCGATGTTTCTCCGTAGCTCGAGCTGTCCTGACACTTGTGCGGACTCCGTATCAAATCCCTCACATCGCAATCTCGACAGGTGCGCGTCTTCGTCTCCTGGATTCACCAGAAGAACCACCTTGTGCCCACGGCGAAACGAACGATGGGCGCATGCGAAATCATCGGCGATCACAGTCCTCGCTCTGCCACGCACCTGCTACCCCTCGATTATCGACGCATGGCTGCGTCCAAACATATGATAGCGCTCACCGCGATCTCTCGCGCGGGCAAGATTCTGTCCAACGGCAAGCAAAGTCTATTGTACAAAGGTGTCGGCTGTCGGGGGCAACACGGCATCGAGAATGATCATGTTCTACCGCTCGTCCGGCTCTGACGACACCTTTGTACAATAGATCACCCGGTCGAGTTTGGCCATCCTGATATAGCTGACCGGTTCCGCAGGCCATTCAACGAACCGGTGAAGCCGAGGGTCAATATCTTGATCCAGATCCTCAAGCTGTGCTCAAACGGTTCGATGCGAACTGCTCGAACTCTCCTCCAGGAAAGTGGCGAACTTTCAAAGGTGACCCACATGAAATGGCATCTCATCGAGATTACCGGAAGCGACGCCAAAGCCGGCGATGGCGGGCCCCTCGATGCGCTCATCGAGTTCTACAGAGCGTTCAACTCCGGCGACAACACGGCGCTCGAGTCCACCTGGCTTCCTGGCGAGGCGCCGAGCATGGACAATCCGATTGGAGGCATTCGGCGCGGATGGAGCTCGATCGCCGAAGGCTACTCGAAGATTTTCGAAGACCGGGTGAAAGTGCAGGTAACCTTTCACGACTTCACAAGCCAGAGCGGTGGTGACTGGCATCTGTTCGTCGGGCGCGAACGTGGAACGTGCAAGTCCTTATCGGAGTCGCTCCCGGTGGTGTTCCGGACGACGAGATGGTTTGTCCGGAAGGACGGCTCCTGGCGTCAGCTCCATCACCATGGCTCTGTCGAGGACCCGAAGATGCTGGCCGACTATCAGCGACTGATTTTCGGCGCGCGTTGAGAGCCTGTGCGAATCTTCGGGAAGAGGCGCCGAGCCTGCGCGCGGCGCCATTGTGACTTCATGAACTCCCAAGCCGATTCAGGTAGGCTCCCATTCGATCTTCTGCGTCGCCGAGCTGATGGAAGCCGAGTTCGAAAAATGCCTTCAATCGTTCTTGCGCCGCTGGCCTTGCGATCGATTTCATGCAGGCGTCCCAGCCGGCTCTGATTTCCACCTCCGGCGGCAGGCTTGCGGCGTTTACGAGCCGCTTGGTGTTCGAAATTGCCCATTTGTCGAAAGTCGCAATCCGCTTCGCGAGCGCGTCCACATAGGCGTCCAGTTCCGCGTCCGGTAGCGATCTGTTCACGTATCCGTAGGCTTCCGCCAGATCCCCGCGCATGTCATCGGACGTAAGGAGAACTTCAAGTGCGCGTGCCCTGCCGATCAACCTTGGCAAGCGTGCCATCGGTCCGCCGCCGGCGACTAAGCCGACGCCCACCTCCCATTGCGACAGGATAGCCTTCTCGCGGCTTGCGAAGCTCATGTCGCAAGCGAGCGCGAGCTCGCTGCCATTTCCGGTGGCGCGACCGCGTATCAAAGCCACGGATACGAAGGGCGCGTGGGTAAGGCGCACGAGAATGTCGGGCCATGCCTCCAGTCCGGTGGGGCCTTGCGGCATGCCAGTCAAATCTTCAAGCTTCGCGCGGAAATCGCTGTGGTTCAGAAAGAAGCCATCCACGTCGCTTTCGAACACGACGACCTTCACGTCCTCGTCCTCTTCGAGCTCATCCCTAATAGCCCGAAACTCCTGCACGAATTGTGGCCCCATGACGTTCAGAGGCGGGTTGTCGAATGTGATCCGCCAGTATGCGGGCGATTTCCTGGCAATCCGGATCTGCTCTTTTGTCGACGAGTTCATCGAGGCCTCCTGTGGCTCAAATTGAAACTCGAGCAGCTTGAGGTCCCTGTAACGACTTCACCATTGGCCATAGGTATCGGCAATACCATTGTCGGGGGCGATTGCCGTCGGGCTTCCAACACTGAGCGGTGTTGAAGTGAGGAGCCCGTTTCCACCGATACTAAGGTATTGGCGATACCTATGTGCAAATGCGCTGACTTGCGATCGTCGGCATACTTCGGCCCCGCAGTCATTTCGCTGCGGGACAGCAAACGAAGGAGCCGACCAATGAAAGTCCTTATGGTTTTCACCTCGCATGACATACTCGGAAGCACCGGCCGCAAGACCGGCTTCTGGCTCGAAGAAGGCGCCGCGCCATATTACGTCTTTCGCGACGCCGGCATCGATCTGACGCTCGCATCTCCGAAGGGCGGTCAGCCGCCGGTCGATCCCAAGAGTGACCTGCCGGAAAACCAGACGCCTGCGATGGCTCGTTTCAAGAAGGACGCAGATGCACAGAAGGTCTTTGCGAACACGATGAAGTTGAAGGACATGCGTTCGGAAGGATTCGATGCAGTGTTCTACCCCGGCGGCCACGGACCAATGTGGGACCTTGCCGAGGATCCGGACTCGATCGCGCTGATCGAGTCCTTCTACAATTCAGGCAAGCCCGTCGCTGCCGTTTGCCATGCTCCGGGTGTGCTGCATCGGGTCACCTACAAGGGTGCACCGATCATCAAGGGCAAGCGCGTTACCGGCTTCACAAATACCGAGGAGGAAGAGGTTCAGCTCACCAAGGTCGTGCCGTTCCTGGTCGAGGATGAACTGAAACGCCTGGGAGGCCTGTTCGAAAAGAAGCCGAACTGGGAAAGCTTCGCCATCACGGACGGGCGGCTGATCACGGGACAGAATCCGGCGTCCTCTACCGCCGGGGCTCAGGCTCTCGTCAAACTTCTTTCCGGCGCGACGACAGGGGTCGGCTCCACTGCTGCGTGAACAGCAGTAGACAGCCGCGAAATCGCAAGAGGGTGGTCGCGAAGCCCTCGGGGTTTTGCGGCCGCAGATGTTTCGCCCGCTTCGGTGCGCATGACGCGGGTATGCGCCCGACCAGGCAATTCATTAGCCAGACTTATAGGCGTGTGCGGATTGAGCGATCTAATCAGTCGGGTGGCTCATGCGTAGGTTACCTGCATTGTTCCACCGCCTGGCGAAGAGGGGCAGGCGACCCTCGAGCACTACCGCCGTCCGCATCATTGCCGCCGGGCGCTCCCGGGGATTGAGGTGGGGCCAGGCTCGCGATCGAAGGCGCTGGGTGCAGCCACGGCTACTAGATCGATTTTCTCAGTCGTCGGGTAAGGCATGGCAGCTACAGGCTTCTGGGTCGACGGACTGACGATGTCCTTTGAGGCGACGCCGGGGGCGCGAATCCAGCGCCCCCGATGAAGAAGCTGTCCAGCAGTCTGGGTGAAATCTCGTCGTTGAAGTCCACGATCACGACCATGAGTGGGCTTCCAATATTGCGTTGGCGAAAGCCTCCGGGGCTTCCTGTGGAAGGTTGTGGCCGATCCCGCCTGAGATCAGCCGATGTTCGTATCTGGCCTTGAACTTGCCGGTATACACCTTTGGATCGGGATGAGGTGCAGCATTGGGGTCGCCTTCCATGGTGATCGTCGGGACGTGGATTTCTGGCCCGGTCGCCAGCTTCGTTTCGAACTCGTCGAACCGTCTTTCGCCGTCCGCCAGTCCAAGACGCTAGCGGTAGTTGTGCACGACGATCTCGACGTGATCCGGATTGGAAAAGGCCGCCGCACTCCGTTCGAAAACTGCGTCGTCGAAGTCCCATTTCGGAGAAGCCAGCTTCCATATGAGCTTGTTGAACTCCTTGGTGTACATCTCGTATCCTTCGCGTCCTCGGTAGGTGGCGAAGTAATATTGATACCACCACTGAAGCTCTGCCGACGGCAGAAGCGGCGTCTTGCCAGCGCTCTGGCTCCCCACGAGATAACCGCTGACGGAGACGAGCGCTTTGCAGCGCTCCGGCCAGAGAGCGGCGACGATATCCGCCGTCCTCGCGCCCCAGTCAAAGCCGGCGATCGTCGCCTTGTCGATCTTCAGGGCGTCCATCAATTTAATGATGTCAACCGCAAGTGCGGATTGCTGGCCGTTACGCTTGGTTTTCGTCGACAGGAATTTCGTGCCGCCATATCCGCGCAGGAAAGGCACGATCACGCGATGCCCTCGCATCGCCAGCAGAGGAGCAACCTCGGCGAAACTGTTTATGTCATATGGCCAGCCATGGAGAAGAAGCACGCGCGGCCCGCCTGCAGGACCAATCGCGCCGTAGGAGATGCTGAGATCGCCGGCGTCGATCCGCTCGCTGGCTTGTAGCGCGGCGCCGCCGCTCCGCGGAGCACCCCTGTTCGTCGCCTGCTCCGCTGCGGCCTGCTGCCCGAGAATGCTCGCGGCTGTCAGGCTGAGGGCGACACCGCCAAACGATCGACGGCTGAGGTTTACGAACTCGGTCTTGTGCATGACTTTTCCACCATCTTCGAAATCAGGGTCCTAGACGACTGCGGTCTCGACAGGATTTTCGGGTGTCATTTTTCCCGTGCGCTTGAGGGCGGCCTCCAAGATGCCGACGTCCTGTGCAACGGTCCCGCCGCTGACACCAACGCCGCCAACAAATTCGCCGTCGTGTTGAAGAGGCGCTCCGCCGCCCATCGCGCAGAACCTTTCCTGCGACATCAAATGGAATAGCTCCTTTTCCGGTTGCACGAGATGAAACAAGTCGGCCGTCCGAACACGTATGAGCGCGGAGGTGTAGGCCTTACGCTCGGAGATCAGCATGGAGAAGGCCAGCGCGCCGTTCATGCGGTGCTGAAGCACCGTATTTCCGTGGACGTCTATGACCGTAACCGTCACCGGCACTTTGGCACGAGCGGACTCCTCCTCGACGCGTTGAGCAACGTCCTTCGCAAGGGATAGCAGGTCCATGACTGAGTCCTTTCGTGAGCCGGGGCGTCAACCACGCCGACAGAAGACCGACGGGCCGCTTCCGAGGGAGTTTGAGGCAGGCGCGAAAGGACCGCTACTGAACGTTGGTATCGCCGATACCAAAGTATGGTCAATACCTATGTGTAACTGTCGCTATCGATGCAGGTAGACATAGTGAAGGCCGTCAGCCGCGGTCGCGGCACCTTTTCCAGGGATCGAACGATGACCTATCACGACGACAAACCTTCAAGTTCAAGCGTTCCTCTCGTCGCGATAGCGATCGCGATCATGGGAATGGCCATCGCATTGGCGGTGATCCACCAGCCTGCCGCTGCTGCGCGCGTATGGGTGCCGGCGGCGCCCTCGGCGAAAGAGATCACTTTGCTCGGTCATTGCTCGCCTGTCACGCCCAGATGCGAATGTTGGGTGCAGGACGGACGTGACGGGGAATAGGGTGATGTTCGAAGCCTTCGACTACCGGCGGCGCGATCGGCCGCTAGGGCCGGACGACCTCTCTTTGTTGCACGCCGTCCTCACGGAATACTGCAAGGCACGCCAATGCAACCGAAAGAGCGAGGAAGCGCTCGCAGCCGCTCGCGAGCTTATTCGCCTGTATCAAGCGGGCGTAGTCGACCGCGAGGTACTTGTGTCGCGTCTCTATGCGCGCTTTCCGATCTAGCGGCTGGTTCTCCAAGCCTGTCCAATGAAGACTTCCGAAGTGTCCGATCTCTAGCCGCTCGACAACACTCCCAGCAGTGTGCACCGCGCGAGCAAGCCTCGGACACTCCGACCGTCAGTGCCCATGGAGCCGGAGAGCCGGCTGTGGACTTGCTCCGCCAGGGTCATCGTAGAAGCCAGGTAGAAGCTTGAGTTGGTCGGTCTGCTGCTTGTCGTGATTTATGAAGAGCGTCGCATGGAACTTGGCCATCAATTCCTTGACCCTTTTCATGGACCCAATGGACTGCGCCTTGTCTACATTCAAAGACGGCACGATGTCGCGCTCAAAGTTGTCCTCGAGGTGCACCAGTCGCCGGACAGGATGACGTACCCCGTCTTGTTCAAGTGAATCATGAGCGCCTGGCTTCCGGGCGTATGGCCGGGTGTCGAGATCAGCATCACACTCCCGTCGCGGAAGAGGTCGACGTCCCCGGTAATCAGTTCAAGCCGTCCGGGATGACCAAGGAGCTTCCGGGCAAGTGTGACGAGCGTATTGAGGTTCGGATCTGATGGCGGAACGGAATTGATCCATTCGTATTCTGCCTGCTGCATCACCACTGTCGCGTCGGGAAAAAGCCTAACTTTTCCGATGTGGTCGCCATGCGTGTGCGAGACGAGCACGTAGTTCACGGCCGCGGGCGTCAATCCGATTTGCGCGAGCTGGGACGAAATTGTCCTATCGAGGTGGTAGACGATGAGGTCGGGCTGGGTCGACCACCCTTTGGGGTCGCCGATCGTCTCCTCTGGAACGCCGGTATCCCACATCAGCACGTCCGCGTCATGACGGATGAGGTAGCATGTGGACGAAAACTCGATGGGCTTCCCGACGTTTTCTCCGGGCGTCCATACGGATTCGTCGTTTGCCAGCGAGTGTCAGCAGTCGAGCCGATAGAGCCTGTCGATCACAGCGGCGGCTCGAGGCCCGGCATCGTTCGATGCAGGGACGGCTGTTGCAGATAGGAAAGGGGTGAGTGCGAGGCCGATGGCGGCTGTCAGGACGGAACGGGATATCATCTGAGACTCCAGAGTGCACCGAAATATCGGAAACCGTGCTCCCACTACGAATGGAAGGCCGCCTCCAGGCGGACGCGGAGACGGCCTTGGCGGATCTCGGGATGGATCCGCGGCTCCAGCGGAGGGGAGGAGCACTGGAGCGTGTCTGTTGATATCATCATGCCGCCCCGTCGAGGGGAGGTGACGGTTGGTAGCATAGGCCGCAAACGCCGGGCCGCGTAAGTGCACTTAGGTATTGCCTGGCTATACTCGAGGCAATTCGGAAGATCCCTGCACGGTGCGCACTTCGAACATCTATCGAAGCCATTTCTCTGAGCGCGGCGTCGGAGATTTTCTCACGCGGAAGGGCGCCGAGCTTGTAGGCGCGGCGCCCAATGTGAACGAGTTTGCCTTCGTCATGGCGGACTTCGATGCCGCGATCCTTGGCATCGCTTTGGCGGAACGAGTTTCCGCGTGGCCGACGCCCTGATGGTTCGGCGGCGGCCATTTGTCTTCGCGACCACATGCAATGGCAGTCGAATAACAGGACGATATCGAACAGCACCCGGATTCCTGAAGCAGGTAGAGGTGCCCAAATTGGACACGTTCTGTCCGGCGGAGCCGTCCCCCGGATGTCAGCCCTCTTTCGTCGTTGTGTGTTCTTCCTCAGGCAGGAAGGCGGCTCCTTTGTGTGAATCGGTTGACTTACCTAAGTGGTCAGGTTGCGTCGCGAAGCGTCTTGAATGCGGTGTTTAGATCTGCGACAAACAACTCGGGCTGTTCCCAGGCGGCGAAGTGCCCGCCCTTGGGAGGACGGTTGTAGAAGATGAGTTTCGGATAGGCCTTTTCGGCCCAGCTTCGCGGCGCCTGGTAAATCTCATCTGGGAAGGCGCTGACGGCGACCGGGATCTTGATGCCGCGCGGGTCGAAGAATCCTCCCGTAGGGAAGTGCGCGTTGTCCCAGTAGAGCCGTGCAGACGAGGTCGCCGTATTCGTGAGCCAATAGAGCATGACGTTGTCCAGGACGTCGTCAGGCGTCAGGCCTTCCTTCTGACCGTCGAATGAACGGGCAATCATCTGGTAGCTCCGAATGTCATGGTCGAGCATCCAGGCGGCAAGCCCGATCGGCGAATCCACGATGCCGTAGAGCGTCTGCGGCCGGTTGTTCATCTCGATCGCGTAGCCGAGTCCGTTCTTGTTGAAGTCATCGAGCTGGTCATAGGCTCTCTTTTCGTCCGGAGAGAGGTTCGTGGGTGGAGCGCCTGCGGCGAGCGCCTTCGAGATTTCGGCTGGCACCGTCGCAGCCATGTTGGTGTGGATGCCAAGCAGGCCTGAAGGCTCCTGCACCGCCATTAGTTCGGTGACGGCATTGCCCCAGTCACCGCCCTGGGCGACATATTTCGTATAGCCGAGGCGCTGCATCAGTACGGCCCAGGCCTTTGCGATGCGAGGCGGGTTCCAGCCCGGCTGCTTTGGCTTGCCGGAGAAGCCGTAGCCCGGCAGCGAGGGGATCACGACATGGAAGGCATCCGACTCGCTGCCGCCATAGGCTGTCGGGTCGGTGAGCGGCTTGATGATCTTCAACTGCTCGATGACAGAGCCGGGCCATCCATGGGTGATGATGATCGGGAGCGCGTTCTCGTGCTTCGAGCGGACATGGATGAAGTGGATGTCCAGGCCGTCAATCTCGGTCATGAACTGCGGAAAAGAGTTTAGCCGGGCCTCGGTCTTGCGCCAGTCATAGCCACGCCAATGCTTGGCGAGTTTTTGGATGGTGTCGAGCCGTACGCCTTGCGTGTCGTCCGGGACTGTTTCCCGGTCTGGCCAGCGTGTGGCGGCCACACGGCGGCGCAGGTCGCTCAGCTCGGCGTCGGTCGCGGAGAACTTGAACGAGCGGATTTCATTGTCTTCGCTCTTTGCCACGGCAAGCGTGCCAGGCAGGGCGCTGATTGCGCCGGCCGCCGCAGCGGTTACCAGAAGGGTTCGGCGCGTGAACGATGGTGAGAGAGTTGACATGGCGATCTCCAAAAGTTTGGGATGGGCGCGTCGACGCTCTCACCAAGTGAAACGGTTCGCTATTGTACGATGGTGTCGTCAACACTATCGGCTCGGCATCGGACGCCTTTGCCGCACTTTGAAATGGATCATCTTGGAGCGCTCGGGGATGACGGCCGCCGCCAGGGTCCGCGACTACTGGACTTCGAAGAGGTTATAGATCGGGCCGCCTGGCAACCGATGCCCGGTCCCGATCGCTATCATCCGGTTCATCCAGCCCAGGGCATTTGCCCCCGTGCTGAAGGTTGCATGGATACGAAAATAATACTCAGTCGGATCGACAAACTCGCCTCTGGCCAGCCGGACCATTACGTCGGGAGGTCCGCAGCGTATCCCGCCGAATGTCATGCCGATCAATTCGCCAACGTCCGTTTCCAGGACGATCCGCGCGTCCAGGTGTGTCATGTTCTCGCCGGTCGCCATTTGCCAATCGGAGCCGCCGGGCGCGACCCGCCCCTTGAGGCGTTGTCCTTCGAAGCGGCCCGAAGCGATCGGTCCTACCCGCCGCTTAAGCCCCTCTACATCCCCGATCGCTTGTAATGCATCCACTGCCACTTCCAGAGTGAAGAGGTGGCGGAATTCCACGCGCTGGAGCACGGGTGGCAGATCGATGAAGTTGGCCGTCTGGCCCGGCTGACTCTCCGAGTGGTTTTCCGCGACACCAGTCTTCCGTAAGTTTGAATCAGCGTTGGGCATCACTTTAACTCCCCCTGAGCACTCTTCGTTGTCTCCACAACCCTGAAGGCCTCGCTCAGCCACGTTCGAGATGGATTGGAACTATAGCCTGCGGCCAAGATGCCTCTATTGAACGATGGTATCGTCGAGAGCACTGGCATCTAGTTTGGCTGACATTCGCGAAAATGACACGCTCGCCATCATCTCAGTCTTTGCAGCAGAGCTACAGTCGCGAAGATGTGATATCAGGAGACTATATGCGGGACGTGCATGAGTGAATGTTATCGCGATCCAATTCTGAAGTCCTGTGCCGCCGGTCCACGTTATCGGCAGCCGCGACGGTAAGCCTTTCCGGCGGAGGAATCCCGCTAGAGAAGCTCATCGCAGATGCAAGACCATCGTAGGATGGACGTGTGTCGGTTTTTTGCGGAATCTGTAGTCGATCTGGAATTCTGCCAGCACAAGCTTTTGACAGTTTCCATAGGAGACGGAAATGGACGAATCGGCTTATCGAATTGGCTTGGAGCGTCATTGGCTCGCTTCCGATGCGGGTGACTTTGACGTCGAGCCTGAAATCTATAGTGACGATGCGGTGCTGGATTATCCACAATCGGGAAAACGCATTGTCGGTCGAGGCAAAATTCGGGAGAGCCGATTCGTCCAGCCCGACCAAAAGCAGTTTGCGGTGAGGCGAATTGTGGGAAACGGAAACCTCTGGGTCACGGAATTCGTGCTTACCTACGACGGGAAGCCATCTTATGCCGTAAGCATAATGGAATTTCACGCGGGTCTGGTCGCTAAAGAAACGCAATACTTCTCAGATCCCTTTGGGCCATCGCCCACGCGCGCGCATCTCGTCGAGGCGGTCGGTACTTCCATCTCGCAGGCCTGATCGTCCTGCGCTGCGGATTGGATGTAGTCAGCTTGAAGTTTTTCGCGGCATGAAGGATCCAGGCCGACGGTTTTTATTCTGCGACCAGCCGGGCGGACGCGCCGTCGCGACGGTGCCGGAAAATGGAGAAAATGACCATGCCGATCTCAGCCACCGAGCTGGAAACCGCAGTCGACGTCTTTGGCGAAGTCCGCAGCAAGCCGCTGTTTACGATGAGACTGAACGTCAGGCCTTCCTTGGTCATCGGTCGGACGCCTTCGACGTCGAGGCAAGTCCGGGTGATCGAGGGCGGCCGCTTCGAAGGTGATCGACTCTCCGGGGAGGTCTTGGACGGGGGAAACGACTGGCAGGCCATCCGAACGGATGGCTGCACGGTTTTGGATGCACGATTGAGTCTCTGACCTGCCACTGAACTTTCATCCAGCGGCGATTAGAGCCCCGGCGGTTTTCGATACGCCATTTGGCGCGGTGGGAGCAACCGGCGGAAACGCGTAGCCTTCATCTTGCGCAGCGTTGGAGCCGGTTGCGGCGATAGTCCCGGCATAGTTGGCCGGGGTCTGATATCCGAGCGATGAGTGTGGCCGGAAATTGTTGTAGTCCTCCGCCCATTCGGAAATGGCGCTGCGGGCGTGGCCGAGACCGAAGAACAGGCTCTCGTTCAGCAGTTCGTCGCGCATGCGGCCGTTGAAGGATTCGACGTAGCCGTTCTGCATCGGCTTTCCCGGCGCGATGTAGTGCCATTCGACCTTGTGCTCCTTTGACCAGGCGAGGATCGCGTTCGACGTGAACTCCGTGCCGTGGTCGGAGACGATCATGCCGGGCTTGCCGCGCCGTTCGATAAGCGCCGTCAGTTCGCGGGCGACCCGACGCCCGGAGATTGATGTGTCGGGGATTGCCGCCAGGCATTCGCGCGTCACGTCATCAACGATGTTGAGCACGCGAAACCTCCTTCCGCAGGCAAACTGGTCGTGGACGAAATCCAGCGACCAGCGGGCATTGGCCTTCGCTTCGACCAGGATCGGCGCACGGGTGCCGACGGCACGCCGTCTGGCTTTGCGCTTGCGGACCGAAAGACCTTCCTCGCGATAAAGACGATAGATGCGGTTGACCCCGGACGGCTCTCCCTCCCGCTTGAGCAGGACGAACAGCCGCCGGTAGCCGAAACGCCGTCGCTCGTTGGCGAGGTCGCGCAGTCTTGCCCGCAGTTCGACCTCCGGCGGTCGGCTCGGCCGATAACGGATCATCTTGCGGTCGGCGGATATGATCAGGCAGGCCCGCCGTTCCGAAAGACCCATCACGGTCCTCAGATGCGCGACGGCGTCACGCTTGGCGGCAGGCCCTACCATTTTTTTGCCAGAAGCTCGCGGAGTGCGGCGGCATCCAGCATCTGCTCGGCGAGCAGCTTCTTCAGCTTGGCGTTCTCCTCTTCGAGCGCCTTCAGACGCTTCGCCTCGGAGACCTCCATACCGCCGTATTTGGCTTTCCAGTTGTAAAATGTCGCGTCCGAAATCCCATGCTTGCGGCAGAGCTCGGCCACCTTCGCGCCAGCCTCCTGCTCCTCCAGCACCGCAATAATCTGCTCTTCCGTAAATCTCTGCTTCTTCATGCGTCCGTCCTTCAATGGGCCGGACTCTAATCCAATCTGGAGGAAATTACCCGTGGCAGGTCACACTTACCTGCCTATCATCAAAGCGACCAAATTCGTATGTCAGCCCCCGCAAGCTTCGGATGACGCCGCGCTGCACCTTCATGATATCGATAATATGATCGTACCGCGCGCGCTCGGCGAGCTGTAGGCCGCGTTCGGCTTGCTGCTCCGCTTCAGCGAGAGGGTCGCCTGCGGCCAAAAAATTCGTATTGAGGTTGTCGCAGCAATAGACGGTGACGGGCAGATCACCGACTTCCGTCGCTGCCTCGAACGCTCGCATGAAAAGCGCTCGGCTCGCATGCACATGCTCGGTCCACATCAAGGAAAATTGCGCAAACCACATGTAGGTTCGCGCTCGGAACCTATCGAAGCGATGCTTGATGACCAGATCGTATCCGAGGTTGGCGAACTGAAATCCCGCCTTATAGTCGTTAAACTGCAGGCCTGCGATCTTGGCAAAGAAGACGTAGGCTACGCACGATCCGTCGCCATGCCCTTGCTCTAGGCTGAGATTGACCGAGCGGCATATAGCCAGCGCTAGAAGGTTTGCGTCTGTGAACAGCGCCGATGGAAAAATTGCTGTCAGTACATCCAGCGTGGCAAGTGACCCTGCGTCGCTCATCAGGGGCAGGGCGACAAGCTTCTCTACCGTCCGTTTCCCGATTTTCTTCCAGATCTTACCATATTCCCGTTTTACCTGGGATCGTGTTGGATGCGGCGACCAGTTCACGCCCAAATGACGCAAGTATCCGATGCAGATGGCGACTGCTTTGTCACATTGATCAAGGGTCGTGTACAGCTCGATGCGCAAACGGGCCACTCTTGCCAGCTCGAGCCTATATGTTGCCTTTAACGAGAGGAAATTCAGGCGCTTGTCGGCAGCATCCATATCGCCAAGGAGGAACTCGCATTCGGCCCGATAAAATTCGAGGGCAAATGCGAGTTCATGGTGATCAGTCCAAGCGTTGTCTGTCAGGAAGGACGCGCCAGCAGTGAAATATTTGAACGCCTGAAGGTAAGCCGTCGATACTCGCGCTCGTTTGCCTGCGATCAGATTCAGCCCGGCGAGCTCGTTTCGCTCTTCTTCGGAGAAAATCAGTGCCGCACCGCGGTTGAGATGATTAACGATGTCGAAGATCGCTTCCTCTCGTTGCGCCGTCGGCGTGCGCAAGACCAAGAGCCGGCCGATACGAAGATGGGTTTCAGCGCATCGTTCTTGTGGAATCTGCGAATAGGCAGCTTCCTGCACGCGGTCGTGTATAAATCTGTAGGAATCGTCGATCCGCTCGATGAAGTCGCGCCGCACTGCCTCCCAGAGGATCTCTTGAACGCGAGCCTCGGAGATCGACAGAACAGTCGAAAGCATCGCGGTCGTGGCGGTGGTTCCGAGACAGGCGAGTTGCTGGAGAGCAGCTTGAGTCTCTGCTGGCAATTTTGCGAGCTTGCCGACCATTAGATCGACCACGTTCTCGGTATATTTCCTGCCACGAAGATGATCCGGGTTCCACGACCAGTTGCCTTCCGTCAGATCGAAGGCAACGAGACCCTCATCGTCGAGCGCGGACAAAAACTGCTTGAGAAAGAAGGGATTTCCGGCGGTCTTGTCGTGGAGTATCCGAGCGAGCGGAATGGCGCGATCGTGTGCGCAGTGAAGCGCGTCTACGACGAACGCCTCGAAATTCTTCCGGGTGAGGGGAGCCAGCCTGATCTCATCAATTTTCAATCCGGCACTTTGAATTACCTCCAACTTTCGAACAAGGGGATGGGCCGGATCGATTTCCATTTCCCGATAGGCACCGATCACCAAAAGATGCCGCAGTTCGGAGTGTGTCACGAGATCTTCGAGAAGGTCGAGCGATGCGACGTCAGCCCAATGCAGGTCATCGAGAAAAAGCGTCAGCGGATGTTCGGCCGTCGCGAAGACGCCGACGAAACGCCGGAGGGCGATCTGGAAAGCCTGTTGGGCCTGTTGTGGAGGAAGATCGGGAGGAGGCTGTTGTTCGCCGACAATCAGCTTCAGTTCGGGCATCAGTTCGACCACGAGATGTCCCTGGCTTCCAATGGCCTCTTGCAGCGTCGCGCGCCACCTCTCCAGTTCAGCATTGTTTCTGCTGAGGAAGCTGCGGATCAATCCTTGAAACGCATGTGCCACTGTCGCGTAGGGAATGTCGCGTTTTTGTGGGTCGAACTTGCCGGAGGCAAAAAGGCCGCGCGATGGTATGAGCGCCCTGTGCATCTCGTTGACAATTGATGATTTTCCAATTCCGGAAAAACCGCAGATCATGACCAGTTCAGGCCTGCCGGTCGTGGTAACGCGATCATGCGCGTTCAGGAGGGACACAATCTCGGCTTCCCGCCCGTAAAGCTTCTCGGGCAACAGCAGCCGGTCCGGATTATCGAGGTCGCCAGGGGGAAAAGGATCGATCCCGCCCTCGGCCAGCCACTGTGTCAAGCAGCGTCGGAGATCGTGCTCCAAGCCCTTGGCAGTCTGGTAGCGTTCGTCAGCCGTCTTGGCGAGAAGTTTTGTGACGATATGGGAGAGCGCGATCGGGATGCTCGCAAGCCGCTCGCTCGGCGGTGCCGGCGTCCGGGCAATGTGGGAATGAATTAATTCCATGGGATCGGACGCAAAAAACGGCAGCACGCCTGTCAGCATTTGGTAGAAAACCACGCCGAGCGCATAGAGGTCACTGCGGGAATCGATCGACCTGTTCATTCGTCCGGTCTGCTCGGGCGCAATATAGGCAAGCGTCCCCGCTATATATTCGGGAGAACTCGTTGCCTGGCGCTCGCGCGGTAGGCGCGAAGCATGTCCAAACCCGGTCAACCGCACCTGTGCGCTTGTGTCGTCCACCAAAATATGTGCCGGCTTCAGATCTTTATGGATGAGACCACGTTCATGGACATGCCTCAGCGCCACCGTAATGCTTATGGCCAGGGCGAGAAACCGGGATGTCGGCATCGGTTCGCCCATATACTTGTCGAGGGCTTCTCCACCCGGATCCTCAAAGACCAGCATCGTTAGCTCGCGTTTACGGACGAATTCCAGTGGCCGCACAGCCCACGCGCTGTCCAGATGGTCCTTGAGTTCGAACTCATTGGAGAGTTGAGCGACGGCTGCCGCTCGGGGAAAGGCCGCTGTCAGACGAAGCGCTAGGACGTTGCGTGACGCGCCGTTCTTATAGACAAATTGTCCCCGACAGAACGCACGCTCCTCATCCTCCCATAGAACCTGCAGATCACCTTTGGGTCTGTCGCGCAAGATCTGCGGTTCCATCCCATCACGCTCCGCGGTGTTTCAAGTGATATAAGGGAATGGTGCATGCAAATATTGCAGTGCAGGCGCACAAATACGCGCATCGGCAACCGCATCTATACCATAAAAAACCTAACGCCGTCCAAGTAGCGCGTCAACGCAGAAATGGCCGGCGGTGAATTCCCGACTGGTAGCGTCTCACGTTTGAGATTGGCTCATCCCCCTCTTTACTCGACCGCAAGAGCCAGCTGTTTGGGACTATTGGTGCACCGCCGAAACAGCAGATAAATGGATTGGGGTTCGGTTGGACTTCGATTAGTATTCAAAAGACACATGATGCCCTTTGCGGTTAGGAGCCGAGCCTTCGCTTAGATAAGTAACAGATGCAATAGAGGGAACCTTATGTTCAAAAAACTCGCGTTTGTATCCATCTTGCTTGCAATTGTGTTCGGCTTCGAAAGCGCGGCCATAGCCGAGCCGACTTTCATCATGGTCACTCATTCTCCCGCCTCCGACAGCTATTGGCTCGGTGTAATAAAGGGCTTGGAGCAGGCGGCCAAAGACCTGGGCGTGACGGTCCAGTATCGCGGCATCGAGAAAAACCTGAACGATCCCAACCAGCAGCGCCGAAATCTGGAAGCCGCGATCGCCGCCAAACCCGACGGCATCATCGTGTCCGACCCGACGCCAACCTCACTGAACGCGACAATCAAGAAGGCCTCGGATGCGGGGATTCCCGTGATCATCGTCAATCAAGGCGGCGATCAGGTCGCAAGTGTCGGCGCCCTAGCATTCGTCGGTGACGATCCCGGCACGCAGGGTGCACTAGCTGCGGCCCAATTCAACGCACTTGGCGCAAAACATGCTTTGATCATCACTGCCCCTGTCGGCGCACTCTCCTTTCTCGATGCCCGCACAAACGAATTTAAGAAAGCGTTCACGGGCACCTCGACTTTGGCTGAAATCCCCTTGACCGATTTCAACAATTCGACACGTATCAAGACAATTGCCGAGACACAGCTAGAAAAGGACAACTCGATCGACGCCGTATTCTCCATTGGAGGCTGTTGCATTGCGGCAATGACCCAGGTCCGCGCCGATCTGGGCGACCGTGGCAAGGGAATGCACTGGGGCACTATCGATGTGACCGAGGGGGCCGCCAAGTCGCTTCAAGCGCATGAGCTCGATTTCGCGCTCGACGCCCAACAATATGCCCAGGGATACTACCCCGTTGTCATGCTGGCATTATATATTCGACAGGGGATCCAGCCAGCCGAGACGGTGCTCACGACCGGCCCCATCGTCATCACCCCGAAAAACGTCGAAAGGTTTCATGCCTCCGATCGCTGAGGCTCGGCGGAACGATGCGACCTATCAATTGTATCCCAGACAGGGGCAGGGAAGATATGAGAGCCGGAAGGATACGATCGATATTCGCGCGGCCCGAATTGACTGCGGTCGCTGGAACGATTGCTGTCTTTGCCTTCTTCGCGATTTTCACGGGAGAGGCTGGCTTCCTTACCCTCGCGATGACACGCAACTATTTGGAGGTTGGCGCGGAAATCGGGATTATCGCTGCGCCGATTACGCTGCTGCTGGTGGCCGGAGAGTTTGATCTTTCGGTAGGGTCGATGGTGGCGACAAACCAAACGATTCTGGGTTATCTGACGGTTCATTGTGACTGGCCGCTTTCGGCCGCCTTTGCCGCCGCCCTCGTCGCGGCGGCGATGGTCGGAACTCTCAACGGTTTGCTCGTTATAAAGACCGGGCTGCCTTCCTTTATCGTGACCCTCGCAATGCTCTTCATCATGCGTGGCGTAGCGCAAGGCAGCGTGCGGATGTTAGTCGGAACCAGCACTATCGACGGCGTGAAAGACGCCATGATCGGCGATGCTCTCGTCTTCCTGTTCGCATCATCGATTGGCCCTTTCTCGATTTCCGTCATTTGGTGGATCCTCGTGACAATTCTTGGGGCTTGGGTCCTTGAGAAAACGGTCTTCGGGAACTGGATCTATGCGACAGGTGGAGACCTGCGCGCCGCCCAACGGTTGGGCATTCCCGTCAGGAAGGTCAAACTACTGCTTTACATTGCGGTCGCGGTTTCGACGACCTTGGTCGCGGCGCTCGATGTCCTTGCCATCAACCAAAGCGATGCCAATGCAGCGGTGGGGCGCGAATTCGAGGTGGTAACGGCGGCAGTGATCGGCGGCGCCCTTCTGACCGGAGGCTTTGGTTCGCCGATCGGTTCCTTCTTCGGCGCACTTGTCTTCGGCATGGTCGGCCAAGGCTTTTTCTTCACCCCACTACCTGACGTCTGGTACATGACCTTTCTTGGATTCATGTTGCTGGCGGCGGTCCTGATCAACAACCATACGCGACTACAGGCAATGAAACCGGCGAGGTTGGCTCATAGACAATGAACCTTTTCTGGAGGCCATCTGCGTCTCGAAGTCCTATCAAAATGTCTCGGCGCTAACGGATGTAAGTCTTTCCGTCCGGCCCGGTGAAGTGGTTTGCCTGCTCGGCGACAACGGTGCCGGCAAGTCGACGCTGGTTCAAATCTTAAGTGGGGTGGAGAGGCCCGATCGGGGCGCGCTACGCGTATGCGGAACGGAGGTGCGCCTCGATTCACCATCGCAGGCGCTTGACAGAGGTATTGCCACGGTCTTTCAGGACCTCGCGCTGGTCTCGATGATGCCCGTGTATCGCAATTTTGTCCTGGGGCGAGAGCCGAGGATAGGATGGGGACCTTTCCAGCGGTTCGACACCCGTCGCGCCATCGCCGCGACAGAGGATGCTCTGCGCGTTTTTGGCCTCGGCTCCGACGCCGTGCGCAAACCGATCGGCACACTATCGGGCGGTCAACGCCAAAGTGTTGCGGTCGCGAGAGCTTTGCATTTCGGAGCTCGCATCCTCATCCTCGACGAACCTACGTCGGCTCTCGGTCTAAAACAGGCGGATAATATGCTGAGTTATCTGCAGAAGGCGAAAGACGCAGGAATCGGCATGGTTCTCGTCACACACAATGTCCAGCATGCCTACTCGATCGGGGATACGTTCGTAGTGCTTTCCCTCGGGCGACAGCTCGGAACATTCGACAAGTCGACGCTCGACGAGACGCAACTAGCGAGGCTGATGGCGGGCAAGGTCGACACTCCGACAAAAGCTTAGAACGGAGCGCGGAATAGCTGCTCCCAGCTCGGTGACTATGTTCACTGTGATCGCTTTTTAAGTGCGGAACCGAGCGCCAACTGCAGGCCCGCAGCGCCTAAAGGCTTGTACAAGCAATCGACTGCTCCGCGTTTTATAAGTTGGAGCCGCAGTGTCTCGTCCTTCAGTGCCGTGATGAAGACGATTGGTGTATGCAACCTGCGGCTTGCCATTTCGCGCTGCAATTCCGGTCCGGTCATCCCGGGCATTCCAATGTCGAGTATCAAGCAATCGGACAGGGTAGCGGCTTCCGATGCCAGAAATTCCTCTGCCGAAGCGAAGGTTTCGACGCGGTGACAAAATGCCCGCAGCAAGTCTTGAAGCGATTCACGCACCGACAAGTCGTCGTCGACGACCGACACTAGATAAGGAGTTGCGCTCATGAAGTCCCCACGGAATTTCCTGTACAACCGAGCACGTGACGATTGATGGTCTGAACTGCTCCGGCGGGCGCGAGAACGGCGATGCTGGCTGGTATGTTGTCCAAAATCGCGCGCTGAAGGTGGCCCCCTTCGCATTCAGGTCGACGGTGGCTCCCTGTCACCGTGCTCGACGGCAAGGCCGCACCGTTCCCTCACCCTTCCGCGTCCATCTCGAAGTGAATTGCAACCGATGTCGAAAAAACGGCAGAGACCATCAAACCGCAGAAGCTGCGCTTGCATATCGGCACGTTCGCCAGACGCCACGATAGACGCCCATCGAACAAGGAAGTCCTGCAAATTGTCCGGGCTGACTGTCGCTTCCAGTCAAGAGGGTCTAATCCGGTTTCATTCAGGCCGCCGAACTCCGACCAGTCTCGCTTGAGGAAATTTACGTCCCCTTGGGGGGCGCGCTAAAAACCAGGCCCGGAAGCGTATTCAGGATGCGACCGAGCTCGACGTCCATAGCCATTCCTTTCGCGAATAGCTCTCCACGCGACGATACCTCAACAGCTGATGAATGCATATTGTCTGATGGTATCGGTTCTGGGAGCGAAGGTGTTCCCGATACTTAGGTTGTTTGGCGAGATCAAATTGAGATCGTCCACGAAAGGACGCATTGCTTCAAGCAAAATGTTGCCGATAGTGCTGATGCTCCCGATGGGATGGCCATGGTTTGCCGTCCCGGCTCGGGGGATGGATGGCATCGCGGATCAGTATTGGCGACACGGGCGGAACTGGTCGAGGCGATCATCGAACGATATCGATCGAGTTGTGGAAATCTTCCATCCAATGTGAATTTATATGTTGATAGAAATTCCTGTGGAACGTGCCAGACATATTTGCCGCAAATGGCTGAAAAGATGGGAATCTCTAATTTGAACCTAAATTTTGCGAGCGGTCGCTCAGCAATCGTCCGCATGGAAAATTTGAGTGGTTAAATTAGCATGGGCAAATTTCATTCCACATTTTCATCTGTTGGAAACAAACAAGATTTCTCTCCTGAGGCCTGAAGAGATTATTTCGATCCTTCGTGTGCTAAGCAACGGGAAGAAGATGTCGGTGGCTCCATTCAATTTATCGGCGAAGATGGAAAGAAATACTCTTTTATTATGAATTATAAGGGAGAAGAAGGTATTTCTGTATCATATGACCGCTACAACAAATCAGATTTTTCTCGAAACTTCTCGATGATTTCGCAATCTAGTGAAATAAATAGAGAAGGGTTTGACATTTTGGATAATGGCGCTTCTGTGCCCAGAAATAGGTATCTTTCTTGGGATATTGCGCGTGTAGTTGTGGATGAATTTCTTGTCAATCCGGAGAGTAAACCTAAGTCCGTGAAGTGGATTGACGCAAAATATTTGGATTGGCCAGGGAGTTATTGATATAATTGCTTTTTCAAAAGTGATGAAATCGCGTCGAATTGTTGTCATTCGTTATTCAGCCCAATCGTCCGTCGAGGACCGGCTAGGCTGCAAGGTATATTCCAGTTGAGAAAGAACCCAAGGATGCGTTTAAAGACTGTTGCCGCTTGGTGCACTATTGGCTTTTTGGCAGGTTGCGCCGGGACCCCAGACCCCGCCAAGGTCGCTGCGCAGCAACATGAAGGATCTTCACAGATTTTGGCAAACAAGAACAAGAAGGGCTCGCTCCTTCTTGTCCGAATGGTGGATTCGCCGCTGTTGGGCGACGTGGATTGTAGCGGTTACATCACCTTGCGCAGGGTCAATGTTGAAAAGCAGACGAGACGGAGCCGCCTGTATCTATCGGTTCCGCAGTCGCGTATCGTTTGCAAAACCCAAACAAACTGGTACTCGGCCAGTTGTTCTCCGCGACCGCGCAGAAATATGCACGATGGTTCGTACCCGTTGCCCCTGGTCGCTACGTCATCACCTACGCGAACTGCAGCTATGGCAATGTCACCATCGAAGCGGGAGGTGATCAGGACGGACTCTTCGGCAGAACATTCAGCTACGTCCACCCATTTGGGGGTGATGCCGCCATCACGATTGGCGAGGGGAAGATCGTTGACGCTGGTTACATTCGACTTGAAGGAACGCGTAGCGACACGCGCGCAGTGGGATCGGAAGCAACGCCGGCCGAGCGTGACCTTATGAAGAGCGTCATGCCGGATGTCTATCCTTCGATAACTTTCACGAAATTCGGTTCATAGCTTCCTGTCTCGCGCCGGTATACGTTGGATAGCATCAGCGTTATCGGGGCCTTGAGGTAGATCCTCAGCTGCCTGAGAATGCGTGAACTGGAGCGATCGAGATTGAAGACCTGCATCAAAGCTATTGGACGAGCGGATGGAAAGGCTCGGGTTACGTTCGTTGATCATGGCAATGGACTCTATTCTTTTGGCGAAGAACAATTGCTTGAGGATGAAGTTCCTGGGTTCGGTCCGTACAGCTACTGGAGTCCAACATACGAGTCGGGGCTTTATGCCGAATTTGCAATGGCAGAGCGCGAGGCTAAAGTAATTATCGAGTGGCTGGTAGAGGCGATCTGACGGTGACCAAACGCCCATAGTGCAGGTACCGGCCCATTCCGGTGTGGGCGAGGCCGACAAGGAGCGGCTGCAGGCGATGCCAGAAAGGGAAGATCCGGTGACGTTGTTTGCCGGGATCCGCGCCGCCCAGGAGGTGCTCGGAAAGCGAGTCCATCGCCGTAGCTCGAATGCGGCGTCCGAAGAACCGGTCGCCATCGATTTCCGGCGATTCACCGCAAGCCTGAAGACGGTCTGGCAGGCTGGAGAGAAACGGTCCACACATCGGCGGCCACATCGAGGCACCAAGCCTTACCCGTGAGGCCGAGCGTGCTGGAGCCGTTCCAGCCCCAGATTCGCGCGTGGCTTTGAGGCGGATCCGTCGCTTTCGGCAGCCTCGGTCCTGCAGCGTCTGATGAGCGCCGATCCGTCACGCTTCACGAAGAGGATCGTGCGGACAGTGCAAATGGCCGTCAAGGCTTGGCGTATGGAAACGGATGGGCAGGTCATACTCAATGGCGACTGGATGAAGTGCGCGCCCGTATCTTCACCCACCGTGGCGGGTGACGATACGGGCCAATCGAGTGCCCTCAGCTTCAGTAACATTCTCGGGTGAGGCAATAGGAGGGGTCAATTCCTCGATTCGCTTGACAAGCCGCCACGGCGCGTTTCTCCGCGTCCCATTTAGACGGCAAGCCCTCGCCATCCCCGATAGGCCTTGCGAACGCGGGACAACAGTCCGCGCCGCATAACTGTCCCACAAATCCTCATGCTCTCATGGTCGTCACCATTTAACATTGAAGCTGAGCTTCCCACCAATTGAGTAGCTGTTGCCAAAGTTCTCGAGGCTGGTGCGCGCGAATGCTTCGCCATTGATGGAATAGCGCTCGTCGAACCAACTGTAGGAACCACCGAGACTCAATCCTCCCCAGAGCGCCCGGTTCTCGCTGACAAACCTCGTTCCCGAGACATCGACATCGGAGCCATCGAGGAAGTCGTTATAGATATTGGCTATGCCGTAGACGTGCGAACGGCCTATCCGGCCGGTGGAATCTTTCCACGCGTTGTCATAATCCGCGGAGAGGCCGAGGCGACCAATCAGGGTATCGCCATCGCGCAGCGATACTGCAGCGCCATAGGGATCGGTGAAGTGGTCGAAGTGTACGGACGAATAGGAAAGCTGGGCTTGCGGTGTCAGCGACCACCGCGCGCCAAGATCGATCTTCTGTGCTGTCTCGATGCTTAGCGCATAACCAAAGTCGTTGTTGTCGTTCGTCAGCGTCTTGCTCAGGGTAGCGGACTTAAGGTCGCTGTTGTACCAGGTCAGTTGCCCCTGAGCATCGACATGGAGGCCGCCATTGCCGTACCAGGTCAACGTGCCACCTAGGCCGTAGCCGGTGGTATTGATATCGCCCGTGCCGAAGATCGAGGATATATCTGCAGAAGCCGTGCCATAGTGGACGCTGAGGCCACCGATCAGGGTGCCGGTGGCGTTTTCAACGAGGGCGCGGTCCAGACCTGCTTGTAGCTTCCAGGTATCCACATCGTAGTCCGTGCCGCTCGTCGATGTTCCGGGTTCTAGATGACTGCGAGCTGCCTCGATCCGTCCCCAGATGCCTTGCGCCATTGTGTTCCCGTCCACGTCAGCCGTCGATTTGCCGGCCTGCCATGACCGGCTGCCGATGCGTTGCTGCAGGGTGTCGAGCTCGTTGAAGCTCTGCAGGACGCCGGCATAGGCCTCGTAGAGCGGCACACCCGGCGCATATAGTGGCTGTGTATCCGGCAGAGGATCAGGAGACGTGGTAGGATCGGGAGTGGTGGTCTTGGTATATGTAGAGCGCAGATACCAGTCGCCATCGGCGGGAGTCGAGACACCTCCCTTGTAGAGACGATAGGCGTATGCGCCGCCGATCACCGCCTGCTGCCCCTGGAAGAGGTAATCGCCGGCCAAGTTGAAAGCGCCGTTCGAAGCGCCGCCGACCTCGATGATCTTGATACCCTCGACCGTCCGCGCGCCGGCGCCGCCGACATTGGTAATCTTGATGGCGCTGGCGCCGGCGGTATTGCCGGTGACGACAAGCTGGTCCGTCGGCGAGGCGTCGGCGCCGAGCGCCGTGTTCAGCAACAATGTACCGTTATTGCCTGTGTAATTATCGACCGTGACTGTGTGATAAGTCGAGGCGTCGAGCGGGTTGGACGGCGTGGCATAGGCGAGCGTTCCGGCATTGGTCAGCGTTGTGAGCGAGGAATTGCCGGTCACGCTCCAGCGGCTGGATGCATCGATCGTCATCGCCACCGGATCGATCGCACCGGAAAGGACCGAGCCGTTCGTCAGATTGACGAGGCCGTTGCTGGAAGCATCCGAAATGATATTGCCGTTCAGCGTCGCGCCATTGGCTGTCAAGGTGACGGTGCTGCCGTTGGTGAGCTGCAAAATATCGCCGTTGCTGAATCCGAGGATCGGGGCATCGGAAACGCTGATGTTCGCATTGCTGCCGTTTGCGAGAATGGCCGGTCCGGCGGTGGATGTCAGACCACCGCCTGAGATATTGACCTGGCTCGCCGTGCCGCCGCCTGTCAACGTCAGCGCGACCGGACCCGAAATTGTGCCTCCGGTGACGTTGACGGTGCTTCCGCCATTGGCCGTGACCGCCCCCGCGCCGCCCGCCGCTTGGGTGAAGGTGCCGCCGGCATTCACGGTTACCGCACCAATCGTCCCCTGATTGACCAGCGTGCCGGCGTTAATCGTCGTCCCGCCGGCGTAGCTGTTGTTAGCTGTTAGGATAGTCGTGCCGGTGCCGATCTGATTGACCACGCCGCTTCCCGAAATCAATCCGGCGAAGGTGGAACTATCCGATCGGTCAAAGGTGAGCGTGCCATTGTTCGTCACGCCGCCGGTGATCGAGCCCGAGGCGCCGCCATTGCCGAGTTGCAGCGTGCCAGCCGAGATCATCGTGCCGCTCGCGACCGCGGCAGCATCGTTAAGGATCAGTGTGCCACCGTTGACGGCCAGCGTGTTAGTGGCGAGGCCGCCGTCGATCTCGGCCGAACCCGAGTTCATGGCGACGCTGTTCACACTGCCGATCGCGTAGGCGGCGCCGTAGGTGAAGCTGCCCGAGCCGAGATCAAACTTCAATGCGCTATTGCCGCCGCCGCTGATGTTGCCGGCGATCGAGCCGCCGGTGATATCCAGAACATTGCTGGCGCCGCTGAGATTGACGTTGCCGGTCACCGTGCCGGCGGTCGTAATGGTCGCCGCGCCGCCGCTTTGATTGACAGCGATGCCCGAGGCTCCGGCGTTGACCCTGGCAGCCGAGCCGATAGTGATTGTGCCGCCCGTAGTGGCGTCGCCATGAATGGCGGCGGCGGTGCCAGAACCACCGTTTACAGTGCCGCCGGTGACACTGATGTTGTAAGTCCTGGTGCCCTTGTTATCGGCAAAGAGGCCGTCGCCGCTGCCATTGTTCGTGACCGTCCCGCCGCTCATGGCGATGCTGGCGGCGCCGGAGCTGGCTGAATTGTTGACCACGGCGTTCAGAGCAGGGTTGGCGCCGCCTTGAACTACGACCGTTCCGCCCGTCATGTTGATACCGGCGCTACCAAGCTCCGCCTGGCTCAAAATGCCCGTGCCCGAAGTTGTCGTGACCGTTCCGCCCCCGATGGTGACGCTGGCGGCGCCGGAAGAGGCGGTGTTGGCGATCACGGCGCGCAGGCCGGGGCCGGTGGAGGTACTGACCGAACCGCCGATCATCGTGACGGCGGCGCTGCCGGTGCCCCCGTTCTGGGCATTCGCGCCACTGCCTGCACTCGTATTGATGAGCTGCCCGCCATTGAGGGTAATCAGGGCATTGCCCGTGCCAGCGCTGTTGTTGATGATCGCAAGGAGCGAGCCTGTAGTGGCGAAATTGCCGCGCGCTGTTACGGTGCCGGTGTCCATCCGGATGACGGCATTGCCGGCAGTCCCGCTATTTGTGACGGAGATACCGTTCGATACCGTTCCGGTCGACTGAATTGATTGGAAGAGAAGTGCATTGACGACGATGTCATTGATGTTGGTCGCCGACGTGCTGATATAGACGGCGCCGTTACCGTTGGTGGTCTTCTGGGCAACCAGATTGGAATTGTTGAGGATCAGGGTAAGGCCGTTCTGGCCATACGAAATGCCGGGCGAGGGATAACTGCTCCCCGAGCAAGTTACCACGCCGCCGACCGGTGCACCGCATTCGTTGGACGCATAAGCGCTGGTTGGTGCAGATGCCAGCATTGCCGTCAGGACGATCAGCGATGCGGAAGAAAGCGCGGCTCGTGGATTGCCGTTGCGGCTCCCGACTCTCTTGCGCCCGGCAACGGCGGTCCTAATCGACGACATAAATATTCCTTCAATCCTGATATATCAAATGTAGTGGATGCGGCCGCCAGACGACGGGCAAACGCGCGTGACAAGACCTGAGCCGGATCATCCGTATCAAGGCGTTTTTGAGATCTTGCGAAGACGCGAGCGATGCAGGCGTTTGCAGAGACGGTGGTGTTCCAAAGGGGTTTTGATTGAGCAGACGCTCGGCTGCGCGCCGACGCCCACGAAAGGATTGTATTCCAGGCGATATCGCCTGTTAGGACCAGAAAGGTCACCGCATGCCTGCATTACCAAATCATGCCCCGCCTTAAGCTCCCGGTTGCCAAAGCTTTTCCCGAAGAATCAAGCTCTTGGAGTAAGGCATAGAACGAGTGGAATGTATTTCAGAATCTTGCCGCTTTGTGAATTTTTGCAACGTATTGTTGCCAGAATGTTACCAAGTTCACACAGCGATCCATCTGCGTGAACGTTTTAATGGCCCGGCGCTTGTTTATCGCGCAACAATGGCTCCTTCAGCATGTCTAGCTACGCAAAATGGAAAGATCAGCTCGGGGAAATTACAACCCAGAGAGACCGAGGCCGCACTTTAACGCGTCCCTTTATTCGCGGCCATGTGTGGTCGCTCAACCGCTTACGCTTCAACCAATCCAGATCAGACGGTTCCAGCCCCAAAGCGCAATGTGTCCCGCTCACGCTCCGCTTCATCATTCGTCGGTTGAACTTGGTTCGCCATGCCCAGCTTCAGCACCTATCGTTTTATGGATGCACGACCTAAAATTTTCTGAGGCAACCGACGACGAGAGGGAACCTCGGCGTCATCATAGATCACGGACCAGCCGAAGGCGGCGGACAAGCCGCAAATTCGTTTTGCGTTCATCGCGAACGTCGATGAACCGTAGTGGAGCGCTCGCCAGCGATTGCGGGAACGCACCTATGCCCGGCCCTTCTGTTTTCGTCATCCAGTCGAGCCCGCCACGGACCAAGGATCGTCCAAGACGCTCGCGCCATGTCGACAGATACTTGTTTGGCCCCAGCGCACCCCGTCTACCAGTTAACGATCAGATAAGGAAACGCGTGACGATCCAGCCCCTCAGTTCAGCGGGACCAGAACCTGCAAGGTAGCGGAAGAACGACAGCCAGAATTCACGATCCATGTTGCCCGCCGCCGTGTCGGCAATTTTTCCCAGCACAGGACCGAGGGTTGCACACCATTCCTCTAATCCGTACTGCGCCATCTGCCGCAAACGAGGGATCATTGAATTCCAGTCTTCGACCGTTCCATGGAGAATAATCTGGGGAATGCCGCAAACCACATCGCGTCTCGTATTTAAAATAGTCCTTGAAAGCATCCATCCAGCAGAGATCAAACGCCGCTGCCTCTACAGCAGTCGTCGTAGAAAAGCGAACGCCCAGGATATCCTTCAAATGCGGAATGTTCAGAGCGATCTGTTCCGAAAATTCCGAGAACAGCTCCGGCCACGGATTTTCCTGCCCAAGAAAGAAGTCCGATGGGAAACCTCAAGTCCCTTCTTACCTCCGTGCGCGACAAAGTGCGAACGTAGTGCCTCGCTGCTCAGCGATACGTGAGTTGCAAAGCCTTGAGCGACACAGAACCAGATATCGTCCGGTCGTATAATCAAAGGATGATGATCATAGAAGGCACGGCGGGCTGCCTCAGCAAATGCGTGGTTAGGTTCGCAGCAAACCAAAGTCGAAGTGGCGCAGCCGATGGCCTCCACCAGCTTGGTGCTGAGACCTCGCATGGCTTCGTGAGCATCGAACTGCTTGGACAGGCTGCCGGGGGGGGGGGACGTCGGATAAACCAAAACTTGCATCAGTACAATTTTCTGCTCGGTGTGGCATGCGCCGGCCGGTAGCGACCGGCCCGATACCTGTGCTCGGTTGTGTTCTGGGCCGACAATCGCATTAAGATCGTAGCCCATTATTGCGCGTTTCCTGAGTTCTTCCCCGGCGGTACGGATTTCACAACGCCGGTCATTTCAAAACCACTGCCCGTTATCCGCGTCAAAAGTCCAACACGTGCCGACCAGACGACTTATCTCCGGCGCAACAAAGCCAATGAGATTGGTAATGAGACCTGGATCATCCTTGTTGTCCCACGACTGCGCTGCCTTCTAGATCAGGGAAATTTGCGGCGATCTCTGAGATTCCGTCAGCACATGTGCCCCACTGCTCAATTGAATATCCAATTCAGCCTGTGCACCGAACTTCAAGTGTTGCGAAGTGATCTGTTGAAGCGGTTCGCGATATCTAGTCAGCGCGGCTTGCAGAGGTGTCAAATCCTCAAAGCCGTGACGGAACAGGATCATCCAGGAGAGACGCGGCATTTTAACCTCTATTTTGTTTCACAACGCGCCCGCAAGCGTCACGCTGGCGGCATAAAACACCCCGCCAGCTTGCCAGAGCGGACGGCTATTTCTCTAGATTCAGCATGACGTAAGCTTCGCCGCCTTTGCGGTCATGCTGGAAGATGAAGCGCCTGCCCTTGATCGTCGCGATGAAAGGCTGATTTGGCTTGTCGTCTTGCGGAACCTTGTCCGCAAATTCTGCGACGGTACGCAGGAATTGCTGATGCAAAGTCGTGTCTGCACGGTTAGGGCTGGTGATGGCACATTCCTTGCCAGGCTTGATCTGCACGGACATAGACTCGTCTTTGGTCATGCCGCTTTGCTCGCCGCCGAGATCGAGGAAAGTGACGCCATAGCGCTTAGCCCCTTGGATGCCCGCTGCAAAATCGGGGGCGGTCTGCAGGCACAGTTTCTTGAAGGCATTTATGGCGACGTCGGTCTTACCGGCCGGAGCGGCGGCCGCCGATGTTGACTGTGGTGAGGAGGTCGTGCATCCAGCTAGCGCCACCGTCAGCGCCAAGCCAATTGTCGTGATTTTGCCATTCTTATTGATTGCGTATTGATGCTTCATGGTACCTGTAACTTTATGCTCGCTAATACAAGGATCCGAGGCAAGGCCCCAGTCGGTAGCGAGACCATGCCAGCGCCGTTTGAGTCAATGATTGTCGCCACTCGAAATAGTAGTATTGCTAACGGGAGATTTATACCGTCTTTCACCGCGCCGAGTGTTGTGATCACGTCCTCGATAGAGGTGATGCGGTCAACCTGGACATCCTGGCCCCTCTAGCCAAACATCTAAGATGTCCCCCAACTTCCCACCCGTCCGGTGCTAACGAAATTGGACCTGAATGAAGTCTGCTGAAGCGGAACATGCCGACCGTCGACGGACAGTTGGTGCAACTGTAAACCGAACTTGGTCGATGAAGTGCCCGACGCGGATAGGGAATCTTTTCAGGTGATTCGCTTTGAGTCGCGAATCAGTCCTTGGAGCATAGTGTTATGGCTCAAGAGATCATACGGAGAACCGCTAAGCCTTTGGTGAAACTGACGATCGCGGAATGAGACCAGGTTCTGCTGGAGATCAGCAGGACCCGGCACTACACGACTTTGGTATTAAGAGCAGTCAACGACACTGCTGCGAGGCGCATGGATGCCCTCGCCAATAAGATCGACCGGGAGCGCGAAGAGCTGGCCGCTGATTTTTCAGCGGCTTCCGGGAAAATCCTCGTTCCGGCGCTCGAACTTATCGACGATTTCGACCGGCGCGTGATGTCGTGACGCCATTGGAGCCCTCTCCAATGCCTTAACCATCTCCACCCGCGTCGTTATGCCAAGTCCAGACGGTGGCATCGCCCGGGTGAGCGGAAATGGTCAAGGCTTGCTTGACGCATTAATCCGGCATTGGATCGCGGCCTATCCACCATGTGGACGCTCATATCCCCAGCCTTCATCCAAAAATATATTCAAGTCTGTCAGCGACATCCGACAGAAAGAGAAACCCGCTGGCTACGAGCGTCAATCCGTTGGTTGGATCAGTTGCAGGGCTTCGAGAGAGCCAGTTTCGCCATAAGCAACGAGCCGCGCCCTGATTCTTAGGGCCACCGCTTCAAAAACTGGAAATCGTTGAAGATGCTTTTCATCGATCCAAGCAGCATCCATCTCTTCGCCGGGTGGCAAGAAATTGAGAGGCTCGCCGTTCTTGATCTCTTGGAGATGGCCATCCAAGCCTACCGGCGTCAGCATGAAGCCGGTACCGGCGTGCATTAATACCCGGTCCAGCCAGAATTCATAAGCATCACGCTCGATTTTCATTTGCTCTAAGTCAGTCATCGCGTCAATCCCACGTCCAGTCCGAAGGACACCTAAGCGATCACATTCGCTTAGTCGAGTAGGAGAGTTGGACCTTGATTTAATGATATCGCCCATATCTGTGAGTCGCCGCACGCAGACCACAAACACGTCGACCTAACGATACGGCCCAATGTCCCCAAAGAAATTGGGGGCGTCATGCAGCGCGATGTCCGAGTAGTAACGAGGCCGAATAGCTTCAAGGTATTGCAACTGCCGACGCTCGCCGAGTCCCAGGGAATAGCAAGGGCACTGTGCACCCGCTCACGGCCTGCCCGTGGAGGGGCATGTCAGCACATGCTAGACGATTGGATTACGCACGAATCGTGCCCTTAACGAGAATTCAGCAACGGTCGACATACAGGCAAGAAGATGACGATTAAAACACCTCCCAAACGCGTCTTCGACCCGATGTTGCCGCGGATGGGACAGTATCGGTCAATTCCGGAAACGGAAGACAAAGCCTTCAGTGTATGGCTTCAGGGCCAGTTCGACGAGATATACTCGTCATCCGAGACGCCGCCGCTCTGCCCGCATTGCCAAAGCGGCCAAACGGTGCTTGCGACCCGTGCCGCCCATCCGAAGCCGGTTCTGCCGGTGTTTCGGTGCATCGCCTGCGATGTACATTTCCGCCGCACGACCGGCACACCACTATGGGCGTTGAAATTTCAAAATTTAACGCAATTCATCGGACTGTTGTCGCAACAACGACCGGTCACCGAAGCGGCTGCGATCCTCGGCGTCAAGCCGGTGACCGTCAGCCGCTGGATCAGACGTACGCGCGAGTGGATAATGGATCTCGATCCAACCGGCCACTGGGATTCAAAGGTTCGGCTTGGCATGGAAATTCGTCCAGATATTCCGTGCCCTAACTGTGGCGCGACAGATCACATGCATTATCGGGGCTTTACCTCGGACACCGGTGATCGCTTGTGTCGTTGTGATGCCTGTGGGCAGTTCGCTCGCCTGTCAAACGTGCTACGCGACCAAGGCCCTGATTTCGTGCTTGAGCACCGCGTCGTAAACCGACCGCCATCGACGCGCCGCAAGACGTCTACTGCTGTGGAATGAACTGCCTTGCCCCTGTTGTCGTGAATTGCACGTAAATGACCGTGTCAAATTTACACAGCTTTCACCAAAAGAACGAGAACTTCCCTAAAGTTAGTTCTCCATATCCGTGTGGCGATTGACGCGCAGCTGCAACTCAACGAATGAAAGAGCCGGCAATCTCCGCGTGAAGTCTGAAGAGACGAATGCGGCGGAACGGCCATTTGAATTGGTACCGCAGGTAAAGAGGCAGGAAATCGTCATGGGCAGGGAACCAGTGCGGGGTTCTGATAGGTCGTGCGGACACATTACGGCACGAAATTTGGGTGGTTTGCATTCCGTCTTCCGTCTTGCCCATCAGTCTTTGGCGCTGCTGCTGAGCTGCCTGCTGGTGTACCAGCCGGCGATTGCTAACGCTCAGTCGATTTCGGCCAGCACGATGGCGCCTGTCGCCAACCAGCCGAGCGTCGGAGCGGCGCCGAATGGCGTGCCGCTCATCGATATCGTCACGCCGAACGCTGCCGGCCTGTCACATAACAAATATGACAGCCTCTCAGTCGGCACCCAGGGCGCAATCCTCAACAATTTCAAGGGCGAGCAAGGCACCTCGAACCTCGGCGGCGTGACGCCGGGTAACCCGAACCTCAATGCCTCGAACCCGGCTTCGGTCATCCTGAATGAGGTGACCAGTTCCAATCGCTCGGCGCTGAACGGCCCGATGGAAATCTTCGGCACAAAAGCCGACGTGATAGTGGCAAATCCTAATGGAATAAGTTGCAATGGCTGCGGCTTCATCAACACGCCGCATGCGACGCTGACGACCGGCGTGCCCAATATCGGCGCCGACGGAAGCCTTGCCGGCTTTACCGTCAATGGCGGCGACGTCACCTTCGAGGGAGCCGGCGGCAACTTCGCCGCTGCGCCCGGTGCCGTCGATCTGTTTGATGTGGTGTCGCGCACCATCCATGTGAATGGGCC